>CAVQON010000014.1:0-132702 GCA_963714455.1 uncultured Actinomycetota bacterium
TGGCCGTGGTCGTGCTGGTGCTCGCGGCTCTGGCTCTCGTCCAGGTGCTGACGGTGGGCAGCGACCTGGCCGGGACGGCACGGGACTGGTGGCGCGTCGAGGTCGCCGGGCTCGCCGACTCCGCGATCGCCGAGACCACGCCGTGGTGGGTCGTCTGCGCCGCCGGGCTGCTCCTCGTCATGGCCGGCGCCGTGGTGGTGCTCGTCGCCGGTCGGCGATGGTCGGGGCTGTCGAGTCGCTACGAGCGCCCAGGCTCGAGGGCAAGCGCGCCGACGTCGCCGGCAGCGGCAAGCGAGGCCGACGTCTGGCAGGCCCTCGACCGGGGCGAGGACCCGACCGCGGCCGACGAGCCGCCGGACGAAGCCGGCCGCTGAGCCGTATGCTGTCGCGTTGACAGCCGCAGGACGACGCCGGGAGGAACCATGGCCGAGGCAGCCCACCACGACAACCACGGCCAGACCCCCGCGGCGTGGACCGCGTCGATCATCATCACCCTGGGGTTTCTGATCGGCTGCATCGCCGTCATCTTCCTCAACTGGGTGCTTCTCGGCGTCGGGTTCGTCGTCATCGCGCTCGGTGCGGTGGCCGGCAAGGTCATGCAGATGATGGGCATGGGCAAGCAGGTCGACGACCCGGAGCGCGTCAGCGCTGCCTGAGTCGACGTCGGCAACTGCCGTGGGTGCCGACACACGCGGCCTCGTGCTGGTCGTCGAGGACGAGTCGGCCATCTCTGATCTGCAAGCGCTCTACCTGGTTCGAGAAGGCTTCGACGTCGAGGTCGTGCGCTCCGGCGAGGCCGCACTGGACGCCATGTCGGCGCGTCGCCCGATCGCGATGGTGCTCGACGTCGGGCTGCCCGGCATCGACGGCACCGAGGTGGTGCGCCGCCTGCGGGCGGCCGGGGACAGCGTTCCGGTGCTCATCGTCACCGCCCGCGACGAGGAGGTCGACCGGCTGCTCGGCCTCGAGATCGGCGCCGACGACTACATCACCAAGCCTTTCTCGCCACGCGAGCTGGTGGCCCGCGTGCGCGCCGTGCTGCGCCGGGGCCCTCTCGGTGCCGTGGCCTCGGTTCTCGAGTCCGGCTCGGTGCGCATGGATCTCGACGAGCACCGCGTCACCGTGGATGGTCGTGACATCGACCTGAGCCCCACCGAGTACGAGCTGCTCGAGCACCTGCTGCGCCACCCCGGACGCGTGTTCAGCCGCGACGAGCTGCTCACCGAGGTCTGGGGGTACAGCGCGGCCGTGCCGAGCCGCACCGTGGACGTCCACGTCGCTCAGGTGCGCGCGAAGATCGGCGACGCCGCGCGCATCCGCACCGTGCGCGGTGTGGGCTACGGCCTCGAGCGGTGAGCGGCCTCACCGACACCCTGACTCGGCGGCTCGTGCTGCTGGGTGTCGTCACTGCGCTCATCAGCGTGCTGGCGGTCGGTCTCGTCGCCGTCCCGCTCGTACGGTCGGAGGCAGAGACGCGGGCGTCGGCCCAGCTGGCCGAGCGGGCCGACCTCATCGCGGGCCTCGTCCTTGGCCTGGGCGTCGGAGGGCAGGAGAGGCTGTCGGCGCAGCTGGACCAGCTGGAGGCAACCGGCGTCGCCTCAGCCGTGGTGCGCCTCGGCGACCCGGTTCCGCCCGGCATCCCCGCCTCGCTCGTCGACGAGGGCTTTCGGGACGGCACCGCCAGCAGCATCGAGGCTGACCCGCCCACCCTGATCGAGGTACGCCAGCTCGACTTCAGCCGGGTGCTGGTGCTCTCCACCTCGGCGACGGCCGCCGTCAACGACGTCGCCGCGCCGCTGCTGAGCCGGTTGGCGGTGTCGCTGCTCGCCGGTCTGGTGCTGGCCGTCGCTGCCGGTGCTCTCGTCGCCCAGCGGTTGGCCCGTCCGCTGCGCGACACCGCCGAGGCCGCCCGCCGGCTGTCGACCGGTGAGCGGGACGTGCGGGTCGTTCTCGAAGGCCCGGTCGAGGTAGCCGACGTCGCCGCGGCCATCAACGGCCTCGCTGACGCGTTGGAGCGCTCGGAGAGCCGACAACGGCGGTTCCTGCTCTCGGTCAGCCACGAGCTGCGCACGCCGCTCACGGCCGTGCGCGGGTACGCCGAGGCCTTGGCCGACGGTGTCGTCACCGGTCCGGACGCGGTCAAGGCCGGTGCCGTGATCGGCAGCGAGGCCGAGCGTCTCGACGTGCTCATGAGCGACCTGCTCGCGCTGGCCCGGGCCGAGGCGGACGACTTCGTGCTCGACCTCATCGAGCTCGATCTCGACGACGTCGCACGTGCGGCGGTGGAGGCGTGGCGCGAGCCGGCCCGACGCGCCGACGTCGTGCTGTCCGCGCAGACGCCGGCTCGGCCGATCGCGGCTGTCGCTGACCCGGCACGAGCCCGGCAGGTGGTCGACGCCCTGCTCAGCAACGCTGTTCGGGTCACGCCGGCCGGGCAGCCGGTCGTCGTCGCGGCCCTCGTGCTGCCCGACGGACGCCCGGCGCTCCAGGTGCGTGACGGCGGACCCGGGCTGAGCGACGACGACCTGCCCGTCGCCTTCGACCAGGGCGTGCTGCGCGACCGCTACGAGGGTGTACGCCCTGGCGGGTCCGGGCTGGGCCTCGCCCTCGTCGAGCGGCTCACCCGTCGCATGGGTGGATCGGTGTCGGCGGGGCACGCCCCGGAGGGCGGGGCGTCGTTCACCGTCGCCTTTCCTGCGGCGGCTGCTTACTAGAGGTCGCCGGCGCGTGACGCCGGTACTGTCGGGGCATGGTTCGCGCCGGGGACACTGTGCCGGACGCCGAGCCGAGCAGCCGCGACAGCCGCCTGCGGCTGCTTGCCCAGCCGGCCGTCGTCGCTGCGGCCGGCCTGGGGTCGATCGCGCTGGTCACCTGGCTGGATCGGGTCGGCCTCGCCGTCCTGCCGGCCTGCCCGTTCTTGAGCGTCACCGGGCTGTGGTGCCCGCTGTGCGGGGGGACGCGTGCCGTGCAGGCCCTGTCGGGTGGCGACGTCGAGGCCGCTCTGGGCTTCAACGTGTTGGTCGTGCTGGCCGTGCCGTTGGTGCTTGCCGAGTGGGCGCGCTGGACGGCAGGTCGTGCCCGCGGGCGACCCACGTCGTTCATGAACGTCTCCAGCCGGACGCTGGCCGTCGTGGCCGCACTTGCCCTGCTCTACATGGTCGTGCGCAACGTTCCCGGCATGGAGGTGCTCACCCCTGCTCGATGAGCGTCGAGCACCCGCGCGGTGCGTCGGGGCCGGAGCGATCCGGGTCGTGCCCATGGCAGAGCATGGTGCGTCGGGCTCTACAGTGACCGGTGTGAACGGCCCTGACGGAGTGCTGGCTGACATCGTCGCCGGAGTCCGTGAAGACCTGGCCGTCCGCGAGCGGACGGTGTCGCTGGACACCCTGAAGGAGCGCGCGCGGCGGATGCCGCCGGCGCTCGACCCGCTGCCGTTGCTGCGCTCGCCCGGGGTGAGCGTGATCGCCGAGGTGAAGCGCGCGAGCCCGTCCCAGGGGGCGCTCGCGCCGATCGACGACCCGGCAGAGCTCGCCCGCTCCTACGCCGCCGGCGGCGCCGCAGCCATCAGCGTGCTCACCGAGTCGCGCCGCTTCGGCGGCTCGTTGGGCGACCTGGCCGCCGTCCGCGCGGCCGTCGACGTCCCCGTGCTGCGCAAAGACTTCGTCGTGTCGTCCTACCAGCTGTGGGAGGCGCGGGCCGTCGGTGCCGACATGGTGCTGCTCATGGCGTCCGTGCTCGACCAGCAGGCGCTCGAGTGCCTGATCGACCGGGCGCGCTCGATCGGGCTCACGCCGCTGGTGGAGGCGCACACCGACATCGAGGTCGAGCGGTCGCTCGTGGCCGGGGCGCAGCTGCTCGGCATCAACAACCGCGACCTCACGACGCTGCGGGTCGACCTCGCGACCTTCGGGCGGCTGGCACCGCTGGTGCCGCCCGCCGTGGTGCGGGTGGCCGAGTCGGGCATCCGGGGTCCGCACGACGTGTTCGAGCTCGCCCAGGCCGGTGCCGACGCCGTGCTCGTGGGCACCTCGTTGGTCAGCGGGTCGGTCGCGGGCACCGACCCGGCAGCCGCGGTCGCCGACCTCGTCGCAGCCGGCGCCCACCCGGCGCTCCAGCAGCGGACGTCGCGATGACGACCACCGCCGACGGGGTGGGTCTGCACGGCCCGGACGCCACGGGTCACTTCGGTCCCTACGGGGGCCGGTTCGTGCCGGAGGCGCTGGTCGCGGCCCTGGACGAGCTCACCGCCGCCTTCGAGTCCGCGCGCGCCGACCCGGCGTTCGTCGCCGAGCTCGACCACCTGCAGCGCACCTACACCGGACGGCCGAGCCCGCTCACCGAGGCGTCGCGCTTCGGTGCGGAGGCCGCCGGCGGCGCCCGGGTGCTGCTCAAGCGCGAAGACCTCAACCACACCGGCTCGCACAAGATCAACAACGTGCTCGGCCAGGCCCTGCTCACCCGGCGCATGGGCAAGACCCGGGTGATCGCCGAGACGGGAGCCGGCCAGCACGGGGTGGCCACCGCGACCGCCGCGGCTCTGCTCGGTCTGGACTGCGTGGTGTACATGGGGGAGGAAGACACCCGGCGCCAAGCCCTCAACGTCGCCCGCATGCGCTTGCTCGGCGCCGAGGTCGTCCCCGTCACCGTCGGCAGCCGTACGCTCAAGGACGCCATCAACGAGGCGATGCGCGACTGGGTCACCAACGTCGAGCACACCCACTACCTGCTGGGGACGGTCGCCGGGCCCCACCCGTTCCCGGTGATGGTGCGCGAGTTCCACCGGGTGATCGGGGACGAGGCGCGCGTCCAGGTGCTCGACCTCACCGGCGCCCTGCCCGACGCCGTGGCCGCCTGCGTCGGTGGCGGCAGCAACGCCATCGGCATCTTCGCCGCCTTCCTCGACGACGCCGGCGTGGCGCTGCACGGGTACGAGGCCGGTGGTGACGGAGTGTCCACGGGCCGCCACGCCGCCACGATCACGGGTGGGTCGCCCGGGGTGCTGCACGGGGCGCGGTCGTACCTGCTCCAGGACGACATGGGGCAGACCATCGAGTCGCACTCGATCTCCGCCGGGCTGGACTACCCGGGTGTCGGCCCCGAGCACTCCTGGTTGCGTGACATCGGCCGCGCCACCTACGAACCGGTCACCGACACCGAGGCCATGGAGGCCTTTCGGCTGCTGTCGCGCACCGAGGGCATCATCCCGGCCATCGAGACCGCGCACGCGCTCGCCGGCGTGCAGCGCCTGGGCGCCGCCCACGGCGAGGGGTACACGATCCTGGTGAACCTCTCCGGACGTGGCGACAAGGACGTCGACACCGCCGCGCGGTGGTTCGGCCTGGTCACCGGCGAGGCACCGGCGTGACGACCGCGGTGAGCACCGGGGAGCAGGCGCTTGCCGACGTGTTCGCCACGGCTCGGCGCGAGCAGCGGGCGGCGCTGATCGGCTACCTGCCGGCCGGGTACCCGTCTGTGGCCGGGGCCGGCGACGCGATGCTGGCCATGGTCGACGCGGGCGCCGACCTCGTGGAGGTCGGCCTGCCCTACTCCGACCCGTTGATGGACGGCCCGGTCATCCAGCAGGCGGTGGACGCAGCCCTGCGGGCGGGCACCACCACCGCCGACGTGCTGCGCACCGTCGAGAGGCTGGCCGGGCGCGGCGTCACCGCGGTCGTGATGAGCTACTGGAACCCGATCGAGCGCTACGGCGCCGCGGCCTTCGCCCGCGACCTGGCCGCCGCCGGGGGAGCGGGTGTGATCACGCCTGACCTCATCCCGGACGAGGCCGCCGACTGGCTGGTCGCCGCACGGGCTGCCGCCCTGGGGACGGTCTTCTTGGTCGCTCCGTCCTCGACCGACGAGCGGCTGGCGCTGACTGCTCAGGCGTGCCGCGGGTTCGTCTACGCCGCGTCCACCATGGGCGTGACCGGGGCACGCGCGTCCGTCGGCGGGGCAGCTGAGCGTCTCGTCAGGCGCACCCGCACGGTCACCGACCTGCCCGTCGGCGTGGGCCTGGGTGTCTCGACGGGCGAGCAGGCCGCCGAGGTCGCGGGCTTCGCCGATGGTGTCATCGTTGGCTCGGCACTCGTGCGTGAGCTGCTGGCCGCCGACACCCTGGCCGCCGGGCTGGACGCCCTGGGCATCCGCACCGCCGACCTCGCCGCCGGCGTCCGCCGTCCTTGACCCCCGCCCCCGCCGCTCACCCACCACCCACCACCCGGCACCGGCACCGGCACCCGGCACCGGCACCCGGCGATCTTGGCGCCACGGCCGCATTCCTGCGCTTATGCGGCCGGTACGCCAAGATCGGCAACCGAGACGGCGCGTACGCCAAGATCGGCAACCGAGACGGCGCGTGCGCCAAGATCGGCAACCTGGGCAGGGCGATCGGTACCCCTACCACCTACCCTGTGACGCCATGAGCTCGAAGCCGTCCAAGGACGACCGCCGCGCCCGTAGTGAGCAGATGAAGGCCGAACGTGAGGCCGCCGCCCGCGCGTCCGAGCGTCGCACGCGCCTGCTCGTGGCGGTCGCGGTGCTGGCCGCCATCGCGCTCATCGCCGTGGCAGTCGTGGGGAGCCAGTCCGGCACCGGCGACGCCGCGGCCGTCCCGGCTGGGGTCGAGCCGCCGGACGGCGGGGCGCCCTACGGCGACGACTCCGCACCGGTCGTGATGGACGAGTGGGTCGACTTCTCGTGCCCGGCCTGCGCGACGTTCACCGCGGCGCTCGGTGACACCATCAGCGAGCAGGTCGCCGCCGGTGAGCTGAAGGTGCTGTACCACCCGGTGTCGTTCATCAACGCCGGCTCCGCCCGCGCCGCCAACGCCCTCGGGTGTGCGGTCGACCAGGGCCAGACCAACGAGTTCTACGACGCGGTCTTCGCTGTCCAGGGCTCGGAGTCGGGTGACGGTGTCACCAACGACGAGCTGATCGATATCGGGGCGAGCATCGGTATCGAGAGCCCGGAGTTCGCCCAGTGCGTCAACGACGGCACGTACGACGGCTGGGCCGAGAACCTCAACGGCGCGCAGCTCGAGGCCGGGGTGACCGGCACACCCACGATCTTCCTCAACGGCGAGCTGACCGACCTGCCCACCTTCGAGCCGCAGGCGCTGCTCGACGCGATCGCGGCAGCCCAGTCTGCCGAGCCCACCGAGTCAGCCGAGCCAACCGAGCCCGCCGAGTAGCGCGACATGCCTGGCGGGGTCAGCCAGGTACGCTGGACCCCGATAGGGGACAGCGCTGTCCCACGCGCGCCGACTGTTCGCGCCGACCCCATGCCGTGAGGCAGCCGTCGGGCTGTCCGTCTCCAGCAGAGGTGTTACGTGAGCGATGCCTTCCCGCCCGCCCAGGGGCTCTACGACCGGGCTTTCGAGCACGACGCCTGTGGCGTGGCCTTCGTGGCCACCCTCACCGGAGTGCCGAGCCACGAGATCGTGGCCCAGGGACTGACGGCGCTGCGCAACCTCGAGCACCGCGGCGCGGTCGGCAGCGAGCCCAACTCCGGCGACGGCGCGGGCATCCTCGTCCAGGTGCCGGACGCTTTTCTGCGTGAGGTCGTGCCGTTCGACCTGCCGCCGGCGGGTCACTACGCGGTCGGTCTGGCGTTCATCCCGGACGGCACCGTGGACGAGACCACTGTGCTCGTCGAGCGCATCGCGGCCGAGGAGTCGCTGCGGGTGCTCGGCTGGCGTGACGTCCCGGTCACCCCGTCCCTGCTCGGGTCGGTCTCCCGCTCGACGATGCCGCACTTCCGGCACCTCTTCTTGGCCCCCATCGGGCCGGACCGGTCCATCCAGAAGTCGGTGAGCGGCGTCGAGCTCGACCGGCGGGCCTTCTGCCTGCGCAAGCGCATCGAGCACATCACCGCCGAGCAGGGCGAGGCCGTCTACTTCCCGAGCCTGTCCTCGCGCACCCTGGTCTACAAGGGCATGCTCACCACCGGCCAGCTCGAGCCGTTCTTCCCCGACCTGTCCGACCGCCGCATGACCTCGGCGCTCGCTCTGGTGCACTCGCGCTTCAGCACCAACACGTTCCCGTCGTGGCCGCTGGCCCACCCGTACCGCTACGTCGCCCACAACGGCGAGATCAACACGGTCATGGGCAACCGCAACTGGATGCGCGCCCGCGAGGCCCAGCTGGCCAGCGACCTCATCCCCGGCGACCTGTCGCGCGTCTTCCCGATCTGCACGCCGGGGGCGAGCGACTCGGCCACCTTCGACGAAGTCCTCGAGCTGCTGCACCTCGGTGGGCGTGACCTGCCGCACGCCGTGCTCATGATGATCCCGGAGGCCTGGGAGAACCACGAGCAGATGGACGCGGCCCGCCGCGCCTTCTACGCCTACCACTCCTCGCTCATGGAGCCGTGGGACGGGCCCGCCTCGGTCGTGTTCACCGACGGTGCGAAGGTCGGCGCCGTGCTCGACCGCAACGGCCTGCGCCCCTCGCGCTTCTGGGTCACCGACGACGGCCTTGTCGTCATGGCGTCCGAGGTCGGCGTGCTCGACATCGACCCGGCCACCGTCGTGCGCAAGGGTCGCCTGCAGCCGGGCCGCATGTTCCTGGTCGACCTCGACGAGCACCGCATCGTCGAGGACGACGAGATCAAGAGCGCGCTGGCCGCCGCCAACCCCTACCAGGCGTGGCTCGAGGCCGGCACCGTGGAGCTGCCGAACCTGCCCGACCGCGAGCACGTCGTGCACAGCCACTCCAGCGTCACGCGCCGCCAGCAGACGTTCGGCTACACCGAGGAAGAGCTGCGCATCCTGCTCACGCCGATGGCGCGCAGCGGGGCCGAGCCGATCGGCTCGATGGGCACCGACACCCCGATCGCGGTGCTGTCCTCGCGCCCGCGGCTGCTGTTCGACTACTTCACCCAGCTGTTCGCCCAGGTGACCAACCCGCCGCTGGACGCCATCCGCGAGCAGCTCGTCACCTCGCTGAGCGCCACCACCGGTCCCGAGGGCAACCTGCTGGAGACCACGCCGGCGCAGTGCCGACAGGTGCGCCTGGACTTCCCGGTGATCGACAACGACCAGCTGGCGAAGATCCGCTACATCAACGCCGACGGCGACCTGCCCGGCTTCGCCGCCGCGCGGGTGCGCGGCCTCTACCGGGTCGACGAGGGCGGCGCCGGTCTGGCCGCGCGCCTGGACGCGATCTTCGCCGAGGTCGACTCCCTCATCGCCGACGGCAAGCGGTTCATCATCCTGTCCGACCGCGACAGCAACTTCGACAACGCCCCCATCCCGTCACTGCTGCTCTGCTCGGCCGTGCACCACCACCTGGTGCGCACCAAGCAGCGCACCCAGGTCGGGCTGATCATCGAGGCCGGCGACGTCCGCGAGGTGCACCACGTCGCTCTTCTCATCGGCTACGGCGCCTCGGCGGTCAACCCGTACCTGGCCATGGAGACGGTGGAGAACATGGCCCGCGCCGGGGTGTACCTGCCCGGGGTCGAGCCGCAGACGGCGGTCACCAACCTGGTCAAGGCGCTCGGCAAGGGCGTGCTCAAGGTGATGAGCAAGATGGGCGTCTCGACGGTCGCCTCCTACACCGGCGCGCAGATCTTCGAGGCCGTGGGCCTGTCGCAGGCTCTGGTCGACCAGCACTTCACCGGGACGACGTCGCGCCTCGGGGGCATCGGCCTCGACGTGATCGCCGAGGAGGTGCGCCGTCGCCACGACGTCGCGTACCCGCCCAGCGGCGTCCCCCAGGCCCACCGCCAGCTCGAGGTGGGCGGGGAGTACCAGTGGCGCCGGGAGGGCCCGCCGCACCTGTTCGACCCCGACACGGTGTTCCGGCTCCAGCACGCCACGCGCGCCGGCCAGTACGAGGTGTTCAAGTCCTACACCGCCAAGGTCGACGACCAGTCCGAGCGGCTGATGACCCTGCGCGGGCTGTTCTCGCTGCGCATCGGCGCGCGCCCGCCGGTGCCGATCGACGAGGTCGAGCCGGTGAGCCAGATCGTCAAGCGGTTCTCCACCGGGGCCATGTCGTACGGCTCCATCTCCGGCGAGGCGCACGAGACTCTTGCCATCGCCATGAACCGCATCGGGGCGAAGTCCAACACCGGTGAGGGCGGCGAGGACGCCGACCGTCTGCACGACCCGTCCCGGCGCAGCGCCATCAAGCAGGTGGCCTCCGGGCGCTTCGGCGTGACGTCGGAGTACCTGACCAACTCCGACGACATCCAGATCAAGATGGCCCAGGGCGCCAAGCCGGGCGAGGGTGGCCAGCTGCCGGGGCCGAAGGTGTGGCCGTGGATCGCGAAGACGCGCTACTCCACCCCGGGCGTCGGCCTGATCTCGCCGCCGCCGCACCACGACATCTACTCCATCGAAGACCTCGCCCAGCTCATCCACGACCTGAAGAACGCCAACCCGGCGGCGCGCGTGCACGTCAAGCTGGTCGCGCAGATGGGCGTCGGCACCGTGGCCGCGGGGGTGAGCAAGGCGCACGCCGACGTCGTCCTGATCTCCGGGCACGACGGCGGGACGGGCGCCTCGCCGCTCACCTCGCTCAAGCACGCCGGCGGGCCGTGGGAGCTCGGCCTGGCCGAGACCCAGCAGACGCTGCTGCTCAACGGCCTGCGCGACCGCATCGTCGTGCAGACCGACGGGCAGATGAAGACCGGGCGCGACGTGGTGATCGCCGCGCTGCTCGGTGCCGAGGAGTACGGCTTCTCCACCGCGCCGCTGGTCGTCTCCGGCTGCGTGATGATGCGCGTCTGCCACCTCGACACCTGCCCGGTCGGGGTGGCCACCCAGAACCCCGAGCTGCGCAAGCGGTTCACCGGTCAGCCGGAGTTCGTGGAGCGCTTCTTCCTCTACATCGCCGAAGAGGTGCGCGAGTACCTGGCCGAGCTCGGCTTCCGCAGCCTCGACGAGGCCATCGGGCACGCCGAGATGATCGACACCGACCGGGCCGTGGAGCACTGGAAGGCGGCCGGTCTCGACCTCACGCCCATCCTCTACACGCCCGACCTGCCGGCCGGCACCGACCTGCACCAGACGACGTCGCAGGACCACGGCTTGGTCAAGGCACTGGACAACGAGCTGATCGAGCTCAGCCGCGACGCCCTGGACAACGGTGAGCCGGTCCGGGCCCGCGTGCCGATCCGCAACGTCAACCGCACGGTCGGCACGATGCTCGGCCACGAGGTCACCCGCCGGTACAAGGGCGACGGGCTGCCCGACGGCACGATCGACATCACGTTCACCGGCTCGGCCGGGCAGTCGTTCGGTGCTTTCCTTCCGCGCGGTGTGACTCTGCGGCTGGAAGGTGACACGAACGACTACCTCGGCAAGGGTCTGTCCGGCGGACGTGTCGTGCTGCGTCCGGACCGGTCGGCGCCCTTCGTCGCCGAGCAGAACGTGGTGGCCGGCAACGTGATCGCCTACGGTGCGACAGCCGGCGAGATCTTCGTGCGCGGCGTCGTGGGGGAGCGCTTCTGCGTGCGCAACTCCGGTGCGGCAGCCGTCGTCGAAGGTGTCGGCGACCATGCGTGCGAGTACATGACCGGTGGGCGTGTCGTGATCCTCGGGGCCACCGGGCGCAACGTTGCGGCCGGCATGTCCGGCGGCATCGCGTACGTCCTCGACCTCGACCCGGGCAAGGTCAACCTCGAGATGGTCGAGCTCACGCCGCTCGACGACGACGACGTGGCGACGCTGCGCGACCTGGTGACCCGGCACGGGCACGAGACGGAGTCGGCCGTCGCTGCCCGGCTGCTCGCCGACTGGGATGCCGACGCCGACGCGGTGCTGGCACGGTTCACCAAGGTGATGCCGCTGGACTACAAGCGGGTACTGCAGGCCGAAGCCGATGCTCGGCGCGACGGCCGTGACGTGCTGGAGGCAATCATGGAGGCTTCGCGTGGCTGACCCTCGTGGGTTTCTGACGACAGGCCGGGAGACCGCCGGCTACCGGCCGGCCGACCAGCGGGTCAACGACTGGAACGAGCTCTACCCGGACGCCCCGGGGCGGGTGCTGCTGCCGATCATCACCGCGCAGGCCGGTCGGTGCATGGACTGCGGCATCCCGTTCTGCCACCAGGGCTGCCCGCTGGGCAACCTGATCCCGGAGTGGAACGACCTGGTCTGGCGCGACGACTGGCGCTCGGCGATCGAGCGGCTGCACGCCACGAACAACTTCCCCGAGTTCACCGGACGGCTCTGCCCGGCCCCCTGCGAGGCCGCCTGCGTGCTGGGCATCAACCAGCCCGCGGTCACCATCAAGAACGTCGAGGTGTCGATCATCGACCGGGCGTGGGACGAAGGCTGGGTGCTGCCGCAGCCGGCCGACCGGCTCACCGACAAGACGGTCGCCGTGGTCGGCTCCGGGCCCGCCGGTCTCGCCGTCGCCCAGCAGCTCACCCGCGCCGGGCACACCGTCGCGGTGTACGAGCGCGACGACCGTCCGGGCGGCCTGCTGCGCTACGGCATCCCCGAGTTCAAGATGGAGAAGCGCCACGTCGAGCGACGGCTCGACCAGATGCGGCGCGAGGGCACCGTGTTCCGCTCGGGCATCGACGTGGGCACCGACGTGACGGGCGAGCAGCTGCGGCGTCGCTACGACGCCGTCGTGCTCGCTGTGGGTGCCACGTCCTGGCGCGACCTTCCCATCCCCGGGCGTGACCTCGACGGCATCGTCCAGGCCATGGAGTACCTGCCGCCGGCCAACCGGGTCGCCCTGGGCGAGCCGGTCGAGAACCAGGTGACCGCGACGGGCAAGCACGTCGTGATCATCGGCGGTGGCGACACCGGCGCGGACTGCGTCGGCACGGCGCACCGGCAGGGTGCGGCCTCGGTGACGCAGCTCGAGATCATGCCGCAGCCGCCGGAGAGCCGTCCCGAGCAGACCCCGTGGCCGACGTGGCCGCTCATGATGCGCACCTCCCCGGCGCACGAGGAGGGTGGCGAGCGGGTCTTCTCCGTCAGCACGCAGGAGTTCGTGGGCACCGACGACGGCAAGGTCGCCGCGCTTCGCCTGACGGAGGTGCAGGCCGGGCCGAACGGCTTCGAGCCTGTGGCGGGCGGCGAACGCGAGCTGCCGGCCGACCTGGTGCTGCTCGCCATGGGCTTCGTCGGCCCGGAGCGTTCACCGCTGCTCACCCAGCTGGGCGTCGAGCTCGACGGTCGTGGCAACGTGGCGCGGGACGAGCGGTACACCACCAACGTCGAGAACGTCTTCGTCGCCGGTGACGCCGGCCGAGGTCAGTCGCTCATCGTGTGGGCCATCGCCGAGGGCCGCGCGTGTGCTGCAGCGGTCGACGAGTACCTCACCGGCTCGACAGAGCTGCCCGCGCCGGTGGCCCCGACGGACCGGCCTCTCGTCGCCTGAGCAGCCCGTCCGGAACCAGCGTGATCTGGCGCGGTTAAGTCTGCGAGAACGGCGCACCGCGGGGTGCGAGTGCGGCTACGGTCGCACCGTGCGACGCGCCAAGATCGTTTGTACCCTCGGCCCCGCGACCGAGTCAGTCGAGGCTTTGCGAGCCATCGTCACCGCCGGCATGGACGTGGCCCGGTTCAACATGAGCCACGGCAACCACGCCGACCATGACCGCCGCTACACCATGGTCCGCGAGGTGGCAGAGGAGTTCGACCGTCCGGTCGCGATCCTCGCCGACCTGCAGGGGCCCAAGATCAGGCTGGGCACGTTCACCGACGGCCCGCACACGCTGGCCGCCGGGGACACGTTCACGATCACCACCGAGGACGTGCCCGGTGACGCGACCATCTGCTCGACCACCTACAAGGGGTTGGCGGGCGACAGCGCCCCGGGTGACCGGCTGCTGATCGACGACGGAAAGATCGCCGTCGAGGTCACCTCCGTCGACGGGCCGCGGGTGCACACCCGCGTCATCGAGGGCGGGGCGGTGTCGAACAACAAGGGCATCAACCTTCCCGGCGTCGCCGTGAACGTGCCCGCACTGAGCGAGAAGGACGAGGACGACCTGCGCTGGGCCATGCGCACCGGGGTCGACATGGTTGCGCTGTCGTTCGTGCGCGACCCGTCCGACATCGAGCCGGTGCACCGCATCATGGACGAGTTCGGCCACCGGGTGCCGGTCATCGCCAAGCTCGAGAAGCCGCAGGCCGTGGTGAACCTCGAACGCATCGTCATCACGTTCGACGGCATCATGGTCGCCCGCGGCGACCTGGGCGTCGAGCTGCCCCTGTGGGAGGTGCCGCTCGTCCAGAAGCGCGCGGTCGAGCTGGCCCGACGTCGCGCGAAGCCGGTGATCGTCGCCACCCAGATGCTCGAGTCGATGATCACCAGCGCCCGGCCCACCCGGGCGGAGGCGTCGGACGTGGCCAACGCCATCCTCGACGGGGCAGACGCGGTGATGCTCTCGGGCGAGACCAGCATCGGCAAGTACGCCATCGAGGCGGTCGAGGTGATGTCGAACATCATCGAGACCACCGAAGAAGAGGGGTTCGAGCGCATCCCACGGCTCACGACCAAGCCACGCACCGGCGGGGGAGCCCTCACGCTCGCCGCTGCCGACACCGGCGAGCTGATGGGCGCGCAGTACCTTGCGGCGTTCACCCAGAGCGGTGACTCCGCACGACGGCTGGCCCGCCTGCGCTCGCCGATCCCGATCCTGGCCTTCACCCCGCTGGAGTCGACCCGTCGCCAGCTTGCCCTGGCGTGGGGTGTGCAGCCCTACGTCGTGGAGCTCGCCGAGACCACCGACGCCGCAGTGCGCGTGGTCGACGAGCGCCTGCACCACGTGGGGCTGGCCGCCGAGGGCGACCTCATCGTGCTCGTCGCCGGCAGCCCGCCCGGGTACGCAGGCACCACCAACACCATGCGCCTGCACCGCATCGGGGACCCGGTCGAGGGTGCCATCCCGGCGCACGCGGCGGAGGACCACGAGGGGTAGTGATCGACGGTGCCGGGTGCGGGACTTGAACCCGCACGCCCTTGCGGGCAACGGTTTTTGAGACCGTCATGTCTGCCTGTTCCATCAACCCGGCCAACTCAGCGCCAAGCCTAGCCGGGCAAGCACCACCCGCTGCAGAAGGAGACGTGTGACGAGCCCGGACGCGCAGAAGGCCGCCGCGCCGACAGTCGTGATCGCCGAGGACGAGGCGCTGATCCGGCTCGACCTGCGCGAGATGCTGCAGGAGGAGGGCTACCGCGTCGTCGGGGAGGCCGGGGACGGTGAGACCGCCGTCGCCCTGGCCGAGCAGATGCGCCCCGACCTGGTGATGCTCGACGTGCGGATGCCGGTGATGGACGGCATCACCGCCGCCGAACGCATCGTGGGCGCTCGCCTGTCCGCGGTCGTCATGGTCACCGCCTACTCCCAGCGTGAGCAGGTGCAGCGGGCGCGCGACGCCGGCGCGATGGCCTACGTCGTCAAGCCGTTCACCGCCGCCGACCTCGTCCCGGCCATCGAGATCGCCCTGTCCCGGTTCGCGCAGATCGTCGCCCTGGAGGCGGACGTGGCCGACCTGACCGACCGCCTGGAGACCCGCAAGCTCCTCGATCGGGCCAAGGCCCGGCTGCAGGAGCGCTTCACGATGAGCGAGCCGGAGTCGTTCCGGTGGATCCAGCGCACGGCGATGGACAAGCGCACCACCATGCGCGAGGTGGCCCAGCTCGTGCTCGACGAGGTAACCCCGGTGGAGTAGGGCGCGCCTCGCGCATGCTTGGCATGCTGGAGGCGTGCTCTCAGTGCGTGATCTCACCAAGCAGTTCGGCTCGCTGCGTGCCTTGGACGCTGCCAGCTTCGAGGCCCGGCCGGGACGCATCGTGGGCTTTCTCGGCCCCAACGGCGCCGGCAAGACCACGGCGATGCGCTGCATCTTCGGTCTCGTCGAGCCCGACGCCGGCGAGGTGACCTGGCAGGGGGCGCCCGTCACGACCACGTCGCGTCTGACGTTCGGGTACATGCCCGAGGAGCGCGGCATGTACCCGAAGATGAAGATCGCCGAGCAGCTTCGCTACCTCGGGCGGCTCTCCGGGATGAGCGCCGCCGACGCCGCCGCCGCGACCGACGACTGGCTCGGACGTCTCGGCCTGGCCGATCGTGGCGGCGCGACGCTGGAGCAGCTCTCCCACGGCAACAAGCAGCGAGTGCAGCTGGCGGCTGCGCTCGTGCACTCCCCGGTGCTCGCGGTGCTGGACGAGCCCTTCGCCGGGCTGGACCCGCTGGGCACCGATGCGCTCGCCCGGGAGCTGCGGGCGCTGGCCGCCGCGGGCACCTGCATCGTCTTCTCCAGCCACCAGCTCGACCTCGTGCAGGACGTCTGCCAGGACGTCGTGATCGTCGACCACGGACGGGTGGTGCGCACCGGGACGCTGGACGAGCTCCGCTCGGGCACCCGGATGCGCCGCCTGGCCGTCGAGGTGGACGGAGCGCCGTGGCGTCCCTCGGTGACGTCGGGGCTCGACGTCCTCGACGTGCCGGACGAGCCGGGGCTGGGCGCCGACCACCACGTGCTGCTGGCCGACGACGTGCCGGTCGAGGACATCCTCGAGGCTGCGCGCTCGGCCGGGCGCATCACGAGCGTCGTCTACGAGCCACCGAGCCTGTCCGACGTCTTCCGGGCGGCGGTGTCGCAATGACGGGCTGGCGACACGTCTACCTGGTGGCGCGGCGCGACTTCGTCGCCCGAGCCCGAAGTCGCGCCTTTCTGCTCACGATGGTGTTCGCCGTGGGAGTGGTCGCGGTCGGCGGCCTCTTCGTCGCCACCACCGCGCAGCCCGACCCGACGCGTGACGTCGGGGTGCTGGGCGAGCAGTCGGCGACCTTCACCGCCGCTCTCGCCGCTGCTGCCGAGCAGGTCGAGCTCGAGCCGACGCTGGTCGAGGTGCCTGATCGCGCTGCGGCTGAGCGGGGGCTCACCGACGGTGACCTCGACGTCGTCGTCGTCACGCAGCCCGACCCGGGCGCGTTGATCTGGCAGTCCGGGCCTGATCCCCAGGTGGCCACGATGCTCGCGGTGGCGCTGCAGGCCGACCAGCAGCAGCGCGCCGCTCAGGCGCTGGGGCTGTCGGAGTCGCAGGCGGCGTCGCTGGTCGCACCGGCTTCACCCGCCTCCGACGTGCTCGACCCCCCCGACCCGGCCGAGGGTGGGCAGCAGGCCGCGGTGTTCGTCGGCATGCTGCTGCTGTACCTGGCCGTCATCCTGTTCGGCCAGCTCGTGATGATGGCCGTCGTCGAGGAGAAGTCCAGCCGAGTGGTCGAGGTGCTGCTGTCGCGTGTGCTGCCGTACCGGCTGCTGGCCGGCAAGGTGCTGGGGGTCGGGGCCCTGGCCGTGATCCAGGTGAGCGTGCTGGCAGGGGCCAGCTACCTCGTCGCCACCCAGGTGCTGCCTGACGACGTCGAGATCGACCTCGGGCCGGGGTTGCTCGCGTCCATCGTCGGGTGGTTCCTGCTCGGGTTCGCCTTCTTCGCCGTGCTGTACGCGGCACTGGGGTCGACGGTCACTCGTCAGGAGGACGTGCAGTCGGTGGCCCTCATCCCGATGTTCCTGATCTTGCCGGCGTACTTCATCGCGATCCTCGCCGGCACCGACCCCGACAGCACGCTCACCCGCGTCACGTCGATCCTCCCGCCGTTCTCGCCCTTCGTGATGCCGGTGCGCTCCGCGGTCACCGACGTCGCGGCCTGGGAGCTCGGCTTGTCGGTCGCGCTGCTCATGGCGGCGACCTACGGGATGATCCGGCTGGCCGGACGCATCTACACCGGTGCGATCCTCTCGATCGGGCAGAAGGTGTCGCTACGGCAGGCGTGGCGCAGCAGCAGCCACGTCCCCACCGAGTAGCGCGCGCGGACGGCGGCGGTAGACCACGCTGTTGCCGCGCTTGCCGACCGGGTCGACCAGGCCCAGCGTGCGCAGGCAGAAGGCCATCTGCTGGGCCAGCCGGCGCGGCCGACCGATCGCGAGCGCCAGGTCGCTCGTGGTGAACTCGTCCCCGACGGAAGCCGGGACGAGCCGGGCCAGGTCGTCCGGCGTCTCGATCAGCACGCGGCTGCGCACCTCGAGCAGGCGATGCTCGTCGACCACCCATCCGTGCCGGCGCCAGGCCATGCCGGGGGAGAAGCGACGCACCTCCTCCTCCTCGACGAGCAGCACGTCGAGGGTGAGGTGCGGGTGCTCGAGCAGCCCGGGAAAGCTCACCAGCTCGGCGAACACGTCGAGCGCGGTCCCGTGCTTGGGCGAGGTGCGGCGCGAGACGACGACGCCGTCGTCATCGACCTTGACGATGCGCCGGGTCGATGCGACCGGGTGGACGATGCGAATGGGGTGCCCGTCCAGCAGTGCCGCCAGCTTGCGCTTCATCGACGAGAACCCGCGGGTCTGGATCTCGATGAGCAGCGGGCCGCGGACGATGTCGACGACGAAGCCGTCCACCGGCACCTCGAACGCGTCGCCCGGCTCGGCGCAGTACTTCTTCAGGGCGGCGTGCAGCGGCTTCTCGCGCAGAGTCCCTACGTGCGGCTGCGCGACCATCGGCGCGACGCTAGCAAGACGACGCCCGTGCCCGCCGGATGCGGGACGGGCGTCGTCGTGGCGTCAGCTCTGCACGACGCGCAGGTTGCCGAGGCCGACCTCGAGGTCGAGCATGACCGATCCGGCACCCGGCTCGCCGGGCGACGTCTCGTCGCGGGTCAGGCTGATGCCGCTGGCGGTCTCGCCGAAGGCGTCGATCTGTCCGGCGCCCACCGTGGCATCGAGGGTGACCGTGACCTCGTCCGGAACCTCCACCACGAGCGTGCCGGCCCCGAGGTCGACGCTCATGTCGACGGTCTCGCCGGCGAAGTCGAGGTCGGTCAGGTCGTACGTGACGTCGCCGGCGTCGTGGGTGAACGACTGGCCGTCGATCTCGGCGACTGCGATCGGCGTCACGTTCTGGCTGCCGACGTCGATCGACGTCGTGGTCGTGCTTGCCGCGAACAGCCCGAGGGGGATCAGGATGGCGAAGAACGCGATGGCGGCGAGCGCGGCGAGGGAGTACAGGACCACGCCGATGATGCCGAGTATCTTCGCGAGCTTCGCGATCCCGTCACCGGCGAGGGTGCCGCGTGACTCGCGGATCGAGCGCAGCGACTGGTTCGCCAGCACCCAGCCCACGACGTGCAGCACGATGGGGCAGAGGATGAAGCCCGCGATCGAGCTGACCAGCGCCCAGACTGCCTTGTCGTCGGTGCGTGCCGGCTGAACCGGGTAGCCGTAGCCCTGGTAGGCACCGGGCGGCGCGGCTGGTGGCGCACCGACGCCGCCGTAGGCCGCTCCCTGGCCGGCGTATCCCTGCTGGGAGTATCCCCCTTGGGCAGCGCTCGCCTCGGCGGCGCTCGCTTCGGCGGCGCCCGTCCAACCACCCGGGCCGGCTGCCGGCGGCAGCTCCCGGGTCAGCTGCGGCGGCTCGTCCGCGGGCACCTGCATGGGGTCGGGGACCGGTGCGGTGGGCTGGTCGGCACTGGTGTTGTGCGGGTCGTGCTCGGACATCTCGTGTCTCTCCTTGGTCTGCGGGCGAGTCTCCTCGTCCTGGTCTGTCCTACTGTCCATCGGCGGTGCTCGGCGAACCAGGGGCTAGAAGGCATCGTCCCCCTGACGAAGGTCGATCTCGTCGCGGCGGCCCCGGCTCAGCGCGGCCACGACGCCCACGACGCCGACCACCACGAACAGCACGGGAACCGCCACCGGAAGCACTGACACGGTCAGCACCCCGGTCACGACGAGCGCCCACACCAGGGCCGACCCGGCGAACACCAGCCCGAACATCAACGACGTCACGTCTGTCTCATGCACCTGCACGGTCAACCTCCACACTTCCGAGTCCTACTCCGACGTCGAGCCGGAGGGTTCCTGCACCTTCGTCTCCTGCGAACGTGGCCTCGCGCGACACCCCGACGCCGTCGCTCGTCTCGCCGAGCAGGTCGATCTCACCGGCGGCAGCGTCCGCGCTCACCTGGAGCGTCACGTCGGGCGGCACGACGACGACGAGCGTTCCCGCGCCGAGCTGCACGGTCGTGCCCACCGTCGCGCCCCCGAGCCGCAGGTCGCTGAGGTCGTAGCGCACGTCGCCGACCCCGTGCTCGAAGGTGACTCCGGCGATCTCCTCGGCCGTGCTCAGCTCGACGAGAACCGAGCCGTCCTGGCCCTCGGCGAGGTCGGCGAAGTCGAGCCGTTCCACCGTGGTCACCGGAACGAGCATCAGCACCAGCACGGCGCCGAGGGCGATCAGTCCGCGGGAGCGGCCGATCCAGGCCCCGGCGACCAGCCCGATCCCCACGACTGCGAGCGGGGTGGCGAGGTAGGCCGAGACCGGGACCGAGGCGCCGAGGGCGTCGACCAGGCCGAGCACGCCGGTGGCGGCGAGTGCGGCGAAGGCGGTGAGGGGTCCGAGCACCGACCGTGGACGCTTGGTGGCGGGCTGGGCCGGTACGCCGTAGGCGTCAGGTGGTGCCGGTGCGGGGCCGGACATCGCCACGGGTGGCGGGCCGTACATGGCGGGGGCCGCCGCGTAGCTCGGCGGCACCCCTTGTGTCGGGGGGCCTGCTGGCGACCCCGGAGCAGGCACAGGCGCGTACCGCGCCGGCGCGCTCGGACGTCGGCTCAGCAGCACCGCTCCCACCGTCACCGCGACCAGCAGCACGACGAGGGCGAATCCCGAGTCGCTCACGATCACGGCGCCGACGCCGACGGCGACGACGACGAGCGCCAGCGCGAGCAGGACGGTCGTCAGGCCGTCAGGTCCGCCGCCTCGCAGCGCACGCTCACCCAGCGACGTCCCGGTGCTCTGCTGCGGCATCAGCAGCCAGCCGATCGCGTAGAGCAGCAGGCCGGCACCGCCGAAGATCGCGAGGACGACGGCGACGACCCGAACGACGTTGGGGTCGATCCCCAGCCGGTACCCGACTCCGGCGCAGACCCCGGCGACCACCTTGTTCTGCTCGCGTCGCTCGAGGGGGGCAGCGGGTGGGGGGTCCGCGGGTGGTTCGCGGACAGGTACGGGGGGTGGCTGGTACTGCGTCATGCCACCCACTGTGGGCGACATCGGTCGACGTTCCATCAGGGACCAACCCTGAACCGTCCCCCAGCCGGGGCCGTGTGGTTCGCGGTTCCGTCGCAGCCGGAGGGGCCGCACTCAGGGTCGACTCAGGGTGCGTCCCTGTGGTGCGACACGCGTGCGGCGTGTGACGATCCAGCCATGAGCGACGTCCTCGACCCGCCGCGGCTGCGGCGTCCGGAGCGGGGACGGGTCATTGCCGGGGTCTGCGCCGGCCTGAGCACGCAGCTGCAGCTGCCGGTGTCGAGGGTGCGCGTGGTGATGGTGCTGCTCGCCCTGCTCGGCGGGCTCGGGGTGGTCCTGTACGCCGGCCTCTGGATCGTGGCCCCGGTGGGGGTGCCCGACCCGCCGCGCCCGCCGGGTCTTGAGTACGCCGCCCGGCACGGGATGCGCGACGAGCCCGTCCGCGACGCTCGCGGGGGCCCGCCGCCCGGACTTCTCGTCGCCCTCGCGCTGCTGGCGGTCGGCGTCGTGATGCTGGTGGACCGGCTCGTCCGCGTTCCCGGTGGGGCCGTATGGCCGCTCGCGGTCGTGGCCGTCGGTGCGGCGATCGTCTGGCGTCAGGCCGAGACGCGGGAGCAGTCGATGGCGGCCGTCGTGGCCCGGGTGGTCGCCGGCACGTCGCTGGTCGCACTGGGGCTGGTGCTGTTCTTGGCAGGTCAAGGGGAGCTCGGCGTGCTCATGGACGCCCTTGTCGCCGTCGCCGTCGTGCTCGCCGGGGTCGCCGTCGTGGTCGGGCCGTGGCTGCTGCGGCTGGTGCGCGAGCTTCAGACCGAGCGCGCCGAGCGGGTGCGCTCGCAGGAGCGTGCCGACATCTCCGCTCATCTGCACGACTCCGTGCTGCAGACCCTCGCGGTGATCCAGCGGCAGGCCGACGACCCCGATGCCGTGGCCAGGCTGGCCCGGTCTCAGGAACGTGACCTGCGCCGATGGATGTACGACGAGCCTGTGGCGAGCGCGGAGACAGTGCGATCGGCCCTGGTCAAGGTGGCTGGCGACGTCGAGGACGCCTTCGGCACCCCGGTGGAGGTCGTCGTCGTGGGCGACGCCGAGCTCAGCGTCGGCGGCACGGCCGACGCCGTCGTGGCGGCCACCCGCGAGGCATTGACCAACGCGGCCAAGCACTCGTCCGCTGCCCGCATCGACCTGTACGCCGAGGTCGACGCCGACTCTCTCGAGGTGTTCGTGCGCGACCGGGGGGTCGGCTTCGACATGGCCCAGGTCGCCGCCGACCGACGGGGCGTGCGGGGGTCTATCGTCGAGCGCGTGGAGCGCCACGGCGGGTCGGCGACGGTCACGAGCACACCCGGGTCGGGAACCGAGGTCGCCCTTCGGGCGGAGGTGAGCGCCGAGTGAGCCATTCGGGGATGCCGTCGACGGGCAGGCCGGCTCGGGTGCGGGTGGTCGTCGTGGACGACCATGCCGTCTTCCGCAGCGGGGTGAAGGCCGAGCTGGCCGGCGCCGTCGACGTGGTGGGTGAGGCGGCCGACGTGGCCGAGGCTGTCGCGGTGATCACCGCGCGGCAGCCTGACGTGGTGCTTCTCGACGTCCACCTGCCCGGCGGAGGTGGGGTCGAGGTGCTGCACAGCGTGCACTCCGCGCACCCCGACGTCCGATTTCTCGCGCTGTCGGTCTCCGATGCCGCAGACGACGTGGTCGGCGTCATCCGCGGTGGCGCGCGCGGGTACGTCACCAAGACTGTGACCGGCGCCGAGCTCGTCGAGGCGATCACCCGCGTGGCGGCCGGGGACGCCGTCTTCTCGCCCAGGCTGGCCGGGTTCGTCCTGGACGCCTTCGCCGCCACGCCCGCCGCCATGCAGACGAGCGGTGATCCCGACCTCGACCGGCTGAGCCCGCGCGAGCGCGAGGTGCTGCGTCTCATCGCGCGCGGCTACACCTACCGCGAGGTCGCCCGTGAGCTGGTGCTGTCGGTGAAGACCATCGAGACGCACGTGTCGAGCGTGCTGCGCAAGCTTCAGCTGTCGAACCGCAACGAGCTGACCCGCTGGGCGACGGCACGGCGTCTGGTCTGACTCCGGCCTGTCGCGCGGGCATCGCCCCGTGCGCCACCTACCGTGATCGGGTTGCCCTCGAAAGGCCCCTCGCTCATGACCTCTCGCCGCTCGTTGCTCGTCGCGCTGCTCGTGGCAGCCGCGGCGACGACGTCCGGGTGCTCGGTGACCGACACCATCACCGAGCGCCTGTCGCCGCAGACCGAGGTCGGCACACCCACGGTGACGATCGCCGTGCTGGCGCCGCTGTCGGGGGGCCAGACGCGCAGCGGCACGAACGTGGTCGAGTCGGTGAAGCAGGCGGTCGCCGACTCCGGGGGGGTGCCGGGGTGGGAGGTCGCCGTCCGCGAGTACGACCTGAGCTCGGCCACGCTCGCGGACGACCTTGCCGAGATCGAGAAGGACGACACCACGGTGTCGGTGATCACGGGGTTCGGACCCGCGGACATCCGCACCATCGTCCCGCAGCTGGACGACGCGGGGCTGAGCATGATCTCGCCCGCCGACAGCGATCCGCGCCATGTTCGCGGCGCCGACGCGACCAACCCGATTCGTCCGTGGTCGGGCTACATGACGGTGGCGGTCGACCCCACCCCGGAGGAGTCCGCACTGGCTGACCACCTGGTGCGGGTGCAGGGGGTCGACCGTGTGGTCGTCGTGGACGACGCCGCGTCGTCCGGCGACGCCCGGACCGATGCGGTGGCGACGGCGTTTCGTGAGCGGGGAGTGCTGGACGTGGACGTGGTGAGCTGGGACGGCTCGAAGACCTCGCGCCAGGTTCGCCGGACCATCCGTGGCCTGGACCCGGGCGACGCCCTGGTGGTCGACGGTTCCCCGGCCCTCGCTGCCAAGGCCGGCGCCGTGGCCGTCGACGGCGTCGTCCTGGCGCTGACGACCCTGCCCGACGACATGAGTGAGGACGAGACAGCCGGGCTTCAGGGTGTTCTTGCCCCCCAGCTGGGAGCCGACCCCGCTCGAGGCAGCGCAGAGCTGGCGGACTCGTTCGCGGCGTCCGACACGCCGTTCACGGTCGGTCCGTTCGGGCCGGCCGCCTACGACGGCACGAGGATGCTGGTCGACACCTACACGCGGTGCCTGCCTGATCCCACCCGCTCGACCAGCCCGTCCCGGTCTCAGTGCCGTATCGCGCTCGCCGGCGCGACCTGGACCGGACTCACCGGGCCGATCCAGTTCGACGAGTTCGGCGCCCGGCTGGGGCTGCTGCCCGCGGTTGTCAGCCTGGACGGCGAGTCGTGGGGTCAACCAGGCGGCTGATCGCCCCATTCGGCTGATTCGGCCCGTCAGATGGCATGGGCGTTACGAACATGTCACAAGTAGTCGCCACCATGCTCTGGAGTTGTGCGATCGCCTGACACGGCGGCTATTGTCCGCTAACCGATGATGCCTGATTCGGGCATTCGACACGAACAAGGAGTTACTCAATGGCTCGTAGTTCCACGCTGTGGCGCTCCCTCGCCATCGGCGGCTCGCTCGCCCTCGTCCTGACCGCCTGCGGCGGCGACGACGGCGACACAGCCACCGAGACCCCCGAGGCAACCGAAGCGATGACCGACGACGCTGCGGCCGCCGGCGAGGGTGACGGCACGCTCACCGTCGGCACGCTGCTGCCCGAGACCGGCTCTCTCGCGTTCCTCGGGCCCCCCGAGTTCGCGGGTGTGACGCTCGCCGTCCAGGAGATCAACGAGGCCGGCGGCGTGCTCGGCAGCGACGTCGTGCAGATCGACAGCGACTCCGGCGACACCTCGTCCAACATCGCCCAGCAGTCGGTCGACACCCTGCTGAGCCAGGACGTGGACGCCATCGTCGGCGCTGCTTCGTCCTCGGTCTCGCTGTCGGTGATCGACAAGATCATCGGCGCCTCGGTGGTGCAGATCAGCCCGGCCAACACCTCGACGGCGTTCACCGACTACGACGACAACGGCTTCTACTTCCGCACCGCTCCCTCCGACGTGCTGCAGGGCCGCGTGCTGGGCGACACCGTGCTGGCCGACGGTCACGCCAACATCGCCATCCTGGCCCTTCAGGACGCCTACGGCGAGACGCTGGCCGAGCAGGCCACCACCGCCATCCAGGATGGCGGCGGCACCGTCGTCTACACGGAGTTCTACGACCCGAAGGCCACGGACTTCTCCGCGGTGCTGGACGAGGCGAGCTCCACCAACCCCGACGCGGTGATCCTCATCGGGTTCGACGAGACCAAGACGATCATCCCGCAGGCCGCGTCGCGAAACTTCGGCCCGCAGGACGTCCCGTACTTCTTCGTCGACGGCAACCTGGCCAACTACAGCGAGGACTTCGACGAGGGGACGCTGACCGGCACCAAGGGCACCCTGCCCGGCGCCGAGGCCACCGACGAGTTCCGCGACCGCCTGCAGGAGGCCTACGGTCCGCTGACCGAGTTCGCGTACTCGGGCGAGTCCTACGACGCCACGATCCTGCTGGCGCTGGCTGCCATCGCAGCCGGCGACGACTCGGGTACGGCCATCGCCTCCCAGATGCAGGCCGTGTCGACCGAGGGCACCGTCTGCACGGAGTTCGCCGAGTGTGTCGCCCTGCTCGAAGAGGGCGAGGACATCGACTACGACGGTGTCTCCGGCAAGGTCGAGTTCGACGAGAACGGCGACCCGACCTCGGCGAGCATCGGCATCTACGAGTACATCGAGGACAACAGCTTCAACGCTGTGGAGTTCGTCGAGGGCAACATCTGATCACCCGCACCACCTGACGTAGGGCGTTGGGCCCGTCCCCTCGGGGGCGGGCCCAACCCACGTCCCCCCCGCCCGAAACGATCACGTGACGGCGGAAGTTTGGGGGTTCACACGGCAGATCTGCCGCGTGAACCCCCAACCTGCCTTGGAAAGCACCGCGCGGAGCGTGGCCGGACGCGCGGAGTGTGGCCGGACGCGCGCAGGGCCGGCCGGACGCGCCGGGGCACAGCGGCGGACGGCGCGGACGGCGCGGGCGAGCGGCGAGGGCCGCTACTTCGCCAGGGTGCCCAGGTACAGGGCGATCACCTTCGGGTCGTTGAGCAGGTCACGCCCGCTGCCGGTGTACGCGTTCGAGCCGGAGTCGAGCACGTAGCCACGGTCACAGATCTGCAGGCAGCGCCGGGCGTTCTGCTCCACCATGATCACTGAGACGCCCGCCTTGTTGATCTCGCGGGTGCGGATGAAGACCTCGTCCTGCAGCACGGGGGACAGCCCCGCGGACGGCTCGTCGAGCAGGATCACCGACGGGTTCATCATGAGCGCCCGACCCATGGCGACCATCTGCCGCTCGCCGCCGGACAGCGAGCCGGCCCGCTGCTTGCGCCGGTCGCCCAGCACGGGAAACAGGTCGGTGACGAACGCGAACCGCTCGGCGAACGTCTTGGGGGCCTGGTAGACCCCCATCTGCAGGTTCTCCTCGATCGTGAGGCTGGGGAACACGTTGTTGGTCTGCGGGACGTAGCCGACGCCCGCGGTCACCAGCTTGTTGGGCTTGGCGTTGGTGATGTCCTGCCCGTCCAGCGTGACCGTGCCCGAGCGCACCTGCACGAGGCCGAAGATGGCTTTGACCAGGGTGGACTTGCCGGCCCCGTTCGGGCCGATGATGCCCACGATCTCGCCTTGACGGCAGTAGAGGTCACAGTCGGTCAGGATGTTGATGCCGGGCAGGTACCCGGCCACGACGTTGTCGACGCGCACCAGCGCGCCCTCGGCCTCGGCCTGGTGCGTGCTGTGGTCGGTGGCTGCTGCGCCGCCGGTCTCGCCGTTGGTGCTCACCGCTCGTGCTCCTCGCGGGGGTGGGTGGCCAGCTCGGCGGCCTCTTCGAGGTCGAGCTCGTGGACGTCCATCGCCGACAGGTCGGTGTCGTGGTGTGCGCCGAGGTAGGCGTCGATCACCCGGTCGTCGGCCATCACCGACAGCGGTGGCCCCTCGGCGATGATCTGCCCCTGAGCCATGACGACGACCCAGTCGGCGACATCGCGCACCATGTCCATGTCGTGCTCGACGAACAGCACGGTCATGCCCCGGTCGCGCAGCGCCTTGACGTGCCCGAGCAGCGACTGCTTGAGGGCCGGGTTCACCCCCGCCATCGGCTCGTCGAGCATCACCATCTCGGGCTGCACCATGAGCGCACGGGCCATCTCCAGCAGCTTGCGCTGCCCGCCGGAGAGGCTGCCGGCGAAGTCCTCGCGCTTGGTGTCGAGCTTGAAGTACTCGAGCAGCTCGTCGGCGCGCTCGGTGATCTCCTTCTCCTGGCCGCGCCACAGGAACGGCAGCAGCGCCTTGAAGACGTTCTCGCCCGACTGGTCGGTCGCACCGAGGCGCATGTTCTCCACGACCGTGAGCCGCGACAGCGCCTTGGTGAGCTGGAACGTGCGCACCATGCCTTCGTGGGCGATCCGGTGCGCACGCACCTTGCGCAGCGACGAACCGTTGAAGTGCCAGTCACCCTTGTCGGCGGAGTCGAATCCGGTGAGCAGGTTGAAGAACGTCGTCTTGCCGGCGCCGTTGGGGCCGATCAGCGCGGTGATGGAGCCGCGCTGCACCTCGACGTGCTCGACGTCCACGGCGACGAGGCCGCCGAACTGCCGGCGGACGTGATCGGCGGTCAGGATGGGGTCGGGCTTGCGCGACCCCGGCTCGTGCTCCACGGTCGCCAGCGCGGCGAGCGCCTTGGCCTTCAGCTCGGAGTCGACGGGCGGGACGGCGCTCCCCGGGCCTGCCTCGGGGCCGGTGTCTGCGGTGTTCTCAGCGGGCGTCAAGAGCGAGCTCCTTCCGGTCCCCGAGGATGCCTTGCGGTCTGAAGATCATCAACAGCATGAGGGCCAGCCCGACGATCATGAAACGCACGGCACCTGCGTCGGTGGAGCCAAGCAGCCACTCCGGGATGTCGTAGGTCACCTGCGCCCCACGGAGAACGCCGTCGGACAGCGACAGCAGCCCCCAGAAGATGGCGGCGCCGAGGATGGGTCCGAGGACGCGCGCGGCGCCACCGAGAATCAGGATCGTGTAGGCGAAGAAGGTGAAGTCGGGGCTGGTGAAGTCCGGTTGGACAGCCGCCTGCGACAGCGCGTACATGAAGCCGCCGAGCGCCCCGATGAGACCGCCGATGAGCAGCGCCTGCAGCTTGTAGGAGTAGACGTTCTTGCCGAGGCTGCGCACGGCGTCCTCGTCCTCGCGGATGCCCTTCAGCACGCGACCCCAGGGGCTGCGCATGAGCATCCACACGAGCAGGCTGGCGAGGATGATCAGGGTCCAGCCGACGGTGATGGCCCAGCTCTGGCGGGCGCTGAATGAGATCGGTCCGAAGTCGATGCCGGCTGAGTACACGTTGAGCCGGTAGAAGCCCCCGGCAAAGCCTTGCAGCCCGTCCGAGCCACCGAAGGTGTCGCGCAGCGTCACCGAGCGGAACGTCAGCCGCACGATCTCCGCAGATGCCAGCGTGACGATCGCCAAGTAGTCAGCACGTAGTCGAAGCGTCGGTATGCCCAGTAACAGGGCCAGCACCATCACCGCGACGAGCCCGACGCTGATGCCGAGCCAGAACGACAGGCCGAAGGTGGCCACCATGGTCGCGAGGCCATATGCGGCCACGGCGACGAACGCGGCCTGGCCGAAGTTGAGCAGGCCGGCGTAACCGAAGTGGACGTTCAGCCCGATCGCGGCGAGGCAGTAGATCACCATGTCGGCACCGATGGCCGCCTCGAGGGCGTTGCTGCCGATGAGTCCCCAGTCCATGTCTGTGCCTCCCCTCAGCCCACGCGCTCACGACGGCCCAGGATGCCCTGGGGTCTGATCAGAAGGACAATCACGAGGATTCCGAGCACACCGGCCGCCTGAAGCTCGATCGGGATCACCAGGGTCGACAGCTGGATGAACAGCCCCACCAGGATCGCCCCGACGATGGCGCCCGAGATGGTTCCGAGGCCACCGAGGATGACGGCGGCGAACACGAGCAGCAGGGTCTTGAACCCCATCTGGTAGTCCACCGTCTGCGACAGCCCGATCAGCACGCCCGCCAGCGCTGCGAGCGCCGCACCGCCGATCCACACCACCCGGATCACCTGGTTCACGTCGATGCCGGAAGCGCTGGCCAGCGCGGGGTTGTCCGAGACAGCCCGGGTGGCCTTGCCGATACGAGTGCTGCTCAGGGCCCACACCACGACCGCGAGGACGACCACCGCGACCACCATGCTGGCGATGTCGCGCGGGGCCAACGTGATCGGGCCGAACTCGATCCCGGTCTGGATCGTGTACTCCCGGTACGACTGGCGTCCGCCGCCGAAGATGTAGAGGTAGGTGTAGCGCAAGAAGATCGCCAGGCCGATGGACACGATCATCATGGAGATGAGTCCGGTCTTGCGTCGGCGCAGCGGGTTCCACAGAACCGTGTCCTGCCCCAGCCCGAAGAGCCCGCCGAGCAGCACCGCGATCAGGGTGGCCGCGACGAAGGGCAGGCCGGCGTCGTTGAGGTACCAGGCAGCGATGGCTCCGAACGTGATGAGCTCGCCATGGCCGAAGTTCGTCAGCCCCGTCGTACCGAAGATCATCGACAGCCCGAGGGCGGCGAGGGCGAGCACGACGCCGAACCGAAGGCCCTCGACGGCAAGCTGGGCCACACGGTCCCACGAGAAGCTGCTGCCGACCGTGGCCCCGCCGGTGCCCGTCTCGCCGCCTTCGGCGGGCACGCCGACGCGGAAGAGCACCGACTTCTGCTGTGTGTTGTTGACCTGGGTGGTGATCGTCTCGACTGCGACGCCCTCGATGCCGTCGGGCAGGGTCGTCACGTCGAGGGTCACGACGTAGGTGCCTGGCTCGGGTACGCCCACCTGCCACCGGCCCTCGGCGTCGGAGACGGACTCACCGACGGCCGTTCCGTCCTCGGTGGTGACGCTGATGCCGACGCCTTCGACGAACTCTCCCTCGTAGCGCAGCACTCCCCGCACGCCCTGGTCCTCGTCCTGGGCGAGAGCGGGGGCGGCGCCGAAGAACAGGCCGACGATCGCGAGGATGCCGGCGAGCACGAGTGCGCGGATGGTCAGGGCTTGCCGGTGCACGTGTCCTGACCCTCTTCCGCCGAGATTGTCTGCATTGCGCCCGGAGCATAGCCACCCGCGAGGACCGATCTTCCGATCTGGGCCGGTTGACGCCACCGGTAACGAGAAGTTAACGGCGGGCAGCCGGCCCGCTGTCGCCGCCACCGGGCATGGGGCGCAGCAGACAGCTCAGCCGGGCGGTCGCCACCGGCGAGCCCTCGTCGTCGACGATCGCGACGTGGTAGGTCGCCAGCTGTCGCCCTGCCTTCAGCGCTGTCGCGGTGGCCGTCACGTAGCCGCTGCGTGCCCCGCTGTGGTGGCTGCAGCTGATCTCGGTCCCGACGGCATAGTGGGTCGGGGCGCCGTGGATGTTCGCCGCGATCGAGCCGACGCTCTCGGCCAGCACGCAGCTCGCACCTCCGTGCAGCAGCCCGAACGGCTGCGTGTTGCCGGCGACGGGCATGCGGGCGACGACCCGCTCGCGCGTTGCCTCGAGAACCTCGATGCCCATCCGCTGGTCGAGGGCCGACGGCGGGATAGCCGCCAGGATCTGCTCGGGCGTCGGCGTCACGTCGCTCATGGCCGCCACTGTAGGAGCGTCGCTCGCGGGTGGGCTGGCTAGGGTTTCGTGGCATGACGCCCACCGCCGCCGCGTCCGCGGGATCGACGGACGACCGTCCGCTCCTGCTGCTGCTCGATGGGCACTCGCTCGCCTACCGCGCGTTCTACGCCCTGCCGGTGGAGAACTTCTCCACCACGACCGGTCAGCCCACCAACGCCGTGTACGGCTTCACGTCGATGCTCATCAACGTGCTGCGCGACGAGGCACCCACCCACCTCGCCGTCGCCTTCGACGTGTCGCGGGAGACGTTCCGCGCCGCGGAGTTCCCCGAGTACAAGGCCAACCGGGCGTCGTCGCCGGAGGACTTCCGCGGCCAGGTCGGGCTCGTGAAAGAGGTGCTGACCGCCCTGAACGTCGTGTCGCTCGAGGTCGCCGGCTACGAGGCCGACGACGTGATCGCCACCCTCACCGAGCAGGCGGTGGCGGCCGGGTTCGACGTGCTGATCTGCAGCGGCGACCGCGACACGTTCCAGCTCGTGGGTGAGCACGTCACCGTGCTCTACCCGAAGCGCGGCGTGTCCGAGCTCTCGCGGATGACGCCGCAGGCGGTGCAGGAGCGCTACGGCCTGAGCCCCGAGCAGTACCCCGACTTCGCCGCCCTTCGCGGTGACCCATCGGACAACCTGCCCAACATCCCGAGCGTCGGGGAGAAGACGGCGGCGAAGTGGGTCGCCCAGTTCGGGTCGTTGGACGAGCTCGTGACCCGCGTCGACGAGGTCAAGGGCAAGGCGGGGGACGCGCTGCGTGCCCACCTCGGGCAGGTGATGACGAACCGACGCCTCACCTCCCTGGTGCGTGACGTACCCCTCGACGCCGGACCGGCCGACCTCGCCCGCCAGGCGTGGGACCGCGAGCAGGTTCACCAGCTCTTCGACACCCTTCAGTTCCGGGTGCTGCGTGACCGGCTCTACGCGACGTTGGAGACCCCCGACCCCGAGGCCGACTCCGGCTTCGACATCCAGGTGCAGACGCTCGAGCCGGGCGGCCTGGCGACGTGGCTGGACGCGCATGCGGGCCGTGAGACTCGCTACCGGGGTGTCGGTACGCGGGCGTTGGGCTCGCGGCACCGGCGACGTCGAGCTGGTTGCTCTCGCCTCGGCCGACGGCCAGGGCGTCGCGCTCGACCCGGCTCAGCTCGACCCGCGCGACCACGTTGCCTTGGCCGGGTGGCTGGGCGGCGGGTCGCACCACAAAGTGCTGCACGACGCGAAGGGCCCGTCGCACGCTCTGCTCGCCGCGGGACTCCCGATGGAGGGCCTGGTCGCCGACACGGCGCTCTCGGCGTTCCTGGTTCTGCCCGGGCAGCGCTCCTACGACCTCGCCGACCTGGTCATCCGGTTCACCAGCCACGACCTGCGCACGGACGACGGTTCCGTGGCCGAGCAGACCCAGCTGAGCCTCGATGGGGGAGACGAGCAGCAGCACTCCGAAGAAGAGGTGGTGAAGGCGCGGGCCGTCCTCGACCTGGCTGCGGCACTCGACGCCGAGCTGAACAACCGAGGAGGACGGTCGTTGCTCGACGACGTCGAGCTGCCGCTGGTCGACGTCCTGGCGCGGATGGAGCGCGCCGGCATCGCTGTCGACCACGACTACCTCGTGGGCCTGGAGTCGGAGTTCTCGGCCCAGGTCGCCGACGCGGCCGGGGACGCGTACGCCGCGATCGGTCACGACGTCAACCTCGGCTCGCCCAAGCAGCTTCAGGCCGTGCTGTTCGACGAGCTCGACATGCCCAAGACGAAGCGCACGAAGACCGGGTACACCACCGACGCCGACGCCCTGGCTGACCTGTACGTCAAGACCGAGCACCCCTTCTTGGCGGCGCTGCTGCGCCACCGCGACGCCACGCGGCTGCGCACGACCGTGGAGGGGCTGCTCAAGTGCGTCGACGACGACGGGCGCATCCGCACGACGTTCAACCAGATGATCGCGGCGACCGGGCGGTTGTCGTCCACCGACCCCAACCTGCAGAACATCCCCGTCCGCACCGATGCCGGACGGCGCATCCGCGCGGCGTTCGTCGTCGGCGACGGCTACGAGTCGCTGCTCACCGCCGACTACAGCCAGATCGAGATGCGCATCATGGCGCACCTGTCCGGTGATGACGTGCTGGTAGAGGCGTTCTCGTCCGGCGCTGACTTCCACGCTGCCACCGCCTCGCGGGTGTTCGGAGTGCCGGAGAACGAGGTGAGCGGCGAGCAGCGGGCCAAGATCAAGGCGATGAACTACGGGCTCGCCTACGGGTTGTCGGCGTTCGGCCTGTCGCGTCAGCTGACCATCTCCGTCGGTGAGGCGCAGGAGCTGATGGACGACTACTTCTCGATCTTCGGCGGCGTGCGCGACTACCTGCGTTCTGTCGTGGACGAGGCTCGCCGAACCGGGTACACCGAGACGATCATGGGGCGGCGCCGCTACCTGCCCGACCTCACCAGCGACAACCGCAACCGTCGCGAGATGGCCGAGCGCATGGCGCTCAACGCGCCCATCCAGGGCTCGGCCGCCGACATCGTGAAGGTCGCCATGCTGCGCGTCGACACGGCGCTGCGCGAGGACGGCCTGGCTTCGCGCGCCCTGCTCCAGGTTCACGACGAGCTCGTGCTGGAGGCCGCACCCGGCGAGCGCGAGACGCTCGAGGCGCTCGTCCGGCGGGAGATGGCGGCGGCTGCCTCGCTGAGCCTGCCGCTGGACGTGTCGGTCGGCGTCGGCCACAGCTGGGACGACGCCGCTCACTGAGGAGCGGTCCGCGGCTCTGTTGGAGCGGTCCGCCCCCAGTTGGAGCGATCCGTACTCTGCTGAATACGTCGTGCAGCGCAGCCGAGCCACTTGATTCCCACTGCCTCTGGCGTTTTCCGCCGCTGAACCATAGTGTGCGCTCGGCCAACTGTTACACACCTGTAACAGAGGCCGTGATCGGGAGGTCAGCAGTGGTCAGCAAGATCTTGGCAGGGGTTGCGCTCGCTCTCGCGGCAGCGATCGCCCTGCTACTCGGAGACGGTCTCGGGTGGGACCTTGATGGCGTCCTGTTCCTAGGTGCCGGTGTGGGCGCAACCCTGGGGCTCGTGCCCGACAGCACGCCGCTGGGCAGGCTCGGTGGGTTCATGCTCGGCGTACTGGCCGCGGCGATCGGCTACGCCCTCCGCGCGGCAGTGCTGCCTGACAACACGCCGGCCCGTGCTGTGGCGTTGTTGCTCGTCATCGCCCTGGCTGTGGGCCTCGTCCTGCTGACCTTCGGCCGGTCGCCATTGTGGAGCGCGTTCCTCGGTGTGGGGGCCCTCGGCGGTGCCTACGAGGTGGCGTTCACAGACTCTCCCGGGTCCTTCCTCACCACGCTGCCGGTCGCAGCGACCTCGCTGCTCCTCATGGTCGCGGTGGGCTTCGCAGCCACCGTCTTCTTCGCTGACAGCGGTGACACCGACGAGGAGGAAGCCGAAGGGCGCCACAGGAGCGGTGCCGACCCTGATGGGGCCGAGGAACCAGAGGAGACAGCAACGTTGGATGAGGTTCTGAGCGGACAGGGTGGGCGTTGAGATGAAGCGTGGCATCAAAGCAACGATCGCCTCAGCATCCGCGCTGACGCTCGCAACGCTCGTCCCGATCGGGACGGCCATGGCGCAAGAGGGTGATGCGGTCATCACCAACACCGAGACGGTCAACGTCTCGCTGGACCCCTCGGGCAACGTCGACGTTGCACGCGTCTACGACCAGATCGCTGTCCAGGGCTCGGGCACCGTGGACTACGCGAACCCGGTGTCCACCGTCGGCCTGCGCAACCTGGACTCGTTCGGTGGTTTCACGGTCGAGGGCGACTCCATCGTCGAGGAGACCGATGTCGACGGACAGCTGCGCCGTCGCGCCGTCAGCGACTTCGACCTCGAGCTGCCTGTCACGGTAAGCGTCATGTATCGGCTCGACGGGCAGGAAGTCTCGCCCGCCGACCTGGTCGGCAAGTCGGGCGAGGTCGACGTGACGTACACGATCGAGAACATGACCGGGTCGGAGGAGCAGATCTCGATCACCGACGGCCAGGGCAACGAGGTCACGAAGACAGCGATGATCTACGACCCGTTCGCCGGGTCGATGTCGTTCACCCTGCCGCCCAACTACACCGACGTGGTGTCTGACAGCGGCTTCTTGCCTGCTGGCGACGGACGCGGCGGCACGCTGATGAACCTGAGCGTCACGTTGGTGCCGGGACTGACCGACCAGGTGCTCGAAGCCAACTTCACCGCCCAGGTCGAGGACGCGGTCATCCCACCGGTCTCGCTCTCGTTCCTGCCGCTCGTTGTGCGGGAGAACACCTCCACGAGACCGCAGCTCGAGGCCCTGCAGGGCGGCGCCGAGACGGGCCAGGAGCTTGCCTCCAACGCCGTGCTGCTGGACGAGAACGTGCTCGCCCTCGCCGACGGAGCCGCCGACCTGGTCAGCGGCATCCTGCTGCTGAACGACGGAGCCGCCGAGCTGTCCGACGGCTTGGTCAACACGGCCGCGCCAGGCTCCGCCGAGCTCGCGGCGGGAGCGGACGAGCTGGCGGCGGGTCTCAACGACACCGCCGTCCCCGGCTCGCAGCAGCTCGCGGCCGGTGCGGGCGAGCTGGCGGCAGGTCTGACGGGACGGCGGTCCCGGGCTCGCAGACGCTGGCTGCAGGTGCCGGCGACCGTCGCAGCGGGTCTGACGGGCCAGCGATGCCGGTCTGGCCAGCTCTCAGCGGCGCGGTCAACAAGCTTGCCGCAGGTCGATCCAGGCTCGAGCTGGCGAAGAACGCGGATTACCAGGCCGCTGCTCGCTGCGCTGCGAGCGAGTCATCGACGGCATCGGCACCAAGCCCGACGAAGCCGGTCTCGGACCCGAGCACTGCTCAACGAGGCCATCCGGCCCTCGAGCTCGGGCTGTCGAACCCCGCCTGGTGACCGGACCACGCCCGGACCGACTCCGCAACCGTGCGGTCTCAAGCAGGTCGTGGGCCTCGGTTGCCGACCAGCTCGGGTCTGCGTCAGCCACAGAGCGGGCGACTTGGACCAGCTCAGTCGCCGGCATGCCACCGGTTCGCTACCGCAGGCTGTCAGCGTCCAGCCACCGACGACCGGCGTCTCGACGGCCCCAGCTGCTGCGTGCTGGTGATCCTGCGCCGTTCAGCCTGCCCTAGCGACACCTGGCGTCAGTCGGATTCGTACAGAGCCGCACCTGCTGTGCTAGACTCTTCGGCGGGCCTGACTGGTGCTCAACCTCGATGCAGCGAGGTGCATCGCCCAGCTGATGACCGAGGCCGTCAAGGCTCGCGGACCTGACGACGCCACGCGGCCGCTGGACCAGGTCGGATCTAGGGCGACGATCGAGCACTGCAGCGCCGGATCCGGCGACCTGCTCGAGATCAGGTCTGTCGTCCTGCAGTCGCAGCTCGGTCCTGCGAACCCGGCTGCAGACCAACGACCCGACCAACCCGAGACCCCTGCGGCATCCAGCAGGTCGCGGCCTCGCTGCTGCAGGGCATCCCGGCCCTCGTCGACGACGCTGGTCGTGGCGATCCAGCAGAGCTTGCAGGCTGCGTCGGCGCGCCCGACGGCTGGGTGCCGCCCGAGCGCAGGCAAGGGCGGCTTCGCTGCGGGTCGGCGCGCCCTGGTCGACGGGGCGGCTCAGTTGGCAGACGGGGCGAGCGAGCTCGCCGCTGGTCTGGCCGGCGCGGCCGACGGGTCGGAGCAGCTCGCCGACGGTGCCGGGCAGCTGGCTGACGGTCTGGTGGGCGCTGGCGACGGCGCGAACCAGGTCGCCGACGGTGCTGGGCAGCTCGCTGACGGGCTCGGCGACGCAGCGGCCGGCTCGGTGCAGCTCTCCGACGGTCTGGGTGACGCGGCCGAGGCCGCGCCGGCCCTGCCCGAAGGAGCGCAACGGCTGTCGGCCGAGGGCACCAAGCTTCTGGTCGAAGCCGGTGACGACACGGCCCTGTCCTTCGGCGAGCGGGTGGCAGTGCTCCAGGCAAGCGCGGAGCGCACCGCCGACGGTGGTCTCCCGTTCGGTGCCCCCCAGGACGCCATCGTGGCAGCCGCCTACCGCTACGACCTGGCGGGGGCGACGGGTGCGACCGCCCAGAACACCGGGCGTCTCGTGGCCGGCGTGGCCATCGCGGGCGCGGCCGCTGTCGGCGCCGGCGTGCTCGCTCGTCGAAAGACCGCATAGCCGCAACGGTTCGAGTACGTCCGGTCTCTGCACACGCGGGGGCCGGACGTACTCTGGCGCGTAGCGACAGATGCGCCGTTCGCACCTGCCGCTGCGAAGGGACGCGGTGAACCTCACCCGAGGGCTCTACTTTCTGGCGCGCTGGTGCGTGGCACACGGCTGGGTCGTCATCGTCGCCTGGCTGCTCTTCGTCGGGGGCGTCAACCTCGCCGACCGTGAGCTTCCGCCGCCGGCCCAGCGGGCCTTCGTGCTCGAGGGGACCGACAGCGCGCAGTCGCAGACCCTGCTGAACCGCGCGTTCCCCGGCTCTGCGGCCCAGCCGGCACCGCTCGTCGTCACCAAGAGCGGTGACCTCACCGACGCCGAGTTCGTGGTCCTGCTCGACGACATCGCGGCGGCGGTGGCTCAGGTTCCCGACGTCAACGAGGTCACGACCCCGGCCGACGACCCGGCGTTGCGTTCTGACGACGGGACGACCGCACTCGTGATGGTGACTGTCGACGAGCGGCTGGCCGGGGCCACGGCGACCGCGGAGGGCATCCAGCAGACCGCTGAGGACGTCGCCGGTGACGAGGCCGAGGTGGCCCTGGGCGGCTTTCTGGGCAACGTCATCTCCCAGGTCGACACGCTGCGCAGCGAGGCGCTCGGCCTGGCCATCGCCGTGGTCGTCCTGTTCGTCACGCTGCGGCGCGGCTGGCCGGTCGTCATCCCGTTCGTGACGGCCATCGCCGCGGTGGGGTCCGGGCTGGCGTTGGTCGGCTTGCTCGAACGCATCACGTTCATCCCTAGCGAGGCGACGATCCTGGGGACGATGCTGGGGCTCGGCGTGGGCATCGACTACGCGCTCTTTCTCGTCACCAAGCACCGCGTGCTGCTCCAGCGCGGGTTCGACGTGCCCGAGTCCGCCAGCCGCACCGCCGGGACGGCCGGGGCCGGCATGGTCTTCGCGGGCGGCACGCTGATCGCCGCGGTGACGGGACTCGCGCTCACCGGCATCTCGTTCCTGGCCTGGCTGGGACTTGCGGCGGCCGTCATTGTCGCGATCGCCGTGGTGGCCGCCCTCACGCTCGTGCCCGCGCTGTTCGGCATCATGGGCGAGCGGGTGCTCCCGCGCACGCGGCGCGTCGAGCAGTTCAGCGACACCGACCTCGACACAGGCGCGTGGGCCCGCATCGCGAACGCCGTGACGCGGCGCCCGTGGCGATCGGCGATCGGTGCCTCAGCGGTGCTCCTCGTGCTGGCCACCCCCATGCTCTTCATGCAGTTCGGCCAGAACGACGGAACATCGCTGCCGAGCGACAGCCCGGGCTACCGCTCGACGGTGGCGATCGACGAGGGGTTCGGGCCGGGTCGCAACGGCGCCCTGGTCGTCGCCGCGCAGCTCTTCACCCCGGTGACGTTTCCCGCTGTCGACAGCGAGACCCGACCCGACGACGACTCCGAGCAGACCTCGGCGCTCGACCCGCGAGCCGACGACTCGCGGCTCTCGGGCGTCACCCAGGCCCTCGCGCGCGACCCGGGCGTGGAGGAGGTGACCGGACCTGTCATCAGCACGGACGGCGGCGTGGCGGTCTGGCAGGTAGTGCCCACGACCGGCCCCGCCGACCCCGCCACCGAAGAGCTGGTGCAACGACTCCGTGGCGACGTGCTGCCGAGCGCGACCGAGGGCCAGGCGATGGAGGCGTCGGTCGGCGGCATCACCGCCGCGCGGGCCGACCTGTCGGCGACCGTCGCCGAACGCCTGGTGCCGTTCGTCATCGGCGTGGTCACGCTCTCGTTCCTGCTCATCATGGTCGCCTACCGATCGCTCGTGATCCCCCTCAAGGCCGCCGCGATGAACCTGCTCTCCATCGCCGCGGCGTACGGGATCGTCGTCATGATCTTCCAGTGGGGCTGGGGCGCGACCCTCATCGGGCTGGACGGGCCGGTACCCATCGAGTCGTTCGTCCCCATGATGATGTTCGCGGTGCTGTTCGGGCTGTCGATGGACTACGAGGTCTTCTTGCTCACCTCGTTCCGCGAGCACTGGGAGCGATCGGGCGACGTCGCGGTCGCGGTGCGCCGGGCGCTGGCCGACACCGGCCAGGTGATCACGTCGGCCGCGCTGATCATGGTGGGCGTCTTCGGGTCGTTCATCTTCGCCGACCAGACCATCGCCAAGATGTTCGGCGTGGGGCTGGCTGCGGCTGTCGCCATCGATGCCTCGCTCGTGCGCTGCGTGCTCGTGCCGTCGATCATGGTGCTCGCGGCCAAGCGCACGTTCTGGTTGCCGAGATGGCTCGACCGACTGCTTCCCCAGGTCAACGTCGAAGGCGACCCAGCGACTCTCGCGTCGATCCACCAGCCGCCGCGGGTGCCCGACCGCGACCCGGCCCGGGCGTCGGTCGGTGCGGTGGGCGTCGTGGTCGGCGTGCTCGTCGCGTGGTTCGTTGCGACGCGGCTTCTGCCGGCTGGGCCTGCGGGCACCGCGACCGACATCGCAGTGGCTGTCGCGGCTGTCGCCGGCGCGGTGGCTGCATGGATGCCCTGGGGTCTCCCGGGTGCCGGACGCAGCCTCGGCGTGCGGGTGGTCGTGCTGCTGGTCGGGGTCGCCACGACCGGGCTCGTCTTCGCGGTCGCTCGCTCGCTGGTGCCGCCGGCCGACCTCTCGGTGCCGCCCCTCGTCGGTCTGGCGTTGCTCAGCACCGTGGGGCTGAGTCTGCTGCCCGGGCTGCGGCGCTACGCCCTGGCGATGGTGGCGGGCGGTTTCGCCGTGGCTGTCGGCCTCGGTGTCGCCCCCCTCGGGGCCGACCCGGTCGCCGCCATGTCTGTCGCGGCTGTGTCAGCGGTGATCGCGATGCTGGTCGCTGTCGTCGTTGACGCCGTCGCGCGACCGCGACCTCACCAAGCACCTGGCACGGTCGACCGCGTGCCCGTCGACCGAGCACCTGTCACGCCTGAGCCTGCTGGGCGTGCCCCGGTCGAGCCGGAGCCCGTCGTGGATGCGTCGGTGGGCCGATGAGCAGCGCCCTGACCCGTGGCCGAGTGCTCCCGGTGCTCGGGGTCGTGCTCGCGCTTGCGCTGGTTCTACTGGGGGTCCGCCTGACCGTCCCGCCCAGCACATCGGTGGGGGCCCCGAACGACGGCCCCGCGCTGGAGAACACCGAGCTCGTGCTCGCCGACCTCGAGCCGTCCGGCCTTCCGACGACAGCCCAGCTGGTCAGCACCGTCACGGCACGCACAGGCGAGCGCCGCGTGGTCGAAGACCCTGCCAGCACCGTCAACGTCGGCTACCTCGACCGGCGCGGCACGCCTGACGTCGGCAGCGGGGTCGTGCTCGTCGAGGTCGGTGGGCCGGACACCACGACGGCGGTCACCGAGGCCACCTTCGACAAGCCTTTGCCCGTCGCCCTGCACGCGGAGTACACGCTCGATGGTCGCGTCGTGGCGCCGCACGACGTCCTCGGTGCCACGGGTGCGCTCACGGTCCGCTACACCGTCACCAACATCACCGCCGAGCAGACCACCGTCCGCTACGACGACGCCGACGGGGTGACCCGCAGCAGGCAGGTGCCCGTCTTCGTTCCGTTCGCCGGCACGCTGGACGTGCTTGTTCCCTCCGGCCTCGAGCTCGTCGATGCCGGGACCGCAGCCGTCACCACCGATGCGAGCGGACGGGTTCTGCTGCGGTCGTCGCTGCTGCTGGCGCCGCCGCTGGGGGCGTTCCAGCAGGACGTCGTCGTCGAGCTGCGCGCGGTCGACGGCGCGACCCCGCAGGCCGTCCTCGAGGTCGTCCCGGCGACGAGCGTGACCGACGCCGCTACCGGGTTCAGCGCCGACGCGCTGGCCGGGGCCGTGGAGGGAAACACTGAGCTCGCGGCCGGGCTGGGCGAGCTGGGTGAGCAGACCGGGCTGCTGGCCGAGGGCGCTGCCGCCGTCGCCGACGGGAGCGACACCCTGGCCGAGGGTGCAGCCGCGTTGGCCGAGCAGGTGAGCGGAACACTGCTCACCGGAAGCCAGGCGCTGGCGCAGGGCGCGGGCGCAGTCGCGTCCGGAGTCGACGAGGTTGAAGCTGGGCTCGGCGCGGCCGGTGCGGGCGCGGGCGATGTGGCATCGGGCCTGAGCGCGCTCACCCGCGGGCTGGCCGAGCTCTCCGCCGGCCTCGACCTGCTGGCCGGGCCGGACGGTCTGCCACGCGCCGCCGACTCCGCGGCGGCGCTCTCCGAGGGGGCGAGCCTGATCGCCGACGGAGTCGGTTCGGCTGACGACCCGCCCTGGCCGCCCCGCGACCTGCTGCCCGAGCCGCCCGACTGGCCCGACCTGGGCTCGCTGCCGCCTGACCTCACGCTCGACGAGCTTGCCGAGATCATCCGTGGCTCGCTTCCCGACCTCACGACCCTTCCTGACGCCGTTCCGCCGCCGACCCTCGTGCAGTCCGTCCGGCTGCTGGAGCGGGCCACCTCGGTGCTGGTCGAGGTGTCGGGGGCGCTCGTCGCCAGCGTCAAGCAGCAGCAAGAAGCACTCCTGCAGGCACAGGCAGCGTCGACGGCGGCCGCGACGCAGTCCGAGTTGTTGGCGAGGGAGGTCTGCGGACCGACGGCGACCCTGACGGCTGAGCAGTGCGCCGCGCTTGCAGACGTGAGCGTGCAGTCTCGTGCTGCGTCCGCGGCGGTCACGACGGCCACCAAGTCCGCTGCCGCCCAGGCTGTGCTGGCGGGCGGTCTCGGTCTCGGTGTCACCGGGCTCGGTGCGGCTCTGGCCCTGCTCGAGCAGTCCGTCCTCGACCTGTCCGTCGCGTTGAGCAGCGGCGACCGTTCGGCTCCTGGGCTGGTGGAGGGTCTCGCGCTGCTCCAGCACGGGCTCGACACGTCGGCCGCCGCGGCACAGGGGCTGGCCACCGGAGCAGAGGCAGCAACCGATGGTGCCGCCGGCCTCGCCGGTGGAGCCGACGCACTGGCCGGCGGGCTCGACGACGCCGCGGCCGGCGCCGCGGCGCTGGCCGATGGCGCCGGCCAGCTCGCGGACGGGACGTCCGCCAACGTCGACGGGGTCACCGCGCTCGCCGAAGGAACGTCCGCGCTCGCCGACGGCGCGTCGCAGGCGGCCACGGGAACGGGCGAGGTGGCGGCGGGGGTCGAGGCGCTGCAGTCCGAGGGCATCGACGAGGTGGCGGCCGCGGTCGCGGCGGCGGTCGACGAGCCCGCCCTGGCGTCGGCCTGGCTGGCCGCCACCGACGCCCGAGCCGCGGACGCGCTGCCGTACGGACCCCCCGAGGGTGCCGTCGGGCACGCCGCCTACCGGCTCACCATGGCGAGCACGGAGCCCGGCGGGACGCCGCCCTGGCAGTGGTGGCTGCTGGGGGTCGGTGGGGTCGTCGTTGTCGGGCTGGGCGTGCAGCGCCGCCTGACCGGCTGAGGGCTCAGGGACTGGACCGGCTTGCCGCTCGCCGTCGGAACTCGTTGAGGCTGAGCAGCGCCAGCGTCAGCAGCGTCAGCGGGGCGATGAACGTCCACATCACGGCGCTGTAGCGGGGAAGGGCCTCGTGGTCGGCGGAGTCGAGCAGCAGGTACAGCGTGTAGGCGAGGTAGTAGCCGAGAAAGAGGCCCCCCTCCCAGCGTGCGACGGCGGCGCCGGTGTAGACGATCGGCAGCAGCGCGACCGCGACGACGAGCATGAAGGGGATGTCGAACGCGACCGCCGCGTCGGCCACCGGCACGCCGTCCGGGGAGACGACCGCGGTCAGGCCCAGCACCGAGCCGATGTTGAAGATGTTGCTGCCGACGACGTTGCCCACCGCCAGGTCACGCTCTCCGCGTCGCACGGCGATGACCGAGGTCGCCAGCTCGGGCAACGACGTCCCGATGGCCACCACGGTCAGGCCGATCACGAGGTCGCTCACGCCGAAGGCACCCGCGATCGCGGTGGCCGAGTTGACCAGCCAGCCGGCGCCGACCACGAGCATCCCGACGCCGACCGCGACGAGCAGGGCGTCCAGCCAGACCGGACGGGTCGAGTCGTCCTCGCCACCGGCCTGGGCCTCGTCGGCCGGAGCACCACGGTGCGACCGCCGCGACGACATGATCGCGCGCACGACGTAGACGAGCAGCGCCCCGAGCAGCAACGCCCCGTCCAGCGTCGAGATCGTCCCGTCCAGCGACATGAGGTAGAAGGCGATCGAGAGCGCGATCATCACGGGCACGTCGAGCTTGACCACGCGGGATCGCACCACCAGCGGTGTCACCAACGCCGAGACACCGAGCACGAGCAGGATGTTCGCGATGTTGCTGCCCACGACGTTGCCGACCGCCAGCCCGGGCGCGCCGGAGACGGCGGCGTCCACGGAGACTGCCAGCTCCGGCGCGGACGTGGCGAACGAGACGACGGTGAGGCCGACGATCAGCGGCGACAGCCCCACGGCCCGGGCGAGCCCGGACGCCCCGCGCACGAGCAGCTCGCCACCCCCGACGAGCAGGACGAATCCGCCGAGCAGCAGCAGCGCGTCGGTGACCGTCACACCCGAGAACGCTAGTGCCGCGCGACGGCAGCGACATGCGGGCGGCATCCTGCGTCGTTGGGTGATGGGAGCGGGACACTCCGGCATGGCGTGGTGATGAGAGCGGGATGCTGAAGCCCCTGGCCGCCACGATCCCGCTCCCACGCTGCGAGGACTTGCCCGTCGATGCGAGACGCGGCTCGATTGACCCTGCTACCTGCGCTCGCGTACCCTCATGGGCGCGTGTGGGCTTGCGCTGGTCTCAGACGGAGCAGGCTCGCGCTCGTTCTTGTCGCAATCCCGGTCGCCGGCAGCTCTGTCGGCCCAACCCGGGTCCTCGGCACAAACGACACCTGGCTCATGCGCGCATCGACAACGAGTCCCCAGTCCCCGGAGCCCTACACCACATGACGAGCAGCATCGAGGCGACCAAGCCCACGACCCCGCAGGTAGCAATCAACGACATCGGGTCGGATGAGGACTTCCTCGCCGCGGTCGACCTGACCATCAAGTACTTCAACGACGGGGACATCGTCGACGGTGACGTCGTCAAGGTCGACCGGGACGAGGTTCTGCTCGACATCGGCTACAAGACCGAGGGCGTCATTCCCTCGCGCGAGCTGTCGATCAAGCACGACGTCAACCCCGGCGACGTGGTCGCTGTCGGTGACCACATCGAGGCCCTGGTTCTCCAGAAGGAGGACAAGGACGGCCGCCTGCTGCTCAGCAAGAAGCGCGCGCAGTACGAGCGCGCCTGGGGCGACGTCGAGCGCATCAAAGAAGAGGACGGCGTCGTCACCGGTACCGTCATCGAGGTCGTCAAGGGCGGTCTCATCCTCGACATCGGCCTGCGCGGCTTCCTCCCGGCATCGCTGGTGGAGATGCGCCGCGTCCGCGACCTGCAGCCCTACGTGGGCAAGGAGCTCGAGGCGAAGATCATCGAGCTCGACAAGAACCGCAACAACGTCGTGCTGTCGCGTCGCGCCTGGCTGGAGCAGACCCAGTCGGAGGTGCGCACCAACTTCATGTCGCAGCTCGACAAGGGACAGATCCGCAAGGGCATCGTCTCGTCCATCGTCAACTTCGGCGCGTTCGTCGACCTCGGCGGCGTGGACGGCCTCGTGCACGTCTCCGAGCTGTCGTGGAAGCACATCGACCACCCGTCCGAGGTCGTCACCGTCGGCGACGAGGTCACCGTGGAGGTGCTCGACGTCGACCGCGACCGTGAGCGCGTCTCGCTGTCGCTGAAGTCGACCATGGAAGACCCGTGGCAGCTCTTCGCCCGCACCCACCAGATCGGGCAGATCGTGCCGGGCAAGGTCACCAAGCTGGTGCCCTTCGGCTCGTTCGTCCGGGTGGCCGACGGCATCGAGGGCCTGGTGCACATCTCCGAGCTCGCGGAGCGTCACGTGGAGATCCCCGAGCAGGTGGTGCAGGTCGGCGGCGACGTGATGGTCAAGGTCATCGACATCGACCTCGAGCGTCGGCGCATCTCCCTCTCGCTCAAGCAGGCCAACGAGGGTGGCGTGGCCGAGGTGGTCGAGGAGTTCGACCCGACCGTCTACGGCATGGCCGCCTCGTACGACGAGGCCGGCAACTACCTCTACCCCGAGGGCTTCGACTCCGAGACCAACGAGTGGCTCCCCGGCTACGAGAAGCAGCAGGCCGAGTGGGAGGAGCAGTACGCCCTCGCCCACGCGCGCTGGGAGGCGCACCGCAAGCAGGTCGACGAGGCCAAGCAGGCCGACGTCGAGGCTGCGGCGGAGTCGTCGTACTCCTCCGGTGGTCCGGCGCCGGCAGCCGACGAGGACACCTCGGGCACCCTGGCCTCGGACGAGGCGCTTCAGGCGCTGCGGGAGAAGCTCACGGGCGGCTGAGCATGGCATCCCCCCGCGTGACGCGAGGGGTGCTGGCCGCCACAGCAGGGCTCGCCCTGCTGTCGGTGGCCGGTCAGTACCCCCTGAGCCTGGACGAGGGCACCCGCGGCTTCGCGTTCGAGACGATCGAGTACGTCAGCTACTTCACGATCGTCAGCAACCTCGTGCTCGCCGCGGGCACTGCGCTCCTGGCGACGGACCCTCGTCGCAACGAGACGTGGGTGGTAGCGCTCAGGCTCGCGGGCCTGGTGATGATCACCGTCACCGGCATCGTCTACCACCTGCTGCTGGCCGGCGACAACGACCCCACCGGCATCGGCGTCGCCACCGATCTCGGCCTGCACACCGTCGTGCCGGTACTCGCGGTGGTGGGCTGGCTGGTGGTCGGTCCGCACCGGCTGTTTGGTTGGTCGATCCTGCTCCGAGCGATCACGCTGCCCATCGCCTGGCTGGCCTACGCGCTGGTGCGGGGTTTCGTGGTGGGGGAGGCGCTGTACCCGTTCATGGACGTCGCGACGCTCGGGGTCACCCAGGTGGCGTCCACCGTCGTCGCGATCACGCTGTTCGCGTTGGGGCTCGGGGCCGTGTTCATCGCCGGTGACCGGTGGCTGCCGGCACCGGCGTGGGCTAGCTCGACGTCCGCGGCAGAAGCAGCACGACCAGCGGGAGCGTCCCGAGCACCATGAGCAGCCGAACGAGGTGGAACAGCGCCACCTCGGCCGGCGCCACACCCCGGTCGACTGCCACGCCGATCACCGCGGACAACGCCCCCGGTGAGGTAGCCAGCACGTCCTCGGCCGGTCCGGCGCCGAACCACCGCAAGGCCAGTGCGATGGCCACACCCGCGAGGATGATGCCGGCGCCGGCGAGAACTGCCGGAACCAGCATCGCCTTCAGGTCGAGCAGGGCGGCGCGCGTGATTCCGGCCCCGATCACGGCTCCGAGCACGATCAGGGCGGCGTCCTGCGCCAGGGGCGGCACGTCGACGGCGTCGTCGCCGCGCAGCAGCGTGTAGCCGGCGGCGCCGACCATCGCGCCGATGGCGAGCCCGCCCTGAAGTCCGGTGAGGCGCAGCAGCACGCCCCCGGCCGTCGCGGCTGCCAGCACTCCGAGGAAGGCGATCATGCTCACGACTCCTTGTCGGTCGTGCTCTGCCCCCGGGCACCGGGCTCGACGAGGTCGGCAAGGTCGAGCCGGCGGATCTTTCCCGTCGGGGTGCGCGGCAGCTCGTCGAGCCGGTAGTAGCGCTTCGGTCGCTTGGCGGGAGCCAGCCGCTGCGCGGCCCAGGCGTGCAGCGCATCGTCGGTGAGGTCGCTGATCACTGCGGCCGACACACGCTGGCCCCAGCGCTCGTCGGCGACGCCGAACACCGCGGCCTCGCGCACCCCGGGCAGCTCGGCCAGCGCCGACTCGACCTCGGCCGGGTACACGTTGACCCCGCCGGAGATCACCAGGTCTTCACGCCGGCCGTCGAGATAGACGTAGCCGTCGGCGTCGATGCGACCGAGGTCGCCGACGGTGAAGGAGTCCCCACGCCAGACTGCGGCGGTGCGCTCGGGGTCACGCCAGTAGGTGAACCGCGCGAACTCCGGTACCGCGCACCACAGGTGTCCGGCGTCGTCGACGCGCATCGTGCGACCGGGCCGGGCCCGCCCGACTGTCGTGGGCCGAGCCCGCCATTCCTCGCCGGAGCAGGCGGTGAACTGGCCCTCGGTCGAGCCGTAGAACTCCCACACCGAGCCGGCGGGAAAGGCGTCCAGGGTGGCCCGCTTCACCGGCTCCGGGCAGGCGGCGCCGGCGTGGGCGAGCAGTCGGAACGAGTCGGTGCGCGGCATCCCGACGTCGAGCAACCGGGTGAGATGGGCGGGCACGACGAACGTCGACGTGGGTCGGTAGCTCTCGACGGCGGCGGCCCAGGAGGAGGCGTCGAAGGGGCCCGGCAGCATCACCGACCCGCCACTGAGCAGGGTCGTGATCGCGAACCTCAGCGGCGCCGAGTGGTGCAGGGGGGAGGCGACGAGGTGCCGGTCGTCAGCGGTGATCTGCCAGAAGTCGCGCTCGTCGGCGAAGAGGGCCGCCGCGCTCGTTTCGTCCAGAAGCCCGCTCGCCACGCCCTTCGGCCGGCCGGTCGTGCCGCTGGTGAAGTGCATCGGACGTGCCTGCGGGAGCGGGGCCATCTCAACCGGGCTGCGTGGCCCGTCCAGCAGCTCGGCGAGGGTGGTGGGGGAGTCGAGCACGAGTGCCGGGTCGGCGTCGGCCACCAGGGGGGCGCGTTCGTGCTCGGTGAGCGCCGGGTCGAGCGGTACCGGCACGACACCGGACTGAAGTGCGCCGACGACGGTGGCCAGGTAGTCGCCCGACCCCCGCAGCAGCAACGCCACCCGGTCGCCGCGGGCGAGCCCACGGGCGCGAAGCGCCTCCGCCGCCTGGGCCGCTCGGTCACGAGCAGCGCGGCTGGTGACGAGCTCTGGTTCACTCATCGCGACCTCCTTGTCGAACACGCGGGCCTGCTCACCGAGGCAGTGTCGGAGCCGTCGCCTACCGTGGTCGAATGAGCACTCGGCGGCGTCGCACGTGGCGCGAGAGGGTCCGACGACCAGGTCGGCTCGGCGTCCTCACCGTAGCGGGGCTGTCCGTCGCCCTGGCGGGCTGCTCGACCGACGACGGGTCTGACCCGGCGATCGATCTGCTGTTCAGCCCGGACGCGACACCGACCGACAGCGCGTCGCCGTCGCCCACGCCGAGCGTCGCGGCAGGGCTTCCGGAGTTTCCAGACGACTGCGCGGCTCTCGTCCCGGCCGCCGATGTCGCAGCGGTGCTCGCGGTACCGCTGCCCGGTGACACCACCTTCGTGTTCGCCGACGAGCTGCCCGACATCGGCCGCGTCGCACGCGTCACCTGCGGGTACGGCGTGGGGACGGGGCGAGGACCCGGCCCGGCCGTGGAGATCACGGTCAACGAGTACGAGTCCCAAGAAGCGGCGCAGAGCCGCATCGAGCTCACGCTGCAGGCCGCCGCCGAACGTGGCAACGAGGTGTCCGAGCAGGGTGTCGGGCCGTACGAGGGCTGGGTGATCTCCGATCGCCGAGACGTGTCCCTCGTGGTCGATGCCGGCGAGCGCACGCTGGTGGTGACCATGAAGCGCGGGCTCGTCGATGCGGCGGCCGAGCCTGTCGTCCTCACCCAGCTCGCCGGCCGCGCGCTCGGGGTGCCGATGGCGACCGTCGAGCCACCCTCGCCATGACCGGGGCGCAGCGCCACGCGGCGACCGACTCGTCGACGCGGCCTACGCGGGTGGGACTCACCGGTGGTATCGGGGCGGGAAAGAGTGCGGTGTCGTCCCTGCTCGCCGAGAGCGGGGCGACCATCGTGGACGCCGACTCCCTGGCCCGAGAGGTGGTCGCACCCGGTAGCGAGGGCCTCGCCGAGATCGAGGCGGCCTTCGGTCCCGGCGTGCTCGACAGCAACCAGGGCTTGGACCGCGCTGCCATGGCCGAGATGGTGTTCGCCGACCCGACGGCTCGGCAGCGCCTGGAGGCGATCATCCACCCCCGCGTGCGCGCACGGGCCGCACAGATCGAGGCCCAGGCCCGGGCCGCCGACCCCCACGCCGTCGTCGTCCATGACGTCCCGCTGCTGGTCGAGACCGGGCAGCAGGGTGACTACGACCTCGTGCTCGTGGTGGACGTGCCGGTTGCTGTGCAGGTGGAGCGGCTGGCGTCGTCGCGAGGCATGAGCGAGGCCGAGGCTCGTGGGCGCATCGCGGCCCAGGCTGGTCGCGACGAGAGGCTGGCCGCAGCTGACGTCGTGATCGACAACAGCGGTACCCGCGACGACCTGGCGCGCCGCGTCGCCGCAGTCTGGGACAAGCACCTAGCATGCGGACGTCCCGACTGGCGGGACGCCGGTCCCGAGTCGAGGGACATGACTGTGAGAGGGGACGACCATGTCGATCACTGCTGGCGAGTCACGCTCGAGCGGTCGCGGACCGGGTGGGACATCGTCTCGGCATCTTGCTGATCATCGCGGGGGTCGTGGTGCTCGGCAACGCCGTGATCGCGACGGCGCGTCTCGGTCTTCTTCCTCGGGCTGGCTGGCTGTGATCGGCGGGATCGTCGGTCTGGTCGCTGGGCTCTTCCGCATCGGCAAGGGCGGGTTCTGGCCGGCGATCATCTCCGGTGCGCTGCTGCTGGTGCTCGGCATCGTCATCCTGCGCAACCCCGTGGCGTCCGCCGTGGCGCTGACGCTGCTGGCCGGCACGCTCTTCCTGATGGGCGGGGTGCTCCGGCTCGTCGCGGCGTTCCAGATCGACCAGAACCGCTGGATCATGGTGTTCTCCGGCTGGTCTCCCTCTTCCTCGGCGGCCTCGTCGTGTTCAACCTGCTTCGAGGCGACGTTCGTGCTGCTCGGCGTGCTGATCGGCGTCCAGGCACTCGTGGACGGCTCACGCTGCTGGTTCTCGGTCGCTGGCGCGTCATCGACAACCGGGTGCAGGACGATGAGACGACGGCCACCGAGGTCGCCAGGTCGTGACCGGGCGGCGTGTCGCACCCCCGACGTACCGTGTGAGGCGTGCGTCCAGCCTCTGACATCCGACGGCGAGTCAACCCGTTCCGCGCCGTCACACCCTTCGAACCCGCCGGCGACCAGCCCGCGGCGATCGACGAGCTCGAACGACGCATCCGCGGCGGCGACGAGCATTCCGTGCTGCTCGGTGCGACCGGAACCGGCAAGTCCGCGACGGTCGCCTGGCTGGTCGAGCGGCTCGGTCGACCAGCGCTCATCATGGAGCCGAACAAGACGCTCGCCGCGCAGATGGCCAACGAGCTGCGGGAGATGTTTCCCGACAACGCCGTGGAGTACTTCGTCTCGTACTACGACTACTACCAGCCTGAGGCGTACGTCCCGCAGACCGACACCTACATCGAGAAGGACTCCTCGGTCAACGACGAGGTCGAGCGGCTGCGCCACTCAGCCACGAACAGCCTGCTCACCCGCCGCGACACGATCGTCGTCGCCACCGTCTCGTGCATCTACGGCCTGGGCACCCCGCAGGAGTACGTCGACCGCATGGTGCGCCTGCGGGTCGGGGACGAGCTCGACCGGGACGCGCTGCTGCGCCGGCTCGTGTCGATCCAGTACACCCGCAACGACCAGGCCTTCACCCGGGGCACGTTCCGGGTGCGCGGTGACACCCTGGAGATCATCCCTGCCTACGAAGAGCTCGCGGTGCGGGTCGAGCTGTTCGGCGACGAGATCGAGGCCATCTCGACGCTGCACCCGCTGACCGGCGAGGTGGTGCGCGAGGAGGAGGAGATGTACATCTTCCCCGCCTCGCACTACGTCGCCGGCCCGGAGCGTATGAATCGGGCGATCGGTGCCATCGAGGACGAGCTCACCGCTCGGCTGGCCGAGCTCGAACGTCAGAACAAGCTGCTGGAGGCTCAGCGGCTGCGCATGCGCACGGGGTACGACCTGGAGATGCTCAACCAGGTCGGGTTCTGCTCGGGCATCGAGAACTACTCCCGCCACGTGGACGGTCGCGGGCCCGGCACGCCGCCGAACTGCCTGCTCGACTACTTCCCCGACGACTTCTTGTTGGTCATCGACGAGTCGCACGTGACGGTGCCGCAGATCGGTGGCATGTACGAGGGCGACATGAGCCGCAAGCGGACGCTCGTCGACCACGGTTTCCGGCTGCCGAGCGCCATGGACAACCGGCCCCTGCGCTGGGAGGAGTTCGTCGAACGCATCGGGCAGACCGTCTACATGTCCGCCACGCCGGGCCCCTACGAGATGGCCAAGAGCGGCGGCGATGTCGTCGAGCAGGTGATCCGCCCGACCGGGCTGATCGACCCCGAGGTGGTCGTCAAGCCGACCAAGGGGCAGATCGACGACCTCATCCACGAGATCAGGGCGCGTACCGACCGTCACGAGCGGGTGCTGGTCACCACGCTCACCAAGAAGATGTCCGAAGACCTCACCGACTACCTGCTCGACCAGGGCATCAGGGTGCGCTACCTGCACTCCGAGGTCGACACGCTGCGCCGGGTCGAGCTGCTCCGCGAGCTGCGGATGGGCGAGTACGACGTGCTGGTCGGCATCAACCTGCTGCGCGAGGGTCTCGACCTGCCCGAGGTGTCGCTCGTGAGCATCCTCGACGCCGACAAGGAGGGGTTCTTGCGCTCGGGCACGTCGCTCATCCAGACGATCGGACGCGCAGCGCGCAACGTGTCGGGCCAGGTGCACATGTACGCCGACTCGATCACCCCGTCCATGCAGCACGCCATCGACGAGACGAACCGGCGGCGGGTCAAGCAGATGGCCTACAACACCGAACGGGGTCTCGACCCGCAGCCCCTGCGCAAGAAGATCAGCGACATCACCGAGCTTCTGGCCCGCGAGGACGCCGATACCGCCGAGCTGATCGGCGGCTCGGGCCGGTCGCAGTCGCGTGGCAAGTCGCCGGTGCCCGGTCGCGGACGTGCGGGCAGCGAGGCAGGGCGGCACGCCGCCGAGCTGGTGGGCATGCCGGCCACCGACCTGGCCGACCTGATCGGGTCGCTCACCGAGCAGATGCACTCGGCTGCGGCCGACCTTCAGTTCGAGCTGGCCGCACGGTTGCGCGACGAGATCCGCGAGCTCAAGCGCGAGCTGCGCGGCATGCACGAGGCGGGCATGCGCTGATCCCCGGCGGGCCGACCCGCTGCTGAACGACCAGGATGGTCGCGATGGCCATCTTCGACGGACTCGTGACGATCCTGCCGGTCACCGCGAGCACCCTCACAATCGCTCTCGTCCTGCTGATCCTGGTCGGTAAGGGTGGCGTTCGCTCAGGTGCCGCGCTCGTCGTGGGCTGGTTCGTCGGAGCCTGGGCCGTCCTGCTGCTCGCCATGCTGGGCGTGCTGACCTTCGTGCCGCAGGCCTCCGACGGGCTGACACCGACGGTGCAGGCGGTGATCGGCGTGGTGGCGATCACCCTGGGTCTGGCCGTGCTGGTTCGCCGGCGGGTGCGACCGCAGGCAGGCAGCCGGGAGCAGGCACGGCTGGCCACTCTCGCCGACTCGCTGAGCCCACGCCGCTCGCTCGTGCTCGGCTTCGTACTTGCCGGTGCCAGCCCGCGGCAGTGGCTGTTCCTCGTGCCGGCGGCCACCCTGTTCACCCAGGCAGACGTCACGGGCGGGGTCGTCGTCCTGCCGGTGCTGGGCGCGCTCGTGGCAACCCTCGGTGTCGCCACTCCGGTCGTAGTCGCACTGGCCGTGCGGCGACGCCGTCCGCTGGCCCTGGAGCAGGCACGGGCCTGGTGGGTGGGTCAGGGCGACCTGGTGGGCGCTGGAGCGGCCACGGTGGTGGGAGTGCTCTTCGTGATCGCCGCGGCGACCGGTCGCTGACCGTCCCCATCGGACGCGCGCGAGGTGCGCCCGACACCGTTCGGTCGCCTAGATTGGTCGGGTGCTCGACGTCCCCCTCGCCGTCTGGGCCGCCACGATTGCGGGGATCATCCTGCTCCTGGCGATCGACTTCGTCGTGGGCCGCAACCCCCACGACGTCTCCATGCGCGAGGCGACCCTGTGGTCGGTGTTCTACGTCGGCATCGCGATCGCGTTCGGCATCGGCGTGTGGACCGTGGCCGGCGGCGAGTTCGGCCAGCAGTACTTCGCCGCGTGGCTGGTCGAGAAGAGCCTGTCGGTCGACAACCTCTTCATCTTCTTGCTCATCTTCGCCCGCTTCGCCGTGCCTTCCGAGCTTCAGCAGCGCGCCCTGCTGATCGGGGTCGCGCTGGCGCTGGTCATGCGCGCAGCGTTCATCGCCGTCGGCGCCGCCGCCCTGGAGTACTTCGCGTTCACCTTCGTGATCTTCGGCGCGTTCCTCATCTGGACGGCGTGGGGCATCTTCAAGCACCGCAACGAAGACGCCGATCTCGACGAGAACGCGGTGATGCGCTTCGCGCGCAAGAGGTTTCGGGTCACCACCGACTTCCACGGCAACAAGCTGAGCGTCCGGCACCAGGGTCGGCGCTACGTCACACCGATGTTCCTGGTGCTGATCGCCATCGGGACGACCGACCTGCTGTTCGCGCTCGACTCCATCCCGGCCACGTTCGGCGTGACCCAGATTCCCTACCTCGTCTTCGCGGCGAACGCGTTCGCCCTGCTCGGCCTGCGGGCGCTGTTCTTCGTGCTGCACAACCTGCTCGACAAGCTCGTGTACCTGGCGATCGGCCTGTCGGTCATCCTCGCCTTCATCGGGGTCAAGCTCATACTCACCTTCTTGCACGAGATCAACCCCGACACCTTCCCAGAGATCTCCACCGTCGCGTCCCTCGTCGTGATCTTCGCGGTGCTGACGATCACCACGGTGGCCTCGCTGCTGGCGGTGCGCCTCGACCCCACGGCCCGCGCACACACCGGCGCCATCGCCGGCCACGGCCCGACCACGACCGTCGCCGAGGCTGCCTCGGTCAGCACTGGCAAGGTAAACGGTGCTGGTCCCGGCGCCGGCACGGGCGACGACGCGTCCGGCTGAGGGCTACCAGCCGCGCTCGCGCCACTGCGCCAGGCTGGGCCGCTCGTTGCCGAGAACGGTGTCGTCCCCGTGGCCGGGGTAGACCCAGGTCTCGTCCGGCAGTCGGTCGAACACCTTGGCGACCACGTTGCCGTACAGGGTCGGGAACGTCTCGCTCGTCGTCTTGCCCACGCCGCCGGGGAACAGCCCGTCGCCGGTGAACAGGTGCGGGGTGCCCTGCGGGTCGTCGTAGAGCAGGGCGATCGAGCCGGGCGTGTGCCCGCCCAGGTGGATGACCGTCAGTGCGCAGGTGCCGACGGTCACCGTGTCGCCGTCGTGAACCACGACGGCGGTAGGCACGGCGATCGCCCTGGCGTCGTCGGAGTGGGCGACCGTGGTGGCGCCGGTGGCGGCGACGACGTCGGCGAGCGCGCCCCAGTGGTCGTGGTGGCTGTGCGTCGTCACGACCGTCACGAGCGGACCGTCACCGACGGTGGCGAGCAGGCGCTCGGGCTCGGCTGCCGCGTCGATCAGCAGCTCGGCGCCGGTGTCGCGGCACCGCACGAAGTACGCGTTGTTGTCCATCGGTCCGACGGAGACCTTGGTGACGATGAGGTGCGCGAGCTCGCGCACGTCCGGGGGTCCGCCCGGGGTGACGGTTCCGTGGTAGGTCACAGGTCTCCTGTCGTGGTCAGAACCAGGGCGGCAGCGCGGGAAGGGGGCCTGGCGGGTCGACGTGCAGACCCTCACCGGACGAGCGTCCGGTGAGCCAGGCCAGCAGCGCCGGCGAGGGACCGGCAACGCTCGTGCGAGCAGCGGGGTCGCCGGAGGCGCCGGCCCAGTCACCGTCGAGTGCGTCCAAGGCCATGGGCGGGACGTCCTCGCGGGTCAGGTAGTGCTCGCTGCTCTCGGTGAGAAGGCGATCGACCAGCTCGGGCGACCAGTGGGCGGGCGTGTACGCGCCGGCGAGGTCGACGTTGTGCACCTCCTGCTCCACGAGTCGCCGCCAGGCCAGCTCACCTGCGGCGATCTCCCGCCCCCGGGCCGCGACGCCGAGCCGTACCGTCGTCGCCTGCTGCGCGGGGTCGAGCTGATCTGCGGCGGCGACGAAGGCATCGGTTGCCTCGCGCAGCCGCGTCGCGAGCGTCGCGGCCCCCACTCCGGTGGCGCCGTCGATACCGGCGTCCTTCTGCTGCTGGTCGGCGTACTGCGGGGTGATGGTGCCGGTGCGCGCCCAGACCACGAGCCGAGCGAGGCCCTCGGCGTTGCCGATCAGGTGCCCAACCACCTGGGCTCGCGTCCACCCCGGCAGCAGGCTGGGGCCGCCCAGCGCATCGTCGTCGAGCAACGTCACGTCGTGGACGAGCTGGTCGGCTGACGCGCGCACGAGGTCGAGGTCGTGCACGAAGCCGGCAGGCGGGGGTGCGCTCACGACCACGACGCTACCCAGCCTGAGACGACGCGGGAAGCGATCGCCGCGTCAAGGTCAGCAGAGAGGCGGGTCGGTCATGGCCGCCCGTCGTTCCTTCGATCTGGCTGGGGACAGGGGGTTGTGGCGAGCAGCGGTGGATGGCATGATTCGAACATGCGTTCGAACAATCCGGTGGAGATGGGTCGCACGCTGCACGGCGTCCTCGACGCACTCCTCGCCTGCGACCTGACCGGTCTGTCGGCGAGCGAGCACTCCGAGCTCGTGACGAGCCTGGTCGCCGTTGAGCAGCGGCTGCATGCGGCGACGCTGGACGCAGTCGCGGCGTTCGACGCCGCCGACGTGGCGTCGTCGTCGCGGCACCGCACCACCAAGCGGTGGTTGGAGCACCGCACCCGCCTGTCGCCAGGGTCGGCCTCTCGGCTGGCGGCGACGTCACGGGCGCTGCGCGACCACCTGCCGGCCACGCGGGATGCCCTCGCCTCGGGCCGCGTGACGGCTGCGCACGTCAGCGCGATCGCTCGCGTGGTGCGAACCGTCGGCGCCGAGCATGCGAGCACCGCGGAGCCCATCCTCCTCGACCTGGCTCGCCGCTTCGACCCTGCCGTCGTCGCCCGCGCCACGTCGGCCATCTTCGCCGAGGTCGACCCGGCCGGGGCCGAGAAGGCGCTGCAGGCGGCCTACGAGAAGCGCGGGCTGACGCTGTCGGTCGTCGGCGAGCACGGCTACCTCGACGGCGTCTTCGACCTGGAGTCGACCGAGATGATCCGCACCGCACTTCAGCCGCTGATGACGAAGAACGGGCCCGACGACCGTCGCTCTGTGCCACAGCTACGCGCCGACGCCTTGCTCGACGTGTTCGGCAGGCACCTCGACACCGCTGACGACGTGCCGAGCGTCGGCGGGCATCGCCCGCACCTGAGCGTCGTGATCGACGCCGCGCAGCTTCCCCCGGCCGACGTGGTCGACGTGGGCGATGCGGGCGACGCGGGCGATGCGGGCGACGCGGATTCCACACCGCGCGGCTGGGCGGGCACGATCACGTTGCCGTGGACGGGGGCCGCCGTGCCCGCATCGGTCGCCCGCCGATGGGCCTGCCACGCGACGATCACCCCGCTGGTGGCGCGGCTGCTCGGGCGTCGCCGAGGCGCGTCCGGCCCTCCACCGGGCGTTGCAGTCGACCCGGCCTGGCTTCCGATGGCCGTCGGGCGTACCCAGCGCACCGCGACCGCCGGCCAGCTCAAGGCGCTGACCGTGCGCGACGGCGGGTGCATCCATCCCGGATGCTCCCGGACCGCGGCCTACTGCGACGCCCATCACGTCGTGCACTGGGCCGACGGTGGTCCAACAGATGTGCCCAACATGGTGCTGCTCTGTCGCCATCATCACCGCACGCTGCACCAGGGGCAGTGGGCGATCCATCCCGACCCGGGCACGCCTGGACTGTTCTGGACCACCGACAGCGATGGGCTGCACCAGGCGCAGACGAGCACCGACCGGTCCCCGCCGCCTGCCCGAACCGCCGCCGGTGACCGGGTCCGCGCAGCGTGACTGCCGGCGCGACGCTGTCCAGCGGCCCGCCTACCCTGTCAGCCGTGCCTCGCCGTACCCCTGAACCTGTCGCGCCGTCCCGTCCGCCGGCCGATCGGCTGGTGGTCCGCGGCGCTCGCGAGCACAACCTCAAGGACGTGTCGCTCGACCTGCCGCGCGACGCGTTCATCGTTTTCACCGGGCTCTCCGGGTCGGGCAAGTCGAGCCTCGCCTTCGACACGATCTTCGCCGAGGGCCAACGCCGCTACGTCGAGTCGTTGTCGGCCTACGCCCGCCAGTTCTTGGGGCAGATGGACAAGCCCGACGTCGACTTCATCGAGGGCCTGTCCCCGGCGGTGTCGATCGACCAGAAGTCCACGTCCCGCAACCCCCGGTCGACCGTCGGCACCATCACCGAGGTCTACGACTACCTGCGGCTGCTGTACGCGCGCGCCGGACGGCCGCACTGCCCGGTGGGCGGCGAGCCCATCAGCCGGCAGAGCCCCCAGCAGATCGTCGACCGCATCCTGGAGATGCCGGAGGGCACCAAGTTCCAGGTGCTGGCCCCCGTGGTCCGCGAGCGCAAGGGCGAGTACGTCGACCTCTTCCGCACGCTCGCCTCGCAGGGATACGCCCGAGCACGGGTGGACGGCACCGTGTACCCCCTCGGCGAGGTGCCGACGCTGAAGAAGCAGGAGAAGCACTCGATCGAGGTCGTGGTCGACCGGCTCGTCGCGCGTCCACGCGCCAAGCAACGCATCACCGACTCCATCGAGACCGCCCTTCGGCTGGCCGGTGGCATCGTCGTGCTCGAGATGGTCGACCTGCCGGCGGACGACCCTGGGCGCGAGCGGATGTTCTCCGAGCACCTCGCCTGTCTCGAGCACGACATCTCGTTCGAGGAGCCCCAGCCGAGGTCGTTCTCGTTCAACTCCCCGTTCGGCGCGTGCCCGGCGTGCTCGGGCCTGGGCACCCGCATGGAGGTCGACCCCGACCTGGTCGTCCCCGACCCGTCCATGACGCTGCGCGACGGAGCGCTGGCCCCCTGGGGCTCGGGGCACACGACGGAGTACTTCTTCCGCCAGGTCACCGCGCTCGCCGAGCACCTCGGGTTCAGCGTCGACGAGCCGTTCGCCGACCTGACCGCCGATGCGCGCAAAGCCGTGCTCTTCGGGTACCCCATGCCCATCCACGTCCAGTACACGAACCGGTACGGGCGCTCGCGTGCCTACGACACCACCTACGAGGGCGTCGTGCCGTTCGTGGAGCGACGCCACCGCGAGGCCGAGAGCGACGCCAGCCGTGAGCGGTACGCCGGCTTCATGCGCGAGGTGCCCTGCCTCGCCTGCCACGGCAGCCGGCTGAAGCCCGAGGTGCTCGCCGTCACGCTCGGGGGGCGGTCGATCGCCGAGGTCGCCGCGATGCCGATCGGGGAGTGCCAGCACTTCTTGGCCGATCTCGAGCTCAGCCCGCGTGAGGCACAGATCGCCGCCCGGGTGCTCAAGGAGGTCAACGAGCGACTGCGGTTCTTGGTCGATGTCGGGTTGCACTACCTGACCCTCGACCGCCCGGCCGCCACGCTCGCCGGCGGTGAGGCTCAGCGCATCAGGCTGGCCACTCAGATCGGCTCCGGGCTGGTCGGTGTGCTGTACGTGCTGGACGAGCCGAGCATCGGCCTTCACCAGCGCGACAACCGACGCCTGATCGAGACGCTCGTGCGGCTTCGCGACCTCGGCAACACGCTCATCGTGGTCGAGCACGACGAAGACACCATCCGCACGGCCGACTGGGTGGTCGACATAGGACCGGGGGCCGGCGAGCACGGCGGGCAGATCGTCGTGTCCGGGCCGGTGGCCGAGCTCGAGGCGAGTCGCGACTCCATCACCGGCGCCTACGTGTCCGGCCGTCGGCGCATCGAGGTACCGGCCGTGCGCCGACCTGTCGACCCCGCGCGCACCCTGACGATCGTCGAGGCCTACGAGCACAACCTTGCCGACGTCAGCGTCGACATCCCGCTCGGCTGCTTCGTCGCTGTCACCGGGGTGAGCGGGTCGGGCAAGTCCACCCTGGTCAACGACGTCCTCTACAACGCGCTCGCCCGTCAGATCTACAAGGCGCGCACCGTTCCCGGCCGGCACCGACGCATCGAGGGGCTCACCCACGTCGACAAGGTCGTGCACGTCGACCAGTCGCCCATCGGTCGTACGCCGCGCTCGAACCCGGCCACCTACACCGGGGTGTTCGACCACGTGCGGCGGTTGTTCGCCGAGACCGAAGAGGCGAAGATCCGCGGCTACCAGCCGGGTCGCTTCTCGTTCAACGTCAAGGGCGGACGCTGCGAGTCGTGCTCCGGCGACGGGACGATCAAGATCGAGATGAACTTCCTGCCCGACGTCTACGTGCCGTGCGAGGTGTGCCACGGCGCCCGGTACAACCGAGAGACGCTCGAGGTGCACTTCAAGGGCAAGACCATCGCCGAGGTTCTCGACATGCCGATCGAGGAGGGCCTGGAGTTCTTCTCCGCCTTCGCCCCGATCGCCCGGCATCTACGCACGCTCGTGGACGTGGGTCTGGGCTACGTGCGGCTCGGCCAGCCCGCCCCCACGCTGTCCGGCGGCGAGGCCCAACGGGTCAAGCTCGCCTCCGAGCTGCAGAAGCGCTCGACCGGACGCACCGTCTACGTGCTGGACGAGCCCACCACCGGGCTTCACTTCGAGGACGTCCGCAAGCTCATCGACGTGCTGCAGGGTCTGGTCGACAAGGGCAACAGCGTGCTCGTCATCGAGCACAACCTCGACGTCGTCAAGACCGCGGACTGGGTGATCGACCTCGGGCCGGAGGGCGGTTCCGGGGGCGGGACGATCGTGGCGCAAGGAACTCCCGAGCACGTCGCCACGGTGCCGGGCAGCCACACCGGCCAGTTCCTCACCGGGGTGCTGGCGGCCGGCCGCTGACTGCGCAACGAACGAGGTGGGGAGTCGGCACGCCGACGAGGGCGGGCAGTGGCACGCTAGGCCCATGACAGCGCGATCCATCACCCGCCGAACCGTCCTCGGAGGAGCCGCCGCCGTCGGCGGTGCAGCCGTCCTCGCCGCGTGCGGTACCAGTGACGACACGGCCGACACCCCGGACACCCCCGTGGACGAGACCGACGCCGCCGCCGACACGACCGAGGGTGACGCCACCGCCGGCGAGGAGCCCCTCGTGGCGGTCGGCGACGTCCCCGTCGGTGGTGGCGTGATCCTCGGCGTCGCCAAGGTGGTCGTCACCCAGCCCACCGAGGGCGACTTCAAGGGGTTCTCGAGCACCTGCACGCACCAGGGCTGCCAGGTCTCGTCGGTCAGCACCGACGCCATCACCTGTGCCTGCCACAACTCGACGTTCTCCATCGAGGACGGCTCGGTGCTCGGCGGTCCAGCCACCGCCCCGTTGCCGTCGGTGCCCGTCGCCGTGGACGGCGACCAGGTGGTGCCTGCCTGAGCGTGCTGCTCCCACGGCACGTCCCTGCGCCACCCGTGACCCGGCGTGGCTGACCCGTCCAGCTACCGGCCCTCGCCGGGGTCGATCCCCGACGCCCCCGGCGTGTACCGGTTCTTCGACCCCGACGGTCGCGTCGTCTACGTCGGCAAGGCCAAGAGCCTGCGCTCGCGGCTCGGGTCGTACTTCGCCGACCTGGCCGCCCTGCACCCGCGCACCCAGGCGATGGTGTCTGCCGCCGCCCGCGTCGACTGGACGCTGGTCGGCAACGAGGTCGAGGCCCTGCAGCTGGAGTACTCCTGGATCAAGGAGTTCGACCCGCGGTTCAACGTCCGCTACCGCGACGACAAGTCCTACCCGTACCTCGCCGTCACCGTGGGTGAGGAGTACCCGCGCGTGCTCGTCATGCGCGGGGCCAAGCGCAAGGGCGTGCGCTACTTCGGGCCCTACTCCCACGCCTGGGCCATCCGCGAGACGCTCGACCAGGTGCTCCGGGTCTTCCCCGTGCGCACCTGCTCGTCCGGCGTCTTTCGGCGCGCGGGCCAGGTCGGCCGTCCGTGCCTGCTCGGATACATCGGCAAGTGCTCCGCCCCGTGCGTCGACCGCGTGTCGGCGCAGGAGCACCGAGCGCTGGTGGACGACTTCGTCGCCTTCATGGAGGGGCGCACGGCCGGCTTCTTGAAGCGCCTGCGCGCCGACATGGCCTCGGCGGCGCAGGCCCAGGAGTACGAACGCGCCGCCCGCCTGCGTGACGACATCGTCGCCCTGGAACGAGCGCTGGAGAAGAACGCCGTCGTGCTCGGTGACGGCACCGACGCCGACGTCGTGGCCCTCGCCGAAGACCCGCTCGAGGTTGCCGTCCAGGTCTTCCACGTGCGCGGCGGACGCGTGCGCGGGCAGCGCGGCTGGGTCGCCGACCGCACCGACGATGCCGACCTCGGCGACCTCGTCGAGCGCTTCTTGCTGCAGATGTACTCCGAGGTCGACCCGGGCGCCGTCCCGCGACTGGTGCTCGTGCCCGCCTTGCCGGGCGACCCGGACGAGACGGCGGCACTCGCCGACGTCCTCACCGCCCACCGCGGCGGTCGGGTCGACCTTCGTATCCCGGTGCGCGGCGACAAGAAGGCGCTGCTGGAGACCGTCGCCCAGAACGCCGGGCAGACCCTCGCGTTGCACAAGACCCGACGGGCGAGCGACCTCACCACCCGAAGCCGGGCGCTCGAGGAGATCCAGCAGGCGCTCGACCTGCCGGAGGCGCCGCTTCGGATGGAGTGTGTCGACGTCTCCCACCTGATGGGCGACGCCGTCGTCGCCTCGCTCGTCGTCTTCGAGGACGGCCTGCCGCGCAAGGCGGAGTACCGCCGGTTCGAGGTCAAGTCCGCCGGCGGGCGTGCCTCGGACGTGGAGGCGATCGCTGAGGTCGTGACGCGCCGGTTCCGCCGCTACCTCGAGGAGCGCGAGGCCGTCGCCGAGGTCGAGAGCGCGGTGGAGTCGACCTCGGAGACCGGCCCGGACGTCGACGTGGTCGCCGCGGCGCTCGACCCCACCACCGGTCGTCCGCGACGGTTCGCCTACGCGCCCTCGCTGCTGGTCGTCGACGGCGGGCAGGCCCAGGTGAACGCCGCGGCATCGGCACTGGCCGACCTCGGTATCGACAGCGGCCCCGGCGGGGTGGCGATCGCAGGCCTGGCCAAACGGCTCGAAGAGGTGTGGCTGCCCGGCGAGCCCGACCCGGTGATCCTGCCGCGCACCAGCGAGGGCCTGTACCTGCTGCAGCGGCTGCGCGACGAGGCGCACCGCTTCGCCATCACCTACCACCGCAGCAAGCGTCGCAAGTCGGCCGTGGCCAGCGTCCTTGACGACGTCCCCGGACTCGGCGACGTGCGCCGACAGGCGCTGCTGCGCCACTTCGGGTCGGTGAAGCGGCTACGGTCGGCATCGGCAGAGCAGATCGCGCAGGTGCGGGGTATCGGCCCGGTCCTGGCCGAGGGCATCGTCGAGGCGTTGGCCGCAGACCGGGCGTCCCCGGCGGTCAACGTCACGACTGGTGAGATGCTCGGCTGAGGCGAGCGAACGGGGCGCCGACCGGCGGCCCGCGCATCCACCGAGGGGAGCGAGGAGGGGTTGTGCCGTTCCAACCCGCGCGAGGCACCGATCTTCTGGTGATCACCGGCATGTCCGGGGCCGGCAAGTCCGCTGTGGCGAACGTGCTCGAAGACCTGGGCTGGTGGGTGGTCGACAACATCCCGCCACGCCTGCTGCCCCAGCTCGTCGAGACCGTCGGCACCCACGGCGCGAAGCTCGCCATCGTCGCCGACGTGCGGGGCGGTGAGCTGTTCGCCGAGCTGGACGACGCGGTGCGCGCGGCCACCAACCCCGACCGTCGCCCCACCGTGCTCTTTCTCGAGGCGTCCGACGAGGTGCTGGTGCGCCGCTTCGAGAGCGCTCGCCGCCCGCACCCGCTGCAGGGCGAGGGGCGCATCCTCGACGGCATCGTCGCCGAGCGGCAGGTGCTGTCCGCCCTGCGCTCGGGCGCCGACCTCGTGGTCGACACCTCCAGCCTGACCATCCACCAGCTCGGTCACCGGGTGCGGGCCGCCTTCGCCGACGAGGTCGAGACGCTGCGCGTCATCGTCTTGTCGTTCGGGTTCAAGTACGGCATCCCGGTGGACGCCGACCTCGTCGCCGACCTGCGCTTCTTGCCGAACCCCTTCTGGGTGCCCGAGCTGCGTCCGCACACCGGGCGCGATGCCACGGTGCGCGACTACGTGCTCGGTCAGGAGCGGGCCGGCGCCTTCCTGGCCGCGTACACCGACGTGCTCGACACCGTCCTGCCCGGCTACCTGGCCGAGGGCAAGCGCTTCGCCACCCTGGCCGTGGGCTGCACCGGGGGCAAGCACCGCAGCGTCGCCGTCGCCGACGAGCTCACCCGCATCCTCACCGAGAAGGGGTACGTGGCCCACGCCGTCCATCGCGACCTCGGCCGCGAGTGAGCACCATGTCCTCCGACGCCCTGCCCGGCCGCGGCCACCCCGCGGGACCGGCCGTCGTCGCGCTCGGCGGCGGCCATGGCCTGGCGGCATCCCTCTCGTCGCTTCGCCGGCTCACCGACGACCTCACCGCGGTGGTCACCGTGGCCGACAACGGTGGGTCGAGCGGACGCATCCGCGACCAGTACGACGTGCTGCCGCCCGGAGACCTGCGCATGGCCCTGGCTGCGCTCTGCGGGGACGACGACTGGGGTCAGACCTGGGCGCAGGTGCTGCAGCACCGCTTTGCCGGCGACGGCGACCTCTGCGGCCACGCGCTGGGCAACCTGCTGATCGCCGCCGTCTGGCAGCGCCTCGGCGACCCGGTCGCCGGCCTCGACCTCGTGGGCGCCCTGCTGCGCTCGCACGGGCGCGTCCTGCCGATGTCGACTGAGCCGCTGAGCCTGCGGGCGCTCGTCGCCGCCGGCGCGCACGAGCCGCCGCGCGAGGTCGTCGGGCAGGTGCAGGTGGCCACCACCCCGGGCAACGTCGTGGACGTCTCCCTGGTGCCGAACGACCCGCCGGCCTGCCCGGACGCCGTGAAGGCCGTCCTGGACGCCGACCTCGTGGTGCTCGGACCTGGCTCGTGGTTCAGCTCGGTCATCCCGCACCTGCTGGTGCCGGAGCTCGCCCAGGCGGTGTCGACCACGTCGGCCACCCGGCTCGTGCTTCTCAACCTGCGCTCGGCCACCCCGGAGACCGAGCAGTACGCACCGCACGACCTGCTGGACGTGCTGGGGCAGTACGCGCCGGGCCTCGGCGTGGACGTCGTGCTCGCCGACGACGCCTCGGTTCTCGACCGCCGTGCCCTAGCCGCGTCGGCCGCGCGCCTCGGTGCCGAGCTCGAGCTGGCACCGCTGGCCGCCGACGACGCCGGCGACCGGCACGACCCCGAACGACTGACCAGGGCTCTTGCCACCCTGGGTGGTCGTGGCAGGATGCCCGTGTGGCGATGACGGAAGCGGTGAAGTCAGAGCTCGCCGCCCTCGCCATCACCAAGAGCTGTTGCCGCAAGGCCGAGACCGCCACTCTGCTGCGTTTCGGCGGGGGCCTGCACATCGTCGGCGGACGCATCGTGGTCGAGGCCGAGCTCGACACCGGGGCGGCGGCGCGACGCCTACGACGCAACCTCGCCGACGTCTTCGGTCACCGCAGCGAGCTCGTCGTCGTCCAGGCGACCGGCATCCGCAAGGGGCCGCGCTACCTCGTGCGGGTCACTCGCGACGGGGAGGGACTCGCCCGCCAGACGGGACTCATCGACGTGCGCGGGCGACCTGTCCGCGGACTGCCGCCGGCCGTCGTCAACGGCCACGTCTGCGACGCCGAGTCCGCGTGGCGCGGCGCGTTCCTCGCCCACGGGTCGCTGATGGAGCCCGGCCGGTCGGCGTCGCTCGAGGTGACGAGCCCCGGCTCGGAGGCCGCTCTGGCGCTGGTCGGGGCCGCCCGCAGGCTCGGCATCGCGTCCAAGGCCCGCGAGGTGCGTGGCGTCGACCGGGTCGTCATCCGCGACGCCGAGGCCATCAGCGCGCTGCTCACCCGCCTGGGCGCCCACGAGTCCGTCCTCGCCTGGGAGGACCGCCGAGTTCGTCGCGAGGTGCGGGCCACCGCCAACCGGCTCGCCAACTTCGACGACGCGAACATGCGCCGCTCCGCGCGGGCTGCCGTGGCAGCCTCGGCCCGCGTCGACCGCGCGCTGGAGATCCTGGCCGACGACATCCCCGACCACCTGCGCACCGCTGGCGAGCTGCGCATGAAGCACCGCCAGGCCAGCCTCGAAGAGCTCGGGCAGCTCTCCGACCCGCCGATGACCAAGGACGCGATCGCCGGGCGCATCCGACGCCTGCTGGCGATGGCCGACAAGAAGGCCCGCGACCTGGGCATTCCGGACACCGAGTCGGGGCTGAGCCCCGACCTGCTTGCCCCATGACCACAAAGCGTGCCGATCGGCGGGAACGGGTGACGTGTCCCCAGCCCCTGTCCTACTGTCTGAGGTGAGTGACGAACGCAACCTCCGCACACCAGGATCGAGAACGACTCGATCCCCCTCCCCGTCGGCCGCCGCGCCGGCAGAAAGGTCTGACCGTGACAGTTCGGGTCGGAATCAACGGCTTCGGCCGTATTGGACGCAACTTCCTTCGTGCGATCGACGTCGCCGGGTCCGACGTCGAGATCGTCGGTATCAACGACCTCACTGACAACAAGACCCTCGCGCACCTGCTCAAGTACGACTCGATCCTTGGGCCGTTCAAGCGTGAGGTGAGCCACGACGACGAGAACATCTACATCGACGGCCGCGCGATCCACGCCTCCGCCGAGCGCGACCCGAAGCAGATCGGCTGGGGCGACATCGGCGCCGACGTGGTCATCGAGTCGACCGGTGTGTTCCGCACCGGCCCGCAGTGCCAGCCGCACCTCGACGGCGGCGCCAAGAAGGTCATCATCTCCGCGCCCGCCAAGGACGTCGACGGCACCTTCGTCATGGGCATCAACGACGGTGACTACGACCCGGCGACGATGAACGTCATCTCCAACGCGTCCTGCACCACCAACTGCCTGGCACCGATGGTGCGCGCGATCCTCGACAGCGTCGGGCTCGAGCGTGGCCTGATGACCACGATCCACGCCTACACCAACGACCAGCCGGTGCTCGACTTCGCCCACTCCGACCTGCGCCGCGCACGGGCCGCCGCGACCAACATGATCCCCACGTCCACGGGTGCTGCTGCCGCCATCGGCCTGGTCATCCCCGAGATGAAGGGCAAGCTGGACGGCTACGCCATGCGCGTGCCGGTGCCGACCGGCTCGGCCACGGACCTCACCTTCGAGATGAGCCGTGAGGGCACCGCCGAGGAGATCAACGCCGCATTCAAGGCTGCGTCGGAGTCCGACGCCCTGGCCGGCAAGCTCGTGTACACCGAAGACCCGATCGTCTCCAGCGACATCGTCACCTCGCCCGCATCGGTCACGATCGACGCGCTCAGCACGACGACGATCGGCCGCACCGCCAAGGTGCTCGGCTGGTACGACAACGAGTGGGGCTACAGCAACCGCCTCATCGACATCAGCGAGCTGGTCGGCAACAGCCTCTAGCACGCCCGTCACCGACACGTGAGACGTCCGAGGGTCCTGCGGGTCCCTCGGACGTGTCACGTCCGTACACGTTCCCCGCACGCGCCGCCACGCGGCGTGCAAGCAGAGAGGACACCGCAGTGGTAGCCACCATCGACGGCCTCGGAGACCTGCGCGGCAAGCGCGTGCTGGTCCGGGCCGACTTCAACGTCCCGCTCGACGGGCAGACGATCACCGACGACGGCCGCATCCGGGCTGCGCTGCCCGGCATCACCCAGCTACGCGACGCCGGCGCCAAGGTGGTCGTCATGGCCCACCTCGGCCGACCGAAGGGCGAGCCGAAGCCCGAGTACTCCCTGGCACCGGTCGCTGCCCGGCTCAGCGAGCTTCTCGGCGCCGACGTCGCGTTCGCCGCCGACACCGTCGGCGACTCGGCCCAGTCGGTCGTCGCAGGCCTCGCCGACGGCGACGTCGCGCTGCTGGAGAACCTTCGCTTCAACGCCGGCGAGACGAGCAAGGACGACGCCGAGCGCGGCGCGTTCGCCGACCAGCTCGCCACCCTCGGCGACGCCTACGTCAACGACGGGTTCGGCGTCAGCCACCGCAAGCAGGCATCGGTCACCGACATCGCCGAGCGTCTGCCGCACGCCGCCGGCCCTTTGGTGCTCAAGGAGGTCGAGGCGTTCGGCGCGGTGCTCACCGACCCGGCGCGACCGTACGTCGTCGTTCTCGGCGGCTCCAAGGTGTCGGACAAGCTGGGCGTGATCGACAACCTGCTGGGCAAGGTCGACCGCCTGCTCATCGGTGGCGGCATGTGCTTCACGTTCCTCAAGGCCCAGGGCCATGAGGTCGGGACGTCTCTGCTGGAGGCCGACCAGCTGCCCACGGTCGAGGGCTACCTGCGCGCCGCGCAGGAGAGCGGTGTCGAGATCGTCCTGCCGGTCGACGTGGTCGTCGCGCCGCAGTTCAGCGCCGACGCCCCCGCGACCGTTGTGGCGACCGACGCCATCCCCGCCGACCAGATGGGCCTCGACATCGGACCGGAGTCGATCGAGCTCTTCCGGTCGAAGATCGTCGACGCCAAGACGGTCGTCTGGAACGGCCCGATGGGCGTGTTCGAGATGGCGCCGTTCGCCACCGGCACGCTCGAGGTGGCCAAGGCGATCAGCGAGATCGACGGCCTCTCGGTCGTCGGCGGCGGCGACTCGGCGGCTGCCGTCCGCCAGCTCGACCTCGAGGAAGGCTTCGGCCACATCTCCACCGGTGGCGGCGCCAGCCTCGAGCTGCTCGAAGGCAAGACCCTGCCCGGACTCGCTGCACTGGAGGACTGATCACGTGACCCACGCCCGCACCCCGTTCATGGCGGGGAACTGGAAGATGAACCTCAACCACCTGGAGGCGATCGCGCACGTCCAGGCGATCGCGTTCAGCCTCACCGACGACGACTACGACGCGGTCGAGGTCGGGGTGATGGTGCCGTTCACCGACATCCGGTCGGTGCAGACGCTCACCGACGCCGACAAGATCCGCATCGTGTACGGCAGCCAAGACATCTCCGCGCACGACTCGGGTGCCTACACCGGCGAGATCAGCGGACCGATGCTGGCCAAGCTCGGCTGCACCTACGCCGTCGTCGGCCACTCCGAGCGTCGCGCGTACCACGACGAGGACGACGCCGTGGTCAACAGCAAGGTCGTCGCCGCCTACCGCAACGACCTCGTCCCCATCCTGTGCATCGGTGAGGAGAAGGAGATCCGCGAGGCCGGCGAGCACGTGGCGCACACGCTGTCGCAGCTCGACGGCGGGCTGGCCGACATCCCCGCCGAGCAGGCTGAGCGAATCGTCATCGCCTACGAGCCGGTGTGGGCGATCGGGACAGGGCTGACCGCCACGCCCGAGGACGCGCAGGAGATGTGCGGCGCGATCCGTGCCCGGCTGGCCGAGCTGTACAGCCAGGACGTCGCCGACAAGATCCGCATCCAGTACGGCGGGTCGGTGAAGGGATCGAACGCCGCGGCGATCATGGCCCAGCCCGACGTCGACGGGGCCCTCATCGGCGGCGCGAGCCTCGACCCGGAGGACTTCGTCGCCATCATCCGGTTCCGCAACGGCTGATCGCACCCCCGCTCGTCGTCAGCACGAGCACGAAGGACGGGTCCTGGCGTACCCTGGCCAGGACCCGTTCCCGTCTCATAAGGCCCACCCATGCTGCTCGCGTTCCAGATCCTGCTTGTCGTGACCAGTCTTCTGCTCCTGCTTCTGGTGCTGCTGCACAAGGGCAAGGGCGGTGGACTGTCGGACATGTTCGGTGGCGGGGTCTCCACGTCGCTGGGCGGCTCGTCGATCGCCGAGCGCAACCTCGACCGGCTGACCGTCGCCGTCGGGGTCGTCTGGGGTGCCAGCATCATCGCCGCGCAGCTGCTCGTCTGAGACAGTCGGCCGCGCCAAGGTCCGTGGCGGTTCGCCGACCACTCGACGTCGGGGCACGGCCGTTCACCGCGTCGGCGGGCGGTGGCATCGTCCGAACGGTGGACCACGGTAGGTAGCATCGCCGACATGGCGGGCGGAAGTGCGATCAGGGGCAGCCGGGTAGGGGCCGGGCCGATGGGGGAGACCGAGCGCGGTGAGCTCGAGTCGCGGGTCTACGTGACCTTCTACTGCCAGAAGGGCCACGCCGCCTCGCACGCGTTCGCGCACGACGCCGAGATCCCCGAGCTCTGGGACTGCCCCAAGTGCGGGCTTCCGTCGGGTCAGGACGAGCGCAACCCGCCGCCGGCTCCCGTCATCGAGCCGTACAAGACCCACCTGGCCTACGTGAAAGAACGTCGCTCCGACGAGGACGGCGCGCAGATCCTCGAAGAGGCCCTGGAGACCTTGCGCGGCAAGCCGCACTTCTGAGGCTAGAGGAACGTCACGGTCAGCGCGTGGATCACGACGCCGACCAGGGCGCCGACCACGAAACCGTTGATCCTGATGAACTGAAGGTCGCGGCCGACGTGCAGCTCGATGCGCTGCGACGTCTCCTCGGCGTCCCATGCCCGCACCGTGTCGGAGATGACTGCGGTGACGTCGTCGCGGTACGCGGTCGTCACGTGAACGATGGCATCGGAGACCCAGCGGTTGACCTTGGCGGCCAGCTCCGGGTCGTCCTGCAGGGACGCGCCGAGCGTGAGCAGCTGGGCCCGTAGCTGCTCGCGCAGCCCGCTGTCGGGGTCGTCCACCATGTCGGCGAGGCTCTGCTGGGCTGACGTCCACAGGTAGTCGAGCAGCCCGCGCGCCTCGGGGTGGGTGAGCAGCTCGTCGCGTGCCCGCTCGACCCGGTGGATCGTGTCGAGGTCGTGCTGCAGGTCGTCGGCGAAGTTGGCGAGCAGCCGGTCGAGCGTCCCGCGGATGTCGTGCTCCGGGTCGCGGCGCACCTCCGCGGCCACCCGCATGATCTCGTTGTAGATGCGTTCGGCCACCAGGTCGTCGACGAAGCGCGGCGACCAGCCGGGGGCCTGCCCAGCGACGGTGCGCAGGACGGTGGCGCGGTTGTCGCGCAGCCACAGCCACGTGCGGTCGACGATGACGTCGACGAGCCCGTGGTGCGCGCCGTCGGTGACGATCTGGCGCAGCAGCGTGCCCAGCGGCTGGCTGACGTCCATCGTGGCCAGCCGGCGCATGACGGCGAACTCGACGGTGGCGCGGACGTCGTGGTCGCCGAGCACCCGCAGGCCGCCGCGCGCCCAGGCGGCGATCTCGTCGGAGACCCGCGTCGCGTTCTCCGGCTCGGCGAGCCAGCGGCCCAGGCGGGGTGCGACGTCGACGGTGTCGATGCGCGACCGCACGCTGCTCTCCTGCAAGAAGTTGTCGCCGACGAACGTCGAGAGGCTGTCGCCGAGCTGGTCTTTCTTGCGCGGGATGATCGCCGTGTGCGGGATGGGCAGCCGCATCGGATGCTTGAACAGCGCCGTCACCGCGAACCAGTCGGCGAGGCCGCCGATCATCCCGGCCTCGGCCGCCGCTGCCAGGTACCCGACCCACTCCGGGCCGCCGGCACGCTCGGCGCGAGCGGCGATGACGTACACGACGGCGGCCAGGGCGATGAGCCCCGTCGCGATCACCTTCATGCGCCGCAGGTCGCGGCGGCGCTGCTCGTCGGCGGTCTCGGTACCCCTCGGAACCGTGAGGGTCGCCGCGTCGCTCACGCGTCGGCCTCGCGGATGGCGTCGATGGCCCGCGCGACCCGAGTCGACTCGCCGAGCGGGAGCACGTAGGCGGAGGCGTCCCCACGGATCGCCCGGCTCACGTGCTCGACCATCACCTGGTAAGGGTCGACCGGCGGGAAGTGCAGCACCATGACCCCACTGGCTGTCGTGGCCGACAACGTGGACGCCTCGAACCAGCTCGTGTGCGCTGGTGGCTCGAGTGACAGGCTGCCGGCCTCGCCGGTGATGTGCACCCACTGGCCGGCCGGCTCGTCCACCGACATGCGGGCCGACACGGTGGCCGCGCCGACGCGCAGCTCGGCGCGGGTCGTGAGGTCGACCCCGCCGCGGTGGCGGGTCACCTGCGAGCCGACCACCTCGACCGGGCCCTCGGGCAACGCCCACAGCGCAGCGCCCACGGCGTACGGACCGAGGTCGTACAGGGCGCCGCCACCTTTCGTCGGGTCGAGGCGGTAGTTGTCGGCCTTGACGGTGGGAAAGGTGAACCCGGAGTCGACGGACGTCACCGTGCCGAGGGCACCGGTGGCGATCAGCGCCTCGGCCCGGCGGGTGCGTGGGTGCCAGCGCGACCAGGTCGCCTCCACCACCATGCGGTCGGCCTGCTCGGCCGCCGCCGCCATCCGCTCGACCTCGGCCGCGGTGAGCCCGAGTGGCTTCTCGCACAGCACGTGCTTGCCTGCGTCGAGGGCGGCCAGCGTCCACGGCAGGTGGGCGTCGTTGTTGAGCGAGATGTAGACGGCGTCGACGTCGGGGTCGGCGATGAGCGCCTCGTAGGAGCCATACGCCTGCCCGACCGGGCTCAACGACTGGGCGCGGGCGATGTCGCGCGCCGCAGCCGCCGCAAGGACCGCGCCGTCGGCGCAGTGCACCGCAGGCCCCAGAGCACGATGCGCGATCCAGCCGGCTCCGACGAACCCCCATCGGACGGCATCGCTCGGCGCGCGGCCACGCCCGGCGCGCGGGCTCACGACGGCCTCACCGGGGTCGACCCGGCAACGGCGGAGGACTCGGCGGCCTCCATGAGTGCGACGACGGCACGGCTGTGCGCGGCCTGCACGGTCATCGGCAGGCCGCGCAGCAGGTGGTCGGCCAGCTCGCGGTGAAACGCGTACGCCGGCGCCGGCGGAACGGCCAACGCGGTGACCGAGCCGTCCGGATGGTGCAGGCTCAAGGCCGCGGGGGAGTCGGCTGTGGCCAGCACGTCCTCGGCCAACGTGCCGATCGCCGTGCGCCCGACGACCCTCTCGCTGCGCCAGTCGCCACGGATCGCGCCGGCGGTGCCCAGGGCCAGCCACTTCGGCTTGCTCGCCGCGGCGAGGTCGGAATGGATGAACTCTGCTTCCCGCCCGTCGGCGAAGTGCACCGTGACGCGGGAGTGGTCGGCATTGGTGACGTCGTGCCAGCGCCGCTTGTGGTTGGCGGCGCTCACGTGGCTGATCTCGCCCGGCATCAGGTCGAGCACCTGGTCGAGAAAGTGCGAGCCCCAGTCGAAGATCGCGCCGCCGGAGACCGCGGCGTCGGAGTGCCAGTAGTTGCAGGGGTGGCCGTACCCGCCCACGAACGACTCGAGGTGAAACAGCTCGCCGATCGCGCCCTCGCGCACGAGGCGGCGCATCACCAGGTAGTCGCGGTCGAAGCGGCGGTTCTGGTAGACCACGACGAGGCGGTCGAGGTCGTCGGCCGTCCCCAGAACCTCGTCGCACTCGGCGGTCGTCAGCGCCATGGGCTTCTCGAGCACGACGTGCTTGCCCGCCCGGAGGGCGCGCAGTGCCCAGTCGGCGTGGCTGCTCGGCGGCGTGGACACGACCACGAGGTCGACCGACTCGTCGGCCAGCAGCGCGTCGGAGTCGGTGTACGTCGTGACGTCCGTGGACACCGACCTCGCGACGGCGAGGCGCGCTGGGTCGAGGTCGCTGACTGCGCGCAGCGAGAGTCCGGGGACGGCGTCGACGGCGAGCGCGTGCTCGTGACCGATCGCGCCGTAGCCGACCATCGCGACGCGGACGTCCTTCCCGTCACTGTGCTGCGCGGCCGCCAGTCCCACGTGACGGACGAGGCGCAGCAGCTCACGCTGCTGCCAGACCTCCGGGTCGCCGCCGAGCAGGACGGTTCCCAGCCGGGCGGTCGGGTACCACGTGCACACGGGGTAGTCGCGGAACGCGAGGTTGGCCGTGACCAGCACCTCGACGTCGTCGGCCACCTTCTCGGCGACCAGCAGGCGGTCGGTGACAAGCAGGTCGTCGAAGCGACGCGGGTCGACGCCAGTCCCGGGACGCAGCCTGGTCTCGTGACGTGGCGTCCATGCGCCCGGGGTGACACCGGCCGCGTCGGCCAGCGCGGGGAGCACGTCGACCGTGGGTCCGACCAGCAGCACCGGCAGCTGCCGGCTCAGAGCGAGCACCTGCGCCGTGAGCGCGTCCGCCTGCTCAGACGTCGTCGCGTGGTCCACGACCACGAGGGCGAGGTCACCGGGCGATGCGTCGGGCGGGCGGGGCTGGCCGCCCAGCACGGGTCCGGCGTCGACGTCGGTGTAGCCGGCGGCCGCGGTCCATCCGGCACCGGCGAGCGCGGTCGGGAGTCGGGGGTCGTCGCAGTGATGTCGAATGACCAAGGTCGCCACGTCAGTGACCCTACGGTGCCGCCCCGACACTGTCGTGACGACGCGGTCAGGGGCGTCGTCGGGGCGTAGCGCTGGCGCCCGGGGCGGCCTGCACCCGACGTCTGCAGGCGACCATGATGGGCCCTGTGCGCACCATCGGGCTTCTCGGCGGGATGAGCTGGGAGTCGTCCGTGCTCTACGAGCAGATCATGAACCACGAGGTGCGCGACCGCCTCGGGGGCGTCCACTCCGCCGACCTGCTGGTGCGCTCCTACGACTTCGCCGTGGTCGAGGCACTCCAAGCCGGGGACGACTGGGAGGCGGCGGGACGTCTGCTCGCCGGTGACGCCGCCGCCCTCGTCCGAGCCGGGGCGGACGCCCTGGTGCTGTGCACGAACACCATGCACCGGGTGGCCGAAGCGATCGAGGCGGCGGTCGACGTGCCGCTGCTGCACATCGCCGACCCGGTCGTGCGTGCAGCCAACGAGGCCGGCGTGGGCACCCTGGCCCTGCTCGGCACCAGGTTCACGATGGAGCAGCCGTTCTTGCGCGACCGGCTCGAGGCCGCCGGCCTGCGGGTGCTCGTGCCCGATGCGACGGGCAGGCAGCTCGTCCACGACGTGATCTACGACGAGCTCGTCCGCGGCGTGGTGCGCCCGCAGTCACGACGAGCCGTCCTCGACGTCGTGCAGGCGCTGACTGAGCGAGGCGCCACCGGGGTGGTCTCCGGGTGCACCGAGATCGAGCTGCTCGTCGGCCCGGACGACGTCGGCGTGGCCTTCTTGCCGACTACGCGCCTGCATGCTCTCGCCGCGGTCGACTTCGCGTTGGGCCAGTGACAGGCTCGAACGATGCGCGCAGCGGTGATGGAGCGACATGGCGGCCCGGAGGCCCTGGTCGTGCGCGACGACGTCGACGAGCCGTCGCCCGGGGCGGGGCAGGTGCTCGTCGGTGTGCGAGCCGCCGGGGTGAACAACACCGACATCTGGACGCGCGAGGGCGCCTACGGCAGCCCGGCCGACCCGGACGCGGTGGCGGGCTGGCTGGGGGCTCCCGTCGACACCCCGCGCATCCAGGGCGCCGACATCGCCGGGGTCGTCCAGCAGGTCGGTCCCGGGGTGGACGAGGGCTGGGTCGGGCGCCGCGTCCTCGTCGACCCAGCCTTCTACGCCGACGCGTCGCCGGACGCCGACGTCGTCGCCCTGCTCGGGTCAGAGCGTGACGGCGGCTTCGCCGAGGCGGTCGTCGTCGACGCCGCACAGGTGCACGACGTGTCGGGCTCACCGCTGACCGACGCCGAGCTCGCGTGCCTGCCGATCGCCTACGGGACGGCCGCAGGCATGCTGGCGCGGGGACGCGCCGCCGACGGGGAGTGCGTCGTCGTCACGGGGGCATCCGGGGGAGTGGGGGTCGCGCTCGTCCAGCTCGCCGCCGCGGCAGGCCTGCGCGTCGTGGCGCTGTCGACGCGCGACAAGGCCGAGCGGCTGATCGAGCTGGGCGCAGACGCGGTCGTCGACCGGCACTCCAGCACGCTGACCGACGACCTGGCCGCGGCGGCGCCGAACGGGATCGACCTCGTCGCCGACGTCGTGGGCGGCGAGACGTTCTCGATCTGGCCTGGCGTCGTCTCGCGGCGTGGTCGCATCGTGGTGGCCGGTGCGATCGCCGGTCCGGTGGTGACGCTCGACCTGCGCCCGCTCTACCTGCAGCAGCGGCAGATCATCGGGTCGACCATGCACACCCGTCGCGACTTCGGCGCGCTGGTCGAGCGGGCGCGGCGGGGTGAGGTCAGCCCGCCGGTCGCGGCGCGTTTCGGACTCGAGCAGATCCATGCGGCGCAGCAGGCGATGCGCCGCGGGTCGTCCCTCGGCAAGGTCGTCATCGACCTGACGCGCGAGCCGGGTACGACACCGGGCACATGACGACGACACGAGTGTCCCTGGGGGACGGTCGACTGCTCGACGTGCTGGTGGCTGGCTCTCTGGACGGACCCGGCGGGCGCGTCGTGCTGGCTCATCACGGCACCCCCAGCACGGCCACGTCCTGGCACGACTGGGCCGAGCCGCTGCGCGCGGAGGGCTTCTCGCTCGTCGCCTGCTCCCGCCCCGGGTACACCGGGTCTACCCGTCAGGTGGGGCGGCGCGTGGCCGAGCCGCGACCGACGCCGTCGCGCTGGCCCCCGAGCGCTGCAGCCGCGTGGTCACCGTGGCCGGGGTGGTGCCGGTGAGCCACTCCCGCGGGCTGGGGCACCTCGCGCTGCCACGCCAGTACCGACGGGAGATCATCGGGTCGCTCGAGGGCTGACAGCCCACGGCTGGCGCCCGCATGGACTACGTCTGTTGACTCTCACTCGCGGTCGCGGCGACGAGCCCGATGAGCTGCTCCCAGTGCGTGAGGACGGCGAAGTGCCCGGCGTCCGGGATCACCTTCAGGCGCGAGTCCGGCAGAAGCTCGTCGAGCCGCCGGGCCATGGCCACGTCGACGATGGTGTCGTCCGCGCCGTGGACGAGGTCGACGTGCTGGGTCACCTCCGACATCGTGAAGGCCAGCGGTGCTGCCGTGGTGTAGTCGGCGAGGATGCCGTCCACGCCGTCGGCCCAGGCCACCGCCTGGGACTCCTCGATGACCGGCCGGAAGACCGGGTCGCGCATGACGGCCTGGTCGGGCGGGGAGAAGTAGCGGATCGCGCCGTCGACGAAGGCCGTGACGTCCTTGGTGGCCTGGCCGCCCTGGAACTTCAGCCAGGCTCGCTGCAGCACAGGGACGTGGCGCAGCCGTCGCGGCATGGCGCTGATCCAGCTGAGCTGCCGCAACGCGCCCGGCTCGTCGATGAGGCCGAGCGACCCGCAGACAACCGGTCGATGCCGAGGTGGTCGGCCAACGCGGTGACGTCACCCGCGGAGTCAGTCATCGTCCGGCCCGGCTGGAGGGTGGACTCGCCGTATCCAGCCCGGTCCAGGCAGACCAGACGCACACCCGCTTCTCGTGCGATCTCGCTGTCCGGGTGCCAGAGCCGGGGGTACTGCCACCCGTGCTGGTAGATGACTCCGGTGCCGTCCGGGTCACCCATCTCGGTGTAGCCGAGCCGACGGCCATCGGGAACGGTGATGGTCTGCATGGCAACCCCCTGCGGCGCGGGGATCGTCCCCGCTCACTTCTGCCTACTCCGGGGGCGGCTCAGGCGCCAGAGGCCCACGAGCCACCCGAAGCGAGCACCGCCGGGCCAGCCCGAGCCTCAGAAGGCGCCGAGCTCGTCGCGAAGCTGGGCCAGCCCGACGCTGCCGAGGCCGAGTGCGTAGGAGTGGAACTCCTTGAGGTCGAACGCGTCGGCGTGGCGGGCCTTCGCGTCGTCGCGTCCCTGCAGCCAGACCCGCTCACCGACTTTGTAGCTGATCGCCTGCGCGGGCATGCCGATGTAGCGGTCGATCTCGCTCGCCATGAACTCGCGCGGGAAGGGCGCAGCGTTGACGGCGATCTCCAGCGCGGCATCGGGCGTCATGGGTGCGCCGGGCACGAGCCAGTCGGCGGTGAACCCTGGGTCGTCCGGCACTCGCAGCCCCAGGTGCAGGCCGATGTCGATGACGACCCGCGCGGCGCGCATCGCCGAGGTCGCCAGGGCACCCAGCTCGTACACCGGGTCGTCGAGGTAGCCGAGCTCACCCATGAGCCGCTCGGCGTACAGCGCCCAGCCCTCGGAGTAGCCGCTGGTGAAGCTGAGCCGCTGGAACCGCGTCATCTCGCTCGGACGCGCCTTCGCGCCGCCGATCTCGAGGTGGTGGCCCGGGACGCCCTCGTGGTAGCAGATCGCCTTCTCCAGCCACAGCGGGAACGACGTGCGTCCCTGCGTCGGGTACCAGGTGCGACCCGGACGGCTGAAGTCCTCCGTCGGCGGCGTGTAGTACATCGCCGCCGCACCGCCGGGAGGGGCGATCATCGCCTCGACGCGACGAATCGTGGGCGGGATGTCGAAGTGCACGCCGTCCAGCTGCTCCACGGTGGTGTCCATGAGCGCCTGCAGCCACTCCCGCAGGGCATCGGCGCTGTCCAGCACGTAGGCCGGGTCGGCCTTGACGTGCTCGACGACCTCGGCGAGGGAGCGGCCCGGCAGAATCTGCTCGCCCACCTGCTCCATGCGCCCGAGCAGTCGGGCGAGCTCGGCCCAGCCCCACGTGTAGGTCTCCTCGAGGTCGACGTCGTCGCCGGTCCAGAAGCGGGCGTGCACCCCGTAGCGCTCGGCGCCGACGCCGATCTGCTCGCTGGCCCGAGGCGCGTACTCCTCGCGCAGGTAGCGGCTCGTCTCGTCCAGCGCGGCGGATGCCGCCTGCGCCGCGGTGGCCAGCCGTGCCGACAGGGCGGCCGGGACGTCGTCGGCGCGGGCCGCCAGCGCGGTGAAGAACCCCGGGTCGCCGTCGGCGCCGGCCCACCCCTGGGTCTGTTCCGCCACCACCAGCGCGAGGCGCTGCGACCCGGGTAGTCCCGCGGCCAGCCCAGCGTCCAGCGCCTCGCGGTAGCTGCGCAGCGAGGCGGGCACCTTCTGCATCCGGTCGGCGACGAGCGACCAGTCGTCCTCGTCGTGAGTCGGCATGAGGTCGAAGCACATCCGCACCATGTGCGCGGGGCTGGACAGGTTGGAGACGTCGCGCAGGTGCTCTCCGGTGTCGTGCAGGGCCAGGGCGACCTGCAGGCGCTCACGCATCACCCGCACCGCACGCCGGTCTCGGGCCGATGACGGGCTCAGCGCGTCGAGCTCGGCGAGAAACGTCCGGGCAACCTCAGCGCGCTGCTGCGCCCCGGCGGGGGAGTAGTCGGTCAGCTCGCTCTCGTGGCCGACCACCCCGTCGAACGTCGCCGCCACCGGGTCGAGAGCGGCCGAGCGCTCGACGTAGTCGTCGGAGAGGGCGTCGATCGTGCGTGCGGCGAGCGTCATCGGAAGGTTCTAGCACGGGGACGGGCGTGCGCCGCGGTGAGGGCGCGACTACTGCGGACGCATCAACCCGGCGGGCAGCTCGCTCGCGGCGTCCCGGTCGAGCAGCCACGAGGTTGCGCGCCGCCCGCGGGCGACGCTGGCCGGGATGCTCATCGGCCCGGCCCCGCTGAGCGCCAGCCGCACGGCCGGCGCCTTCTGCGCCCCGGACGCGAGCAGCCACACCTCGTCGGCGGTCTGGATCGTCGGCAACGTCAGCGAGATGCGCCGCGGGGGAGGCTTCGGCGCGCCTTCGACGCCCACGACAGGGCGCGTGTCGTACAGCGCCGGGCTGTTGGGGAACAACGACGCGACGTGCCCGTCAGGTCCGACACCGAGAAGCAGGACGTCGAAGCGCGGCAGGGGTGCGTGGGCCTCCAGCGAGGAGTGTCGTGCCAGCTCGGCGGCGTAGGCCGCAGCCGCCGCCTGGACGTCGCCGTCCGCGGTGGGCGTCCCCGACCCCCCCGACGCCGGCATGGGATGTACCCGGGACTCGTCGATGCCGACATGGTCGAGCAGAGCCTTGCGGGCCTGCCGTTCGTTGCGCTGGTCGTCGTCGACGGGCACGAATCGCTCGTCGCCCCACCACACGTCCAGCGCGTCCCAGTCCAGGGCATCGCGTCCCGGCGAGGCTGCCAGTGCTGCCAGCGTCGCGATCCCGACGCTTCCCCCGGTGAGGACGACCGACGCGTGTCCTCGGTCGGCCTGCACCGTCACCAGGTGGGTCACCAGGCGGGCTGCTGCCGCCTCGGCGAGGGCGTCGCCGTCTCGCCAGGCCATCACGGTAGGGGCGCTCATCCGCCGATCACCCGGGGCAGCCCGCGCACCAGCACCTCGCCGTAGACCTCGTCCGGTTCCATACGGCGCAGCTCCTCGGCGAGGCAGTCGGCGTCGCTGCGGGGCGCGAGGGCGACGGGTCGAGTCGGCTGGTTCGGCACGCTGAGCTGGGCCACGTCCGACTCCTGGGGGCGTTCGAGCACGAGCTCGGCGCCGTCGTCGAAGCCGATGCGCACGGCCGCGACGCCGTGCCCGGGGACGCGTCGCACCAGGGCGGAGGTGCGCAGCGCCCAGGCCAGCCACGCCCCCAAGAGGTCGACGCTTGCGCTGCTGCTCGACCCGTGCACCTCGACGGCGCCGACACCGGGCAGGTCGCCGCGGGACGCGACGACGTCCATCGCTCCTGCCAGCGCCGCCCGCCACAAGGTGAGGCGCGCCCAGGCGATGTCACCGTCCCCGGGTCGGTAGGTCTCCGCCCGGTCGCGGATCGCTACGAGCGGCACGCGGCACGCGGCGGCGTCGGTGAGTCGGCGGTGCGCCATCGCACCGATCGACGTGTCGACGGTGACCGGGGCTGCCTCGCCGGCCCACCAGGCGACGATCGGGGCGTCGGGCAGCAGCAGGGGGGTCACCAGCGACGACACGTCCTCGGTCAGCGTCGGGGCGGCGCTGAGCACCACCACCTCGCTCGCGCCGGCGTCGCCACCCAGGCGCACCTGCGCGTCCAGGTGTGGTCGCTCGGTGTGACCCCGCCGGCTCTCCTCGTCCTGCTCGGAGCGGCGCACGACGATCACCCGCAGGGGGTGCTCGTGCGAGGCATGGTTGGCCGCCGAGATCGCCTTCTCGACGTCTGCGCCGTCGGCCAGCACCACCAGCGTCAGCACGCGGCCCAGCGCCACGGCCCCGTACTTCTCGCGCAGGTCGACCAACGCGCGGGCGACAGCGGCGGACGACGTGGTGGGAAGCTCGATGATCATGGGCGCCGCCAGGTACGTCCGTCGCGGGCCAGCATGTCGTCGGACTCCTGCGGTCCCCAGGTGCCCGGGGCGTAGCTCGGCGGCGGGCCGCTGGCCGCCCAGCTCGCCAGAACCGGGTCGAGCACCTGCCACCCCAGCTCGACCTCACGCTGGTGCGGGAACAGCGGCGGGTCGCCCAGCAGCACGTCCAGGATGAGCCGCTCGTAGGCCTCGGGGGAGTCCTGCGTGAAGGCGTGGCCGTAGCCGAAGTCCATGGTCACGTCGCGCACCTCCATCGCCGTGCCGGGCACCTTCGAGCCGAAGCGGATCGTCACGCCCTCGTCGGGCTGCACCCGCACGACCAGTGCGTTCTGGCCGAGCTCGGACGTGTCGGTGGCGTCGAAGGGCAGGTGCGGAGCTCGCCGGAACACCACCGCGACCTCGGTCACCCGTCGGCCCAGCCGCTTGCCCGCCCGCACGTAGAAGGGCACCCCGGCCCAGCGTCGGGTGTCGACCTCGAGGCGCAGCGCGGCGTAGGTCTCGGTGGTCGAGTCCGCCGGGATGCCGTCCTCCTGCAGGTAGGCGGGCACCTGCTCGCCGCCCTGCCATCCGTCGGCGTAGCGCCCGCGGGCGGTCGCCTCGTCGAGCGACCCTGCGACGTGCACCGCTTGCAGCACCTTCTCCTTCTCGATGCGTAGCGAGCGGGCGTCGAACGACACCGGCTCCTCCATCGCCACCAGCGCCAGCAGCTGCAGCAGGTGGTTCTGGACGACGTCGCGGGCGGCGCCGATGCCGTCGTAGTACCCGGCGCGCGAGCCGATGCCGATGTCTTCGGCCATGGTGATCTGCACGTGGTCGACGTAGTGGTTGTTCCAGAGCGGCTCGAAGAGCTGGTTCGCGAAACGCAGCGCCAGCAGGTTCTGCACGGTCTCCTTGCCGAGGTAGTGGTCGATGCGAAACACGGACTCCGTCGGAAAGACTCGCTCGATCGCCGCGTTGAGCTCGCGAGCGGAGGCCAGGTCGTGCCCGAACGGCTTCTCGATCACGACTCGTCGCCACGCGTCGGGTCGGACGGGGTCGGCCAGCCCCGAGGTCGCCAGTCCGTGGGCCACGGGGCCGAACATCCGCGGCGGGATCGAGAGGTAGAAGGCGTGGTTGCCGCCCGTGCCCGCCACCGCGTCCAGCTCGGCCACGGTGTCGGCGAGCCGGTGGAAGTCGTCGGGGTTGGTCAGCTCACCCGGGACGAAGCGGAAGCCCTCGGCCAGCTGAGCCCAGGTCGACTCCCGGAACGGCGTGCGGGCGTGCTCGCGCACCGCGTCGTGCACCTGGGCGGCGAAGTCCTGGTGCTCCCACTGGCGTCGCGCGAACCCGACGAGCGCGAAGCTCGGGGGCAGCAGCCCGCGGTTGGCCAGGTCGTACACAGCCGGCATCAGCTTCTTGCGGGCCAGGTCGCCGGTGACGCCGAAGATGATCAGCCCACAGGGGCCGGCGATGCGCGGCAGCCGCTTGTCCCGCCGGTCACGCAGCGGGTTGGCGCCGGTCATGGAGTGCCGCGCTCGCCGTCAGCGTGCCGAGGTGAGCTGGGCGTCGACAGTGCTCAGCAGAGCGGTCCAGGCCTGCTCGAACTTCGCCACGCCCTCATCCTCCAGCACTCGGGTGACATCGGCCAGGTCGATTCCCACGGCGGCCAGCGACGCGAACGTGCCTTCTGCCTCCCGGTAGTGGCTGCGCACGGCGTCCGGATTGATCTCCCCGTGCTCGGCGACGGCGGCCAGCGTGCCCTCCGGCATGGTGTTCACCGTGTTGGGGGCCACGAGCTCGGTGACGTACATGGTGTCGGGGTAGGCGGGGTCCTTGACGCCGGTGGATGCCCACAGGGGGCGCTGGGAGCGGGCGCCCTGCCCGGCCAGGTGCAGCCAGCGTCCCCCGGCGGTGCGCCGCTCGTAGACCTGGTAGGCGAGCCGTGCGTTCGCGACAGCAGCCTGACCTCGCAGCGCGAGGGCATCGGGCGACCCGATCTCGGTGAGCCGCCGGTCGACCTCGGTGTCGACCCGGCTGACGAAGAACGACGCCACCGACGCCAGCCCGTCCACCGGGTGACCGGCAGCGAGGCGGTGCTCGATCCCGGACATGAAGGCGTCCAGCACCGCCTCGTAGCGCTGCACGGAGAAGATGAGCGTCACGTTGACGCTGATGCCGTCGGCCAGGCAACGCGTGATCGCCGGCAGCCCGGCGAGTGTCGCGGGGATCTTGATGAGCAGGTTGGGCCGGCCGACGGCCGCCCACAGCTCGCGGGCCTGCAGCACGGTCGCCTCGGTGTCGTGGGCCAGCCGGGGGTCGACCTCGAGCGACACCCGCCCGTCGACACCCTCGGTGGCTACCGCGATGTCGGCGAGCAGGTCGCACGCGGCGCGCACGTCGTCCACGGTGAGCTGCCGCACCGCCGTCTCGGCGTCGGCGCGCGCCGCGGCGAGCTCGGCGAGGTCGGCGGCGTAGGCGCCGGAGCTGCCGATGGCGTTCTGGAAGATCGACGGGTTGGTCGTGACGCCGACGACACCTCTGGTCGCGACGAGCTCGGCGAGGTTGCCGCTGGTCAGTCGGTCGCGCGAGAGGTCGTCCAGCCACACCGACACCCCGTTGCGCATCAGCGACAGAAGCGGCTGCGGGGTGCGGTCGAGTGCTGCGGTGCTCATGGGTCCTCCGGGTCGGTGGTCAGGCGGATGCGGCGGCGATGCTGGCACGGGCTGCCGCGACGACGGCCGCCGAGGTGATGCCGAACTCGGCGAAGAGCGTCTGGTAGTCGGCCGACGCGCCGAAGTGCTCCAGGCTGACGGCACGGCCTGCGTCACCGAGCAGACGGTGCCACGGCTGGGCGACGCCGGCCTCGACGCTGACGCGCGCGCGCACCTGTGGCGGCAGCACCTCGTCGCGGTACTGCTGTGGCTGGGCGTCGAACCATTCCAGGCAGGGCATCGACACGACCCTGGCCCCGATGCCGGCGTCGGCGAGCGTGGCCGCGGCCTCGAGTGCGATCGCGACCTCCGACCCGCTGGCGAGCAGCACGACGTCCGGAGCGCCGCCAGCAGCGTCGGCCAGGACGTACCCGCCACGGGCGACCGCGGCGGCGTCGGTGTCGGCGAGCACGGGGACGTCCTGCCGGGTGAGCGCCAGCCCGACGGGTCGGGTGGGCATCTCGACGTGCTGCTCGAGCACGGCCTGCCAGGCGCCGACCGTCTCGACGGCGTCGGCCGGCCGCACGATGTCGAGGCCCGGGATGGCCCGCAGCGCGGCCAGGTGCTCGATCGGCTGGTGGGTGGGGCCGTCCTCGCCGAGCCCGATGGAGTCGTGGGTCCAGACGTAGGTGACCGGCAGCCCCATCAGCGCCGCAAGGCGGACGGAGGGGCGCATGTAGTCGCTGAAGACCAAGAAGGTCCCGCCGTAGGGGCGGGTGAGCCCGCCGAGCGCGATCCCGTTGAGGACCGCCCCCATCGCGTGCTCGCGCACGCCGAAGTGCAGCACGCGGCCGTAGGGGTGGCCGCCGAACGTGGACGACGAGCGGTGTGCCGGGTGGAACGACGGCTCGCCCTTCGGGGTGGTGTTGTTGCTGCCGGCGAGGTCGGCCGAGCCGCCCCACAGCTCCGGCAGCAGCGGGGCGAGCGCGGTGAGCACTGCCCCGGACGCGCTGCGGGTGGCCACGGCCGCCTCGGCGGAGCGCTGCTCGACGAAGGTCGGCAGCGCGTCGCGCCAGCCCTCCGGCAGCCGGCGGTCGCGCAGCCGGTCGAGAAGGTCGGCGCCCTCGGGGTTGGCGCTGCGCCAGGTGGCGAGCCGGGAGTCCCAGTCCGCGCGCGCGGCGGCCCCGCGCTCGGCCACCCGACGTGCGTGCGCGAGCACCGCGGCGTCCACGGCGAACGAGACGTCCGGGTCGGCGCCGAGCACAGCCTTCACGGCGCGCACCTCGTCGGCCCCCGCCTTGGAGCCGTGGATGGCGCCGGTGTTCTGCTTGGTCGGCGCGGGCCACGCGATGACGGTGCGCAGCGCGATGAGCGACGGCCGGTCGGTGACGACCGCCGCCTCGGTCAGGGCCGCGTCGAGGGCGGCGACGTCCTCGACGTACTCGCCGTCGGGGCGCAGCCACTCGACGCGCTGGACGTGCCAGCCGTAGGCCTCGTACCGGGCGCAGACGTCCTCGGTGAAGGCGACCGAGGTGTCGTCCTCGATCGAGATGTGGTTGTCGTCCCAGATCACGGTGAGGTTGCCGAGCTCTTGGGTGCCGGCCAGGGACGACGCCTCGGCCGACACGCCCTCCTCGAGGTCACCGTCGGAGGCGATGACGAACACCCGGTGGTCGAAGAGGCTGGTGCCCGCCGGTGCGTCCGGGTCGAGCAGGCCGTGCACGCGGCGCGCGTCCATGGCCATGCCGACCGCGTTGCCGACGCCCTGGCCCAACGGTCCGGTGGTGGTCTCGACCCCGGGGGTGTGGTTCCACTCCGGGTGCCCCGGCGTCTGGGAGCCCCAGGTGCGCAGGGCCCGCAGGTCGTCCAGCGTGAGCGGGTAGCCCGACAGGTAGAGCTGCGTGTAGAGCGTGAGGCTGGTGTGCCCGGCCGAGAGCACGAAACGGTCGCGACCGAGCCACGACGGGTCGGCGGGGTCGTGGCGCAGGTGCCGCTGGAACAGCAGGTAGGCCGCCGGGGCAAGACTCACCGCGGTTCCCGGGTGGCCGTTGCCCGCCTGCTCCACCGCGTCGAGCGCGAGAAGACGGGCAGTGTCGACGGCGCGTCGGTCGTTCTCGGACCACGCGAAGTCGGTGGGCGGACGTGTCATCGGGACGGCTCCGGTTCGTTCAGGGCAAGACCAGTCGGGGCGGCAGGGCCGCCGGCCGAGCCTAGCCGCGGGCCTGCGAGCGGTGTGAAGCGTGACGCAGCGAACGTCTCGCTCACGCCTGAGCGGTACCCGTCGGTACAGTTGTGGGCGTGACCGCTGTGGACCCCCGCCCCGTCGTGGTCGAGGGGACCACCTCCGCACCTGAACGCAAGCGGCGGTCGTGGCGCACGACGGTCACCGCGTACGTCGCCATCACGAAGCCGCGCGTGGTCGAGCTGCTCCTGATCACGACCCTGCCGGCAATGGTCCTCGCCCAGCGCGGGCTCCCGCCGCTCGGCCTGGCCCTGGCGACCCTCACGGGCGGGGCGCTGGCGGCGGGCAGCGCGCACGTCTACAACCAGGTGATCGAGCGCGACATCGACGCACTGATGCGGCGCACGTCGCGGCGTCCCTTGGTCAACGACGTGATCACGGTGCGGGGCGCGCTCGTCTACGGCACGGTGCTGCTGGCCGTCTCCGTGGCGATGATGCTCGTGTGGGTCAACCCCCTGGCCGCCGGGCTCACGGTGCTCGCCAACGCCTTCTACGTCATCGTCTACACAGTCGTGCTCAAGCGCCGGACGTCGCAGAACATCGTCTGGGGCGGCATCGCCGGATGCATGCCCACCCTCATCGGGTGGGCCGCGGTGACGAACGGGCTGTCGTGGGCGCCGTGGGTGATGTTCCTGGTCGTCTTCTTCTGGACCCCGGCCCACTACTGGCCCCTGGCCATCAAGTTCCGCCACGACTACGCCGCAGCCGGCGTGCCCATGCTGCCGGTCGTCGCCGAAGACACCAAGGTCGGGCGCCAGATCGTGGCCTACGCCCTCGCCACCGTCGCCACGTCCCTCGTGCTCGCGCCCGTGGCGAACCTCGGCTGGATCTATCTCGCGGTCGCGGCCGTCGCCGGCGCGTGGTTCGTTGCCGAGTCGTGGCGCCTGCTGCGGGCAGCCCGCTCAGGCCAGCGGGACCTGCGCCCGATGCGCCTCTTCCACGCCTCGATCACGTACCTCACGCTCGTCTTCGTCGCCGTCGGGGCGGACGTCCTGATCCTCGGCTGACCCGAGCGGCATCCCCTCGGCGGGGACGCGCTCGCGCGTCGACAGCAGCAGCGACACCGCCGCGACGACGAGCAGGGTCGCCCCGAGCATGTGCAGTCCGACGAGGACGATCGGCAGGCCGGTGAAGTACTGGGCGAACCCGATCGCACCCTGCGCCAGCTCGACGCCGAGCAGCACGGCAGCCGCGTACGCCACGCGCCCGGGGGAGCCGGCGGCGCGGGCGGCGAACCACGTGCCCACCGTCAGGCCGAGCAGCAGGAAGACCGCGTCGACGTGCAGCTGGCTCACGCTCTCCAGGTCGAGCCCCGTGCGCTGAGCCATGTCGTCACCGGCGTGCGGACCGCTTCCGGTCACGATCGTGCCCAGGTAGATCGTGACGTAGGTGACAGCCACGACGACCCAGGCCAGTCGCCGAAGCCAGAAGCCGGCGACGCCGCCCCCGATCGGACGGACCGGCCCGGCGGGCTCGCGCGTCCGTTGCACCAGCACCGTAGCCACCCCGATCAGCGCCGCCGAGGCGATGAAGTGCAGCATGACGACCCACGGGTTGAGCTCGGTGAGCACGGTGATGCCGCCGAGCAGGGCCTGGATGGGGATGCCGAGAAACAGCACCACCGCCGGTTCCACGAGGTCGCGGCGACGCGGTCGGGCCCGCCAGACGGCCACGAGCGTCGCCAGCGCGATCACTGCGAGCACGAAGGTCAGCAGCCGGTTCCCGAACTCGATGTAGCCGTGGATCCCGTACTCGGGGGTGTTGACGTAGGAGTCGTCGGTGCAGCGCGGGAACGTGGGGCAGCCGAGCCCCGACCCGGTGAGCCGGACGGCGCCGCCGGTGACGACGATGCCGATCTGGCTCACCAGCGAGGCGAGCGCCAGTCCACGCACGCTCCGTGACGCGGTCGCGGGACGTGACATGACCACGATGGTAGGCGGAGCGGTCCTAAGCCTCGATCTGACCTCGGGCGATGCTGTTGCCCGAGTGCGTCGGTACCCCGTCGGTCGGCTCGAGCGACACGTCCACGATCGGGAAGTCGGCGACGTCGATGCCCGCCGGCACCACGAACTCACCCGATGACCCGTCGAGGATGCCGAGGGAGACCATGCCCTCGACGTTGCTGTCGATCAGCCAGACCTCTTGGTAGCCGTCGGCGACGGCTGCCTGGTCGGCGGCCAGGGTGACCACGAGCACCTGCTCGCCGGAGTCACGAAGGGTCAGCTCGGCAGTTCCGGAGGCGTCCCAGTCGGGAAGGGGCTCGAGGTCGACGCTGGCAGCCACCGTCACGGGGGGTTCGGAGGACGAGTCGAGGACGGTGGCCGTGACCACCCCGCCGACGACGATGCCGCCGACGCTGGCGGCAGCCAGCAGCCAGGGGGCGGGCCGGGAGCGACGCTCGCGGCGCTCGGCAAGCGAGACGACCTGCGCGGAGTCGGTCGTAGCCTCGACCGGAGGCAGGGGCCTCCCCGAGCCCCAGCTCGGTGCTGATGCGGTCCCAGACCGCGGGTGGCGGGGCGATCAGGTCGACGGGGCCCTCGCTGCGAGCCGTGGTGACGACAGACTTGAGGCTTGCCACCTGAACCTGGCATGTGTCACAAGTGGCCAGGTGCGCCTCGTCGTCCGAGGTCCCCACGGTCTCGCCCAACGAGCGAAGCGCGAGGGTCTCGGGGTCACAGTGCGGCACCGTCCACCTCCAGGCGTAGGCGCAGCTTCTCCAGGCTGCGCTTGATATGGCTCTTCACGGTCCCCAGCGGGAGCCGGAGAACACTTGCTATCTGTGCGTGCGTCAGGTCTTCGTAGAAGGCCAGCTCGAGAATGCGCTTCTGCGGCTGGCCCAGCCGGTTGAGCTCGTCGGCGATCAGCACCCGGTCCACCACCGGCTCGGCCGGGGCGGGCTCGTTCGGCTCAGTCGTGACCCGCTCGACCGCCTCTTGGGCACGGCCCTGCTTGGCCCGCGACCCGTGCAGGTCCGCGATCTTGTGCCGGCTGATCCCCATCAGCCAACCGGGCAGAGAACCGGTCGCCGGATCGAACTTCTCCCGGCTCTGCCACGCTGCCACGTACACCTGCTGCACGACGTCCTCGGCGTCCGTCCGGTCACCGATCTTGCGCATCGCGACGGTGAACACCAGCGCTGACCAGCGACGGTAGGCCTCCTCCAGCGCCGTCTCGTCACCGGCGACGAACGACTCGGCCAGGTCGACGTCGCTGCGCTCGGGCACCTCGGCCCACCCGGTCGCCTCGTGCGCCGCGCTTGACTTGGAACGGTCGGCCCTCTTCTTGCGGTCTTCCACGAGCACCATCGTCGCACTCATGGTGGTCCTACCGCTCCACTGGTGCTGCGATCACGACGATGTTGTCCTCGTACCCGCCCGCCTCCGGTATGTACCGGCCGCCGCAGGTGACGACGGCGAGCTGGTGCCGGCCGCCGGGGCGGAACAGGGTGTCGACCGGCAGCGCAGCCTTGGTGATGCGCTGCACCGTCTCGACCCGGTATCGCACCGGAGCCCCGTCCGAGCCGGTGACCGTCACCGTGTCGCCGACCTGACGGAGGCGAGACGGGCCAGCGGCCCGACCCCTCCGGCCACCGAGTCGACGTGCCCGCCCAGCACCGTCGAGCCACGACGGTCGCCGGGAGACGACCCGAACCGGTACCACCCGATCACCTGGGGGTCCTCAGGCAGCTCCATCTGGCCGTCCTGCGCCACGCCGGTCGCCGCGATCGGCATCGATATCCCCACGCTGTCCACACGAAGCTGGAGCGGCGGTGCCACGGGCTCGGGGATGACGATCTCGGTGGCGTCGACGACGGGGATGTCGATGCCTGGTCTTACGGCGTCCTCCGAGGTGTCGCGGTCGGTCGTCGCGGCGTCCTGAGCCGCGGGTGCGGCGGGACGCTGCGGGCCACGCGAGGCGGCGGAGTCTGCGGCGACCCGGGCGACGGCGACCTGCTCGAGGTCGGTGCCGACCCCCGACGTGCGGGCCATGGCCCAGGCCACACCCGAACCAACCAGCAGAGCGATCGACGCCACAAGGGCGACGAGGGCTCGCGTGCGCTGGCTCATGTCCGGTCCTCCGGATGCTCATGGGGGAGCGGTGGCCACGACCCCAGGGTGACGTGGATGGTCGTGGTCACCGCTCCCGGCTCAATGATGGAACAGTGCTGCGGTACCGGCGTGCCGAGAGGCGGGCTGAATCGATTCCCGCCTCACGGCACTGCGCGGTGGCTGCTACTTGCTGGTGCTGGCGAAGCGGCGACCCGAGAGGGCGATGCCGGCGATGCCGAGGCCGGCCGCGGCGAAGACCCAGCCGGGGACGGTGCCGGCAGCTGCGCCGGACTCGCCGCCGGGAACGCCGGAGGGAGCCGAGTGGCCGAGGGCCACGGTCTGCACGGCGATCTCCACCGAGCCGCCGGAGGCGTCGCCCCAGGCGTAGACGATGGTGTTCTCGCCCTCGGTGACCGGGACGTCAGCCGGGGTCGGCGGGACGACGGTGTCGCCGGCCTTGATCTCGGCGGAGTAGGTCGCCGCGGGCAGCGCGACCGGGCCGAGCTCCTCGCCGTTGTTGAACGTACCCAGGCTGGTGTCGCCGTTGGCGACGATCTCCACGCCCTCGGCGTTGGCGGCAGCGTGACGCACGGTCAGCTTGCCCTCGCCCGCACCGGCAGCCGAGGTGTCGTTGGTGAACAGCGCGGCGGTCGGGTTGGCGTCGGCGTCGAGGAACGCGGCTGCGGTGTAGTTGCCACCGGCCTCGAGCGGCAGGTCGATCGGGCCGAGGACGGGCTCGCTGTCGTCCGGGGCGTCCGACGCGGTCAGCGCGACGCTGTACGTGCCGGCGGGCAGGTCGAGCGGGCCGGCAAGGGTGCCGGGCGTGAAGTCGTCCAGGGTCAGGTCGCCGTTGACGTAGACGTCGACGGTGAGGCCGGGCACGCCGTGCAGGACGGAGAGCTGGGCGTCTGCGTCCTGAGCCGACGCGGGGATGGCGAGGCCGGCGGTGGCTGCGACAAGAGCACCAGCGCCGAGCAGTGCAGAGGTCTTACGCATGGGAGTTCCTCCTCGATCAGGGTTGGCTCCGGGTGAGCCGTTACCCCTACTTCGCCACCGCCCCCCGGTTTGGATGCACAACGTCTGAATCGATCTGAACTTCTTCTGCGCCGCCCGCCCGCGCCCCTCCGGCCGGGTACATCCGCGATCTTGGCGCTGTGGCCATATGGGCCACTGGATACGGCCCCAGTGCCAAGATCGCGCGGGGTGGGGGTGGCCGCGGAGGCGGGGCGCGGGGGTGGGGCGGGCTACTCCCAGCGGAACCAGCGGGCGGCCATGCCGAGTCCGAGCACAGCCCACACCGCAAGGACGCCTACCTGTGCCCAGGGCAGGCCCCCGCCGTCCACGACCACCGCACGCAGGCCTTCCCCGAGTGCTCCGGACGGCAGTGCCGCCAGCACCGGCTGCACCGCCTCCGGGTAGCGCGACACCGGCACCAGCGCGGCGCCGGCGACGAGCAGCAGGATGTACACGAGGTTCGCCGCTGCCAGGGTGGCCTCGGCTCGCAGGGTGCCGGCCATCAGCATGCCCAGCCCGGCGAAGGCGGCCGTGCCCGCGAGCACCATCAGCACGACACCGGGCCAGCTCGCCTCGCCCGACCAGCCGAGCAGCATGCCCACACCCACGATCAGCAGCACCTGCACGACCTCGACGGCGAGCACCGCGATCGCCTTGCCCAGCAGCAGCGCGGAGCGGGGGAGCGGTGTGACGGCAAGCCGCCGCAGAACCCCGTACCTGCGCTCGAACCCGGTCGCGATCGCCAGGCCGGTGAACGCCGTCGACATGACCGCCACCGTCAGGACGCCCGCTACCGCCACGGCGACCGGGTCGGCGTCCGTCCCGGCGGCGCTGCCGCTGATGTCCACGAGATCGGTACCGGCCAGCAGTGCCAGGAGCACCAGCGGGATGATGAGCGTGAGCAGGAGCTGCTCGCCGTTGCGCAGCATCAGCGACGTCTCCAGGCGGGCCTGCGCCGTCACCATGCGCGAGTACGGCGCAGCAGCGGGGGCCGGGGCGAACGTGGCGTCGCTCATGACGCCGCACCCGGTGGTGGGGCCGACTCGCCGGTGAGGCTCAAGAAGACGTCCTCGAGCGTGCGGCGCCCGACGCTCAGGTGCTGGGGCATCACGTCGTGCGACGCGCACCAGGCCGTGACGGTCGCGAGCGTCTGCGGGTCGACCGCGCCGCTGATCACATAGCTGCCCGGCCCTGACTCCTGGACGGTCGTGGACGGGGGCAGGGCGTCGCGCAGCTCGTCGAGCGCAAGGCGGGGACGGCCGGCGAAGCGCACCTCGTGCTCGGCACCGGTCAGCTCGTCCGGGGAGCCGGTGGCGACGACGCGTCCACGGGCGACGATCGCGACGTCGGTGGCGAGCCTCTCGGCCTCGTCGAGCAGGTGGGTGGTGAGGACGACGGTGACGCCGTCGGCGTGCAGGTCGGTGATCAGCTCCCACGTGGTGCGTCGCGACTGGGGGTCGAGCCCCGAGGTGGGCTCGTCGAGAAACACGAGCTCTGGGCGCCCGACGACGGCCATCGCCAGGGAGAGGCGCTGGCGCAGCCCGCCGGACAGCCGTCGCACGGTGGTGCGACCGGCCTCGGCCAGTCCCAGCCGCTCGACCAGGTCGTTCACGGGCAGCGGGTGTGCGTACAGGCCGGCGACGTGCCGCAGCATCTCCTCGGCTCTGGCCCCGGGGTAGCCGCCGGACGACTCCTGGAGCATGACGCCGATGCGGGCGCTGAGGTCGGTGCCTCGTCGTTGCGGGTCGAGCCCGAGTACCCGAACGGCGCCGGCGTCCGGTCGCCGGAACCCCTCGGCGCACTCAACGGTGGTGGTCTTCCCGGCGCCGTTGGGCCCCAGGACCGCCGTGATCGACCCTCGGGGCACGGTCAGGTCGAGGCCGTCCACGGCGGTCACCGGGCCGTACCTCTTGACCAGCCCGCGCACGTGCACCGCGGCGTCCTGCGGGCCGGGCGGGGCAGCGGTGCTCACGGGCCGCGAGTGTAGGTGTGTCGCAGCAGACACGACTGTGCCCGGGATCGCTGCGTACACCGCTTGCCTGGCAGCAGCATTTCTGTAACGTTGGCGTTGTGAAAAACGGGGACGCCATCGCATCGGTCGAGGAGACTGCCTCCCGAACCGCGGCGACTGCTGACGACGCGGCAGCGGCCACCCGAACTCGGGTCGCCCGCTACATCCTGGAGCACGGCCCGTCCACGGCGGCTGCGATCGCCGAGGGGCTGGGTCTGACGTCAGCGGCGGTGCGCCGCCACCTCGACGCACTCACCGCCGAAGGCCTTCTTGTCGCCGCCGACCCTCACGTGCGCGGACCTCGGGGCCGTGGCCGCCCGGCCAAGGTGTTCAAGGTGACCGACGCCGGCCGCGACGAGTTCGAGCAGGCCTACGACGACCTCGCGGTCTCGGCGCTGTCCTACGTCGCCGAGATCGGTGGAGCGGAGGCGGTCGCCGAGTTCGCGCGCCGCCGGCTGCTTCACCTCGAAGAGGCTTACCGTCTGGCTCTCTGCGCGGTCGGCCCCGACGAGGCCCCGCAGGCTCTCGCCGACCTGTTGTCCGAGGAGGGCTACGCGGCATCCATCGAGCCCTCGCCGCAGGGCGGCATGCAGATCTGCCAGCACCACTGCCCGGTGGCTCATGTCGCCGCGGAGTTCCCGCAGATCTGCGAGGCTGAGACCGAGATGATCGGTCGACTCCTCGGCTCGCACGTCCAACGACTGGCCACCATCGCTCACGGCGACGGTGTCTGCACCACGCACATTCCCACCCCGTCCGGGTCTGCCGACCTGGGCATGCCCGTACCGATCACCCCCACCCCAGCGGGAGGCCGTTGACATGACCAGCACCGCACACCCCGAGCTCGACGGGATCGGCACCTACGAGTACGGATGGCACGACTCCGACAGCGCCGGCGCGATCGCCAAGCGCGGTCTGTCCGAGCAGGTGGTCCGCGAGATCTCGGCACTGAAGAACGAGCCGGACTGGATGCTCCAGACCCGCCTGAAGTCGCTGAAGCTCTTCGGAAAGAAGCCTCTTCCGACGTGGGGTTCTGACCTCACGACGATCGACTTCGACAACATCAAGTACTTCGTGCGCTCCACGGAGAAGCAGGCGACCAGCTGGGACGAGCTGCCCGACGACATCAAGAACACCTACGACAAGCTCGGCATCCCCGAGGCGGAGAAGCAGCGCCTCGTGGCCGGTGTCGCCGCGCAGTACGAGAGCGAGGTGGTCTACCACAAGATCCGTGACGACCTCGAGGAGCAGGGCGTCATCTTCCTCGACACCGACACGGGGCTGAAGGAGCACGAGGAGCTGTTCAAGGAGTACTTCGGCTCGGTCATCCCCCCGGGTGACAACAAGTTCTCCGCGCTCAACACCGCCGTGTGGTCGGGGGGCTCGTTCATCTACGTGCCGAAGGGCGTGCACGTGGAGATCCCGCTGCAGGCCTACTTCCGCATCAACACCGAGAACATGGGCCAGTTCGAGCGCACGCTGATCATCGTGGACGAGGACGCCTACGTCCACTACGTCGAGGGCTGCACCGCGCCCATCTACTCCAGCGACAGCCTGCACTCCGCGGTCGTGGAGATCATCGTGAAGAAGGGTGCCCGCTGCCGGTACACGACCATCCAGAACTGGTCGAACAACGTCTACAACCTGGTCACCAAGCGGGCCGTGGCCCACGAGGGCGCCACCATGGAGTGGATCGACGGCAACATCGGCTCGAAGGTCACCATGAAGTACCCGGCCATCTACATGGTCGGCGAGCACGCCAAGGGCGAGACGCTGTCGGTCGCCTTCGCCGGTGAGGGCCAGCACCAGGACGCCGGCGCGAAGATGGTGCACCAGGCGCCGAACACGTCGTCCACGATCATCTCCAAGTCGGTTGCCCGTGGCGGTGGACGCACGTCCTACCGCGGGCTCGTGCAGGTCGCCGAGGGCGCCAGCCGCAGCGCCAGCACGGTCAAGTGCGACGCGCTGCTGGTCGACACCATCAGCCGCTCCGACACCTACCCCTATGTCGACGTCCGCGAGGACGACGTGGCCATGGGGCACGAGGCGACCGTGTCGAAGGTGAGCGAAGACCAGCTCTTCTACCTGATGAGCCGCGGCATGAACGAGGACGAGGCCATGGCCATGATCGTGCGCGGGTTCGTCGAGCCCATCGCGCGCGAGCTGCCCATGGAGTACGCACTGGAGCTGAACCGGCTCATCGAGCTGCAGATGGAGGGCGCAGTCGGATGACGACCGCAACAACGGACGAGGTGGCCCAGGCGGCTGCCCCGAACCCCCTGGCTGCCGGGGTTCCCGCAGCCGGGCACGGTGGCAGCAGCCTGCACCGGATGGCGTCGGCCGACCTGGCGGCGCACCCGGTGCCGACCGGCCGCGAGGAGGACTGGCGGTTCACGCCGCTGCGCCGGCTTCGCGGCCTCCTGGACTCCGTCGGCTCAGACGCCACGGTCACCGTCGAGGTGGACGCCCCCGAGCAGGTGGCCGTGGAGTCGCTCACCGGTGCGCAGGCCCGCTCTGACGTGCGGCGCGGAATGACGGGGTACCTGCCCGTCGACCGGCCGAGCGCCCTGGCGTGGGAGGCCACCGAGCAGCTGACGGTGATCACCGTGCCGACCGAGGCGAACGTCGAGCAGCCGGTCTTCGTGACGCTGCGCGGCACCGCCGTGGAGGGGTCGAGCGCCGGGCACGTCGTCATCGACGCCAAGCCGTTCAGCAAGGCCGTGGTCGTGCTCGACCACGACGGCTCCGCGTCCTACCTCGACAACGTCGAGGTCAACGTCGGTGACAACGCCTCGCTGACCGTGGTGAGCGTGCAGGACTGGGCCGACGACGCCGTCCACCTGTCGCACCACCACGTCCGGGTCGGTCGCGACTCGACGGCGCGGCACATATCCATCTCGTTCGGCGGCGACGTCGTGCGCCAGGGCGCCACGGTCTCGTACGGCTCGACCGGCGGGGACGTGGAGATGCTCGGGCTGTACTTCGCCGACGCCGGCCAGCACCTCGAGCACCGGCTCTACGTCGACCACGACCAGCCGCACTGCCGCAGCAACGTGATCTACAAGGGCGCTCTGCAGGGTGACGGCGCGCACACGGTCTGGGTGGGCGACGTGCTCATCCGGCCCACCGCCGTCGGCATCGACACCTACGAGCTCAACCGCAACCTGGTGCTCACCGACGGGACGCGGGCCGATTCGGTGCCCAACCTCGAGATCGAGACCGGCGAGATCGAGGGGGCGGGGCACGCGAGCGCCACGGGCCGCTTCGACGACGAGCAGCTGTTCTACCTGCAGGCCCGCGGCATCCCGGAGGACGAGGCGCGACGCCTGGTCGTCCGCGGGTTCTTCGCCGAGCTCATCAACCGCATCGGCGTCCCCCAGCTCGTCGAGCGGCTCATCACCGAGGTGGAGGCCGAGCTCGAAGGGGCGAAGGCGTGAGCTTTCACCGCGCGTGCGCGCTCGACGACATCCCCTCCGAAGGCGTGCTGGCCACCGAGGTCGACGGTGAGCCGGTGGCCATCGTCCGCACCGCGGGCGAGGTGTTCGCCATCTCCGACATCTGCTCGCACGCCGACGTCCCGCTGTCCGACGGCGACGTGGCCGACTGCGAGATCGAGTGCTGGCTGCACGGCTCGCGCTTCGACCTGCGCACCGGCAAGCCCACCGGGCCACCCGCCTCCAGCGCGGTGCCCGTCTTCGCGGTGCAGGTGGTCGACGCCGACGTGATGGTCGACGTGTCCACCCCCATGAACCAGTCCTGACCTCGTACTGCTGACACTCAAGGAGACAACCGTGGCAACCCTCGACATCCGCGACCTGCACGTGACGGTCGACACCGAAGCCGGCGCCAAGGAGATTCTGCGCGGGGTCGACCTGACCGTCCGCCCCGGCGAGACGCACGCGATCATGGGGCCGAACGGGTCGGGCAAGTCGACCCTGGCCTACTCGATCGCCGGGCACCCGAAGTACACGATCACCGCCGGCACCGTCACCCTCGATGGCGAGGACGTGCTGGCCATGACGGTGGACGAGCGTGCCCGCGCCGGTCTCTTCCTCGCCATGCAGTACCCGGTCGAGGTGCCCGGGGTGTCGGTGTCGAACTTCTTGCGGACCGCCAAGACCGCCGTCGACGGCGAGGCGCCGAAGCTGCGCACCTGGGTGAAGGACGTCAAAGCAGCGATGAGCGACCTGGCGATCGACCCGGCGTTCGCCGAGCGCGACGTCAACGCCGGGTTCTCCGGCGGGGAGAAGAAGCGCCACGAGATCTTGCAGCTCGAGCTGCTCGACCCGCAGGTGGCCGTGCTGGACGAGACCGACTCCGGCCTCGACATCGACGCCCTGCGCGTCGTCAGCGAGGGCGTCAACCGGTTCAAGGAAGACGGCGACAAGGGGGTCTTGCTCATCACCCACTACACGCGCATCCTTCGCTACATCGAGCCCGACTTCGTCCACGTGTTCGTCGACGGACGCATCGCCGAGGAGGGCGGGCCCGAGCTGGCCGAGAAGCTCGAGGTCGAGGGGTACGTGTCGTACGCGGGCGCCAAGGTCTGATCCGACGCCGACCCCGGAGCCCACGACACAGAAGGAGGTCGAGTCGTGACGACGCTTCACGCGCCGACCGAGGCGACGTCGCTCGACGTCGCCCGGGTACGAGCCGACTTCCCCGTGCTCGAGCGCACCGGGCGGTCGGGTCGTCCGCTGGTGTATCTCGACTCCGCGGCGACGGCACAGAAGCCGCACGCGGTGATCGAGGCCGAGGCGGACTTCTACCGGCACCACAACGCCGCCGTGCACCGTGGCGCCCACCTGCTGGCTGAGGAGTCCACAGCCGCCTACGAGGGCGCCCGGGCGACGATCGCCCGGTTCATCGGGGGCCGGCACGGCGAGCTCGTGCTCACCCGCAACGCCACCGAGGCGCTCAACCTGCTGGCCTACTCCATCGGCAACGCCTCGATCGACCCGAGCGCCGACCCCCGGTTGCGCCTGGGCCCTGGCGACGAGGTGTGCGTCACCGAGATGGAGCACCACGCCAACCTCGTCCCGTGGCAGGAGCTGTGCCGACGCACCGGCGCGACGTTGCGCTGGATCCCGCTGGCACCGGACGGCACCCTCGACCTGAGCGACCTCGACACGATCGTCAACGAGCGGACGAAGGTGCTGTCGTTCGTCCACCAGTCCAACGTCGTGGGCACTGTGAACCCTGTCGACGTGCTGCGTGACCGAGCCCGGGCGGTGGGAGCCCTCGTCTTTCTCGACGCCTGCCAGTCGGTGCCGCACCGTCCGCTCGACGTGGTCGCGCTGGGCGTCGACGCCGTCGCGCTGAGCGGGCACAAGATGCTCGGCCCCACCGGCATCGGTGCCCTCTGGGGCCGCCGCGACCTGCTCGAGGCGCTGCCCCCGTTCGTCACCGGCGGCTCGATGATCGAGACAGTCACCATGGAGCGCTCCACGTACGCCCCGCCGCCGCTGCGCTTCGAGGCCGGCACCCCGCCGATCGCGCAGGCGGTCGGTCTGGCCGCCGCCGTCGACTACCTGGCCGAGCTCGGCATGCACGCAGTCGAGCAGCACGTCTCGGCCCTGACCCACCTGGCCGTCGACTCTCTGCTGGCCGTCCCCGGCGTGTCGGTGCTCGGTCCGTCCGGGGAGCGCGGCCCGGTGGTGGCGTTCGCCGTGGAGGGGGTGCACCCGCACGACCTGTCGCAGGTGCTCGACGCCGAGGGCGTCGCGGTGCGGGCGGGGCACCACTGCGCCTGGCCGCTGCACCGCGTGCTGGGCGTGCAGGCGTCAGCGCGCGCCTCGTTCGCCGTCTACAACGACACCTCCGACGTCGCGGCGCTGGTCGACGGGGTTCGGGCCGCGCAACGGTTCTTCGGGGTGGGCTGACATGGCGACCGGGCTGGAGGGCCTCTACTCCGAGATCATCCTCGACCACTACCGCGCCCCGCACGGGGCCGGGCTGCGCGAGCCGTTCGACACCGAGTCGCACCAGGTCAACCCGCTGTGCGGGGACGAGATCACTCTGCGGGTGCTCGTCGACGGCGCCGGGGACGAACCGGTGGTGCGCGACGTCTCGTACGCCGCGACCGGGTGCTCCATCAGCCAGGCGTCGGCATCCATGCTGTACGACCTCGTCGCCGATCAACCCCTGGGTCAGGTGCGCGAGCGTCTGGCCGGGGTGCGGCACATGCTGCTGGACGGGGCGGAGCCCGACGAAGACCTGCTCGAGGACGCCATCGCCGTCGCCGGAGTCGCCAAGTTCCCCGCGCGCGTCAAGTGCGCCCTGCTGCCGTGGGCAGCGTTCACCGATGCCATGACCCGGGCGGGGCAGCCCGTCCGGGACGACACTGAGGAGCCAGCATGACCACCCCCACCCTCGACGACCTGACCGAGGCCATGCGCGACGTCGTCGACCCCGAGCTCGGCATCAACGTGGTCGACCTCGGTCTCGTCTACGGGGTGCACCTCGACTCGGGTGACGCCGGTGAGACCACCGCGAGCATCGACATGACGCTCACCAGTGCGGCCTGCCCGCTGACCGACGTTATCGAAGACCAGACCCGGTCGGCGCTGAGCGGCCTCGTGGACGACTTTCGCATCAACTGGGTCTGGATGCCGCCGTGGGGTCCGGACAAGATCACCGAGGACGGCCGCGAGCAGCTGCGGGCCCTGGGCTTCAACGTCTGACGAGCCGCCCGCGACCCGGCTCAGTCGTCCAGGCCGCGGGCAGCCAGCGCCTCGCCCATGGTGTCGGCGTGGCGAAGCGTGCGGACCACCAAGGGGACGCCGTACGTGCGGGGGTCCAGGCGCAGGCCGCGCGCCCGGTGCGCCTCGCGGACCTCGGCGGCCAGCCCCGCAACGACCGGTACGGCACGAATCCCGAGGGCCATGAGCAGCGCGACCCGGTCGGGGTCGACGCCCACGACGCGCAGGGGGCGCATCGCCGCCGCGAATGCCGCGGTCATGGCCGTCACCCTCGTCGTCACCGTCACCAGCCCCGCCAGCGCAACCGCGACGACCAGCCCGCCGACCGTCACCAGGGCACGCTCGGCTCCGCTGAGCCACCACTGCAGGGCCAGCAGGACGGCGGCGAACCACCGCAAGGGCCACACCTGGGCGAGCGAGACTCGCCACCCGACACCGGCGAGGCCGTACCCGGCTGCCGTCAGCGCCAGCCCGATGCCGACCGCGGATGTGCTCGATGCGATCACGAGTGCACTGAGCAGCACGGCCAGCGCCAGCAGCTTGGCCCCGGCGGGCAGCCGGTGCAGAGCGGACGTGCCGGGCTGGTAGAGCCCGGCCGGTGGCAGCGCCTGGCGGGCCACGCCTCAGCCCACCAGCGCCCGGTAGGCGGCGACGGCCTGGCCAGGTGCAGCGTCGGCGACGACGCGTCCGTTCTCGAACACCAGCACCCGGTCGAACGAGGTGAGGGTGTCGAGGTCGTGGGTGACCATCACGACGTGCTGCTCCAGGCCGTTCACGATGGCCATCACTCGTTGGGTGTTGCGTAGGTCGAGCAACGTGGTCGGCTCGTCGCACACCAGCACGTCGGGCCTGGCGACGAGCACGCCGGCCAGCGCCAGCAGCTGTTTCTCCCCGCCGGAGAGCAGGTGGGAGGCCCGGTCGTCGAACCCGACGAGTCCGACGGCGGCCAGGGCCTGCGCGACCCGCTCGCGGGTCTGCGCCTTGTCCAGCCCGCTGCGGCGCAGGCTGAGAGCGACGTCCTCGGCAACCGTCGGCATGACGATCTGCGCGTCGGGGCTGGTGAACACGAAGCCGACCCGTCGCCGCACCGCTGCGCCGTCCGAGGAGGTGTCGAGGCCGTCGATCGTCACACGCCCGACGTCCGGCTCGATCAGCCCGTTGAGCAGGCGGGCGAAGGTCGACTTGCCCGAGCCGTTGGCGCCGACGACGCCGATCCGCCGCTCGGTGAGGGTGACGCAGACGTCGTCCAGAACGACGCGCCCACCCAGGCGGTGGGTGACGCCCTCGACCTCGATCACCGCTCGACCCCGACCTGCTGGATCCCGACCGGCTCGACGACGACGGCCACACCTTGCCCGCCACCAGCGGCGACCGCAGCCAGCCCGTAGGGAGCGTCCGGGTCGAGGACGCCCTGGCGCACCATGCGCGAGAACAGTCGGACCATGATGACCGCACCCGAGGCTCCCCAGGGGTGCCCGATGGCGAGCGCTCCGCCGTCAGGGCAGATGAGGCTGTCGCGGATCCCGAGAGCGTCCGCGCCGGCGAGCACCTGCCCGGCGAACGCCTCGACGATCTCGACGGTGCCCACCTCGGCGATGCCGACACCGGCCCGCCGCAGCGCCTGCTCCGTCGCCGGCACGAGGCCGAGGCCGCAGCGGTTCGGGTCGACGCCGGCCCGACCGACGGAGACGATCCGCAGCCCCGGCCAGCCGCGCTCGGCCCGTAGCCACTCCGGCACGATCACGACGGCGGCGGCGCCGTCACTGACCCCGCAGGAGTTCCCGGCCGTCACGGTCCCGTCGTCGACGAAGGCCGGACGCAGCCGGGCCAGCCTCGCTTCGGTGATGGCGCGCGGACGGTCGTCGGTGGTCAGTCCGGCGAGAGGCACGATCTCGTCGTCGAACCTGCCGTCGGCGCGAGCGGCCAGCGCCCGTGCGTGGCTGCGGGCGGCGTAGGCGTCCTGGCGCTCGCGCGTCACTCCCGCCTCGCGGGCGACCGTCTCGGCTGCCACGCCCATGTCGGGGTCGCCCACGTCGAGGGGTGCGAACTGGGCTCGTCCCGGCGGGGCCTGCGAGGCGCTCTCCGACCCTCCGGCCACCACGACGCGTGCCTGACCCGCCGAGACCAGAGCCGCCGCGGTGGTGACGGCTTCGAGCCCGGCGGCGCACTGGCGGTCGACCGTCATGCCGGGCACCTCCTGGCCGAGCCCGGCTCGCAGGGCGGCCAGCCGGCCGAGCGCGCCACCGGGGCCCCGCGAGCTGCCCAGGACCACGTCGTCGACGCCCAGCGGGCCGCCACCCAGGTCGCCCAGCGCCGCCCGCACCGCGACCGCAGCCAGCTCGTCCGGGCCGCAAGCGGCCAGGCTGCGGCCAGACGTGGCGATCGGCGTCCGGCGCGCGGCGACGACGACGGGAGTGGTGTCGCGCCCTGGGTCGTTGAGCATCTCGCGACGAAGCGTAGGCGGCGAGCGCCGGACCACGCCCCCGCCGCCCTCGGCTCGTGGCGCCCGCCTGATCAGCCGATCTGGATCCAGGTGGCCATCGCTCGGGCCAGAACGGTGCCGTCCGGCCCGTGGACGGTGGTGGCTGTGAACGACTTGCGGCCGTCGACGCCGACGAGGCGACCCATGACCACACAGGTGTCGCCGACCTGCGGGACCGCGCTGATCTGGGCGGCGATGCGCCCCAGCACGATCACCGCATCGCCCTGCAGCGCCGTCCATGCGCCCGGGCAGTCCAGGGCCGCCCACAGTGCTGCCGCGCCGACCTCGCCGGTGGGCTCGGCGGCGTTCGAGCCGACGTGCCACGTGCACGCGGTGCGGTTCTCGTCCACCAGGCCCGGCCGCAGGTCGTAGCCGTCGTGCTCGGGACGCGACGGCCCGCAGACCCAGCATGTCGGGAAGGGATGGGTCGTCAGACCGAGGTAGGCGCCCTCGGCCTCGCGAGCGACGTCGACGGGCACGGCTGGCACAGCCTCCGCCGCGGCGGGCGCCTCGGTCAGCAGTCGGGCGCCGGCGATCACGGTCTCGTCCTGGCTCGCGGTGGTCTCGCCGTGGCCGGGGCTGGACAGCGTCATCGCCTCGCCCAGCGGTGGCGGCTGGCGCAGCGTCACCTCGACCCAGGGCACGCCCGGTCCGAAGGCAGGCTGTCCGGCGGCACGCAGAGCCGCCTCGGCGAGCCGACCCGCCACGTAGCCACCGTTGCCGGAGTCGGGCGGGCCGTTGTATTGCTTCTCGATCGTGAGCGTCGTCATGGCCGTCAGTCTGGTGGGTCAGGCGGGCCGAGCAGCGCGCGGGCGGCAGCTCGGTCGACCTTGCCACCGCTCGTGCGCGGCAGTGCCGGCGTCAGATGCCAGGCGCGGGGGAGGGCCTGTGGTGTCAGACGTCCCCGTGCCCAGGTGCGCAGCCGGCGCAGGGACGCCGCGTCGACGCTGTCGTGCTCCACGACCGCCCCCACGACCTGTCCCAGGTCGGCGTGGGCGACTCCGACGACGACGACCTCCCGCACTCCCGGTGCGCCGGCCAGCACGCTCTCCACCTCGGCGACGTCGACGGTCGCGCCGCCGGTCTGCACGCCCGCCACACCCCGGCCGGCCACCACGACCGACCCGTCGGGCAGCACCTGGCCCCGGTCGCCGACACTCGTCCAGCCGTCGCCGTCGCGCTGCAGCGGCCCACGGGATCGGGTACCGACGGCTGCGTCCGCCAGGTAGCCCGTGGCCAGCAACGGCCCCCGCACCCACAGCACACCCTTGCGACTGACGACCTCGACCCCGGGGAACGGGGGCAGGGACGGCGACTCGGCGTGCGGCTCACCGATCGCCACGAACGACAGCTCGGCGGCACCGTAGTAGGCAACGACCCGAACCTCCCGAGCCTGGGCACGAGCGGCGACCGGGGCAGGGAGGGCGGCGCCGGCGACGACGACGGTGCGCCCCGCCAGGTCGGAGTCGGTACCCAGCAGGTCGGCGAGCTGGCGCGGCAGGAGGTGCGCGACGTCCCACTCCCGTGCCGTGCGCACAGGCTCGAAGACCGGTGTCGCCCCGATCTGGACGGCGTGCCAGGCGGCGTGCAGAAACAGCGTGGACGACAGCGGACCGGGCACGAGCACCCGGCTACCTGATCGCGTGCCGGTGGCTGTCGCGAGCGCCTCGACGCTGGCCTCCCACGACACCCGGGTACGGCACACCGCCCGGGGCGCCGCCGTGCTGCCCGAGGTCAGGGCTACCAGCCACGTGCCCGGCGGGGCGTGCTGCAGGCGCTGCGTGAATCCGACCGGGTGCCCCCGGCGATGGTCGAGGACGGCGGTCGGCCCCGGTCCGTCCAGCGCCCGCAGCACGTCGCGGGGGTGCGCGTCGCTGACGGTGCCGGCCACAGCAGGAGTCAGCGGCTCAAGGGGTCGCGATCGTCCGGCGCCGAGCTCGGCTGTGCGCTCCACCCCGAGGACGTGGCTGCCGTTCGTGACGATGCGGGCGCAGCGAGCAGGTCGGGCATGGCGCGGTGCACCCCGATCGCCACGGCCGTGGCGAGCACAGCCTTGACAAGGTCGCCTGGGATGAAGGCCGCAGCGAGCACGGCCGTCTCGGCCAGCGGAACCTCGGTGCGCCACGCCTGCACCGGGACTCCCAGGGCGTAGATCACCCCGACTCCGCCCACCAGGTTCGCGGTCAGCCCGCGCGGCCAGCGGTATCCGTGGCGGCCCTTCGCCACAACCCGCCCGATCACCCACGCGGCCAGCGGCCAGGCGAGCAGGTAGCCGGCGGACGGTCCCGCGAACACGCCGAGCCCGCCGCGTCCCCCGGCCAGCAGGGGTAGCCCAGCGGCCACCAGGCCGAGGAACAGCACCATCGACATCGCGCCCTTGCGTGCCCCCAGCAGCGAGCCGACCAGCATGACGCCCATCGTCTGCAACGTGATCGGTACCGCATTGCCGAACACCGCGATCGCCCCGGGAAGGCCCAGCGCGGCCACCAGCCCGGCACCCAGCGCGACCTGGGCGGCGTCGCGTGACGTAAGTCGGCGCCGAGGTGACCTCATGGGCACCGAAGCGTAGATCGGTTCACAGCCTGGCGGGCGTGTGGTCGTGGGCACGCGTGCGGCCAGGCATCATGGTGGCTCGTGATCACCGCCACCGACGTCGACGTCCGCGCCGGCAGCCAGCTGCTGCTGCACGGGGCGTCGTTTCGCGTCGGACCCGGCCAGAAGATCGGTCTCGTCGGTCGCAACGGGGCCGGCAAGACCACGCTCACCCGCATCCTCGCGGGTGAGTCGCAGCCGGCAGGCGGCACCGTCCACCGCACCGGCACCATCGGCTACCTGCCCCAAGACCCCCGCACCAGCGACCCGTCGGTGATCGCCCGCGACCGCATCCTCGGTGCCCGGGGCCTGGACGAGGTGGTGCCCGCGATGCGTGAGGTCGAGCTCGAGCTGGCCGGGACGTCCGGTGAGAAGCAGGAGCGCGCGATGAAGCGCTACGCCCGGCTGGAGTCCGAGTTCGTCGTACGGGGCGGGTACGCCGCCGAGAGCGAGGCGGCGACGATCGCCGCCAGCCTGGGTCTGGACGCCCGGGTGCTCGGCCAACCGGTCGGCACCCTGTCCGGTGGGCAGCGGCGCCGGGTCGAGCTGGCACGCATCCTCTTCTCCGAGTCCGACACCCTGCTGCTGGACGAGCCCACCAACCACCTCGACGCCGACTCGGTGGTGTGGCTGCGCGACTTCTTGCGCTCGTTCGGCGGCGGCATCGTCGTCATCAGCCACGACACCGCCCTGCTGGAGCGCACCGTGACCGGCGTGTTCCACCTCGACGCCACTCGCGGCGTCATGGACGTCTACGCGATGGGGTGGTCGGCCTACCTCGAGCAGCGCGAGACCGACGAGCGTCGTCGTCGCCGTGAGCGCGCCAACGCCGAGAAGAAGGCAACCCAGCTCAAGTCGCAGGCCGACCGCATGCGGGCCAAGGCCACCAAGGCGACTGCGGCGCAGAACATGGACCGCCGCGCGGCCCGGCTGCTCGCCGGGCTCGAAGGCGCCCGCACGACCGACCGTGTCGCCAAGCTGCGCCTGCCGGAGCCGGCCCCCTGCGGGCGCACCCCGCTCACAGCCCGCGAGCTGTCGAAGTCGTACGGGTCGCTGGAGGTGTTCACCGACGTCGACCTCGCCATCGACCGGGGCTCGCGAGTCGTGGTGCTCGGGCTCAACGGTGCCGGCAAGACGACCCTGCTGCGCATGCTGGCCGGGGTCGAGCCGTCCGACACCGGCGCCGTGGAGCCCGGCCACGGCCTCAAGGTCGGCTACTTCGCCCAGGAGCACGAGACGCTCGACATGTCGCAGACCGTGCTGGAGAACCTGCGCAGCGCTGCTCCGGACATGGACGACACGGGCGTGCGCACCGTCCTCGGCTCCTTCCTCTTCTCCGGCGACGACGCGAACAAGCCGGCGAACGTGCTCTCCGGCGGTGAGCGCACCCGGCTGGCCCTGGCCACGCTGGTGGTGTCGAGCGCGAACGTGCTGCTGCTGGACGAGCCGACGAACAACCTCGACCCTGCCTCACGCGCGGAGGTTCTCGACGCGGTACGGCGCTACAAGGGGGCGATCGTGCTGGTCACGCACGACGAGGGGGCGGTGGAGGCACTCGACCCGGAGCGGGTGCTGCTGCTGCCGGACGGGGTCGAAGACCTGTGGGGTGCCGACTACCTCGACCTGGTCACGCTTGCGTGAACACCCGGCGCGTTCGGGCACGGATATCGCCAAGTAGGTGGCGCCGCGACCAGGACCGCCTGATCATGGAGGTCGACGGCGCAGTGCCGTTCCCCCCAGGAGGCACAGTGGCCGACACCGAGGCGAAAGGCACCCGGGTGTCCGGGTCTGCCCGCGACTCGCTCAAGTCTGACCTCAGCGACAAGTACACCAAGGGTGCCAGCATTCGCGACTTGGCCGTCGAGACGGGCCGCTCGTACGGGTTCGTCCACCGGCTTCTGGTCGAGGCCGAGGTGCCGCTGCGCGGGCGGGGCGGGGCACCGAAGTCGAGGAAGAAGAAGGCCGACTAGCGTTCGAGCCGTGAAGCTGGCCGACCCCCGCCTCGAGGCGGGCTTCGTCCGTGTGTCCGTGGACGGCCCTCGGGCCGACGTGCGGCTCGTGCGACCTGAGGCTCGCAACGCCCAGACGCCGGCGACCTGGCGCGCCCTGGCCGCCGTCGGCGAGCTGCTGGCGCCGGACGTCCGCGTGGTCGTGCTCAGCGCCGAGGGTGCGTCGTTCTCCGCGGGTCTCGACCGGCGCATGCTGGACGGGTCCGGCGTGCCGGGGGAGCCCGCGCTCGCGGACCTGGCTCGCATGCCGGCCGCGCAGCTCGACGCCACGATCGAGGAGTACCAGCAGGGCTTCACGTGGTGGCGGGAGTCGCCGGCCGTCACGATCGCCGCGGTGCAGGGCCACGCCGTCGGAGCCGGTTTTCAGCTCGCCTTGGCGTGTGACCTCATGATCTGCGCGGACGACGCGCAGCTGGCCATGCGGGAGACGTCACTGGGGTTGGTTCCCGACCTGGGTGGGACGGCCCCGTTGCTCGATGCGGTCGGGTACGGCCGAGCGCTGGAGATCTGCGCGACCGGACGCTGGGTGCGCGCGGCCGAGGCCGCCGACCTCGGCATCGCCCAGGCCGTCGTCCCGGCGGCGGCGCTGGCGTCGTCCGTGGACGACCTCGTGGCTGCGTTGCTGGCCGCCCCCGCCGGTGCGCTCGTGGCGACGAAACGGCTTCTCGGCGGCGCCCGGGGCCGCTCGCGTGCCGAGCAGCGCACCGCCGAGCGCGCCGAGCAGGGTCAGCGGCTGGCCGAGCTGGCCCGGCTGCTGGCCTGAGCACGTCCCGCTGACTCGTCCGGCGGAACAAGCCCTTGGCCGACGATGTTGGTCTCGTGACGTCGGGGACCTCGCCCGACGGGACGAGGAGGGCGAATGTCGGGACCCGGCATGTGGATGACGTACCGGTCGATGACCCGGGACCAGTCGGTGAAGGACGCCAAGCTGGCACCGGGCACTGTCCGGCGCGTCGCGTCGTATGCCCGTCCGTACTCCCGGCCGATCGCGGTCTTTCTCGTCATCGTCGTCATCAGCGCGCAGCTCGTCGTCGCGGCCCCGCTGCTGTTCCAGCGCATCGTCGACGACGGCATCCTGGCCGGCAACGGGACGCTGGTGACCCAGCTCGCGATCATCGTGGCGGTGATCGCCGTCGTCGACGCGGGCCTGTCGCTGGTGGAGCGCTGGTACTCCGCGCGCATCGGTGAAGGCCTGATCTTCGACCTGCGCACCCAGGTGTTCTCCCACGTCCAGCGCCAGCCCATCGCCTTCTTCACCCGCGCGCAGACCGGCGCCCTCGTCTCGCGGCTCAACAGCGACGTCATCGGTGCCCAGCAGGCCTTCACCGGCACGCTTGCCGGGGTGGTCTCCAACGGCATCAGCGTCGTCGTGATCGTCATCGCGATGCTCGCGCTGTCGTGGCAGGTCACCATCGGGGCGCTGCTGCTGCTGCCGGTCTTCCTCGTGCCCGCCCGCTGGGTGGGGCGTCGCCTCGCGGCACTGAGCCGCGAGCAGATGGGCCTGAACGCCGAGATGAGCGGCATGATGACCGAACGGTTCAACGTCGCCGGCGCGCTGCTCGTCAAGCTGTTCGGTCGTCCGGCGCAGGAGAGCGAGCAGTTCTCGTCCCGGGCGTCGCGGGTGCGCGACATCGGCATCACGATCGCCCTGCAGAACCGCGCGTTCTTCGTCGCACTCACCCTGGTCACGTCGCTGGCCACGGCGATCGTCTACGGCGTCGGCGGCAACCTGGTGGTCGACGGCACCCTCACTCTGGGCACGCTGCTGGCCCTGGTCGCGCTGCTGGGACGGCTGTACGGGCCGCTGACCGCGCTCAGCAACGTCCGCATCGACATCATGACCGCGCTCGTCAGCTTCGAGCGGGTCTTCGAGGTGCTCGACCTCAAGCCCTTGGTCGACGAGGCTCCCGACGCGCGTCCGCTGCCCACCGACGCCGCCGACGTCGAGCTCGACGCCGTCTCGTTCCGCTACCCCAAGGCCGGCGAGGTGTCGCTGGCGTCGCTGGAGAGCATCGCGACCACGGAGCGTGCAGTAGCCGGCATGACCCTCACCGACATCTCGCTCCGGGTCGAGCCGGGGCAGATGGTCGCGCTGGTCGGGCCGTCCGGGGCGGGCAAGACCACACTGACGGCCCTGGTCAGTCGCCTGTACGACCCGACGTCCGGCTCGGTGCGCATCGGTGGCACCGACCTGCGGGACGCGACCCTCGCCTCGCTCACCGACACGGTCGGCGTGGTGACGCAGGACGCGCACATGTTCCACGACACCATCCGCAACAACCTGCTCTACGCCCGTCCCGACGCCACCGACGAGCAGGTGTGGGAGGCGTTGCGCGCCGCGCAGGTCGACTCGCTGGTGGCGGCCCTGCCGGACGGGCTCGACACGATGGTCGGCGACCGTGGCTACCGCCTGTCCGGGGGCGAGAAGCAGCGCATGGCGATCGCCCGGCTGATGCTCAAGGCGCCCCAGGTCGTGATCCTGGACGAGGCCACCGCGCACCTGGACTCCGAGTCGGAGTCGGCCGTGCAGCGTGCCCTGGACATCGCGCTGGACGGCCGCACGTCGCTGGTGATCGCGCACCGGCTCTCGACCGTCCGCAACGCCGACACGATCCTCGTGCTCGACGGCGGCCGCATCGTCGCGCGCGGCACGCATGCCGAGCTGCTCGACGAGGGCGGCCTCTACGCCGACCTGTACCGCACGCAGTTCGCCGACACCGCCCCCGCCGAGCCTGCGTCGGTGTGACCCCGTTGACCGTCGCAGCGGTCAGAGCGATGCCAGCAGGCCGCCGTCCACGGCGACCATCGACCCGGTGACGAACGACGCGGCGGGGGACAGGACGAACGCGGCAACCCGGGCGAACTCCGCCGGCTCGCCGTAGCGCCGCAGCGGGATCATCGCCTCCCAGCGTGCCCGCGACGCCGCGGCGTCCCCGCTGAGGGCGTCGAGCTCGTCGAGCCGCTCGGTGCCGATCCGTCCCGGCATGAGCCCGACGACCCGCACCCCGGCGGGGCCGTACTCGTCGGCCAGCTGCTTGGCGACCATGGCCAGCCCGGGACGCAGACCGTTGGACGTGGCCAGCCCCGGGATCGGCGCCTTGACCGAGGTCGAGAGCACGAAGGCGATGGCCCCGCCCTCGCCCAGGCTGGCCGCCACCGTGCGACCCATCCGCACCCCGCCCAGCAACACCGACTCGAAGGCGGCGCGCCACTGGTCGTCGGTTGTCGCCGTGACCGAGCCGGGAGCGGGCCCCCCGACGCTGACCAGGGCGCCGTCGAGGCGGCCGAAGCGGGAGACGGCCGCGTCCACCAGTGCCTGAGGCGTCGACGGGTCGGCGTTGTCGGCGACGACGCCGAGAGCGCGATCAGCCCCCAGCGCCTGCACCGCGGCGTCGACCGAGTCGGCGTGCCGACCCGACACCACCACCCGGGCGCCCTCGTCCACCAGTACCTGGGCGACCGCCCGGCCCAGCCCACGAGCGGCGCCGGTGACGAGGTACACGCGGTCGGTCAGTCCGAGGTCCATGTGCGCCATTGTGCGCGCCCGCCTAGCGTCGGGGGTGGTGCGTGGCGAACTGGACGAGGTGCGCGGCTGGCTGGACGCCGCCGCGAGAGTCACCGTGCTCACCGGCGCGGGCGTCTCGACACCCTCGGGCATCCCTGACTTCCGGGGACCGAACGGCCTGTGGACGAAGGATCCGGGCGCTGCCGCCATGTTCGACATCGAGTCGTACCGCGCCGACCCTGACCTGCGCCGCCGCGCCTGGGCGAATCGGCGCGACCATCCCGCCTGGACCGCCGAGCCCAACCCCGCCCACGAGGCGTTCGTGCGCCTGGAGCAGCGCGGACGCCTGCGCGCCCTGCTCACCCAGAACATCGACGGGCTGCACCAGCGCGCCGGCAGCGACCCTGGGAAGGTGATCGAGCTGCACGGCACGCTGTTCTTCTCCGCCTGCCTCGAGTGCGGGCACCGCGTGCCGATGCGCGACGTGCTCGCCCGGGTGGACGCCGGCGAGGCCGACCCCCCGTGCGCGGCATGCGGCGGCATCCAGCGCTCGGCCACTGTCGCGTTCGGGCAGAGCCTCGACCCCGACGTGCTCGACGCCGCCGTGGACGCGGCATCCGACTGCGACGTGTTCGTCGCCGCGGGCACGTCCCTTCAGGTGAACCCGGCAGCCGGGCTCTGCCGGGTGGCGCTGCGCAGCGGAGCACGCCTCGTCGTGGCGAACGGGTCGCCCACCCCGTACGACTCCCACGCGCACGCGGTTCTGCGCGACGACCTCACCGAGGTGCTGCCCGCCCTGCTCGCGTAGGCCGTGCCACGTCGGTCGGGCGAGCCTGGTCGCCGGTGGACGCTCAGTCACGCGGCGGGCGGTCGCAGGATACGGATGTGCCGGGAAGGTGGGCACGCCCCCGCAGGCGTGACGGGACGAGAAGCCACGTCCGGACGCCCGTGGGGGGAGTGCCAGCACGCCATACGGTGGCTTCTCATCCCCCCACCGACCCCGATCGGTGGGTTTGTCTCCCTTCACGCCCCACCAGAAGGGTGCAGGTTCCCGGCACCGAAGCGCCAGCGCCAGCGCCAACCCCAGCGGCTCGGCTCGGCTCGCCGCGAGCGTGCCGGCCCCGCCTGTGGACGGCGAACGTCGCATCAGCCGCGGGGTCGCGACCATGGCCCCATGAGACGCCTCCCCGAGTCGCTGCGTTCGTTGGCGCTGAGCCAGGAGGGGGTGGTGACGCGGGCGCAGTGCCTCGCCCACGGGCTCACCTCCCGCCAGGTCGACGCCCTCGGCGGGACAGGAGGACCGGGCAGGCGCTTGCTGCCTCGTGTCTACCTGGTGACGACCGGCGAACCCACCCGGCGGCAGCAGATGTGGGCAGGGCTGCTGTACGCCGGGGACGAGGCCCAGATCGCGTCCATCACCTCTCTGGAGGTGTACGGGCTGAAGTACGCCCCGAACGACGTCCGGGTGCACCTGCTCGTTCCGCACCGGCGCAAGGTCTGTGCACAACCGCCGCTGGTCGTGCACCGCAGCAGCCGTCTGCCGGCACGGCGGGTGCGGCAGGGACTGCCCACGTCCCCCGTGCCCCGAGCAGCAGTCGACTCCGCACGAGAGGTGGCGCCTCGGGATGCTCGGGCGCTGCTGGCCGAAGTCGTTCAGCGCAGGCTCACGACCCTCGATGCGCTCTGGCGGGAGGTAGCGGCAGGACACACGAGGGGCGCCGCCCAGGTGCGCCAGGCGCTGCGCGACTTGGGCTCCGGCGCCGCCTCGGCACCCGAGCTCGACCTGCTCGCGGTCCTTGGTCGCAGCGTCGTCCTACCGCAGCCGGCCGTGAACGAACCGTTGAGTGTCGACGGGCGAACCTTGGTGCCGGACCTGTGCTGGCGGGAGGCCAGGCTCGTGGTCGAGGTCGACAGCGCGGAGCACCACGGCTTCGGGCCCGACGCCGACCAGACGGCGCAGCGGCGAGCATCCCTGACCGCTGCCGGGTGGACTGTGCTGTCGATCTCGCCGCGCCGGATCAGGGACGACCCGGTGGGGGTGCTGCGCGAGATCGAGGCCGCGTACCTCCTGGGTCTCCGCCGCCAGGCGGGATGACCAGCGGACGGGTTACGACGGGGAGTGCTCGGCGTCCGCGGCGGCCGGGCGGGCGGTGCCGGGATCTGCGGGGCGGGCGGCGCGCTCGGCGCTGTCCTTGCGGGCCAGCAGCACGAAGCCGACCACTGCCACGATGCCGAACAAGAACCACTGCACCGCGTAGATCAGGCTCGGCCCGGCGCTGAGCCGGGGAGCCGGGATGGCGATCAGCGCGTCGTCCTCAGCGGGGCGCTGCTCGACGCGTTCGAGCCACACCGGGGCGAGGTCGTCGTCCAGCTGGGTGTCGAGCTCGGCCAGGTCGACGAACCGGATGGACGGCGGGGTCGAGTCCGAGTCGAGGCCGGAGCCCTGCCCCGACTCGCTGAGCCGCACGCGGCCGGTCAGCTCCACGACCGTGTCGACGGGCGGCGGCACCGCTACCTCGCCGGTCGATCGGGTGGCCGTGGGGACGAAGCCCCGGTCGACGAGCACCGCCGAGCCGTCGTCGAGCACCAGGGGGGCCAGGGCGTGCACCCCTGACTGGCCTTCCACCGAACGCAGGCGCAGCGCCAGCTCGGCCGTCGGGTCGAAGGTGCCTCGTACGGTCACCGTGCGCCACTGCACGTCGTCGGAGACCTCGTCTGGCGTCGTGGCTGCGTCGACCACGGAGTCCAGCGGGGCCGGCGGTGACTCGAGCGCAGAACGGATCGCCTCGTTGCGCTCGCCTCGCTGCTGGTAGCGGTCGAGCTGCCACAACCCCAGCAGCACGCAGGCGACCGCCATCACCGTCGCGAACGCCAGCAGGCTCAGCCCGCGGCGCGTCCGGAACAGACCCATGCTCAGACGGTAGATCCTCGCGTTCGCGCAGCCGTCGCCTGGGGCGTCAGCGCGGCGAGGACTGCTCGACGGCCGGCCCCGCGGGCAGCGCGGGCATCGAGAAGTCGGGGGTCACCGGCTCCAGGGTCTTGCCGACCCGCTCGCGTCCCGCGTTGGCCCCCACGACGCCGAGGTAGGGCAGCAGCACCGCCCCGGCCACCAGCACCCACCGCGGCCAGCCCGGGACGAAGATCGCGCCGACGAAGCAGGCGGTGCGCACTCCCATGGTCCAGAGGTAGCGCCGCGTGCGCATGGCCAGGTCGTCGGTCAGCGACGTGGGGGCGGAGGTGATGCTTGCGACCGCCTGCGTGCGTCGCGCCATGTGCCACCTCACCCGTTCGCACGACGCCTCGAACGCCGTGGCTACACGCTACGTCCGGCGACCCGGCGGTGCCAGAGATGGGTGGGGAGTGAATCGCTCGCACCGCGACGGCCCGGGCCCGGGTGAGCAGCAGGTGTAGTACGCGACGCAGGATTCCGGCAGGATGGCGCGCAGCCGCACCATCAGGGACGAGAGGAAGACGCATGCCGAACCGCACGTACCGAGTGATCGAGGTTGTCGGGACATCGCCGGACGGGGTCGACGACGCCCTGCGCAACGGCATCGGGCGGGCGAGCGAGACGATGCGCCACCTCGACTGGTTCGAGGTGGTCGAGATCCGTGGCCACATCACCGACGGCCAGCCGGACCACTTCCAGGTGTCGATGAAGGTCGGCTTCAGGCTCGAGGACGCCTGAGGACGTCGCCAGTCTCCGCCGCACCGCGGGGCGATTCGTCCCTACCAGCGGGTAGGCGTTACGGTCGCGCCCCGTGAGTCGAAGCGTTCTGATCACCGGCGGCAACCGTGGCATCGGTCTGGCGACCGCCCGGTGCTTCGCCGACCTGGGTGACAAGGTCGCCGTCACCACGCGCGGTGGGTCGGTGCCCGACGAGCGTCTGCTGGCGGTGCCGGCCGACGTCAGCGACCCCGAATCCGTGGCGGCAGCCGTCGCAGCGGCCCAGGACGCCCACGGACCGGTCGAGGTGCTGGTGGCCAACGCCGGCATCACCCGCGACACGCTGCTGCTGCGCATGTCCGAGGCCGACTGGGCCGACGTGATCGACACGAACCTGTCCGGCGCCTTCCGGGTGGTCAAGGCCGCCTCGCGCGCCATGCTGCGCCAGCGTCGGGGCCGCATCGTGCTGGTCTCCAGCGTCGTCGCGCTCACCGGTTCCGCCGGCCAGGTCAACTACGCAGCCAGCAAGGCCGGCCTCGTCGGCATGGCGCGCTCCCTTGCCCGCGAGCTCGGCAGCCGCAGCATCACCGCCAACGTCGTGGCACCCGGCTTCGTCGAGACCGACATGACCGCTGAGCTGGACGACGACACCCGAGCGACCTACCGCGACCAGGTGCCCCTCGGGCGCTTCGCCGACGCCGACGAGGTGGCCCGCGTGATCCGCTGGGTGGCCAGCGACGACGCCGCGTACGTGACCGGTGCGGTCATCCCGGTGGACGGCGGGCTGGGGATGGGTCACTGATGGCCATCGGTACCCACAGGCCACGATGGAGAGGACACATGTGAGCGGGCTGCTGGCGGGCAAGCGAATCCTGGTGACGGGGGTGATCACCGACCAGTCGATCGGGTTCCACGTCGCCCGCATGGCCCTGGACCAGGGCGCCACGGTGGTGGTGACCGGCTTCGGTCGCATGTCGTTGGTCGAGCGGATCATCAAGCGGCTGCCCGCTGCGGTCCCGCTCGTCGAGATGGACGTCACCGACGAGCAGCACATGTCGACGCTCGCCGAGCGTGTCGGGCAGCACGTCGACGGCTTGGACGGGGTGCTGCACTCGATCGCCTACGCACCCCCGGCAGCTCTCGGCGGCAACTTCTTGCACACCGAGTGGGCGGACGCCGCGACCGCGCTGCACGTCTCGGCCTTCTCACTCAAGCAGCTCACCATGGCGTGCCGGCCGCTGTTCGGCCCGGACGGCGCCTCGGTCGTGGGGCTCGACTTCGACGCGGCCGTCGCCTGGCCGACGTACGACTGGATGGGCGTGTCGAAGGCCGCCCTCGAAGCGACGTCGCGCTACCTGGCCCGCGAGCTCGGACCGGAGAACGTCCGGGTCAACCTGGTGGCCGCCGGCCCGTTGCGGACGCTGGCAGCGAAGTCGATCCCCGGGTACGCCGGGTACGAGTCGGTCTGGCACGAGCGGGCCCCACTCGGCTGGGAGATGACCGACCCGGAGCCCACGGCGCGCGCGTGCGTCGCCCTGCTCTCGGACTGGTTCCCGAAGACCACCGCCGAGATCGTCCACGTCGACGGGGGAGTGCACGCCGTCGGCGCCTGACGGCGCGGCGGCTGACAGGGGGTCAGGCGGGCTGCGAGGCGGGGGAGTCGGGGATGTCCGGCGCGGTACGCCAGATGCCACGCTGCGCGACGACGACGCCGACGACGATCAGCCCCTGCGCCAGCAGGTAGGTGGTCATCACCAGCACCCGTTGCCCGTTCTCGGCGATCGTGAGCAGGTCGGTGAAACGGCCGACAGCGATCAGCGTGTCGGAGGCGACGAACAGGGCCGCGCCGAGCCCCGTGTAGGCGTTGACGCCGGACGCGACGATCCCCATCGTGCAGATGGCCGCGGCGTAGACGGCCACCGGGAGCAAGAACTCCCCGAGCTCGGGGGCCAGGAACGCGACCAGGCCCGCTCCGTAGAGCACGTACACCAGCGCCCACACCGGCGGTCGCGGCGGCGTCGACGAGCGCACCAGCGGGGTGAACGCCACCACGTAGAGCACCTGGGCGACGAGAAACCCGCCGAGGCCCGCCATGAACAAGGGGTCGGAGTCGGCCAGTCGCGAGACCTCGAGCAGCACGTCGCCGAGCCAGGAGAACGCCAGGGCCGCCAGCACCACGCGCACCATGCGGGTGAACGGCCGTGGCGAGGCGCTGATCAGAAAGGCGGCGAGGGCCGGCATCAGCAGCGGCTTCGTCGCCGTCGTCAGCGCGGTCAGGGAGGCGACGTGCGCACCGACGTGCAGCACCGAGACTGCTGCGTAGACACCGAGCATCGTGGTGGGGCGAGGCATGGCGCCCAGTGTCTCCCACGGCTCGACCGAGGCGACGATGATGGGTGCATGACTGCCGTGCCCGACCGTCGCCTCGTCCTGCTGCGTCACGCCAAGTCGGACTGGCCGACCGGCGTGCCCGACCACGAGCGCCCCCTCGGCCAGCGCGGGCGCGCCGAGGCCCCGCAGGCCGGCCGCTGGCTCGCCGCCGCCGGCCTGGTGCCCGACCTCGCGCTGGTGTCGACCGCGACACGCACGCGCCAGACCTGGAACCTGGTCAGCGAGCAGCTCGGGGCAGACGTGGCGACGAGCTACAGCGACGACCTGTACGAGTCCGGGCTGCTCGGATCGCTCGCGCTGCTGCGCTCGTTGCCCGCCGACGTGGCCACGGCACTGGTGGTCGGGCACAACCCGACGACCGAGAGCTTGGCGCTGTACCTCCAGGACGGCGCGGGGGTGGCAGCCGACCGCGCGCGGATGGCGGGCAAGTATCCGACCGGCGGCATCGCCGTCCTTCACCTGCAGGTGCCGGACTGGCGTGACCTCGACGAGGGCACGGCTCGACTGCTCGCCTTCGCAGTTCCTCGCTGACTGAGATACTTCACGGCGAGATTCAGCAACGTTGTTGCGTGGACGCCCGACGGGGAGCACACTTCGTGGGCCGTGTGAGTTGGGATCTGTCGGGGGTCGATGGTCAGGAGGGCAGCGTGAGCGTGGACTCGTCCCGCGTTGCCCGCGTCGTCGCTCTCGGCCGACTGGGTGTCTGGCTCATGGTCGGTCTGCTGGTCTTCAAGGCGGTCCGCCCGTTCGACACCGTGGACTGGCGCATCGACAACGACCAGACGCTCGCCGCGCTCACCGCGGTCACGACGCTGTTCTTCGTCTGGGCCATGCCCCTGCTGTTCGTGCTGGCCGGCACGGCCGCGTGGTTCGCGGGCATGGCACGCGACGGTCGGCGCTTCGCCGGGGAGCGGACGCGCCGGCTGCTCATCCCGTTCGTGGCGGGAGCCCTTCTCGTCGCTCCGTTCCAGGCGTGGGTCATCTCGTGGCACAACGGGTTCTACAGCGGCCAGTTCACCGAGTACGTGCCCATCTGGGTCGACAGCCTCACGATCGTCGGGTCGCCGGCAGTGCTCAGTGGCCAGGGCGGGCACCTTTGGTTCCTGGCCTACCTGCTCATCTTCGGGCTGATGTCGTGGCCCCTGCAGACATGGATGCGGGGTGCAGGTGCGCGCGGGGTCCGACTGCTGGCCGAGTCGGTCGCCCACCACCGCGGGAGCATCGTGCTGGGCGTCGTCCCGCTCGTGGTGGTGCGGGAGGCGTTGCACGGCTTCAGCCCCGAGGAGCAGGGGTGGACCGACTTCGTCTACTACGCGATCTTCTTCGTCTACGGTCTTCTGCTGCTGCAGGACTCACGGTTCGCCGAGGTGGTGCGGCGTGACTGGCGGTTCAGTGCGGTCACAGGCTCCCTCGGCGCGCTGATCATCGTGGTCGGGGCGGGGGTGGGCCTGATCACGGCTGAGTCGTGGTCGCCGCTGGACGGACCCGACCTCGGCTCGGTTGCCCTCAACCTCGCCGTCCCGCTCGCCGCATTCGGGGGCGGGCTCACGGTGCTCGCCGCCGCACTGACGTGGCTCACGCGGCCGACCCGGGGTCTGCGGTACGGGCAGGCGGTCATCCTCGCGTTCTACGTCGTGCACCAGCCGGTGGTCGTCTCGGTCGCCGCGTACGTCGTCACCACCGGGCTGGGCTTCTGGGCCCGGCTGGGCACCACCGTTCTGGTCTCGTTGGCGGTCGCCCTGCTGCTCGTCGAAGTCATCCGCCGTGTGCCGCTGCTGAGTCGCCTGATGAGCGTCACCCCGTACGTGAGCGACAGCCCGATGGTGTCGGTCGCCGGGGCGAAGGTCTCGGTCACCGCGGGTCGCTGACGGCCGAAGCCACAGCCCGGCGACAATGCAGCACGGCGCTTCTTGATGCAGGCTTCGTGCGTCACGCTCACGTGTCACACGATTCGAGGAGACGACGGTGCCGACTGCTGCCACGACGCAACGGGTGTACGGGCTCGACTGGCTCCGCGTCCTCTTGGTGTTCGGGGTGTTCCTGTTCCACGCGCTGCACCCCTACGACGCTATCCCTTGGGTCATCAAGAACGACGAGACCAGCTTCGCCATCACGGGCGTGCTCATGCTGTTCTTCCCCTGGGGGCTGCCGGTGCTGTTCCTCGTCGCGGGGGCGTCGGCCTACTTCGCGGGTCTGCGGCGCAGCGGCCGCCAGTTCGCCAAGGAGCGCACGCTGCGTCTGGCGGTGCCGTTCGCCATCGGGACGGTGCTGCTGGCGCCGTTCCAAGCCTGGGTCGTCGCGCAGCACCAGGGCATCTATCAGGGCTCCCTGCTCGACTTCATCCCCGTCTGGGCCGGTGACCTGCCGTTCTTCTTCTCCCCGGCGATGGTCAGCGACTGGGGATGGCACCTGTGGTTCCTCGGGTTCTTGTTCGCGTTCTCGCTTCTCGTCTGGCCGCTGCAGCGCTGGCTGAGCGGTGGCGGCGCGGGCGTCGTCGATCGCGTCGCGGCGTTCGTGACTGCCCACCGCGGCGCGATCCTGCTCGGTGTCGTCCCGCTGATCGTGGTTCGGGTCGCCCTGCACGGGATCGCGCCCGAGGAGCACGGCTGGACAGACTTCGCCTACTACGGGCTCTTCTACGTGTACGGCATCGTGCTGCTGCAAGACCCGCGCCTGCTGGCGGCCGTGCGCCGGGACTGGAAGCTCGGCGCAGTCATGGCTGTCGTCGGCGTGATGGCCATCGGCGGGGGGACCGGCTCGGGCTTCATCACCGACGCGGCCTGGGAACCCCTGGACGGTCCCGACGCCGGCTCGCTCATGCTCAACCTGGCGATGCCGCTGGCTGCCTACGGAGCGGGCCTCGTCGTCGTGGCCACGGCCGTCGCCCATCTCGACAAGAACACCCCGCTGCTGCGGTACGGGCAGTCGGTGATCGTGCCGTTCTACGTCGTGCACCAACCGGTGGTGATCGCTGTGGCCGCCGTGGTGGTGGCCGGCGACCTGGGGTTCTGGTTGAAGGTCGCCACCACCCTCGTGGTCTCCCTCGCCATCACGATGGTGCTGGTCGAGGCCATTCGTCGCACTCCCGGCGTTCGGGCCGTCTTTGGCGTGAAGCCTGCGGGCGGTGGCGCCGCTGTCGACGATCAGCCGAGCGGAGGCGACGGCGTGGGGGTGCCGTCGGACTCGTCCGCGGCCTCGACGTCCTCACGGCTCACCCCGAGCAGGTACAACACCGAGTCCAAGTAGGGCACCGACACCGCCGTGTCCGCAGCCGCCCGCACCACCGGCTTCGCGTTGAACGCGATGCCCAGGCCCGCGGCGGCGATCATGTCGAGGTCGTTGGCCCCGTCCCCGATGGCCACGGTCTGCGACAGCGGGATGCCGGCCTGCGCGGCGAACCTGCGCAGCGCCTCCGCCTTGGCCGCTCGGTCGACGACCGGGCCGACCACGCGCCCGGTGAGCCGGCCGTCGTCCACCTCCAGGGTGTTGGCCAGCGAGAAGTCCAGGGCCAGCTCGGCGGCGAGCGCGTCGGTGACCTGGGTGAAGCCCCCGCTGACGATGGCCACCTTGTAGTCCAGCCGCTTCAACGTCCGCACCAGCGTGCGGGCGCCGGGAGTGAGCGCCACCGAGCGGCGCACCTGCTCGAGCGCCGACTCGGGCAAGCCCGCCAGCAGCGCCACGCGCGCACGCAGCGACTCGGCGAAGTCGAGCTCGCCGCGCATGGCGGCGTCGGTCACCTCGGCCACCTGCGGCAGCACCCCGGCGTGGGCGGCCAGCATCTCGATCACCTCGCCCTGCACCAGGGTGGAGTCGACGTCCATCACCACGAGCCGTGTCGCACGCTGGTGCAGACCCGCCGGCTCGACGGCCACGTCGACGCCGAGGCGAGCCGCAGCCGCAGCCAGGCTCGGACGCAGCACGCGGGCGTCCGCCCCTGACACGTGCATGCGGATGGCGGTCACCGGGTAGGCGGCGAGGCGGGTGATGCGGTCGATGTTCGCGCCCGCATCGGCGATCTGTGCCGTCATCCCCGCGACGGTGGCCGGTGTCAGCGGCTGGCCCAGCACGGTCACCACGACACGCCCCGGGCGCAGCGCCGCGGGATCGCCCCAGGCTGTCGAGGCGTCGAGATGCATGCCGAGGTCGGCGGCGACGGTGGCTGCCGTCGCCTCCGCCGCGACGAGACGCGCCTTCGCGGCGCGCATCTCGTCCTCGTCGGCCGGCAACCTGCCTGCGCTGAGCAGCACGCCGAGCACCAGCCGTCCGCGCACCACGACCTGCTCGATGTCGAGCACGACGAGCGGCTCTGCCGGGTCTGCGCGCAGGGCGCCGAACAGCGACGTCGTCACGCCGGGACGGTCAGGTCCGGTGAGGGTGAGCAGCAGCGTCGGTACCTGGCCGACAGGAGGGGCGGCGTCCTCGTCCGGGGTCGTCGCGGTCATCGCGGGGGGAACGCCGGTGTGCTCGACTCACGCCGCGCGTGCTGGTGGTCGGGGCTGACCGCGGCGACGACGGCCCGACGGGCCGCCCGGTCGAGCGGGGCGAGCGAGGCCGAGCGGGCGTGCGCCACGTGTGCGGTGATCGCGTCGCCGTCGTCGGCCCGGGCAGCCTCCAGCATGGTGAGCACCGAGATGGCGCGACGGACGAGCGAGTCGGCGCGGGCCCCGACGTGGTGGGGGAGCCGCATGTCGCGTCCGAACCCGCGCAGCCGGTCCACCGTCTGCGCGGTGCCGGGGCGCCACGACTGCGCACTGAGCGACGCCAACGCCGCCGTGGCCTCGCGCATCGCCTGCGTCAGCTCACGATCGGCCTCGCCCAGCACCGGGACGTCGGGCAGCGTCGACGCCGCCGGCATGCTCCGCCACGTGACGCAGTGCCCGCGGTCACCGGGTGTGCCGAACGCGGTGATGCTCGGCACGATGGCCCGACAGCCGTGCGGCCCGGCCCAGGACGAACCCCGGTCACCCACGGTGACGACCGCCTCACCGGCGGCGAGCGCGGCCAGGTTGGTCTCGACCGGGCCGGTGAGCCCGAGCGGGTCGCCGGGCACCGGCAGGGACAGCCGCAGTGCCGACACGCCCTCTGCCTTCAGCGCGGCGAGGCCCTCACCGATCTCGTCGGGACCGGCCGTCGGCTCGCGGGTCCAGAGGTGCGGCTCGTCCTCGCCCTCGACCTCGGCGACGGCAAGCTCGAGCGAGACCGCGTCCTGCAGGTAGGCCGTCCCCCAGGCGGCGAGCAGCGCGGCGCGCAGAGCAATCGGCACCGGCACAGAGTAGGACCCTTCGTTCCGTAGGGTGGACCCGTGGCCGCGCTGGAGTTCGCTGACGTCACCATGATCCGCTCCGGTCAACGTCTGCTCGACTCGGTGTCGTGGCTGGTCGAGGAGGACGAACGCTGGGTCGTGCTCGGCCCGAACGGTGCCGGCAAGACGACGCTGCTGTCGATCGCCGCCGCGCAGGCGCACCCGAGCTCCGGCTACGCCGAGGTGCTGGGCGAGATGCTCGGCTCGGTGGACGTGTTCGAGCTGCGCCCCCGCATCGGTCTGGCCAGCGCGTTGCTTGCCGAGCGCATCCCTGCTGAGGAGACGGTGCGCGACCTCGTGCTGACGGCGGCCTACGCCGTCGTCGGCCGCTGGCGCGAGAGCTACCAAGGCATGGACGAGGCGCAGGCCGATGCCCTGCTGACGCGCATGGGCGTCGGCCACCTGACCGATCGCACGTTCGGCACCCTCTCGGAGGGGGAACGCAAGCGCGCGCAGATCGCTCGGGCGCTGATGACCGACCCCGAGCTGCTGCTGCTGGACGAGCCGGCAGCCGGCCTCGACCTCGGTGCCCGCGAGCGACTCGTCGCCACCCTCGACGGCCTGGCGAGCGACCCCTACGCCCCGGCCATGGTGCTGGTGACCCATCACGTGGAGGAGATCCCGCCGAGCATGACGCACGCCCTGCTGCTGCGCGGAGGCGAGGTCGTGGCGGCCGGGCCGGTCGAGCAGACCCTGACGGCGCAGTCGCTCTCGGCGTGCTTCGGGATGGCGCTGCAGGTCGAGCGCCGCGACGGCCGGTTCAGTGCACGGGCAGTCAGACCTGCTGAACGGGTCAAGCAGGTCTAACCTGGGCATATGGACGGCTTCTTCGACTGGCTCGGCGACAACGCCTGGGCTGGTTGGCTGGGGCTCGCGGTGGTGCTCGGGATCGTGGAGACCACCACGCTCGACCTCGTCTTCTTGATGCTGGCGGGCGGAGCGCTGGCGGGTGCGGCGGCCGCCGCCGTGGGTGCGCCGTTGCTGCTGCAGGCTGTGGTCGCCATCCTCGCGACGGGGGCGCTGCTCGGAGTCGTCCGGCCCGTCGCCAAGCGTCACCTGCGCACGCCGATCGAGGCACGCACCGGGGTTGCCGCCCTCGTCGGGCGCGACGCCTTGGTGACCACTCGGGTCGACGCCCACTCCGGGCAGGTCAAGCTCGCCGGGGAGATCTGGTCGGCCCGCTCGTTCGACGACAACGAGGTGATCGAACCGGGCACCCGGGTGCACGTCGTCGAGATCGACGGCGCCACCGCCGTGGTGTTCCCCGCCTGATGACACGTGAGGCGATCCATGCACGACCAGGCTCAACCAGAACTACCTAAGGACTGAGGACACATGGAAATCGGTACAGCGGTCGGGCTCTTCCTGGCCTTCCTGTTCGCGCTGCTCATCTTCGTGGCGCTGGTGCGCTCGGTGCGCATCGTGCCGCAGGCGCGCGCCGGCATCGTCGAACGGCTCGGACGCTTCCAGAAGACGCTGAACCCGGGTCTGGCGATCGTCGTCCCCTTCGTCGACCGTGTGCTGCCGCTCGTCGACCTGCGCGAGCAGGTCGTGTCGTTCCCGCCGCAGCCGGTGATCACCCAGGACAACCTGGTCGTGTCGATCGACACCGTCATCTACTACCAGGTCACCGAACCGAAGTCGGCGACGTACGAGATCACCGACTACATCGCCGGCATCGAGCAGCTCACCGTCACCACGCTGCGCAACGTCATCGGCGGCATGGACCTCGAGCAGACGCTCACCAGCCGCGAGGGCATCAACAACGCGCTTCGCAGCGTCCTGGACGAGGCGACCGGCAAGTGGGGCATCCGGGTGAACCGCGTCGAGCTCAAGGCGATCGACCCGCCGCCGTCCATCAAGGACGCGATGGAGAAGCAGATGCGCGCCGACCGTGACAAGCGCGCCGTCATCCTCAACGCCGAGGGAGCGCGTCAGTCGCAGATCCTCACCGCCGAGGGCCAGAAGCAGGCGGCGATCCTGCAGGCCGAGGGTCAGAAGGCGTCGGCGATCTTGTCGGCCGAGGCCGAGAAGCAGTCGGCGATCCTGCGCGCCGACGGTGAGTCCCAGGCGATCCAGACGGTGTTCCACGCCATCCACCGCGGCAACCCCGACCAGAAGCTGCTGTCGTACCAGTACCTGCAGATGCTGCCCAAGATCGCCGAGGGCGATGCCAACAAGCTGTGGGTGCTGCCGAGCGAGATCGGCAAGGCGCTCGAAGGGTTGGGCAACCTGGCCGGCAACCTCGCCCCGTCCAGCGGTGGTCTGGCCGAGGTGGGAGAGCTGCCGGAGGAGATCCGTCACCAGCAGCAGCTCGCCCAGCAGGCAGCCGACGCGGCGTCCGCGGAGGCCGAGGCCGCTGCGGAGGCCGAGATCGAGGCAGTGCGCGAGGTGACCGACCAGCTGTAGCCGGGCGCGCGAGTGAGTCCACCGCGCCGCTGGCTGTTCGCCGACCAGCTCGGGCCGCACTTCGTCGACGACGTCGCCGACGCCGGTGTGCTGCTGGTGGAGTCGCGTGCGGTGTTCCGGCGTCGCCGCTGGCACCGCCGCAAGGCCCACATCGTCCTGTCGGCACTGCGGCACCGCGCCGCCGAGCTCGGGGACAGATGCGTGCTCGTGTCGTCCGAGACGTACCGGCAGGGGGTGGAGGAGCTCGGTGAGCGGGTCGAGGTGTGCGCCCCCACGTCGCGGGCGGCAGACGCCCTGGTGCGTCGCCTCGACGGGGTCGACGTGCTGCCCGCCAGGGGATGGGTGCTCAGCCGGGACGAGTTCGCCGCGTGGGCGTCCGGTCGCCGGCGCCTGCTGCTGGAGGACTACTACCGCGACGTGCGGCGCCGACTCGGCGTGCTGGTGGAGCCGGACGGGTCACCCCTGGGTGGCCGCTGGAACTTCGATGCCGACAACCGGCAGCCGCCGCCGAGGCGAGCGACCCGGCTGAGCGACGTCGTCGACCTGCCCGAGCCGTGGTGGCCGGTCGAGGACGACATCGACGCCGGCGTGCGCGAGACGCTCGATCGCTGGGAGCGCGACGACGGCATCGAGTTCGTGGGGCACGACGGGCCGCGGCGCTTCGCCGTCACCCACGACGAGGCGCGCGCCGCCGCGGAGCACTTCGCGACCCGCCGGCTGGCGGCGTTCGGTGCCTTCGAGGACGCGATGCTCGCCGACGACCCCTGGATGGCGCACTCGCTGCTGTCGGTGCCGCTCAACCTGGGCCTGCTCGACCCGGTCGACCTGGTCCGCCGGGCCGAGCGCGCCTACCACGAGGGCCAGGCCGGCCTGGCTGCCACCGAGGGCTTCGTCCGCCAGGTGATCGGGTGGCGCGAGTACGTGTGGCACGTCTACTGGCACACCGACTCCGACTACCGGCACCGCAACGCGCTGGGCGCCCACCGGCCGCTGCCGGACTGGTTCGCCGACCTCGATGCCGACGCGGTGACGGCCCGCTGCCTGTCCGAGGTGCTGACCGACGTACGCGAGCAGGGATGGGCGCACCACATCCCCCGGCTCATGGTGCTGGGCAGCTGGGCGCTGCAGCGCGGCTACGACCCCGCCGCACTCACCGAGTGGTTCCACACCTCGTTCGTCGACGGCTACGACTGGGTGATGCTGCCCAACGTCGTGGGCATGTCCCAGCACGCCGACGGTGGGCTCATGGCCACCAAGCCGTACACCTCCGGCGGCGCGTACATCAACCGGATGAGCGACTACTGCCGCGGCTGCCCCTACGATCCCTCGGTGCGCGTGGGCGAGAAGGCGTGCCCGTTCACCGCGGGCTACTGGGCGTTCCTGCACGACAACCGTGAGCGGTTGAGCGGCAACCACCGCATGGCCCAGCCGCTGCGGGGCCTGGACCGGCTCGCCGACCTGCCCGGCTTGCTCGCCCAGGAGAGCGCGCGGGGGGACGGCCCGCCATGATCGGAGACTTCACCACCGTGCAGGCGGTCCTGGTCGTGCTGGCCGGGTTCGGAGCCGGTGCGCTCAACGCCGTCGTCGGCTCGGGCAGCCTCATCACGTTTCCCACCCTGGTCGCCGTCGGCGTCCCGCCGCTGAGCGCCAACGTCAGCAACACCGTGGGACTCGTGCCCGGCTCGCTGGCCAGCATGTACGGGTACCGCCGCGAGCTCTCCAGCCTCGGCAGCACGCTGCGCCACCTGCTGCCGGCCACCGTGCTGGGGGCCGTCCTCGGAGTGGTGCTGCTGCTGGCCTTCCCGGAGACCGTGTTCGAGGCCGTGGTGCCGGTGCTGGTGGGCATCGCCGTGGTGCTGGTGCTCGTCCAGCCCTACGTCGCCCGGCGCGCTGCCGCGCACGAGCCGCGCACCGGACCGGCCCCCTGGCTCTGGTCGGCAGTGGGACTGACGGGCGTCTACGGCGCCTACTTCGGGGCCGCCCAAGGAGTGCTGCTCATCGGAGTTCTCGGGCTGGGTACGGCACTGGGCCTGCAGCAGGTCAACGGCATCAAGAACGTCCTCGCCGGGGCTGCCAACGTCGTCGCCGCCCTCGCGTTCGCCTTCGTCGCACCGGTCGACTGGGTCGCCGCCGGTCTCGTGGCGCTCGGCTCGGTGGGCGGCGGCCTGCTCGGCGCGCGCCTGGCGCGGCGCCTGCCCGTCCCGGTGCTGCGGGGTGTCGTTGTCGTCGTCGGCGTCGCCGCTCTGGTGCTGCTGGTCGTGCAGTAGCCGTCGTGACGACCGGCGTCGCCGCCTAGGCTGGCGCCGTGGGGTTGAAGGCAGCGTTGGCGGCGGCCGGGTGGCGCGACAAGACCGTCACCCCCGAGCAGGCCGTGGCCATGCTGCCCAAGGGCGCCCATGTCTTTCTGAGCAGCGGTGCCGCGACCCCGAACACGTTTCTGGACGCGTTGTCGGCGGCGTCGGGTGACTACCCCGGAGTGCGGCTCTACCACTACATCATCCGCGACAGGCCCGGTCAGAAGCGACGCCCAGGGCTGCGGCACCGCACCTTCTTCATCTCGCACGACCTGCTGCCGCTCGCGGAGAAGGGGTACGTCGACTACATCCCGCTCGCCCTGCGCGACGTGTCGAGGCTGCAGGCGTTGGGTCGGCTGCGTATCGATGTCGGCGTCATCCAGGTGTCCGAGCCGGACGCCGGTGGGATGTGCAGCCTCGGGGCGTCGGTCGGGCTGTCGCCCACCGTGATCAGGGGTGCGTCGATACTCATCGCCGAGGTGAACGCGGCGATGCCGCGGACGCGGGGCGACACCCTCGTGCCCTTCGACAAGTTCTCGGCCGTGGTCGAGGTCGAGCCCGGGCTGGTGGAGTACACGACGCAGGAGTCCGCCGAGAGTGCGGTCACCGACATGGCGCAGTACGTGGCGCGACTCGTGCCCGACGGCGCGACCCTGCACACCGGCCCCGGACGGCTGATCAACGAGGTGCTCGCCCGCCTCGACAAGCACCGTGACCTCGGTGTGCACAGCGACGTCCTCTCCGACGGCGTGCTGGACCTGATCGAAGCCGGCGCGATCACCGGACGAGTCAAGTCGATGTCGCGGGGTCGGGTGGTGGCCAGCTACGCCATGGGCACCCAGCGGCTGTACGAGGCCATCCACGACAACCGCACCTTCGCCTTCCGGCCCATCGAAGAGGTGAGCGACCCCGGTACGGTGATGCGGCAGAACCGGATGGTGTCGATCACGCACGGGTTCTCGATCGACCTCACCGGTCAGGTGTGTGCGGAGTACCGCGGCGGAGCGTCCTACGGCGGCGTCGGGTCGACGGCTGTCTTCCACTACGGCGCCGCCCGCTCGCCAGGCGGGCGGGCGATCGTGTGCGTCTCGTCCACCGACGGGGAGGGCAGCTCGAACATCAAGCCGTTCCTCGGCCCCGAGGAGCCGGTGACGATCCCGCGCTACGAGGCGCACTGGGTGATCACGGAGTACGGGTCGGCCTTCTTGTACGGCTCCACCGTGCGCCAACGCGCCATCGCGCTGATCGAGATCGCGCACCCCGACTTCCGCGAGAGCCTCCTCGACGAGGCCAAGAGGATCGGGCTGCTCCCGCAGGACCAGACGATTCGCAGCCGCACGTCGTTCCCGGTCGACGAGGTGCGCACCGTGACGCTCAAGGACGGGACGGACGTGCTGATCCGCCCCACCAAGGCAACCGATGCCCCTGGCCTGCAAGACCTGTTCTACCGCCTCAACCCCGAGGACGTCCGCACGCGCTTCTTTCGCAACCTCTCAGCGATGACCCGGCAGATGGCCGAGCACCTCACCAGCGTCAGCTACTGGCGCGAGATGGCCTTCGCGGCCGTGCTCGGCGAGGAGGAGAACGAACGGATCATCGCGACCAGCTCGTACTACCTCGACCCGTCGACCCGCAAGGCTGACGTGGCCTACCTCGTCGACCCCGACTACCAGGGGCTCGGCCTGGGGAGCCTCATGCACCGAAGAACCGTCGAGTACGCCTCCACCCACGGTGTGCGGGGGTTCACCGCCGACGTGCTCGACGAGAACGGGGCGATGATCCACGTCTTTCGCGCAGGTCCGGGGGTGCTGACGACGCGCACGCGCTACGGCGTGGTGGAGCTCGAGCTGGACTTCGACGTGAAGGACGCGTTGGACAACCAGATCGACGAGGCGTTCGCCACGTAGTGGCCGCCGTGGAACGGGTGACCTCGTCGAGCGACGCACGGCTCGACGAGTACCGCGCGTTGCGCGACGTCACCCTGCGCAAGAGCCTCGAGGCCGAGCACGGGCTGTTCATCGCCGAGGGCGAGAAGGTGATCCGTCGGGCGGTGGTGGCCGGGTACCCCGTCCGGTCGATGCTCATGTCGCCACGTTGGCTGGAGTCGTTGGCCGACGTCGTCGACGCTCTGGACGCGCCGGTCTACGTGGCCGACGAGGCTCTGGTGGAGTCGGTGAGCGGCTTCCACGTGCACAGGGGAGCGCTGGCCTCGATGGAACGCCGCACCCTGCCGTCGGTCGAGCGGGTGCTTGACGGCGCGCGTCGGGTCCTCGTGCTCGAGGACGTCAACGACCACACGAACGTGGGCGCGATCTTCCGCAACGCCGCTGCCTTCGGCATGGACGCGGTGCTGCTCAGCCCGCGGTGCGCCGACCCGCTGTACCGACGCTCGATCAAGGTCGCGATGGGCGCGGTGTTTGCCGTGCCGTGGACGCGCCTGGACGACTGGGCCGCTGCGCCCGGGCTGCTGCGTGACGTCGGCCTTCAGGTGCTGGCGCTGACACCCGCCTCGGACGCGGTCGACCTGGCATCGGTGGTGCTGGGTGACCGGGTCGCGCTGCTTCTCGGCTCGGAAGGCCATGGGCTCAGCCGGACGTGGATGGACGAGGCGGACGAGCGGGTCGTCATCCCGATGAGCGGAGACGTCGACTCGCTCAACGTGGCCGCCACGTCCGCGATCGCTGTTTCTGTTGCAACAAGTTGCGCCATTCGGACTTGCTTGACAGCGAGGCATCAGATGGCACAACCTTTGCGCACTCGCAACCGATCGTCGCATTCACATTCGAGACGGGAGCCATAGTGACTCGTTCGCGCAGCATTGTCGCGCTGCGGCGGCGGCCGGGCTGGCCATGGTAGCCGGTGGCTTCGCCAGCACAGCCAGTCAAGCGGAACACCAACGGTGACGGAGCTTCCGGGTCTGCCCGAGGACGGCTATCGTTCTCGACGTGGGAGCTCAGGACAAGTTCGAGTACCGACCAGCAGGGTCGCCCGTGATGCTACCGAGGAACAGTTGATCGGACTCAGTCTCGGAACAGAAGTGCAAGGTCGACCCGACGGCGGGTCCGTTGGCGGGTCACCGGGTCGCCGGACGTCGGCCTCGGCAGCGAGGGGCTTGGTGTCGGCGAAGAACGGGGCACGAACAGCGGCCAGTTGCCGGCGAGGCCAGATCGTCGATCACAGCTGGGTGACGACTTGGCGGAGAGGCTGATCTCGCGCTCCGAGGTGACGTGGAGTCGAGTTCGCCTCGTCCTCCGAGTCGAGTGGAAGTCGACGGCGCGGACCGTCGGCGGTACGGACAACATTCACTGAGCGTACCAGCGACGGCAAAGAGGGTCGAGCGACAACGGCGACCTTCGACCTCTGCCGCCTGTGAGCAACCGACGAAGGCGTGTTCAGGCGCCAAGGGGGCTACAGGATCAAGGGGCCGAAGGCGAGTACCCCGGAGGCGTCTCACGCTGGGCCGGCAACACGGACGTGCCAGCCTCGAGGGCGACGGGAGGCACGGGGTCATCTTCACGCTGCCGACGGCACGGACGCCATCCCCTTCGAAGAGGTGGGGCACGGCGGGCCCACCTGACAGTCACCCCGGCGCGGATCTGTCGAACCCGTCTTCTTCGCGCTGAGACGGTCACACGCTCAAGGACCCGTCGGACGCTGAGTGCGAACTGGTCGTCGACTGGGTCGACTGCCGGCGAAGCTGGCGAGCGTACCCCGGGCGGATCACGCAGATCAACTACGTCGACGAGACCGAGGCGAACTTCAGCCCCATGGTCTTCTGCTTGCCGGGACCGGAGTTGCCCGCAGACCTGAACCTTCCGGTCGGCGTCGTACTCCCGCCAGACACTGGGTGGTGCATCGAGGATCGTGAGATCCCCACCCCACCGGCAACGAGAACGGCACGTTCACGACGACGGAGACCCTCTACGGCAAGGGCGACCCACGCATGCGCTAGGGGTCAGACTGGGCCCAGGCGCGGGTGCCTGAGCCCAGGAGGTGCTCGATCCGGTGTTCAGCGACACCCAGTCGGCGCAGCTGTGAGGTGGCCTCGCCGAGTTCATGGACTCGCTCTTCGTCCAGGAGCTCCTGGTCGGTGAGTGCACGGGCGCCGGCCAGAAGGGCGCGCTCCAGCACCAGTCCCTGGTCCGCGGCCTCGGCGAGCCCTGCTCGAGCAGCATCTGCTGCTTGGACGGGCTTGCCGAGGGTCCGCAGGGCCTGGGCACGCACGAACTGGCACCCTGGCGTGAGGACCGATCCGCTGTCGCGAGAACGTGCGTCGGCGTCGTCCAGGGTGTGCAGCGCGACGTCCGGTCGGTTCGAGTCGACAGCGTTCTCCGCAAGAGCGATGGCGGCGGCGTAGGCGACATCTGGCTGTCCGGCCTCAAGCAGGTCTCGGCGCAGACGCTGCAGCATCGCGTCAGCGTCGACGTAGTCCCCGAGCATGGTGAGGCACCGTGCCAGCAGCACCTCGACGAAACCCGCGTCGGCGTTCAGCCCCGTCGACCGGAGCGTGCGCAACGCGGATTCCAGGATCGGTCGAGCGTCGTCAACACGGCCTTGGTTGACGAGAATCTCGGCAAGGTTCCCTCGAGAGATCGCAGCGCCGGCGACGTCACCGATCCGATCAGCGATGGTCGCCGCCTGCTCGTAGCGCTGCTCGGCGGTTGTCCACTCACCTGCCCAGTACGCGATCGCGCCCAGGTTGCTCAGCGTGGCGGATTGTCTCTCGAGGTTGTCCAACTCCCGGTAGATGCGCAGCGCGCGCTCCAGGTGAGAGCCGTCGGCGGGCAGGCCCATGAGGGCGAGGCAGGTCTCCATGGCGACGCAGGCAAGCGCAACGGCCTCCGTGGCCCCGCTGCCCTCGGCCAGGTCGATGGCCCGCTGCGCCTCTCTACGGGCCTCGACGAAGCGGTCTTGAAACGTGAGCAAGTACGCGCGCGTGGCCACGATCTCCGCCTCGAGCTGCCGTCCCTGCAGGTTGGTAGCCGAACGAGCGATCCTGGACGCTGCGGTCAGGTCGCGGTAGGCGCTACGGAACCTCTGCGCCCGCTCCTGTGCTCGGGCCCTCTTGGTCATGAGCCGTGCCTGGGTCGCGGTGTCCGCGGCGGCCGCGCGGGCAGCGGCCCGGTATGCCTTGATCGCCTCGCTGTAGCGACCCATCGGAACTAGGACATCTCCCAACGACTCCCACACCTTCTGCAGTTCGACGTCGGGGAGATCATGCAGTCGGTCTGCGGCAACTAGTGCTCGCTGGTACTGGGCCGCTGCTTCCGAGTTGGAGTACGCAGCCCTAGCTCGTTCCGCGGCCACTCGTGCCCACCGCCACGTGGACTCGTAGTCCCCACCCATCGAGTAGTGCAGGGCCAAGCTGTCGGCGTACTCCTCGATCTGACTCCCACCCAGTCGCAGTGTGGACTTCGCAGCGAGCAGGTGGAACTGGCGGCGACGGGCGAACGGCAGGCTGTCGTAGGCCGCGTCGCGCAGGAGCGCATGGCGAAACCTGAGCCGCTCCTTGCCGTCGGACTCGAGGATGTCGGAGAGCTCCTTCGTGGTCGCAGCATCCAGGGCGACCTGCTCCTCGCCGAAGAGATCTTGCAGAACCGCGACCCGAAACGATCGACCCAGCACCGATGCCCGACGGACAACGCGCCGCGCGAGGGGAGGCAGTGAGTCGATCTGCGCCGCAACCATGCCCTCCAACGACGAAGGCAGGGCGTCGATGTCGCCGTGCTCGCGAAGGTTGCGGAGCGTCTCTTCCAGGAACAGTGGGTTGCCGGACACTCGACTGACCACTGCCTCGACGTCGTGGGGACGCAGAGGTGCAGCAGCGGTGGCGTCCAGAACAAGCTGGCGAACGATCTCGTCCTCCAGTGGCTCAAGCGGCAACGACTGCCCGCTCGTGGGGCGGTAGCCGGTGGTGTCGTCGCGCCGAGCCGTCAGAAGCAGCCACGGGCGCGTACCCGTCTCCCGCTCGAAGCGTGCGGCAAGTGTTGCCGTGGCGTCGTCGGAGTAGTGGGTGTCGTCGAACGCAACGACGACGGGGCCGTCAGTGGCCGCCGTGATGAGCCGGATGACTGCATCGGCGGTGCGAGCCGGGCGATACTGAGGGTCGAGATCGCGGGTCGCCTCCGTGGGATCGAGGGGAATCCCCATGACGTCGCCGAGCAATGGCAGCCATGGTCCAAGGTCGGGTGCGAGGCCGTTGACGGCCAGCACGAGCGTCTGGGCAAGGCCGCCCTTCTGCGCCAAGGACAGTCCGAGCAGCCGTCGCAGCGGGTCACGCACGGGTCGGTACGGGGTAGCGGCCCCGTAGGGCTCGGCTCGGGCCCGGAGGATGATGGTGTCCCCAGCGCTGCGCAATGCTTCGCGCAGGAGTCGGGTCTTGCCCTGGCCGGCGTCGCCGGTCACGCTGATGACCCCGCCGTTGCCGGTGGCGAGTCGGGCCACGGCCGTCGTCAGGGCGGCGAGCTCGGTGTCCCGGCCCAGCAACGGGAGGGATCCGAGGCCGCGGGGTGGTCGGGTGCCGGTCTCCGCCTCGACGAGGTACGCGGTGACCGGGTGAGTCTTGCCCTTGACCATGAAGGGCCCGACCGCTTCGGTGGCGAACAGGGTCTGGGCGTTGTCCAGGGTCGCGGGGGTCGCCAGCACCTGGCCGGGGTCGGCTTTGGCCATGACGCGGGCGGCGAGGTTGACGGTGTCACCCATGACCGTGACGGTCGCGCGATCGGGGGAGCCGATCGCACCGGCGAACACGTGGCCGCGGTTCAGCCCTGCCCGCACGCCGATGGGCCAGGCCTCAGCCAGGCTGCGGTTGACGATGTGGCGGGACGCGCGCAGCAGGCGCCCTTGGTCGTCGTCAGCAGTGGTAGGGAACCCGGCGACGAGGATGACCTTGCCGCCGTCCTCGGCCAGGTCGGTGGCCAAGAACGTGACGCCTTCGGCGTCGGCGCACTCCTGGGCGGCCGACACCAGCAGGTGCAGCGCGGCGGCAGTGGGCTGGTGACCCTGCTGCTCAAGCATGGCGTCAATGCCGGTGTAGCGCACGAACGACACTCCGACGGTCCGGTGCTCGGACTCCGGGCTGTACCGCCGACAACAGCTCGCGCAGCGCGGTCGGCACGAACCCAGACACGTCCCGCTCAGCCAGGTCGCGCGCACCCCCTACCCCCGGGGGTGTCGGGGCACGTCGCCACCGCAGCAGGTACCCCGGGCCCAGCGGATCACCCACTGCCCCGGCCGGCAGGGCGGCCGCGGTGTTCGGCTCGATCGAGGATCTGCCCCGCTGACGCGGCGGCCTCCATCGTCGCCACCGCTGTGGTCGCCGGACCTACGATCACCAGTTCTCGGTGCGAGCTGCCGACCAAGAACAGGTCGACCTCGCCGGAGTGGATCCCGACCGACATTCGCAGGCGCAACCGCCCCGCCGGCCCCGGGGTCTTCGCTGTCGCGGCCAATGCGCCACGCATCTCCACGGTCGCGCATGCCGCCTGCACCGCATGGTCCGGCCCGGTGAACAGCAGGAACAGCGCGTCTCCGCCAAACTTCAGCAGGGAACCGCCCCGCGCGGCCGCCAGCCCCAGCATCGTGCCGAA
>CAVQON010000015.1:0-610219 GCA_963714455.1 uncultured Actinomycetota bacterium
AGTGGGGCAGGTGGGGATGCGCCGAAGCAACGTGGCCTCGGGACTTCATAGCATCTGCTATCGTGCTCTCTTGTGGTGGTCGACCTAGCGGCGGTGGCCCGCCGCAGCGACGAGGCGGTTCGCGACGCCCGCGCCGAGTTGGTGCACGCCGTTCGCGAGGCCTCGAGGCAGGGCCTCACCCAGGCGCAGATCGCGCAGCTGATCGGGCGCAGCCAGCCCGAGGTGTCCCGGCTGCTGCGCTTCCACGGCCGGGGCCTGCTGGCACGGCGGTTGCGGCGGCATGCCCGCGAGGTCCGTGAACTGATCGATCAGGCCGGAGGCAGCAACGTTCGCGTGTTCGGCTCGGTGGCCACGGGCACCGAGCACGCGGGGTCCGACATCGACCTGCTGTTCGACATGGGTACTCCGATGGGCCTGATGGAGCTCGGCACGCTGGAACGACGCCTGTCCGAACTGCTCGGCGCTGACGTCGACCTGATCCCCGCAGCGACCCTGCGACCAGACCTGCGCGATCGCGTTCTCACCGAGGCGGTGGCCCTGTGACCCGGACCCCCGAAGAAGTCCTGCGGGAAGCCCAGACCCACTTCGCCCTGATGGTCCAGCACGCCCAGGGCAACCTGGATGACCAGCTGGTGATCGACGCGATCTGCATGCGGCTGTCCGCCGGGGTGGAGGCCCTGGCCCGACTCGACACCGCAACCAGGGATCGCTTGTTCGGCGACGCGTGGCCCCTCATGTGGGGGATGCGCAACCGCATCGCACACGGCTACCTGCTCGTCGACACAGACATCGTGCGCCGGACCTTGGAGCACGACATCCCACCGATCCTGACCGGCATCGAGGCCGAACTGACTGACGCCGGCTGAACCACCCAGCACCAGGACAACCGCGGCACTCGCATTCCGGGCCGCAAGCAGCGCGCCCAGCTCGCGGCGGAGTGGGGCACCTAAGGGGCTCCACGCGGTCCCCTCCTGCAAGCCCTCCGGGGTGGAGGGCTGCCCACAACCGCAGTGTTCTGTCTACTCGGTGATCTGCGTGAGGCCTCATGTGCCATTGGTGGCGGTGCACAGGAACACGCTGAACGTGCGGTCGCCCTTGAGGATGGTCGTGGCGTCAACGAAGGTGACGTCGGCGAAGCCGGCGCGGGCCAGCTGCTCGGTGAGGCGTTCCCTGTCGAAGCCGTGATGTCCGTCGAAGTCGGCCACGTCGGCGTGGAAGGCGCCGTCGGGATCCTCATCAAGGTCCGCGATGGCCAGCCGACCACCGTCGACCAGCAGCGCCGCCACCGACCGCAGCAGCGCATCGAGGTCTGGCACGTGGTGCAACGCCAGGGAGCTCCACACCACGTCGTAGGACCCAGCGAGCCGGTCCGTGGTCAGGTCGGCCCGGACAGCGCGTAGCCGGTCACTGAGCCCGGCCTCCTCGATCCGTTGCCGTGCCACCTGCACCATTCCGGCGGAGGGGTCGGTCACTGTCGCGGAGCCGACCCGGTCGGCGAGCAGGATGCTCAATCGGCCCGTGCCACCGCCGACGTCGAGCGCGCTCATCCGGGGGTTCAGACCCAGTACCTCGCCGATGGCCCGGGCCACCGCCACCTGCCGCTCTTCGTGGGCGGGGTCGTCGTCCCAGGTTGGCGCCTCGGCGTCGAATCGCTCGTGTTCGTGCACGTGCTCGAACGTAGTCGCCGCGCCTGCATCTCAAGACGTTCATGTCGGGCTGGTTGATGAGCTCCCTCGGCGAGTCGATGCAGCCCCCTCCTACTGACTCTGCGGTCATGCGGCCAGCAGAGTCGGAGGGTCTGAACGATCGCGATGCGGGTTGGGCGGCACTGTCAGGCGCTGGCGACGTAGGCGGTGAGTAGGTGGGCGCCGTGCAGGTCGAGGTTGCCGCGGAAGCGGTGGTACTGCTCGGTGGTGCGGGGTCGGCGTGGCGCGCCAGTACCCGGGTGTCGAGCAGATTCAGCGCTCCTGCGGCACGTCACCGTTCTCGGGAGAGGTGGCCAACCGGATCCCTGTCGAAGCGACGGAAAGATGCACGCCAGTCGTTCATCGAGACTGCGTCACTGTGGGTGGGAGCGACGCCGGGTCGTGGTGCGTCCGCAGGCGGCGCTGTGGCGCACCCACAGGATGATCAGTGTGCGGCCGACGCCGAGGCGCTACCCTAGTAGCATCGTCAGTCCTACCAGGGTAGGATTGTCTCATGAAGTTGAGCGTCAGCCTGTCCGAGGAAGACGTCGCCACCCTGGACCGCTACGCCGACGCGGCGGGACTCACCTCACGCTCTGCGGCGATCCAGCGCGCCATCCGAATGCTGGGTGACCCTGCCCTAGACGACGCGTACGCGGCCGCATGGGACGAGTGGGAAGCCTCAGGCGATGCCGCCGCGTGGGACACAAGTCTTGCGGACGGGCTCGTCGATGCTGCGCGGTGAGATCCGGTTGACCGATCTCGACCCGACACAGGGAAGCGAAGCCGGCAAGCGGCGCCCCGCGGTCCTGGTCAGCAACGACCGCGCCAATGCCACCGCAGCCCGGCTGGGCCGCGGTGTCGTGACCGTAGTCCCAGTCACCAGCAACGTCACCCGTGTCTTCCCGTTCCAGGCCCTCCTGACAGCCGACGAGACCGGCCTGCGGGTGGACTCCAAAGCACAGTGCGAACAGATCCGCTCGCTGTCGGTGCACCGGTTGGGCACGGTCATGGGGCGCGTCCCACCCCACGTCATGGAACGACTGGACGACGCCCTTCGGGCCCACCTCCAGCTGTAGCCAGGCTTGAGGCCAGCCGGTAGGGCGACCTTGCCAGGCAGCTGGACCACCAACCCATGACCGACGTCCTAGCCCCTACTGGGCGGTATGCAGCGCCCAACGGCGCGCCCCACCGAGTCGACCGGGGCTTGAGACGACACCGTCCCCCGGCACGAGTGGAAGAATGACCGAGGGACCTCAGGCATCAGATCCGGCAATCGCTACCAGCCTGTTCAGCCCTGCTCACTGCGTCTCGACGAGACTCGAGGTGGCGCGGGATGCGGCGCGGTCGGGCGCGGCCTAGCCTCGCAGGCATGGCCTACGACGTCGACAAGACCGAGGACGAGTGGCGCGCCCAGCTGTCCCCCGCCGAGTACCACGTGCTGCGCGAAGCCGGGACGGAGCGTCCGGGTACCAGCTCGTACGAGCACGACCAGACCGTCGGGGTCTACCGGTGCCGGGGCTGCACCACCGAGCTGTTCCGCAGCGAGCACAAGTTCGACGCCCACTGCGGCTGGCCAGCGTTCTACACCCCGCTTGCTGAGGACCGCGTCGAGCTCCGCTCGGACCGCACCATGGGCATGACCCGCACCGAGGTGCGTTGCGCGTCCTGCGGTTCCCACCTCGGCCACGTGTTCGAGGGCGAGGGCTTCGGGACGCCGACCGACCAGCGGTACTGCATCAACGGCATCGCGCTGGAGCTGCAGCCCGAGTAGGCCGGACGGCCCGTCTGTCGGCGTCTACTCCGACGGGTCCGGCGCCGGCGGTGAGCCCTGCTCGGACGGCGGGACGGCGCGCAGCGCCTCGACCGCAGCCATCACCCGCTCGTGCTGGGCGACCAACGCCTCGTACTCCGGAGGCACGCCCGTCCCCGCGCGGTACAGGGGCACGACCTGGCTGGCCAGGTCGGTCAGGGCGGCACGGTCGAAACCGTCCCGCTCCGTCGCGGCCGCGTCCGCCGCCACGGTTCGGTAGTCGGCGACCTTGCCGGCCCAGCCCGGGTTGCGCATGCGCTCGGTGTCGGAGGCCATCGCACGAGCCAGCGTGCGCAGGGCGTCGTCCAGCTCGATCAGCTGCTCGCTGCGCGCCGAGACGTCGACCGGGGGTGGCGTCCCGGTGTCCTCCGTCGACTCGTCGCTGTCTTTTCGGCTGGCGCGAAACCGGTCCATCAAGCCCATGCATCGAACCCTAGGGCTACGGCAGCACGGCTACCAGGTCGGCGATCTCGCGTCGAGGCCCGGTGTAGAAGGGGAGCTCCTCGCGCACGTGCAGCCGCGCGCTCGACCCGCGCAGGTGCCGCATCAGGTCGACGATGCGGTACAGCTCGTCGGCCTCGAAGGCCAGGATCCACTCGTAGTCGCCGAGCGCGAACGACGACACGGTGTTGGCGCGCACGTCGGGGTAGTCCCGACCCATCTGACCGTGCTCGACGAGCATCGCGCGGCGCTCGTCGTCGGGCAGCAGGTACCACTCGTACGAGCGCACGAACGGGTACACGCACACGTATGCCCGGGCCTGCTCGTCGGCCAGGAATGCCGGCACGTGGCTCTTGTTGAACTCGGCCGGACGGTGCAACGCCACCTGCGACCACACGGGACGCAGGTGACGCCCCAGCCGCGTGCGACGCAACCGGTGGTAGGCCTCCTGCAGCGCGTCGCTGGTCTCGGCGTGCCACCACACCATGAGGTCGGCGTCGGCACGCATGCCGGCCAGGTCGTAGAAGCCACGGACGACGACGTCCTTCTCGCCCAGCTGCTGCACCAGGTCGGCGACCTCGTCAGCGATCTCGGACCGGTCGGCCTCACCCAGCAGCTCCCCCAGCGAGAACACCGACCACATCGCGTAGCGGATCACCTTGTTCAGGTCGCGGGCCTTCGGCCTGCTGGACGAGTTCGCTTCGCTCACGGACGAATCGTCCCACCGGGCTCGAGCGAGCGCAGCACCGCGTCGCTGCCCCGGCGCGCAGAAGCGATGCACGCCGGGATGCCCACCCCGTCCAGCGCGGCACCGGCCATCGCGAGTCCGGGGACGGTCGCGAGCAGCTCGTGCACCCGGGCGGCGCGCGTCGGATGACCCGGCGTGTACTGCGGCAGGGAGCCGCCCCACCGGAACACGCTGCCGGCGACGGGCCGAGCGGTCAGCCCGAGCACGTCGGCGGCGTCCTCGGCGGCCAGGCGCAGCAGGTCGGCGTCGTCGCGCTGAAGGTCGGCGGCCTCGCCGGCGCGGCCCACCGACATGCGCACCACGGCGAGGTCGCCGATCGCCTCGTCGACCCAACGCCACTTCTGCGACGAGTACGTCGCCGCCTTCACCGCGCGGCCCTGCGCCGGCGGGACGAGGTGACCCGAGCCCTGCAAGGCCCCCGCCGGTACGTCGGCTCGGCGGTAGCCCAGCGCGATCAGCCCGACGCTGGCGTAGTCGACCAGTTCGACGAGCGCGGCAGCCGCCGGCACCGGTTCGCGCAACAACCGGGCGGCGGCAGGAGCTGGGACGGCGATCAGCACCGCGTCGGCCTCGATCCGCTCGGGGGCGGGAACCGGGCCGACCACTACCTGCCACCGACCGTCGGCCTGTCGGTACAGCTCGCGGGCGGTCGTGCGGGTGCGCACCTCGATCCCATCGGTCGTCGCCAACCGCGCGGGCAGCGTGAAGAGCCCTCCGACGAGACCGACGAACGGCGACGTGCCGTCCGCGCTCGCCCCCGCACTCGCGCGTACTCTCGCCGCGGCACTCGTGAGCCGCTCCCCCCGCACCCGGGCTGCGGCGATGGCGGGCATCGTCGCCTCCAGCGACAGCGTCGCGGCGCTTCCCGCGTACACCCCACCGAGCAGCGGCTCGACCAGCCGCTCGGTCACCTCGCGCCCCAGGCGAGCAGTCACGTAGCGCCCGACGCTCGCGTCGCCGTGCTCCGCGGTGACGGGCAGCACCCGCTCGGCGCGCACTCGCGCCATCCCACGTCGGGTCAGCACCCCGCTGGCGGCCAGCGCCCGCAGGTCGGCCGGGATGCCGAGGATCGTCCCGGACGGGAACGGCACCAGGCGACCGTCCACCATGACGCGGGCCGCTGTCGTCGCGGGCTGTACCAGTGCCGGGCCGAGCCCGACGGCTGTGGCGAGGTCGCGGGCCTCGGGGCGGCGCGCCAGCATCGACTCGGCTCCGGCGTCGACGGCGTACCCACCCAGGCTGCCCGCCTTGAGCTTGCCGCCGACCTCCCTGCCCGCCTCCAGCACCGTGACGCGTGGCGGGTTCGGCGCCTGGCGCAAGAACCAGGCGGCAGCGAGTCCCGTGATGCCCCCGCCGACGACCACGACATGACGTCCGGGGGGAGCGGGCACCCGATCACTCTGGCACATGCGCCGCCGTGCCCGAACCGTGTCCCGACCGTGACCGAACGACGGAACCGCGGGGGCCGACGTGACGTCGAACGGGCATGAGCACACACTCGGCGACGCGAAGAAGGACGACGGGCATGCTCGTCGCGCTGCTGGCCGCGGGGACGCTTCTGGCAGGCTGCAGCGCAGGCGGCACCGACTCCAGCGGCAGCGTCGACGCCGCCGAGCCCGGCATGGCCGGCGGCGACAGCGGCCAGTTCGTCGAGGGCGAGGTGGCGTCGGACACGGCCGAGTCCGAGACCAGGAGCATCAGCGGCGACACCACCGACGTCTCCGCTCCCGACGACCGCGCCGTCATCTACTACGTCGACCTGCTGGTCGAGGTGGACGACGTGGGCGCCGCCGCCGAGGACGCCGCCGCGATCGCCGCGCGCTTCGACGGCTTCGTCCAGAGCGAGTCGTCCGGCGGCATCGACCAGCCGATCCCGGCACCGGGCTACGACGTGGCGCCGTTCCCGACATTCGAGGCCCAGTCGGTACTGGTGCTGCGCGTGCCTGCGGAGCGCTACGAGCAGGCCGTCGGCGAGCTCGAGGCCCTGGGTGAGACCGTCTCGCGCAGCCGCAACGCCCAGGACGTGACGCAAGAGGTCGTCGACGTGCAGACGCGCATCGAGACCCAGGAAGCCTCCATCGACCGGCTTCAGACCCTGCTCGGCGAGGCCACCAAGATCGGCGACATCTTGGCCATCGAGACCGAGCTCACCTCGCGCATCGCTGAGCTGGAGTCACTCAAGGCGCGCCAGGAGCAGCTCGCGACACAGACCGACCTGGCGACCATCACCGTCACGTTCCTGCCCCCCGACACCGTCGTGGAGGAGGGCACGGGCTTCGTCGCCGGCCTCGAGGCGGGCTGGCGCGCCTTCGTCCGCTCCGTCGAGCTGGGCCTGACCGCGCTCGGTGCCGCGCTGCCGTTCCTGCTCGCGCTCGCGTTGCTCACCCTGCCGCTGGTCGGGTGGCTGGTGGTGCGCCACCGTCGCCAGCAGCGAGCCAAGTACGCCACTCAGCCGACGACCGACGACTCCGCGACCGTCGAGGCGTGAACCTGGTCGACGACCCGGGCGAGGACGTCCGGGTCGGCCCAGGGCGGCACACCGTGGCCGAGGTTGAAGATGTGGCCACGCGCCGCAGCCCCCTCGGCGAGGACGCGAGCCACCTCGTCGGTCACCACGTCGGCCGGGGCAGCCAGCACCGCCGGGTCGAGGTTGCCCTGCAGGCTGCGGTCCGGACCCACACGTGCAGCAGCCACGTGCAGCGGTATGCGCCAGTCGACCCCGACCACCTCGGCGCCGGCGTCACCGATCAGGTCGAGAAGCTCACCCGTCCCCACGCCGAAGTGGATCCGCGGCACCTCGTAGCCGGCGCCCGGGAGCGCGTCGAGCACGGTGCGGCTGTGCGGCAGCACGAAGTCGGTGTAGTCCCGCCGTGACAGCACCCCGGCCCACGAGTCGAACAGCTGGATTGCCGACGCACCGGCCGCGACCTGCACCGTCAGGAACGCCGCGGTGATGTCGGCCAGCCGCGACAGCAGGTCAGACCACAGCTGGGGGTCGGTGCGCATGAAGGCCCGCGTCGTGGCGTGGTCCTTCGACGGCCCGCCCTCGACCAGGTAGCAGGCCAGGGTGAAGGGCGCCCCGGCGAAACCGATCAGTGGCGTCGACCCGAGCTCGCCAACCAGTGACCGGACCGCCTGCGTCACGTAGTCCACGTCGTCCGGCTCCAGCGCGCGCAGCCGGTCGAGGTCGGCCCGCGTGCGGAACGGCTCGTCGAGGACGGGCCCCACGCCCGGCTTGATGTCGACGCCGACGCCTATCGCCACCAGGGGGACCACGATGTCGGAGTAGAAGATCGCGGCGTCCGTGCCGTAGCGGCGCACCGGCTGCATCGTGATCTCGGTGACCATCTCGGGGTTGCGGCACGACTCGAGCATCGGGACGCCCTCGCGGATGGCCAGGTACTCCGGCAGCGAGCGCCCGGCCTGGCGCATGAACCACACCGGCGTGTGCGCGACGGGCTCGCCGCGGCAGGCGGCCAGGAACGGGGAGTCGGGCGCGGGGGTCACGCCACCGATGCTTCCAGACACGGCCGGGCGTCGCTCACCCACCGGCGACGAGCACGACCCCGGCCAGGGCCGCGACCACCCCGGCGTCCTGCACCCGCGACATGCGCTCGTGGTGCACCAGCCGGGCCAGCACCACCGTCACCGCCGGGTACAGCGAGCTCAGCACCGCGACCAGCGAGAGCAGGCCGGTGGTGGTCGCGATCGCGTACGTCAGGTTGGCCCCGCCGTCCAGCACCCCGATGCCCGCCAGCAGCGGCACGTCGCGAGCCCGCACCCCGCCCATCGAGCGGGCCACCAGCGCGGCCACGACCAGCAACGTCACCGACGTCATACGCATGCCGACCAGGGTGAGCAAGGGGCTGTCCTCGCTGCCGCGCGCGATGAACACAAGCACCAGACCGAACCCGACCGCCGCGACCAGCGCGAGGACGACCGGCCGTCCGCTGGCCTTGCGTGCCACCTCAGGACCCGAGGCCAGCACGCCACCGAGCACGCCGAGGCCGACACCGAGCATCTGCACGCCGCTGGGTCGCTCGCCGCCGATGAGCCCGGCCGCGAGCGGGAACAGGACGCCCAGCGCAGCCAAGGGCGCCACCACTCCCATGGTCCCGCTGGCGAGCGCGGCGTAGAAGGCGACCAGCGCGACGAGCCCGGACAGCCCGGCTGCCACCGCCCAGGCCCAGCCGGTGGCCGACATTCCGGCGGCGACCTCACCGGTCAGCAGGGCCAGCACCGCGAACAGCACGAGGGCCAGGGCCTGCGACACGCCGACGACCGCGGTAGCGGGAAGTCGGCGCGAGAGCGTCCCGCCGAGAAAGTCGCCGGCACCCCAGAGCAGGCTGGAGGCCAACGCGAGCAGGTACGCCACGGCGCCAGAGGCTACGCACGCTGGCGCGTTGCCCGAGAACGCCTCCACGCTCGGCGTAGTCTCACCGCTGTGGTGCTGGTGGACGGGTCCGGACGGGGGTCATCCCCTGCCGCCGAACGCTTCGACCGTATCGCCGAGGCGGTGGCAGCCGTGACGACCCGCCCGGAGATCTCGATCGACCGGGTGCCGGCGCCCACACGGCTCGCCTCGTTCGGCGTGGCCCTCAGTGCCGAGGTGCTCGACGGTGAGGACGAGATCGCGTCCGGACGTCTGGTGCTGCTGCACGAGCCCGGCGGCCATGACGCCTGGGACGGGGACTTTCGCTGCGTCACCTTCGTGCGCGCGAGCGTCGAGGCCGACCTGGGCGCCGACCCCCTGCTGACCGCGGTCGGCTGGAGCTGGCTCACGGAGGCGCTGGAGGCCGCCGGAGTCGAGGCCACCGCCGTCGGGGGCACCGTCACGTCGGTGAGCAACGAGGCGTTCGGGACGATGGCCGACCAGGGCGGTGGCTGCGAGATCGAGGTTCGCGCCTCGTGGACGCCGGTGCTGCGCGACACGGTGGACGTCGAACGCGACGCCCGCGGCCACGTCGACGCCTGGCTCGACCTGATGTGCACGGCCGCCGGGCTGACACCGCTGCCCGAGGGTGTGGTGGCGCTGCCCCGGCAACGAGGGCACAGGTGAGCCAAGAGGTCTCCGAGCCAGCCGAGGCGGACGTCGAGGTCGACGAGCCGGCGCAGGCTCCCCTGCTGAGCGCGCCGTCCGCGGGGCTGCCACCGGTCACCGAGACCGCGCACGCGCTGGTCGCCGACACCGAGCGCTTCGCCGCCGGGCACGGTCCGGTCGCGCTCGACACCGAACGCGCCGGCGGCCACCGGTACTCCCAGCGTGCCTATCTCGTGCAGGCACGCCGACGCGGAGCCGGGACGTCCCTGATCGACCCCATCGCCTGCCCCGACCTCTCCGGGCTCGCCGCCGCCATCGATGACGCCGAGTGGGTGCTGCACGCCGCGAGCCAAGACCTGCCCGCACTGACCGAGATCGGCATGACCCCGACCAAGTTGTTCGACACCGAGCTCGCCGCCCGCCTGCTCGACCGGCCCAAGGTCGGGCTCGCCTCGCTCATGGAAGCCGAGCTGGGCGTCCGGCTCGCCAAGGAGCACTCCGCGGTCGACTGGTCGCGACGCCCCATCCCGACCGACTGGCTCACCTACGCCGCCCTGGACGTCGAGCTGCTGCTGGAGCTGCGCGACATCCTGGCCGCCGACCTCGAGGCCGCCGGCAAAGGCGAGTGGGCTCGGCAGGAGTTCGCCGCCCTCGTGAACGCGCCGCCACCGGCCCCGCGGCACGAGCCGTGGCGCCGGACGTCCGGCATGCACAAGGTGCGAGGTGCCCGACGGCTGGCTCTCGTCCGCGCCCTGTGGGAGGAGCGCGACCGCATCGCCGCCGAGCGTGACATCACCCCGACGCGGGTGCTTCCGGACGCCGCCATCGTGCAGGCCGCCCAGGCCGGGCCAGTCACCGCCGACGAGCTCGGCGCGCTGCCCGGTTTTCGCGGACGGGCCAAGCGCGCCCGCGGACGAGGCGAGCTGCGACGCTGGGCGGAGGTGCTTCGCGGCGCGGCCGCGTTGCCCGACGGCCAGCTTCCGTCGGTGGCGGCCCAGTACGACGGGCCTCCGCCGGCGCGGGCGTGGGCCGATCGCGACCCGGTCGCGGCCGGTCGGCTCTCGGCGGCACGTGCGGCCCTGGGCGAGATCGCCTCGGCCAACACCGTCCCGGTTGAGAACCTGCTCACGCCCGACACGCTGCGTCGGCTGCTCTGGGAGCCGCCCGACGACGTCTCCGGTGTGGCGGTCGCCGATCGGCTCCGTGCTCTGGGGGCTCGGGAGTGGCAGGTCAGCCTGGTCGCCGAGACTTTGGCAACTGTGCTGGCCGAGCCTGTTCCCTCTCTTGTTACTGACGAGTAGCATAGGGCGCGTCCCATCCGAGGAACCCCCGAGGAGTACCTGTGCGTCGCTCTGTCCGCGACGTCGTCTTCGTCGACGGCGTACGAACCCCATTCGGCAAGGCTGGCCCGAAGAGCCAGTACGCAGAGACCCGTGCGGACGACCTTGTCGTCGCGCTGATCCGCGAGCTCGTCCGGCGCAACCCCGGGCTTCCGCCCGAGCGCATCGGTGAGGTCGCCATGGCCGCCACCACCCAGACCGGCGACCAGGGCCTGACCCTCGGCCGCACGGCCGCGATCCTGGCCGGGCTGCCGAAGTCGGTGCCCGGGTACTCCATCGACCGCATGTGCGCGGGCGCCATGACGGCGTCCACGAACGTCATGGCGGCCATCGCGTTCGGCAGCATGGACGTCGCGATCGCCGGCGGCGTCGAGCACATGACCCACCACCCCATGGGTGAGGGCTTCGACCCGAACCCGCGCATCGTCGCCGAGAAGCTCGTCGACCCCGCGGCGCTGAACATGGGCGTGACCGCGGAGAACCTGCACGACCGCTTCCCGCACCTCACCAAGGAGCGCGCGGACGCCTACGGCGTGGCCAGCCAGGAGAAGTACGCCAAGGCGCTGGCCGACGGCAAGGTGGCCCAAGACATGGTTCCCGTGGCCATCTGGAGCAACGAGAACGGCTGGGGTCTGGCCACCGCCGACGAGCCGCCGCGTCCCGGCACCACGATGGAAGGCATCGCCAACCTCAAGACGCCGTTCCGCCCGCACGGACGGGTCACCGCTGCGAACGCCTCGCCGCTGACCGACGGTGCGACCGCGTGCATCGTGGCCGCCGCCGACGTCGCCGAAGAGCTGGGCCTGCAGACCAAGATGCGTCTCGTGTCGTTCGCCTTCTCCGGCGTCGAGCCGGAGTTCATGGGCGTCGGACCTGTCCCGGCCACCGAGCGCGCCCTGGCCAACGCCGGTCTGTCGATCGACGACATCGGCCTGTTCGAGCTCAACGAGGCTTTCTCCGTCCAGGTGCTGGCCCTGCTCGACCACTACGGCATCGCCGACGACGACCCGCGGGTCAACCCGTGGGGCGGCGCCATCGCGATCGGCCACCCGCTGGCCAGCTCCGGTGTGCGGCTGTTCAACCAGCTGGCGCGCCACTTCGAGGCGCGCCCCGAGGTGCGCTACGGCATGACCAGCATGTGCGTGGGACTGGGCCAGGGCGGCACCGTCATCTGGGAGAACCCGCACCACGCCGACTACGGCAAGGAGGACGCTCAGTGAGCGAGGCATACGTCGAGCGGGTCACCCACTCGTTGCTGCGGGAGGTCGAGCTTCCGCTCGGCGCCGGCACGATGGCGCTGATCACGCTGCACAACGGCCTGGACATCATGAAGCCCAACAGTCTGGGCGAGCAGACCCTGCTCGAGCTGGACGAGGCGATCACCAAGGCCTACGCGGTACCGGGCGTCGTCGCCGTCGGCGTGACGTCCAAGCCGTTCAGCTTCGCCGTCGGCGCCGACCTCAAGGGTGTGGAGCACATCAGCGACCACGCCGACGCCGTCGCGTTCGCCGAGCTCGGCCACCGCGTGATGCGGCGCCTGGGCGAGGGCCCCGTGCCGTCGTTCACGTTCTTCAACGGCATCGCCCTCGGCGGTGGCTTCGAGATCGGGCTGCAGAGCACCTACCGGACGGCCGCGAGCGGCATCCGGCTGGCGCTGCCCGAGGTCGCGATCGGCATCCTGCCGGGATGGGGCGGCAACTGGCTCGCCCCGAACCTCGTGGGTGCCGACAAGGCCGTCACGGCGATCATCGAGAACCCGCTGAACAACAACCGGATGATGACCGCCGAGCAGGCCCTCGACCTGGGCCTGGTGGACGCCGTCTTCGGCGGGGGCGACTTCCTGGCCTCCTCGCTCATGTGGGCCGCCCAGGTGATTCAGGGCGACGTCACGGTGGAGCGGGCCGAGATCGACCGTTCTGAGGAAACCTGGGGCGCCGCGGTGGCCCGGGCCCGAAAGATCGCTGCCACCAAGGGCCGCGGTCTGTACCCGAACGCCGAGCGCTCCATCGAGCTGATCGAGGCGGCACGCACGAACAGCAAGGACGAGGGCTTCGCCGCAGAAGACCAGGCGCTGGCCGACCTCCTGCTCAGCGACGCTGTCCGGGCCAACATCTACGTGGCGTTCGAGCTCATGCAGCGCCGCGCCAAGCGGCCCGCCGGAGCCCCGGACAAGTCGCTGGCGCGCAAGGTCACGAAGGTCGGCGTCGTCGGCGCCGGCCTGATGGCCAGCCAGCTGGCGATGCTGTTCGCCCGGCAGATGAAGATCCCGGTCGTCATGACCGACCTCGACCAGGAGCGCGTCGACAAGGGCGTGGCCTACGTCCACGGCGAGGTCGACAAGCTGCTCGGCAAGGGCCGGCTGACCAGCGACGCGGCCAACCGGATCAAGGCGCTCGTGACCGGGACGACCGACAAGGCGGAGTTCTCCGACGCCGACTTCGTGATCGAGGCCGTCTTCGAGAAGATGGAGGTCAAGCAGCAGGTCTTCGGCGAGCTCGAGTCGTTCGTCAAGCCCGACTGCGTGCTGGCGACCAACACCTCGTCTCTGTCGGTCGCCGAGATGGCGAAGGATCTTCAGTACCCGGAGCGGGTCGTGGGCTTCCACTTCTTCACTCCGGTCGCGATGATGCCGACGCTGGAGATCGCGCCCACCGAGGCGACGGACGAGGCCACGCTGGCCACGGCGTTCGCCGTCGGCAAGGGCATCAAGAAGAACTGCGTGTGGAGCAAGGACGAGACGGCCTTCATCGTCAACCGGCTGCTCATGCGCGGGCTGCTGCCGGCGATGCAGGCCGTCGACGAGGGCACGCCCTTCGAGGTCGCCGACGAGGGTGTCGTGAAGGCCGGGTTCCCGATGGGCGCGTTCCTGCTGGTCGCCATGACCGGACCGGCTGTCGCCCTGCACACTGCCGAGAGCCTGATCCGCTCGTTCCCCGACCGCTTCTCGACGTCACCTGGCTTCGAGGCGCTGGTCGCGGCCGGAAAGCCCGGCGTCTACGTCTGGGACGAGCAGGGCAACCAGTCGGTCGACCCCGAGGTGGCCGAGCTCTGGAAGCAGGGCGACTCCCCCAGCACGGCCGACCAGGTCGCCCGGCGCATCCGGGAGGCGCTCGCCGCCGAGGCACGCCTGATGGTGGACGAGGGCGTCGTGCAGGCGCCGGAGGACATCGACCTGGCGATGATCGGTGGAGCCGGGTTCGCGGTGAACAGCGGCCTGCTGCCGGTGCTCGACCGGGAAGGCATCTCCAAGGCCGTCACCGGCCAGCGGTTCCTGCCCCCGGGCCTGGCCAGCGCAGGCAACTGAGCCTGCGGCGTCGCGTCGCAGGTTCTCGGGCCCGGCACCCCTACGGGGGTGTCGGGCCCGTTTGCTTGTCGGGCTCAGTCCTCCGAGCGCGATGAAGCTGCGTCGGAGGCAGGGACGTTCGTGGGCGACTCCGCCTCGAGGCGGGCGATCTCTTCCACAGCGAGACGCGCCAGGCTCTGGCCGGTCAGGCCGATCTCGGTGAGGATCTTGGCGCGCTTGGCGTGGGCGAGGAACTGCTGGGGGATGCCCGCGTCGCGCAGCGGCGTGCGGACGTCCGCGTCGCGCAGCACCTGGGCGATCCGCGTCCCCACTCCCCCGACGCGTCCGTTGTCTTCGACCGTCAGCACGAAGCGGTGACGACGCGCGAGGTCGACGATCGCCTCGTCCACCGGCAGCACCCAGCGCGGGTCGACGACCGTCACGCCGATCCCGTGGTCGGCCAGCCGAGCGGCGACGTCGACGCCGACAGCGGCCATCGAACCGACAGCGACCACCAGCACGTCCTCAGCGCCCTCGCGGACGAGAACGTCGGTGCGTCCGATGCGCTGCACGGCATCGATGTCGGGTGTGACCGCTCCCTTGGGGAAGCGGACGACGGTCGGTCCGTCGCTCACGTCGACGGCCTCGCCGAGCAGGTCGCGCAGGCGTTGTCCGTCGCGCGGGGCGGCCAAGGCAATGCCGGGGACGAGCTGGAGCAGCGACAGGTCCCACATGCCGTTGTGCGACGCGCCGTCGTCGCCGGTGACGCCGGCCCGGTCCAGCACGATGGTGACCGGCAGCCGGTGCAGCGCGATGTCCATGAGCACCTGGTCGAAGGCGCGGTTGACGAAGGTGGCGTACACCGCGACGACCGGGTGCAGGCCGGCCATCGCCATGCCGGCCGCGGACGTCATCGCGTGCTGCTCGGCGATGCCCACATCGAAGCAGCGCGACGGGTAGCGGTCGGCGAACGCCTTGAGCCCGGTGGGCTGCAGCATGGCTGCGGTGAGGGCGACCACGTCGCTGCGGCGGTGCCCGATGCTGACGAGCTCGTCGCTGAAGACGCTGGTCCAGGTGGTGGCAGGGGGCGCGGTCGGCTTGCCCGTGAGCGGGTCGAACGGGCCGGGGCCATGCATCAGGTCGGCCTCGTCCTGCTCGGCACGGTCGTAGCCGCGTCCCTTCTCGGTGAGCACGTGCACGATGACGGGTCCGGGATAGCCGCGGGCAGCCTTGAGCGCGTGCTCGACGGCCGGCCGGTCGTGGCCGTCGATCGGGCCGACGTACTTCAGGCCGAGGTCTTCGAACATGCCTTGCGGCGCCAGCATGTCCTTGATGCCCTGCTTGACGCCGTGCAGCGCGGTGTAGGCGGTTGGTCCCACCACCGGCGTGTGGGTGAGCACCGACTTGGCCATGTCGAGCGCCCGCTCGTACCCGGGGTACGTGCGCAGCGAGTCGAGGTACTGAGCCAGCCCCCCCACCGTCGGGGAGTAGGAGCGTCCGTTGTCGTTGACAACGACGACCAGCGGCAGGTCCGGCTGGCCGGCGATGTTGTTCAGGGCTTCCCAGGCCATGCCGCCCGTCAACGCCCCGTCGCCGATGACGGCCACCACGCGCCGATGCTCGTCGCCCTTGAGCTGGTAGGCCTTGGCCATGCCCTCGGCATACGACAGCGCGGTCGAGGCGTGGGAGTTCTCGACCCAGTCGTGCTCGCTCTCGGTGCGGCTCGGGTAGCCCGACAGCCCGCCCTCTTGGCGAAGGGTGTCGAACGCCGCGCGGCGTCCGGTGACCATCTTGTGCACATAGGACTGGTGGCCGGTGTCGAAGACGATCGGGTCGTGCGGGGAGTCGAAGACCCGGTGCAGAGCCAAGGTGAGCTCGACGACGCCGAGGTTGGGTCCGAGGTGCCCGCCCGTGCGGGACACGGCTGCCACGAGCGCAGTGCGGATCTCGGCTGCGAGCTGCTCGAGGTCGTCGTCGCTGAGCCTGCGCAGGTCGCGAGGGCTGGAGACGCGGTCGAGCACAGGCATGCCGCCAGTGTAGGTCCGAGAGGCTGACGCCGCCCTGTGCGCGTCAGGCCGCCGGCACGTCGAAGCCAGCGAGGGTCGTCCCGACAAGGGCTGCCGCGCCAGACGAGTCAGCGGGACGTCGGACGGATGCTCGGCGCTCTCGTGCGGCCATGCCCCCGGGGCGCAGACGCTCGAGCGTGTTTCGCCGAGTCGTTGCCGCGATCTGCTGGAGCAGCCCGAGCGCCATGTCGCGGTGCACGACGGCGGGCCGATCGCATCGGACCCACCGACTGCGGGTGCCGTCCACGACTGGCTCGGGCAGGTCATCGCCAACTCCGTCATGGCCCTCGCGGCGTAGGTCGCCGCTGACGGTTCGTGGCTCGACCCTCCCTGCGCAGACTGGGGTCAGAGCTTCGGTCGGGGTCGTGTCCCGCCGATGGCGCCCTCGACGGCCCTGACCTGGGGTAGCAGCGCCCGCAGGCGCTGGAGCTCACGCTCGAGAGTGGCGACGGCCGCATCGACCGCCTCGGGCTCGACGTGACCGGCCAGGTCGTGGCGAACGAGCCCGAGCGCGCGCTGGTGGCCGTCGATGCCCGCCGCGACGTGCCACCGCGCGAAGCGAGCCAGCACGAGCGGGTGGCGGCGCAGCACGTCGTGCAGGCGGTACTCCGGCGGGCACTGGTCGAGCAGCCATCCGGTGACGGCCGGCTGCCAGCCGGGCGCGTCCGGGGGCGGGAGCCCGTCCGGCCACGCCGGCGGCGTCCAGTCAGGGGGCCTCACGGCGAACCTTCCAAGGAGGTTTGGGGGTTTCCACGGCAGATCTGCCTTGGAAACCCCCAAACTTCCGCCGTCACGTGATCGTTTGGAAGGGGCGGGCGCGGGCGGGCGGGGCGAGCGCGGGTCAGGCGGGGGTCGCCAGCAGCTGGCGCAGGACGTACTGCATGATCCCGCCGTTGCGGTAGTAGTCGGCCTCGCCGGGGGTGTCGATGCGCAGCGGCGCGTCGAACTCGGTCGTCGAGCCGTCCTCGCCGGTGGCCACCACGCGGACGGTCGCCGGCGTCGTCCCCTCGTTCAGCGCGGTGACGCCGCTGATGGCGAAGGTCTCCTCGCCGGTCAGCCCGAGCGAGTCGGCGTCCTCCCCCGCCGGGAACTGCAGCGGCAGCACGCCCATGCCGATCAGGTTCGAGCGGTGGATGCGCTCGTACGACTCCGCGATCACGGCCCGCACGCCCAGCAGGGCCGTGCCCTTGGCGGCCCAGTCGCGCGACGAGCCCGAGCCGTACTCCTTACCCGCGAGCACCACGAGCGGCGTCCCGGCCTCGGCGTAGGCGACGGACGCGTCGTAGATGGTGGTCACCGGCGCATCCGCCGCCGCACCGTCGACGCTGAAGTCCCGGGTGAAGCCGCCCTCGGTGCCGGGCGCGATCTGGTTGCGCAGCCGGATGTTGGCGAACGTCCCGCGAATCATCACCTCGTGGTTGCCACGCCTCGACCCGTAGGAGTTGAAGTCGATCCGCGACACGCCGTGCTCGCTCAGATACTTCCCGGCGGGGCTGTCGGCCTTGATCGCGCCGGCGGGCGAGATGTGGTCGGTGGTCACCGAGTCGCCCAGCTTCGCCAGCACGCGCGCGTCGGCGATATCGGTCACCGGCTCGGGCTCGTGCCCCATGCCGTCGAAGTACGGGGCCTTGCGGACGTAGGTGGAGTCCGGCGCCCACTCGAACGTCTGCCCGGTCGGCGTTGGCAGGTTCTGCCAGCGCTCGTCACCGGCGAAGACGGCCTCGTAGCCACGGGTGAACATCTCACTCGCGATCGAGGTGCCGATCACCTCTTGGATCTCTGCCTGCGTCGGCCAGATGTCGGCCAGGTACACCGGCTCGCCGTCCGAGCCCATCCCGAGCGGCTCGGTGGTGATGTCGAGCGCCATCGAGCCGGCCAAGGCGTAGGCCACCACCAGGGGCGGGCTGGCCAGGTAGTTCATCTTGACGTCGGGGTTGATGCGGCCCTCGAAGTTGCGGTTGCCGCTCAGCACGGACGTCACGGCCAGGTCAGCATCGTTGACGGCGGCAGAGATCTCCGGCAGAAGAGGCCCGGAGTTGCCGATGCACGTCGTGCAGCCGTAGCCGACGAGGTGGAAGCCCAGCTTCTCCAGGTAGGGGGTGAGCCCGGCACGGTCGTAGTAGTCCATGACCACCTTCGACCCCGGCGCCAGGGTCGTCTTGACCCACGGACGTCGCTCGAGCCCCCGCTCGACGGCCTTCTTCGCCAGCAGCGCCGCCCCGAGCATCACCGACGGGTTGGACGTGTTGGTGCACGAGGTGATGGCGGCGATCACGACCGCGCCGTGGTCCAGCACCATCTCGGTGCCGTCCTCAAGCGTGACGGGCGTGGGCTTGGACGGCCGGTTGTGCGGGGCGACGACGGCCGAGTGGTGCGGCAGCGCCGGCGCGGGCTCGGAGGAGTCCACCGCGACCGGGTCGCTCGCCGGGAACGACTCGGCCAGCCCCTCGTCAAGCGCCGACTCCGGCGTCGAGGCTTCGTGGTCGACGTAGTCGTGCAGCGCGTTGGCGAAGGCCACGGCGGCGCTGGTGAGCTCGATACGGTCTTGCGGACGCTTCGGTCCGGCGATGGAGGGCACCACGGTCGACAGGTCGAGCTCGAGGTACTCCGAGTACCGGGGCTCGTTCGTCGGGTCGTGCCAGAGCCCCTGCTCGCGGGCGTACGCCTCGACGAGGGCGACCTGCTCGTCCGAGCGGCCGGTGAGGCGCAGGTAGCGGGTGGTCTCGTCGTCGATCGGGAAGACGGCGATGGTCGAGCCGTACTCCGGGCTCATGTTGCCGATGGTGGCCCGGTTGGCCAGCGGGACGGCGCCGACGCCCGGGCCGTAGAACTCCACGAACTTGCCGACGACTCCGTGGCGACGCAGCATCTCGGTGATGGTGAGCACCAGGTCGGTCGCGGTCGCGCCGTCGGGCAGCGAGCCCGACAGCTTGAAGCCGACCACGCGCGGGATGAGCATGCTCACCGGCTGGCCCAGCATGGCAGCCTCGGCCTCGATGCCGCCGACACCCCAGCCGACGACGCCGATGCCGTTGACCATCGTGGTGTGCGAGTCGGTGCCGACGCAGGTGTCGGGGTAGGCCCAGGTGTCGCCGTCGCGGTCGCGCACCATGGTCACGCGGGCCAGGTGCTCCAGGTTGACCTGGTGGACGATGCCGGTGCCGGGCGGCACGACCTTGAACTCGTCGAAGGCGCTCTGGCCCCACCGCAAGAACTGGTAGCGCTCGATGTTGCGCTCGTACTCGAGCTCGACGTTGCGCTCGAAGGCGTCCGGCGCGCCGAACAGGTCGGCGATCACCGAGTGGTCGATGACGAGCTCGGCCGGGGCCAGCGGGTTGATCGACGCCGGGTCGCCACCGAGGGCGGCCACGGCCTCGCGCATGGTGGCCAGGTCGACGACGGCGGGGACGCCGGTGAAGTCCTGGAGAATGACCCGGGCCGGCGTGAACTGGATCTCGATCGACGGGTCTGCCTCGGCGTCCCAGTCGACGACGGCGCGGATGTCGTCGGCAGTGATGTTGGCGCCGTCCTCGGTGCGCAGCAGGTTCTCCAGCAGCACCTTGAGGCTGAACGGCAGCGTCGAGGTGTCCCCCGCGGCAGCCAGTCGGGCGATCGTGTACGCCTTGTCGCCCACCTGCAGAGTCCCGTGCGATCCGAAGCTGTCCACGCTGTCTCCTCGTCCTCGTCCAACAGATTTATCTTGACGTCAAGATATTTGAACCTTACGCCTCTACGCCCTGCTCGGCAACCATCCTGCCGTGCGTGCCCACCGGCTGCAGGGTGGCCACGCACTCGACGTGGTGGGTCATCGGGAAGAGGTCGAACGCCCGCAGCCCGGCGAGGGAGTAGCCGAGCCCGGCGAACGTGGCGACGTCGCGGGCCAGCGCCGCCGGGTCGCAGGCGACGTAGGCCACCGCGCGAGGCGTCCGGGCTGCGATCGCGGCACAGACCGCGGCCCCGGCACCCGAGCGAGGCGGGTCCAGCACCACGAGGTCGACCCGCCGGGGCGACTCGGGGCGGGCCAGGTAGCGGTCGACCCGGTCGTTCACCAGCCGCACCGTCGGCAGGTCGTGCAGGTTGCGCCGGGCGTCGCGGACGGCCACCGGGTCGGACTCGACGGCCACCGCCGAGCCGGCCGGCCCGAGCGCGCCGGCCAGCGCGCCGGCGAAGAGCCCGACACCGCTGTAGAGGTCGAGCAGCGACTCCCCCGCCACGGGTGCCAGGGACGACTGGACGGCCTCGGCCAGGGCCTGCGCCGCACCGGGATGCACCTGCCAGAAACCCGCCCCGGTGACGCGCCACGTGCGCCCGGCCGCGCTCTCGCGTCGCCGCGGCGGCCCCGACAGGGTCTGCGCCGGCTCCTCGCGGGCCGGGCGTCGACGAGCGCCTCGCCCGCGACCTGAACCGGTCGCGGGCACCGGAGGCAGGCTCTGCACCGTCGGCGGCGCCTCGTCCCCACCCGTCACCAGCACGTCGATGCCGGGCTGCCAGGTCTGGGCGAGCACGTCGGGCAGGTGCAAGGACGCCTCGGCGATCGGACAGTCGTCCAGCGGCACCACGACGTGCGAGCGGTGCGCCCGCAACCCGGCTCGGCCGGCCTCGTCCACCGTGAGGCGCACGCGCGTGCGCCACCGCAGGCCGTCGTCGTCGCCGGGCACCGCCTCGACGCCCACGTCGGCAGCGGCGACGTCCAGCCCGGCCAACCGACGCATCTGCTCGGCCACCACCTCTGCCTTGAGTCGTCGCTGCGCGGCCAGGTCGACGTGCTGGAAGTCGCAGCCGCCGCAGCCGCCGGGCCCTGCTGCCGCACAGCGGCTCGACACCCGGTCCGGCGACGCCTCCAGCACCTCGACGGCGTCCGCGCGCCAGAACCGGGCGCCCTCCGCGGCCTCGGTCAGCCGGGCGAGCACCCGCTCACCGGGCAGCGCATGGCGCACGAACACGACGCGCCCGTCGTGGCGCGCGACGCAGTGCCCGCCGTGGGCCACCGGCCCGACCGCCAGCTCCACCACCGATCCGACGTCGTCGGCGCCCGCCAGGGTCACGACCGCCTCGGCGGAGCCCGGCGCACGACCGGCTCGTCGCGAAAGCCGGTGCCGTCCTCCTCGGCGGTCTGCCACGGGACACTGGTGATCATCACACCGCGCATCGTCGAGAGCTGGTCGACGAGCTTGGCGGTGCTGGTGTTGTGCAGCAGCCGCTCCCACCAGTGGTGCACCACGTACTCCGGCACGTACACCGCGACCACGTCACGCGGGCTGGCCCGCTGGATGCCGCGCACGTACTCCAGCACCGGCCGGGTGATCTCTCGGTAGGGCGAGTCGAGCACACGCAGCGGGACGGGGATGTCGTAGCGGTCCCAGTCGTCCATGAGCCCCCGGGTCGCTGAGGGGTCGACGTCGACGGTGACCCCTTCGAGCACGTTCGGGTTGGCCGCCCGCGCGTAGGCAACGGCCCGCATCGAGGTGCGGTTGACGTGCGCCACCAGCACGATCGCGTGCACCCGGGACGGCAGGGTCGTGCGGGCGCTCGCGCCGTCGATGGCCACCTCGGCGGCCACGGTGTCGTAGTGCCGACGCACCCCGCTCATGCTCAGGTAGGCGACACCCATCAGCGCGACCGCCACCCACGCCCCCAGGGCCAGCTTCGAGGCGAGCACGACGACGAGGACGACCGCGCTGAGCACCAGCCCGACGACCGTCAGAGCCCGGCGCCGGCGGATGGCCGTGCGCTCCTGGGGTCTGCGCTCGGGGCGTAGACGGCGCCCCCAGTGCCGCACCATGCCGGCCTGGCTGACCGTGAACGCCACGAAGACCCCGACGATGTACATCTGCACGAGAGCGGTCACCGAGGCGTCAACCACCACCAGCAGCACCGCCGCGACCGCCCCGAGCGTGAGGATGCCGTTGGAGAACGCCAGCCGGTCGCTGCGGGTGTGCAGCGACCGGGGCAGGTAGCCGTCACGGGCCAGCAGCGAGCCGAGCACCGGAAAGCTCGTGAACGCGACGTGGGCAGCCATCACCAGGATGAGCACGGCGGCGATCTCGGTCACCACGAACGCGAACGACACGTCGTCGAACACGGCCCGGGCGAGCTGTCCCAGGGCAGGCGCCTGGCTGTAGTCGTCGGGCACCGGCTGCCCGTCGAGCAGTGCCTGGGTCTGCGGGTTCTCCACGAAACGGACGTCGGCCACCCGCGCCAGCCCGACCACGCCCACCAGCAGCACCGCGCCGACCACGGCGAGAAGCAGGATCGTCGAGCCGGTGTTGCGTCCCCGCGGGCGGCGGAAGTAGCCGGCCGCTGACGCCACCGTCTGCACGCCGGTGAGGCTCACCGACCCCACGGCGAACGCGCGCACGACGAGGATGCCGAGCGCCAACCCGGTCACCGCCATCCCGGACTCGCCGGCGGGCAGGATCTCGAGCTCGGCGCTCTCGGCCACGGGCGGGTCACCGGCCAGCGTGCGGCCCCATCCCCACGCCAGGACGAGGCCGATGGCCAGCACGAACAGGTAGGTCGGCACCGCAGTGATCGCCCGCCACCGGCGGATCCCGCGCAGGTTGACCAGCATCAGCAGCGCGAGCCCGACCAGCGCCGCCTGCGTCTCGCGGCCGACGAGCCACGGCCACGCCGACGCCAGGTAGTGCGACGCCGACGCCAACGACACGGCGAGCACGAGGACGTAGTCGACGAGCATCGCGCTTCCGACCAGCAGGGCCGACCGGGGCCCGAGATTGGCCGATGCCACCTCGTAGTCCCCGCCCCCGGACGGGTACTCCTCGGCCGTCTGGCGGTACGAGGCCGAGACGACCAGCAGCACCAGCGCGACGGCGATCGCGACCGGCACCGAGTAGGCGTACGCGGCGATCCCCGCCGCCGCGAGCGTCAGCAGGATCTCGTCGGGGCTGTAGGCCAGCGACGACAGGCCGTCGGAGCCGAACACCGGCACCGCCACCCGCTTGGGCAGCGTGCGCCTCGCCTCCTGCGTGGATCGGAGCTTGCGCCCGAGCACGACACGCTTGGAGAGCTCGCTCAGCCTGGCCACACCCCTGATGCTAGGGATCATCGGCCCCCGACGCGGGCAGGCACCGCCAAGCCGGCCCCGGCGGCGAGGAGATCATGGTTGTGTAGCGTCCGGGCTGACGGAGAGGATGGGGACGTGAACGTCGTGATCCTGGGGTGTGGCCGGGTCGGGTCGACCCTGGCCAACGCCTTGGAAGACATGGGCCACCAGGTCTCGGTGATCGACCAGGACCCCAACTCGTTCCGCCGTCTCGGCCCCACCTTCGAGGGCCGCACCGTCACCGGTGTGGGCTTCGACCCGGACGTGCTGCGCCGCGCGGGCATCGAGCAGGCCGACGCCTTCGCCGCGGTCAGCAGCGGCGACAACTCCAACATCATCGCCACGCGCGTGGCCCGTGAGGAGTTCGGCGTCGACAACGTCGCCGCCCGCATCTACGACCAGGGCCGTGCCGAGGTGTTCGAGCGACTCGGCATCCCGACCGTCGCCACCGTCGGCTGGACGGCCGACCAGCTCATCCGACGCCTGGTCCCCCAGGGCTCGGCCACCCACTGGACCGACCCGTCCGGCGAGGTGCGCCTGGCCGAGGTCGAGCTCGACCCGGGGTGGCGGGGCCGCACCGTCCGCCAGCTCGAGCGGGCCTCCGGTGGTCGGGTGGCGCTGCTGACCAGGCTGGGGTCGGGGGTCGTCCCGGCGTCGGAGACCGTCGTGCAGGACGGCGACCTCGTGCACATGGTGCTGCCCGTCGAGACAGCGGCTGACGTGGTCGACACCCTCGGCAACCCTCCGGAGGACTGATGCGCGTCGCCATCGCAGGGGCCGGCAACGTGGGCCGGTCGATCGCCAACGAGCTGTTGGGCAACGGTCACGAGGTGCTGCTGATCGACAAGGACTCGAAGGCCATCAAGTCGGACTCGGCACCGAAGGCGGAGTGGCTGCTTCAGGACGCCTGCGAGCTGTCCTCCCTGGAGGAGGCGGCGCTGGACCGCTGCGACGTCATGATCGCCGCGACCGGCGACGACAAGGTCAACTTGGTGGTGTCGCTGCTGGCCAAGACCGAGTTCGGCGTGCCGCGGGTGGTCGCCCGCGTCAACCACCCGAAGAACGAGTGGCTCTTCACCGACACCTGGGGCGTGGACGTCGCAGTGTCGACGCCGCGCATCATGAGCGCCCTGGTGGAAGAGGCGGTGAGCGTCGGCGACCTGGTGCGCCTGTTCACCTTCCGCCAGGGCGAGGCCAACCTCGTCGAGATGACCCTGCCCGACAACTCCCCCATGCTCGGCACCCGCGTCGGCGACGCGCCGTGGCCGGTGGACACGACCCTGGTGGCCGTCATCCGCGACGGTCACGTGCACACCCCGCGCCCCGACCTGCCCTTGGAGGCGCACGACGAGCTGCTGCTGGTCGCCGCACCCGAGCGCGAGCCGGCGCTGGAGAGCCTGCTGGCGCCGCACAGCAGGTCGTGACGGACCGCCACCGGTCCTGACCGGCCACCGCAGGTGGCCTGCGCCTCAGCGCGTCTCCGGCTCGTCCGGGCTGCCCGAGTCGGCGGACGTCGACTGCTCGTCGTTGTCGTCGGCCTGGGCTGCCTCGATGGCGGCCTGCCGGTCCCGCGCGCCCTTGATCACCAGCCACGACAGCCACAGGCACAGCAGGAACAGCGGCCAGCCCATCACGACGCGGGCCACGCCGAGCGCCACGACCGACTCGGTGAGGTAGAGCGGCAGCTGGACGGCGAGGCGCAGGCCGAACATCGCTACCCAGAACCACGAGGCCACCGTGTACGCACGCAGCAGGTGCGGCGTCGCCCGCCAGCCCATCCCCTCGCCGGTGGCGAGAGCGACGAGCACGCCCAGCAGCGGCCAGCGCACCACGATGGAGACGAGGTAGGCCAGCCCGTAGGCCACGTTGATGAGCAGGCCGGGGGCGAAGAAGTCCTCGGCCTGGCCGGTGCGGTTGGCGAACCAGGCCGCGACTCCCACGGCGACGAAGCCGCCGACGACGTTCTGGATGCTGTCGCGCCGCACGAGACGCAGGACGGCCAGCAGGGCCCCCGCGCCGAGAGCGGCGAACAACGCCGGCTGAAGCACCTGGCCGTTGAGGGCGTAGATCGTCACGAACACGACCGTCGGCAGGCCGGAGTCGATCAGCATCTCGCGGCTGATCAGGTTCGAGGTGGGGAACTTCTCGCCGGTGACGTCGCCGAGCCCCGGGCGCTGGCTCACCGCGGGCGACCCCTCACGCGGTGGGCGGCGGGTCGAGCTCGTAGCGCGGGTTGTACATCACCCGACGGTCGCCGTTGATCGAGACGAGCCCGCTGGCGCTCAGCGTGCGCCCGCACTCGATGCCGTGGATGCGCCGACGGCCCAGCCAGACCAGCAGCACCGTCCCGCTGCCGTCGAACAGCTCGGCCTCCAGGGACGGGGAGCCCGCTCGGGGGAGCATGCGTACCGACCGAACGGAACCGTGGACGGTGACCCGCTGACGGTCGCAGCACTGCGACGCCGGCACCGCGCCCATCTCGGCCGTGGTGTCGAGCAGCCCGGCGGCGTCCTGCTCCTCGACCGGGGCGGTCATCTTGTTCCACAGACCGCGCAGTCCCGACGCTGCTCTCGCACGCGAGACCGGGCTCGGTGTGGACGCGCTCACACGCAGAGGCTACGTCACCGACGTCGACTGAGGCGAGGCCCGGCGAGCGGCGTAGGCCGGTTCGAGCACCTGCCACGACAGCCAGATGACCACGAGCACCATCGGCCAGCCCATCACCACCTTCATCACGCCGAGCGCGAGAAGCTGGTCGGACAGCCACAGCGGGGTCATGACGATCACCCGCAGCACGAACGAGGCGGTCCAGATCCAGCTGGCCCGCTGGTAGGCCCCGAGCAGCCGCGGGTCGGTGCGCCATGTCTTGGACCGGGTGATGGTGCCGACGACGACGCCCAGCAGCGGCCGGCGCACCCAGATCGACACCGCCCAGGCCACTGCCGCCCCGACGTTGGCCAGCAGGCTGGGCAAGAAGTAGTCCACCGGACGTCCGGTGGCGTTGACGACGGCGACCGACAGCGCCACACCGGCGAAGCCGGCGAGCACGTGGCGCAGGGAGTCCTTGCGGGCGAGCCGCAGCGCTGCCACCACGCCACCGACGACGAGGGCGGACGTCAGCGCCACCGGCATGTTCTGGCCGGTGGCGAGGTAGGTGATGACGAAGGTGAGCGCCGGCAGGGCGGAGTCGAGCAGGCCGCGGCGCCCGCCGAGCACCTGCATCAGCGTCGGCTCGTCGAGGACCTCCGGCTGACTCACTCGTCCTCGGCTTCCGACGGGGGCGCGTCGGTGGCCGACTCCGGTGGTGGGACGTCGGTGGCCGACTCCGGCCGGGGCGGCGGGGTCAGCTCGATCAGCTCGCCGGGGGCCATCGGCTCGTCGCCCCGCACGACGACGGTGTCTTGGACGATCGCCATCATCTTGTTCATCTGCTCCTGGTCGACCGCCGCCCGCCCGAGCATCGTGGCCCGCAGCATCCAGCGCGGCCCGTCGATGCCGAGCACCACCGAGGGCTGCACGCCGGTCTTGCCGTCGGACGTGGTGGCCGGGATCGACAGGCGCAGCACCGGGCCCCACGGGCCCTTGCCCTCCTGCGTGGTGCCACGCTTGCGGTCGGCGTCGGCCTGCACAGCCCGGCGCGTCGTCGGCCACAGCGGCGTGGACTTGCCGGCGGCGGTGGCCATGAGCTGCAGTGCGGCGTTCTCGGCCACCAGCAGCACGCTCGTCGCCTTGCCGGAGGTCTGGTCGACCTGCATCTGCACCTGCATGCCACCGGCCGGGCGGATACGCAGGCCACCGAGGTCGAGGCGCGGCGCGGTGTGGCTGGGCCGGCTGCCGTCCAGCTCGGACACGTCCCACGGGCCGTTCGGCCGCGCCGGCTTCTGGTCGCTGTCTGCGCCCGCGGCGTCCTTCCCGTCGCCCTCGCCCTGGTCGGCAACCTGATCGGTGCCCACCTCGTCACCCGCCCCGTCGGCGCCCCCGTCGGCGGACTCGGCGGCACCCGCGTCGTGCCGCTCGGCGTCAGCGGTGGGCTGTGCGGGCGTCTCGGACTGCTTAGCCCGGCGGCGGAACATCGTGCTGCCTCCCTGGTGGCGTGGTGCGCGTGCGGTCTGCTCCGGGTCCGGTGCCGGTGGAGCCGTAGCCTCCGTCAGCGCGAGCCGACCCAGGAAGAGTGTCCACCACCACGAACCGGGCCGTCTCCACCCGCTGGATGACCAGCTGAGCGATCCGGTCGCCGCGCTGCAACGACACCGGCGCGACGGGGTCGTGGTTGACCAGCGCGACCCGGATCTCCCCGCGGTACCCGGCGTCAATGGTGCCAGGTGTGTTCACGATGCTCACCCCGAACCGTGCCGCCAGCCCGGAGCGAGGGTGCACGAAGGCCGCGTACCCCAGGGGCAGGGCGATCGCGATCCCGGTGCCGACGACGGCCCGGGCACCGGGCGCCAGCTCGACGTCCACAGTCGTGACCAGGTCGGCGCCGGCGTCGCCGGGGTGGGCATAGCGCGGCAGCGGGACGTCCGGGTCGACGCGCGAGAGGAGCACGTCGACCGGTACCCAGGGCTCGTGGCTCACGGGTTGACCGCCCACGGGGTGGCCCCGGGGTCGTACGCGGATGCCTCGACAGCGGCGTCGACCACCTCGCGGCGCCCGTGCCGGCGGAAGTGCTCGATGTCGACGGCCACGAACACCGCGAACGCCCGGGCCAGCAGCACGCCCTCCGGCTCGCCGACGCGGGCGGTGGCGTGGCTGAAGATGCGACGCCCGTCGACCCCGTCGACCTCGGCGTGCAGGGCGAGGGTCGTGCCCACCGGCACCGGTCGCAGGTACTCCACCTGCAGGCGTCCGGTCACCATCGGTGTGCGCAGCAGCCAGCCCAGTCCGCCGAGCACCTCGTCCATGGCCAGCGCCACGAGCCCTCCGTGGGCCAGGCCGGGCGCGCCCTGGTGGTGCTCCCCCACGGTGAAGCGTCCGTCCACGGTCAGCCCGGCACCGGCCACCACGTGCATGCGTAGCCCGGTCGGGTGCTCGCTGCCGCAGCCCATGCACGACGGGTAGTGGCTGGAGAGAACCGTGCCCGGCGGCGGTGCGTCGTCCGGTCGCTGCGGAGGGGCACAGTCGGGCGGAAGGGCCATGCTGGCGGCCAGAAATGGTTTCGCCTGCGTCACGCCACGACCTTACCCAGCCGACCCACCCAGCCGGCCCGGGCGGGTGAGGCACCGCGTCGGGCTCACCTGGTAGCCAGCTGCGCCTGGCGGGAGGCGGCCCGGCGGCGCGAGCGGCGGCGCATCGTGGCGGGCAGGGTGAGGACGAGGCCGACGAGGACGCCTATGACGGCCCCGAGGCCGTTGGCGACCAGGTCGCGCTCGTCGCTCACCCGGCCGGGGATGCCGCGTTGCGCGGCCTCGATGGCCATGGTCATCGCGAACGACGCCGCCAGGGCGACCCACCACAGACGCGTCCCGAACAGCAGCAGCAGAAAGACACCGACCGGCACGAACAGGGCGACGTTGGCCAAGAACTCCAGCTCGTTGTCGTCGATCGACAGCAGGTAGCCGCGCCGGTGCAGGGCGTCGAGAACCCGGTAGATGATCGAGATCTGCTCGGCGGACAGCGCCGCCGGGGTGAGCGTCACCCAGGCCACGAAGACGAGGTAGCCCCCGGTCAGCAGGCTGAGGGCGGGGTGGCGGTGCAGCACGCCTCCAGTATGACCGGCTCGGGGCAGATGGCAGGCTGGGCCGGTGACCTACGCCGAACGTCTGCGCGTGCCCGTGCTGTGGTGGGTGCTGGCCGGGATGGGCGTGCTGAGCCTCTTCCTGGCCTACGACGTGGCACTGGGTGGGTGGGCCGCACTCGTCGCAGCCGTGCTGCTCTCGATCGGCCTCGCCGCGTGGCTCTCCGGGCAGGCGATGGCGTCGGTGCGGGTCGATGCGACGGGACTGCGCGCCGGCGCGGCGCACCTGCCCTCGTGGGCAGTGGGCCGGGTGGAGGCCCTGGACGTCGAGGCGACCAGGCTGGCCCGCACGCGCGACGCCGACCCGCACGGGTACTTCGCGCTCAAAGGCTACGTCCGCACGGCTGTGCGGGTGTGGGTGGACGACCCCGGCGACCCGGTTCCCTACTGGCTCGTCTCGACGCGCGACCCGCAAGCGGTGGCGGCGGCGCTCACGCTGGCCCGCGACGACGCCCGGGGCTGACTGGGTCCGCGGTGCCGGCGACGGGCGCCTCAGCTGGCGCAGTCGCGGCAGATCGGCTTGCCGTTGCGCTGCTCGGCCAGCTGGCTGCGGTGGTGCACCAAGAAGCAGTCCGAGCAGGTGAACTCGTCCTGCTGCTTGGGCAGCACCTGCACGGCGAGCTCTTCGCCCGACAGGTCCGCGCCCGGAAGCTCAAGGCTCTCCGCGAGCTCGGTCTCGTCCACGTCGACGATCCCAGACTTCGTGTCCCCTCGGCGAGAAGCCTTGAGCTCCTCGATCGAGTCGGCCTCGAGGTCGTCGTCGACCTTGCGTGGCGCGTCGTAGTCGGTTGCCATGTGGCGTCAGTCCCTCGTAGTCAGTGCGTGGTTCGTCGGTTCCGCGTGGGCGAGAACCTTGGCAACGTCGGGCACTGCCCGGTTATGCCCGTCGCGGCGCGGCGCGATTGTGCCCTACCTCGGCTCGAAAGACACCACAGGTGGCGATATTGGCCGCGCTCACGATGGACGGTCGGCGTCCAGGCTGGTCAGAAGCTCAGCCAGGGCCGGGTGCAGCCGGGCGCCGGCCGCCACGACCACGGCGTCGGACGGTGCCCGACCACGGAGCCCGGTCACCACGCCGCCGGCCTCGGTGACGATCAGCCGGCCGGCCGCCAGATCCCACGGCTGCAGCCCCTGCTCGTAGTAGCCGTCGAGTCGCCCGCAGGCCACGTCGCACAGGTCGAGGGACGCCGCACCCGCCCGGCGGATGTCGCGCACCCTTGGCAGCACGTCGGCCAGCACCGCCGCCTGCCGTGCTCGCCGGTCGGCCCGGTAGCCGAACCCGGTGGCCACCAGGGCGTCCCCGAGCGCGTCGCAGTCGGACGTGGTGATCGGCGAGCCGTCCAGCCAGGCACCGAGCCCGCGCGCCGCCGTCCACGTCTCGCCGGTCGCGGGCGCGTGCACGACGGCGACCAGTCCGCCGTCGGTGTCCTCGACCCCGATCGACACGGCGTAGCGGGCGTGCCCGTACAGGTAGTTCACGGTGCCGTCGATGGGGTCGACGACCCACCGCAGCCCGGAGGTGCCGCCGGCGTCGTCGCCCTCCTCACCGATCACCGCGTCGTCCGGCCGAGCCTGGGCGACGGCGGCCCTGATCTGCGCCTCGACTGCTGTGTCGGCCGCGGTCACCACGTCGGTCGGGCTCGACTTCGTCGCCATCACCGAGACACCGCGTGCCGCGCGGTAGTGCGCGGCCGTGTCGCCGGCCGCCAGCGCGATGGCCTCGGCCAGGGCCAGCAGCGCCCGCAGGTCACCGGCCTCGGTGGGGGCGCCGCCTGCGGGCTCAGTCACGTCCGCACAGCGCCGGCTTCTGCACCCGCAGGTTGCGGCAGCACCCGGCTGGGCAGACGTCGTGCGACGGGCCCAGTGGTGACGCAGCCGGGCGCGTGACCGCCTCGCCCCGCTCGGCCCCGGCCCGCTCGAGCAGCAGGTCGACGACCATGGCGACGAAGGCCGGGTGCACACCCGCGGTCGAGGCGCGCACCATCGTCAGGCCCAGCTCGTCGGCGGTCTCGCGGGCTTCGGTGTCGAGGTCGAACACGACCTCCATGTGGTCGGAGACGAACCCGATGGGCGCGAGCACGACCGCCGGGACGCCGGCCGCGGCCTGCTCGGTGAGGTAGTCGTTCACGTCCGGCTCCAGCCACGGCACGGCCGGGGAGCCGCTGCGGCTGCAGAACACCAGGTCCCACTCCCCCACCTCGACCCCGCCGGCAGCGACCTCGGCGACGATCGCGGCCGCCGCACCACGGTGCTGCGCGGTGTACGCGCCCCCGTCCGCACCGGCGGTGTCTTCCATCGCGTCCGGGATCGAGTGGGTGACGAAGGCCACACGCGCACCCTCCCGCTTCGCGACCGGGACCTGGCCCCAGGCCTGCGCCAACGCGTCGGCGTTCGCGGCCACGAACCCCGGATGGTCGAAGTAGTGGCGCAGCTTGTCCAGCGCGGGGGCGCGCTCGACCTCTCCCACGGCCTCGGCAAGGTTCTCCCGGTACTGCCGACACCCCGAGTAGGACGAGTAGGCGCTGGTCACGAACGCGGCGGCACGGGTGACGCCGTCGTCGCGCATCTGGGTCAGCGTGTCGGCGAGGTACGGCTCGGAGTTGCGGTTGCCCCAGTACAGCGGCACGTCGAGGCCGCGAGCGTCCAGGTCGGCGGCGATCGCGGCGAGCAACGCCCGGTTCTGGTCGTTGATCGGGCTGCGACCGCCGAAGTGCAGGTAGTGCTCGGCCACCTCGGCCAGCCGTTCCGGCGGCACGCCGCGACCCCGCGTCACCCGCTCGAGGAAGGGCATCACCTCCTCGGGCGCCTCCGGACCACCGAACGACACCAGCAGCAGGGCGTCGTAGGGAGCCGGGTCGGAGCTCTGACCTGCGCCGGCGTCGCGGGTGGTGTCCACGGGGGTGGCAGTCACGACCATTCCTCTCTCACCGCGGGATCGGACAGCGTCCATCCTCACACGCGCCGCCCGGCTCGGCACCGGCACGGTCGGTGCGAACAAGTCATGGACACGCTGCGTGGCGGCTTGGCCGTCGTCAGGCCAGAGGGGACCATGACGACAGCGCGACGCCGCTCGGCGACGCGGAGCACGAGGGAGCCCAACGATGCGAGACCTGCATGTCGTGAGCGTGGCCGAGGGTGGCTCGTCGATCGTCCTCGCCGACCCCGATGGCGCCCGGTACTCCCTCGCGGTGGACGACCGTCTGCTGGCCGCCCTGCGCGGTGAGCACCCGAACGCCGGGCAGCTCGAGATCACGATGACCTCTCAGCTGAGCCCCCGCGACATCCAGCAGCGGGTGCGGGCCGGCGCCTCGGTCGACGAGATCGCCGCGCACGCCGGGGTGAGCGTCGATCGGGTGCTGCGCTTCGCCGCCCCCGTGCTCGACGAGCGCGCCCACGTCGCCATCCGCGGCCGGCGCGCCCTGCTTCGCAGCGACGGCATGCTCGAGCTGGGCACGGTCGAGCAGGTCACGACGACCGCCCTCGACCGACGCGGAGCGACGCAGACGCTGCGCTGGGACGCCTGGAAGCGCGAGGACGGCCGCTGGCTGCTCGCCTGCCGCTGGCTGGACGACCACCAGGAGCACACGGCCCTGTGGGCGCTGGACTCCTCCGCCGGGTCGGCGACCCCGCTGGACGACGACGCTCGCGGGCTGGCCGGCCTGGAGCCCGCCGAGCCCGAACCGGTGCGCCTCGCCGTCGTGCCCGACTCGCGCGCCACGCCCGACGAGGACGACTCACCGGCCGGTGAGCACGAGACGCTGGCCGAGGACGACACCCCGACCGGCCCGATCCCCACCGTCGAGCCCGCTGCCCCACCACGGTCGCCGAGCTCCCGACACCCCGCCCGTCGCGCCCGCGCTCGCACCAGCGAGCCTGACGAGGGCCGGTTGTGGCTCAGCGAGATCGCCGACAACGTCGAGGAGTCGGCAGCTCCCGTCGCTGCCCCGGTTGGCCCCCCGGACGCAGGCAGCCGCCGTCAGCGCCCGCCGGTGCCGTCGTGGGACGAGATCATGTTCGGTCGTCGCTCCTGAGGCGAGGCGTCGCGCCCGCTTGCCGCCTCGTCGCTGAACGGCAGCACCTCCGGCGACAGCGCCGCCGCTCGGGCCGAGCGGGCGGTCAGCCGCCCCCGGTGGTGGCGGCGGCACAGCACCTCGTAGGCGACGTCACCGGTGGCCCCGACGTCGCCGACGACCACCTGCTCGCCCTGCACGACCATCTCGCCGTCCACCGTGCGAGCGTTGTGGGTGGCTCGTGCACCGCACCAGCAGAGCGCCTCGACCTGCAGCGGGCGGATCGCGTCAGCGAGCTCGACCAGCCGCGCTGACCCCGGGAAGAGCACGGTGCGGAAGTCGGTGAGGATGCCGAAGGCGTACACGTCCATCGACATCTCGTCCACGATGCGCGCCAGGTCGTCGACCTGCTCGGCGGAGAAGAACTGCGCCTCGTCGGCGATCACGTAGTCCAGACGCTGCCCGGCGGAGAGCCGGTCGACGACCATTCGCCACAGGTCGCTGCGCCCCTCGACCTCGACAGCATCCACCTCGAGTCCGAGCCGGCTGGAGAGGCGGCCCGCGCCGGCCCGGTCGTTGCGGGTCAGCAGCAGCCCCCGAAGGCCACGACGCCGGTGGTTGTAGTCCATCTGCAGGGCCAGCGTGGACTTGCCACAGTCCATGGTCCCGGTGAAGAAGACCAGCTCGCTCATGTGGCGACGAGGCAGGGCACGAGCATCTCCCGGTCGGTGATCGACCCGTGGTGCCCACGCATGCGCGCCTCACGCGGCCACACGCTCGGCACCAGCAGGACGTGGCTGCCCAGGGCCGCGACCACGACGTCGCCGATACGGTCGCGAACACGGTCGTCGACAGCCCCGAACCACCCGGCGGCAACCGCCTGCTGCTGCGTACGCACGAGCGCCCGCGAGCCCAGCGCCGACGCCCAGCGGCCGGCGACCTCGTCGGCCGCACCCGGTGTGGTGTAGACGTGGCGAAAGCGAGGCTCGCCGCCGATCAGGACGACCTGCTCGGCGAGGCCGGGGGTCGCGTCGACGTCGATGTGGTCGTCGGCGGTCACGTCCACCATGCCGTGGTCGCCGGTGACGACGAGCGCGACGTCGGGCGGCAGCACGTCGGCCAGCTGTTGGGCGAACGAGTCGACCGCGGTGAGCTGGTGGCGCCAGGCGCCCGAGAGTGGCCCGTGCCGGTGCCCGGTGCTGTCGAGGTCGCTCTCGTAGGCGTACACCAGTGCCGGGGTGTCGCCCGCCTCGTCGAACGCCCGCTCGACCGCGTCGACCCGCTCCCCGATCGTGTCGGCGCCGCGAAAGGGCGCTCCCGACAGGGCCGCGCGGGTCAGCCCCGACCCGGCGAAGCGCCGCTTGCTCACCACCCGGGTGAACACGCCGTCGGCCTGCGCACGGGCGAACATGTCGGGGTAGGGCTGGTAGCTCCCCGGATCGATGCCGGCGTCCCACTCCAGCGCGTTGAGCAGCGACAGCGTGCCCGGGATGCGGGACAGGTAGCCCACGAGCCCGTGTCGCCCCGGCGGCAGGCCGGTGCCGAGCGTGGTGATGCTGGCCGCGGTCGTGGACGGGACGGGGGTGGTGATCGAGCGCCCGGGCAGCGAGGAGAGGAAGGGCGCCGCAGCCGGGTGCTCGCGCAGCTGGAGCCAGCCGAGGCCGTCCACCAGCAGCACGCAGTAGCCGTGGGCGGACGGCAGGCCGACGACGTCGGACAGGCCGTCCACCCCGAGGGCGCCGAGCGCTGAGGGCAGCAGCTCGGCCAGCGACCCCTCCCCGTAGGCGGGGGTGACGAGGGCGTCGCTCACCGGGCAGCGACGCCGGTGGCCGCCGACAGTGCCGAGGCGAAGGCCAGCGCCTGGTCTGGCCCCGCCGGGCCGTCCCCGGCCTGGCTCATGCGCAGTGCGAAGTCGTCGGCGGTGATCGTGCCGGAGTAGCCGTGGTCGGCGTCGCACTGCGGGTCGCCGCAGGTGGCCAGCTCCATCTCGACCCGCGAGACGGCGCCCCAGCCGATCGACAGCAGCACCTCGTGCGACGGGTCGCCTGCCTTGTAGGCGGTGGGCATGCCGATGGTGCGGGTGACCACGACGCTGGAGATGCGCGACAGCGCGACGGCCTCGGTGCTCGACAGGGCGTAGGGGCTCGGATGCCCCTCGTCCGGTGGGTACTCGTCGGTGTGCCCGATCACCAGCCGCGACGGCGTGAGGAGCAGGACGGTGACGTGGCGGCGCAGCTCGTCGCCGTCGAAGTGCGCCTCGTGGTGAACCAGGTGCGCGCGCAGCGCCTCACCGGCCAGCGCGGTGTCGAGGCAGTCCAGCACCAGGTCGGGGTAGTACCCCGTCTTGCGCACAGCCTTGCGCAGCGCTGCGACCGTCGAGCTCACTCCCACCACGCGCCGCATCCTTCCATGACCGCCCGACACGACCGCCTCGGGCTCAAGAGAGGCGGCGGGTGTACCAGTCGGCGCGCGAGCGGGCCGGCGCGACCCGGGCCGAGGCGTTGACCACGGCCATGCCCTCGGTGCGCACCAGCACCGGGTTGAGCTCGATCTCGACCAGCTCGGGCACGTCGTCGGTGAGTCGGGACAAACGGTGCAGCAAGTCCTCGATCGCGCCGAGGTCAGCCGGCTCGGAGCCGTCGAAGCCGAGCAGCAGCGGCGCGGCCTTCACCTCGCGCACCATCTCGACCGCGTCGACGTCGGTGAGCGGGGGGATGCGGTACGAACGGTCCCCGATCACCTCGGTCGCGACCCCGCCGACACCGAACGACAGCACCGGACCGTACGACGGGTCCTCCACCGCACGCATCGCCACCGGCACCCCGGACGCGGCCATGGGCTGCACGACGTACTCCGCCTCCGCGGCCCCGGCGAAGCTGCCCGTCATGGTCTCCCAGGCGTCGCGCATCTCGGCCTCGCTGTCGATGTTGCGCCAGACGTCGGCGAGGTCGGCCCGGTTCTTCAGGTGCGAGGCGCGGGCCTTGAGGGCCACGTTCCAGCCCAGGCGCTCCCCCGCGGCAACTGCCTCCTCGACGGTGGGCGCCGACACCATCGGGTACAGCTCGATGCCGTAGGCGGCCAGCAGGTCGGTGAGCTCGTCGGTGCCCAGGGCGCGCCCCTCGGGCGCCTCGGCCAGCACCGCGGCGGCGACCTCGCGCGCGACGGCCTCGTCGACGTCGTCGAGCTCGGGGACGACGCCGACCGGACGCTCGCACCACTGGGCGTACTCGACGACCTTCGCCAGCGCCCGCACCGCCTCTTCGGCGGAGGCGAACGAGGGCACCGAGCCGGGCTGCAGCACACCCAGGTCGTCGACGACGCGCAGGGCCGCCGGGACGCCCCGGCTGCCCAGAAAGGTGGTGACGACCGGCTTGTCGGTGCCGGCGGCGACGCTGGCGAGCACCGCGGCCACCTCGGGTGCGCGCGACTCCAGCCGCGGCGCGTACACCACGACGATGGCGTCGACGTCGTCGTCGGCGGCCAGGGCGCGCAGGGCAGGGTCGAACTCGTCCGCGCCGGCCTCGGTTCCCAGGTCGATCGGCCGGCCGACCACCTCGAGCCCCGCGCTGGTGGCGGCGTCGCGAGTGAGCAGCCCCAGCGCGTCGCTGTTGCCGACGACTGCGACCCGACGCCCGCGCGGCAGCGGCTGGTAGGCCATGAGTGAGGCCACGTCGAACATCTCGTTGAGCGTGTCGACCCGCACCACACCCGACTGGCTGAACAGGGCGTCCACGGCTCCCGGCGGCACGAGCGACGTCGAGCTGTCCCGACCCAGGGGCACGCCCTGGGTCGACATGCCGGTCTTGACGGCCACGACCGGCTTGGTGCGCGACAGCCGCCGGGTGATGCGTCCGAACTTGCGCGGGTTACCGATCGACTCCAGGTAGAGCAGCACCACGTCGGTGGCGGGGTCTTCGGTCCAGTACTGCAGCAGGTCGTTGCCGGAGACGTCGGCTCGGTTGCCTGCCGAGACGAACGTCGAGAGGCCCAGGCCGCGGTCGACGCACTGGGCGAGGATCGACTGGCCGAACGCGCCGGACTGGCTGAAGAAGCCGATGCGCCCGTGACCGGGCATCACCTGGGAGACCGAGGCGTTGAGCGAGAAGTCGGGGTCGGTGTTGACCATGCCCAGGCAGTTCGGGCCGAGGACGCGCATGCCGTTCGACCGGGCCTGCTCTGTGAGCGCGTGCTGGCGCAGGCGCCCCTCGGGCCCGGCGTCGGCGAAGCCGGCCGACACCACGACAAGCCCGTGAACGTTCTTGGTGGCCGCGTCACGCACCACGTCGGGGACGGCCTCGGCCGGCACGGCGACGATGCAGACGTCGACGTCGGACGGGACGTCGGCGAGGCTCGGGAACGCGGGCACGCCGGCGATCGCCGGCGCCTCGGGGTTCACGGCGTAGACCGGGCCGGTGAAGCCCCCGGAGACCAGGTTGCGCACGAGCGCCTGACCGATCTTGTCTCGCTGGCGGCTCGCGCCGACGACCGCGACCGACGAGGGGGTGATCAGCCGGGCGATCGAACGGGCGTCAGCCCGCTGCTCGCGTGCCGCCTGCACCGCCAGGGACTCATCCGTGGGGTCGATGTCGAACTCGACGTGCAGCACGCCGTCCTCGAACGTCGGCTCGACGGAGTAGCCGGCGTCGGTGAACACCTTGACCATCTTGCGGTTCGCGGGCAGCACGTCGGCGACGAACTTGCGCACGCCGCGCTCACGCGCAGCCTGGGCCATGTGCTCGAGCAGCACGCTGCCCAGCCCGCGCCCGTGGTGGGCGTCCTCGACCAAGAAGGCAACCTCGGCGGCGGGCGCCCCCGCACCGATGCGGTCGTAGCGTCCGACGCCGATCATCTTCTCGCCCACGGTGATGATGAGGGCGACCCGGTCGTCGTTGTCGACCGTGGTGTAGTTGCGCACGTCGCGCTCGCTGAGCATGGGGCGGGGGGCGAAGAAGCGGTAGTACTTCGACTCCTCGCTGACGCGGGCGTAGAAGGCGACGAGCATCTCGGCGTCGTCGGGGGTGATCGGTCTGATGTGGGCGGTCGCGCCGTCGGCGAGGACGATGTCGGCTTCCCAGTGCGCCGGGTAGGGCCCGCCGTGCCTCGTCACGTCTGCCGACGCGGGCGACGTCGTGGAGGCAGTCATGGGAGGAAACGTATCCCCCGATCACTGTTCAGGCAGACCGACTGGGACGACTTACTCTTGTCTCATGGCCACGACCACTGCCCCGGACGCCGAGGCGGTGGACTCCGACGGCGAGGGCGGGGCGACGCCGGCGTCTGCCCTGGTGTCGGCGGTACGCACCGCCTGGCTGATGGTCGTGCTCGGAGCCGTGGGCCTGGTGGCGTCCGCCGCGCTGATGATCGAGCGCATCGCGGTCGCGACCGACCCCGACTACGTGCCGAGCTGCAGCATCAACCCCATCCTCACCTGCACCTCAGCGATGCTCAGCCCCCAGGGTGAGGTGTTCGGGTTCCCCAACCCGCTGCTCGGCGTCGCGGGCTTCCCCGTGATCATCGCCACCGGGGCCGCGATGATCGCCGGGGCGCGCATGGCGCGCTGGTACTGGACCGGGCTCTGGCTCGGTGGCCTGGGCGCCGTGGCGTTCATGCACTGGCTGATCGTGGAGAGCCTGTTCTCGATCGAGGCGCTCTGCCCCTACTGCATGGTGGTGTGGGTGGCCACGACCCCGCTCTTCGCGGTCGTGTCCGCGTACGGGCTGCCGCGTGGCGCGCTCGGTGACCGGGTGGCGCGCAGCACAGTCGTCGGTGACCTGCTGGCGTTGCGCTGGTGGCTCGTGGGCCTGTGGTTCGTCGTGCTGGCCGCTCTGATCGGCATCGTCTTCCTCGACGAGTGGCGCGCTCTGCTCTGACAAGGTCTCGGTCAGCGTCCGAAGCTGGCGAGCAGCGCGTGGCGTAGTGCCGGTGTCTGCGCCTGGACGGTCAAGAAGAGCGCCCACCGGGCCAGCATCTGGGCATCGTCGCTGGTGAGCATCGCCCGTCCGCCACGCGACACGACGAGTGCCGTGGTCGCGTCGACGCACAGCCGCAACGCCTCGGCGCGCAGCTCCAGGCGCCGGTCGAGCTGCTCGTACCCATCGACGTGGTCGATCAGGGCGTAGGCCTCGCTACGAACCGAAGCGGCCCGCTCGGCGATCCGGACGCCGGCCAACCGACCCTGCTCGTCGGGCCCGTGCAGCAGACGGTCCACGGCCGCGTCCGTCACGCCGAGCACGGACGGGGACACGTTGGCGGTCTTGGTGCGGTCGGCCGCCGCCCACTGCTCGACAGGCGTGACGGCGAGCACGCCCTCGTCCGGTACGACCAAGCCGTCCAGGTGCAGGGGCACCGTGCGCGCGGCGCTCATCGCCAGCGTCCGTGCCGGATCACCCGGGCGCATGGCGGGCTGCGCCTCGGCCGGGGCCAGGGCGAACACGACCTGACCGTCCGAGCTGGCACCGGCGACCACGGCCACGTCGTTGATCCCCCAGCCCGTGTACCACGGCGCGGTCCCGGTGAAGCGCCAGCCCTTCCCGTATCTCTCAACCTCTACTTGACGGTGAGGCCATCGCCGCAGGTGGGAGAAGGCGATGCCAGCGATCGACGTCCCGCTCTCCAGCAGCGGCACGACCGTGGCGCTCAGGTCGGGGGCGGCAGCCCGGGCGAGCTGCAGCGGTGTCTGGTGCTGGGCGACCACGAACCACGTCGACAGGCAGGCGGCCGCGAGATGCTCGTGCGCCGCCCGAAGCTCTCCCGGCGTCGCTCCGCCCGCGGCGGCCGCGCCGAAGATGCCAGTCGGCGCCAGGGCGTCGAGGTGGCTGCGCGGCACGACGTCGGCGTCCACGGTCAGCGCTGCGGGCGCGATGACGTCGGCGCAGACGCGCCCGACGTGGCTCACCAGGCCCGACGCGTGGCGTGTCGGCCCGCCTGTCTCGTCGCTCATCAGCTCGCCCGGCACCGTGGACACGCTAGACGGCGCGGGCGTCGGTGGAGCAGCCGGTGAGTCCCGGCATCGATGCGGCGGAGGTCTCAGCGACAATGGCCGCGTGGCCCGCCGCTCGAAGTCGACCGTCCCCGACGAACCGTTCGTCGAACGCATCAGCGACGTCGACGTCGGCGACGAGATGCGCGACTCGTTCCTCGAGTACGCCTACTCCGTCATCTACGCCCGGGCCATCCCCGACGCCCGCGACGGGTTGAAGCCGGTTCAGCGCCGCATCCTCTACACGATGGCCGAGATGGGGCTGCGGCCCGACCGCGGCCACGTCAAGTGCGCGCGCGTGGTCGGCGAGGTGATGGGGCGGCTGCACCCGCACGGTGACTCCGCGATCTACGAGGCCATGGTGCGCATGGCGCAGTCATGGTCGATGCGGGTTCCGCTGGTGGACGGGCACGGCAACTTCGGATCCCAGGACGACGGGCCGGCCGCCTACCGCTACTGCGTCCCCGGCACCACGCGGGTGCGCCTGGCCGACGGCACCACGCTGCCGATCGCCGCGCTCGCCCCCAGCGAGCCAAGCAGCGACCTCGACATCGACATCGACGTGCTCGACCGCGACGGCAAGCCCGTGCACGCGTCACGAGCGTTCCACTCCGGCACCCACCCGGTGCTCCAGGTCGAGACCACCAGCGGTCACCTGGTGGAAGGCACCGCGAACCACCCCGTGCTCACCGGCTCGGGTTGGCGCCGGCTGGACGAGCTGGTCGTCGGCGAGCACCTCGTGCTCGCCCAGCACGCGTGGACGACGGCGCTGCCGACGGCGCGGGAGGCGCAGGTCGGGCTGCTGGTGGGGGCCTGGGTGATGGGCGGCTGGGCCGGCCGCGACACCGCCGGGTACTCCACCGACGACGCCGACTACTTCGCGCGCGTGCTCGGCGCGTTCGACGAGCACGTCGGGGCGCACCGACGCACCGGGCACCGCACCACGCGCCGGCTGGAACGAGAGATCAGCGAGGTCGAGGTCGCCCACCTCGACCGGCTCGACGACACGGTGCTCGCCGACGTGCTGAGCGTGCCTGACGAGCGACGGCGGGTCCCCGAGATCGTCTGGCGGGCCGGTCCTGGCCTCAAGCGCTCGTTCCTGTCCGCGCTGTTCGACAGCGCCGCGACCCTGCAGACGCCGACCGCGGGCGGACCGCGACTGGGCCTCACCTTGGCCAGCCCGGTGCTGCTGCGTGACGTCCAAGAGCTGCTGACCGAGTTCGGCATCCACGCCCACGTCCACGCACCGCGGCGAGCCGGACGGCGCCTGGTCGTGCGTGGGCGGCGTGAGCTCGCCGCCTTCGTCGAGCGCATCGGCCTGCAGACGTCCTTGGCCGACGAGGTCGCGGCCGTCGTCGAGGAGTCCGCGGTGCCCGTGCCGCCCACCAGCGCGGCGGGCTGGCGCCTCGTCCCGGTCGCCCGGATCACTCCAGGCCCGGCGCAGCCGGTCTACTCGCTGCGTGTCGACTCCGACGACCACTCGTTCTTGGCCGGTGGCTTCGTCCACCACAACACCGAGGCGCGGCTCGCCGAGCCCGCCATGCTGCTCACCACGTCGATCGACGAGGACGTCGTCGACATGGTCCCGAACTACGACGGACGCGAGACCCAGCCCGGCGTCCTGCCCGCCGCGTACCCGAACCTGCTGGTCAACGGGGCGTCTGGGATCGCCGTGGGCATGGCCACCAACATGGCCCCGCACAACCTCGGCGAGGTCGTGGCCGCAGCGCGGCACCTGATCGACCACCCCGACGCCACCCTCGACCAGCTCATGCGGTTCGTGCCCGGACCCGACCTGCCCACCGGCGGAAAGATCGTCGGGCTCGACGGCATCCGCGATGCCTACGCCACGGGGCGGGGAACGTTCCGCACCCGCGCGTCCGTGCGGGTCGAGAACGTGACCGCGCGCAAGAAGGCCCTGGTGGTCACCGAGCTGCCCTACACGGTCGGACCGGAACAGGTGCGGGAGAAGATCGCCCAGCTCGTGCGGGCGAAGAAGCTGCAGGGCATCCTCGACGTCGAGGACTACACCGACCGCTCGTCCGGCCTTCGCCTCGTGATCGAGATCAAGAGCGGCTTCGTGCCCGAGGCGGTGCTGGCGCACCTCTACCGGCTGACCTCGCTGGAGACCACGTTCGGCATCAACAACGTGGCGCTCGTGGACGGCCAGCCCCGCACCCTCGGGCTCAAGGAGCTGCTCGAGGTGTACCTCGCGCACCGATTCGACGTGGTGCGCCGCCGCTCGCTGTTCCGCCGCCAACGCCGCCTCGACCGGCTGCACCTGGTGGACGGGCTGCTCGTGGCGCTGCTCGACATCGACGAGGTGATCGCGGTGATCCGGTCGTCCGACGACGCCGCCGCCGCCAAGGCGCGACTCATGTCGATCTTCGACCTGTCCGAGACGCAGGCCCAGTACATCCTCGACACACCGCTGCGCCGGCTCACCAAGTTCGACCGTCTGTCGCTGGAGTCGGAGGCCGACGACCTGCGGGCCGAGATCGCCCGGCTCACCGAGATCCTGGACGACGAGGCGGCGCTGCGCCAGCTCGTGTCCGACGAGCTCGCCGACGTGGCTCGCGCGCACTCCACGCCGCGGCGCACGGTGCTGCTGGAGTCGGCCGCCTCACCGACGCCCACGACGGCCGCGCTGGAGGAGGAGGACGGTCCCTGCTGGGTGCTGCTGTCGTCCACGGGCCTGCTGGCCCGCACCACGTCGGCCGAGACACCGGTGCCCGGCGAGGCACGCAGCACGCACGACGTGGTCGTGTCGGCCGTGCCGGCCTCGTCGCGCGGCGAGATCGGGGCAGTGACCAGCGGTGGACGCATGCTGCGGCTCGGCGTCGTCGACCTGCCGGGCCTGCCGCCGACCGCGTCCGGGCCCTCGCTGTCCGGAGGGGCGCCGGTGAGCGAGTACCTGCCGCTGGAGGCCGGAGAACGTGTTCTGTGCCTGAGCACGCTCGACCCGGACTCCCCCGGGCTCGCGCTGGGCACGGCGACGGGCGTCGTCAAGCGTGTGGTGCCTGACCACCCGGGCAACCGGGACGCCTGGGAGGTCGTCCGGCTCGACCCCGGTGACCGCGTCGTCGGCGCGGTCGAGCTCCGCGACGACGGCCTCGACCTGGTGTTCATCACCTCTGACGCCCAGCTTCTGCACTTCGCCGCCACGGCGGTACGCCCGCAGGGCAGAGCAGCCGGTGGGATGGCCGGCATCAAGCTGGCGGCAGGCGCCGACGTCGTGTTCTTCGGCGCCGTGCGCCTCGATACCGACGCCGTCGTGGTCACCGGCGCCGGCTCGTCCAACGCGTTGCCCGGCACCGAGCAGGTCGCCGCGAAGGTCACGCCGCTCAGCGAGTACCCGGCCAAGGGACGCGCGACCGGCGGGGTGCGTTGCCACCGCTTCTTGCGCGGCGAGGACGTGCTGCGTCTGGCCTGGGCCGGCAGCGGGCCCGCCCGGGCGACGGCCGCGACCGGCGTCCCCGTCGACCTGCCCCCGGCAACCGGCAAGCGCGACGGGAGCGGGGTGGCCGTTGCCGGCCTCGTCGACGCCGTCGGCCCGGCGACCCTTCACTAGCCAGCGGGCTCGCATCAGGCGCGAGGCGATCGCCAGTTGCGGCCGGTTGCGGCCAGTTGCGGTCCTACACGTCGATGTTGGCGTGGTCGAGCCGGGCGGCGCCGTCGACGATGAAGTCGCGCCGGGGCGCCACCTCGGAGCCCATGAGCAGCTCGAAGACCTCTTCGGCGACGGCAGCGTCGGGCAGGGTGATGCGGCGCAGCAGGCGGTGGCGAGGGTCCATGGTGGTCTCGGCGAGCTGGTCGGCGTCCATCTCACCCAGGCCCTTGTAGCGCTGGATCGGTTCCTTCCAGCGCTTGTTCTTCTTCTCCAGGTCGCGCAGCAGCCGGTTCAGCTCGGCGTCGGTGTAGGTGTAGACGTACTTGTCCTGCCCCTTGCCCGGGCTGGTGAGCTCGACGCGGTGCAGCGGGGGGACGGCGGCGTAGAGCCGACCCTGGTCGACCAGCGGACGCAGGTAGCGGAAGAACAGCGTGATCAGCAGCGTGCGGATGTGCGAGCCGTCCACGTCGGCGTCGGTCATGATCACGATCTTGGAGTAGCGGGCCAGGTCGAGGTCGAAGGTGCGTCCCGACCCGGCGCCCACCACCTGGATGATGGCCGCGCACTCGGCGTTGGAGAGCATGTCCGACACCGATGCCTTCTGGACGTTGAGGATCTTGCCGCGGATCGGCAGCAGCGCCTGGAACTCGGAGTTGCGGGCCAGCTTGGCCGTCCCGAGTGCGGAGTCGCCCTCGACGATGAACAGCTCGGTGCGGTCGACCTCGTCGGAGCGGCAGTCGACCAGCTTGGCCGGCAGCGCCGAGGTCTCCAGCGCGTTCTTGCGCCGCACCGTCTCCTTGTGCAGCCGCGCCGCCACGCGGGTCTTGGCCGCCGAGACGACCTTCTCCATCGCGGCCTGCGCCGGGGCCTTGTCGACACGCTTGGTGCTGGTCAGCCACGCCTTGAGCTCGGTGTCGACCACCCTGGCGACGATGCCGCGCACCGCGGACGTCCCCAGCACCTCTTTGGTCTGACCCTCGAACTGCGGCTCGGCCAGACGCACCGACACGACCGCCGACATGCCTTCGAGCACGTCGTCCTTCTCGATCTTGGCGTCGCCGGCCTTGAGCCGGCGGGCATTGACCTTCACCTGGTCTCGCAGGCACTTGAGCATCCCCTGCTCGAACCCAGCCAGATGGGTGCCGCCCTTCGGCGTCGCGATGATGTTGACGAACGAGCGCACCTCGGTCTCGTAGCCGGTGCCCCACCGCAGCGCCACGTCGACGAGACACTCCCGCTCGACCTCGGTCGGCGACATGTGGCCCTTGTCGTCCATCACCGGCACCGTCTCGGTGAACGTCCCCGAGCCGGTGAGGCGCAGCACCGGGGTGATCGACGGGTCGTCGGCCAAGAACTCCACGTACTCGCCGATGCCGCCCTCGTGCTGGAAGACCTGCTCGACCGGGGTGTCGCCGCGCTCGTCACGGATGTGCACCGCCAGCCCAGGAACCAGGTAGGACGTCTGCCGGGCGCGGGTCGCCAGCTCGTCGAACGTGACCTTCGCGTCCTTGAGGAACACCTGTCGGTCGGCCCAGAAGCGCACCCGAGTGCCGGTCACCCCCTTCTTGACCTTGCCGACCACCGCGAGCTCGGAGGCGTCGACGAAAGGCGCGAACGGTGCGTCCGGGCTCGGCCCGTTCGCCGGGTCGTCGAACGTGCCCGGCTCACCGCGCCGGAACGACATCGCGTACGTCTTGCCACCCCGGTCGACCTCGACGTCGAGGCGCGACGACAGCGCGTTCACCACGCTGGCTCCGACGCCGTGCAGACCACCCGAGGCGGCGTACGACCCGCCGCCGAACTTGCCACCGGCGTGCAACCGGGTGAAGACGAGCTCGACCCCGGACAGGCCCGTCCGCGGCTCGATGTCGACCGGGATACCGCGACCGTCGTCGCGCGCCTCGACGGAGCCGTCGGCGTGCAACGTGACGTCGATGCGCGAGCAGTGCCCGCCCAGGGCCTCGTCCACGGAGTTGTCGATGATCTCCCAGACGCAGTGCATCAGGCCGCGAGAGTCGGTCGACCCGATGTACATGCCGGGACGCTTGCGCACCGCCTCCAGTCCCTCGAGAACCGACAGGTGACGTGCGGTGTAGCTCTGCTCGCCGAGGGCCTTGGTCACACGAGCAGGCTACGTCCCGGTGCCGACACGACCGACATTCGCGACACGCCCGAGCCCGGGTGTCGGCGAATACTTCGCCAGGAGCGAACCTCATCGGTTCAGATGACACGGAACAACCCCGACGTGGTCTTATGTTGTACGTAGCGAACGAGGACGAGACGACGAACCAGACTCAGGAGGCCGACATGACGACCGCAGTTGCCCCGCGCATCACGGCGCTCGACCGCTGCGACCGTTGCGGATCCCAGGCCTATGTCATGGTCCGTCTCGAGACCGGTGGCGAGCTGCTCTTCTGCGCCCACCACGCCCGCAAGCACGCCGAGGTGCTGCGCTCGATGGCCGTGGAGTGGGTCGACGAGACCGACCGCCTCACCGAGGACTCCTCCACCCGCTGACCCGCGACGCTGACGCTGGGCGTCGGGGGACGATCGCGACACAGATTCGTGTCGTGGACTTCCCCCAACGCCGACGCGTGAGAAGTGCGGCAGGCTAGGACGCTGTGACCGCGCTGACCGTCCTGACGGGCCTCGGGATCATCGTCGGCCTCGTCGGGACGGTCATCGTCATTGTGCCGGGCATCCTCATCGTCTGGGGATCCGTGCTCGTCTGGGCGCTGCTCGGCGACAACGACTACCGGTGGTGGGTGGTGGCCTTCGCCACGGTCGCCCTGCTGGCCAGCACGGTGCTGAAGTACCTCGTGCCCGGACGCCGCCTGTCCGACGCGGGAGTCCCTGGCTGGACGCTCGCCGTCGCCGGCGTGGCCGGCATCGTGGGCTTCTTCGTCATCCCGGTCGTGGGCTTCTTCGTCGGCTTCGTCCTCGGTCTGCTCGGTGCCGAGCTCGTGCGGCTCAAGGACCTGTCGGTGGCCTGGCCGGCGACCAAGTCGGCACTCGGTGCCGTCGGCCTGTCGGTGGCGATCGAGCTCTTCGCCGGCATGCTCATCGCGACCGGGTGGGTCGCCGCGCTCATCGCCGCCTGAGCGGGCCGGCCCTCAGGTGAGCCGTCGGTTCTCGACGGTCATCCCCGCAGCCCGCAGCCGATCGAGCAGCGCGTCGCCGTAGGCCACCGCAGGCGTGAGGACGCCGGTCGGGCGGTTCGTCGCCTCCTGCGCGGACGCCAGCACCTCGGCCAGCCCGGTCTGCGCCATCATCAGCGCCGTCGCCGTGTAGCCGGGGTCGCCCTGCGCCGCGACCTCCTCGACGTAGCGGGCGCCGGTGGAGGTGCGGGTGTGGATCTGCAGCCGAAAGCTGCCGGCCAGCCGGGCCTCCTCCGACGGCCCGTCGCCGGCGGGCGGCGTGAGCCGGCGGATCAGGCCGGACAGCGGGGCGCCGAGGGGGTTGTGTGTCAGCGCCCAGTCGGTGGCCTGCATGCCGAGGCCGCCGACGCGGGCGGCTGCCGCGCGCAGCGGACCGGAGCCGAGCCCGATCGACTCCTGGTAGCGAAGCTCGCGCCCGTAGCGGTAGTCGAGCAGGGCGTTGCTGCGCCGCACCATGCGGGCGTTGCCCGGGCCCAGCGGCAGGAACGGGATGACCCACTGCCCGGCCACCTCGTCGAAACGGGCGCCCGGCACGTCCGGCTGGGCGCCCAGGTCGGGCTCGGCGGCCCGGTCGGGACTCAGCGTGTACGGGTCGGCGAGGGCGACGCGCATCGTCGGGTCGTCACGCCTCGCCGCCATGACGCCGAGCAGCGACTCGACCGACCCGCCACCGAAGCCGCCGCTACCGCCGAGCAGCACGAGCGTGGTGTCGGTGAGCGTGCCGGCACCGTCTGCGGCGACACGGGCGGCAAGGTCGAAGACCCCGAGGTCGGACGGGATCGAGTCGTACCCGGCCGAGTGCACGATGCGGGCGCCGGTTCGCTGCGCCGCCGCGTGGTAGCGCTCGATGCTCTCCAGGATGAACGTCGACTCACCGGTCAGGTCGGCGTAGTGCGTGCCGAGCCGCGCGCAGGCCGCCACGACCGGGTGCCCGTACTCCACGTACGGCCCGACGGTGGTGAGCACCATGCGAGCACGCCGTGCCATGTCGTCTACGGCGGCTTGGTCGGCGGTGTCCACCACCAGCAACGGCCAGTCCGCGGCACCCGGAAGCGTCGCACGGACAGCCTCGAGCCGCTGCGCCGACCGTCCGGCGAGGCCGATGCGCACGTGCGACGGCGCGTGCTCAGCCAGGTGGAGGGCCACGAGCCGACCCACGAACCCGGTGGCGCCGAGCACGACAAGGTCGAGCTCCCGGTCTTTCGTCGCGGCGCTCAGCTCAGCACGTCCTTGGTCGTGAAGCGGGCCCACGCGAGCGTCAGGAACACCGCGGCGTAAGCCCCCTGCAGCGTGAGGTTGGCGACGAAGGAGTCCCAGACGATCGGCGAGCGCAGCAGATCGGCGAACTCCAGCCAGGTGTTGGTGAGCAGGAAGGGGTGCAACCAGTCCAGCTGCGACAGCCCACCCAGGATCTGCGCGGCCACCGCGACCACGATCGTGGTCGCCATCGCTCCCACCGGCACGTCGGTGAGCGTGGAGACGAAGATGCCGACGCTGGCCAGGCCCACCATCGACAGGGCCGTGTAGAGAGTGAGCAGCCCGATCCGCACCGTGAGGTCGGCGGTGGTGAGTGCCCCACCGGACAGGCTGGCTGCGTCACCGGCGCCGAACAGGATGTTGCCCAGCACCAGCCCCACCACGGCCATCGATGCCGGCGCGAGCAAGCAGAACAGCATCACGACGGCGGTCTTGACGGCGAGCAGTCGCGTTCGCCCGGCGGGGGCGAGCAGCAGGTAGCGCAACGTGCCCTGACTGGCCTCACCGGCGATCGAGTCCCCCGCGATCACGGCCACGGTCAGCGGCAGGAAGAGCGGGATCGCCACCACGATGGACGTCGCGGCGACGAAGGCACCCGACTGGGCGACCTGGTCGAGGAACGGTGGTCCCTCGCCGGGCTGTGGGGGGCCGGACGTCAAGGCCAGCGCGACGGCGATCAGGATCGGGATGGCCACCAGGGCCGCGAGCAGGGCCAGGGTGCGCCGACGTCGGAAGACGAGGCGCACCTCCGAGCGCAGCAGCCGACCGCGAGGAACGCGCGGGGCCGGGGCCGTCGCTGGGTTCGTCGTCGTGTCAGCCGGCGACATCGAAGCCCTCCCCCGTGATCGCAACGAAGCGGTCTTCGAGGCTCTGGGACTCCTGCACGAACTCCTGGACACGCACGCGGTCAGTGACCAGCGCGGCGACGACGTCCTCCGGCGCGTGCGCGTCGAGCTGGGCGGTGACGGTGTGCGTGTCGGGCACGGCCACCATGACCTCGGCCAGGCCGAGCCTCGTCATCGTCGCGGCGGCGGCAGCCGCGTCGGGCGTGCGCACGCGTACCGTCACCCCGGCGTCGGCGCGGAACTCGGCCAGCGTGCCCTGCGCGACGAGCCGGCCGCGGCTCATCACTCCGACGTGGCTGCAGATCTGCTCCACCTCGGCCAGCAAGTGCGACGACACGAGCACCGTGGCGCCGTCGTCGGCCAGCGAGCGCACCAGGGCGCGCACCTCGCGGGTGCCCTGCGGGTCGAGCCCGTTCGTCGGCTCGTCCAGCACCAGAAGGTCACGAGGACGCAGCAGGGCGCTGGCGATACCGAGGCGCTGCTTCATGCCGAGGGAGTAGTTCTTGGCCTTCTTGCCGGCGGCGGCGCTGAGGCCGACGCGGTGCAGGGCGTCGGCGACCCGCTGCGCACGCGTTCTGGGTTCGGTGCTCGGGTCGGCGGCGTCCAGGCGCGCCAGGTTGAGCGTGCCGGACAGGTACGGGTAGAAGGCCGGGCCCTCGACCAGCGCACCGACCAGCGGCAGCGCGTCGGCCAGCTTGGCCGGCACCGGGTGGCCGAGCACGCTGGCCTCTCCTCCGTCGGCCCCGGCCAGGCCCAGCAGCATGCGCAGCGTGGTCGTCTTGCCCGAGCCGTTGGGGCCCAGGAAGCCGTACACGGCACCAGTGGGGACGGCCAGGTCGACGGCGTCGACCACTGTCTGCGACCCGAAGCTCTTGGTCAGGCCTTTCGTCTCGACAGCAAGAGGGCTCACTCGGCCGCGGCCGCGAGCACCTCAGGCGTCACCGCTCCGACCAGCACCCGACCGTCGTCGGCGAGCATCACCGACAGCAGTGCGGTGCTCAGCACCGAGCCGCCGTCAACGGGCTGCAGGACGTCCGGCGGCAGCATGGCCAGCGGGTCGTCGCCGGCAGCGTCCGCCGGCGGGGTCGTCAGGTCGGCGGGGAGCACGACGACGCTGGTCCAGCCCTCGCCGACGACGTTCACGTCCGGCTCGTCGCCCTGGCGGGACGGCTTGTCCCCACTGGGCTTGTCGCCCATCGGCTCGAGCTGCTCGACAGTGGCCCCGGGCGGGGTGCCGAGGGCGAACACGTCGGCTGACGGGGCGGTCGGGTCGAAGGCGGTGTACCCGACGTCGACCGCCGGGCTGCTCGCCCCGACCGCGGTGACCTGCACGCGCAGCACCGCCCCGGTCTGGGCGTCCACGGCCATCGAGGCCGACCCGATGAGCGTGCCGTCCTGCTGCGGCGTGAGGACGACCTCGTAGGCCTCGCGGCCGGCGACCACCGTCGGGTCACCCGCGGTCACCTCTGTCGTCGGCTCGACCGCGTCGAGCAACCACTGCGCGGCCTCGGCCGGGTCCGGCACGTCGCCGTCCCACGGCGCGGCCGGCTTGTCGGCGTCGTCGTACTCGGGCACCTGACCGGTGGTCAGCGTCGAGGTGGACGAGTCGAAGTACCAGAGGTCGTCGCCGTTGCGAATCAGCGTCTTCTCCCCCATCAGGGACGCGACCGAGGCGCGGGCGAGGTCGTCGCCGTCCTTCCAGACGCGCACCGTGCGCTCCTCCTCGCTGAGCCCGCCGCCACCCATGCTGGGCTCGCCGCCGAGGCCACCGAGCAGGGCGGTGGGGATCCCGAGATCGGTGCGCGCCACGACGGTGCCCGAGAAGGCCTCGACCTCCGCCTCAGCAGCCATCACGAGCACCTCTTGCGGTGTCTTGGCCGGCAGGTCGGCCGACGCGCCCGGGGCGAGCGCACCCACAGCGACCAGGGCCATCACGCTGCCGGGAACGAGCCAACGCACGGAGGACTTCATGCGTCTACTGTACGTCGGCGCCAACCGCGGCGCCCGTTCGTGCCCGGCTGCCAGACGCGACCGCGCCACGTCGACTAGAAAGGGGACATGCCCGACACCCCCCTCGTCTCCAGCCGTCCGCAGTGGGACGAGCTGCGCCGCTACGCCGACGCGCTCGAGCCCGTCCACCTGCGCGAGATGTTCGCCGACGACCCTGAGCGCGCCACGCGCATGACTCTCGAGGTTGCTGGCCTCACCATCGACTACTCCAAGCACCGCGTGGACGACGAGGCGCTCGCCCTGCTGCAGTCGTTGGCCGCGGCCGTCGACGTCGCCGCGGCCCGCGACGCCATGTTCGCCGGTGAGACCATCAACGTCACCGAGGGACGAGCGGTGCTGCACACCGCACTGCGGGCGCCGCGCGACGCCGTCATCGAGGTGGACGGTGCCGACGTCGTCCCCGACGTGCACGCGGTGCTGGACTCGATGGGTGAGTTCGCCGACGCCATCCGCGCCGGGGCCTGGCTGGGCGCCACGGGCAAGCCCATCACGTCCGTGGTCAACGTCGGCATCGGCGGCTCCGACCTCGGGCCGGCCATGGCCGTCCTCGCGCTGACCCCGTACTGCGACCCGGCCATCTCAGTGGGCTTCGTCTCCAACATCGACGGTGACGACATGGCCGAGACGCTGCGCGGACTCGACCCCGAGACGACGCTCTTCATCATCGCCAGCAAGACGTTCACGACGCTGGAGACCATGACTAACGCGGCCAGCGCTCGTCGCTGGCTCACCGACGCCCTCGGGGAGGACGCCGTCGCCCGGCACTTCGTCGCCGTGTCGACGGCCGCGGACGAGGTCGCGGCCTTCGGCATCGACACCGCGAACATGTTCGGCTTCTGGGAGTGGGTCGGCGGGCGCTACTCCATGGACTCCGCGATCGGGCTGTCGATCATGGTCGCGATCGGTCCGGCGGGCTTCCGCAGCCTGCTCGACGGCTTCGCCGCGATCGACGAGCACTTCCGCACGGCTCCGCCCGAGGCCAACGCCCCGATCCTGATGGCTCTGCTCGGCGTCTGGTACCGCAACTTCATGGGTGCGTGCAGCCACGCGGTGCTGCCCTACAGCCAGTACATGGACCGGTTCGCCGACTACCTGCAGCAGCTCGACATGGAGTCCAACGGCAAGTCGGTCACCCTCGGCGGCCGGCGCGTCGACTACGACACCGGGCCGATCGTGTGGGGCACGCCCGGGACGAACGGTCAGCACGCCTACTACCAGCTCATCCACCAGGGGACGACGCTCATCCCGGCCGACTTCATCGGCTTCGTCCACCCGGGCAACGACATGGGCGTGCACCACGACCTGCTGATGGCGAACTTCTTCGCCCAGACCGAGGCCCTCGCCTTCGGCAAGACCCGCGCCGAGGTCGAGGCCGAGGGGGTTCCGGCCGAGCTGGTCGAGCACAAGGTGTTCGAGGGCAACCGGCCGACGACGACGATCATGGCCGAGCGCCTCGACCCCTTCACGCTGGGGGCCCTGATCGCCCTGTACGAGCACAAGGTGTTCGTCCAGGGCGTGGTCTGGGGAATCAACTCGTTCGACCAGTGGGGCGTGCAGCTGGGCAAGGTGCTTGCGACCCGGATCGCCGCCGAGCTCACCGCTGAGAGCGACGTCGACCTGAGCGCCCACGACTCGTCCACGGCGGCGCTGGTCACGAGATATCGGAGCATGCGCACCACCTGACGTCGCACACCCTAGGATCACGCCGTGCCGGACGCCCCCACCGCCGACGAGACCTCGACTGCAGGCCTTCGCGAGCTGCTCGTCGTCGTCATCTTGTCCATCACCACCGTGCTCACGGCGTGGTCGGGCTTTCAGTCGAGCAAGTGGGGCGGGGCGATGTCGATCGCCTTCAGCGAGGCGTCGTCGTCCCGCATCGAGGCCGCCCGTCAGGACGGCACGGCCAACCAGCGGACGGCCCTTCAGGTCGGGCTGTGGACGCAGTGGGTCAATGACGTCGCGGCCGAGGACGAGAGGCTTGCGACCTTCATCGAGGCGCGGTTCCCCGAGCCCCTGGCCACTGCTCAGCGCGACTGGCTGGCAACCGACCCGGTGGCCGAGGACGGCACGGTCAATCCCGACGCGCCGGCCTCGCCGTTCGACATGGAGTCCTACGTGCTGCCCGAACGGGTCGCGGCGCAGGAGGCCGACGCTCGCGCCGACGAGAGGTTCGCCGATGCTCTGGCCAACAACCAGCGCGGCGACAACTACACGCTGCTGACCGTGCTGTTCGCCGCCGTTCTGTTCTTCACCGCGATGTCGGCGCGCATGGACCGGGCGCGGTCGCAGTGGGCGCTGCTGTCGTTCGCCGTCGCCCTGGGCGTCGTCGGGGTCGCCTTTCTCATCACGTTCCCCAAGCTCGTCTAGCCCGTGCCCAACGCCTGGGACCGCGTCGGCACCCCGCAGGGGCGCGACGTCGCGTCGCGGGTGCTGGTCGTCGTCGGTGCCGTCCTGCTGCTTCTCGCGGTGCTGGCAGTCGTGGCCTACCGCACGTTCCTCGACACCGACTCCTTCGCCGCCGGGGTCGACGAGATCCGCAAGACCGAGGCAGTCAGCGAAGCGCTCGGACGTGAGCTCGCCGCCCAGATCGTCGCCGGCGCGCCTGACCTGGTGGCCGTTCGCCCCCTCATCGAGCAGGTGAGCTCCGAGGTCGCCGGCAGCGACCTGCTCTCTCCCGTGGTCGTGCGGGCCGCGGCCCAGGCCCAACGAGCCGCCACCGAGGAAGACTCCGCGGCCATCGTGCTGCGCCTGGCCGACGCCGGCGCGGTGGCGACGTCCGCGATCGCGGCGTTCGCCCCGGACGTCGCCGCACAGATCCCACCCGACCTGTCGGTCACCCTCGCCGAGATCGGCGGGCAGGACGTGCTCGCCTCGACGGTTCGTGCGTCGCGGTACTTGTCCATCGCGGCGTGGGCGCTGCCGCTGCTCGCCCTGGGCGCCCTGGCGATGGCGGTGTGGATACGGCCGAACCAGCGGCGCGGCCTCGTGCGGGTGGGCATCGCCACCATGGTCGTCGGGGGGGTGCTCGGGGTGCTGACGCTGGCCGTGGGCGTCGTCACCGCCTCGCTGGACGCCACGACACTCACCGGGGCGCTGGCCGACGGTGCCTGGCAGGTGTGGAGCCAGGGGTTCTGGACGGCGACGGCGGTGCTGCTGGTAGCCGGCGCCGTGGTGGCGGCCGCAGCCGCTGCCGTCATCCCCGACATCGATGTGGCCGAGACCACCCGCGCGGCATGGCAGCGGGTGAGCACCCGGCCGCGCACCACCGAGGGCATCGCTCTGCGGGGCTCGCTCATCGCGCTGGTCGGGCTCGGGCTGGTTCTCGAACCGGTGCGGCTGCTCACGTGGGGGGCCGTGCTCGCGGGGCTGCTGGTGCTGGTCTACGGCGTCTCCGAGGTCACGCAGGCCGCAGTCGGCGCTCGCCGCGGCGAGCCGGCGCGGCCCACCGAGGCCGAGGCGCGCCACGCCGAACCCGACGCCGACACGTTGACCACGGGGTGGTCCCTCGGGCTGCTCGTCGCCGGGGTCGCCGTCGTGCTGGGCGCAGGCGCGTTCTGGGCGGTACGCAGCGTCGACACCGACCCGGCCCCCGCGGCGGCGGTCACCGTCGGCACCGGCGAGGTGTGCAACGGCCATGCGTCGTTGTGCGAGCGGCGCTACGACGAGGTGTCGTACGTGACCACGCACAATGCGATGTCGGCCGCCGACGAGCCGGGGTGGTTCCTCGCCGAGCAGCCGCACGGCCTCATCCGCCAGCTCGAATCCGGCGCCCGGGCCGCCATGATCGACGTCTGGGCGGCCCGCCCGGCCGAGGGCGGCGTGTCGTCGCTGTCGGTGAACCTGGACGAGGGCCGCGCCCAGCTCGAGGAGGCCTTCGGGGCTGCGGTGATCGACTCGTCCCGGCGTGTCGTGGAGGCCGTCGTCGGCGAGCCCACCGGGCCGAAGGCCCTCTACATGTGCCACGGGCTGTGCGAGATCGGCGCGACCGAGCTGGCGCCCACCCTGGGCTCGCTGCGGGCGTGGCTCGACACGAACCGCGACGAGGTGGTGAGCCTGATCGTGGAGAACCACGTGCCTGCCGCCGAGATCGGGCAGGCCGTCGTCGACGCCGGGCTCGAGCCCTACCTGCACACCGTGGTGGACGGGGAGTGGCCCACGTTGGCGCAGATGATCACCAGTGGTCAGCGGCTGGTCGTGATGACCGAGGAGGGCTCCGGCGGTGACGACTACCCGTGGCTGCGCAACGCGTTCGAGCTGACGCAGGACACCCCGTACACCTTTCCGACACCCGACGACTTCTCCTGCGAGCCCAACCGCGGACCGGCCGACGCCCCGCTGTTCCTCGTCAACCACTGGTTGTCGGGGTTCGGCAACCTGGTGACGGCGGCGCAGACGGTCAACGTCGCCGACGTGCTCGGCGCACGCGTGGAGCAGTGCCAGGACGAGCGCAACAGGCTGGTCAACTTCGTCGGGGTGAACTTCTACGACATCGGTGACGTTGCCGCGGTGGTGGACGACCTCAACGGCGTCGGCTGAGGACCCGCACAGCCGGTGCGCGGGTGGGACTCAGTCGCCGGCGCGGGTCAGCCGGGCGGGCGGATCTCGCGGACGGTCTGCTGCGCACTCACGTCCAGGGCCGCGGCGACCGGACCACCCAGCAGTCGGCGAACGACGTCCTCCTCCAGCGACACCGGCACGGTGACGGGCGGGTCGTCGTCACCCGCGGCCGCGTAGCGCAGCAGCGCACGGCACAGGTAGGCGTCGTCGAGCACCCCCAGCACACCGGAGTCGTCGGCGAGCAGGTCGTCCCGGTTGCCCAGGTATCCCTGCGCGGCGTCGAGCACCTCGGCCCAGTCGACACGCCCGCCCTCCACGGCCGCCCCGATCGTGTCGAGCAACGCAGCCGTGTCGGCGAGGTACCCCCCGACCGCGGTCTTCACCGAGTCTGGGTCCGGGGCCGGCCGAAGGTCGAGCTCGTCGAGCCGGGCCAGCAGAGCCGTCCACGACCGCTCCTGCGCCTCGACGGAGGCGAGCAGGTCTTGCAGCGGGTTGTCGCGCACGTGTGCCCCGATCAGTGGTTGGCGAGCCACTGGTCGTTGAAGGCCTTCTCTTGCTTGAAGTTCTGCGCGGTCTCGCCCTTCATCACGCCCTCGAGCTTGCCGCCCACCATCGGGATGCTCACCTTGATGTCGAAGTCAGCCGCCCACGACGATCCGGCACCGGACGGGGTGATCTTCATGGTGCCGGTTGTGCCCCCGGGCAGGTTCTTGACGAGGATCTCCTCGGTGGCGCTGATGGCGTCGCCGGCGCGTGTGTACTTCTCGGTCTGCGTGACGTGGTTGGTCTCACCGATGACCTTCTTCGCGAAGCCGGGCAGATCTGCGGGAACGTCGCGCTGGGTCGAGACGGTGAGCTCGGTGTCGCCGGCCTCGAACGTCGTGAAGGCGATGTTCTGCGCGCCCATCGACTCGTACTTGGCCTGCCAGTACGACTGGTCGCTCAGCATCGCCCACATCTGGTCGATGGTGGCGTCGTAGGGGTCGGTGTTGGTGAACTTCTTCGACACGCGTGTGCCCTCCCTCGGGTCAGTAGGAAGGGACTATGGCACGGGCGTGACGATCTCGCGGTACATCTCGGCGAACTCCTCGGCGAAGTGCTCACCGAGCCGGTCCCCGTCCGGGACGAGCCGCACGTCGGTGCCGAAGCCCACCGCGACCCTGCCGTTGTAGCTGAACATGCAGATCGTCATCGGCTGGTTGCCCGAGCAGGGGGCCCATCCCAGCACTCCGTCGACAACGGTGCCGGCCAGGCTCATCGGTTGCCGCGGCCCGGGCACGTTGGTGAGCACGCCGACACCCTTGTTGGCGAAGAAGTTGGTGAGCCCGGTCGCCACCCGGGCCGGTGCCTGGGAGATGCCCCGCTGCACCGAGTAGGTCATCAGCGCCTCGTCGCTGCGCTTGATCCGTTCCATGCGCTGGTGCACCTGGGCGAGCCGCTCGCGCACGTCGTCCACCCCGATCGGCATGCGCAGCGCGACAATGGCGAAGTAGTTGCCCAGCTCGCCGGACGAGTCGGCCTCCAGCGGCTTGACGCTGACGGGCACCATCCACAGAACCTCGTCGAGGTCGGTGTCGCCGTGCTCGCGCAGGTAGCGGGTGAGGGTGCCGGCGACGGTCGCCATGAGGACGTCGTTGACGGTCGTGGCGGTGGCCTTGCCGATGGCCTTCACCTGGTCGAGGTCGATCGGCGGGGCGAACGAGGCCCCCTTCTCCACGCCGGGGGTCCCGCTCCAGACGGTGCGCACGCTCGGCATCGCCAGGGCGAGCTTGCCCACGGATGCCACGTCGTTGACGACCCGGTTGTCCTCCCCACTGATGACCCCTGCGACGTCCGTGACGCGCTCGGGGTTGCGCAGCAGCGAGCGCGCGCGGTCGACCACGCTGCCCGTCGTCGTCGACACCCGGTCGAGCGCGACGTCGAAGTCGCCGAACGCCGCCGCCTGGGCGGTGTCGACGGCGCCGGCGAAGGCGCCCGCCGCGCTCTCGGCCGTGGACGCCGCGACGTCGGCCATCCCTCGTGCGACGGTGCGTGCCGCGGATGCCGCGATGGCAGCCGGCGTCGTCGACCGGCGCAGCGCCTTGCCGACCTTGGGCGGCGACGGCGCCTCGGCGAGGTCGCACATCCCCAGCGCCACCTGCACCAGGCGCACCCCGTCGGCGATGGCGTGGTGGAAGCGGGCCATCACCGCGGCACCGTGGGTGCCGTCGGCGAACACGACGTTCTCGATGAGGAACATCGTCCACAGGGGACCGGACTTGTCCAGCGGGACGCTGCGCTGCGACGCCACGAAGGCCTGCAGGTCGGCGATGCCTCCGGGGGCCTCGAGGCGGACGTCCACGACGTGGTTCGCTACGTCGAAGCCCGGGTCGTCCTCCCAGTACCAGTGCGAGCCGTCCTTGACCGGGCGACGACGGAACACCGGGTACCGCTCGATGAGCCGCTCGTCGACGATGGCCCTGACCTTGCTCCAGTCGGGCACCTCGCGGAACCACATCACCGTGTCGATCACCATGAGGCTGTTGGGCCGGTCCATCGTGAGCCAGAGGGCGTCCTGAACTCCGAGCTTGCTGCGTGTCGCCACGTCGATCCTCCCGTACGCCGACGCGCAGGCTGCGGCGTCCCGGCTATCCAACCCTGAAGTGTCCGACCGCGTCGAGGGGCCATCGCGACCGGAGCGTCGTCGCCGGTGTGTCGGAGGTGCTGCCTACCGTCACACAGGTGAGTGCAGGCACCGTCGCGAACCGGGTCTCCCCCGGTGACCCAGCCCGTCCAGCCGCGCCTGCACCGGTCCAGCAGAGCCTGGAGGGGCTGAGTCCGCTGCTGGTCGACACCACGTTCGTCGTCGTCGACCTGGAGACCACCGGAGGGTCGGCGACCGACTGCGCGATCACCGAGATCGGTGCCGTCAAGGTTCGTGGCGGGCAGGTGCTGGGAGAGTTCCAGACCCTGGTCAACCCTGCCGCGCCGATCCCGGCGTTCATCGCGGTGCTCACCGGCATCACCGACGCGATGGTCGCCGACGCCCCCACCGAGGGCGCGGCGGTCCCGGCCTTTCTGGAGTTCGCCCGCGGCGCCGTGCTGGTGGCGCACAACGCCGGGTTCGACATCGGGTTCCTGCGCGCAGCCTGCACCCGGCTGGGCGTGGCGTGGCCCAGCCCGACCGTGCTCGACACCGTGAAGCTGGCCCGCCAGGTGGTCACGAAGGACGAGGCGCCCAACGTCAAGCTGGCGACCTTGGCCCGCGTGTTCCGCACGAGCGTCACCCCGAACCACCGGGCCCTGGCCGACGCGCAGGCCACGGTCGACGTGCTGCACGGCGTGCTGGAGCGGCTGGGCAACCGAGGTGTGCAGTCGCTGGCCGAGCTCGTGGAGTGGCAGCACCAGGTGACGCCCGCGCAGCGGGCCAAGCGACGCCTCGCCGACGACGTCCCACGGGCGGCCGGGGTGTACCTGTTCCGAGACGGGCAGGGCCGAGTGCTCTACGTCGGCAAGTCCCGCAACCTGAAGGCCCGGGTGCGCTCCTACTTCACCGCCTCGGAGTCGCGACGGCGCATGGCCGAGATGGTGGGTATCGCCGAGTCGATCGACACCGTCGTGTGCGACACCGAGATCGAGGCCGAGGTACGCGAGCTTCGCCTGATCGACGCTCACAAGCCCCCGTACAACCGCCGATCGAAGTACCCGGAGCGAGCGGTGTGGCTGAAGCTCACCGTCGAGCCCTTCCCTCGGTTGTCGGTCGTGGCGGCCGTGAAGGACGACGGCGCCAGCTACGTCGGACCGTTCCGCAGCCGCCGCACGGCCCTGACGGCCGCCGAGGCCGTGTACCGCTCCGTCCCGATACGCCAGTGCACGTCGCGGCTACCGCTCGCACCGTCCGGGTCCGCATGCGTGCTGGCCGACCTGGGCCACTGCGGTGCGCCGTGCACGGGGGCGCTGCCGGTCGCCGACTACTCCGTCCACGTGCAGACGCTGCGCACCGCCCTGGCCGGTGACCTCGCACCGGTACGGTCGGGCTGCGAGCAGCAGATGGCCCGCCTCGCGCACGCTGAACGGTTCGAGGAGGCGGCGCTCGAGCGCGACCGGCTCGACGCGCTGACGTCGTCCGTGCGCCGGACGCAGAGCCTGAGCGCGCTTGGCGGCATCGCCGAGCTCGTGGCCGCTCGCCGCGGCAGCGAGGGCGGATGGGACCTCGTGGTCGTTCGCCACGGGCGGTTGGCCGCGGCTGGGCACGCCGACGCGGGCGTGCACCCGCAGGCGACGATCGATGCGCTCCGGGCGAGCGGCGAGACGGTGGCCCCGGCCGCCGCACCGAGCCCGGCTGGGCTGCCGGAGGAGGCGTTCGTGCTGCTTCGCTGGCTCGGTCAGCCCGGCACCCGGCTCGTGCGCACCACGCAGCCGTGGGCACTGCCGCTGCACTCGCCGACCAACGGGGCCGCCACCGGTCGAGCGATCAGGGCTGCCCCGGGCGTCGCTACCCCGACGACGGACGCCGAGGCGGTCAGTCGTGCGGACGCACCACCACCGCGGACGACGTCAGGTCCTCCCTAGCAGCGTGGCCCGGTTCGCACGATCACGGGTGGTACTGGGCCGGCACCCCGATGGCGCCCTCGCGGTACTGGGCGACCTCCACCGGGACGACCTCGCGCCCCAGCGGCCAGAGCGCAAGCGGCACCATCTTCCAGTTCGCCAGGGCCAGCGGGATGCCGATGATCGTGACGGCCAAGAAGAAGCCCGGTAACGATGTGGATCAGCGCCAGCCACCAGCCGAAGAGCACCAGCCAGATCACGTTGCCGATCGCCGAGCCCAGCCCGGCGGACGGCTTGGCCACGACGGTCCGGCCGAACGGCCACACGACGTAGCCGGCGATGCGGAACGAGGCGACGCCGAACGGGATCGTGATGATGAGGATGAAGGCGATGACTCCGGCGATGGCGTAGCCGAGGAACAGCTCCCAGCCGGCGAGGAAGAACCACAGGATGTTGCCGAGGGTGCGCATGGCACACATTGTGCCGTCCGCAGGCGCCCCGGCCGACGCATCACATGACTACGGTTGGGCCAGACCTGACGAGGGGGTGCCGGTGGGCACGGGCCAGCCACGGCTCGAGGTGAGCGTCGACGCCGACGACGCCCTGGGCGCCGACGACGCAGTAGGTCTCGCCGAGCGGCTGCGACGACGCGAGGTGTCGGCCGCCGAGCTGGCCCAGGCGGCCACGGGGCGTGCGCGCGCCGTCAACCCGGCCCTGAACGCTGTGACGACGTGGGTGGACGACATGACGCCGTCGCCTGGTGACTCTCCTTTCGCGGGTGTTCCGTCGTTGATCAAGGACAACGACGACCTTGCTGGGTACCCGACGACCCAGGGGTCGTGGGCCGTCCCCGACACCCTCGCTCGTGCCGACTCGCCGTGGGTCGCCCAGTTCCGCAGCCTCGGCTTCGCGCCGATCGCCAAGACGACCCTCCCCGAGTTCGGGCTGACGGCGAGCACCGAGTCGTCCCGCTTCGGCGCCACTCGCAACCCGTGGGACACCGACCGGTCGGCCGGCGGGTCGAGCGGAGGCTCGGCGGCTCTGGTGGCCGCCGGAGTCGTCCCGCTCGCCCACGCCAACGACGGCGGCGGCTCCATCCGCATCCCGGCGTCGTGCTGCGGGCTGGTTGGTCTCAAGCCCAGTCGCGGACGGCTGGTCGACCGCCCCGAGGTGGCGCACCTACCGGTGCCCATGACGGTGCAGGGCGTCGTGACCCGCACCGTGCGGGACACAGCGGCCTACTACGCCGCCGCGGAGCGCGCCCACCGCGACCCCCGGCTGCCCCCGATCGGCGACGTCCGCGGACCCAGCCCTGCCCGGCTGCGCATCGGCCTGGTGCTGGACGCGCCCTACGGCATCGGCGTCGACTCCGACGTCGTTGCGCGCACGTCGCACGCCGCGACGACGTTGGCCGATCTCGGTCACCACGTCGAGCCCATCGCAGCACCGGGCCCGCGCACGTTCGCGCCCGACTTCTTGGTCTACTGGCAGATGCTGGCCCTGGGGCTGCGCCTGGGGGGTCGCCAGCTGTTCGGCCGGCGGTTCGACCCGACGCGCACCGAGCCACTGACCGACTACCTCGCCGAAAGGATGCGCCTCGATCTTCCTCGCCTGCCCGCCGCGCTCACCCGCCTGCGTCGGTGCGCACGACACGGCGAGGCCGTCTACGACACGGTCGACGTGGTGCTCTCCCCGGTGCTCGCGCACCCACCACCGGCTGTCGGGCACATCGGGCCGGGTACCGACCCGCGCACCCACCTCGTCCGGCTGCTGCGCTGGACGGCGTTCACGCCGCTTGCGAACGTCAGCGGCGCACCGGCTCTGTCGATGCCGTGGGGGCACAGCCGCGGGGGTGCCCCCATCGGGGTACACCTTGCCGCTCCCGTGGGCCACGAGGCCCGTCTGCTGCACCTGGCCTACGAGCTGGAGTCGGCGTCCCCCGCACCGAACCTGTTGACACGTCAAGGAATGCCGGGCGACGCCGCTGACGTTGACCTGCTCGGCTGAGGTGACCTGCTCGGCCGCGCAGCCCGGTCGGACTACAGGAGTGCAGCGCATGCAGATCGAGGTGTGGGCCGACGTGGTCTGCCCGTGGTGCTACTTGGGCAAGCGGCGGTTCGACAACGCGCTCGCGGCGTACGAGCGGCGCGACGAGGTCGAGGTGGTCTACCGATCGTTCGAGCTCGACCCTGCGGCGTCGGCCACGAGGTCCGACCCGCTCGGCGCCCATCTGTCCGCCAAGTACGGCATCGACGCCGCGCAGGTGCAGGCCATGGAGGATCGGGTGACCGGGCTTGCCGCCGAGGAGGGGCTGACCTACCGCCTCGACCTCGCGCGCACCGCGCGCACGTTCGACGCCCACCGGCTGATCCACCTTGCCCGCGAGCACGACCGGCAGGACGCCATGACGGAGCGGCTGTTCGCCGCCTACTTCACCGAGGGCGCGGTGATCACCGACCCTGCGACGCTGGTGGCACTGGCCGAGCAGGCCGGCGTGGACGGCACGGCTGCTCGCGACGTGCTGGGCTCGGACGCCTACACGGACGCGGTGCGCAGCGACGAGCAGGTGGCAACCCAGCTCGGCATCACCGGCGTGCCCTTCTTCGTGCGGGATCGGCGGGTCGGCGTGTCGGGGGCGCAGCCCACCGAGGTGCTCGCCCAGCTGCTTGCCGCCGACGCGGTCGCCTCCGCGCCCTGACCACGCAGCGCTGCGCGTCCGGTCTGCGCGATCTACTGTCGAGCGCGTGACTCGCATCGTGGCCGCGGCCGGAGCCCTCCCGCCGCACCGCTACGCCCAAGAAGACATCACCGAGCGGTTCGCCGATGTGGTGCTGACCGACATCGGCAGACGGCCGCTGCTCGAACGCCTGCACAAGGCCACCACCGTGCGCTCGCGCCACCTCGTGCTGCCGTTGGCCGAGTACGGCGACCTGGGCGGGTTCGGCTCGTCGAACGACCACTTCCTCGACGCAGCGGTCGACCTTGGTGCCCAGGCGGTCGGCGACGCCCTGGCCGCCGTCGGGCTCAGCCCGTCCGACGTCGACGTCATCGTGTCGACGACTGTGACCGGTGTCGCGGTCCCCAGCCTCGACGCGCGCCTCGTGCCCCGCCTCGGGCTGCGCGCCGACGTGCGCCGCGTCCCGCTGTTCGGCCTCGGCTGCGTGGCCGGTGCCGCGGGGATCGCGCGTACCCACGACCTGCTGACGGGAGACCCGGACGGGGTCGCCGTGCTGGTCAGCGTCGAGCTGTGCTCGCTCACCCTGCAGCGTCACGACGAGTCGATGGCCAACCTGGTCGGCAGCGGGCTGTTCGGGGACGGTGCGGCCGCAGTCGTGCTGGTCGGTGAGCGTCGGGCGCAGACGCTGGGACTGAGCGGACCGGAGGTGCTCGCCACCCGCAGCACGTTCTACCCCGACACCGAGAGGGTGATGGGCTGGGACATCGGCGGCAGCGGGTTCACGCTCGTCCTCGACTCCACCGTGGCCGACGTCGTCGAGGCGAACCTGGGCGCCGACGTGACTCGATTCCTCGCCGAGCACGACCTCACCCCGGACGCGGTCGGCCACTGGTTGGCGCACCCAGGGGGGCCGAAGGTGCTCGAGGCCATGCAGCGAGCCCTCGACCTGCCCGGTGACCCCTTCTCGGTGACCTGGGCATCCCTCGCCGACATCGGCAACCTCTCGTCGTCGTCCGTGCTGCACGTGCTCGCCGAGACGATGCGGGCCCACCCGCCGACGTCGAGCGTGCCCGCGGTGATGACCGCGATGGGTCCGGGGTTCTGCTCCGAGATCGTCCTGCTGCGCTGGTGAGCGGACGACGCCCATGACGAGCCAGGTGTGGTTCACGCTGCTGGTCGCCCTCGTCGGCGTCGAGCGGCTGGCCGAGATGGTGGTGGCCAAGCGCAACGCCGCCTGGTCGTTCGCCCGCGGCGGCATCGAGACCGGACGCGGCCACTGGCCGGTGATGGTGCTGATCCACGCCGGTCTGCTCGTCGGCGCGGTGGTGGAGGTGTGGGTGTTCGACCGCCCCTTCATCCCGTGGCTGGGGTGGACGATGCTGGCCCTCGTCGTCGCCGCGCAGCTGCTGCGTTGGTGGTGCATCACCACGCTGGGGCCGCAGTGGAACGCCCGCGTCATCGTCGTGCCAGGTGCCGAGCGCGTCACGAGAGGTCCGTACCGCTGGATGCGCCACCCCAACTACGTCGCGGTCGTCGTCGAGGGTGTCGCGCTGCCCCTCGTGCACACCGCCTGGGTGACGGCGCTGGTGTTCACCGTGCTCAACGCCGGCGTGCTGACGATGCGGCTACGAGCGGAGAACGAGGCCTTGCGCCGGCTCGGCGCATCGACGTGATCGACCTTCTCGTCGTCGGGGACGGGCCCGTCGGCCTCGCCACGGCGATCGACGCGGCCGACCACGGGCTGGCGGTGACGCTCGTGCGACCGCGGGAGTCCGACGGCGACAAGGCGTGCGGAGAAGGGCTGATGCCCTCGGCGGTGGCCGCCCTCGCCCGCCTCGGCGTCGACCCGCCGGGCGCACCCATCCGTGGCATCCGCTACGTCCGCGGCGAGCGCCGGGTGCAGGCGACGTTCGCCGGTGAGACGGGCCGCGGCGTGCGCCGCACCGCCTTGGCGAGCGCGCTGCGTGAGCGGGCCGACGCGGTCGGCGTCCGGACGGTGACCGGACGCGTCACCGAGATCGATCAGCACGCCGCCGGCGTCGACGCGGGCGGGTACCTGGCGCGCTACGTCGCTGTTGCCGACGGGCTGCACTCGCCGCTGCGTCGGACGCTGGGGCTCGACGCGGCGCAGCAGGGACGTGCCCGGTGGCGCCCTGGCGGCGGGCGTCCCCGCTACGGCCTGCGCCGACACGTCGCCGTGGCGCCCTGGACCGACATGGTCGAGGTGCACTGGGCCGACGACTGCGAGGCTTACGTCACCCCGGTCGGCCCGGACGAGGTCGGCGTGGCCGTGCTGTGCGGCGGGGGTGCGCCGTTCGAGGCATGGCTCGCCCGGTTCCCCGATCTGGTGAGCCGCCTCGAGGGGGCGCCCGTGACCAGCCGGGTGCGCGGGGCCGGCCCGCTTCGCCAGCGGGCCACGGCGCGGGTGAGCGGACGCGTGATGCTCGTCGGTGACGCGGCTGGCTACGTGGACGCGCTGACCGGTGAGGGCATGGCCGTCGGGTTCGCCTCGGCCCGGGAGCTCGTGCGCTGCGTGCTCGCTGGGCAGCCCGAGCAGTACGACGCGGCCTGGCGGCGGGTGACCCGCCGTCCACGCCTGCTGACCGAGGCCTTGCTGACCGCCACGCAGGTCGACGTGCTGCGCCGGGGGCTCGTACCGGCCGCGCAGCGGGTGCCGGTGGCGTTCGACGCGGGCGTGCGCGCACTCGCCTGACCTCGGCGCAGCGCATCTGCCAGGGTCACCCGACGGCGAGCAGCACCGCGTCCAGCGCCGCCACCACCAGCATGGTGGGGAACAGCCAGCGGCCGTGCCGCCAGGCCGCGACCACGGCGAGCAGGCCGATCTGAGCGATCAGTGCCGCGGCGAGGGCCGCGCTCGGGTCGACGACCGCGACCAGCAGCACACCCGCGGCTGCCGCACAGCAGGCCACAGCGAGCGTGCGGGCCACCGGCCCGCCGATCCGCACCGCGAGCCCGCCCCGGCCGACGGCGCGGTCGGAGTCGACGTCGGGAGCGGTGTTGGCCAGGTGCGCCCCGGCACCGAGAAAGGCCCCGACTGCGGCCAACGCGACGAGCGAGCCCCACGCGACGGCTGACGACGTCCCACCTTGCCCCGTCGTGCCTGCTCCGGCGACCGCTCCGGCGACCGCGACGACGATGAGCGGCACGAGACCGAAGGCCACGGCGTAGGGCAGCGGTGAGAGCGCCGTGTCTTTGAGTCGCAGGTTGTAGGCCCAGGCGGCGAGGACGGCGACGACGTGCAGCCCGCCGGCGACCCACCCGAGCAGCACGAACGATGCCACGACCGTGGCAGCGAGTGCGGCCAGGGCAGCGCGCGACAGGGTCGGGGCGTCGATCAGCCCGCGCACCACCGGTTTGGCCGAGCGTCGCGCTGCGACGTCCTCGGCGGCGTCGACGGCGTCGTTGCTCCACCCGATGGAGAGCTGGCCCAGCAGAACCGCCAGGCCGAGGGCCAGCGCCGCCTGGGTCGGGGCGCCGGCGAACCCGGCCAGCCCGACGGCCAGCACGGTGACCGCCAGCGTCGGGCCCGGGTGACAGGCCAGCGCCAGACCCCGCAGCATCACCGCGGACCGATCAGGGGTGGCGCCGTGTCAGCCGACCAGGACGTCGGCCATCGTTCGGCCCCACTCCCGGGCGCGGTCGACCTCGCCGGGCTCCAGCGGTCCGGTCATGTCGACGACGAGAAAGTGCTCCGCGGGCACCAGCCGCGATCCGCCGAGCTTGCCCAGACGCTTGTCGATGCTGGTCGAGGCGTGGTCGAAGGCCACGACGGCCTTCGGTCGCGACCCGCGGGTGTCGTAGGCGGCCGTCCGCACGCTCGCGGGCAGCGAGGCCTGCTCGAGCCACTCGCGCACCCCGATGCCCTGGCTGACCAGGGGTCCGTCGACCTTGCTCGCCGCGTCCTCACGGGTCGAGGGGCGCGGCATGCTCCAGGCATGGTTCGGCGACCCGACCACGACAAGGCTCACGTCGTCGCCGACCTGGGTGGGTGCGGTGCCGACCTCGACCGCGTCGGCAGTGACGCCGGCGTCGGTCAGGCCGGCCGCAATCGCCTCGGCCACCTGCTTGTTGTCCCCGAACATCGACTCGAACACCACAATCGCGCGCATGCCTGCACGCTATCGGGGTGGCGATCAGGTCGCTGCGAGGAACCAGAGCAGGGCCACGCCGAGAGAGTTGGTGGTCATGTGCACGACCATGGGCGGCAGGATGCTGCCGCTGCGATGGCGCAGCCAACCCAGACCGATGCCGGACGCCGTCGTGAAGACGACCGTGCCGAGCACGGTGACCCAGATGGGCGTCCCGGGGCTCGTGCTGTGCAGGGCGGCGTTGAGGCTCGGCGCGATGTGCCAGAGGCCGAACAACACGGCCGAACCGACGACTGCCATGCGCACACTGGCGCCTGCTCGCCCGAACAGGGCAGGAAGGGCGCCTCGAAAGGCGACCTCTTCGATGAGCACCGTGCCCAGCGGGATGGCCACGAGCGCCTGGTAGACCTCGCGGCTGGGCTGCACCGACTCGACCTGCAGGCCCGCCACCCACTCCCCGACCATCGGGATCGCCCGCGACGCCAACGCTGTCAGTGCGAAGCCCACCGCGAAGAGCGCGAAGAAGCCGCCGGACCAGGCCGCCCCCACCTTCAGGGAGTGCTTCGTGATGCCCAGGTCGTGCCAGCTGGTGTGCCCGGCGCGTGTCACCCAGAGCACCCCGACGGTGGCAACGACGCCCAGCACCGCCCCGGCCATGCCGAACACGGCCGTGCCGAGCTTCATGACGAGCAGCACGACCAGCACACCGGCGACCGACAGCCACACCCGGCGCATCGAGACGTGGCGGTCGGTGTCACTTACGGGCGCGGCTGCTGCGCTCACACCTGCCCCCGTCCGAATGATGTCTGAGCCACCATAAGGCACAACGACGGGGCTGCCGCGCTCCCCGCAGGCCGCCGAGCGTGGCGCCCGCCACACTGCCCGGACGGCGTGACCGTTTTGTTATGTCTTCGCCGTGCCCGTACTCTCGTCGCGAGCGTCCGCCACGAGCGGGCGCTTGTTTCACGCAGAATCCAGGCGGGTACGTCAGCCGTATGCCGCACCGAGACGGAGGTTGTCGCATGTCGTGGACTCGCTCTGCTGCCGTGCGCGCCGGGCTCACCGGCGCCGTGGGCGCAGCGCTCGTCTTGGCCGTCCTGCCTCCGCCGAGCCAGCAGACGCGCGACGTCGTCCCCGACGACGACGCCGCCACCGCGTTCGTGCTGGCGTCCGGTCCCTTGCCCATCCCGCAGCCGCTCACCGCGGACGACATCGCTGCGACCGAAGCAGCGCGCGACAGCCTGCAGGCATCGCGGGCCAGCGCCCGAGCCGACCTTGCCGCGCAGCAGAAGGCCGCCGAGAAGAAGGCGGCGAACCAGCGTCGGCAGCAGCGCGCCGACCGCTCCGAGCGCCGTGCCGCCGTGCCGCCGGCAGCGTCGACCGTCGTCGGCGAGCGCTTCGCCACGACTGCGCTGAACGTGCGCACGGCCCCCGACGGCGAGGTGGTCACCGTCATCGACACGGGCACTGCCGTCTCGATCACCGACAGAACCGAGGGCGCGTGGCAGCAGATCCGCTGGGAGGGTCGTGACGCCTGGGTGAGCGGTCAGTACCTCGCGGCCACCCAGCCGGCAGCACCAGCGGTGAGCGCGCCCGCTCCGACGCAGGGACCGTCCGGTGCGGCCTGCTCGAACGGGTCGGGGATCGAAGGCGGGCTGAGCGGCAACGCGATCGCCGTGTACCGCGCGGTGTGCGCGCGATACCCGCAGATCACCGGCTACGGCGGGTACCGCCCGGACGGGGGCAACCACGGCAGCGGCCGCGCCGTCGACGTCATGGTGTCGGGGTCGCTCGGCTGGGACGTGGCGAACTGGCTGCGCGCCAACGCCGGAGCGCTCGGCATCAGCGAGATCATCTACTCCCAGCAGATCTGGACCGTGCAGCGCGGCGGCGAGGGCTGGCGCTACATGTCCGACCGTGGTTCGACGACGGCCAACCACTACGACCACGTGCACGTCTCGGTCTACTGATCGCCGCCGGTCGGTGGTGACCGACCAGTTGGAGCATCTCGCAGACGCGGACGTCCGGTTGTCGGCACGATCCGGCGATGGGCTTTCGACGCGACCTGCTCGTCTCGCTGGTGGCAGCGGGACTGCTGCTGACCGGATGCGGCACGGCAGCAGACGACCAGGCCGCCTCGAGCGGGCCGGCCACGCCATCGCCGCCCCAGGCGTCACCGAGCGGCGTGCCGTCGCCCGACGGTCCGATCGTCGTGGGCTCGGCTAATTTCCCCGAGTCGCGCATGATCGCCGAGATCTACGCCCTGGTGCTCGAAGACGCGGGTCTGACCGTAGAGCGCGACTACGGCATCGGAGCACGTGAGCTCTACCTGGCCGAGCTCGACTCCGGCGAGGTAGACCTCGTCCCTGAGTACATCGGCTCGCTGACCGAGAACCTGAACCGCATCGCTAACGGCGAGGACGCCCCCGAGCGCGCGACGGGCGACGTCGAGGCGACCATGGCGGCGCTGCGAGACCTGCTCGCCCCGTACGGGGGCGTCGTCACCGACCCGTCGGCAGCGGAGAACCAGAACGCGTTCGCCGTGCGTGCGGACTACGCCGACGAGCACGACCTCACGACTGTCAGCGACCTCGCGACGCTCAACGGCACGATGGTCGGTGGCGGACCCGTGACCTGCGAGACCAACCCCAAGTGCCTGCCGGGGCTTCAGGAGACGTACGGGCTGGAGTTCAAGAGCCTGGTCAGGCTCGACACCGCCGGGCCACGCACGCTCGACGCGTTGGAGGACGGGACGATCGACGTCGGTCTGGTCTTCTCCTCCGACGGAACGGTCGCCAAGCGCGGGTTCGTCGTGCTCGAGGACGACAAGCAGCTGCAGGTCGCGGAGAACGTCACGGCGTTGATGACCGCCCGCACGGCGGCACCTGAGGTGACCGCAGCGCTCGACGCGGCCAACGCCGAGCTCACGACCCAGGCGCTGCGCGGCATGAACCGGCGTGTCAAGCACCAGGGGCTTCCCACCAGGTTCGTGGCCGCGTCGTGGGCGGCTGACGCCGGGCTCGTACCGGCTGACGTCGTCCCGCCTCGACCCACCCCCACCCCGGTGGCCGAACCGGAGGCCGAGGCGCTCGCCGCTCCCCCGCCGCCGGAGTCACCCGGGTTCGACCGCAACATGGGCGAGCCCTCGGCGACCGCGCAGTCCGTCAACTGGGACGCCCTCGCAGCGTGCGAGTCCGGCGGCAGCCCGACGATCATCAGCGGCAACGGGCTCTACCACGGCCTCTACCAGTTCAGCGTGTCGACGTGGCAGGCCGTCGGTGGGTCGGGTGCCGCGTCGAGCGCCTCCCCGGAGGAGCAGCGGTACCGGGCCCAGATCTTGTACGACCTGGTCGGCCCGGGGTCATGGCCGAGCTGCGGGGTGAACCTGTGAACGAGGGCTCAGCCCCTGGACGTGGCTGAGCGAGGGCTCAGCCCTCGACCCACGTCACGACCGCGGCGTAGTCGTCCGCGCCCCGACCGTCGGCCGCGGCCAGGGCCGCGAGGTCGCGCGCGGCCTGGGTGACCGGCAGCTCACGGGAGGCTGCATCGACTGCCAGTCCCAGGTCCTTGACCAGCAGGTCGAGGCTGAACGCCACGTCGCTGTGGTCGCCGGCGGCGATCTGGGCGCCCTTCTGCGCGATCACCCAGCCGAGCGGGCCCGCGGCGAGCGCAGCCAGGGCGCGGTCGCGGTCGACGCCGAGGTCGCCGGCGAGCCGCAGGGCCTCACCAGCGCCCGCAGCGACTATGCCGATGGTCATGTTCACCACGAGCTTGAGCGCGTTGCCGGTGCCGGTCGGGCCGAGGTGCAGCACGCGCTGCGGGTCGCACCAGAGCTCGATGACCGGGCGCGCCGCAGCGACGTCGACGTCACCGCCGCCGACGAACGACCCGAGCGTGCCTGACGCAGCCGGACCCACGGTTCCCGCGACCGGGGCGTCCACGAAGCGCAGCCCGTGCTTCTCCGCCAGGGCGCCCAGATCTCGTGCGTCATCGGGACCGACGGTCGTCGCGTCGATCACCAGGGTCGCAGGCGGTGCCGCGGACACGACCTCCTCCAGCACCGCACGGCTGGAGGCCGGGTCAGCCAGCATCATCACGACGATCTCGGCGTCGGAGACAGCAGCAGCGACGGTGTCGGCCTCGCGCGCACCCAAGGCGAGAAGTGAGTCGGCCCGGCCCGGGCTGCGGTTCCACACGACGGTCTCGTGGCCGGCGCGAACGACGTGTGCCGCCATGCGCTGACCCATGCGACCCAGGCCCACGAACGCAACTCTCATCGCGCGGACGCTATCGGGCGTCCGGGGGTTCGGCGCGCCCAGCCCGCGGCCGCCCCTACCTCCAGATCGCGGCCGGCCACCCGTCGCTGAACGTCTCCGGCTGAGCCGGGACGCACACCGCCCCACCAGTCGTGTGACGCCTCGCGGTCCAGGCCACGGCGGCCGCGTCGAGCACGTCGTCGACCGCGGCCGCCGATCCCGCGGCGCCCAGGTCATCGGGCAGGTCGATGCCCGCATCGACCAGACGCCTCCGCCGCGTCGTGGCGCCGGCCCACGTGTGCTTGCTGGCCGGTACCGGCCCGTCCCCCATGGCGGTGAACGACAGCTCCGGATGCACCTCGATCACCTCCGCCGCTGAGCTGCGCACCCACGCATCGACCTCAAGGATGCGGGGGGCGAGCGCGAACGCCTGGGCCGAGAGCCCCTCGCCCGCGAGCTGTCGGTTCAGCCGGGCAGCCTCCGCGTACGACGAAGCCTCCACAGCCAGGCGCACCGGCGTCAGGAACACCGAGCTGCGACGAGGCCCGACTATCGCCTTGGCCTCGACGTCAGCAGATCGTCGTCCGCGGTCGGGCAACCCGATCGGCATGTCGATACCGATCACGTCCACTGGGGTGAGCGCACGGGCACGAGCGACGACGTCGTCGACGGACCGGCCGAACACTCCACGCGGCCGGCAGCCCTCCACGAGGACGATGCCGGCCCACCCCCTGCGGCACGCGTCCAGTCCGAGCACGCCCATCACCGGGCAGCCTATGCGCAGGGCTGGCTAGGGCTGGGTGGTCTGGGGTGGGTCGTCGGCGACGACGATCGGAGGTGATCGGTCAGCGGCGGTCTGCGCCGGTCTCTGCCAGCCGGCCGTGCTGGCCCAGAAGGCTCCGGGTTGGCCCGTGTCTGCTTCCAAGCCCCACAGCCCGGCGTGCAGGGTGCGGTGATGGTGTCGACAGAGCAAGACCAGGTTGTTCACGGCGGTCGGGCCCCCCTCGGCCCAGTGTGCGACGTGGTGGGCGTCGCAGTAGGCAGAGGTGCGGGTGCACCCAGGGTGGACGCAGCCGCCGTCGCGCACTCGAAGCGCCTTGAGCTGTCCGCTGGTGGCCAGACGGGCGCTTCGGCCGACGTCCAGGGGCAGCCAGCCGCCCCCGATCGACACGGCGACCGGACTGGCCGGGGACGACGGCCCGCCGTTGGGTGGCGGCAGCAGCCGCGCCAGCACGGGAGTCAGCTGCGCATCACACGCCCAGCGACGCGCCACCGCCGCCGGGACCGTCGCGCCGGTCCACGGCAGCGTGGCCGAGCCGATGCCGCCAAGCAGTGCCTGCTCGTCGATCACGATAGACACGTGCGCTCGTTCCCCGCCCATCTCCGGCAGGCCTCCTGAGTCGAGCTCGCGCTTGGCGAGGTCGACCAAGGCGTCCGCGCGCATCTGCGGCACGCTGCGCCGATCGTCCTCACCCCACCGGCCCATCAACGGCTGCAGGGCGCTGCGCAGCACCTCAGCGGACTCGACGTCGAAAACACCATCCAGGTACGCGTTCTCCCCCACCACCGACAACGTCACACCACGGCGCTCGTAGGCATCGTGCAACGCCTTCTCCGCACCGTCGTGGTCCACGAGTGCGTGGATACGGGCCGTGGCGCGGCGCACCACCGACGGCTCGGCCTGCCGCGCGATGTCGAGCAGCATCGGCTCCGCCACCCGGGCGTGCTCAACGCCGACCTTGTCCACCACCGCCGCGATCGCCGACACGTGCTGAGCCGAGATCGACCCACGCCCCAACGCGCGCTGCGTCTGGGGAAGATGATCACGCAGCACCCTTGCCGTGCGCGTCAGGTGCGACGCTGTGCCCGCCGACACCCGGGTGCGCTGCTCCAGCCACCGCTTCGTCGTCCGATGCCGTGTCGTCGACGCCACCCCCGCCGCGTCGAACGCCGCCACCGACGCCAACACACCCGCGTGCAGCTGATGCTGCGCCTTGACCAGCCGCACCACCATCGAGGCATGCTCATCACCGGTCAACGCCGACAAGTCAGCCACCCGCAGGTCGTCCATCACGTCCATCAACCGCGTCACCAGGGCACCCGGATGCACCGCCGACCCCTGTGACGAGCCAGCCGACGAGCCAGAGCCCGCCGCTGCTCCGCTACTCGAACACATGTACGAATCATGGCACCCACCCCCGACACGCGCCAGGGCCGACGAACCGGCTGTGGACAACGACGCACGAGAGCGCCGACCCCAGGCCCTGCTGTGCCCGGGCAGCGCCCGACCGGTGAGACCATGGCAGACCACGTCGTCGACCCAAGGCCGTTCATGACCAGCGATGAGACCGCACCCACCAGCACCGAGTCCGTGCTCGACATGGCGACCAGCGGCGCCGGGAGCTCCCCCGACGTCCTACGTCTGGTCCAGGCCTTCAACGAACGGTTCGCACCGCACCTCGACAGCGCCGCAGCGGCCGTCCGAGAGGCGGAGCAGTCACTGGCGACGGCACAGGACGACCTGACCCGAGCCCGGCATGCGGCCGAGAACAGGCCGTACGTGTCCGACCCGCTCGTGTTCATGCGCGCGTCGCTCGACGACGAGGTGGACGGGCTTCGGCGCAAGACCACGCCCAAGAAGGTGCAGGCCGCCTACCGCTACATGCTGGCCAGGGCCGTCGAGCTCGCCGTCGGCGAGGTGCAGGGCTACCGCGACGACCAGGCCGCGCTCGACCACCAGCGCGAGCACGGAGTGGACGCCTGCCAGCAGGCGGAGCGGGCCGCTGCCGAGCGCCTCGACGCCGCGCGCCAGATGCACGAACGGGTGCTCGCGGCCGAGCGGACGGCCCGGGCGGGGCTGGCCGCCATGGTCGAGAAGGGCATCACCGCCGAATAGGCACCGCGCCTCGTCGGCCGTGACCGCGGCGGCCGAGCCGAGGTCGAGCCGTGGTCGCACCGGGGCCACGCCGGTGACGACCTGGGGGCAGGCCGAGCCGAGGCCCGGCCTCGACCATAGGCTGGACGACGCGTCCACCGTCTCGACGAGAAAGGTCACTCATGCGCATCGGTCTCCTCACCGGGGGCGGCGACTGCCCCGGGCTCAACGCCGTCATCAGAGCCGTCGTCCGCCGTGCCGAGATGGATCATGGCGACACGATCGTCGGCTTCCGCAACGGCTGGAAAGGCATGGCCGAAGGCGACATCGTCGACCTGTCGGTGGACTCGACTCGGGGGCTGGTCACGCGGGGCGGAACCGTGCTCGGCACCGCCCGGTACCACCCGCACGAGCATCCCGACGGCGTCGGCATGGTCTTCGAGAGCTTCAAGCGCAACAAGCTCGATGCGGTGGTGTGCATCGGCGGGGACGGCACGCTGTCGGCGGCCGGCGAGCTGTCGGACCAAGGGCTGCCGATGATCGGCGTGCCCAAGACGATCGACAACGACGTGGTGGAGACCGATGCGTCCGTCGGTTTCGACACCGCCGTCTCGATCGCCACCGAGGCGCTCGACCGGGTGCAGACCACCGGGGAGAGCCACAACCGGATCATGGTCGTGGAGGTCATGGGACGCCACAACGGGTGGATCGCGGTCTCGGCGGGCATCGCCGCGGGCGCCGAGGCCATCCTCATCCCCGAGGCGCCGTTCGACATCGACGAGCTCGCGCGCCAGCTGATCCATCGGCACCGCCGGGCGCGCTCGTCCGTCGTGGTCGTCGCCGAGGGCGCGACACCGGCTCCGGGCACCCTCGACTGGCGACCGCCCGAGGGCAAGTACGGCTCGATCGTCGCCGGCGCCGTCGGCGAAGAGGTGCGCAGCGTGCTCGAAGACCGCACCGGGTTCGACGCCAAGCTCACCGTGCTCGGTCACACGCAGCGCGGCGGCGTCCCGACGCCGGCCGACCGGATTCTGGGGAGTCGATTCGGCGTCGCCGCCGTCGACGCCATCCACGACGGCGACTCCGGGGTGATGGTGGCCGAGCAGGGCGAGAGCGTCGTCCGGGTGCCGATCGCCTCGATCGTGGGCCGGCGCAAGCAGGTGCCTGCGGAGATGATGGACGTCGCACGGTCACTGACTGTCTGACGCCCGTCCACCCGGCCCGGCCCGCGCCGGGGACTCAGCAAGCGCCGCGGGCCTGGTCTGAGACGTCAGTCCGCGCCAGGTGCCTGGCACGCCTCCTCGGGTAGACCCAGGTTCCAGAACTCCACCGTCTGCACGACCCAGAACAGGGCGAACAGCGCCAGCAGCGCCGCCTCGACCCAGAACACGAGCGTGGTGTCGGTCGGCCAGTCGTTGGCCACGCCGTAGCCCAGCGCACCGACGATGACAAGAGCCATGGCGAGCGCAATGGCGGTGTAGAGCAGCCTGTACGGCACATGGGAGCCCGCGATGCTGACGCTGCGCTGGGATCGGCGAGCGTTGATGAACGCCACCGCGACCATGAAGCAGAACACCAGAACAGCGGCCACGTAGTGGGCGTAGGCGACGAACGACTCCCGACCGATCCACGTCTCGCTCCAGCCGTACCAGCACAGGACGACGACCCAGACGAGGACGGCGATGGTGATGCTCAGGTGCGCGGACCGATCCACCGACACGCGGCCCAGCCACACCGCCAGGGCACCGACGACGCCGGGCACTCCCACGATGAGCAACGTGCTGATGCTCAGCTCCACAGCGGGCAGCACCTCGGCGGGAACACAGCGGGACCCGTCCAGGCAGCCCCCCGGGATCGGCGTCGGGACGAAGGCGACGAGGGGCAGCAGCATGGCCGCGATGTTGAGGAGCGCCTCTTCCCAGCCCGGCCTTCCCCGCACCGCGACCAGCAGGAACGCGGATGCGACGAGGACACCCACGAACATGGGTTGCACCGAGCTGTAGTAGTAGGCGCTGATCGAGTGGGCGATCTGCCAGTCGTCCTCGACGATCTGGAGCAGCAGCGCGGTAGCGAGCATGAGGATTGCCGCCACGATCGAGATGCGGACGTAGCGGTACGTCCGAACCGTCTCTCGCCCGAGAGCCTGCATGCCGTCCCCCCGCATCGGCCGTGGCGGCAACACCCACGGCGGTGATGATCAGCGTGCAGGCTAGCGCGGGGACGGCCCTCCGCAGCGGGGAGCGAAGGACGGCCGAATCCACCGTGGCGACATCGGTCGAAACGCCCGCTGCGCACGTTGCCTCGCAGTACGTTGCGACGACACGAGTGTGCCCGCTACGAGGGGCGCAGGTACCGAACCACGGAGGGGATCGGATGAGCACGACTGGCAACCACGCCGAAGACATGGACCACGACCTCGAACGCGCAGGTCGGGAGGTCGGCGAGGCGTTCGCGGCGGGCGTCCAGGCCCCGGATGACTCCGAGGAGGTCGAAGCCCTGACCAGCACGGACGACTCCGAAGACAACCCCGCGTAGCGCGCTGCCCTCTGCGGACGAACCGCTGGCACTAGATTTCCGCCCACATCATCCATCGCCCATCACGCAATTCGGAGGCACCATGCCCAAGATTTCCGGCTCGCTCGAAGCCGAACTGCCCCATTCGTCACCCACGCTGTCCCAGCTCATCCTCGACCGGGTCGCCAAGACCCCGGACTGGCCGGCCCTGGCGTCGCCGAAAGGCGACGGAACCTGGTCGGTGATGTCGTGGAAGGAGGCCGGCGACGAGATGACGACACTGGCCGCTGGCCTGCTCGCGCTCGGGGTACAGCCTGAAGACCGGGTGGCCATCGCCAGCGGCACCCGCGTGGAGTGGGTGCTGGCGGACGGCGCAGTCATGCTCTCCGGCGGAGCGAACACGACGATCTACCCGAGCACCGGCGAAGACGACTTCGCCTACATCACGAACGACTCCGAGTCCAGGTTCCTGTTCGCCGAGAACCAGGGGCAGGCGGACAAGGCGCTGTCGCAGCTCGACGCCATCCCGGGGCTCGACAAGATCATCCTTTTCGACGGTGAGGGTGACGGCGACCGGGTGCTCTCGTGGGCCGACCTGAAGAAGCTGGGGCAGCAGAAGATCGCCGAGAACCCCAGCGCCGTCACCGATGCGGTCGCCGCCATCAAGCCGGAGTCGCTGGCGACTCTGATCTACACCTCAGGCACGACCGGCCGCCCCAAGGGCGTCATGCTTCCGCAGAGCAACTGGGTCTTCCAGGGCCGCAGCATGGACGCTATCAATGTCCTCACGCCAGATGACGTCCAGTTTCTGTGGCTGCCGTTGGCCCACTCGTTCGGCAAGGTGCTGCTCTCGGCCGCCTACCAGATCGGGTTCGTCAGCTACGTCGACGGCCGGGTGCCGAACATCGTTACGAACCTGCCCGTCGTTCGTCCCACCTTCATGGCCGGCGTGCCCCGCATCTTCGAGAAGATCTACCAGGGCGCCAACTCCAAGGCGAAGGAAGGCGGTGGAGCCAAGGCCAAGATCTTCGACTGGGCCTTCGCCGCCTCGTCGCAGATCAAGGCGCGCCAACGCGCCGGACAGTCGCCCGGCCCCATGGCGGGGCCTCGGATGGCTCTGGCCGAGAAGCTGGTGTTCTCCAAGATCAAGGAGCTCACCGGTGGCCGGATGCGCTGATGATCTCTGGCTCGGCCGCACTCAACGGTGACGTTGCCCGCTGGTTCGATGCCGCCGGGTTGCCGATCTGCGAGGGTTACGGCCTGACCGAGAACAGCGCGGCCGGCTGCGTGGTACGCCCGGACGACATGGTCTTCGGCTCCGTCGGCCAGCCGCTTCCGGGCACCCAGGTGATGATCGCCGAAGACGGCGAGGTTCTGCTGCGTGGCCCTCACGTCATGGCGGGCTACTGGAAGCTGCCGGAGGTCAACGCCGAGACGCTGCTGCCGGACGGCTGGCTGGCCACCGGAGACATCGGCGAGCTCGACGACAAGGGCCGGCTCAAGATCACCGACCGCAAGAAAGACCTGGTGAAGACGTCCGGTGGCAAGTACATCGCCCCCGGCCAGATCGCGGCGCAGTTCAAGGTGATCTCGCCCCTCGCCTCCAACCTTGTCGTGCACGCCGCCGACCGCAACTACGCCACGGCGCTGATCTCGCTCGACCCGGAGGCCCTGCAGAAGTTCGCCGACGAGCGTGGCCTCACCGGCGACCTGGCGACGATCTCGCAGTCGCAGGAGGTGCGGGACGCGCTCCAGGCCGACATCGACACGCTCAACGCCCAGCTCAACAAGTGGGAGACGATCAAGAAGTTCGCCGTGCTGCCGCGCGACCTCACCGAGGAGGACGGCGAGCTGACCGCCAGCCTCAAGGTGCGTCGCAAGCACGTCGAGAAGAACTTCGGCCACTTGCTGGACGAGATGTACGCCTAGTCAGCATCAATGGTGTGTGGGCCTCCCCCGAGAGTCGGGGGGAGGCCCACACGCATGCGTAGGCCGGGCAGCTGCGCGTGTTGATCCGAGCAGGGCCGTCCGGCCCTGTCCCGGCGCCGCCGCGTGCATCAGAATCAAGGTTGACGGCTCCGTCCTAGGAGGTGCCTCTTGTCGACCACGGTGGTACTCGGCGCGGGTCCGTCCTCCCCGGCAGTCGTTGCGCTGCACGAGTGCTGTTGTTGTTGAGGCCGACCGGCCCGCTGCTGCCCCCCGACAACCGCTGACCGCCGGCACGCGCTGAACCTGTGGGGATCGGCGCCACGGCACTTCCACCGGAAACCCGACGCCATGACACGCACTCCTTCTGCCGTACGTTCTTCAACGGACACGTCTCCGGGTCCGTCTGCCATCGCCTGCCACGCGCTGTGCACCGAGCAGGTGCTCCAGCGCTGGGACGTCGACGTCATCACTGGGCTGAGCGCGGACGAGGCCGCCCGTCGCCTCGACGAGCACGGCCCGAACCGGCTGCCCGAGGCCCACCGGCGCGGCCCGCTGGCCAGGGCGCTGACCCAGTTCAACAACCCGCTGATCATGGTGCTGATCGTCGCCGGCACCGTGACGGCACTGCTGGAGCACTACATCGACGCCGCCGTGATCTTCGGCGTGGTCGTCATCAACGCGATCATCGGCTTCGTCCAGGAGGGCAAGGCCGAGAGCGCCCTGGACGCCGTGCGCGCGATGCTCGCCAGCTACGCCACCGTTCTTCGCGACGGCAAGCGCCAGCAGGTCGACTCCGCCGACCTGGTCCCCGGCGACGTGGTGCTCCTGGAGTCCGGCGACCGCGTACCAGCAGACCTTCGGCTGTCGCGCGTGCACAACCTGCGTGTCGAGGAGTCCGCACTCACCGGGGAGTCCGTCCCCGTTGGCAAGACCGTCGAGGCTGTGGCCGAGGACGCGGGTCTCGGTGACCGCACCTGCCTCGCGTACTCCGGCACGCTCGTCGTCTACGGCCAGGGCCGTGGCGTCGTCGTGGCGACCGGAGCCGACACCGAGGTGGGCCAGATCGGGACACTGGTCAGCGAGACCGCGTCGCTGGCGACGCCGCTGACGAAGCGGCTGGATCAGTTCGCCCGCCACATCACCGCCTTCATCCTGCTCGTCGGAGCCCTGACGTTCGCCTACGCCCACGTCGTGGGGGGCATGGAGATGCTCGAGGCGTTCCTGGCGGTCGTGGGACTGGCGGTGGCCGCGATCCCTGAGGGCCTGCCGGCGATCATCACGATCGTGCTCGCGATCGGCACCCGCACCATGGCGAGCAACCGGGCGATCGTCCGGCGCCTGCCGGCCGTCGAGACCCTGGGTTCGGTGACCGTCATCTGCTCGGACAAGACCGGCACGCTCACGCGCAACGAGATGACGGCGGTCCATGTGATGCTGCCGCAGGCGGATCTCACGTGCAGCGGTGTCGGCTATGCCCCGGAGGGCGGGTTCGCCGGCTCCGACGGCGCGGTCGAGCCGTCCGACCAGCCCGGGCTGCTGGCCCTGGCCACGGCGGGCCTGCTGTGCAACGACGCGGTGCTGCACCACCACGACGACGGCTCCTGGAGCGTGGCCGGAGACCCGACCGAGGGTGCGCTGGTCACTCTTGCCGTCAAGGCCGGGCTCGACCAGCAGATGGTGCCGGCCGAGCTGCCCCGGGTCGACGAGGTGCCGTTCGAGTCGGCGAACCGCTTCATGGCGACCTTGCACCACGACCACCACGGCCACGCCCGCGTGTATCTCAAGGGCGCACCCGAGCGGGTGCTGGACATGTGCGCGATGGCCGGCGACCCTGCCTGGCACGAGCGCATCGAGGCGGCCGCGGCCGAGGGTGAGCGAGTGCTCGCGCTCGCCCGCGCGGACGTCGCGCCCGGTACCGACAGCCTCGACCTCGACCAGCTGCCCCGCTTCGAGCTGGTGGGCATGGTCGGCCTGCTCGACCCGCCGCGCGACGAGGCAGTGACCGCGGTGGCCGACTGCCAGGCCGCCGGAATCACCGTGAAGATGATCACCGGTGACCACGCCGTGACCGCGGCAGCGATCGGTCGCGAGCTCGGGCTGCGCTCCGGCGCCGCGCTCACCGGCGACGAGATCGAGGCGATGGACGACGAGCAGCTTGCGGCGGCAGCCGCGGAGCACGACGTCATCGCCCGCGCCAGCCCGGAGCACAAGATGCGTCTGATAGCCGCGCTGCAGGCGCGCGGCAACTACGTCGCGATGACCGGCGACGGCGTCAACGACGCCCCCGCGCTGAAAGCGGCCGACATCGGTGTGGCGATGGGTGATCGCGGCACCGACGCTGCCCGGGAGGCATCCGACCTGGTGCTGACCGACGACAACTTCGCGACCATCGCCCAAGCGGTCAGGCAGGGCCGGGTGGTGTTCGACAACATCAAGAAGTCGCTGCTGTTCATCCTGCCGACCAACGGCGGCGAGGCCGGGCTGATCCTCGTCGCGCTGATGATCGGCCTGACGATGCCGATCACCGTCGGCCAGATCCTGTGGGTCAACATGGTCACCGCCGTCACGCTGGCGCTGGCCCTGGCCTTCGAGCCCGCCGAGCCCGGCGTCATGCAGCAACCTCCACGCGCCCCGCGGGAGCCACTGATCACCAAGCCGCTCGCGCTACGAGTCGCCTACGTGAGCCTGCTGATGACGCTGATCACGCTGGCCGCCTTCGAGTGGGAGCTTCTGCGGGGGAGCTCGATCGAGGTCGCCCGCACGACCGCCGTCAACGTTCTCGTCGTCGGGGAGATGGTCTACCTCTTCAACGTGCGGCACTTCACCAAGTCCTCCCTCAACCTGGAGGCGTTCACGGGCAACCGCGTCGCGGTGCTCGTCACGGCCGTGCTGGTCGTGCTGCAGATGGCGTTCACCTACGCCCCGCCCTTGCAGCAGGTGTTCGCGACCGCGGCGCTCGGCACGACGTCGTGGGCTGTGATCATCGGTCTGGGAGTCGCGAAGTTCCTCGCCGTGGAGGCCGAGAAGGCGCTCTGGCGCCGCCGCGGCCTCCAACGACTCTAGAGCGTCAGTCGATGGTGACCGGGCTCACGAATCCCTCGGGCTTGACCGCCAGGACGGAGCAGCGGACCGAGCGCAGGATCGTCTCAGCGGTGTTGCCGATGATCAGACCTGCGATGCCGGTACGCGACACGGTGCCCATGACGATGAGGGACACGTGCAGACGCTCGGCCAACGCGGGAAGCACCTCCCCCGCCGCACCACCCACGAAGTGCACCTGCGCATCGAGGTCGCCAACTCCGTACTGCTCCAGCAGCAGCCGGAGCTGCTCGCGGTGCGCGCCCTCCACGCTGGCGACCATCTGGTCGATCTCGTCGTCGGCCAGGCCGACGTAGGACGCGGAGCGGAACTTGTCCTCACCGACGAGCTCCCACGCGTGCCCCACGTGCAGGTCTGCCTCGTCGCGGCGGGCCATCGACGTCGCCAGCTGCAGCACCAGGCCGTTCAGGCTGTCCCGCACGGGGTCACCGGGGTCGGGGTCGATCAGCGCCAGGATGCGCGGAGTCTCGGTTCTCGGTGGTCGCATCACCCACACCGGCACCGGGCACTTGCGCAGCAGATGCATCAGCCCGCTCGACAGCTCCGGCGTCACCCCCCGCTCGATCTCGTCCCCGCCCACGATCACCAGGTCGTTGCCCTGGGCCAGCACGTGGCGAATCACCTCGATGAACGGCTCGCCCTCGAGCACCGTCACGTCGATGCCGGCGCCAGCTCGAGTGTTGTCGGCCAGGTGACGCAACGAATCCAGCCGATGCTGCCTCAGCCCGGACTCCACCTCGGCGACCCGCCCGTGACCCAGCAGCGCGCGATACAGACGAGGCATCGGCGACACGACATCGACGAGAGTCAGCGTGGCTTGGTTCGTGGCCGCGAGTCGGATCGCCGCGCGCAGCGTCCTGGCTTCGAGGTGTCCAGGCGATGCCGCCACCAGGATGTTCTTGAAGCGGTCCACAACCCCGTCCCTCCACCGTCGACTCACCAACGATCGTCATGCGTCCCGTCGACTTCGGGCAGGGCACAACGCCACCACCTTCGCACCACCCTGGTGCTTCTCGTCGTACGCCCCAGCATGTCAGTTGTCGTACTCATGAATTCGCTCGCGTGCTTTGGGCTAGAATGGACGTAGCCCGGGAGGGGTCATGCCACTCGACAGCACGTTCGCGGTGATAGCTGCGGTGCTCGTGGTGGCGGCACTGGCGGGGGCCTTCGGCGCCGTCCTGCGCCAGCCCCTCATCGTCGTCTTCATCGCCGTGGGCGTGCTGGTCGGCCCAGTCGGGTTGGGCTGGGTGGAGGCCGAGAGCGAAGTCGTGATTCTCGCCGACCTAGGTATCGCCATTCTGCTGTTCTTGGTCGGGTTGCGCCTCGACCTGCATCTGATCAGAACCACCGGACGGGTGGCCGTGCTCACCGGTCTCGGGCAGGTGCTCTTCACGTCCGTCATCGGGTTCGGGTTGGCACTGTGGCTCGGTCTGGACCCGATTCCGGCGCTCTACGTCGCTGTGGCCTTGACCTTCTCCAGCACGATCATCATCGTCAAGCTGCTCTCGGACAAGCGCGAGCTCGACCAACCACATGGTCGGATCGCTGTCGGGTTTCTGATCGTCCAAGACCTGGTCGTCGTGCTCGTCATGATCAGCCTGAGCACCTTCGTCGGCCAGGACTCCTCCTTCACCGAGGCCATCGGGCTCGTGATCGTGAAGGGAGTCGTGTTCTTCGCTGGTATCGCGGCCGTGACCCGCTTCGTGCTTCCCCGGCTGCTCCCCCTCATAGCCAGGTCATCCGAGCTTCTCGTCCTGGGCGCCGTCGCCTGGGCCGTCGCCCTCGCCGCGATCGGCGACGTGCTGGGCTTCAGCCGCGAGGTCGGCGCGTTCCTCGCCGGGGTCTCCCTTGCCTCCACGCCGTTCCGCGAAGCGATTGGTGCCCGCCTGGTCGGGCTGCGCGACTTCCTGCTGCTGTTCTTCTTCATCGACCTGGGTGCCCGCATCGAGGTCGCCGACTTCGGCGGCCAGCTCGGCGCGGCCGTCGTGCTCTCCCTGTTCGTCCTCATCGGCAACCCGTTGATCGTCATGGTGATCATGGGGTCCATGCAATACCGCAAGCAGGTCGGCTTTCTGGCCGGGCTCACCGTGGCCCAGATCAGCGAGTTCTCCCTCATCCTGGTCGCCCTCGGACTATCGCTGGGCCACATCGGCACCGACACCGTCAGCCTGGTCACCATCGTGGGTCTGGTGACGATCGGCCTGTCCACCTACCTGATCCTCAACTCCCATGCCCTCTACCGACGCCTCGCCCCGGCACTGTCCGTCTTCGAACGCCGCACGACACGTGACTTCCCCGTGGCAGAGCCGATCGCCACCGACGTCATCGTGCTGGGGGCAGGCCGGTACGGAAGCCAGCTCGCCACCAACCTGCAACGCACCGGAACAACGGTGCTGGCCGTGGACCACGACCCAGCATCGCTCGAGCAGCTCACCGACCAGGGGGTAGCAACCCTGTACGGGGACGCAGAAGAGCCCGAGTTCGCGCACTCGCTCCCGCTGGACGACGCCTCGTGGGTGGTGTCCACGATGCCCCGAGTCGAAGGGACACTCGCCGCGCTGCACGGCCTCGCCGCGGCCGGCTACACCGGCCGAATCGCCGCATCAGCCAGAACACCCGCCGACTCCGCGCTGCTGCATGACGCCGGGGTAGACCTCGTGCTGCTGCCGTTCCAATCGGCCGCCCAGGAGGCTGCCCGCACGATCGCTGGTGGCCGGGCCGAGCACATCGAAGCGGCGGCCGCCAGCCTGCGGCCACCCCCGGCGCCCGACACTCCCCATTCAGGAGGGAACCCGGACCGGGTCGACCAACGGGGCCTACGAGACCGGTGAGCGGCAGACGAGTTGAGTCTGGCCGGCTCAGTCGAGATAGTCGCGCAGCACCTGGGAGCGGCTCGGGTGGCGCAGCTTGCTCATCGTCTTGCTCTCTATCTGCCGGATGCGCTCGCGCGTCACGCCGTAGACCTTGCCGATCTCGTCCAGCGTCTTCGGCTGGCCGTCGGTCAGCCCGAAGCGCATGGCGACGACGCCGGCCTCGCGCTCCGACAGGGTCTCCAGCACCTGCTGGAGCTGCTCCTGGAGCAGCGTGAACGACACCGCGTCGGCGGGAACGATGGCTTCGGAGTCCTCGATCAGGTCGCCGAACTCCGAGTCGCCGTCCTCACCCAGCGGCGTGTGCAGCGAGATCGGCTCTCGGCCGTACTTCTGCACCTCGACGACCTTCTCCGGGGTCATGTCGAGCTCTTTGGCAAGCTCTTCCGGAGTGGGCTCGCGGCCCAGGTCCTGCAACATCTGGCGCTGCACGCGGGCCAGCTTGTTGATCACCTCGACCATGTGCACCGGGATGCGGATAGTGCGGGCCTGGTCGGCCATGGCGCGGGTGATGGCCTGGCGAATCCACCAGGTGGCGTAGGTGGAGAACTTGTAACCCTTGGTGTAGTCGAACTTCTCGACCGCCCGGATCAGACCGAGGTTGCCCTCCTGGATCAGGTCGAGGAAGAGCATGCCGCGGCCCGTGTAGCGCTTGGCCAGTGACACGACGAGGCGCAGGTTGGCTTCGAGCAGGTGGTTCTTGGCCCGACGGCCGTCCTCGGCGATCCACTCCAGGTCGCGCCGGTACATCGGCTCCATCTGGTCGGCCTCACGGGAGAGCCGCTCCTCGGCGAACAAGCCGGCCTCGATGCGCTTGGCGAGCTCGACCTCTTGCTCGGCGTTGAGCAGCGCGACCTTGCCGATCTGCTTGAGGTAGTCCTTGACCGGGTCGGCCGTGGCACCAGCGGTGACCACCTGCTGCACCGGCTCGTCGGTCTCGTCGGTGTGGGAGATGACGAAGGCCTCTTCGGACGCCTTCGCGGGGTCGGCCGTCTTGGAAGCCTTGGCGCTGCCTTCGCTGTCGATCTCGGACTGAGCGCGCTCCAGGTCTGCCTCGAGCTCCTTCTCCAGCCCGGCAGCCTCCTTCAGGTCGGCCTCGTCGACCTCGTCGGCCGCCGTGCCTGCCGCAGCCTTGGTGCCGGCCTTGCCGGCGCCGGGCCTGGCGGCCTTCTTCGATGCCTTCTTCGCCGTCGGCTTCTCCTCGGCTGCCTCGGCGTCGGCAGCCGTCTCGTGCGGCAGCTGCTTCGACGCCCACGCGTCGTCACCGTCCATCACAGTCACGGAGACGTGCTTCTCGACGAGCACATCGACGACGCGACGACCGTCGGCGGGCTTCAAGTCGAGGTCAGCGAACACCTCGCGCAACTCGGAACTCGTGACCGACTTGCTCTTGCGCTTGCTGACCTTTCTGAGGAAAGCCTTGACCTCAGGAAGCGTCAGTGGATCAGTAGCGACGGTGCTCGGCGACACAGACAACCCTTCGAACGACCCGACAGACGAGGTAGACCGTAGAAGAACGCACACCGACCGCACGGTGTTCCTCCGTGTCGCAATCGGCCGTTCTCCCGAACAGACGTGGCGGCTATTGTCGCACGGATTCCGCGCCGTGCGCCTTCGCCGCGGCCTTGACGGCCTTCTTGAAGGCGCGAACCTCGTTCAGGGACTCCGGACCTGTGACGTCCGCGATCGACCGGCGGCTGCCCTCCTGCCCGTAGGCACCTGCTGCCTCGCGCCACCCGTCCGGACGCACGTCGAGCTGCTTGCCGAGCAGCGCGGTGAAGATCTGCGCCTTCTGCTGCCCGTAGCCGGGTAGTGCCGCCAAACGGGCCACGAGGTCGGCTCCGCTGCTCGCCGTCGTCCAGACCGCAGCGGCGTCACCGTCGTACTCCGCCACGATCGTGGCGGCCAAGGCTTGCACCCGAGCCGCCATCGACCCGGGAAACCGGTGGACGGCGGGTTGCTCGCTCAAGGCAGTGGCGAACTGCTGCTCACCCATCGCCGCGATCTCAGCCGGGTCGAGGCGTGCCATGCCCAGGCGGCGCGCGATGGTCGCCGGGCCGGCGAACGCCCGTTCCATCGGGATCTGCTGGTCGAGCAGCATGCCGGTGAGCAGGGCGAAGGGGTCGGCCTCGAGCAAGGCGTCCGCGTCGGCGTCCTGCGCGAGTCGCAGACTCACGCGTCGGCTTCCTCGGCCTTCACAGCCAGCACCGGGCACGGCGCGTCGAGCAGGATCGTCTGCGCGTTGCTGCCCAGAATCAGCTTGCCGACGGGCGAGCGACGCCGAAGCCCGATGACGATCATCTCTGCGCCGGTCTCCTCGGCGACAGCGATCAGGTCTTCGGCCACGTCCATGCCGCGCACGAACTGACGCATCTCGAACCCGAGCCCGCTGGCCTCCAGCTCTTCGCGCACCTTGTTCATCGCCTGCTCGAGGCGTACCGACTCGGTGCTGTCGAAGTCGCGTCCGTCCTTCGCTGAGTTGACGACGATCATCCGCGAGCTGCGCAGCTTGGCTTCGGCGGCGGCGCGGTGGATCGCCGCGCGGCCCTCTGGCTTGGGGACGTACCCGACGACGATCGTTGACATCGACGACGACCTCTCTGATGGGTGCGATCTGGGCATTCCGACGCTACACCGAGAGGCGTGGCCACGGGTCCGGGCCCACCGAACATGACAGGATCGTGCCCGTGACGGCATCCGGGCGGCGCTGGCCACCACGTACGGCCTTCGTGCTGGGCGGCGGAGGGCTGCTCGGCGCGGCCGAAGTCGGGATGCTGCATGCCCTGGACGACGCGGGCATCGACCCCGACGTCGTTCTCGGCACGTCCATCGGGGCCATCAACGGTGCGATGTTCGCCGCCTACCCCAGTGCGGACGCCGTGGCGCGGCTCGAGCACGTCTGGACCTCGGAGGTGAGCAGAGCGGTCTTCGGCGCCTCTGCGTGGCAGCGCGTCGGCACGATCGCCAAGTCGTGGACCCACACCCACCCGGTCGGCCCGCTGCGCGACCTGCTGGCCAAGGAGGTCGGCGACGTCGTGATCGAAGACCTGCCCACCCCGTTCCAGTGCGTGGCCGCCTCGATCGAACGGGCGAGCGAGCACTGGTTCACCGAGGGGTCACTCGTCGACGCGCTGCTCGCCACGACTGCCGTCCCCGGCCTGCTGCCCCCGGCCAAGGTGGGCGGCGAGCACTTCTTGGACGGCGGCCTGGTGCACAGCATCCCGCTCGGGCGAGCCGTCGCCCTCGGCGCCGACACCGTCTACGTGATGCAGGTCGGACGCATCGAGCGGCCCCTCACCCCGCCGACCAAGCCCTGGGAGGTGGCTGCCGTCTCGTTCGAGATCGCACGCCGCCACCGATTCACGGCCGAGCTCGCTGCCGTCCCTGACCATGTGACAGTGCACGTGCTGCCGACCGGTGACCCCGAACCGCCCAAGTACTCCGACACCTCGGCGCTGAAGTACCGCGACACCTCGCGGGTCTCCGACCGCATCGATCTGGCCTACGCGGCCAGCGCGAACTACCTCGCCGACCAGGCTGCCGACGATCGTGCTGGCGACGACCCTGCCCGCGCCGACGCACGCGCCGGGGCCTGACGTGCTGCCGCAGTGGTTCCGCCGGGTCGTCATCGACCCCGCCGTGGTGCTCCTGGGCGGGTTCGCGATCCTGTCCCTGCCCCTCATCCTCGTCGTCGGGCTGGTGCTGACACCTCTGATCCCAGGCCGGTGGCGGCCGCTGCGCTTCCTGTGGTTCGCCGTGCTCTACCTGCTGATGCAGTCCGGGCTGCTGGTGGTGCTCTTCATGGCATGGCTCGCGACGGGCTTCGGCTGGAAGATGCAGGCCCCCTGGTCCCAGCGCGTGCACTACCTCTTGCTCGGGTTCGCCCTGCGGGTGCTGGAGCACGAGGCGAACCGGGTGCTGAACGTGACGATCGAGAGCACCGGCGCCCTGCCCGACGAGTTCCACGGCCGGCCGCTGCTCGTGCTGTCCCGTCACGCCGGGGCCGGGGACTCGTTCTTGCTGGTCGACCTGCTCGTCAACTGGTACGACCGCGAGCCGCGCATCGTGCTCAAGGCGGCGCTGCAGTGGGACCCGGTCATCGACGTCATCCTGAACAGGCTGCCGACCGTGTTCGTCGACAACAACCCGGACGTGGACCGCATCGCCCTGATCACCCGGCTGGCCGCCAACCTCGACAACGACGACGCCTTCACGATCTTTCCCGAGGGCGGCAACTTCACCGCTGGTCGCCGGCTCCGGTCGATCAGCTGGTTGCAGCACGAGGGCCGCACGCGCCGCGCCGCCAGCGCGGAGCGGATGCGCCACGTCATCGCACCGCGCCAGGCAGGTGCGGCCGCAGCGCTGGGCGCGGCGCCGGACGCCGACGTCGCGATCGTCGCCCACACCGGGCTCGAGCACCTCAACTCGATGAAGGCGATCTGGCGCTACATGCCGATGGACACGACCATCAAGGTGCACTGGTGGCGGGTGCCGGCCGACGAGGCGCCGCGCGAGCCGGACGAGGTGGGCGACTGGCTCTTCGGCTGGTGGGGTCTCGTCGACAGCTGGATCGAGGCGAACCGGCCGCTGATCGTGGACGACGCGCTCGCCGACCCCACGACGCGCACCGACCCGATCGCCCCCTGACCGCTGCCGCGGCCCGTCGTCAGTCCTCCGGCCAGGAGTGCACCGGCTCGTTGGAGTGCATGTACTCCACGTACCGGCGCAGCATGTCGCGCAGCACCTCCTGGCGGGGCAGGTTGTAGCGCGCGTCCAGGGAGTGCACCACGTCCACCTGCCACTCCGCGCCGTTGCGCAGCCGCAGGCAGCGCTGCTCGATGACGCCGAGCAGCCGGTCGCGCTCGGCCGGGTCGACGCCCCAGGCGTCCAGCCCGTCGGCGGCCATCGGCAGCAACCTGCGCAGCACGAGCTCGGCGACCGGCACCTCGCCGATGCCGGGCCAGTAGATGGACGCACCGATGCCGTGGCGGGCAGCGGTGTGGAAGTTCTCCTCCGCGGTGTGGAACGACATCTGCGTCCACACCGGGCGCTGCTGGTCAGCCAGCGCGCGCACGACCCCGGCGTAGAACGCGGCGTTGGCCAGGGTGTCGATCACCGTGGGGCCGGCCGGCAGCACGCGGTTCTCCACCCGCAGGTGCGGCACCCCCTTGACGACGTCGTACACCGGCCGGTTCCACCGCCAGATCGTCCCGTTGTGCAGACGCAGCTCGGACAGCGACGGCGCCCCGCCGGCCTCGATCACAGCGATCGGGTCTTCGTCGTCGACGACCGGCAGGAGCGCCGGGAAGTAGCGCACGTTCTCCTCGAACAGGTCGAAGATCGAGGTCACCCAGCGCTCGCCGAACCACACGCGCGGCCGCACGCCCTGGGCCTTCAGCTCCTCCGGCCGCGTGTCGGTGGCCTGGTCGAACACCGCGATGCGGGTCTCGCGCCACAGCTCGCGACCGAAGAAGTACGGGGAGTTCGCGCCCAGCGCGAGCTGGACGGCCGCGACCGCCTGCGCGGCGTTCCAGAAGCGCGGGAAGTCCTCCGGACTCACCTGAAGGTGCAGCTGGGTGCTGGTGCAGGCTGCCTCGGGCAGGATCGTCTCGGAGTACACGTCCAGCCGCTCGGCACCCTCGATGCGCAGGTGCAGGTCTTCTCCGCGCTGGGCGAAGATCTGCTCGTTCATCAACCGGTAGCGCGGGTTGGCCGAGATCGAGTCCATGCCGGTGTGCGCCGAGGTCAGCGTGGGCAGGATGCCGATCATCACGAGGTGGGCGCCCTGGCCCCGCGCGGCGTCCTCGGCCTTGTTCAGGCTGGCCCGCACCTCGTCCTCGAACTGACGCAGCCCGCTGTCGACCAGAAGCTTCGGGGCGACGTTGATCTCGATGTTGAACTGGCCGAGCTCGGTCTGAAAGTCTTCGTCGGCGATGGCGGCGAGCACGTCGCTGTTGCGCATGGCCGGCTGGAAGTCTTCGTCCACGAGGTTCAGCTCGATCTCGAGCCCGGCCATGGGCCGGTCGAAGTCGAAGGTGGACTCACCGAGCATCTGCGCGAAGACGTCCAGGCATCGGCGCACCTTCAGCCGGTACCGCTGGCGGTCCTCGCGCGTGAAACCGCGACTGTCGACGTCCTGGCCCATGGGTTCTCCCGACTCGCCCGAAGGGGTGGGGCACCACGCTAGTGCGCTGAAGCGGTCGCGTGGGCCAGGGTGGACCGCACGTCGTCGGGCGACACTCCGGCGGCGATCAGGTCGTCGAGCAGCCGCACGGTGGGATGAGCGCAGTCGACCTGGTTGGCCAAGCCCAGCGCGACGTTGGCCACGGCGCCGCTGCCTTGCAGGTAGGCCGCCAGCGCGAAGTACGCCAGCGGTGCGGCGCAGTACTCACGAGGCAGCGTTCGGCACACCGACGCCCACAGCGCCCGGTGCACGTCCTCCCCCGCGGTGACCAGGTGGACGTAGGTGTGGTCACGCACGTCGGGGGCGACCAGCATCAGCGCAAGCCGCACGGCGTCGTCCAGCGTGACCTCACCGGTGTCGACGACGGCGGCGCAGGCCCGTGCGAGCAGAGCCTGGATGGCCTCCGGCGAGGTGTCGAGGGAGCCGTGCGGCAGGGCTGCGACGAACAGCTCGGCGACCCGGTCGGCCCGCGATGCCAGGGCGTGCTCGGGCGGGGTGATCTCGTCGGCCAGCTCGTCACGCGAGCCGCGGATGACGCATCCGGTGGTCACCGCGGCAGCCGTCAGCGCACTCGTCCCCGGAACCGGACGACCCTGCGGCGGGCAGCACTGCGGGTCGTAGCAGCGTCGGCTGCGGTAGTAGCCGTCGGCTGTGACGATCACGTCGGTCAGGGCCACGCCGTACCGGGCCAGGGTCAGGTCGAGGGCGTCGGCGACCTCATCAGCCCACTCAGGCTCTCCGTCGATCTGCACGAGCAGCGCCTCGCTGCCGCCCGCCGCCCGCAGGCCGGGGGCGAAGGCGTGGGCGACGCCCCGCCACGACCGCGGTCCCGGCCTGGGAGGGATGTCGATGCGCATCGTCAGCCGCACCTGGCGCGGGTCGTGCGTCAGGACGACGAGCACGAGGCTCGAGCGCGCCTCGTAGCCGAGCAGCGCCGGCAGCGAGGCGACGACGTCGCCTGCGCCGCGGAGCCGGACGCGCACCGGCTCGTCGGGGTCGGTGGTCGGGGCGGGGGTGATGGGTGAGCTCGTCATGCCCGCCAGGCTGCTCGGACGAGACGGTGGCGACCACTGCCCGGCCGAGACTGGGGACGACGCGCCGTGCCCACGGCCCTGTGGACGCACCGAAGGCGTCACGATGGGCGCGTGAGCGCGAGCGAGTCGGGGGCGGGCAGTGCCGCAGCCGTGGTCGCCCACCTCGACGTCGACGCCTTCTTCGCCGCCGTCGAGCAGCGCGACAAGCCCTCGCTACGCGGTCGGCCGGTCGTCGTCGGCGGGACCGGACCTCGTGGAGTGGTCGCCACGGCCTCCTACGAGGCGCGCCGCTTCGGCATCGGCTCGGCGATGCCCATGGCCGAGGCCAGACGCCGCTGCCCGGCCGCCGCAGTGCTGGCCGGCCGCTTCGTCGCCTACCGGCAGAGCAGCACGAGGGTGATGGGCGTGCTCGCCGAGCACAGCGACTGCGTCGAGCAGGTGTCCCTGGACGAGGCCTACCTGACCCTGCCCGGCGACGACCTCGTCGCGCGCGTGCACCAGGTACGCGCACACGTGCATGCCGCAACCGGCCTGACCGCCAGCATCGGCGTCGGCCGCACGAAGCTCGTCGCGAAGATCGCCTCCGACGACGCCAAGCCGGACGGGTCGCTGCTGGTGCTCGACGACGAGCAGGCCTTTCTCGACCCGCTGTCGGTGCGTCGGCTGCCCGGACTCGGCCCGCAGACCCAGGCACGTCTGTCCCGGCTGGGCATCGCGACGGTCGGCCAGCTGCGTGCCCTGGAGGAGAGCGAGGTACGCGGGCTGCTGGGTGACGCGCACGGGACGCTGCTCTGGCGCCTGGCGCGAGGCGAGGACGACCGGGTGGTGCAGCCGGAGCACGAGGTCAAGTCGGTCAGCGTCGAGGAGACGTTCGACACCGACCTGACCGACCGGGTGATGGTCGAGACGGTGCTGCGCCGCATGGCCGACCAGGTCGCGCGTCGGCTGCGGGCCGCGGGCGTCTCCGGCCGGACGGTGACGCTGAAGGCCCGCTACCCCGACTTCACCACGATCAGCCGCAGCGCCACCCGCCCCGGACCGACCGACGACACCCGCACGCTGACCCGGCTCGCGCTGGGCCTCGTCGACGAGGTCGACCTGCCCCGCGGCGTCCGCCTGCTCGGCGTGGGGTGCAGCGGCCTCACCTCGTGGGTGCAGGACGACCTGTTCGACCGCGAGAGCGCCGGGCTGCCCGGGCAGTCGGGCGACGAGACCGCAGTCGGGGTGGCTGCTCTCCATGACGACCCGGACGACGCACCACCGACAGGCCCGCCACAGGCAGCGGCCCCGGCGCGTCCGGTGTGGCGACCGGGCGAAGACGTGGTGCACGACGAGCACGGACGCGGCTGGGTCTGGGGGTCGGGGGTCGGCGTCGTCACCGTCCGGTACGAGTCACGATCCAGCGCTCCCGGACCTGTGCGCACGACGTCGGTGGACGACCCTGCCCTGCATTCAGCCGAGCCCGAGCCGCTCAGCGAGCCGACGTCGGACGGGCCACAGCACCGTCACGACGCGGGTCCGCCGCCGCCCCCGTCCTCGCGATGACGCTCACCCCACCGAAGTAGGCGGAGGTCGCATCCCACTCGTGCACCGCGAGACCGTCGGCCTTCAGCGCCGCCACGACGTCGGGGGGCGTGCCGGGCTCGACGTGCGCGATCACCGTGTCGTTGGAGCGAACCGGGTGCAGCCGCGGTCGCTGAACGGCGGCCGCGGGCTCGAGCCCCTCGGCGAGGACACCGCAGAGCACCTGCACCATGGACGACCGGATGCGCGACCCGCCTGCCGCCCCGGCCGCGGCCAGCAGACCTGAGCCGTCGGTGGCCACCACCGGTGACATCATCGACGGCACCCGTGACCCGACGTCGGCACCGGCGACCATCAGCTCGCCCTCCCCGATCATCGAGTTCAGGTGCAGCCCGTACCCCGGCACCCAGTCGCCGGACCCCAGACCGAGGCTGGTGGTGATCACGCAGGCGTTGCCGTCGCCGTCCACGGCGCAGACGTTGCTGGTGCCGGTGACGGACTCGGCGCGCCCCCGCCGGGGGTCCATGAGGGTGTGCACCCACGACCGCGCGCGCTCGGCCGGCGAGGCGGTACCGATACCGGCAGGCAGGTCTCCGATGGTGCCGAGCAGGTCGAGCAGGTCGGTGCGTCCGTGCACCGTGGCGGAGCCGAACGGCACGGCGCGTGCCGGTGAGACGAGGGCGCGGTAGGCGGCCAGGTCGGTCTCGGTGACCGCGCCGCCGGCAGCCGCCACGGTGTCGAGCAGCGCCTCGGCGACGGCCCCGGTGTAGAAGGGGTCGGGGCCCTCGTCTCGCAGCACCGCGAACGAGCGGTCGAGGCCCCGGTGCCACAGCCGCTCCCCCGCGCCCAGCAGCCGGCCCTTCGGGGCGTAGGCGGCCGCGCCCTCCCCGAGGCACATCGCCTCGCGCATGACCGCCAGCCCGAGCGCCTTCTGCGCGGACAGCGACACACCTCCGGCCGCCAGCTCGTACCCCGGTTGCACGACGTCGTGCCACGCCATCCGCCCGAACCGGCGGTGGACCTCGTGCAGCCCGCGCGGTGTGCCCGGCACGGCGACTGTGGCCGCCCCGACGTGGTACTCCAGCGGCGCGGCTCCGAACGACACGTGGATGGCCTGCATCGGCGCCACCTCGCGGTCGAGCCCGGCGCCGGGGACGCAGACGAAGAAGTCCACAACCGTCGCGGTGCCCGTCACGGCGTCCAGGTGCACCGCGAAGCCGCCGCCTGCCAGACCGGTGTAGATCGTCTCAGCGGCACACGCCGCCAGCGCTGCGGCCACGGCCGCGTCGGCGGCGTTTCCCCCAGCGTCGAGCACGCGCGCCCCCACCGCCGCGGTCGCGATGTCGGCGGCCGCGACAGCCGGTCCGACGGCCTCGGGTTCGGCGGCAGAGTGCTCGTGCATCGGCTGAGGGTAGAGGTGCTTGAGGGTCGAGATGCTCCGGTACGGTGCCGGAAGGGGTCGACGGGTGTTGGCTGAGAAGGACGGGCGCTGACGATGCCGTGGAGTCGCCGGATCAAGAGCGGGGTCAGTCGACTCGCCCTCGACACCGAGCCACCGACCATGCCCGGCGTCTTTCTCGACCGTGGCGCCTACCGGCCGGGGCCCACCCGCAGCGACAGCGACGTGCGCACCTACGAGGTGATGGATCTTGCCCTCGGGTGCGGGGCGCAGCTGCTGGCGCGGGGCGGGGCCGCCGTGGACGTGGAGTCGGCCGTGCACGCCGCGGCCACCACCCTCGGCCTCCGCGAGGTCGAGGTCGATGTCACGTTCAACTCCATGTGGGTCGGGGCCGTCGTCGACGGCTATCCCGTGGCCATGAGCCGTGTCGTGCGCCAAGGCAGGTCCGACTACCAGCGGCTCACGCTGCTGCACCAGCTGCTGACCGACATCGGCGCCGGTGACGTCGACCTTCGTGCCGCGCAGCGGCGACTGGCCGAGATCGAGTCGGGCCGGCGCAAGTACGGCGTGCGCGTCACGCTGGCGGCCGACGGCGTCCTCGCCGCAGCGATCGCCATCTCGCTCGGGGCAGGCTGGAGGATCGCCGTCGTCACCGGGCTCACCGGCCTGCTCATCATGTGGCTGGCCAAGCGGCTCAGCGGCCCTCGGGTACCGGAGTTCTTTCTGGCTGGGTTGGGCGGTGTCATCGCTGTCGCCGTCGCGGCCTCGCTGACGACGCTTGACCTCGGCGTCAGACCGTCGCTGGTGGTGGCAGCGAGCATCGTCGTCCTGCTGCCGAGCATCGAGCTCGTGGGCTCTGTCCGGGACGCGCTCGTCGGGTTTCCGCTGACGGCCACCGGTCGAGCCGTCGAGGGCGCGATGCTGATGATCGGCATCGTCGCCGGAGTGCTCGCCGCCCTGGACATCGCCGCCGCGGCGTCGATCCCCCTGCAGATCATCCCCACCGGTGAGGACGCCGCCACGTCGATGGCACTGCGGGTCGTCGCAGCCGCGGTCGCCGCAGCCGCTGCGGCGTTGGCCTACCAGGCCCCGTGGCGGCTGGTCGGGGTCTCGCTCGGGATCGGCGCCCTGGGTTTCACCGTCGCCAACGTGCTGCTCGCCGACCTGGGGTCACAGACGTTCGCCTTCGCCCTGGCCTCCGTCGCGGTCGGGATCGCTGCCGGGCTTGCCTCTCGTCGGTGGCGGACGCTCTCCCTGGTGTTCGTCGTACCCGGCATCCTTCCGTTGCTGCCCGGTCTCGTCCTGTACCGGGGAAGCCTGCTGCTCGCCGCCGGGGAGACCATCAGTGGCCTGGTCGTGCTGCTCGAAGCGGCGGTGCGGATGCTCGCCCTTGCCGCTGGCGTCCTGCTCGGCGAGCTTCTCGTCAGCCGTCTGAGACCGCGCTGAGACGGGGACGCTTGGCCGTCACCGACATGCCGGACGACGTGCCCCTGGCCCGCCGCCCGAACCAGGGCAGCAAGTGGGTCTTCAGCCAGTCCACGTCGTCGCGGCGAGTGCGCAGCCACTGCCCGGAGTCAGCCGGCGCGAGGGGCTCACGCCACGACCCGTCGCCGAGGCCGAGGGTCTGCAAGTAGGCGCCGGCTACCCGCTCGTGCCCCGCGGCGGACAGGTGCAGCCGGTCAGCCGACCACAGCCGGTGGTCGTCGAAGACATCCGCGCCGAAGAGGTCGACGGCGTAGCAGTCCCACCGGTCCGCCACAGCGGCGACGGCCTCGTTGAGGGCGACGACCCTGGGCATGAGGCGAGCCAGTGCCTTCGAGCGCGCCGTCGGGTTGACGCCTACGACGAGCACCACGTCCGAGCCGTTCGCGCGCAGGCTGCCGACGGCCCGGTCGAGGCTGCGGTGCAGGGCACGGGCGTCGAAGGCCGGGCGGAGCATGTCGTTGACGCCCCCGACGATCGAGACGAGGTCGGGCTTCATCCGAAGCGCGGGGGGCACCTGCTCGGCGGCGATCTGCGGCATCAGTCGTCCGCGCACCGCGAGGTTCGCGTAGCCGAACTCCGGCCGACCCGCAGCGAGGCGTTCGGCGACCAGGTCGGCCCAGCCCCGGTAGGTACCGTCGGGGCGCACGTCGTCGATGCCTTCGGTGAACGAGTCGCCCAGGGCGGCGAACGACGTCCAGGGGTGGTCGCCTTCGCCGGGCCGGTGCGCACGAGCTGCGTCAAGCACGTCGCACAAGTGTGCCACCCGTCCGAGGGCGGTCGCACCAGGCCGGTCACGGGTCGCACCCACTAGCCTCGCGGGCGTGCTGCTCGCCGAGGTCGCAGCGGCGTCCGACGCGGTCGCCGCGACGTCGTCCCGCCTGGAGAAGACGGCATTGATCGCCGACCTTCTCGGCCGGGCCGACGCGCACGACGTCGGCCTGGTGGTGCGCTACCTCACCGGTGAGCTGCGCCAACGTCGCACCGGCGTGGGCGTGGCTGCGTTGCGCGCCCTGCCCCCACCCGCGGCCACGGCCTCGCTGACGGTTTCCTACGTGGACGCCGTGTTCGCCGACCTCGCCACGATGAGCGGCCGCGGTTCGACGGCGGCTCGGCGGGACGCGTTCGCCGCGCTCATGGCCACCGCTACCGCGCCGGAGCAGCAACTGCTGGCCGGTCTGGTCTCCGGGCAGCTGCGCCAAGGTGCCGCTGCGGGCGTGATGACTGAGGCGGTCGCCCGTGGCGGCGGTGTGGCCGGCGCCGACGTCCGCTCGGCACTCACCCTGTCGGGCTCGCTGCCTGACGTCGCCACAGCGCTGCGCCGTGCCGGACGAGCCGGACTCGCGGAGTTCTCGCTGCAGGTGGGGACGCCGCTAGCACCCATGCTGGCCTCGAGCGCTCCGTCGGTCGGCGACGCCGTCGAACGCGCCGGGGGCGGCGTGGTGGGCGTGGAGTGGAAGCTCGACGGCATCCGGGTGCAGCTTCACCGTGACGGCTCTGACGTCGCCGTCTTCAGCCGCTCCGGTGACGACCTCACCGCAGCCGTCCCCGACGTCGTCGAGCAGGTCGCAGCGTTGCCGACCGACCGGGTCGTGCTCGACGCCGAGGCGATCGTGCTCCGTCCGGACGGGCGTCCCGCCCCGTTCCAGGTCACCGGCAGCCGCGTGGGCCGCCGAGACGTGGCGCGTGCCCGCGAGCAGGCGCCACTGACCCTGGTCGTGTTCGACGCGATGCACATGCGAGGCGTCGACCTGCTCGGCGAGCCCGCAGCCCAGCGCTGGGCCGCGCTGGAAGACGTCGTGGCGGCCAAGCACCTGGTGCCTCGGCTGGTGACCGACTCGGCGTCGCAGGCAGAGCCCTTCGTGGCCGACGCCCTCGCGCGCGGCCACGAGGGTGTGGTGGTCAAGGCCGCCGACGGCACGTACGCGGCCGGACGACGAGGAGCCTCGTGGGTGAAGGTGAAGCCCCGCGTCGTCCTCGACCTCGTGGTGGTCGCGGTGGAGTGGGGGCACGGTCGGCGAACCGGGCGGCTGTCGAACCTGCACCTGGCCGCCTACGACCCGGCCGGCGCGTTCGGTGCGCGCGGCGGGTTCGTCATGCTCGGAAAGACGTTCAAAGGCATGACGGATGCGATGCTCACCTGGCAGACGGAGCGGTTTCTCTCCCTGGCCGACGGGCCGACGGACGACGGCGTGGTGCGTGTGCGTCCGGAGCAGGTCGTCGAGATCGCCATCGATGGCGTGCAGCGTTCGAGCCGCTACCCCGGTGGTGTCGCGCTGCGCTTCGCCCGCGTGCTGCGCTACCGACCGGACAAGGCGGCGACCGAGTCCGACACGATCGAGTCGGTCCGTCAGCTGATGGTCTGAGCCTGCACGGGATAGGGGACGGCCTTGCGCCAGGTGGCGTACTCCCCGGCCGCGTCGAGGGTGGTGGCGACCACCCAGCCACCGACGAGCAGGTCGTCGGTGAGGCCGAGGAGCAGGAGCGCGCTCTCGGGCACGAGGTCGATCGGGGAGAGGATGTACACGATGCCCAGCAGCAGCATCGCCAGGCGGGTGCGGCTCAGAGCAGGGAACCGTCCCGCGAGAGCATCGGCAAGCATCGCCGGCATCAGCCGCACACGCTCGGCCAGCGACGCCGTGCCCGGCGCCGACCCCGACCGAACCGCGCGTCCCACGGCAGCAGCGGCCGCCACCTGTCGAGGAGTGGGCATGGTGCGGGCTCCTTTCCGATCACGAGCCGCTGCCGGCAGCAGGGCTCGGGGCGCACGTGCGTGCACTGTGAGGAACGATCTGTCTAGGTTGGTTGTTCCCCCGACCACCCCGTCTCACACCTGATCGCCACTGCCCAGGAGGCCTCGTGACCGTCCCGTTCGACACCGACCCCAAGCTTGCCGACTACGCCCACCCGCAGCGGCTGGTGAGCACCCAGTGGCTGGCCGCGCACCTCGGCACCGAGGGCCTGGTCGTGGTGGAGAGCGACGAGGACGTGCTGCTCTACGACACCGGGCACATCCAGGGCGCGGTCAAGATCGACTGGCACCTCGACCTGAACGACCCGGTCACCCGCGACTACGTCGACGGAGCGGGTTTCGCCGAGCTGATGTCGGCCAACGGCATCTCCCGTGACTCCACGATCGTGCTCTACGGCGACAAGAGCAACTGGTGGGCCGCCTATGCGCTGTGGGTGTTCTCGCTGTTCGGCCATGACGACGTCCGCCTGCTCGACGGCGGGCGGGCCGCGTGGGTCGCTGAAGGACGCCCCCTCACCCGTGAGGTGCCCAGGCGCGAGCGCAGCGAGTACCCCGTCGTCGAGCGCGACGACAGCGCCATCCGTGCCTTCAAGGACGACGTGCTGGCCCACCTGGGCAAGCCCCTCATCGACGTGCGCTCGCCCGGTGAGTACTCCGGCGAGCTTCTGCACATGCCGGACTACCCGCAGGAGGGCGCCATGCGCGGCGGGCACATCCCCGGCGCGGCCAGCGTCCCGTGGGCCAAGGCGGCGGGAGAGGACGGTCGCTTCCGCGACCGCGACGAGCTCGAGGAGATCTACCTCGACGGTGCCGGCCTGTCCGCCGGCGACGACGTGGTCGCCTACTGCCGGATCGGTGAGCGCTCCTCGCACACCTGGTTCGTGCTCACCCACCTGCTGGGCTTCGACAACGTCCGCAACTACGACGGGTCGTGGACGGAGTGGGGCAACGCCGTGCGCGTCCCGGTCGTGCAGGGCACCGAGCCGGGCAGCGTCTGAGCGATGGCTGGGACGGTCGACACGACGGGTCTTCCCACCGCGTTCGCCGAGATCGCCGAGGACTTCTCCGCGGCCTCGACCCGGCAGCGGCTCGACCTGCTGCTGGAGTTCTCCGACGAGCTTCCCGCGCTCCCCGAGCGGTACGTCGAGCACCGCGACCGCATGGAGAAGGTCGACGAGTGCCAGTCACCGGTCTTCTTGACGGTCGAGGTCGAGTCAGCCGACGGGGGCGACGACCCGGTCGTCCACCTGCACTTCGACGCACCACCGGAAGCGCCGACGACGCGCGGGTTCGCCGGCATCCTGCACGCCGGGCTGGACGGGCTGCCGGCCTCGACGCTGCTCGCAGTGCCCGACGACGCGCCGATGCGCCTGGGTCTGGCCGAGGCCGTGTCACCGCTTCGTCTACGCGGCATGGTGGGCATGCTCGGGCGCATCAAGCGCCAGGTGGCGCTGAAGACTGCGGCTACGACCCGGCGATGAAGCGGACGACCTCGGCGGCGAGGTCGGGCCCCGCGTCCTCCTGGAGGAAGTGCCCGGCTCGGGCGATGGTCGGGTGCTCCCGGCCGGCGGCACCCGGCACGTGGCGACGAAGGATGGGTGCCATGGCGCCGGTGATCGGGTCGCCGTCGGAGAACGCCACCAAGAAGGGCCGCTGCCACTCACCGAGGGCCGCCCACGCCGCACGGTTCGCCGACGTCTCCGGGTCGCGCGTGGTGACGGGGACCAGACCGGGCATGGCACGCGGCCCCGCCTTGTAGGTCTCGTCCGGGAAGGGTGCGTCGTAGGCGGCGCGGTCGGTGGCGCTCAGCCCACGGACGCAGCCGGCTGCGACGGCTCGACCCACCTCGAGAACCGGGGCGGTCTCGACCGCCTGACGCATCGCCCACCAGATCTTGGGCATGTCGAAGTCACCGGTCGGCAGGCCGGTGTTGGCGGCGACGACCCGATCGACCAGCTCTGGGTGCTCCACCACCAGGCGAAGCCCGATCAGCCCGCCCCAGTCCTGGCCCACGAGGGTCGCGCCCGACAGCGCGAGGTGGTCGACCAGCAGCGCCTTCGTCCAGGCGATGTGGCGGGCGTAGGTGTGGTCGGCGACCTCGGCGGGCTTGTCGGAGCGGCCGAAGCCGATCAGGTCGGGCACCACCGCCCGCAGCCCCGCGTCGGCGAGCACCGGCACCATCGTGCGGTAGAGGTACGACCAGGTGGGCTCGCCGTGCAGCAGGACGACGGCCGGGGCAGAGCCGGTCGGGTCGGTGTCGAGGTAGGCCATGCGCAAGGTCCCACCGTCAGGGTCGGGCACCTCGGCGTAGTGCACGGCGCCGATGTCGGGGAGGTCGGCGAAGCGCTCCTCGGGCGTGCGCAGCGCGCGCATGCTCAGCCCCGGCCGTAGTCGGCTGCGGCGATCGCGTCGGCCTGCTGGACGACGTCGTAGCTCGACGACCCGTCGATCTTCGGCACGAACCCGACGAGGATGCCGTTGCGCATCACCTGGGCCTCCAGTCCGGCGGCGCCGTCGACGTCCCAGAGCGCCTCGCGACCGTCACCGATCTGAACGCGCACCCCGAACCGGTAGAGCGCCGGACGAGCGAGAGTCGCCCGCACCCCTCGCGACTGCAGCTCACGGACCACGGCCTGGGCTTCTTGCTCCTGCACGCCGATGAGCCTAGGCGAGGATGGCCGAGTGCGCGGGTCAGCGGTTGGAGGCGGCGCTGACCCGGGCAAGCAGGCGCAGCACCTCGAGGTAGATCCACACGATGCTGGAGACGATGCCGAAGGCCGCGTACCACTCGGCGGCCTTGGGCACTCCGGCCTTCACCCCCTGCTCGACGAAGGCGAAGTCGACGAGCAGCGTCGAGGCGGCGATGCCCAAGATGACGAGCCCGATGAGGATGGCTGTCGGCGACGACCCGAACACGAAGGTCAGGTCGGCACCGAACAGCGACATGAGGAACGCCACGAAGTACATCAGCGCGACGCCGAGCACGAGCGCCGAGATGATCTGCGCCCCACGGGCGGTGACCCGGAAGACACGGGTCGAGTAGAGGATGAGCATGCCGACCGTGATCGCGAGCGTGCCGAGCAGGGCCAGGCCGACGATGCCGTCGAACACTTCTTCGTAGAAGCGCGAGATCGCCCCGATCCACAAGCCATTGAGCACCGAGTAGAGCAGGCCCGCGGCGAGGGCGAGCCTCGGGTTGTTCACCGATGCGATGGTCAGCGCGATCAGGACGAAGTACCCCACCAGGTAGAGCAGGCCCGAGCCCCGTCCGGTGAATGCCGCCGCGTTGTTCCAGCCGACGGTGGCGAACCCGGCGATGAGCAGCAAGAACAGGCCCGTCTTCGCGGCGACGCCCCCGTAGGTCATCGTTGCCGGGGCAGGGGGGAAGGCCGCGGTGACCTCGGGGGACGACCAGGTGGTGTCGTTGAGCATCTGACGAGACATGGGCGAAGGGTAGGCACCGATCCGCGGCGGACGGTTCAGCGGCGGGGCCGCGTGCTCGACAGGTAGCCCACGACCGCTGCGTGGCCGAGGCTCGACACGGCGGCCACCGGCTGGGCGAGCACCGCGGCGCGCACCTGCTCGCAGTCTGCGCCACCGAGCTCGCGCCGGAGGCGAGAGCGACCTCGGTGAGTGACCGCGCCTGCGCGAGGCTAGCGTTGCGCGGCGTGCGCATCGCCACCTGGAACGTCAACTCCGTCACGGCCCGACTCCCCCGCCTGCTGGACTGGTTGGAGACGCGCCAGCCGGACGTGGCGTGCCTTCAAGAGCTCAAGGTGACCGAGGACGCCTTTCCGCACCTGCCGGTGCAGGCACTCGGGTACGAGGCGGCCGTGCACGCCGACGGGCGGTGGAACGGTGTGGCCGTCCTCTCCCGCGTCGGGCTGACTGACGTGCGCCGCGGCCTGGACGACGAGCCCGGCTTTCCCGACGACGAACCCGAGACGCGGGCGGTGGCCGCGACCTGTGCCGGCGTCCGGGTGCGCAGCGTCTACGTGCCCAACGGTCGTACCCCCGACGACCCGCACTACGCCTACAAGCTGGCCTGGCTGGAGGCCTTGCGCACGACGCTCGCCGCCGAGCTCGCAGACCATCCGTCCTCGATCGTGCTCGGCGACTTCAACGTCGCCCCGACCGACGCCGACGTGTGGGATCCCTCGAAGTTCGTCGACTCCACCCACGTCACCGAGCCCGAGCGCGCTGCACTGGCGGAGATCCGCGGCCTGGGCCTGGTCGACGTCGTTCCCCGCCCGGGAAAGGGCCCGAACCCCTTCACCTACTGGGACTACCGAGCCGGGGCCTTCCACCAGGACTGGGGCATGCGCATCGACCACGCCTACGCCTCGGCGCCGCTGGCCGAGCGGGTGACCGACGCCTGGGTCGACCGGGAGTCGCGCAAGGGGAAGGGGCCGTCCGACCACGCACCGGTCATTGTCGACCTATCTGGGTAGACGACTCGAACAGCCGCACGCTGCCCAATCGTCGTCTACGGTTCCGACGGACCGACGCCACCGACCCCGAAGGCGCCATGTCCCTCGACACGCTGAAACCACCGACGGGCAACGCAGGCCTCGTCTTGCGTATCTCGCTCGGGATCGCCGCAGCGGTGTTCCTCTGGGCTCTGCTGGATCCCGACAGCCTGACCAGTGCTGCCTCCATCTTCACGCTCGGAGCCCTCGAGACGGCCGACTGGTTCTTTCTGACATTCGCCACCATGTTGCTGATCATGTCGCTGGCACTCGGCTTCAGCCGGTTCGGGCGCATGCGCCTCGGTCGGGACGACGAGTGTCCGGAGTTCTCGACGGTGTCGTGGATCAGCATGCTGTTCGCCGGCGGGATGGGCGCAGGGCTCATCTTCTGGGGAGCTGCCGAACCGCTCACGCACTACCAGGATCCACCGGGCCTGACCGGAAACACTCCCGAGGCTGCCCGCGAGGCCATGGTCATCACCCACCTGCACTGGGGCCTGCATGCCTGGGCGATCTACGGCATGTGCGCTTTGGTGATCGGCTACTTCACGTTTCGCAAGGGTATGCGTCCGCTCACCTCGTCCCCTATCAAGGCGGTCTTTCCGGCGACGCCACGCGGTGCCCTCGTCGCCGCCGACGTGCTGGCCGTGCTGGCGGTGCTGTTCGGAATCGTCGGGTCGCTCGTCCAGGGCGTGCTCCAGCTGCGCGCAGGCGTCACGTCGGTGTTCGAGACCGACCCGGAGTCGAACCTCATCGCCACTCTCCTCATCGTGGCGCTGACCGTCGCCTTCATGCTCTCCGCCTCGACCAGTGTCGACAAGGGCATTCGCATCCTGTCGAACACGAACGTCGCCTTGACCGTCGCGTTGGTGCTGTTCGTCCTGTTCACCGGTCCCACGCGCTACATGCTGGAGACGCTGGTCACCAGCTTCGGCGACTACGCCCAACGCCTCGTCGAGATGGCCTTTCGGTTGTTCCCGTACGAGGGACTCACCGAGTGGACCAGCGCCTGGACGCTCAACTACTTCTTGTGGTGGCTGGCCTGGGGCCCGTTCGTCGGCATCTTCATCGCCCGCATCAGCCGAGGGCGCACGATTCGCGAGTTCGTCCTGGGCGTGGTCTTCGTCCCGGCGCTGTTCTCCGTCTTCTGGTTCGCGGTTCTCGGTGGTGCCGGCATCTTCATCGAGTCCGAGGGCGCCGGCGGCCTGGGACCGATCGTCACCGAGGACGTCTCGGCCGCGCTCTTCGCCTTTCTCGGCAATTTCCCCGCGCCGGGGTTCATCGCCATCGGTGCCCTGCTGATCCTGTTCGTCTTCTTGGTCACCAGTGCTGACTCCGGCACCTTCGTCCTCGCCATGATGACCGAGGACGGCGACGAGAACCCCCCGGTGAGCCGCAAGCTGCTGTGGGGGATGATCCTCGCGGCCATGACCTTGGCCATCACGCTGGTGGGCACGGTTCCTGTCGCACGGGCCATGGCCGTCCTCGGTGCTGTTCCCTTCACCGTCGTGCTAGTCGTCCAGATGGGCGCGTTCGTCAAGACGATCCGCCAAGAACCGGCCGCGGCCGGACGTGTGCCCGCCGAGCCCGAACGACCACCGCCGGCGCCGGCGGAGACACCACCCCCGGTCGCGGTGGCCACCGAGCACGACCAGGACGGTGAGCGCTCATGAAGCGTCGGCGCATGAGACTGGTCGCGCTGCTCGCCGTCGTGCTCCTGGCCGGCTGCGGCGGTACCTCGTCGGTCACCATCGGATCGAAGGACTTCAGCGAGCAACGCATCCTGGCCGAGATGCTCGCCCTGCTGAGCGAGAACGAGGGGCTGCGGGTCGACCGGGTGGTGCCCTACCCGCCTGACATCTCGCCGATCCAGGGGCTGCGCGACGGAACCATCGACGTGTACGTGGAGTACACCGGAACAGGTCTGCTCGCTCTTGGCCAGCCCCCGCTCACCGACTCCGACGCCGCGTTCGAGCTGGTGTCCGACCTGTCCAGCGACCTCGGGGTCACCTGGCTGCCTCGGCTCGGCTTCGCGAACGAGTGGGCCTTGACCGTGACCGAGGAGACCGCGGCCCGACTCGGCCTGAACTCCATCTCCGACCTCGCCACCCTGGACGCTCCGGTCTCGTTCGCTGTGAACGGGGAGTTCCAGCGCCGTCCTCTCGACGGGCTGGACGCCCTGTCGTCGCGCTACGGGCTACGTGTCGAACCCGATGCCCTTGTCACCGACGACAAGGGCGAGCTGTACGACGCGCTGCGCACCGGTGCGGCGACCGTCGCGGTGGGCTTCGGCACCGACCCGCAGATCGAGCAGCTCGACCTCGTCGTGCTCGACGACGACCTGACCTTCTTCCCGGCATACGACGCCGCTCCGCTGGCGTCCAGCGACTTCATCGACGCCCGCCCAGAGCTCGAGGAGGCGCTCGGCAGCCTGGCCGGTCGCCTCGACGAGGACACGATGCGACGCCTGATCGTGCAGGTCGACTTCGAGCAGCGAGACCCGGCCGTCGTGGCTCGTGAAGAGCTGGTGGACCTGGGCCTGATCGAGCCGGGCCTCACCCAGGATCGTGGCGACGCCGTGCGCGTCTCGATCGGGTTGGACGACCAACGCTCCGGCCCGACCGGCGAGGCGCTCGAGGCGATCCGTGCGGCCTACCCCGGGCGCCCGGTGGAGGTCGTCGTGGTCGGCGACCCCGCCGACGCCGTGCTGCGCGGTGATGCGCGCATCGCGATCGCCGACGCCGAGACCGTGTTCCAGCCGATCGAGCGTGACGCCGGGGAGGATCGGCCGGTGAAGCCGCTGGAGGCCGTAGCGGCGGTGGAGCTGCGCGCCGTCCACCTGCTTGCACCCTCGAGCGACGGTGAGATCGAGACGGTCGCCGTCGCCGGCGCCGAAAGCACCAGCTACGAGACCGCACGCACCCTGATCGACACAGGGGTGGTGCCGCAGGTGAGGCTGGTCGAGGTCCCCGGCGCCTCGCTCGCCGACCGGGTGGCCGCGGTGGTCGCCGGTGAGGCTGACGCCGCGCTGGCCGTGAGCCCGCTGGGCCAGTCCGACATCCAGACCGCCCTGAGCGAGCAAGGCATGGTGCTGCGCTCGTTGGCAGCCGGCACCACGGCCCCCGTTCTGCAGGCGCCGCACCTGCGCCTCGGCGTCATCCCCGCCCAGACCTACGCCGGTGTCGACCAACCGGTGACCACCGTCACCCAGCAGGCGGTAGTGCTGGGCCCCGCAACCGACCCCAACCGTCTGGGGGTCTACGGGCCGAACGCGTTCGTCGGCGGGGCGGGACAGCCCCTGTCCTCGGCGGCGACCCAGTCGATCAGCGCCACGCTGGACGAGCCGCGGGTCGACCCGGTGCTGCCGCGTACGCCGACACCGTTGACAGACCCGAGTGATCTGCTGCAGCCGACCAACCCGGAGCCCTGGGTGTCGGTCACGAACATGCTGCTGCTGGCCGCCCTCGGAGCCTTGGGCTACGCGCTGGTGCGCAAGCCGAAGGCGGCCGCCCCCTCGTCGTCGACCGTCCAAGACGACGAGGCACGCGTACCCTAGGGGCGTGGCTTCGAGACAGCCGTCGGTCGCACTGGAGCAGGCGGCGCAGCACGCCGCCCAGCTCGTCGACCGCATGCTGGGCTTTCGGGACGACGCCGGCGCTGCCCAGCTGGCGCAGTGGCGCGCCCAGACGAGCCTCGAGCAGCACCGCGTCCACCGCGCGGAACGCATCCGCTCCCGGGGGCGCATCCAGGTGCCGGTGCTGCTGGGCGTGGCCGGTGTCGCCGGGCTCAGCCAGGTGTGGTGGCTGATGACGATGCTGATCCTGCTGGCGCTGCTCGTCGGCATTCGCGCGGCGACGACCCAGGTGCCGGCCCTGCCTCCTTTCCCACCACCGCCGGCCGTGCTGCCCAGTGCCACCCGGTCGTCCTCGGCCTACACGCCGCTGCAGCGCACGGTGGCCTCGCGCCAGGCGCTGGCCGGCCTCGTGCCTCTGGTTCCGGTGGACATCGCCGACCTCGCCCTGGAGACGGCCGCCGAGACCGAGCGGGTGATCGCCGGCATCGCGGCCGCGCTGGTCCCCGTCGAGCAGGCGTCGCGGACCGCCGGGCACTCCTCGTCGGCCGCCGCCCGGCTGCGCCACGACCTCGACGAGGCGGTGCGCGCCTACGACGAGCTGGTACGCACGGTCGACGGTGCCGTGGCGCTGCGCAGCGACGCCCGCCTGGACGAGATCAGCGCCCGCGTGGGTGGCATCCGGGCGGCTGTGGCCGCCCTCAACCCGAGCCTGCCCGGCTGAGCAGCTCGACCACCCGCGTCGCCGCCTCGGGCCCAGCCGCAAGCACGGCCGGGTGCGGTGGCGAGCCGAGGTCGAAGCGCTGCGCAGCCACGGTGACGACCCACGCCGACGGCGGAAGGGTCGCGGTCGTGCGGGCCAGGTCGAGCACGGTCGCCAACGACATGCCGTGGGTGCTTCGTCGGCCGTCCGCCAGGGCCGGCAGCGGGCGCGAGGCGACGTCGAACACCTCGACGGTGCCCAGCGGTGCTGTCGAGAGCGCAGCATCGACGACCACGAGAGCCTCCGCCCCGGGCAGAAGGTCGAGCAGCGCCAGAGGGTCGAGCAGGTGGCGCACCAGCAGGTCGTCGCGACGTCCGGCGACCTCGTCGGCCACCCGAGCGCCGACGGCGTCGTCGCCACGGTCGGGGTGGCCGAGACCCACGACGAGCCGGCGGGCGGGCACGGCTACTGCCGGTCGACCGTCAGTCGCAAGAAGTGGGTGGCGCACGAGATGCACGGGTCGTAGTTGCGGATCGCCGTCTCGCACTGACGGGTGAGCTCGGCGTCGTCGAGGTCGAGATGCCCCTCGACGAAGCGACGCAGGTCGGCCTCGATCTGCGCCTGGTTCTGCGACGTCGGGGGGACGATGACCGCGTCGCGCACCATGCTCGCCTCGTCCAGGCGGTACCGGTGCACGAGCAGTCCCCGGGGCGCCTCGCTGGCGCCGTAGCCGAGGCCGGCCCCGACCGGTACGTCGACGCAGGGCGGTCCGGGGTCGACCGGCCAGTCGTCCAGGATGCGCTCGGCCTCCTCCACGGCGTAGAGCACCTCGAGCGCCCGCACCACGATCGAGGCGAACGGGTTGCGCACGACCCTCGCGACCCCGAGCTCGGCGGCGAGATCGCCAGCCGCTCCGGTGATGCGGTCACCGAGAAGCGCCCAGCGTGCCAGCGGGCCCACGACGTAGGAGCCGACCCCGTGCAGGCGGGCGTGCAGCGCGTTGGAGTGCTCGACGTGCACCTCGACGACTCGCTCGTCGAACTCCTCGAGCCTGAACCGCTCCGCCGGCCCCTCGCCGTCTCCGGAGACGAGGTGACGTCCGCCTTCCAGGGGGTACTCGCCGTTGTCGGAGTCGAGGGCGACGAAGTGGTACGGCATCTGCAGGTCGGGCAGCGCCAGCGTGGCGACGGTACGCACGGTGGCTTCGGCGTCGAGGCGAGCCTGGCGCAACGCGGGCCGCAGCGCCGCGATCTCGTCCGGCGTCGGGAACCGGTAGAAGCCGCCCACCCTGACGTTGACCGGGTGGACGGCGCGTCCACCGGCCAGCTCCATCAGGTCGTTGCCGGCCTTCTTCAGCCGCAGTCCCTGCTGAACGAGGTCACGGTGGTCGGTTGCCATCGTGAGGGCGTCGGGGTAGCCCAAGAAGTCGGGGGCGTGCAGCAGGTAGATGTGCAGCGCATGGCTCTCGATCCACTCCCCGCAGTAGAGCAGCCGGCGCATCGCCCGGATGGGCTCGGTGACGGTGACGCCGCGGGCCGCCTCGACAGCGTTGCAGGCCGCCATCTGGTAGGCGACCGGGCAGATGCCGCAGATGCGTGCGGTGATGTCGGGCGTCTCGGCGGCAGCCCGTCCACGCAGGAACCCCTCGAAGAAGCGCGGCGGCTCGTAGATCGACAGCGCCACGTCGGCGACCTGCCCGTCACGGATGCGCACGTGCATCGCCCCCTCGCCCTCGACGCGGGCGAGCACGGGCACGTCCAGGTTGCGGGCGCGGCTCATGGCGTTGCCTGCGCTGCCTCGCGGCGCTGACGGGCCGCCTCGGCCTCGAAGGCGGGCGCGCCGACGTTGAAGGTGGCGAAGAGGCGTTCGACCTCAGCGGGCTCGGCGCCCTGCTCACGAAGGTGGTCACCCAGCGCGGCCGCGTTCGCCGAGGCATAGGGACCGAAGCACCCGAAGCACCCACGTCCGTACCCCGGGCACAGCGCGCCGCACCCGGCCTGGGTGACCGGGCCGAGGCACTCGGTGCCGTGGGCCACGGCGACGCAGACCAGTCCGCGGCGCTTGCACTCGCTGCACACGCTCGCCAGCGGTATGCGGGGCTTGCGGTCGTGCAGCACGGCGGCCACGGCTTCCAGCAGCTGGCCCTTGTCGACCGGGCATCCGCGCAGCTCGGCCTCGACCGTGACGTGGGCGCGGATCGGGGTCGAGCGGGCCAGCACGTCCAGGTAGTCCGGCCGGGGGTACACGACGGAGGCCAGCTCGGCGACGTCCTGGGTGTTGCGCAGCGCCTGGATGCCGCCGGCTGTCGCGCACGCGCCGATCGTGATGAGGCGCTTGGACGAGCGGCGGATCGTCTGGATGCGCTCGGCGTCGTGCGGGGTGGTGATCGAGCCTTCGACCAGCGACAGGTCGTAGGGCCCACGGACGACCGTGCGCGTCGCCTCCGGGAAGTAGGCGATGTTCACCGCCTCGGCGACCGCGAGCAGCTCGTCCTCGCAGTCGAGCAGCGAGAGCTGGCACCCGTCACACGAGGCGAACTTCCATACCGCCAGCTTGGGGCGTCGCTTCCGGCGCGCCGTCGTGCTCACCTCATACCTCCCTCAGCCAGAGCAGCCGCTCGATGTCGTCGTAGCCGAACACCGGGCCGTCCACGCACACGAAGAGCTCACGCAGCTGGCAGTGCCCGCACAGGCCCACGCCGCAGTCCATCGCCCGTTCCATCGAGAGCCGGACGCGGTCGCGCGCCACCCCTCGTTCGACGAGGGCCGACCCGACGTAGCGCATCATCGGCTCGGGCCCGCACACCAGTGCCAACGTGGTCGCCGGGTCGAAACCGGCACGCGGGATGAGGCTCGTGACCAGCCCGACCTTGCCGCGCCACTGAGGTGGGCCGTAGTCGACGGTCACCTCCACCTCCAGGTCGAAGCGGCCGCGCCAGTGCTCGAGCTCGTCGGCGTACAGCACGTCCTCAGGCGTGCGGGTGCCGTAGAGCAGCACCACGCGCTTGTAGTCGTTCCGGTGGGCGAGCACCTGCAGCAGGACGGGACGCAGCGGCGCCAGCCCGATGCCGCCGGCGACCAGCACGACGTCGCCACCGGCGCCGTCATGGACGTTCCAGCCCTGCCCGTACGGGCCGCGGATGCCGACGACGTCGCCGCGGCGCAGGTGGGTGAGGGTGTGGGTGACGCCGCCGACGTCGCGCACCGTGTGCAGCAGGTGCCTGCCGCCGGCTGGGTCGCCGCTGATCGACAGCGGAACCTCGCCGACCCCGAACGCGTAGACCATCGTGAACTGACCGGCCTCGAACGTGAGCGGCTCGCCGTCCAGCGGCGCGAGGCTGAGCGTGACGGTGTCGCGGGTGTCCTGACGCCGGTGGACGACCGTGAACTGGCGCAGGTCGAAGGCGGTCGTCGCGGCGCTGGACAGGGCTGGGGCCGGCGGGGGCGTCAGGGTGGTCATGCGGGGTGCGTCCCGTACAGGTCGACGAGTCGCACCCGGGCCGAGCGCATGCGTTCATGCATGACCTGCGCGACCTGCTGCATGAGGGCGTAGCCGAACGCGGGGTCGTGCTCGCACAGCTCGCGAAGGGCCACGGCGTCGACGGTGACCGCCGTGAGGTCGGTGACCGCACGCGCGTCGAACAACCAGCGGTAGGGCGGAACGAGCCACGACCAGCCGACCGTCTCGCAGGCATCGACGGTGTCGACCACCTGCGGCCCGCGCCCCGGCACGTGCGTCTCGATCGCCACCCGGCCCTCGACCACCAGGTAGAACTCCGTGGCCGACGCCCCCTCACGGAACAGAACCTCGTCCTGGCGATAGGACCGCAGCGTGGCGTGCTCGACGACGCGCTCGACGAACGCCGGCGACAACCCGCGGGTGAAGCAGTGCGCGGCCAGTGCGGTGGTCAGGTCGGTGCGCTCGGCGGCGACGCTCATCGTGTCCTCTCCTTCGTCGAGCTGGAGGCGCGGGCGGTTCGGCGCAGGTCGGCGGCCTCCGCGGTGATGTCGATGCCGACCGGGCACCAGGTGAGGCAACGCCCGCAGCCGACGCAGCCCGAGGTGTCGAACTGGGCCTGCCACGTGCCCAGCTTGTGCGTCATCCACTGGCGGTAGCGCGAGGCGGTGGACGAGCGCACCGGGCCGCCGTGCACGTACGAGAAGCCCGCCGTGAAGCAGGAGTCCCAGACCCGCCACCGCTCTGCGTGCTCACCGGAGAGGTCGCTGACGTCCTCCACGGAGGTGCAGAAGCAGGTGGGGCACACCGCCGTGCAGTTGCCGCAGGCCAGGCACCGCTGGGCGACCTCCTCCCACAGCGGGTGCTCGACCTCGGCGTCGAGCACGCTCGGCAGCCCGCTGGTGTCCAGGTGACGATCGATCGCGTCGATGGCGCCTTGCACGACCGCTGCTGCCGCCTCGTCGTCGGTCGCGTCGACGGGCCGCTGGGGGACGTGGCTCAGCACCTGCTCGCCCCGCTCGGTGCCGACGCGTACGACGAACCGGTGCCCGTCCTCGTCGAGCAGCTCGGTGAGCGCGAGGTCGTACCCGGTTCCGGGGGCGGGACCGGTCTCCATCGAGGTGCAGAAGCACGTCTCGGCGGGCGTGGAGCAGGCCACGGCCACGACGAACGTCGCTTCCCGCGTCGCGGCGTAGTCGACGTCGGCCACCGGACGCGTGCCCCAGCGCTGCGCCAGCACCCGGTCATGGACCGCGATCGCGGCCAGGTCGCAGGAACGCACCCCGAGCAGTGCGCGCGGCTGCGCACCGTCGTCGTCGCGCTCAATGTCGAACGTCGGCCCGCCGTCGCGACGTGTGCCCCGCCAGAGCAGCTGGCGCGACGGGAACAGCACCGGCTTGAACGAGGTCGCGGGGCTGGCGAAGCCGAAGAGGGCCTCGTCGCCGCGCTCGGTCAGCCGGTAGCTCCCAGGCTGCTGCGCGTCACCCACGCCGCGCGGCAGGTCGGCGGCGCCGCGCACGGGGCCGGGGACGACAGCTCCGTCGCGGACGACAGGTCCCAGGACGGTCCAGCCCTGGTCGCGAAGGACAACGATGAGATGGTCCAACCCGTCGACGTCGATGACACACGCCGACGCAGTGACCGCTGAGGCAGCCATAGAGGGCATCCTCGTCGCTGCTGCCGGGCGGGGACGAGGGCCAGAGGTCACACGCGCAGCGGAGGGCCGCCGCCGCGTCCGATGCCAGAATGGCGCTGACCGTGCCGCCGAGCAGACAGGTGACCCGTGGACCCCCAGCCCGGACATCCCCTGCGCCACGTCGTGCTCGACGACCCGTCGGAGCGACTCGGCTTGTCGCTCGCAGTGCCGCTCGTCGTTGTCGAGACGATCGGCCTGTCGGTGCTCTTCGCCGCCTACATCGCCCTGGACGCCGTCGACAGCGACCTCGCGCCCCTGCTCATCCCGCCGGTGGTCACCCTGGCCGTCCTGGTGGCGATGCCACGGTCGGTGTCGTCGCGGCCCCTGCGCATCTTGCTGGCCTACACGATCGCGGCGAGCACCGGCCTTCTCACGACAGCAGTGCTCGGGCACAGCATTCCACTGACCGTTGCGATCGGCTTCCTCACGCTGCTCCTCATGCACACGACGGGCACCATGCACCCGCCTGCTGTGGCGGCGGCGCTGGTGGCCAGCAGGTCGGGACTGGAGGGCACCGAGTCGGCCCTGGCCCTGCCCTTTCTTCTCGGCGTGGTCGTCGTCGTTCTCGCCTGGGCGTGGCTCGGGCACCGGTTCCTGGGCGATCGGGAGTACCCGCAGCAGTGGTGGTGACGAACGTCCACGGCGGCTGGCACTCTACGGTCGAGAGTGCCAGAATGGTGGTGGCAGCAGATGCTCATCACCGCGGTGAGCAGCAGTGACACGACTGGGAGGTTGCCATGGCTGTCATGCGATTCGACCCGTTCCGCGACTTCGACCGGCTGGCTGAGCAGGTGTTCAGCTCGTCACCCGGGTCGGTGCGCACCCCGCGGTTCATGCCGATGGACGTCTACCGGCACGACGACCGCTTCGTCCTGGTTGTCGACCTACCCGGTGTAGCGACCGACTCGATCGACCTCGACGTCGACAACGACATGCTGACGATCCGCGCCGACCGGGCGGCTCCGGAGGGCGAAGGTCTCGACTGGATCATGAGCGAGCGGTACGCGGGAAGCTACATGCGCCAGCTCACCCTGGGCGAGGGGGTCGACACCGAGAACATCTCCGCCGAGTACGACGCGGGCGTTCTCACCGTCACCATCCCCGTGGCAGAGAAGGCGAAGCCACGCAAGATCACCGTGACCGGCGGTGGGTCGTCCACCGCCATCGAGACACACGCGGAGGACGTCACCGCGTGACGTCGGCACCCGCCGTGTCGCGCACCGCGACGTTGCGGATGACCCAGCGCTCGGCCACGAACGACATCGCCGGGATGGTCCCTGCCAGCAGCACCAGCAGCGTGCGCCCGATGCTCCAGCGCATCAGGAACGAGAGCGCGAACCCGCTGCCCAGGTAGCCCATGTACGCCCACCCGTGCAGAGTCCACGCGATCGCGTACCACTCCGGCTTCGGCTCGGTGCCGAGCAGCGCGACGAGCGCGATGGTCAAGGTGAGGAGCAGCACCCCGGTCAGGTAGGCGAAGACTCGGTACGTCGAGAGCAGCCACGCCGGCACGGCCGGGGTCTGCTCGCGTGTGGGCTCCGATGACGGGGCGGGGGAAGGTGCGCTCACGTCCCCAGTGTCCCCCATGGGCTGCGCCCGGAGCATCCGGGCGTGTCGCGACCGAGCCACGCGGCGGGGCGATGGAAGCATGCGGCTTGCCCGCTCCATGTAGGAGATGGAGCGGGCAAGCCACGTTCGCAGACGCAGGATGTGCTCACCCTGGCCGTCACCGGGCCGTCCCCCGCGGCTGATCTCGCCGAGCCAACCTGGATCGGGGCCCCGCGGTCGCTTGTGCAGCACAACTGCGGCTGGCGCGAGCCCCGGCCCCGTGGGCCGTTGTCAGTGACACCTTATGTGTAGTCCAGACGACCCAGCAGACCAAGAGTGGCCTCGTGGGCATCAGCCGCACCGATGTGTCGTCCCCAGGTTGTCCCCAACGGCTACTGGCAGGACGCGTCGCTGTCCACACCTCGCGCACAGGTCGTGTGCCGGTCGTGCACACCTTGTCCACAGGAGCCCCGACCCACAGGGGGCTCGCCCGCATCCGCGGACGGGCCCCCTGTGATCGGGTGTCGGCTCAGCTGCAGCCGCTGGTCGACCCGCAGCCCTCGCACACGTAGCACGAGCCGGCCGGGCGCATCTTCGTCCCGCAGGTCATGCACAGCGGCGCGTCCGCCGTGGTGCCCTGCAACGACTCGAGCAGCTCGGTCGAGGTGTGCACGTCGGCCGGAGCCGGCTCGGCCATGTGCGCAGCCGTCTTGGCCGTCTGCGGCTGAGCCGGCGCCACGGCGAGGCTGTCGTCGTCCACCTCGTCCTCGGCCGGGGAGTAGACACCGGTGTCCAGGGCCCGCGCCCGCTCCTCGGCGGTGTGGATACCCAGGGCCGAGCGCGACTCGAAGGGCAGGTAGTCCAGCGCGAGGCGGCGGAACAGGTAGTCCACCACGCTGGATGCCATCCTGACGTCCGCGTCGTCGGTCATGCCCGACGGCTCGAATCGCATGTTCGTGAACTTCGAGACGAACTGCTCCAGCGGCACGCCGTACTGCAGGCCGATCGAGACGGCGATGGAGAAGGCGTCCATCATCCCGGCCAGCGTCGAGCCCTGCTTGCTCATCTTCAGGAAGATCTCGCCGAGACCATCGTCGGGGTACGACCCCGAGGTCATGTAGCCCTCGGCGCCGGCCACCGCGAACGACAGCGTCTGGCTGGGGCGCGACTTCGGCAGGCGCCGCCGGGTCGGGCGGTACTCGACGACCACGTCCTTGTCCGCCGCACCGCCGGCGGCTGCCGGCTTCGCCTTGGCGTCGGACAGGGGCTGGCCGACCTTGCAGTTGTCGCGGTAGACAGCCAGCGCCTTGAGACCCAGGCGCCATCCCTCGAAGTAGACGTGCTCGATGTCTTCCACGGTCGCCGAGACGGGCAGGTTGACCGTCTTGGAGATGGCGCCGGACAAGAACGGCTGCACCGCGGCCATCATGCGCACGTGGCCCATGGGCTCGATGGTGCGCACGCCCATGGCGCAGTCGAAGACCGTGTAGTGCTCCTGGCGCAGACCGGGGGCGTCGATGACGTTTCCGTGCTCGGCGATGTGCTCCACGATCGCCTCGACGGTCTCCTCGGTGTACCCGAGCTTGCGCAGCGCCCGTGGGATCGTCTGGTTGACGATCTGCATCGAGCTGCCACCGACCAGCTTCTTGAACTTGACCAGGGCCAGGTCGGGCTCGATGCCGGTGGTGTCGCAGTCCATCATCAGCCCGATGGTGCCGGTCGGCGCGAGCACGCTCGCCTGGGCGTTGCGCCAGCCCTGCTTCTCGCCGAGCCGGTTGCCGTCGTCCCAGACACGGGTGGCGACGGCCTGCACCGAGCGGTCGAGCTCAGACACCGAGCGCAGCGTGTCGTTGGCGGCGGCGTGCTTGCGCATCACCCGACGGTGCGCCTCGGCGTTGCGGGCGTAGCCGTCGTAAGGCCCGACGATGCCGGCCAGCTCGGCCGAGCGCTTGTAGGCCGTGCCGGTCATCAGGCTGGTGATCGCGCCCGCGAGCGCCCGACCGCCGTCGGAGTCGTAGGCCAGGCCCGACGCCATGAGCAAGGCGCCAAGGTTGGCGTAGCCGATGCCGAGCTGACGGAAGGCGCGGGTGGTCTCCCCGATCGCCTCGGTCGGGAAGTCGGCGAACGTGATCGAGATGTCCATCGCCGTGATGACGAGCTCGACGCACTTGGCGAAGGTCTCGGCGTCGAACGTGTCGTCGGTGCGCAGGAACTTCAGCAGGTTCAGCGAGGCCAGGTTGCAGCTGGAGTTGTCCAGGTGCATGTACTCGCTGCACGGGTTCGAGGCGTTGATGCGCCCGGACTCCGGGGTGGTGTGCCAGTCGTTGATCGTGTCGTCGTACTGGATGCCCGGGTCGGCGCACTCCCACGCCGCTGTGGCGATCTTGGTGAACAGGTTCGTGGCCTGCAGGGTCTCGACGGTCGAGCCGTCCCCGCGGGCAGTCAGGTCGAACGGCTTGTCGTCCTGCACCGCGCGCATGAACGCATCCGACACCCGGACGGAGTTGTTGGCGTTCTGGTACTGCACCGAGACGATGTCTTTGCCACCGAGGTCCATGTCGTACCCGGCGTCACGCAGCACGCGGATCTTGTCCTCCTCGCGCGCCTTCGTCTCGATGAACTCCTCGATGTCGGGGTGGTCGACGTCCAGCACCACCATCTTGGCTGCCCGCCGGGTGGCCCCACCGGACTTGATGGTGCCCGCGGAGGCGTCGGCTCCACGCATGAACGACACCGGCCCGGACGCCGTGCCACCGGAGGAGAGCAGCTCCTTGGAGGAGCGGATGCGCGAGAGGTTGAGGCCGGCGCCGGAGCCGCCCTTGAAGATGCGCCCCTCCTCTTTGTACCAGTTGAGGATCGAGTCCATCGTGTCGTCCACTGACAGGATGAAGCAGGCGCTCACTTGCTGCGGCGCGGACGTCCCGACGTTGAACCAGACGGGGCTGTTGAACGAGAACACCTGGTGCAGCAGCATCCACGCCAGCTCGTGCTCGAACACCTCGGCGTCCTCCGAGGTGGCGAAGTAGCCATGCTCCTCGCCGGCAGCCCGGTAGGTCTTCACGACGCGGTCGATCACCTGGCGCAAGCTCCACTCGCGGGCCTCGGTGCCGACGGCGCCACGGAAGTACTTGGTGGTGACGATGGTCGAGGCGTTGACCGACCAGAAGTCGGGGTACTCCACGCCGCGCTGCTCGAAGACGACTTCATCGGTCTTCCAGTTCTTCTGGACGACGTCGCGCCGCTCCCAGGCCACCTCGTCGTAGGGGTGCACGTCGGGGGTGGTGAAGATTCGCTCCACGGTGAGCCCCTTCTTCGCGGACTTGCCATTGCGCGCGCGGCTTGACCGGTGCGTCGTCTCCGTCATTGCAGCTCCTTCGCTGACCTGGTGGTGGGTGTCCCGGGTGAGGCGGGGCTTCCCCTCCCCACCTCACCCGGGACGTCTGTGGGACCGCTAGCTGCGGTCGGGGTGTGGAACGGTGACTCGGTGGGGGTCGTCGGGGTAGACGTCGGCCTGTTGCTCGACTCGCAGCAGGGCGATCTCGGCCTCGAAGTCGGCCAAGGAGTCGAAGGACCGGTAGACGCTGGCGAAGCGCAGGTAGGCGACCTCGTCGAGCTCCCGCAGCGGCGGCAGGGTTGCCATGCCGACCTCGTGGCTGGGCACCTCGGCGGCCCCGCCGGCGCGGATGCTCTCCTCGACCTGCTGACCCAGCCGCGCCAGGTCGCTGTCGCTCACCGGTCGGCCCTGGCACGCCTTGCGCACCCCGGAGATGACCTTCTCCCGGCTGAACGGCTCGGTCGTGCCCGATCGCTTCACGACGGCCAACGTCACCTGCTCGACCGTGGTGAACCGACGCTCGCAGTCCAGGCACTGGCGACGCCGCCGGATCGCGGTGCCGTCGTCAGCGGCGCGGCTGTCGAGCACTCGTGTGTCGTGGTGGCGACAGAACGGGCACTGCATCTCCGCACCTCCTCCTGGGGATGAACCTGTGTGAAGCCTGGGGACAAACTGTGGGCAACGACCACAACCTGTGGATGGCTTACATCCGTGTAACTACTAGATGTAGGGGAAAGGTATTGCTGTCCCCCTAGGACCGCAAGCCCTGTCGCAAAGCTTTCTCGCCGCAGTGCCATACCCGCAGGTCACTGGCACGCTGGCAGCAGACGTTCGGCGTGTCTCCCGGTGTGTCCCCCGGCGTGTCCCCCCACCGGCTGTCCCGGGAACTTCCCTGCTGCCGGCTCTACCGGCGCCGCTCCGGCGCTCAGCCGCGGTCGAACATGGGCACCGTCACCGTGGAACCTGGCACGAGCACCGAGGTGTCGAGCGCGGTCTCGCTACGGATCGCAGCAAGCGTGACCCGGGGGTCGACATCCGGGTTGACCGCCTGAGCCACCTCCCACAGCGACTGTCCGGGCTGGACGACGACGCTCTGACTACCCACCACCGCCGGTGCAGACGGCTGCAGGCCCTGCACAAGCCCGAACGCGGCGATCGCGATGCTCATCACCGCCACGACCCACGACGCCACAACCCCGCGACGGGTCAGGCGCACCGGCACCGGCGCTGGCTTGGGCGCCGGTGCCGGTGCGGCAACCGGGAACCGGTGCGAGGTGCCGACGGGCCCCAGCTTGGGTCGCCGGTCGGAGACTCGGCTCGGCCGACGCCCTGGAGTCGGTGCGGTCCGCGTCGGCGCAACGCCAACGCGTGTCGGCGGCTGCGCTGCCGGGGTCGCGGTCGACGCCGCCGTGCGGACGGGGGGAAGTGCGGTGGCGAGTGCCATCGTGTGCCTCCTTGATCTACGAACACGTGTTCGATCGAACGACTGTACGAGTTGTACCGCGTACCTCCGACAAAGTCGAGACACGTTCGAACAGGTGTTTGAATTGTGACCTTCAGAGGCCTACCTTGATCACGTGGCGGGAAGAGCTCCCGGCACTTGAAAGGGGTGGACCAGTGGGTCTGGACGAGCACGACACCGATGCCGTTCACGAGTTCCCTGAGCCGGAGGCCACGGCCGTGCTGACCATGAGGCAACGGCGCGTGCTCGAGGTCATCCGAACCGCGATCGGTGACCGCGGGTACCCACCCAGCATGCGCGAGATCGGCGAGAAGGCTGGCCTGTCGAGCCCGTCGAGTGTTGCGCACCAGCTCAAGACCCTGGAGGCCAAGGGCTACATCCGCCGCGACCCGAACCGCCCCCGGGCGCTCGAGGTACTCGACCCGGACGCGGGGCACGTGGACGTCACCGACAGCGGCGAGCAGCTGCCCGACCCGTCATTCGTCCCCGTCGTCGGCCAGATCGCTGCCGGTGGACCGATCCTTGCTGAGCAGGCCGTCGAAGAGGTGTTCCCCCTCCCCCGCCAGATCGTCGGCGAGGGCACCCTGTTCTTGCTGCGTGTCGTTGGTGACTCCATGATCGACGCGGCCATCTGCGACGGCGACTGGGTCGTCGTCCGCCAGCAACCGACTGCGGAGAACGGCGAGATCGTGGCGGCCCTTCTCGACAACGAGGCGACGGTCAAGACGTTCAAGCGCAAGGACGGGCACGTGTGGCTGCTCCCGCACAACGAGGCCTACGAGCCGATCGACGGAGACCACGCTCAGATACTCGGCAAGGTGACGGCGGTGCTCCGCCGGGTATAGGCCTGTGGACAATCGTTGAGTAGTCCTCGCGCTGCGGCGTACTCTTCGTAGCCATGCGGGTCATAACGGGCATATTGGCCGTTCTTGCCTTGATGCTGAGCGGCTGCTCTGACACCGCCGACCCGGATGTCCTGCCCGAACCGACGGGCTCAGAGGTCGCAACTCCACGACCTTCTCCCACACCGGCGGCGTCTCCCACGCCAATCGGCCACACCCGTTGACGAGGCACTGCAGTTCGTCGACGACTACCTGTGGACCGCGAACGAGGCGCTGACAGATGCAGCGGCCTTGAAGAACTGGCGCTCGTACTTCTCGGACTCGTGCTCTGTGTGCCTCTCTGGCTTCCGAGCAGCCTCTTCCATACGAAGCCAGGGCAACTCGGTCGAGGACGGGAAGTTCCGAGACTGGCGGGCCACCAAACAAGCCTCCGATTCAACCCAGGTCACGGTGCTAGTGATTGGCGACGTTGACGCAGCGACTGTCAGATCGCCAGATGGCGACGTCGTCTCGACCTTCGATTCCGTGGAGTCAGCCACGGTTCTGTACACGATGCGCAAGCAGCCAGACGGATCGTGGCTGATGATCGCAGGCGAACTCGTCGGATGATCCGCCCAAAGGCCCTTTGGCTGGGACTCATCCTGCTTCTCACAATGGTCTGCGGGCCGTCGGCGCAGGCCGCCGACAAGTGCGTAACGACGATCATCCTCGGAGAAGCTTGTACTTCGGACTCAGGGATCGGGTGGTACTACTCCGCCGCACAACGGGCCTTCTTCCGGACGCCGGCGTCGTTCCAGCCGGGTTCGGACGCTCCTGACCTCGAGTGGTCCTACGTGCCTACGTGCGACGGAAACACCCCGGGCGGCAACGCCGATGCGTGCGCTGCCGCTTTGTGTACCGCACCCGGCGACGTGCCCGGTGTGACGTTCTGGGTGTTCTCGCGTCCGCTCGACCCACCGGACTCCCCCTGGACCGATACCGGAACCCAGTGCATCCCAGGCGAGCAACGCGTAGACCTCGCCGATGTCGAGGCCCAGGTCCGTCGCATCATCGAAGACCGGTTCCGCGAGATCGCCCAGCCGAGCGTCGAGGTGGCTCCCGCGACCGGGGCGCTCGTGAACGTGCCCGTTCTGGCATGGACGCCAGACCGCGGCGACGTCACCCTCCGGATCCAGCAACCGCTGCCCGGCGAAGTGCGAGCCACGCCGTCTTACGAGTGGCGGTGGAGCAACGGAACCACGTCTACCGGACCCGGGCGGGCCTACACGCCTGAGCTCAGCCCGACCCGCACCCCTGACCACTACGTCCACTCGGTGTTCGACCAGCGCGGCGACGCGTCCGTGACGCTGACGGTCACATGGCTGGGTGACGTGACCGTGCCGGGCCTGCCGCCCATCGACATCGAGCCCCTCGTCTACACCGCACCGGCCGGGTTCACCGTTCTCGAGGCACGGGCTCAGCTCGTGGAGGGCACGGGCTGATCGCCGGCGTGCTGTGCGGCGAGCCGGGCCAGCGCTGCCCGCGCCATCTGCGGGTCAGTCGTCGCCCACATCGGCGGCAGCGACGCGCGGATGAACTCGCCGTAGCGAGCCGTCGCGAGCCGCGAGTCGAGGACGGCCAGCACCCCCCGGTCATCGGTCGAGCGGATCAGCCGGCCCGCACCTTGAGCCATCAGCAGCGCCGCGTGGGTCGCGGCAACCGCCATGAACCCGTTGCCGCCGGCGGCGTCGACGGCTCGTTGGCGTGCCGACATCAGCGGGTCGTCCGGGCGAGGGAAGGGGATGCGGTCCATGATCACCAGCACGCAGGTGGCTCCCGGGACGTCGACACCCTGCCACAGCGACAGCGTCCCGAACAACGACGACGTCGGGTCGTCGCGAAACTGCTTCACCAAGGTGGGGACGAGGTCGTCGCCCTGGCACAGCACGGTCAGCTCGGGCAGCGCCTCGCGAACGGAGGCGGCTGCTGTCTCGGCGGCACGTCGCGAGGAGAACAGGCCCAAGGTGCGCCCGCCGGCTGCGTCGACCAGCTCGGCGATCTCGGCCAGCACCTGCGGCGCCAACCCGTCGCGACCCGGGCGGGGCAGATGCTTGGCCGCATAGAGAATCCCCTGCTTGGGGTAGTCGAAGGGCGAGCCGACGTCCAGCCCGGTCCACTCGGGGGCATCGGCACCGGTGAGTCCCAGCCCTCCCGCGATCGAGTCGAACGACCCACCCAACGTGAGGGTCGCCGACGTCATGACCACTGGTGCGTCGCTGAACACCTGGTTGCGGATCAGCCCCGACACCGACAACGGGGCGACCTTGAGGACGCGCCCACCCCGGTCACGCTCCTCCAGCCAGATCACGTCGGCGTCGTTGGCGGCGCTGAGTCGGTCGGCAACCGATGCCACCTCGTCGGCAGCGGCCTTCGCAGTGCGGATGACGGCCTCGTCCGCGCCCTTGTCCGACTTGCCGCGCGAGAGGCCAGACTGCACGCGACGGGCCGCGTCGCGAACAGCCGCACACGCCTCGCGGAGATCATCGGGCACCTCGTCGAGCCGACCGACCCGCGCCTCGCCGAGAGCCATGTCGAGACCGGCCACCGAGTCGAGCACCCGCTCGGCCACGTCCTCGTCGACCAGGCTGCGCACGCGCTTGCCGAGGCGCTCGACCTGAGCAGTCGTGAGCTCTTGGGTGGCCACGCCCGTCACCCGCGCCGCGAACTCGTGGCCCTCGTCGACGACCAAGGCGGTGAGCTCGGGCAGTACCGGCAGGCCGTCGATTGCATGGATGGCAAGCAGGGCGTGGTTGGTGACCACGATGTCGGCGTCCTCGGCCCGGGCGCGGGCACGCTCGGCGAAGCACTCGGTGCCGTACGCGCACTTCGCGGCTCCCAGGCACTCCACGGCGCTCACCGACACCTGCGACCAGGCTCGGTCGGAGACCCCGGGCTGCAAACGGTCCCGCTCCCCGGTGCCGTCGTCGGCCTGCTGCTCGGCCCACCGCCGCGCCCGGACGACCTCGCGACCGAACGCCCCGCTCCCGCCCGTCACCGCGTCGGCGCTGATCAGCGCGCCGTCTTCGTCCGGCACGCCTTCGCGAACCCGGTGCAGGCACGCGTAGTTGCTTCGCCCCTTGGCGATCGCCCATCGCAAAGGACGGCCGAGCACCTGCTCCGCCACGGGTGCAAGCGTCGGCAGGTCGCGCTCGACCAGCTGCGACTGCAGCGCCAGGGTCGCCGTCGCGACCACGACCGGTCCCCCCGGCCCGTCCTCGTCCACTGCGCGCACCGCAGCCGGGACGAGGTAGGCCAGAGACTTGCCGGTGCCTGTACCCGCCTGCACCAGCAGGTGCCGTCCCGCCTCGAAGGCAGCGTCCACTGCTTCGGCCATCTGCACCTGGCCCGGCCGCTCACGGCCGCCGAGCTGGTCGACCGCAGCCGACAGCAGGGTGGCGACCTGAGACTCCTCCGACGGCGGCACTCGCTGCACAGTAGTGAACGCGCGCGTCGGCTCGCGCTCGTCGTCCACCGACACAGCCACAGCGAGGCCGACCCGCGGCGCCCGTGGTGGGATAGTCCGGTGATCTACGACGCCACCGACCTGATCCCGCGCGACGTCCTCTTCGGCAACCCCGAACGAGCCGGGGCTGCTCTCTCCCCCGACGGCACGCGCATCGGCTTCTTGGCCCCGGTCGACGGAGTGATGAACGTGTGGGTCGGACCGCTGGACGACCTGTCCGCGGCCACGCCGGTCACCGCTGACCGCGGGCACGGCGTCCGTGTGTTCGTCTTCGCCCACGACGACCGCACCCTGCTGTACCTGCGAGACAGCGACGGCGACGAGAACTGGCGGCTCTACACCCTCGACCTTCAGACGGGCGAGTCCACGCTGCGCACCCCCGGCGAAGGCGTGACAGCCGCTGTGCTGAGCCACAACCGGTGGCACCCGACGACGGTGCTCGTGGGCCTCAACGCCGACAACCCCCAGCTGCACGACGTGTACTCGCTCGACCTCGTCTCGGGCGAGCTGACGAAGGTGGAGAGCAACCCCGGCTTCGCCGGCTGGCTCGTCGACTCCGAGCAGCAGGTTCGCGGTGGCGCCGCGATGACCCCGGACGGGGGTGTGGCCGTCCTGCTGCGCGACGAGTCCGGCGAGTTCGTGCCGTGGCGCCAGATCGGCCCCGAGGACGTCGCGAGCACCAACGTCCTCGGCTACACCCGTGACGGGTCGGCGATGCTGCTGTCGTCGTCAGAAGGTGTGAACGCGGGACGGCTGGTGCGCCTCGACCTGGCGACCGGCGTGGAGACCGTGCTGGCCGAGGACCCCACCTACGACGTGAGCGGCATGGTCACCGATCCCGAGACGTTGGAGCCGCTCTCGGTGGTCTTCGACAAGGAGCGCGACGAGTGGGTGCACCTGGACGCCGACTTCGGCGCCGAGATCGACGCCTTGCGAGCCCGCCTCACCGGCGACTTCGGCATCAGCCGCGACCGGGCCAACCGCACATGGCTGGTGACGGAGTCGCCGTCGGACGGCCCCGTGCGCTACTACCGCTACGACCGCGACTCCCGCGAGCTGAGCCTGCTGTTCGTGCACAAGCCGGCGTTGGAGCGCTACGACCTGGCGCCGATGGAGCCGTTCGCGTTCACCTCCCGCGACGGGCTGACGGTGCACGGGTACGTGACCTACCCGGTCGGCGTCGAGCGCGCAGGGCTGCCGGCCGTGCTCAACGTTCACGGCGGCCCCTGGTACCGAGACTCGTGGGGCTACAACGCCGAGGCACAGTGGCTGGCCAACCGTGGGTACGCCTGCGTCCAAGTCAACTTTCGCGGCTCGACCGGCTATGGCAAGGCGTTTCTGAACGCCGGCGACCGCGAGTGGGGCGCAGCCATGCACGACGACCTGCTCGACGCCGTCGACCACCTCGCGAACACAGGGACGATCGACCGCGAGCGGGTCGGCATCTACGGCGGGTCGTACGGCGGCTACGCCGCCCTGATCGGCGCCACCTTCACCCCCGACGTGTTCCGCTGCGCCGTCGACATGGTCGGGCCGAGCAACCTGTCGACCCTCATCGAGAGCGTCCCGGAGTACTGGCAGCCGCAGATCGCCCTCTTCCACACCAAGGTCGGCAACCCCGAGACCGAGGCGGAGTTCTTGTGGTCTCGCTCACCGCTGTCGCGGGTGGACGACATCGTCATCCCCGTCCTCATCGCCCAGGGCAAGAACGACCCGCGGGTCAAGGAGGCCGAGGCGCAGCAGATCGTCGACGCGATGGCCGACAAGGGACTGCCGTACGAGTACCTGCTCTTCGACGACGAGGGCCACGGGCTGGTTCGACCGGAGAACCGGGAACGTTTCTACGCTGCGGCAGAGTCTTTCTTGGCGACCCATCTGGGCGGTCGCGCCGAGTAGCAGCACCGCCGGCTGCGTTCGCTTGGGCTACGCCCCGACATAGGCCGCCAGGTGCTCGCCGGTGAGGGTGGACCGCGCCGCCACCAGGTCGGCCGGCGTGCCCTCGAAGACGATGCGACCGCCGTCGTGCCCGGCGCCCGGGCCGAGGTCGATGATCCAGTCGGCGTGTGCCATCACCGCCTGGTGGTGCTCGATGACGACGACCGACGTACCGGAGTCGACGAGGCGGTCCAGCAGGCCGAGCAGCTGCTCGACGTCGGCCAGATGCAGGCCGCTCGTGGGCTCGTCCAGCACGTAGACGCCACCCGGCTCGCCCATGCGGATGGCGAGCTTGAGTCGCTGGCGCTCGCCTCCGGACAGCGTCGTGAGCGGCTGGCCCAGCGTCAGGTAGCCCAGACCGACGTCGGCGAGCCGGGTCACGATCTTCAGCGCTGCGGGGATGCGCGAGTCCCCCGTCGCGAAGTAGTCCACTGCCTCCGCCACCGACATCGCGAGCACCTCGCTGATGTCGCGCCCGCCGAGGCGGTACTCGAGCACCGCCGCGCCGAAACGCTTGCCCTCGCACTCCTCGCAGGTGGTGGCGACGCCGGCCATCATCGCCAGGTCGGTGTAGATGACGCCGGCTCCCTTGCAGCTCGGACAGGCCCCCTCGGAGTTGGCGCTGAACAGCGCCGGCTTCACGCCGTTGGCCTTGGCGAACGCCTTGCGCACCGGCTCGAGCAGACCGGTGTAGGTGGCCGGGTTGCTGCGCCGCGAGCCCTTGATGCCGGTCTGGTCGACGGTCACGACGCCGACGCGCCCGGCGACCGACCCACCGATGAGCGAGCTCTTGCCCGACCCGGCGACTCCGGTGAGCACGACCAGCACGCCCAGCGGGATGTCGACGTCCACATCGGCCAGGTTGTTCGTGCTGGCGCCACGCACCTCGAGCGCGCCGGTCGGGGTGCGCACGGCGGGCTTGAGGCTGGCGCGGTCGTCCAGGTGCCGTCCGGTGAGCGTGTCGCTGGCGCGCAGTCCGGCGACGCTGCCCTCGAACACCACCTCTCCCCCGGCGGTGCCGGCGCGTGGCCCGAGGTCGACCACGTGCTCGGCGATCTCGATCACCTCAGGCTTGTGCTCGACGACGAGGACGGTGTTGCCCTTGTCGCGCAGCCGCAGCAGCAGGTCGTTCATCCGCGCGATGTCGTGCGGGTGCAGCCCGATCGTGGGCTCGTCGAACACGTAGGTGACGTCGGTGAGGGACGACCCGAGGTGCCGGACCATCTTGGTGCGCTGCGCCTCCCCGCCCGACAGGGTTCCGGACGGCCGGTCGAGGCTGAGGTAGCCCAGCCCGATCTCGGTGAACGAGTCGAGGGTGTGCGTGAGTGAGGCCAGCAGCGGGCCGACGGTCGGCTCGTGCAGTCCGCGTACCCACTCGGCGAGGTCGGTGATCTGCATCGCGCAGGCGTCGGCGATGCTGACGCCGTTGATCTTCGACGACCGGGCGGCCTCGCTGAGGCGGGTGCCGCCACACTCGGGGCAGGTCGCGAACGTCACCGCCCGGTCGACGAAGGCACCGATGTGCGGCTGCATCGCCTCGCGGTCCTTGGACAGGAACGACTTCTGGATCTGGGGGATCAGTCCGAGGTACGTCAGGTTCAGGCCCTCGACCTTGACCTTCGTCGCCTCCTTGTGCAGCAGGTCGTGCATCTCTTTCTTGGTGAACTTCTTGACAGGCTTGTCAGGGTCGAAGAAGCCCGAGCTTCGGTAGATGCGGCCGTACCAGCCGTCCATGCTGTAGCCGGGCACGGTGATGGCACCCTCGTTCAGCGACTTGCTCTCGTCGAACAAGGCGGGCAGGTAGAAGTCGGTCACTGCGCCCGTGCCCTCGCAGCGCGGGCACATGCCGCCGGTGATGCTGAAGCTACGACGCTCCTTGACGGTCTCTCCGCCGCGCTGGGTGGTCACCGCACCGGCCCCGCTGATCGAGGCGACGTTGAACGAGAACGCCTGCGCCGACCCGATGTGCGGCTGTCCGAGCCGGCTGAACACGATGCGCAGCATGGCGTTGGCGTCGGTGGCCGTGCCGACGGTGGAGCGCGGGTTGCCGCCCATCCGTTCCTGGTCGACGATGATCGCGGTGGTCAGGCCCTCCAGCAGGTCCACGTCGGGACGGCCCAACGTCGGCATGAACCCCTGGACGAAGGCGCTGTAGGTCTCGTTGATGAGGCGCTGCGACTCCGCGGCGATCGTGCCGAACACCAGCGAGCTCTTGCCGGAGCCGGAGACCCCGGTGAACACCGTCAGCCGACGCTTCGGGATCTCGACGCTAACGTCCTTGAGGTTGTTGACCCTGGCGCCGTGCACCCGGATCAGGTCATGGCTGTCAGCGACGTGTGAGCCGGCGGACGGCCTGCCCGGTTGTGGGTTCGTGCGTGGAGTCACGAGCGCCAGAGTTAACTCGCATCCTGGCGCGTGAGCAATGCCCGGTGAGCTGGCTAGCCCAGCCCCAGCGCAGTGTGCAACGCCGAGCCGACACGTGCGTGCACGAAGGTCCCGTCGGCCACGTGCTCGTAGGACAGCACGTCCCCCTGCTCGAAGACGCGCGACACCAGGTCGCCCCGCTCGTACGGGATGACCGTCTCGATCTCGAACTCCGGACGGGGCAGCGCCGCTTCGATCGCCACGCGCAGCGCGTCCATGCCGGCACCGGTCCTCGCCGAAACGGCCACTGATCCGGGCTCGGTGCGGAGCAGTCGCGTGACGGTGTGCTCGTCGGCGAGGTCGGTCTTGTTCACGACCACCAGCTCGGCCACGTCCAGCGCACCGATCTCGGCCAGCACCTCGCGCACGGCCCTTAGCTGGCCCTCGGGGTCGCGGTCGGAGGCGTCCACGACGTGCAGGACGAGGTCGGCGTCGGCCACCTCCTCCAGCGTCGAGCGGAACGCCTCGACGAGCTGGTGAGGAAGATGACGGACGAACCCGACGGTGTCCGAGATCGTGTACGCCCGACCGTCGGGGGTCTCGGCCCGGCGCACGGTGGGGTCGAGGGTCGCGAACAGCGCGTCCTCGACAAGTACGCCGGCTCCGGTGAGCTGGTTGAGCAGCGACGACTTGCCTGCGTTCGTGTACCCGGCGATGGCGACGGCCGGCACCTCGTGGCGCACACGGTTGGCCCGCTTGGTGTCGCGCGCCGTCGTCATGTGCGCGAGCTCGCGGCGCAGCTTGGCCATGCGAGCGCTGATGCGCCGCCGGTCGGTCTCGATCTTCGTCTCACCAGGGCCACGGCCACCGATACCGCCACCGCCGGCGACCCGTCCACCGGCCTGCCGGCTCAGCTCGCCACCCCAGCCACGCAGGCGCTGCGTCATGTATTGCAGCTGGGCGAGCTCGACCTGGGTCTTGCCCTCCTTGCTCTTGGCGTGCTGGGCGAAGATGTCGAGAATCAGCGCGGTTCGGTCGACGACCTTGACCTTCACCCGGTCTTCCAGCGCGCGCAGCTGCGCCGGAGTGAGCTCACCGTCGCAGATCACGGTGTCGGCGCCGGACGCGACGACGGCCTCGCGCAGCTCGACGACCTTTCCGGAGCCGATGTAGGTGGCCGGGTCTGGGCGGGTACGACGCTGGACGAGCACGTCGAGCACCTCCGACCCAGCCGTCTCGGCCAGGGCGGCGAGCTCGGCCATGGAGTTCTCGGCGTCGGTCGTGGTGCCCTCGGTCCAGACGCCGACCAGCACGACGCGCTCGAGACGCAGCTGGCGGTACTCGACCTCGGTGATGTCGGCAAGCTCGGTCGACAGCCCGGCGACGCGGCGCAGGGCCTGACGGTCCTCGAGGTCGAGAGTGCCCGTGTCGACGTCGTCCGGCTCGATCGGCGGGGTCGTGGTAAGCGGTTCAGGTGTACTCATGCTGCAACAAGGGTCGCACGGTTGGGCGCCACCGTCATCTGAGTATTGCCGCGGCCTCGTCCCCGGCCTGCACGAGAAGGTCGCCGGCCACGAAGGTGCCCTGCGCAACCAGAACTGCGGGACCGCGCAGGTGAAGGTGCCCCCGCTCGTCCTGGGTGACCCACAACCGCCCGCCGGGGACGTCGACGGTGTACGTGGTGCCGGGGGCGGCCTCGTCGTCGGTCATGGCGACCCACGCGGCTGCGCAGGCACCGGTGCCGCACGACTGGGTCTCACCGACCCCCCGCTCCCAGACCCGCATGCCCAGCTGTGCCGGGCCGCGCCGCACGACGAACTCGACGTTGGCGCCGTCCGGGAACAGCCCCAACGGATGGACGACCGGGGCCCCGCGCAGACGTCCCATGCCGACCAGGTCGCCGACGTACATGACCGCATGCGGGTTGGGCATGGCCACAGCCACGCCCGGGCCGCGGACGCCGATGGCGTCCACATGCACGATCGATCCCGACATCGGCTCGTGCGCGATGCCCATGTCCACGGTGAACTCGTCGTTCTCGTGAGCCTGCACGAGAACTGTGCCGCCTCTGGTGCCGACCGGCACGCTGGCCGTCGGCCGCACCAGACCGGCGTCGAGAAGGTGCCGAGCGAAGACGCGGACGCCGTTGCCACACATCTCGGCCACGGACCCGTCGGCGTTGACGTAGTCCATGAACCACTCGGCACCGGGGCTGGCAGGCACACCGGGCACGTCAGCTCGCACGACGCGGATGACCCCGTCGGCGCCGATGCCGTGGCGACGGTCGCACAGTGCTCGCACCAGGGCGGGGTCCACGCGTTCGCCGTAGCGGGCACCATCGTGGTCGGGCAGCAGGACGAAGTCGTTGCCCGTCCCGTGCCCCTTCACGAACGGCAGCGCTTCGGCGACGGTGACCACGACCCCAGACTAGGTCAGGGCTCCGGCGTCTCCGCGGCGGATCGACCGCAGCCACTGCGCCGTCGACTCGGCGTCGACAGCGTGACCGGGCAGCCAGTGGACACGTGCGTCTTTGCGAAACCACTGGTCTTGGCGCCGGATGAACCGCCGGGTGGCACTGACCGTGCGCTCGCGCGCCTGCTGCTGCGCCCACTCCCCCGCGAGGTATCGCAGCACCTGCGCATAGCCGAGGGCGCGGGACGCGGTCGGTCCGTCGCGCAGGCCGCGCTGCTCCAGCGCCCGCACCTCGTCGACGAGCCCGCGCTGCCACATGCGGTCGACCCGCGCCTCGACCCGCTGGTCCAGCTCGTCGCGGGAGACGTCGATCGCCACCTGGACGACCGGACGGTGCCACGGGGTCGGCTCCGGGAGCGTGGCCGCGAAGGGCCGCCCCGTGAGCTCGACCACCTCGAGTGCGCGCACGATGCGTCGGGCGTTCGTGGACAAGATGGCCGCGGCGGCGTCCGGGTCGACCCGTCTGAGCCGCTCGTGCATCGCAGGCGCCCCGACCTCGTCGAGCTGCGCCTCGAGGCGAGCCCGGATGGCTGCGTCGGTACCGGGAAACACGATGTCGTCGATCACCGCCCGCAGGTACAGGCCCGACCCGCCCGCCAGGATGGGGACGCGTCCGCGCGACCAGACGTCGCGCACGGCCTGGCGCGCCCAGCACTGCACCTGGGCCACCGACGCCGCCTGGGTCACGTCGAGGACGTCGAGCAGGTGATGGGGCACTCCCCGGCGCTCGGCGACGCTCAGCTTGGCCGTGCCGATGTCCATGCCTCGGTAGAGCTGCATCGAGTCGGTGTTGACCACCTCGCCGTCCAGACGCAGCGCGAGGTCGACGGCCAGGTCGCTCTTGCCCGACGCCGTCGCCCCGACGACCGCGACGAGCAGGTCGCCGACCTGCGACTCGCCCTCAGACATGGCTGCCCCGCGGAGCCGTCACGCAGCCGCGGGCCACCACTGGCCCACCGCGTACTGCACCCCGTAGGGGTCGTCGGCGTAGAGAAGCTCGCCGGACCAGCGAGCGCCGTGCGCTGCCCCGGCCAGCACCTGCAGCGGTGCCCGCCCGGCCATCATCAGCTCGTCGGCGAGCACCGGGTCGAGCCGTGCCAGCGCCCCGGCGTCCGCCTCCCGGACGGCGCGCAGCCACAGCGCGTCGAACCCGTCGGCCCGAGCGTCGGTGTAGCCGGGCGCGTTGGGCCCACGACGAGCGGTCCCGTCGGCCACGACCAGCAGCGCCACCCGCTCCGCGCCGTCGACCAACCCGGCCCCGGCACCCATGCACACCTGCGGGGCCTCCCGGGTGGCGACCTCGAGACCGCGCACGGCAGAGACCCGCGGGTCGCCCCGTCGTAGCGCCCAGGCACCGATCGACAGCGACAGGGGCAGCGGCGCGGCGTCGGTCATCGCCCCCAGGTCGGCACCGGCACCGAGCGTGGCATCGACGTCGACCCCGACCGACGCGAGCGACGAGTGCGCACCCGGCTCGTGGCGGACCGTCCGCTCCCCCGACCCGACGATGACGACGACGTCCGGCGCGTCAGCGAGCAGCCTGGCCACCACCGTGCCCACGGCGTCGCGGCACCTGTCGAGCTCGGGCGCAGCCCCCGAAGCCACGGCGGGGACGAGTACCGGCGCCCCCGGGACGACCGCCGCGTAGGTCAGCATGCTCAGCCGGCGACCGGGGTGCCCAGGCCGGGCAGGCCCAGGAAGGTGCCGGCGACGGTGTCGGCCGGTCGTTGCTGTGCGAGCGCCCATGCATCGCCCGCGGGCGTCCCGCGCACGTCCACGACACCCGAGTCGGCGACGAGGTGGTGCGGCGCCGCGTAGGTGACGGTGGTCGTGACCATGTCGCCGGGCCGCGGCGCCTCGGCGTCGGTCGGCATCGCCACGTGGACGAGCCGGTTGTCGCGGGCCCGTCCGCTGATGCGGCCCGTGGCGGCATCCTTGCGACCCTCACCCAGCGCGACGAGCACCTCGACGGACGTGCCGACGAGCGCCTTGTTCTCGGCCCAGGCGACATCCTCGACCACCTCGACCAGGCGCTCGTAACGCTCCTGCACCACCGCCTTCGGCACCTGGCCACCCATGTCGGCGGCAGGAGTGCCGGGCCGCTTGGAGTACTGGAACGTGAAGGCGCCGGCGAACCGCGCCGCGCGGACGACGTCCATCGTGGCGGCGAAGTCGTCCTCGGTCTCGCCCGGGAAGCCGACGATGATGTCGGTGGTGATGGCCGCGTGCGGGATGGCGGCACGCACGTCGTCGATGATGCGCAGGTAGCGGTCCTGTCGATACGAGCGGCGCATCGCGCGCAGCACTGCGTCCGAGCCCGACTGGAGCGGCATGTGCAGCTGTGGCATCACCGTCGGCGTCTGGGCCATGGCCTCGATGACGTCGGCAGTGAAGTCGCGCGGGTGCGGGCTGGTGAAGCGCACCCGCTCCAGCCCCGGCACCGCGCCGACCGCGCGAAGCAGCTTCGAGAAGGCGTGGCGGTCCCCGATCTCGACGCCGTAGGCGTTCACGTTCTGGCCGAGCAACGTCACCTCGACGACGCCCTGCTCGACGAGCACCTCCACCTCGCGCAGCACGTCGCCTGGCCGGCGGTCCTTCTCCTTGCCGCGCAGGCTGGGGACGATGCAGAACGTGCAGGTGTTGTTGCACCCCACGCTGATCGACACCCAGGCGGCGTACGGGCTCTCCCGCCGCGTCGGCAAGGTGCTCGGGAACGTCTCCAGCGACTCGACGATCTCGACCTGAGCCTCGTCGGCCACCCGGGCCCGTTCGAGCAGGACGGGCAGCGACCCGATGTTGTGCGTTCCGAAGACGACGTCGACCCAGGGAGCACGCCGCGTGATCTCGCTGCGGTCCTTCTGCGCGAGGCAGCCGCCGACGGCGATCTGCATGCCGGGAGTGGCCTTCTTGACCGGAGCCAGGTGACCCAAGTTGCCGTAGAGGCGGTTGTCGGCGTTCTCGCGCACCGCGCACGTGTTGAAGACGACCACGTCAGGCGTGCTGTCGTCCGCCGCCCGGACGTACCCGGCGTCCTCGAGCAGGCCAGCCAGCCGTTCGGAGTCGTGGGCGTTCATCTGGCACCCGTAGGTGCGCAGCTCGTACGTGCGTGCGCTCATCGCTGCCAAGGGTACGGGCCGCCGGGCCGGGTCGCCGTGCCCAGATCGTGACCTCCAGATGATCAGCGTTTGGCGGAGGTGTGGGTACTGTCCGAACGATGGACGACAGCCGCGACCCCCTCGTGGTGATGGAACACGTCGAGAAGCACTTCGGTGAGCTGCACGTGCTCAAAGACATCAACCTCACCGTGCAACGCGGCGAGGTGGTGGTCGTCATCGGCCCGTCGGGCTCGGGCAAGTCGACGCTGTGCCGCACCATCAACGCCCTCGAGCCCATCGACTCCGGGACCATCGTGATCGACGGCAACCCGATGCCGGCCGAGGGGCGTCCGCTGGCCAGGCTTCGCTCGGACGTGGGCATGGTGTTCCAGTCGTTCAACCTGTTCGCCCACAAGTCCGTCCGCGACAACGTGATGCTCGGCCCTACGAAGGTGCGCAAGTGGTCGAAGTCGGACGCCGGCGAGCGGACTCAGACGCTGCTCGAGCGAGTGGGCGTGGCCGACCAGTCGCACAAGTACCCGGCTCAGCTCTCCGGCGGCCAGCAGCAGCGCGTGGCGATCGCCCGCGCGCTGGCCATGGAGCCGAAGCTGATGCTCTTCGACGAGCCGACCTCCGCGTTGGACCCGGAGATGATCAACGAGGTGCTCGACGTCATGGTTGCCCTCGCCAAAGAGGGCATGACCATGATGGTGATCACCCACGAGATGGGCTTCGCCCGCGCCGCCGCCGACCGCGTGATCTTCATGTCCGACGGAGAGATCGTCGAGGAGGCCACGCCCGAGGAGTTCTTCTCCAACCCCAAGTCCTCACGAGCCAAAGACTTTCTCAGCAAGATCCTCACACACTGACCTGGCGCGACACGTCGTCGTGCCACCACGGAGGGAGACCTGCATGACCCGACGCCCCGTTCACCGGATCCTGGCGTTCGCCGGCGCGGCCGCGCTCACGCTGAGCCTGGCCGCCTGTGCGAGCGACGACACCGACGACACGACGACCGAGACCCCTGAGGCCACCGAGGACACCGCAGCCACCTCGGAGTTCCCGGAGGGCTCGACCATGGCCGAGCTCGCCGCTGCCGGCGAGATCACCATCGGCACCAAGTTCGACCAGCCCGGGTTCGGCCTGCTCAACCCGGCCACCAACGAGCCAGAGGGCTTCGACGTCGAGGTCGCCAAGATCATCGCCGCCGAGCTGGGCATCGAGGAGGACGGCATCACCTGGACCGAGACGGTCTCGGCCAACCGCGAGCCGTTCATCCAGGAGGGACGCGTCGACTACGTGGTCGCCACCTACACCATCAACGACGAGCGCAAAGAGGTCGTCGACTTCGCCGGTCCGTACTACCAGTCGCCGGCCAGGACATCATGGTCGCCGCGGGCAACCCGCTCGGCATCGAGGGCCCGGACGACCTTGCCGGCACGACCACCTGCTCGGTCGAAGGCTCGACCCCGGCGGAGAACATCCGCACCAACTACCCCGACGCCGAGATCACGCTCTTCGACGTCTACAGCAAGTGCGCCGAGGCCCTGAAGAACGGGCAGGTCGACAGCGTCACCACCGACAACGTCATCCTGCTGGGCATCATCGCGCAAGACCCGGAGTCGTTCGAGCTGGTCGACAACCCGTTCACCGAGGAGCCGTACGGCATCGGGCTCGAGCTGGGCAACGACGAGTTCCGGTCGTTCGTCAACGACGTCCTCGAGGCGTCGTTCGCCGACGGCCGCTGGGCGGCGGCGTGGGAGTCCACGGCCGGCCAGTTCGCCGAGACCCCGGAGCCTCCGACGGTCGACCGCTACTGATCGCCTGACCTGACAGTGATCCCGTCCGCGCTGCGTCCGAGCACGCCTGCCGAGTTGGCCAGGTGTGCTCGGACGCAGCGCGTGGGCAGGTGAGGCACGCTGGACGCCATCCTCGAGAACCTCGACCTGTACTGGGCCGGCTTTCTCACCACGGTCTCGCTCAGCCTGCTGGCCGGGCTCGTCGCCTTCTCACTCGGCACGCTGCTGGCCGCTTTCCGAGTGTCCCCCTTCCCGCCGCTGCAGGCACTGGGCACCTTCTACGTCGAGGTGTTCCGCAACACCCCGCTGACGGTCGTCTGGTTCTTCATGGTGTTCGCGCTGCCGTTGCTCGACATCGCGCTCCCCTCGTTCTTCGTCGCCGGTGTTCTGGCGCTCGGCCTGTACACGGCGGCCTTCGTCTGCGAGGCAGTGCGCTCGGGCATCAACTCGGTCTCGGCCGGCCAGGCTGAGGCGGCCCGGGCCATCGGGCTCACCTTCACCCAGACGCTGCGCCTGGTGGTGCTGCCCCAGGCGTTCCGCACCGTCGTGCCCCCGCTGGGCAACGTGTGGATCGCGATGGTCAAGAACTCGTCGATCGGGGCCGCCTTTGCGGTCACCGAGCTCACGGCCGTCGCCACCCGTCTGGTCAACGTCTACCCCGCTGACGTCATCGCCATCTTCGCCGGCTCGGCGGTCGGCTACCTGATCATCACGCTCTCCTCCGGCCTGCTGCTGGGAGTGGTGGAGCGCCGGGTGGTGATCCTTCGATGAGTCAGCCCACGGTGCTCTACGACGTCCTCGGCCCGAAGGGACGGCGCAACGTCCGCATCGGGACGGCGCTCGGCATCGTCGTCGTCGCGGCCATCGTGGCCTGGGTCATCTGGAAGCTGGCCGCCAGCGACCAGCTCGAGGCCGAGCGCTGGGGCATCTTGTTCGACACCGAGTCCGGTGTGCCCCAGAGCCTTGCTCGAGCCCTGGTCAACACTCTGCGCGCCGCCGCGGTGGCCATGGTGCTCGCGATGATCCTCGGGGCGTTCCTCGCTGCGGGCCGGCTCAGTGACCACGTCGTGCTGCGCGCGCCGGTCAACGTGATCGTTCAGTTCTTCCGCGGCATCCCGCTGCTGCTGCTGATCTTCTTCGCGTTCCTCGGGCTGCCTCGCCTCGGCATCAACCTCGACCTGTTCTGGAGCCTGGTCGTCGGTCTCACCGCCTACAACATGGCTGTGCTGGCCGAGATCTTTCGGGCCGGCATCCTCTCGATCGACCGGGGTCAGTCGGAGGCCGGATATGCGCTGGGCCTGCGCAAGAGCCAGGTCATGCGCCTGATCCTCGTCCCGCAAGCAGTGCGGCGCATGCTGCCGGCCATCGTCTCTCAGCTGGTCACCCTGCTCAAGGACACCTCGCTCGGCTTCGTCATCGGCTACTTCGAGCTGTTGCGCCAGGGTCGCTCGATCGTGGAGTTCCTCGGACCCCGCTACGGCCTCCAGATCTACGTGGCTGTTGCGCTCATGTACATCGCCGTCAACCTCTCCCTGTCACTGCTCGCTCGCTACCTCGACAAGCGAAGCGCGCGCAACCCCAAGGTGGCGTTCGACCCCAAGGCCGAAGAGGCGGAGCCGGTCGTCCCGCTCGGGCGCGAGTAGCTCCCCAGCACCAGACGAGCGCTGCGCCGTACATAGGGTCGAGCGGTGACAGAGATGAACGACGGCTCCGTGACCGTGGTGCGGGAGACTGCCGGCGAGGCGCTGGCCAACGTGCGGGTGGTGCTCGAGCAGTGCGCGTTGGGTCGGGTGCGCTGCAGCGCCAAGACGCGCCGTCCCTCGGCAGCAACGGTGGCCGGCCTGGCCGGTCTACTGGTGGCGGGCGACTTCTACCCGGACGAGGCGATCGCCGCCTACGCATGGCCGCTGATCGTCCAAGCAGGCGGCCTGGCCGACCTGGCAGGATCGCGGCTCCAGCTGACCGCCCGCGGTCGCAAGGCGCTCTCGGCACCGCCGCATGACACGGTGCGCGACCTGTGGCACACGTGGGTGAGCCGCGGTGTCATCGACGAGTTCAGCCGGATCGAGCACATCAAGGGTCAGCGGGGCACGAACGTGCTGTCGTCGGTGTCCAACCGCCGCCTGACTGTCGCCGCGGCGGTGGACTCGTTGCCGACCGGCACCTGGGTCGAGGTCGACGACCTGTTCGGGCAGATGCGCCGCCGCGGGCTGGACCCGACCGTCGAGCGCAGCTCACGGAGCCTGTGGCGGCTCTACCTGGTCGAGCCGCAGTACGGGAGCCTCGGGTACGAGGGCTACCACGAGTGGGAGATCCTCCAAGGCCGCTACACGCTGGCGGTCGTCTTCGAGTACGCGGCCACCCTGGGCCTGCTCGACGTGGCGTTCACCGAGCCGGAGGGGGCGCGCCAGGACTTCGAGCACATGTGGGGCGCCGACGACCTGGCCTACCTCAGCCGCTACGACGGCCTGACCGCCGTCCGGCTCAACGACCTCGGCGCCTACGTGCTGGGGATCACCGACCGGCCCCCGGTCGCCCCGGCACCGACCGCGGCGTTGAAGGTGCTGCCCAACCATGAGGTGGTCGCAGTGGGCGACCTGAGCCCCGGAGAAGCCATGACGTTGTCGGCATTCGCCGAGCGGACCGCCGAGCGCACCTGGCTCATGTCCATGGCGAGCCTGCTGGCCGGGATGGGCGGCGGACGCAGCCTCGACGACCTGCACCGGCTGCTGGACAGCGCTGGCCAAGGAGCCCTTCCGGAGACCGTGACTCGGCTGCTGTCCGACGCAGCCGCGCGTGCGTCGGCGTTGTCCGACCGAGGAGTGGTGCGCCTCGTCGAGTGCGCGGACTCCGCGACCGCCACCCTGATCGCACGCGACAAACGAACGGCGGGCTACTGCCGCCTGCTCGACGACCGGCATCTGGCGGTGGCCGCCGAGCACGACGTCACGTTCCGCGACGCCCTCGTCCACCTCGGGTACGTCCTGCCCCCGCCGCCCTAGCGCGCGAACTCACTCGCCCGTGACTCGCGCACCACGGTGATGCGGATCTGCCCCGGGTATGTCAGCTCTTCCTCCACCTGCTTGGCGATGTCGCGGGCGAGCACCTGCGCGGCGAGGTCGTCGACGACGTTCGGCTGCACCATGACGCGCACCTCGCGACCAGCCTGCATGGCGAACACCTTCTGCACCCCGTCGTGGGCCTGCGCCAGCTGCTCGAGGCGTTCGAGTCGCTTGATGTAGGACTCCAGGGACTCCCGTCGCGCGCCTGGGCGACCACCGCTCACCGCGTCGGCGGCCTGGGTGAGCACAGCCTCGACTGTCTGCGGCTCCACCTCGTTGTGGTGGGCCTCGATCGCGTGCACCACCTCGTCGGCCTCCCCGTAGCGGCGGGCGAGCTCGGCGCCGACGATGGCGTGGCTGCCCTCCGCCTCGTGGGTGAGCGCCTTGCCGATGTCGTGCAAGAAGGCGCAGCGCTTCATCAGGTCGATGTCCATGCCGAGCTCAGCGGCCATCATCCCGGCGATGTGTGCGGACTCCACCAGGTGCTTGAGGACGTTCTGCCCGTAGCTGGTTCGGTACTTGAGCCGACCGACGGTGGGCACGAGGTCAGGGTGCAGGTCGGTGATGCCGACGTCGGCCAACGCATCCTCCGCCGCCCGCAGGCAGACGGCATCGACCTCTTTCTGGCTGCGCTCGACCTGGTCTTCGATCCGCTGCGGGTGGATACGCCCGTCCAGGACGAGCGCCTCCAGCGCCATCCGGGCCACCTCGCGTCGCACCGGGTCGAAGCACGAGAGCAGCACCGCCTCCGGCGTGTCGTCGATGATCAGGTTCACACCAGTGACCTGCTCGAACGTACGGATGTTGCGGCCCTCACGGCCGATGATGCGGCCCTTCATCTCGTCACTGGGCAGGTGCAGCACGGAGACGACCGACTCCGACGTCTGCTCGGTGGCGACCCGCTGGATCGCCGACACGACGATCTGACGAGCTCGGGTCTCGCCCTGATCCTGGGCGGCTCGTTCGATGTCGCGTGCGATGACGGTCGCGTCCCGCTTGGCCTGGGTCTCCACGGCCGCGATCAGCTCGCCCTTGGCCTGCTCCATCGTGAGTCCGGCCGCGCGCTCCAGCACTTCGAGCCTCTCGGTGTCGAGCTGGCGCAGCTGCTCGGCGCGCCCTTCGAGCTCGGTCTCGCGCTCGCTCAGAGCCCGCGACCGTTCCTCCAGGTAGCGGGTCTCGTCAGCCAGACGCTCTTCTCGCTCGGTGATGCGGTGCTCGCGGCGCTCGATGTCGAGGCGCTGCTCACGAATGTCGTCGCGCAGCCCCCGCACCTCGCTCTCTGCCTCGTCGCGCAGAGCGATCGCATGGGTCGCCGCCTCGTCGGCGGACCGCCGGATCTCGTCCGCCTCCGTCTGCGCCCGGGTACGGAGCCGCTCACCTTCAGCCCGCAGCTCTTCGAGATCGAGGCGGTCGGCCTCGCTGACGGCGGGCGTGGTCGAGCCAGGACGGTTACGGGTGATCGAGTATGCGATGACGCTGAGCACGGCGAGGACAGCCACCCCGAGGACCACGACAATGATCACTACGGCGTCCACTGATGTCTCCTGTCGTATCGGCCGAGCCAGGTGGCCCGACCGGGCTCACCGGGACCATCGGCAGGCACGAACGCAGAGACCGACGGCTCCCCGAACGGGGGCCATCACTTTCGACCTGGTTGTTCTGTTGTTAACCGCAATGACACGCGGAGGCCAGCTCGTCGTCTCGTCAGTAGTGCGTGCCCGCGAGGGCAGGTGATGATCGAAGGCTACGAACCTGACCCGGGGGGGTCAAGGCGACCCGTCGGGTGACACCGATCCAGTTGTGACCGTGCTGGTCAGGCGCTGGCCCGCACGACGGTGCTGCGCGGAGGGGGGCCGTCCAGCAGACGGCGCCGCCACTTGGACGGGTCGTAGGGGGCCGGGTCGGTCTCGGCGACGAACTTGCTGACAACCTCGGCGAAGCGTCGGGGCGCATCCTCTTGCGGCATGTGACCGGCGTCGCGCAGCACCTCGAAACGGCACCCCGGCAACAGCTGGGCCGCCGCCCACGCGTGCTTGACCGGGATCACGACGTCCTTCTCGCCCCACACGATCATCGTGGGCATGTCGCGCGCCAGGTAGGCGCGGTCGATCATGCTGATCGCCTGCCCCCGACGGTCGATGACCCCGCGCAGGGTGTGCAGGAAGGCCCGGCGGGCACCGGAGTCGGCGAGGTTGTTGTAGACGTCGGCGAGGCCGGCGAAGTCTTGGGTGTAGGGAACACCGGCGTGCTTGAGACTGATCATCGTCTTGGTGACGACCTGACGCAGCACGGGTGCCGTGGCCAGCGCCACGGCCGTGTCGGCACCGGGGATGGAGAGGGTCTTGAGCAGCGGGTTGACCGACTTGCCCAGACCCCCGGCCGCCACCATGATCACGCGCTCGGTGCGCTCGGGGAACTGGTAGGCGAACTGCATCGCCACGCCGCCGCCGAGGCTGTTCCCCATCACCGTCGCCCGGTTTATGCCCAGCACCGTCAGCAGGTCGCGCATGCCGTTGGCGAAGCCACCCATCGAGTAGTCGGCACGGGGCTTGTCCGACGAGCCGTGTCCCAGCAGGTCAGGGGCAATGACGGTGAAGTTCTTGGCCAGAGCGGGAAGCGCGGGCAGCCAGGTTCGGTGGTCGTGCCCGATCCCATGGATGGCGAGCAACGCCGGCCCTTCGCCTGCGATGACGAAGGCTCGGCGGTGGCCGTGGATACGGACCGTCCTCATCTCAGGCACCGCCATGAGAGTCACGCGTCACCCCGATCAGTCGGTCGTCGCACGCCAAACCCCAACTATACGGTGCCTTTCCAGTCATCCCTAGGGGCCGCGCGTCGGTCAGTCGGTGACAGAGCCCACGTCGGCGATCACCTGGTTCACGACGGCCCCAGCCACACCAGGCGAGTAGCCCCGTCTCACCAGCAGCCCGTGCAGCCGTCGTCGCTGGGTCGCCTGGTCGTAGCGGTGAAGGCTCGGCAGTCGGGCACGGACGAGAGCCACGGCAGCCGCCCGCTCGTCGTCACCGTCGATCTGCTCGAGCGCCGTCTCGATCGTCTCGTCGGCCACGCCGCGGTGCTTGAGCTCGTGGCGCAGGGCCCGCCGCGAGAGTCCGCGCCCGCCGTGGCGCGACTGCACCCACGCGTCGGCGAAGGCCCCGTCGTCGACGAGTCCGAGCTCGGTGAAGCGGTCAAGCACCTGATCGGCCGCGGCCTGCGGGACCTCGCGTCTGCGGCATGCCTCAGCCAGCTGTGCCCTGGTCCGCGGACCCCGGGTGAGCTGACGCAACAGGATCAGCCGCGCCACCTCGACCGGGTCGGCGTCACGACCCCGACCTGGGGCCGCCGCCGCCGACGACGCGGCCGACGCGGCCGACGTCGAGGCGGGCTGCGTCGTCTGGTCGCTCATCGCCTCAGAAGTCGACCGGTGGCTCCTTGCCACCGGCGGCATCCTTCGCGTCGTCCGCGGTGTCCAGACGCGGACCGACGCCCAGCTTCTCCTTGATCTTCTTCTCCAGCTCGTCACTGAGGTCCGGGTTGTCCTTCAGGTACTGCCGGGCGTTCTCCTTGCCCTGGCCGAGCTGGTCGCCCTCGTAGGTGTACCAAGCGCCGGCCTTGCGGACGAACCCGTGCTCGACCCCCATGTCGATGAGGCCACCCTCGCGGCTGATGCCCTCGCCGTAGAGGATGTCGAACTCGGCCTGCCGGAACGGCGGAGCCATCTTGTTCTTGACGACCTTGACGCGCGTGCGCGACCCGACCATGGCCGTACCGTCCTTGAGGGTCTCGATGCGCCGCACGTCGAGGCGCACGGACGAGTAGAACTTCAGTGCCCGCCCACCGGTCGTGGTCTCGGGGCTGCCGAACATCACGCCGATCTTCTCGCGCAGCTGGTTGATGAACACCGCCGTCGTGCCCGAGGAGTTCAGCGCCCCGGTCAGCTTGCGCAGCGCCTGGCTCATCAGCCGTGCCTGCAGGCCCACGTGGGAGTCGCCCATCTCGCCCTCGATCTCGGCGCGGGGCACCAGCGCTGCCACCGAGTCGATGACCAGGATGTCGAGCGCCCCGGACCGGATCAGCATGTCGGCTATCTCCAGCGCCTGCTCACCGGTGTCGGGCTGGGAGACGAGCAACGCATCGGTGTCGACGCCGAGTCGCTGGGCGTAGTCGGGGTCGAGCGCATGCTCGGCGTCGATGAACGCGGCGATGCCACCGAGCTTCTGCGCGCTGGCGACCGCGTGCAGCGCGACTGTGGTCTTGCCGCTGGACTCCGGCCCGAAGATCTCCACGACCCGGCCGCGCGGCAGCCCGCCGATGCCCAGGGCGATGTCGAGGCCGATCGAGCCGGTGGGGATCACCTCGACCGGTGCGCGTCCCTCGTCCCCCAGGCGCATCACCGACCCCTTGCCGAACTGGCGGTCGATCTGGGCCAGCGCCGAGTCCAGCGCCTTCTCGCGATCCGCAGGAGCTGCCATGTCTGCCACCTTCACCTCTCGTGGGTCACCGGGAGACCCTGTGGTTGTTGAGTCGGTCGCGACGCTAGACCGACCCTCCGACACGGCCCCCGCAGCGCTCTGCGCCTGGGGACGACGCGCCGATCAACGTCATGACTGGGGACAGTAGTCCGAACATGTGTTCGACGACACTGGACACGCCGACGGAACGAGGCCGGGATCAGCGCTCACGGGCGGGGAGCTCCAGAGCCGTGCACACCGCACGCCAGACCTGTTTGGGCGGGACCCCGGAGTCGAGAGCCTGCAGCACCGTGCGCCCGTCGAGATCGGCGATGTGCTGGTCCTGTGCCCAGGAGCGGGCGTAGCCGCGACCGAGGTGCTCGTCCATCCGCGCCCAGAACTCCGTGTGCCGCACCGGCTCAGTATGGGCGCTGCTGTCGGAGACCGACGCCCAGGTCGTCACCGGCGGCCTAGCGTGGCGACTGTGAGCTCGAGCGACCCGAGACCCGAGAGGCCTGCCTGGGAGCCACCCCTGGCAGGCACCGAGATCGAGCACGTCGTCGGCGCCCTGGAACGCCTGCGCACCACGTTTCGCTGGAAGGTCGACGACCTGGACTCCGCGGGTCTGCTGGCCGGCTGGGGCGCATCCACGCTGACTCTGGGCGGGCTGCTCAAGCACCTGGCGTTCGTCGAGGACTACACCTTCACGACGAAGCTGCGCGGCGAGGCGCCCGGGGACCCCTGGGACACCGCCCCCTGGGAGCAGATCCCCGACTGGGACTTCACCTCGGCGAGCACGGACGCCCCCGAGACGCTCTATGGGCTCTGGGACGACGCGGTGGCACGTTCGCGGACCCGGCTCGCCACGGCGCTCGCCAGCACGGGCCTGGACGGGCCGGTGCACGTCAGCGGTGCCGACGGTCGGCACGCGAGCCTTCGACGCCTGCTGCTCGACCTGATCGAGGAGTACGGTCGGCACACGGGGCACGCCGACCTTCTCCGCGAAGCGGTCGACGGCAGAGTCGGCGAGGACCCTCCCGACGACTGGGTAGCGCGATCGGGACGCTGGACGGCCGGTCGGTGAGCGAGGACTCGCGGCGTCGCGCACTCCCCGAGGCTGTCAACGCGTGGCCGTCAGCCATCCGAACTCGCTGGCGATGCGCAGTCCGAGGCCCGGTGTGACGGCATCGGCGAAGGCGTCGACCAGCGCCTGCCGGAAGGTCTGCTCGCCGACTTGTTCGATCGCCGGGAACGAGGGGCCGGCCGCGATGGCGGCGCGCGTGAACGTCTCCAGGTCGGGGAACTCGTTGGTCACCCAGACCGTCCCGCGATCCTGGACGCGCAACCCGACGGACTCCAGCAGCGCCTCAGCCACTCCCGGTCGCCCGGTCTCGGCCTGACCCAGCGTGGCCTGCACGTGGGACGGTGGGCTGTTCTGGGCCACCGTGACGAAGTACGGGAGCAGGCCGAGACGCTTCGGTGCGCCCCAGAAGGTCATCCCGAACGTGCCACCGGGTCTGAGGACGCGCGCTGCCTCGGCTGCCGCGGCCGTGCCGCCGGCCCAGATCGCGTTGAAGCTGGTCACCACGTCGAACGAGTCGTCCGGCCACGGCAGCGCGTCCATGTCGCCCACCCGTACGTCCGCGTCCGGAGTGCGAGCCCGCGCGATCTCCAGCAGGGCCACGGAAGCGTCGAGGCCGGCCACCACGGCACCTCGGTCAGCCGCGAGGCGAAGAGCGAACCCCGACCCGCACCCGATGTCCAGCACGGTTCTTCCGGCGGTCACGTCGCACCGGTCGAGCACCACCTGGTTGGCCGGCCGCGAGTACGGCTCGAACAGGTACGCCCACTCCGTGGCACGTGATCCCCACGCCTGACCCGCCGACTCCCAGCCCATCGCATCCTCCAGCCGGTCTCACCGTCCCACGACCCACGCCCACCCGACGTCACAACGACCGAATCGGTCTTGGGGCAGCTGCCCGGTCGTCGCGCTCGGTTGGGATGTGTCGGTGGGGGCGACAAGGATGGGCACCGTGGCTCCCCTGGACCGGTTCTCCCCCGCGACGCGGGACTGGTTCACCTCCGCCTTCGCCGCCGCGACGCCGGCCCAGCAGGGCGCGTGGGAGGCCATTGCCGCCGGTCGTCACGCGCTGGTCGTCGCCCCGACGGGGTCGGGCAAGACACTGGCAGCCTTTCTCTGGGCACTGGACCGCCTGGCCGCCGCCGAGCCGCCGGACGACCCGCTGGCTCGCTGCCGAGTTCTCTACGTGTCCCCTCTCAAGGCCCTCGCCGTCGACGTCCAACGCAACCTGCGCTCGCCGCTGACCGGCATCGGCCAGGCAGCCCGCCGCCTCGGGCTGCCCGAGCCTGACGTCACCGTGGCGCTGCGCTCCGGCGACACCTCACCCCAGGAGCGCCGCCAGTTCGCCCGGCGGCCGAGCGACATCTTGATCACCACGCCGGAGTCGCTCTTCTTGCTGCTCACCTCGGCCGCCCGAACCGCGCTGTCCGGAGTCGAGACGGTGATCGTGGACGAGGTGCACGCCGTCGCCGGCACCAAGCGGGGCGCTCACCTCGCCCTCACCCTGGAGCGCCTCGACGCGCTGCTGGAGCGTCCGGCGCAGCGCATCGGGCTGTCGGCCACCGTCCGTCCGGTCGACACGGTCGCTGCGTTCCTGGCCGGCGGCCGGCCGACCGAGATCGTCCAGCCCGCCTCGGCGAAGCAGTTCGACCTGCGGGTCGAGGTGCCCGTCGACGACATGTCCGAGCTGGGGACGTCCACCGGCGAGGTGACCGGGTCGGCGGCCGGCGCCGACACCAAGTCCTCGATCTGGCCGCACGTCGAGGAGCGCGTGCTCGACCTGGTGCAGCAGCACCACAGCACGCTCGTGTTCGCCAACTCCCGACGCCTCGCCGAACGCCTCACGGCGCGACTCAACGAGGCGGCAGCAGCGCGAGTCGGCGACGGTCCGGACGCGGCGCTCGACACGGCTGGCGCGCCACGCCGTCCGCCGGCGGAGTACCCGGCGCAGAGCGGCTCGACCACTGCCCTGGCCGAGGCTGCGCCGCTGGTGGCCCGTGCGCACCACGGGTCGGTCAGCAAGGAGCAGCGCGCGCTCATCGAGGACGACCTGAAGTCCGGACGCCTGCCCGCGGTGGTCGCCACGTCCAGCCTCGAGCTGGGCATCGACATGGGCGCCGTCGACCTGGTCGTGCAGGTCGAGTCACCGCCGTCGGTCGCCAGCGGGCTGCAGCGGGTCGGACGCGCGGGCCACCAGGTGGGCGCGGTGTCGCGCGGGGTGATCTTTCCCAAGTACCGCGGCGACCTGCTCGCCAGCGCCGTCACCGTCGAAGGCATGCGCGACGGGCGCATCGAGGCCCTGCGGGTGCCGCAGAACCCGCTGGACGTGCTCGCGCAGCAGGTCGTGGCCATGACGGCCATGGACGAGTGGTCCGTCGACGACCTGCTCGCCCTCGTGCGCCGCGCCCATCCATTCGCCGCGCTGCCCGAATCGGCGTTCGAAGCAGTGCTCGACCTGTTGGCGGGGCGCTACCCGAGCGACGAGTTCGCCGAGCTTCGTCCGCGCATCGTGTGGGACCGGGTCGCCAACACGCTCACCGGGCGGCCCGGGGCCCAGCGTCTGGCTGTCACCAGCGGGGGCACGATCCCCGACCGGGGCCTTTTCGGAGTCTTCATGGTCGGCGAACGGGGCTCGCGGGTGGGCGAGCTGGACGAAGAGATGGTGTACGAGTCGCGCGTCGGCGACGTGTTCGCCCTGGGCGCGACCTCGTGGCGCATCGAAGACATCACCCACGACCGCGTTCTGGTCTCCCCCGCGCCGGGTCAGCCCGGCCGCCTGCCGTACTGGCACGGTGACTCGATCGGACGTCCGGCCGAGACCGGCCGGGCGCTCGGCGCGTTCGTCCGCGAGGTCGGGTCGCTGAGCGCACCCAAGGCACGGGCTCGCGCCGGCGCCGCCGGCCTCGACGAACGGGCCGCGACGAACCTGGTGGCCTACGTGGACGAGCAGCGCCGGGCCACCGGCCACGTGCCAGACGATCGAACGGTGCTGGTCGAGCGCTTCCGCGACGAGCTCGGTGACTGGCGTCTCGTCGTGCACACCCCGTACGGCGCCCGGGTGCACGCCCCATGGGCGCTGGCGGTCGCCGCTCGGCTGCGGGAGCGCTACGGGGTCGACGTGCAGGCCGCCCACTCCGACGACGGCATGGTGTTCCGGGTGCCCGACACGTTCGACGAGCCGGGCGGGGCCGCCGCACCCGGGGCCGACCTCGTGCTGCTGGCGCCGGACGAGGTGGACGACCTGGTGACCGCGCAGGTGGGCGGCTCGGCGCTGTTCGCGGCCCGGTTTCGCGAGTGCGCCGCTCGCGCGCTGCTGCTCCCCCGTCGCGACCCGGGACGCCGGGCTCCGCTCTGGCAGCAGCGCCAACGCTCGGCTCAGCTGCTGTCGGTGGCGGCCCAGTACGGCTCCTTCCCGATCCTGCTGGAGACCATGCGCGAAGTGCTGCAGGACGTCTACGACATGCCCGCCCTCGTCGAGCTCACGACGGCGATCAGCGACGGGTCGGTCCAGGTCGTCGAGGTGGAGACCACCGAGCCGTCCCCGTTCGCCCGGTCGCTGCTCTTCGGCTACGTCGCAGCGTTCATGTACGAGGGCGACTCGCCGCTGGCCGAACGGCGGGCCCAGGCGCTCACGCTGGACGCCTCGTTGCTGGCCGAGCTGCTGGGACGAGCCGAGCTGCGCGAGCTGCTCGACCCTGCGGTGCTGGAGCAGACCGAGGCCGAGCTGCAACGCCTGGCTCCCGACCGCCGTGCTCGCGACGACGAGGGCGTGGCCGACCTGCTGCGCATGCTGGGCCCGCTCACCGCCGACGAGGTACGAGCCCGACACGTCGACCCCGAGCACGTCGACTCGGCCCTCGCCACGCTGGCGTCGACGCGGCGGGTCATCGACGTGCGTGTCGCCGGGCAGCAGCGTTGGGCCGGCGTCGAGGACGCCGCACGGCTGCGCGACGGGCTCGGGTGCGCCCTGCCGGTGGGCATCCCCGAGGCGTTCCTCGAGCCGGTCGCCGACCCCCTCGGCGACCTGGTGTCGCGCTACGCCCGCCGCCACGGCCCCTTCGTCGCCGCTGATGTCGCTGGCCGGTTCGGCATCGGCGTGGCGGTCGCGTCCGGCGTCCTCGGGTCGCTGCGGGCAGCGGGCCGCCTGACCGAGGGCGAGTTTCGCCCCGGCGGGTCGGGCACCGAGTGGTGCGACCCCGAGGTGCTGCGACTGCTGCGGCGACGCTCGGTGGCGGCTCTGCGCCACGAGGCCGAACCGGTGCCGCCGGCGGCGCTCGCCCGGTTCCTCCCCGCATGGCAGCACGTCGGGACGGGGCTGCGCGACGCGTCCGGCGTGCTCACGGTCGTCGAGCAGCTGGCCGGCTACCCGGTGGCGGCGAGCGCACTGGAGTCACTCGTGCTGCCGGCGCGCGTGCGCGACTACCAGCCGGCGTGGCTCGACGAGCTCACCGCGGCCGGCGAGGTCGTCTGGGCCGGGCACGGGGCTCTGCCCGGTGGGGACGGCTGGGTCTCGCTGCACCTGGCCGACGACGCGCCGCTCACTCTGCCCGAGCCGACCGAGCTGGGGGCGCTCGACGACCTCGACACCCTGACCTCCCAGCTGCACCGGGCACTGGCGTTCGGCGGCGGCCAGTTCTTTCGAGCACTCGTCGACGCCGTCGACCTCACCGACGCAACGACGCAGGACGTCGAGCAGGCGCTGTGGGACCTCGTGTGGTCGGGGCGGGTCAGCAACGACACGCTGGCCCCGGTGCGGGCACGGCTGGCCGGACGGCGCGGTGCACGCTCGGCGCCCCGCGCCCGGCCCGGGTACCGGCGCGCCGGCTACCGGTCCCGCTTGCGCGGCGCTGTGCCCGGAGCCGCAGAACGCGCGGGCACGTCCGCATCGTTGTCCGGACGCTGGTCAGCCCTGCCGGCGATCGACGGCGACCAGACGGTGCGGGCGCACGCCATGGCTCACCTGCTGCTCGACCGTCATGGCGTCCTGACCCGCGGTGCGGTCATGTCCGAGGGGGTCACCGGCGGGTTCGCGGCCACCTACCGAGTACTGAGCGCGGCCGAGGAGGCCGGCCGGTGCCGGCGCGGCTACGTGGTGGAGGGCCTGGGCGGGGCCCAGTTCACGCTGCCGGGAGCCGTCGACCGGCTGCGGCGGTTCACCGAGGTGCAGCACGCCGGCCTCCCTGAGGGAAGTCTGCTTCTGGCGGCCACCGACCCCGCCAACCCCTACGGCGCAGCCCTGGCGTGGCCGGATCCGGTCGTGGCCGGGCACCGTCCGGGACGCAAGGCCGGCGCCGTGGTGGCCCTGGTCGACGGCGAGCTCGTGATGTTCGTCGAACGAGGCGGGCGAACGGTTCTCTCGTTCACCGACGACGCCGACAGCCTGCGCCAAGCCGCGCAGGTGCTGGCCGACGGGGTGCGCCGGGGCGCGCTGGGCCGGGTCACGGTGCAGCGGGCCGACGGGGAGAGCGCCATGTCAGGTCCGGTGAGCGACGCCCTCGCCGGGGCCGGCTTCCACCTGACCCCGCGCGGGCTGCGCCTGCGGCCGACCGGCTGAGCACGCCGGCCGTCCTCAGCCCAGGTCGACGGCAGAGTCGACCGTGGTGTAGCGGCGCTGGTGGTAGAGCAGGGGTGCGCGTCCGGTGCAGTCGTCGACCACGCTCACGACGCGGCCCACGACCATCGTGTGGTCGCCGCTGGGCAGCAGCCGCTCCGGGACGCAGTGCAGCGCGGCCACGCCCTCGGTGAAGTACAGGGCGTCGCTCTCGTCTCCACGCCGATGCGGGTACGGCGCGAAGTCGTCGGTGTCGCTCGGGTAGCGGTGCCGGGCGGCGTACTGGGCGAGACCGACCTGGTCGACCGACAGCATCGTCACCGCCCATCCCTGGCTGACCTCGAGGGCGTCGTGCAAGAACCCGCCGCGCTTGACGGCGACCAGGCACAACGGGGGGTCCAGCGACAGCGATACCAGCGACGTCACGGTGAGTCCGCAGTCGCGGCCCACGGCATCCCGGGTCGTCATCACCGACACGCCGGAGGCGAGCTGCGCCATGGGGACGCGCAGGTCGAGCGCGGCCTTCTCACCCATCGGCGAGGTCGTCCAGACGTGCGAGCAGCGACTCTCGGGCCGCGCGGACGGCGCGCAGGTTGGCGCCGTCGAGAACCGCCTGCTCCCCCACGGCCGACACGACGACCTGCGGGTGCACGGGCGCCACCTTGGGCACCTGGTCGGCGACCGCGGCGGCCAGGGCGGCGCCGCCGGCCAGCCCGGTCTCGCCGGTGAGCACCACGAGGCCAGGGTCGAGCACGGTGCAGACCGAGGCGACTCCGAGCGCCACGCGGCGCGCGAGCTCGTTCATGAAGACGTCGTGGCCGCCGCCCGCGGCGTGCGCCACTGCCTCCGCGACCGCTGCCGCGTCGCGGCACGGGTCGACGTCCAGCCCGTGCTGCTGGGCGAGCACCGCAAGTGCGGGCGTGCCCACCAGCTGCTGGAACGCGCCCTGGCTGACCTGGTCGACCCGTTCGGGCAGCGGCACGCCGGGCACCGGCAGGTAGCCGATCTCACCGGCGGCCCCGGTGGCGCCCCGGTGCAGCCGACCATTGACCGTCACGGCGAGACCGACGCCGGCGCCGATCCAGACCAGCACGAAGTCGGACTCGTCGACGGCTGCGCCGAGCTGGTTCTCCGCCGTCGCCGCCAGGTTGACGTCGTTCTCCAGCGTCACCGGCCTCTCGAGCACGCGTTCCAGAGCAGCCCGGACGCCGGCGCCGGCCTCGGGAAGGTCGTAGGAGAAGCCGACCTCACCGGTGCGGGGGTCGACCAGCCCGGGGACGCCGACGACCACCGACAGGATGTCGTCGAGGCCGACCCCCGTGTTCGCGAGGGCGGCGCGCAGCGCATCGGCGGCGAGGTCGACCGGGTTCTGACCCGTGGTCGCGTCGTGCCAGGTGCGGGCCAGGGTCTCGTCGGTGACGGTGGAGACCGTCACGCCCACACCGGACGCGCGAACATCGACGCCGAGCACGCGTCCCACGTCGTGGCAGACCGCGTACAGCTCGGCGTTGGGCCCCCGGCCGGCAGACCGGCTGCCGACGACCTCCACCAGGCCGCGCGCCTGCAGGCGGGCCAGCGACTGGGACGCGGTGACGCGCGACAGCCCGGTGCGGCGTCCGAGCTCGGCCCGGGTGATCGCACCGTCGGTGAGCAGCAGCTCGAGCGCGCTGCGGTCGTTGAGCACGCGGAGCAGGCTCGGGACACCCGGCTGCGTCGACGCCTCGACCACAGCTGCCCCCTTACATGCAGGTTTGTTTATAGAAACGTACTGGGCTGACCGCTGGCACGCAACACCTGCCACGATGGGGACGTGCCCGAAGGAGACACCGTCTGGCTCACCGCGCGCCGTCTGCACGACGCCTTGGCCGGGCACACAGTAGTACGCGGGGAGCTTCGGGTGCCGCAGCACGCCACCGCCGAGATCAGCGGACGTGCGGTGCGCGAGGTGGTCAGTCGGGGCAAGCACCTGCTGCTGCGCTTCGACGACGGTACGACGCTGCACACCCACCTGCGCATGGACGGTGCGTGGCACCTCTACGGCGCGCGTGAGCGCTGGCGCGGCGGGCCGGCGTGGCAGGTGCGCGCGCTGCTGGTGACCTCGACGAGGGCTGCCGTGGGCTACCGGCTGCCCGTCGTGGCGCTGATCGCCACCGCCGACGAGGCCGACGTCGTCGGGCACCTCGGTCCCGACCTGCTGGGTGAGGACTGGGACGAGGCTGAAGCGCTGCACCGGCTCACCGGCGACCCGCAGCGCCCGATCGGTGAGGCACTGCTCGACCAGACGGTGATGGCCGGTCTGGGCAACCTGTACCGCACCGAGCTGTGCTTCGTGCTCGGTGTGACGCCATGGACGCCGGTCGGTGACGTCGGCTCCCTCGCACGGGCCCCGGGACTGGCCCACCGCATGCTCGTCGCCAACCGGGACGGACCCGCCCAGCCCACGACCGGACGGACACGTCGCGGCGAGGAGCACTGGGTCTACCGGCGGCGCGCCTGCCTGCGGTGCGCGACCCCGGTGCGACGATCCATGCAGGGCCGCGCCGGCCAGGAGCGCGTCACGTACTGGTGCCCCGCGTGCCAGCACGGGCCGACGGGCTGAGCACTCGACCGGCCGGGCGTCTCGTGGGCTGGGGCGGGCCTCAGCGTGCGGCGAACGAGCCGGCGACCTCGAGGTCGGTGCGGCCGGGGCGGCGTGGCTCACGGGTGGTCTCGCGCATGCCGATCGCGCCGACCGCGGCGGCCTCCGCCCGGGCCAGCTCGTCGCTGACCTCGCGCATGACCGCCGACATGGGGACGCCGAGTGCTGCACAGATGGCAGCCAGCAGCTCCGAGCTCGCTTCTTTGCGACCCCGCTCGACCTCGGAGAGGTAGCCCAGGCTCACCCGGGCCGAGGCTGCGACCTCGCGCAACGTGCGGGCCTGCGCCGTGCGTCGTCGGCGCAGCACCTCGCCCAGCAGCCGGCGCATGAGAACCACGGACGAGTCCTTGCGCGCGACGACCTGAGCCGTCGGCCCGACATCGGGGCGACGGTCGCGGGCGCGGCCTGTTGCCATGGGTTCCACGGTACTCCTGTCCGGCTCCGCGGTCTTGGCAGGAGCACACAGGTCAACGATCCAACGTCCCGCGTGATTCCACCGACACCAGCCGGCGGCGAAGCAGGTCGAGCGCGTGCGCGGTGCTGAGCAGGCGAACCCGCCCCCGGTCACCGGCCAGCGTCAACGACCGCACCTGCGCCCCGCCTGGTCCGTCGACGGCCACGTGGACCGTGCCCGCGGGATGGTCGTCCACCGGGTCGGGGCCGGCGACCCCGGTGGTGGCCACGCCCCAGGTGCTGGCCAGCAGGGCGCGAGCACCTCGCGCCATCGCGACCGCGACGTCGGGGTGCACGGGCCCGTGGACGCGCAGCAGGTCTGCTCCGACGCCGAGCACCGACTGCTTGACGTCGGTGGCGTAGGCGACGACGCCACCGCGCAGCACTGCCGACGACCCGGGCACCGACGTCAGCGCCTTGGTCACGCCCCCGCCGGTCAGCGACTCCGCCGCACCCACGCTCGCCCCCTGCGCGGCGAGCGCGGCGATGACCACCTCGGGCAGCGTGACCCCGTCGCGGCCCATGACGTGCTCACCCAACGCCTCGGCAACCAGCGACGACCACCGGGCATGCCGCGCGGCAGCGACCCCGGCGTCTTGCTCGCGCACCGACAGGCGCACGCTGACCTGGGCCGGCCGCGCGAGGTAGGCCAGGTCGGTGCTCGGGTCGTGCGCGACGAGCGCCTCCACGTCGCGCAGCAGCGCGGAGACGGCCGACTCCCCCAACAACGCCACCTCGAACGACACCGAGTGCTGGGCGGGCAGGTCGCCGGCGCGTGCGGTGAGGTCGGGCAGCACCACAGCCTCGACCATGGCGTGCAGCTCGCTGGGCACACCCGGCACGGCGTACACCACGCACGAACCGAGCTCGAGGCGCACCCCTGGCGCGCTGCCCTGCGGGTTGACAAGCATCTGGGCGCACGACGGGCGCTCGGCCATCCGCAGCACCGTTGTGTCGGGGGCGCGGCCACGGTCGGCGTACCAGCCCGTGATCGCCGCCACCGCGGCGTCGTCGGGCACGAGGGGGCAGCCGCTGACGTCGGCCAGCGCTTGGCGCGTCAGGTCGTCGGAGGTGGGGCCGAGCCCGCCGGACACCACGACACTGCCGACCTCTGCGGCCAGTGCGGCCACGCCCTCGGCGATGCGGGCGACGTCGTCGGGCACGACACGGCTCGTGACCACCCGAAGACCCGTCTGGGTGAGCCGCCGGGCGAGCCAGGCACCGTTGGTGTCGGCGACGCTGCCCAGCAGCAGCTCGTCGCCGACCAGCAGCAGAGCGACCGCATCGCTGCCGCCCGCGGACAGCAGGCCGGTCACGGCGTCGGGCGTCGCCCGGTGGAACGCGCGGCACGCTTGGCCGCCGTGCGCTCGCTGGTGCGGCGCATCGTGACCGCGGACGCGACGTAGTCGACACCGGTGGCGACGGTCACGACGACCGTCGCCGCGAGCAGCGAGGTGGTGAGCCACGACCACGAGTCCGGCAGCGGCAGCATCAGCAGCACCAGGGTGACCGTCTGCAGGACGGTCTTGGTCTTGCCGCCACGACCGGCGGGCATCACTCCGTGACGGATCACCACGAAGCGCAGCAGGGTCACGCCGATCTCGCGCAGCAGGATGATGCCGGTCACCCACCACGGCACCTGGCCGAGGATCGACAGCCCGATCAGGGCCATGCCGATGAGAGCCTTGTCGGCGATGGGGTCGACGATCTTGCCGAACGAGGTGACCAGGCCGCGCTCCCGGGCGATCTTTCCGTCGACGTAGTCGGTGACCATCGCCAGGACGAAGACGACGACAGCGCCGACGCGGCTCGCCGGGTCGGTGCCGTCCTCGCGGAGCAGAAGCCAGGCGAAGAGGGGCACCATGACCAGCCGCAGCGTGGTCAGCGCGTTCGGCAGGTTCCACGCGCTCGGTTCTGGCTGCTGGCCTGGCACGGGGCCAACCTACGCGGGTGGCAGGGCGCGAGCGGTGATGTCCACCCCGTCGGCGGCCACCACCTCGGCCCGCACCATGGCGCCAACCCCGGGCAGCCCGTCGCCGGGGACCAGCACGGTGGTGACACCGTCGACGTCCGGTCCCTGGTGCTCGGCGAGGCCGACCATCGTTGCTCGGCCGGTGTGCGGGTCGTCCTGCCCCGAACCGGTGATCAGCACGTCGACGCGCTCACCGACCCGCTCCTGGGCCCGCTGGGACACCATCTCGTCGGCCAGCCCGGCGATCCGGTCGACGCGGGCGGCGACCTCGTCCGGGTCGACCTCGTCGGTGAACCCCGCCGCCTCGGTGCCGTCCTCGGGGGAGTACCCGAACACGCCGACGGCGTCCATCCGCGCCGCGACGATGAACGCCTCGAGCTCGGCGAGGTCGTCCTCGGTCTCGCCGGGAAACCCGACGATCACGTTGGAGCGCACGCCGGCGTGCGGGGCCACGGCGCGGACCTCGTCCAGCAGGCGCAGGAACTCCACCCGCGAGCCGAAGCGCCGCATGCGGCGCAGCACCGCGGCGCTGGCGTGCTGGAAGGACAGGTCGAAGTAGGCGGCCACGCCGGGCGTCTCGGCGATGGCCCGCACCAGGCTGGGACGCATCTCGGCCGGCTGGAGGTAGGACAGGCGCACGCGGTCGATGCCCTCGACGGCCGTCATCTGCGGCAGCAGCTGCTCCAGCAGGCGCAGGTCACCGAGGTCTTTGCCGTAGGACGTCGTGTTCTCGCTCACCAGGAACGCCTCGCGGACCCCGTGGTCGGCCAGCCAGCCGAGCTCGGCGACGATCTCGTCGCCCGGCCGGGAGACGAACGAGCCGCGGAAGGCCGGGATCGCGCAGAAGCTGCACCGTCGGTCGCACCCGCTCGCCAGCTTCACCGGGGCGACGGGGCCCGATCCAAGCCGTCGACGCACAACTCGGGGGCCGGACACGGGCGCGGCGCCTACGGGCAGGTCGGGCTCGGCGACCGCGTGCCCGGGAGGGCGGCTGTGGGCCGCTCGCGCGGCGGGGGCGATCGGCAGCAGCGCTCGCCGGTCGCGCGGCGTGTGCGCGGCCAGGCGTTCCCCGCCGAGCACGGATCGCACCCGGGCCGCGATGTCGGGGTAGTCGTCGAAGCCGAGGACGGCGTCGGCCTCCGGCAGGGCGTGCGCCAGCTCGCTCCCGTAGCGCTCGGCCATGCACCCCACGGCGATCACCGCGGGCCCCGCCCCGTCGGGCCCCCCGGCGTCGAGCAGCGTGTCGATCGACTCCTGCTTGGCCTGCTCGATGAATCCGCAGGTGTTGACGAGGACCGCGGCGGCGTCGTCGGGGTCGGCGACGAGGCGCAGGCCGTCGGCTTCCAGCCGGGCGGCCAGCTCGTCGGAGTCGACCTCGTTGCGCGCGCAGCCCAGCGTGACGATCGCCACCGTGGTGGGCGCAGGCTGGACCAGGGGCTCGCGTGTCATGAGGCGCTCAGGGTACGCGGGCTGTGCCGGGCGCGCCGACTGGCTGATTCGCCTTCTGGCAACTATCTTTCGCGCGCTGGACCGGCTCTGGAACCAGCCTCACCTACCCCCGGAAGGGTCTCATGTCCGACACCGCACCACCCATGGCTCGGCGGCTCAGCGCCGAGTTTCTCGGCACGTTCGTCCTCGTCTTCGGCGGCGCCGGCTCTGCCGTGCTCGCCGCGAACTTCCCCGCCGCCGACGCCGGCAACCCGCTCGGCATCGGCTTCGTGGGCGTCTCCCTGGCGTTCGGCCTCACCGTCGTCGTGATGGCCTACGCGGTGGGCCACGTGTCCGGCGGGCACTTCAACCCTGCCGTCACCCTCGGCGCCGCCGCGGCGGGGCGCTTCGCCTGGAAGGACACACCCAGCTACATCGCCACCCAGGTCGTCGCTGCCATCGCCGCCGCCGGGGTTCTCTTCGTCGTCGCCTCCGGCGTGGCCGGCTTCTCTGCCAGCGAGTCCGGGTTCGCCACCAACGGCTACGGCGACCGCTCCCCCGGCGGCTACAGCCTGCTGGCCGCCCTGGTGATCGAGATCGTGCTCACTGCCATCTTCTTGTACGTCATCCTCGGCGTCACCGACACGCGCGCCCCGAAGGGCTTCGCGCCCCTGGCCATCGGCCTGTCGCTGACGCTCATCCACCTGGTCAGCATCCCGGTCACCAACACGTCAGTGAACCCGGCCCGCTCGATCGGCCCGGCGCTGTTCGTCGGCGGCGAGGCGATCAGCCAGCTGTGGCTGTTCATCCTCGCCCCGATCGTGGGCGCCGTCATCGCCGGCGTGACCTACAAGGTGCTTCTCGGCGAGGGTCGCACCACGTCGTTCGAAGAGGCCACCCGCGCCTGAGACCCTCGAGGTCTCGATCGCCGGCCTGCGCGGCTACTCCCCGCGCAGGCTGGCGATCAGCTCGTCCAGCTCGTCGGGCTTGATGAGCACGTCACGTGCCTTCGAGCCCTCCGACGGCCCGACGATGCCGCGCGTCTCCATCAGGTCCATCAGCCTGCCGGCCTTCGCGAAGCCCACTCGCAGCTTGCGCTGCAGCATCGACGTCGACCCGAACTGCGTGGTGACGACCAGCTCGGCAGCCTGGCACAGCAGGTCGAGGTCGTCGCCGATGTCTTCGTCGACGTCCTTCTTCGACGACTGCGCCACCGTGACGTCGTCGCGGTAGGCCGGCTCGAGCTGCTCGCGCACGTGCCGTACGACGGCGTGGATCTCGGCCTCGGTCACCCACGAGCCCTGCACGCGCACCGGCTTGCTGGCGCCCATCGGCAGGAAAAGTCCGTCTCCCTGACCGACGAGCTTCTCCGCACCCGGCTGGTCGAGGATGACCCGTGAGTCGGCCAGCGACGAGGTGGAGAACGCCAGCCGGGACGGCACGTTGGCCTTGATGAGCCCGGTGACGACGTCCACCGAGGGGCGCTGGGTGGCCAGCACCAGATGGATGCCCGCCGCCCGGGCGAGCTGGGTGATGCGCACGACGGAGTCTTCGACGTCACGGGGGGCGACCATCATGAGGTCGGCCAGCTCGTCGACGACCACCAGCAGGTACGGGTACGGCGTCAGCACACGCTCGCTGCCCGGTGGGGCTACCAGCGACCCGCTCCGCACGGCCTTGTTGAAGTCGTCGACGTGCCGGAACCCGAAGTTCGCCAAGTCGTCGTAGCGCATGTCCATCTCGCGCACGACCCAGCCCAGCGCCTCGGCCGCCTTCTTCGGGTTGGTGATGATCGGCGTGATCAGGTGTGGCACGCCCTCGTAGGCGGTCAGCTCCACCCGCTTGGGGTCGACGAGGATCATGCGCACCTCGTCGGGGGTCGCGCGCATCAGGATCGAGGTGATCATCGAGTTGACGAACGACGACTTGCCCGATCCCGTCGCGCCCGCGACGAGCAGGTGGGGCATCTTCGACATGTTGGCCACGACGACGCCGCCCTCGACATCCTTGCCGAGCCCGATGAGCATGGGGTGGTGGTCGGCGCGGGCGACCCGGGAGCGCAGGGTGTCGCCGAGGCTGACGACCTCTTTGTCGGTGTTGGGGATCTCGATGCCGATGGCCGACTTGCCCGGGATGGGGCTGAGGATGCGCACGTCGGCGCTCGCCACGGCGTAGGCGATGTTCTTGCTCAGCGCGGTGACCCGCTCGACCTTGACGGCGTTGCCGAGCTCGACCTCGTAGCGCGTGACCGTCGGCCCGCGCGTGTAGCCGGTGACCTGCGCGTCGATCTCGAACTGGTCCAGCACCCGGGTGAGCGAGTCGACCACCGCGTCGCTGGCGGCCGTCCGCGGCTTGTGCTGCGAGCCGTGGCCCAGGGCTTCGGGGTCGGGCAGGTGGTAGGTGACGTCACCGGAGAGCGCGAGCTGCTCGACACGGGCCGGCAGGGGGCTGTGCTCCGGGGGCTCGGCAGTGTCAACCTTCACTACAGGGTCAGGTTCAGCCGTGACGCGGCGGCGGCGCTTGGCCGGGCGCGGTGGCGGCTGCTCGACGACGGCGTCGTCGGTGACGTCGTACACGTCGTCGACGTCACCGTCGTAGCCGTCGTCGGTGACCAGCGGGCTGTCGTAGGCGTCCGGGCCGTCCGGCTCGAGGTCGACCGGCCTGCGCCGGGGCAGGAGCCGGCTGCCGGCGGACTGCAGGCGGTCGGCGGCGACGTGCACGGGCGTGTCGAGCAGCACCAGGACGCCGTAGCCGGTCAGGATCGCCAGCACCGGGACGGCGATGTAGACCGTGAGCAGGTCGGCAGGCAGCGACGACGCGATGTGACCGATCGCTCCCCCGGCTTCGTGCATCGCGGCCTGCGCGTCACCGGGACGCGGACGTCCGGCCGAGATGTGCACCAGGCCCAGCACACCCACGCCGGTCATCGTCGCGCCGGCCAGCACACGACCGCCACTGGCGGTGAGCTTCTGCGGGTCGCGCAGCAGCCGCACCGCGAGCCAGGCGACGAGCAGGGGGACGACGTAGGCCAGCACACCGACCGAGCCGAGGGTGACGGAGCGGACGAGGTCGAAGACGGGCCCGTCGGCGCGCCACCACACCGCGGCCGCCGCGACGAGCGAGACGACGATCAGCGCAAGGCCGAACCCGTCGCGACGCAGCCCGGGGTCGACGGCTGAGCTGCCGGAGAGGCTGCGCACCATCCCGCCGAGGCCGTGCGCGACACCCAGCCAGAGGCTGCGCAGCGCGCCGATGACGCCGCGGATCATGCGCACCAGCAGCGGCGGTCTCGGGGGCGCCTTCGCCGGGGCCTTCTTGGCCGGCCGGCGGGCCGGCGCGGGGGGTCGGCTCGACGATCGGGACCGTGAGCTGCGGGACTTCGAAGAGCCGCTGGTGGAGCGGGGCTTCGCGCTGCTCGCGGACCGCGCGGGGGAAGACGTGCGGGTCGCCATGGCCGCGGAGCCTACCGCGGTTTGTCACACACACCCCAGGAGTCACACGCCTGGGCAGTGCCCGGTCAGATCTCGATGACCACCGGGATGATCATCGGACGGCGGCGCAGTCGTCGGTTGAGCCACGGCCCGATCGCGCGCCGGATGGTCTGCTGGAGGGCGTACGGGTCGTCGTAGCCGTTGCGCGTCGCCTCTTCCACCGCGGCGACGATCTTGGGACGGATCGCGTCGAAGGCCGAGTCGTCCTCGGCCAGCCCGCGGGAGTGGATGTCGGGGCCCGACACGATCGCACCCGACGTGGAGTCGACCACGACGACGATCGACACGAAGCCGTCCTCGCTGAGGATGCGCCGGTCGCGCACCGACGCCTCGGCGACCTCGCCGATCGTGGTGCCGTCGACGAACACGTTCGCCACCGGCTGGACCCCCACGACGCTCACCTGGCCGTCGTGCAGGTCGACGACCATGCCGTCCTCGACGACCACCACCCGTTCGGCGGCGATGCCCGTGGAGTGCGCCACCGCGGCGTTGGCCCGCAGGTGGCGGTGCTCGCCGTGGATGGGCATGACGTGCTTCGGGCGCACGATCGTGTAGGCGTAGCGCAGCTCGCCGGCGCTGGCGTGCCCGGAGACGTGCACCATCGCGTTGCCCTTGTGCACGACGGTGACGCCGTGCCGGCTCAGCCCGTTGATCACGCGGGACACTGCGTTCTCGTTGCCGGGGATGAGCGAGGACGCGAGCACCACGACGTCGTCGGGCTCCACCGAGATCTGCGGGTGGTCACCGTTGGCGATCCGCGACAGCGCTGCCATCGGCTCGCCCTGGGAGCCGGTGGACATCAGCACGACGTCCTCGCGCGGCATCTGCATGGCCTTCTTGAGCTCGACGAGCGTCTCGCCCGGCACTGTCAGGTAGCCCAGGTCACGGGCCACCCCCATGTTGCGCACCATCGAGCGGCCGACGAAGGCGACCCGCCGGCCGTGGGCGACGGCGGCATCGAGCACCTGCTGGACGCGGTGCACGTGGGAGGCGAACGAGGCGACCACGATGCGTCCCTCGGTGCTGCGGAACACCGAGTCGAGCACCGGGGCGATGTCGCGCTCGGGCGCGGTGAAGCCGGGCACCTCGGCGTTGGTGGAGTCGACCAAGAAGAGGTCGACCCCCTCGTCGCCGAGCCGGGCGAAGCCGGGCAGGTCGGTGCGGCGGCCGTCGAGCGGCAGCTGGTCCATCTTGAAGTCGCCGGTGTGCAGCAGCAGGCCGGCCGACGTGCGCACGGCGACCGCCAAGGCGTCCGGGATGGAGTGGTTGACCGCCAAGAACTCCACCTCGAACGGGCCGAGGGTCTCGCGGTCGCCCTCACGCACGGTGAGCTGGTAGGACTGCAGCCGGTGCTCGGCCAGCTTCGCGTCGATGAGCGCCAGCGTGAGCCGCGACCCGATCAGCGGGATGTCCGGCCGCTCGCGCAGCAGGTACGGGACGGCCCCGATGTGGTCTTCGTGACCGTGGGTGAGCACGAGGGCCTGCACGTCGTCGAGCCGGTCCCGGATCGGGGTGAAGTCGGGCAGGATCAGGTCGACCCCGGGCTGGTGGTCTTCGGGGAACAGCACCCCGCAGTCGATGATCAGCAGCTTGCCCTGGTGCTCCAGCACCGTCATGTTGCGACCAACCTCGCCGAGGCCGCCGAGGGGGACGACGCGCAGCCCACCGTCCGGCAGCGGTGGGGGCGGGCCGAGCTCGGGGTGCGGGTGGCTCATGCGGGCGCTCCAGGGGTGAGTCCGGCGTCGGTCAGGTCGGCGCGAAGCGCGTCCATCTGCGCATCGGTGGCGGGCAGCAGCGGCAGACGCACAGCACGTCCGTCCAGCACCCCGGCCAGCTGGAGGGCGGCCTTGGCCATCACCGCGCCCTGGCCCCTCGTCATGATGCCGCGCACGGCCGGCAGCAGGCGGCGAGCCAGGGTGCGCGCAGCCGGCAGGTCGCCGGCGTCCACCGCGTCCACCATCGCCCGGTGCTGCTCGCCGGTGACGTGCCCGACGACGCTCACCATGCCGACCGCTCCGTTGGCCAGGTGCGCGAGGTTGATGGCGTCGTCGCCGGAGTAGTACGCCAGGTCGGTGCGGGCCATCACCCAGGCGGAGGCGTAGAGGTCGCCCTTGGCGTCCTTGACCGCGCTGATGCGGGGGTGCTCGGCCAGCCGTACGAGCGTCTCGGTCTCGATGGGGACGCCGCTGCGGCCGGGGATGTCGTAGAGCATGCACGCCAGGTCGGTGGCGTCGGCGGCGGCGCTGAAGTGGGCCACCAGCCCGTCCTGCGGCGGCTTGCTGTAGTAGGGCGTGACGGCGAGCAAGCCGTCCGCGCCGGCGGCTGCGGCTGCCCGGGCGAGCTCGACGGTGTGCGCGGTGTCGTTGGTGCCCACCCCGGCGACGACCAGTGCCCGGTCGCCGACGGCCGAGCGCACGGCCCGCACCAGGGCGGCCTTCTCGGCGTCGCTCGTGGTCGGGGACTCCCCCGTCGTGCCGTTGACCACCAGGCCGTCGTGGCCGTGGCGCACGAGGTGGTCGGCAACGGCGGACGCGGCGTCCAGGTCGAGGCTGCCGTCGTCACCGAAGGGGGTGACCATGGCGGTCAGCACCCGTCCGAAGGGGGCCTGCGTCACGGCGCCACCCGCCCGGTGCTGACGAACGCGGCGTGCGTGAGCGGCATCAGCTCGGCCCACAGCGTCTCGTATCGCTCGGCGACCATCTCGATCTCGCGCTGCGGGTAGGAGGGGAAGTGGCTGTCGTCGGCGTGCCGGCGCAGCGACAAGAAGTTCATCAGGGCGCGGGCGTTCATGGTCACGTAGGCCGAGGAGTAGATCGACACCGGCAGGACGACGCGAGCCACCTCGCGCGCGACGCCGGCGTCCAGCATCGCCTGGTACTCCGCGTAGGCCGCCGTGGTTGCACGGCGTACCGACTCGCCGACCAGCGCCTGCTGCCCGGCGGTGCCCGGGACGAACTCGTACGCCCCCGGCTTGCCCACCTGCACGAGGTTGCGCTCGGGGCCCGGGGTGTAGAAGACGGGCTGCAGCACGCGGTAGCGGCCGCTCTCCTCGTTGTAGGAGGCCATGCGGTGCCGCATGTGCTCGCGCCAGACGAAGATCGGCGCGGACACGTAGAAGGTCATCACCGAGTGCTCGAACGGCGACCCGTGGCGTTCACGCATGAGAAACCGGATCAGGCCGGCCGCCTCGGAGGCGTCCGCGTCGACCGAGGCCAGCGAGCGCTCCCCCTGGGTCGACACGCGAGCGGCGAACACGACGTCGGCGTCCGACGCGCTGGCCTTGACCAGATCGACCGTGACGTCGCTGCGAAACTGCACATCGGGTGTCGGTGGAGCCTCAGTCACGCCTCGGGAGCCTATCGGCCAGGTGCGCCACTCCTGGCCTCCGCACGCGGCTTGTCGCCGGGGTTGCTTGGATGGGCCCGTGGTTCCCCAGGCACAGGCTGTTCCCACCCCCGACCGAAGCGTGCGGGTGGCGTGGGTCGCCGACGCCGCCGCGATGGGTCGGGTGCAGGCGCAGGCCTGGCAGGCATCCTGCCGTGGGCTGCTGCCCGACGACCTGCTGGACACGCTCGACCCTGCCGAGCTCACCGCGGCGTGGGCCGACTCGCTGCGCCGACCGCCGACGGGTCAGCACCGGGCCCTCGTCGCGCTGGACGGCAACACGGTGATGGCCTTCGCCGCCGTCGGACCGGGCACCGACCCCGACGCCGACCCGGTGCGCGACGCCGAGATGACCGCCCTCGCGGTGCCCCCCGATGCCCGGGGACGCGGGCACGGCTCGCGCCTGCTGGCGGCGGTGGCCGACACGGCGCGCGCCGACGGGTTCACCCGGCTCACGACGTGGGTGTTCGCCGCCGACGACGCGCTGCGCACCTTTCTCGAGTCGGCAGGATGGGCCCCCGACGGCGCGCACCGCCAGATGGCCCCCGACGACGACCCCGCGTCCGAGCCTGCGCGCCAGGTTCGGATGCACACCGATGTGGAGGACGCGTGAGCAGCGACGAGCCGACCGAGTTCACCGGGTTCCCCCCGGAGGCGTACGACTTCTACGAAGAGCTCGAGGCCGACAACACGAAGGCGTTCTGGACCGAGCACAAGCAGGTCTACGACACGGCGGTGAAGCAGCCGATGCTCGCGCTGTGCGACCTGCTCGCGCCCGAGTTCGGCGCGGCCAAGGTGTTCCGGCCCTACCGCGACGTGCGCTTCAGCAAGGACAAGACTCCGTACAAGACGTCTCAGGCAGCCGTCCTGGGCATGGCCGACGGTGCCGGCGCGGCCTACGTGCAGCTCAGCGCGGCCGGGCTCATGGTGGGCGCCGGCTACCACGAGATGGCCGGTGACCAGCTGGCTCGCTATCGCGAGTCCGTCGACGACGAGACCCTGGGCGAGCAGCTCAGCAACGTGCTGACCACGATCGACGAGGCCGGGCACACCATCGAGGGTGACCGGATGAAGACCCGTCCGCGCGGCTACCCCGAGGACCACCCACGGCTCGACCTGCTGCGCTACCGCACGCTGATCGCCACGCACTCCTTCGCGCCCGAGGACTGGCAGCACACGCCCGAGGCGGCCGACGTGATCGCCCGCACGTGGCGGGAGATGGCTCCGCTCAACGCCTGGCTGGAGCGCAACGTCGGTCCCACCCACCAGACGCGAGGGTGAGCGCCGCCTCACCCGCCGCCCCGGCGGAGTGGGACCGCCGACGTCGCTCCGTCGTTCGTGACGCGCTCGGGGTCGGTGTCGCCACGGGCGCCTACGGGCTCTCCTTCGGCGCCATCGGCGTGGCCGGCGGGCTCACGGTGGCGCAGACGTGTGCGACGTCCGTGCTGATGTTCACCGGGGCCTCGCAGTTCGCGCTGGTCGGCGTGCTCGCCGCCGGCGGCGGCGCACCTGCGGCGGCAGTCACCGCGGTGCTGCTCGGCGCCCGCAACGCGCTCTACGGTCTGCGGCTGTCGAGCCTGCTCGAGCTGACCGGCCTGCGCAAGGTGGTCGGCGCGCAGCTGGTCATCGACGAGACCACGGCCATGTGCATCGGGCACGAGGACGACGTCCGCGCCCGGCGGTTGGCTTTCTGGGCGACCGGGCTGGCGGTGTTCACCCTCTGGAACCTGGCCACCCTGATCGGTGCCCTCGCCGGGACCGCGCTGGGCGACCCGCAGACCTACGGGCTGGACGCGGCTGTGCCGGCGGCCTTCTTGGCCCTGCTCTGGCCCCGACTCGACACCCCGCGCGCCCGCTGGGTCGCTGTGGGCGCTGCCGGGGTGGCGCTGGCCCTGACCCCCCTCGTCCCGGCCGGGCTGCCCGTGATGGCGGCAGCCGCCATCGCCGTGCTGGCCGGCCTGACCTGGCGGGACGCGGCCTCGTGATCTGGGCGGCGGTCCTCGCCTCGGCCGTGGGGTGCTACGCGCTGAAGTGGCTGGGGCTGTCGGTGCCGGAGTCGGTGCTCGACCGGCCGCGGGTGCGCGCGACCGCGGCAGCGCTGCCCGTCGCGCTGCTGTCGGCGTTGGCCGCGGTGCAGACCTTCGCCGACGGCCAGGCGCTGGTGCTGGACGCCCGGGTCGCCGGCGTCGCCGCCGGGGTCGTGGCGCTGCTGCTGCGTGCACCGTTCCTGGTCGTGGTGGCTGTCGCGGCGCTGACCGCGGCCGGGCTACGGGCCCTGGGAGTCGCCTGAGCGCCAGACGCGGATCGCCTCGCGCATGCTCGCGCGGGCCTGACGCCGGTCACCGAGGTCGTTGTACGAAAGGGCCAGGGCGTACCAGGCCGCTGGGTCGTCGCCGTGGTCCTGGGCGGCGGCGTAGCTGGCTTCGAAGGCCGCCTGGGCGGCGTCGCGCTCCACCCGTCCGGACGGGCGGCGCGGCAGGTCGTCCACCGGCAGCGCCCCGCGGGCGTCGAGGTGCTCGGCGAGGGCTTGGGACTCCCGGCCGAACTGCACCTCCCGCCACACCAGCCAGCCGCCGACGACGGGGAACACCAGCACCGACAGGCCGAGCAGCACCCCCACGGTGTCGCCGGTCGCCAGCCCGTCGCTGACGAGCACCAGCCCGCGCCAGCCCACCAGCAGCATGTACACACCGAGCACGACGAGCAGCAGCACGACGACGGTGCGGGCCTTCATGGTCGAGCCTGCGTCACGAAGCGACGGACCGGGCGTCCAACGCGGCCTCGATGCCGACGGTCAGCCCGGGGTTGGCCACCACCCAGTGCACCCCGAGCAGCACGCCGGGCATGAACGAGACCCGGTCGAGGGAGTCGTGGCGAATCGTGAGGGTCTCCCCCGTCGCACCGAGCAGCACCTCTTGGTGCGCCACCAGCCCGGCGAGGCGTACCGAGTGCACGCGCACCCCCTGCACGTCAGCACCGCGCGCGCCGGGCAGGGCGTCGACGGTGGCGTCGGGGGCCGGCGGCCGCCCGGCGGCCTCGCGCGCCGCGGCAACGCGCTGGGCGGTGCGGGTGGCGGTCCCGGACGGGGCGTCGGCCTTGCCGGGGTGGTGCAGCTCGACGACCTCGACGGAGTCGAAGAACGCAGCCGCCTGCTCGGCGAAGCGCATCATGAGCACCGCGCCGACGGAGAAGTTCGGGGCGACCAGCACTCCGACGCCGGGCTGCTGGGCCAACCAGCCCTCGACCTGCCGCAGGCGCTCGTCGGTGAAGCCGGTGGTGCCGATGACCAGGTGGATGCCGGCCGCGATCGCCGTCTCCGCCGTCGCCATCACGGCGTCGGGATGGGTGAAGTCGACCAGCACCTGCGCGTCGGCATCGACGAGCCGGGCCAGGTCGTCGCCTTGGTCGAGCGCGGCGACCAGCGTCATGGCCGGGTCGGCGGTGACGGCGTCGCACGCGGCGCTGCCCATCTTGCCGGCGGCGCCGACAACCGCGACACGGATCTGCTCGCTCATGCGACCGTCGCGCGCAGCGCGGCCTCGTCGGCGTACGGACCGACGACAGCCAGCGACAGCGGGTGCGCGAAGAGCTCGTCGGCCAGCGCGTGCACGTCGTCGGCGGTCACCGCGTCGATGCGACGCAGCACCTCCGACAGCGACGGCAGCTCACCGGAGAGCAGCTCGGCCTTGGCCAGCCGGCTCATCCGCGAGCTGGTGTCCTCCAGCCCCAGCACGAGCGAACCGCGCAGCTGGCCCTTTGCGCGGGACAGCTCGGCGGGCGTGATGCCGTCGACGCGCATCGAGTCGAGCTCGGCCCGGATGACGCCGAGCGCCTCCTCGGTCTTGGCGGGCTGGCACCCCACGTACACGCCGAACGAGCCGGCGTCGGCCAGGGAGGAGAAGAACGAGTAGACGGAGTACGCCAGCCCGCGCTCCTCGCGCACCGACTGGAAGAGCCGCGACGAGGTACCGTCCCCCAGCACGCTGGACAGGACGGCCAGCGGCCAGCGCCGCTCGTCGCGAGGCAGCCCCGGGACCCCGAGCACGACGTTGGCCTGCTCGTTGGGCCGGTGCGACAGCGTCACCGCCGACGCCGCCGGCACCCGCACGCTCTCGGGCACGCTCGTGCGCGGCGGTGCGGGGTGCGCGTCGTCGGCCACCACGAGGGAGCCCTGCGCGATCGCCTGGCGCACCAGGCGCACCAGGGTGTTGTGGTCGAGATTGCCTGCTGCCGCGATGACGAGCGTGGACGGCACGTAGCGCGACTTGTACCAGCGACGAAGCTGGTGCCCGGCCATCGCCTCGATCGACTCGACCGTTCCCAGCACCGGCCTGCCCACCGGGTGCGGGGCCCACATGCCCTGGGTGAACAGCTCGTGCACCGTGTCGGTCGGGTCGTCGTCGTTCATGGCGATCTCTTCGAGCACCACCGACCGCTCGGCAACGACGTCGTCGTCGGTGACGAGCGAGGCCGTGACCATGTCGAGCAGCACGTCGAGGGCGACCGGCAGGTCGTCGTCCACGACGCGCGCGTAGTAGCAGGTGAGCTCCTTGGTGGTGAACCCGTTGAGCTCGCCGCCGACCTCGTCGATCTCGGCGGCGATCGCCGCGGCGTCCCGGCGCGCGGTGCGCTTGAAGAGCAGGTGCTCGAGAAAGTGGGTGGCCCCGGCCAGGGCGGGCGTCTCGTCCCGCGACCCCACGCCGGCCCACACGCCGAGCGACACCGAGCGCACCGTCGGCAGCTGCTCGGTGATGACGCGCAGGCCACCGGGGAGCACGGTGCGACGCACCGTCCCGATGGCCTGGTCGATGCCCTCCCCAGCCGGGGAGAGCAACGTGTGCGTGGTGCCGGGGTGCTGGACGGGCAGCGCCCAGCCGGCCCCGGCACCCACGCGACGTCGGGTCACGACGCAGGAGCCTCCGCGGGCTCGGCAGCGGCGTCGTCCTCGACCACCGGGATCAACGACAGCTTGCCGCGGTCGTCCACCTCGGAGATCTCGACCATCACCTTGCCGCCGACCTGGAGCACGTCCTCGACGTTCTCCACGCGCTTGCCACCGGCGAGCGCGCGCAGCTTCGAGATGTGCAGCAGGCCGTCCTTGCCGGGAACCAGCGAGACGAAGGCACCGAACGGGACGGTCTTGACGACCGTGCCCAGGTAGCGCTCGCCGACCAGCGGCATCGTCGGGTTCGCGATCTGGTTGATCGCGTCGCGCGCAGCCTCGGCGCTCGGCCCGTCGACGGCGCCGATGAAGATCGTGCCGTCGTCCTCGATGGCGATCTGCGCGCCGGTGTCGTCCTGGAGCTGGTTGATGATCTTGCCCTTGGGCCCGATCACCGCACCGATCTGGTCGACCGGGATCTTGATGGTGATGATCCGCGGGGCGTAGGGGCTCATCTCGTCCGGCTCGGCGATGGCCTCGGTCATCACGTCGAGGATCGCGAAGCGCGCGTCACGGGCCTGCTGCAGGGCGTCGGCCAGCACCGAGGCGGGGATGCCGTCGAGCTTGGTGTCGAGCTGCAGCGCCGTCACGAAGTCGCGGGTGCCGGCGACCTTGAAGTCCATGTCGCCGAACGCGTCCTCGGCACCCAGGATGTCGGTGAGCGTCACGTACTTGGTCTCGCCATCGACCTCACCGGAGATGAGGCCCATCGCGATGCCGGCGACCGGGGCGCGCAGCGGCACACCAGCGTTGAGCAGCGACATGGTGGCGGCGCAGACCGAGCCCATCGACGTGGAGCCGTTGGAGCCCAACGCCTCCGACACCTGACGGATCGCGTAGGGGAACTCCTCGCGGCCCGGCAGCACCGGCACGAGGGCGCGCTCGGCGAGCGCACCGTGACCGATCTCGCGACGCTTCGGGGAGCCGACGCGGCCGGTCTCGCCGGTCGAGTAGGGCGGGAAGTTGTAGTGGTGCATGTAGCGCTTGCTGGTCACCGGGGCCAGCGTGTCGAGCTTCTGCTCGAGGCTGAGCATGTTCAGGGTGGTGACGCCCATGATCTGGGTCTCGCCACGCTCGAACAGGGCCGAGCCGTGCACACGCGGCAGCACCGCGACCTCGGCGGTCAGCGGCCGGATGTCGGTCAGGCCGCGGCCGTCGATGCGCACCCCGTCGGTGAGGACCCGCTGGCGCACCTCGTTCTTGGTCAACGAGCGGAAGGCCGCCGACAGCTCTTTCTCGCGGCCCTCGAAGCGCTCGCCGATCGCGGCGACGACGTCGGCCTTGACGGCGTCGATCGCGGCCTCGCGCTCGACCTTGCCGGGGATGCGCAGCGCCTCGGCCAGCGGGGCCTGAGCCACCTCGACGACGGCGTCGTAGATGTCGCTCGCGTACTCGGGGTAGGTCGGGAAGTCCGCGGTGGGCTTGGCCGCCTCGGCCGCCACCTGGGACTGGGCCTCGCACAGCGACTTGATGAACGGCTTGGCCGCCTCGAGCCCGCCGGCGACGACCTCCTCGGTCGGCGCCGTGGCACCGGCCGCGACCAGCGCGATGGCCTGCTCGGTCGCCTCAGCCTCGACCATCATCACCGCGACGTCGCCGTCGGGCAGCAGACGACCGGCGAGCACCATGTCGAACACGGCGCCCTCGAGCTGCTCGATCGTCGGGAACGCGACCCACTGGCCCTCGATGAGGGCGACGCGCACAGCGCCGATGGGGCCGGAGAAGGGCAGACCCGAGAGCTGGGTCGACATCGACGCGGCGTTGATCGCCAGCACGTCGTAGAAGTCCTTGGGGTCCAGCGAGAGGACGGTCACCACGACCTGGACCTCGTTGCGCAGGCCCTTGACGAACGAGGGACGCAACGGACGGTCGGTGAGGCGGCAGGTGAGGATCGCCTCGGTGGACGGGCGTCCCTCGCGGCGGAAGAACGAGCCGGGGATGCGTCCGGCGGCATACATCCGCTCCTCGACGTCCACGGTGAGCGGGAAGAAGTCGAAGTGCTCCTTGGGGTTCTTCGACGCAGTGGTGGCCGAGAGGACGACGGTGTCGTCGTCGAGCGACGCGACGGTCGACCCGGCGGCCTGGCGGGCAAGACGCCCGGTCTCGAAGGTGACGCGGCGCGTTCCGAAGCGTCCGTTGTCGATGACCGCAGTAGCGGTGGTCTCGTGCTGGCCCGTCATGGGCAGCCCTCCTTAGGGCTCGAGCGGGGTCGCCCGGCACGCGGCGGTCATCGATGGAAGCACGCGGGCTCGACGCCCGAGAGCCACGACCGAGGACCGATGAGTCCCGGGGGCTGACCCCATGGATGGGATATGAAGTTGTGTCGGCTGCGCGGGGGCGCAGCCGGTGGGTGCGGCTAGCGGCGCAGGCCGAGCCGTCCGATGAGGGTGCGGTAGCGCGTGATGTCGGTGTCGCTCAGGTAGTTGAGCAGGCGACGACGACGGCCGACCATCAGCAGCAGCCCACGGCGGCTGTGGTGGTCGTGCTTGTGCTCCTTGAGGTGCTCGGTGAGGTGGTTGATGCGGTGCGTGAGCATCGCGATCTGAACCTCGGGAGAACCGGTGTCACCCTCGGTGCGGGCGTACTCGGTCATGATCTGCTGCTTGGTTGCGGCGTCCATGGACATGGGTGGCCCGCTCCTTGTTCTCTCGTTGCGCGGTGCGCCCGGGCACATCCACCGGGGCATGCGTTTCCGCGGCCGATCTGACGGCGTGACCAGGGTAGCAGCCCGGTGGGGCTGGTCGCGGGCTAGCGGCTGGGCGTGGCCGGGACGACGACCAGCACCTCCTCCGGCGGCACGGCCCCGTCGAGCAGGCTGCGGTAGGCCTGTTCGACGGCGTCCATCCCGGCGACGGTGCGCACGCTCACCCATCCGTCGACGACCGCGCGCAGGTCGGCCCAGGCTGCAGCGAGGCGCTGCTGGTAGCCGACCGGCCCCCACTCCCCCAGGCGCTTCTCGACCTGGCTCGGTGCGAAGAACATCGTCGGTGTAGGTCCCGGCAGCGCGGCGGACGTCTGCGGTTCCGCGTCCCAGTGCGCGAGGCCGACCGTGGCGCTGTGGCGCAGCTGGTCGCCGAACGTCGCGTGGACACCCGCGCGGACGTCGGCGTTGCCGGCCACGTCGACGAGCACGGACGGGGTCGTGGCGTCCAGCGTGCCGAGGTCGGGGTAGGCGACCACCTCGTCGTAGCAGCCGAGCCCGCGCACGTAGTCCACGTGGCGCGGCGACGTGAGCCCCACGACGCGCGGCGAGCGGCCCGCGCGGGCCTTCAGGCACAGCGCCGTCCCCGCCGCGGTCTTGCTCGACGCGCTGGTGAGCACGACCTGCCCGGCCCCGAAGTCGTCGTTGTCGGCGACGAAGTCGGCCAGCACGAACGACGTGATGAACAGTGGCGCGAACACCACCTCGACGTCCTCGGCGTCGGCGGCGTACAGCGGGTCGTGGTCGGTGCTCTGGTAGCTGTTGTAGACACGCGGGAGGTGCGCGCGGTGCGCCGCCCCGTCGGTGAAGCCGCGCTCGCTGCTGTGGGTGGGCTCGACCAGCAGGTGCGTCGCCATCGGCAGGTACCCGAACACCCGGGTACCCACCTCGACGCCGGCGGCCTCGCTCGCGACGACCTCGGCGAACCCCCAGGCGGGGATGCGGCCCCATCCGTCGGTGGCCGGGAAGAAGCCCCAGTAGCCCAGCCTGTCCCCGAGCACGCCGTAGGTGACGTTGTTGCTGGTCAGGCCGAAGCGCTCCACCGCCAGCAGCACCTGGCCCGCCCCGACGTCGGGCGCAGGTGCGTCCACGACGCGGGTGGTGTGCAGGTCGTCACGGCGTACCTCGAGGCAGCGGGTGCTTGGCAGCATCACCCCAGCATCGCACCGGCGACGTCGATGCGCCGCATGCCCGGACGCCATGATGGGGTCGTGGCGCACGTTCGGGAACGGTCGTGGTTCGGGTGGGGCTTCGTCGACGAGGCGCTGCCGCCGGAGGCCGTCGACGGCCTGGGTGCCGTCGCCCGTCCACCCTGGCAGCCGTCGTCGTCGACGACCTGCACGCCCGCGCGGCGCAGACCTACGGCAAGGCATACCGCGACGTCGCCCGCGCCTTCGAGCGCCGCTGGGAGACTGGGCGACCCGCTGCGACGTGGCCGTCGTCCCCTACGGCGGGGTGTCCAGCGTGGTCGGCGGCGTGGAGGCCGACCTCTCCACGCTCGGGGTGATCACCGAGACCTGGTTGCGCGTGCACGTGGGCCGACTTCCGACCGACTGCACGCCGCGATCACCTCGGCCGTCGGCGACGCGCTGACCCAGGTGTGCGGGGGTGGCCAGGTGGGAATGCGGGTCACCCACGTCTACCCGGACGGCGTCGCTGCCTACTACACGGTGCTGGCTCCGGGACGGCCCGGATCGCTCGCGGCGCAGTGGGACGCCCTGAAGGTCGCCGCGTCCCAGGCCATCGTCGCAGCCGGGGCCACCATCACCCACCACCATGCGGTCGGCCGGGTACACATGCCCGGCTACCGCGCGCAGCGACCCGAGCCGTTCGCCCGAGCGCTCGCCGCCGCCAAGCGCGAGCTCGACCCCGCCGGGGTGCTCAACCCGGGCGTGCTCGTCGGCGGCTAGCTTCCGAGCAACGAGCTGACCTCGCTCGGGCTGTGCTCGGCCAGCAGTGCGTCCACCCGCGCGACGTCCGTCGACATCTGTGCGACCAGCTCAGCGACGTCGGCGAAGCGCTGCTGGCCGCGCAGCTGCTGCACGAAGCTCACCGCGACGGACTGGCCGTAGAGGTCGATGTCGTCGACGCCCAGCACGTAGGCCTCCACGCGGCGGTCCATCCCGTCGAAGGTCGGGTTGGTGCCCACCGACACCGCCGCCGGCAGCACCGTCGTGGGGTCGGCCAGCCGCCGCAGGTAGCCCGCGTAGACCCCGTCGGCCGGCACGAGCATCCCGGGGCCGACGGCGACGTTCGCGGTGGGGTAGCCGAGGTCACGCCCGCGGCGGTCGCCCACGACGACCGGCCCCTCCACCTCGAACAGGTGACCCAGCACAGCCGCTGCCCCGCGCATGTCGCCGGCGGCCACGCGCGCGCGCACCTCGGTGGACGACCACCGGATGCCGTCGTGGCCCACCGCGCCCACCGCCACCACGTCGAACCCGGCCTGGCCACCCATGCGCCGGAGCAGGGCGATGTCGCCGGCCGCGCGGTTGCCGAAGCGGAAGTCCTCGCCGACGACCACCACTGCCGCGCCGAGGGCGTCGACGAGGACGGCCCGCACGAACTCCTCCGCGGTCATCGCCGCGACGTCGGCGTCGAACGGCAGCACCAGCACGGCGTCGGCTCCGACCTGCCCGAGCAGCTCGACGCGGTGGCGCAAGGTGGCGATCGACGGTGGCTGGTGACCGGGGCGCACCACGGCCATCGGGTGCGGGTCGAACGTGAGCACGGTGAGGGGCAGCCCGCGTGAGTCGGCCTGCGAACGGCCGTGGCCCACGACGACGCGGTGCCCGCGGTGCACCCCGTCGAAGGTGCCGATCGAGACCACCGACCCGGACGGGCCGGACGAGGCGTCGCGAGCCGCCTCCAGCGAGTGCCACACCTGCACGGCCATCAGCCTCTCACCCGACGAACACCGCTCGGAGGTCGGCCCGGGGGCCGGCGTCCTCGGCCACGGCGATGAGCACACCGTCGGCGTCGCGCAGCGCGACGGCACCGCTCGTCCCCGTCGGCGCCGGCGCCACCCCGTGCCGCACACGCGCAGCCTCGTCGTCGGTCAGTGTCCGATCTGGCAAGAAGCTGGCGGCAGCGACGCCCAGGGGCACGAGCACGTCGTCGATCGGCGCGCACAGCTCGTCCAGCGGGTGCGCCGACTGCAGGGTGAACGGGCCGACGCGCGTGCGCCGCAGCGACGTGAGGTGACCACCGACGCCGAGCGCCGCCCCGAGGTCGCGGGCCAGCGCGCGCACGTAGGTGCCCGACGAGCACGCCACGTGGACGTCGACGTCGACGAACGGCTCCTCGGTGCGCGCTGCCATGAGGTCGAAGGCGGTGACGGTGACCCGCCGCGCCGCCAGCGTGACCTGCTCCCCGTCGCGCACCCGGGCATAGGCCCGCTTGCCGTCGACCTTGATCGCCGAGACGGCGCTGGGAACCTGGTCGACCGTGCCGCGCAGCGGCGTCATGGCCACACTGACGTCCGGTCCGGTGAGGTGGCTCGCGTCCGCGGTGGCGACGACCTCGCCCTCGGCGTCGTCGGTCGTCGTCGCCGCACCCAGCCGGATCGTCGCCAGGTACTCCTTGTCGGCGCCGACCAGGTAGGTGAGCAGTCGCGTACCCCGGCCGATGCCGAGCACGAGCACGCCGGTGGCCATGGGGTCCAGCGTCCCGGCGTGACCCACGCGACGCGTGCCGGCCAGGCGCCGCACCCGGCCGACGACGCCGTGCGACGACATCCCGGCGGGCTTGTCGACCACGAGCAGACCGCAGAGCCCGTCGGTCACCCGCGCTCCTCGTCGTCGGGCTGGACGGCGTCCGCCTCGTCCTCGGGGCGGCGGTACGGGTCGGGGTCACCGGCGTAGGACGCCGACTGCGCCGTCGCAGCCACGGCCTGGTCGGCGGCGTTGGCCTCGGCGATCAGGTCTTCGATGTGGCGAGCGGTGTCGGACACGGCGTCGGCGACGAACGCGATCGTCGGCGCGAACTTGATGCCGGTCTGCTGCCCCACCTCGCTGCGGACCAGCCCGGTCACCTTGGCGAGCGCGATCGCCGTGTCGGCTCGCTGGCTCTCGTCGCCGTAGACGGTGTAGAAGACGGTCGCCTCACGCAGGTCACCGGTGACCCGGGCGTCGGTGACGGTGACGAAGCCGAGCCGGGGGTCTTTGACCCGGCGCTCGAGCGTCTCCGCGGCGATCACCTTGATGCGGTCGGCGAGCTTTCGCGCGCGCACCTCGCTCGGCATGCTCACTCCTTCTTCCCCCGCCCCGGGGCGGATCGTCTCAGTCGTCGTGCGGTCCGTGCAGCCCGCGACGTGTGGCGAGCAGGTCGGTCTCGACCCGCTCGGCCACGAAGCGCTCGACCGCGTCGAGCACCTCGGTGCAGTGCGCCGGGTCAGCGGCCACGACCGCGACCCCCACCTCGGCGCGGCGCAGCAGGTCGAGGTGACCCGTCTCGGCTGCTGCGACGTCGAAGCGTCGTCGCAGCTCGGCCACCAGCGGACGTACGACCGCTCGCTTCTGCTTGAGCGATCGCACGTCCCCCAGCAGCAGGTCGCACTGCAGCGTGCCGGTCCACACGTCAGCCTCGCGGCTTCTCCTGCATCTCGAACGTCTCGATGATGTCGCCGTCCTGGATGTCGTTGAACGACCCCAGGCCGATGCCGCACTCGTAGCCGTCGCGCACCTCGGTGGCGTCGTCCTTGAAGCGGCGCAGCGAGTCGATCGACAGGCTGTCGGAGACCACGATGCCGTCGCGCACCAGGCGTGCCTTGGCGTTGCGGCGGATGAGGCCCTTGGTGACCAGGCAGCCGGCGATGTTGCCGAACTTGCTCGACCGGAACACCTCGCGCACCTCGGCCTGGCCGAGCTGCACCTCTTCGAACTCCGGCTTGAGCATGCCCTTCAGGGCGTTCTCGACGTCGTCGATGGCCTGGTAGATGACGGTGTAGTAGCGGATCTCCACGCCCTCGCGGTCGGCCAGCTCGGTCGCCTTGCCCTGCGCCCGCACGTTGAAGCCGATGATCACCGCGTCGGAGGCCGCCGCCAGCATCACGTTGGTCTCGGTGATGGCGCCGACGCCACGGTCGATGATGCGCAGGTCGACCTCGTCGCCGACGTCCAGCTGGAGCAGGGAGTCCTCGAGCGCCTCGACGGCACCGGACACGTCGCCCTTGAGGATGAGGTTGAGGGTCTCGATCTTGGACTTCTCCAAGAAGTCCTCCAGGGTGACCCGCTTGCGCGCCTTGGCCAGCGCGGCGTTGCGCTCCATCGCCTCACGCTTCTCAGCGATCTGGCGAGCGGTGCGCTCGTCCTCGGTGGCCAGGAACGTGTCGCCGGCGCCGGGCACCGCGGTCAGACCGAGCACCTGCACCGGACGCGACGGACCGGCCTCAGTGACCGTGTCGCCCTTCTCGTCCAGCATCGCCCGGACCCGGCCGTAGGCCTTGCCGCAGACGACAGCATCACCGACGCGCAGCGTGCCGCGCTGGACGAGCACCGTGGCCACCGGTCCGCGGCCCCGGTCGAGGTGGGCCTCGATGGCCACACCACGAGCCGACACCTCGGGGTCCGCACGCAGCTCGAGCGCGGCGTCCGCGGTGAGCAGCACCGCCTCGAGCAGGTCGTCGATGCCCATCCGCTGGAGCGCGGAGACGTCGACGAACATGGTCTCGCCGCCGTACTCCTCCGCGACCAGGCCGTACTCGGTGAGCTGCTGGCGGATCTTGGAAGGGTTGGCCCCCTCCTTGTCGACCTTGTTCACCGCGACCACGATCGGCACGTCGGCAGCCTGGGCGTGGTTGAGCGCCTCCACCGTCTGCGGCATGACGCCGTCGTCGGCGGCCACGACGAGCACGGCCAGGTCGGTGACCTTCGCACCACGGGCACGCATGGCGGTGAACGCCTCGTGACCGGGGGTGTCGATGAAGGTCAGCGTGCGGTCGGCGCCCTCGTGCTGCATGTGCGCCTGGTAGGCGCCGATGTGCTGGGTGATGCCGCCGGCCTCGCCGGCCACGACGTTGGCGTCGCGGATGGCGTCGAGCAGCTTGGTCTTTCCGTGGTCGACGTGACCCATGACGGTGACCACCGGCGAGCGCGGCGGCGCGTCGGCGTCCTCGTCCACGTCGAGCTCGATGTCGAACGACTCGAGCAGCTCGCGGTCCTCGTCCTCGGGCGAGACGATCTCGAGGACGTAGCCGAGCTCGTCGCCGAGAACGTTGAAGGTCTCCTCGTCCACCGACTGGGTGGCCGTGACCATCTCACCGAGTGCGAACAGCACCTGCACCAGCGACGCGGGGTCGGCGTTGATCTTGTCGGCGAAGTCCGACAGCGAGGCGCCACGTGGCAGCCGGATCGACTGGCCGTTGCCACGCGGGATGCGCACGCCGCCGATGCTCGGCGCCGCCATGTTGTCGAACTCCTGGCGACGCTGCTTCTTGCTCTTGCGACCACGCTGCGGACGTCCACCCGGACGGCCGAAGGCACCAGCGGTGCCGGCGCGGCCACCACGGCCGGCGCCGGGACGACCGCCGCCACCGAAGGGGGCACCGCCCCCCGGCCCGCCGCGGCCACGGTTCCCCGCACCTCCAGGAGCGCCACCAGGACGACCCTGACCACCCGGACGTCCTTGGCCGCCCGGGGCCGGACGTCCGGCCGGACGCGGCGGCATCATGCCGGGCGTCGGCGCGCCGGGGCGCGGCCCGCCCTGCCCCTGCCCGGGTCGACCGGGCCCGCCCGGACGCTGCCCAGGACGTGGCATGCCGGTCGAGCCGCTGCCGTAGGGGTTGTTGCCCGGCCGCGGCGCACGCGACTCGGGGCTGGTGAACGGGTTGTTGCCGGGGCGCGGTGCGCGCGGACGGGGACCGACCGGCTTGGGACCGGGGGCTGCCGGCCTGGGGCCCGGCGCAGGCCGCTTGGTCTCCGGCGGCGTCGTGGCAGCCGCTGGAACCTCCGGGGCTTGCGGCGAGGGTGCTGCGGGAGCCGGCGGCGCAGGCGGCGTGGAAGCCGCGGCCGGCGGCTGCGTCGCCTCGGGAACGGCCGGGGCCTGCGGCGTCGCCGCCGGGACCTCGGTCGTCTCAGCCGTCGGCGCTGCCGCCGTGGCGGGCTTCGCGGCCGGCTTGCCCGCCGGCTTCGCGGCCGGCTTGCCGGCCGGCTTGGCAGCGGCCTTGCCCGCCGGCTTGGGAGCCGCGGGCTTGCCGGCCGGCTTGGCGGCCTCCTGCTTCGCTGCCGCCGGCGCGTCGGACGCCATGGCGTCCCGCAACTTCTTCACCACCGGGGGCTCCACGGTGGACGACGCCGAGCGAACGAACTCACCGAGGTCGTTCAACTTCTTCAAGACGTCTTTGCTGTCGATGTCGAGCTCTTTCGCGAGCTCGTATACCCGGACCTTGGCCACTGCTCTCCTTCTCGGTCCGGGTCATGGCGCCCGGAACCGTCAGCCGGTGTTCATGCTCATTTCACGGTGCTCATCGAGCGCTCTCGATCACGTCACTGCTCCTTCGGTTCGTCCATCTCCGTCGGCGTCGACGTCCGGGGTGTGTCCCTCGAGGTAGTCCCGGACAGCGGATGTGTCCACCGGCCCGGTGAGCCGGAGGGCCCGGCTGAACGCTCGGCGGCGCTCAGCTAGGTCCAGGCACCTCAGGTCGGGGTGCAGGTGCGCGCCACGACCAGGGAGGCTTCCCCGTAGGTCGAGGAGAAGGGCAGATGGCTGCCCCTGCTCCACCACCACACGGATCAGGTGGGAACGGTCCGTCCTCGCTCGGCAACCCACGCACGTCCGGATGGGGACGTGCACAGACGACCGGCTTGGCCGGGATTCCGGCATCGAGTCTACCCCGCTGCGGGCGCGGCGGGGTCCGACGTGTCGCCGGCCGGTGCCGGCGCCGGTTGTGGGACGTCGGCATCGGCGGGCTCGTCCGGTCGGATGTCGATGCGCCAGCCGGTCATGCGCGCGGCGAGCCGGGCGTTCTGACCCTCCTTGCCGATGGCGAGCGAGAGCTGGTCGGCGGGCACGAACACCCGGGCCGCCTTCGCGACCGGGTCGACGATCGTCACCGAGCGCACGCGGGCCGGGGACAGAGCGTGGGCGACCATCTCGGCTGGGTCGTCGGAGAAGTCGACGATGTCGATCTTCTCGTGGTTCAGCTCGGCCATCACGGCGCGCACTCGCGCGCCCATCGGCCCGATGCACGCTCCCTTGGCGTTCACGCCCGGTCGCGTCGAGCGCACCGCGATCTTGGTGCGGTGCCCCGCCTCGCGGGCGATGGCCGCGATGTCGACGGTGCCGTCGGCCACCTCGGGCGACTCGAGCGCGAACAGCTTCTTGACCAGGCCAGGGTGGCTGCGCGAGACGGTCACGACCGGACCTCGCATGCCCTTGCGCACCTGCACGACGAAGCACCGCAAGCGGGTGCCGTGCGGGTACGTCTCCCCGGGCACCTGCTCCTGGCTCGGCAGCGTGGCCTCGACGTCACCGATCTTGACCAGCACCGACTTGGGGTCGGGGCCCTGCTGGACGATGCCGGAGGTGATCTCGCCCTCGAGGGTGAGGAACTCCCCGTACGTCTGCTCCTCCTCGAGCTGGCGCAGCCGGGTACGGATCGCCTGCCGCGCGGTCATCGCCGCCACCCGGTCGAAGCCTTCGGGCGTGTCGTCCCACTCCGGACCCACGTCGCCGTCCGGCCCTCGCTCCCGCGCCCAGACCGTCACATGCCCGCTCTTGCGGTCGAGCTGGACGCGGGCGTCGGGGTGGGCGGCGCCGGTGCGCTCGTAGGCGGCGAGAAGTGCCGCCTCGATCGTCTCGGCGAGCGTCTCGAACGCGACGCCCTTCTCGGTCTCGATGGCGCGCAGCAGGCGCAGGTCGATGTCCATCGCTCAGGCCTCCGGATCGTCCGGGGTCGTGGGCCGGTTCAGCTCGACCTGCACGACGCACGTGGTGACGTCGTCGTACCGGACGCTCTGGCGCGCCCCGTCGACGTCGAGGTCGGCCGAGTGCTCGTGCGCGGCGGTGATGCGCCCGGTGAGGGTGGAGCCGTCGGAGCGCGTGATCTTGACCAAGCGGTCGACGTTGCGGCGCCAGTGCCGGGGCAGGGTCAGGGGCCGCGAGACGCCCGGCGAGCTGACCTCGAGCGTGTAGGGCTGCTGACCCAGGACGTCGTCGGCCTCGTCCAGCACGGCGGACACGGCCCGTGACACCTCCGCGCACTCGTCGAGCGTGACGCCGCCGTCCTTGTCCACGAGCAGTCGCACGAGGCGTCGCTTGCCGGCCGGTGTGACCACCACGTCTTCGAGGTCGTAGCCGGCTCGCTCGATGGCGGGGGTCAGCCGGTCACGCAGCTGCTGGGCAACCTGGGCCGCCTGCACGTCGTCCTGCCTCTCCTCGTCGTCGTCTCGGCGTTCCAGGCTACTGCGCGGCGACAGACCCGCCGACCATCGCCGCGACGCGCTCGGCGGCCGCCTCGACCGCGACGTCGTCGCGCGCACCGGTGGCCCGGTCGCGCACCTCGACGACGCCGTCCTTGAGGCCGCGGCCGACCACGACGACGACCGGCACGCCGATCAGCTCGGCGTCGGCGAACTTCACCCCCACCGACGCCTTGCGATCGTCCAGCAGGACGTCGTGACCCATGGCTGTCAGCGTGTCGGCCAGACCCTCGGCAGCCGCCACGATCTCCTCGCCCTTGCCGGCGACGACGACGTGCACCTGTGCGGGCGCCACGGCGACCGGCCAGCACAGGCCCTTCTCGTCGTGGGTCTGCTCGGCGATCGCGGCGACCAGCCGAGAGACGCCGACGCCGTAGGAGCCCATGGTGACGACCACCTGGCCACCGGACTCGTCCTGCACGGTGAGGTCGAGCGCCTCGGCGTACTTGCGTCCGAGCTGGAAGATGTGCCCGATCTCCAGGCCGCGGGCGATCTCCAGCGGCGCCCCGCACGCCGGGCAGACGTCGCCGGCGCGCACCTCGGCGGCCTCGATGGTGCCGTCGGCGGTGAAGTCGCGTCCGGCCACGAGGTCGTAGACGTGCCGGCCGGGCTGGTTGGCTCCGGTGATCCACCGGGTGCCGGGCACGACGCGCGGGTCGGTGAGGTACCGGACGCCGCTCGCGTTGGCCTCACCGAGGATCTGCGGGCCGATGTAGCCGCGCACGAGCGCGGGATGGGCGGCGAAGTCGTCCTCGCCGAAAGCCTCCGGGACGGCGGGTGCGACGGCGGCGCCGAGACGCTTGAGGTCGACCTCGCGGTCACCCGGCACGCCGATCACCAGCGGCTCGGTGCGCCCGTCCGGGTGGCGCAGCGTGACGACGACGTTCTTGAGGGTGTCGGCGGCCGTCCACTCCCGGTCGGCGCGGCGCAGGTCGGCGCGCCCGTTGGAGATCGCCACCAGCGTGTCGATCGTCGGCGTGTCGGGGGTGTTCTCGACGTGCGCGGCGGGCACCCCGTCCGTGCTGGGCGCAGGCGGGGTCGGCGTGGTGACGGCCTCGGTGTTGGCCGCGTAGTCGCAGGACGTGCAGCGAACATACGTGTCTTCCCCCACCTCGGTGGGCAGCAAGAACTCCTCGCTGGCCGAGCCACCCATCGCCCCCGACATCGCCGAGACGATGACGTAGTGCACGCCCAGCCGGTCGAAGAGTCGCTGGTAGGCCTCGCGATGCCGGCCGTAGCTGGCCTCCAGGCCGGCGTCGTCGAGGTCGAAGGAGTAGGAGTCCTTCATCAAGAACTCCCGCCCGCGCAGCAGCCCGGCGCGCGGACGCGGCTCGTCGCGAAACTTCCACTGGATCTGGTAGATGCTCGTCGGCAGGTCTTTGTAGGAGGAGTACAGGTCTTTGACCAGCAGCGTGAACATCTCTTCGTGGGTCGGGGCCAGCAGGTGGTCCGCACCCTTGCGGTCCTGGAGCCGGAACAGGTCGTCGCCGTAGTCGGTCCAGCGTCCGCTCCGCTCGTACGGCTCGCGGGGCAGCAGCGCCGGGAAGTGCACCTCTTGGAAGCCCGCGGCGTCCATCTCCTCGCGCACGACCTGCTCGACCTTGCGCAGCACCCGGTAGCCCAGCGGCAGCCACGTGTAGCCGCCCGACGCGGCCCGCCGGATGTAGCCGGCGCGCACGAGCAGCCGGTGGCTGGGCACCTCGGCGTCGGCCGGGTCCTCACGCAGGGTGCGCAGGAACAGCTGGGACATCCTCAAGATCACGAGCACTCCAGGTGGGACGCGGCGAGACACGGCAAGGCGGGCTGCGAGGATATCCGCCACCGCAGGCTCCGAGGCGTGCCGCGGGTTCTACGGTGACACCCATGACCTCGGTTCTGCCGTTCGGCGCCTGGCCCAGCACCGTCTCCGCCCACGACGTGGTCGGGGGTGCCTCCGTCCCGACCGCCGTGCACGCCGGCAACGGCATCGTCTGGTGGAGCGAGACACGACCCGCCGAGTCGGGCCGCGAGGCGATCGTGCGCTGCGACGGGGACGGCACCGTGCACGAGGTGCTCCCGACCGGGTTCAACGCACGCACGCGGGTGCACGAGTACGGCGGTGGGGCCTGGTGGGTGCACGACGAGACGGTGTTCGCGTGCTCGTGGGACGACCAGCGGCTGTACCGGGTCGAGGCGGGCCACGAGCCGGTGGCCATCACCCCGGAGCCGCCGAGCCACCACTCGTGGCGCTATGCCGACGGTCGGGTGACCCCGGACGGGCGCTGGGTCGTGTGCGTCCGGGAGCGGCACGAAGGGCCCGACGTCGCAACCGACGTGCACAACGAGATCGTGGCCCTGCCTGCCGACGGCAGCGCTGAGGCGATCGTGCTGTTCAGCGACACCGACTTCGTCGCCGCGCCCCGGATCTCCCGCGACGGTCGCCAGCTTGCCTGGCTCGCCTGGAACCACCCGAACATGCCGTGGGACGCGACCGAGCTGTGGGTGGGACGTCTCGACTTCGCCGCCGGCGTCGCGCACCTGGCCGACCCCCGCCGCGAGGCCGGCGGTGCCGGGGAGTCCCTGGTGCAGCCGGAGTGGGGCCGGCACGCGGCGCTGTTCGTCTCGTCCGACCGCTCCGGCTGGTGGAACGTGCACCGGGTGGACGGTGTCGACCGCCTCTCACCGGTTGTCTCCGTCGATGCCGAGGTGTCGCTGCCGATGTGGATGTTCGGCCAGTCGCGCTACGTGGTGCGCAAGGACGGGACGGTCGTCACGGTGCACGGCTCGTCGGGTGGCACGGTGCTCTCGTCGGTGCCCGAGTCGGGCGAGGCGTCGGTCACCGAGCTGGGCGGGCAGGTCGTCGCGGCCCTGGCCGATGACGGTGTGTCGCTGGTCGCCATCGTGGGGTTCGCCGACCAGCCGGCCGAGGTGCGCCGACTGGACTCCGGGGACGTGCTGCGTCCGGCCACCGGGGCCACGCTGCCGAGCGAGTGGGTGTCGGTCCCCCGGCAGGTCTCGTTCCCGACCGGCGACGGGCAGCGCGCCCACGCCTGGTTCTACCCGCCGACGAACCCCGACGCGCAGGCGCCGGCCGACCGGCGTCCGCCGCTCATCGTGTCGGTGCACGGCGGGCCGACCTCGGCGGCTCGACCCACCTTCTCCCTGGCCGTGCAGTACTGGACGTCGCGGGGCTTCGCCGTCGCCGACCTCGACTACCGCGGCAGCACCGGCTACGGCCGGTCCTACCGCGAGCTGCTCAACGGCCGGTGGTGCGAGGTCGACGTCGAGGACGCCGCAGCGCTCGTCGGGTACCTGGCGGGCGAGGGCCTGGTGGACGGCGGCCGCGCGGCGATCCACGGGGGGAGCGCCGGGGGGACGACAACCTTCCTGGCAACACTGCTGACCGACGCATTTGCTGCGGGAGTTGCCTACTACGGGGTGACCGACCTGACCGCCCTGCTCGTGCAGACCCACAAGTTCGAGTCGCGCTACTTCGACACGATCATCGGCCCGATGCCCGGCGCCGCGGCGATGATGGTCGATCGCTCCCCGGTGACGCACGCCGACAAGGCGACCGTGCCGACGCTGGTCATGCAGGGGCTCGAGGACGCGGTCGTCCCCCCGGCCCAGGCCGAGGCGATGGTGGCGGCGCTGGAGGCGAACGAGGTGCCGCACGCGTACCTGCCGTTCGAGGGCGAGCAGCACGGCTTTCGGATCGCCGCCAACCAGGTGCGCGCGCTGGAGTCCGAGCTGTCGTTCTACGGGCAGGTGTTCGGGTTCGTACCCGCCGGAGAGGTCGTTCCGGTCCAGCTGCGCTTCGCCGACAGGCTGGTCGGTCGCCGCTAGAACAGCACCGTGGCGAAGCTGCCGACCTCGTCGAACCCGACCGAGCGGTACGACGCCCTCGCCCGGGTGTTGTAGTCGTTGACGTAGAGGCTGACGATGTCGGCGTGGTCGCGCAGGGCATGGCGCACGACCGCAGCCATCGCCGGCACCGACAAGCCGCGACCGCGCAGGTCCGGGTGCACCCACACGCCTTGCAGCTGGCAGGCGTAGCGCGACACCGCCCCGACCTCGGCCTTGAAGACGACCCGGCCGGCCTCGATGCGGGCGTAGGCGCGTCCGGAGTGCACGAGCTCGCTCACCCGAGCGTGGTAGATCGCTGCACCGCCGTCGGCGCGGGGGTCGACGCCGACCTCCTCGGTGAACATGGCGACGGCTGCCGGCATGAGCGTGTCGATCTCGTCTGCGCGCACCTGGCGCACCATCGGGTCGGGCGGGACGTGGCTCTCATGGCCGATCGCCATGAGCGGCTGATTCGCCCGCACCTCGCGCGGTGCTCCCCACGCCGTGCGCAGCCGTTCACCGAGCGCGAGGGCGGCCGGTGCCGGGCCGACGACCGAGGACGCCCGACGCACCTGCCGCGACGCATGCGCTCCGAAGGCGTCCAGCGCGGCGGCCGAGGCGTTGACCGGCACGAGGTTCGCCCCGCTGTAGCACAACGCGGCGAGCCGGCCGCCCTGCCAGAAGCCGAACAGCTCACCTGACCGGCTCAGCGAGTCGATGCCGACCAGGTCGAGGCGGGCACTGACGAAGACGTTCGTGACCGGGTCGGCGTCCAGCATCGCCTGCACGGCCGGCAGGTCACGACGGGTCAGCGGACGCGCCTGCGGTGCCGCCTGCAGCGTCACGTGCGAGCCCGCCGCGTCCGTCGTCCAGACGGCGTCAGCTGACGCTGACCGTCGGGGCGCCGCCGTCGGCGGCCGGCATCTCGTCGGCCAGGCGCATCGCCTCTTCGATGAGGGTCTCGACGATCTTGGACTCCGGCACCGTCTTGATCACCTCGCCCTTGACGAAGATCTGACCCTTGCCGTTGCCGGAGGCGACGCCGAGGTCGGCCTCGCGAGCCTCCCCCGGGCCGTTGACGACGCAGCCCATCACCGCGACGCGCAGCGGCACCTCCATGCCCTCCAGGCCGGCGGTGACCTCGTCGGCGAGGGTGTAGACGTCCACCTGGGCGCGCCCGCACGACGGGCACGAGACGATCTCGAGCCGGCGGGGGCGAAGGTTGAGCGACTCCAGGATCTGCAGCCCGACCTTGACCTCTTCCACCGGCGGGGCCGAGAGCGAGACCCGGATGGTGTCGCCGATGCCCTGGCTGAGCAGGGCACCGAACGCGACAGCCGACTTGATCGTGCCCTGGAAGGCGGGCCCGGCCTCGGTGACGCCGAGGTGCAGCGGGTAGTCGCACTGCGCGGCGAGCATCTCGTAGGCACGCACCATCACGACGGGGTCGTTGTGCTTGACCGAGATCTTGAAGTCGCGAAAGCCGTGCTCCTCGAAGAGGGAGGCTTCCCAGAGCGCGGACTCGACGAGAGCCTCGGCGGTGGGCTTGCCGTACTTCTCCAGCAGCCGCTTGTCGAGCGAGCCGGCGTTGACGCCGATACGGATGCTGATGCCGGCGTCCCCGGCGGCCTTGGCGATCTCGCCGACGCGGTCGTCGAACTTCTTGATGTTGCCCGGGTTCACCCGCACGGCCGCGCAGCCGGCGTCGATGGCGGCGAAGACGTACTTGGGCTGGAAGTGGATGTCGGCGATCACCGGGATCTGGGACTTGCGGGCGATCTCGGGGAGCGCGTCGGCGTCGTCCTGGCTCGGCACCGCGACCCGGACGATGTCGCAGCCGGTCGCGGTGAGCTCGGCGATCTGCTGGAGCGTGGCGTTGACGTCGGTGGTGGGCGTGGTCGTCATCGACTGCACCGACACCGGCGCGTCGCCGCCGACCAGCACCTTGCCGACCTTGATCTGCCGGCTCTCGCGACGCGGAGCAAGGACGGGCGGCGGGGCCGCTGGCATCCCCAGGTCGGTGGGGGTTGCTGATGTCGTCGGGGAGGTCACGCTCATGGCTCCATTCTCGCAGCGCGGCCTCAGCCCGGCAGCCGCACGGGGTTGACGATGTCGGCGTACAGCAGCAGCACGGCCATGCCGATGAGCAGGATCGCCGCCGCGTAGGCGATGGGCAGGCCCTTGGCGACGTCCACCGGGGGCGGCATCGGCTTGCCCCGCAGGCGTGCCCAGCCACGCTTGAGGCCTTCCCAGAGCGCGCCGGCGATGTGACCGCCGTCCAGGGGCAGCAGCGGGATGAGGTTGAACACGGCGATGGCCAGGTTGAACGAGGCGAGCAGGGCGATGAAGCCGGCGATGCGGTCGCTCACCGCGACGGCGTCGTTCGAGGCGATCTCGCCGCCGATGCGTCCGGCCCCGACGACGCCGACCGGGCCGCAGATGTCACGCTCCTCGCCGCCGAAGGCCGCGTCCCAGACTCCGACCATGCGGCTCGGGACAGCGATCACGGCCTCGACGGTGCGCACGCTGAAGTCACCCACCTGGGCAGCGACAGCACCCGGCCCGACGCGGACGGTCTCGAAGGTGGGGCTCACACCGAGAAAGCCCACGGCCTCGGGGTCGCTGCACGGGTCGTTGGGGTCGGAGTAGCGCTCGGACGTCGCCAACGTGGGCCGCAGGGTCTGCTCGGCTCCGTCGCGGACGACGACGACGTCCACCTGGTTGCCGCCGTTGACCCGGATCAGCGGGGTGAGCTCGTCCCAGGACTCGACGCGCTGGCCCTCGAACTCGACGATCTCGTCGCCGGGCTGGAAGCCGGCCTCGGCGGCGGGGGTCACCGGGTCGTCCGGCCCGCACACGACCGGCCCGGTCTCACCCGAGCTGACCGACACGACGCACTCGGAGACGGCCGAGACCGTGGTGGTCGGGGCCGACTGGCCGAAGCCCATGAGAACGATCGCGAACAGCCCGAAGCCGAGGACGACGTTCATGGCCGGGCCGCCGGCCATGATGATGGCCTTCTGCCACCAGGGCTTGGCGTAGAAGAGGCGGTCGGTGTCTTCGGCGGTCACCTCTTGCAGCGCACCCTGCCGGGCGTTGTCGACCATGGACTGGAACGGCCCGGTGCTCGCTTGGCGCAGCTGGCTCGGGTCGCTGCCCGGCTCGGGCGGGAGCATGCCGACGAGACGGACGTACCCGCCGAACGGGATGGCCTTGATGCCGTACTCGGTCTCACCGCGCTGGCGCGACCAGATGGTGTTGCCGAAGCCGACCATGTACTGCGTGACCTTGACGCCGAACAGCTTGGCCGGCACGAGGTGGCCGATCTCGTGCAGGGCGATCGACAGCAGCAGGCCGACGACGAAGAGCACGAAGCCGAAGATGGCCAGCAGGTCCATCGGCTACTCCCCTGTCCGTTCGCGTGCGTCGTCGACCGCCAGGATGGCGTGGCGTCGAGCCAGGTCGTCCGCCTGCTCAACGTCTTGAAGTGTCGCGACGTTCCCGATCTCGTGCGCGTCGAGAACGGCCGCGACGATGTCGACGATCGCGGTGAAGGGCAGCCTGCCGGCGAGGAAGGCCTCGACCGCGACCTCGTTGGCCGCGTTGTAGACCGCTGGGGCGGTCCCGCCGGCGGCGCCGGCCTGGCGGGCGAGGCGCACCGCGGGAAAGGCGTCGTCGTCGAGGGGGTAGAACTCCCAGCTCGTCGGGCTCGTCCAGTCACAGGCCGGAGCGGCGTCCGCGACGCGGTCGGGCCAGCCCATCGCCAAGGCGATCGGGATGCGCATGTCGGGCGGGCTGGCCTGGGCCAGCGTCGAGCCGTCGACGAACTCGACCATCGAGTGCACCACGGAGGACGGGTGGACGACGACGTCGATGGCGTCCAGCGGCACGTCGAAGAGCAGGTGGGCCTCGATGAGCTCGAGGCCCTTGTTCACGAGCGTGGCCGAGTTGGTGGTGACGAGCGGGCCCATCGACCACGTGGGGTGGGCCAGAGCCTGCTCGGGGGTCACGTCCGCGAGCTCGGCGCGGGTGCGTCCGCGGAAGGGTCCGCCGCTGGCGGTCAGGATCAGTCGGCGCACCTCGTCGGCCCGTCCCGATCGCAAGCACTGGGCCAGGGCGTTGTGCTCGCTGTCGACGGCGACGATCTGACCGGGCTTGGCCCGCTGCTTGACGACGGGGCCGCCGATGATCAGCGACTCCTTGTTGGCCAGCGCCAACGTGCTTCCGGCGTCCAGCGCCGCGAGCGTCGGCCGCAGCCCCACGGCGCCGGCCAGGCCGTTGAGCACGACGTCGGCGGGCCGACCGGCCAGCTCGGTCGCGGCGCTGGGCCCGGTGAGGATCGCCGGCAGCTCGAACTGGCCCGTCGCCCATCCGCGCTGCTGGGCCTCGGCGTAGAGGGCAAGAAGCAGGTCGCTGGCCGCCGAGGCCCTGTCGATCGCGACCACCTCGACGGCGTGGTCGAGGGCCTGTCGGGCCAGCAGCTCCGGGTTCGACCCGCCGGCAGCCAGCCCGACGACGCGAAAGCGGTCGGGGTTGCGCGCCGCGATGTCGAGTGCCTGCGTCCCGATGGAGCCCGTGGAGCCCAGCACCACCACGGTCCGCACGTCGCTCACGCCCCCAGTGTCCCCCACCGGTGCGTCCTGGCGCGCCTGCGAGCCCCCCACCGAGCCGATCTTGGCGCTCCGGCCGCATGAGCAGACCCGCAGCCGCCGATCTTGGCGCAGGAACCGTGTGCGCACGGTCGTGCGGCTCTTCCGCCAAGATCACGCTCGCGGGAGTGCAGCCTGCGCTCGGCTGTGGACAGCGCTGACGCGCGAGGTCCGATCGCGGGCACTCTCGCCGTCGTGCCCTACCGCGCCCCCATTCCGGACGAGCTGCGCGGCCGTCCGTTCACCGCGGCGATGGCTGAGCGCGCCGGCGTCCCGAGCCGGCGCCTGCGCAACAGCAGCTACCGGCGGATGTACCGGGACGTCTACGTGGTTGCCAGCGAACCCGAGTGCCTGCACCTGCGCTGCCAGGCGGCGCTGCTCGCTCTCCCGCCTGGGTCGGCGCTGAGCCATGACTCCGTGCTGGAGGTGACCGGGCTCTGCGATGGCGAGCCGGGTGGGGTCGTCCACGTCTCCACGCAGCCGGGCACGTGGCGACCCCGCACTCAGCCGGGACTCGTGGTCCACGAACGCTCGGACGCGTTCACCGTGGTCACGGCGCAGGGTCTGCCCGCTACCGGGCCGGCGCGCACTCTCGTGGACGTCGCACCGTCGCGCACGCCGGACGAGCTGGTCGTCGTCAGCGACCACCTGCTGCGCAGGATGGGCGGCCTGGACGCCATGGTGGCCGGTTTGGCCGCTGAGGCAGGACGCCGACACGTACGTCAGGCCCGAGAGGCCGTCACCCGGTCGCGTGAGGGTGTCGACTCGCCGCCAGAGACCTGGCTGCGCCTGGCCATCGTGGCGCACGGGCTTCCGGAGCCCGAGGTCAACCTGCTGGTGAAGGACCGGGCCGGAGAATGGCTGGGACGCTCGGAGCTGGGCTATCGGCGGTTTCGGATCCTCATCCAGTACGAGGGTGACGACCACCGCACGAACCCTCGCCGCTGGCGGCAAGACATCGCCCGAGACGAGTCCTACATGGACGAGGACTGGCGCGTGCTGCGGGCGACCGCCGACGACGTCAACCGTCCACGGAACTTCTGCAACCGCGTGGAGCGCGAGATCGAACGCGCCATCCGTCGCCAGACCCCTCGCGATCTTGGCGGTACCGCCGCATAGCCGAGCCCATGCGGCCACAGCGCCAAGATCACGCGCCGCGGGGCGGGGTTGGGCGGGGGTTGGGCGGGGGCGGGGGGCGGGGGGCGGGGCGGGGGGGCTACAGGCCGCCTATGCCTACGTACTTGGTCTCGAGGTACTCGGCTATGCCTTCGCGGCCTCCCTCGCGGCCGAAGCCGGACGCCTTGACGCCGCCGAACGGGGCAGCCGGGTTGGAGATGACGCCGGCGTTCAGCGCGACCATCCCCGACTCGAGCGCCTCGCTGACCCGAAGGCCACGGGCCAGGTCTTGGGTGAACGCGTACGCGATCAGCCCGAACTCCGAGCCGTTGGCCATGGCCAGGGCCTCGTCCTCGGAGGAGAACCGGATCACCGGGGCCACCGGCCCGAAGATCTCCTCGTGCCCGACGCGCGCATCCGGCGGGACGTCGGCCAGCACCGTCGGCGCGACGAAGAAGCCCGGTCCGTCGACCGCCGCTCCCCCGGTCAGCACCCGTGCGCCCCGGTCGGTCGCGTCGGCGACCAGGGCCAGGATGTCGGCCCGCGCCTTCTCGGTGATCACCGGGCCGACCTGGACGCTCTCGTCCACGCCGCGGCCGACGGTCATGTCGCCGAGCCGCTCGGCCAGCCGGGAGGAGAACTCCTCGGCCACCTCGTCGGCCACCAAGAACCGGTTGGCCGCCGTGCACGCCTCGCCGATGTTGCGCATCTTCGCCTGGACGGCCCCCTCCACGGCGGCGTCGAGGTCGGCGTCGGCGAACACGAGGAACGGGGCGTTGCCGCCGAGCTCCATCGACACCCGCAGCAAACGCTCCGCCGACTGCTCCACGAGCCGCTGGCCCACCGACGTCGAGCCGGTGAACGAGAGCTTGCGCGCCCGTCCGTCCCGGATGAGCGGCTCCATCACCGCACCGGACGACCGGGTCGTCACCACGTTCAGCACGCCGTCGGGCAGCCCGGCCTCGGCCATGATCCCGGCGAGTGCCAGCATCGACAGCGGGGTCTCAGCGGCCGGCTTGATCACCATGGTGCAGCCCGCGGCGACCGCCGGCCCGATCTTGCGCGTGCCCATGGCCATCGGGAAGTTCCACGGCGTGATGAGCACGCACGGCCCGACCGGCTGCTGCATCGTGAGGATGCGCTTGTCACCGGCCGGGGCCACTCGGTAGTCCCCGTGGATGCGCACCGCCTCCTCGGCGAACCACCGGAAGAACTCCGCGGCGTACACGATCTCCCCGCGCGACTCCGCGATCGGCTTGCCCATCTCCAGCGTCATGAGCAGGGCCAGGTCGTCCAGGCGCTCGTGCAGCAGCTCGAACGCCCGCCGCAGGATCTCGCTGCGCTCGCGCGGGGCGACGCGCGCCCACCCGGGTTGGGCAGCGACCGCGGCGTCCAGGGCCGCGACCCCGTCGGCCGGCGTTGCGTTGGCGACCTCGGTGAGCGCGAGCCCGGTGGACGGGTCGTGCACCTCGAACGTGGTGCCCTCACTCGACGCGACCCACTGCCCACCGATGAAGAGCCCGTTCGGCACCCCGTCGAGCACTGCCTTCTCGCGTGCGACACCCTCGCTGTGACCGTCTGTCGCCATGTGTTCCGTCCTCGCTGCGTCCCTGCGTAGCGACCCCTGGTGGGCCCTGGTGCGGACGCTATCGCGCCGCTCTGGTCGGCCTTACGCTTGCGCCCATGAGCAGCATCCCGCAGCAGCGCCGCCTGGTCACCGAGATCCCCGGCCCCCGGTCCCGCGAGCTGGCGCAACGCAAGTCAGCCGCCGTCGCGCGCGGCATCGGCACGACGCTGCCGGCCTACGTCGTCGCCGCCGGTGGAGCGATCCTGCTCGACGCCGACGACAACCAGCTGATCGACTTCGGCTCGGGCATCGCCGTCACCAACGTGGGCCATGCCGCGCCGCGGGTGGTCAACCAGATCACCGACCAGGCCGACTCGTTCCTGCACACCTGCTTCATGGTCACCCCCTACGAGGGGTACGTCGCGGTGTGCGAGCAGCTCAACCGGCTGACCCCCGGCACCCACGAGAAGCGCTCGGCCCTGTTCAACTCCGGCGCCGAGGCGGTGGAGAACGCCGTCAAGATCGCCCGTGCGTTCACCGGCAAGCCGGCGGTCGCCGTGTTCGACCACGCCTACCACGGACGCACCAACCTGACGATGGCGCTGACGGCGAAGTCGATGCCCTACAAGCACTCGTTCGGGCCGTTCGCGCCCGAGGTCTACCGGGTGCCCATGAGCTACCCGTTCCGCGAGCCCGTGCCGATCTCAGGGGTCGAGGCGGCCGAGCGGGCCATCAGCATGCTGGAGAAGCAGGTGGGTGCGGCGACGCTGGCGGCGGTCGTGATCGAGCCGATCCAGGGCGAGGGCGGGTTCGTCGTCCCGGCCGACGGCTTCATGCCGCGGCTGTCGCAGTGGTGCACCGACAACGACGTCCTGCTCGTCGCCGACGAGATCCAGACCGGCTTCGGACGCACCGGTGAGTGGTTCGCCTGCGACCACGAAGGCGTCGTCCCCGACCTGATCACGGTGGCCAAGGGCATCGCCGGGGGCATGCCGCTGGCCGGGGTCACCGGACGTGCCGACGTCATGGACGCCGCCCACGTCGGGGGGCTCGGCGGAACCTACGGCGGCAACCCGGTCGCCTGCGCAGCGGCCATGGGCGCCATCGAGACGATCGAGCAGGACGGGCTGATCTCCCGCGCGCGGCACATCGAGTCGGTGATGCGCCCGCAGCTGGAGAAGATGGCCGCCGACCACCCGTCCATCGGCGACGTGCGCGGACGCGGCGCCATGATCGCCGTCGAGCTCGTGGCGCCGGGGACGACCACGCCGGATGCCGCGCTGGCCGCTGCCGTGGCCGGCCACTGCCACCGCAACGGCCTGGTGACCCTCACCTGCGGCACGTTCGGCAACGTGCTGCGCTTCTTGCCGCCGCTGGTCATCTCCGACGAGCTGCTCGACGAGGGTCTGAGCATCATCGAGCAGGCCTTCGCCGCCCAGGCGTGAGCCAGGGGTGCGCCGCTACGGCGTGCGCTCCTGCACCACCCACTCCTGCCCGTAGCCCGAGCTGAGCAGGTCGAGGAACGGGACCGCGTCGAACGCCTCGGGGCCGAGCACCCCGGCCCCTGACCATGCGTCCTCGGCAAGCAGCTCCAGCGCGACCGACGGACCGAGCGCGGTCTGCCACACGACGGCCTGCGAGCCCCACTCGGCCATCGCCTGCTCGTTCTCGGCGAGGTGGTAGAGGTAGACGTCGCGCGGCTCGCCGTTCTTGCCGGTGCCGCGCACCCACAGCCCGGCACACGTCACGCCGGTCATCCGGTCGCCGAGCGCCGCCGGGTCGGGGAGCACGGCCGCCACCACGTCGCGCGGGCTGACGAAGGCGTCGGCGACGCGGACCTTCTCGGTGCGGTCGAGGCCCAGCTTGTGCAGGGTGCGCAGCACCTCGATGAACTCGTCGCCGAGGCCGAACTTGAAGGTGACCCGTCCGGCGTCCACCCAGCGCGGCATCAGCAGCACCTCTTCGTGCTCCACGTTGACGCACTCCACCGGACCGATTCCGCCAGGGAAGTCGAACACCTCCGGCTCGCTGAACGGCTCAGTGGTGAACCAGCCGCGCTCGGCCTCCCAGATCACCGGCGGGTTGAGGCACTCCTCGATCGTGGTCCAGATCGAGAAAGTCGGCGCGAAGTCGTACCCGGCGATCTCGAGGTTGGACGCGTCGCGCACCCCCATCTCGTCGATGGAGGTGAACAGGTGGTCGGACGCGTACCGCGCGAACACGTCGGCCAGCCCCGGCTCGACGCCCATGCCGACCAGCGCGAGACGCCCGGAGTCGGCCCACGCGCCGGACTGCGCCAGCTGCTCGTCGCCCAGCTTGACGCCGCACTTCTCATACGGCGCGTCGGGGTGCGGGCTGGACAGGCTCATCGCGGTGTCGAGGTAGTCGGCGCCGGCGACGAACGCACCCTCGAAGATCGACAGCACGAAGCGGGGGTCGACGGCGTTCAGCACGTGGGTGATGTCATGGGCGCGGCACACGCCGGCAACCGCGTGCGAGTCGGACGCGTCGATCTGGGCGGCGACGAAGCCCGACTGGCCGATCCGGTCCACCACGGCGCGGGCACGGTCAAGGGTGTAGTCGGCGACGACGACGCGATCGGCGAAACCACGCCGGGCCAGGATCAGCGCGGTCGCCGAACCCACGCCTCCCGCTCCCACGATGAGAACACGCATGGCTCGGAACATAGTTGCTCAGATACCCCCGGGGGTATACAGTTGTCGCAACGACACCCCACGTCACCCCTGCGAGGAGACCATCATGTGCAGCCCTGCCGTGTGCCCGAAGTGCCGGAAGATGACCTACTCCGGCTGCGGGATGCATGTCGACCAGATCTTCGCCGGAGTCCCGCGCGAGCGCCGCTGCACCTGCCGCTGAGCCGAACCGGCTGACGCGTCAGAACCAGGCGTCGGCCATGTCGAGCGTGGTGCGGTCCAGCGAGGCCAGCAGGTCGAGCTGGGGATGCACCCGCGGCAGCTCGTAGCGGTAGAAGTACCGGGCAGCCTGGCGCTTGCCGTCGTACAGGTCGCCGGGCTGATCGCCGGCCACCAGCCGTTGCTCGAGCCACAGCCACGCGACCACGACGTGGCCGACGGCCTCGAGGTACACGCTGGCGTTGGCCAGGGTGACCGCCGGGTCACCGGCCCCCCAGAGCGTGGTCGTCACCTCCCCCACCCGGGCGAGCGCGTCGGCCAGCGCCTCGGCCATCTGCGCGCTCTCCCCACCACCGTCGCGAGCCCGGGCAATCGTGGCCCCGATGGTCTCGGCGAGCACACCCAGCCCGGCGCCGGACCCCATGACCACCTTGCGCCCCAGCAGGTCGAGCCCCTGGATGCCGTGCGTCCCCTCGTGGATCGGGTTCAGCCGGTTGTCGCGGTAGTGCTGCTCCACGTCGTAGTCGCGCGTGTAGCCGTACCCGCCGTGCACCTGGATCGCCAGGTCGTTGGCCACCAGGCACCACTGCGACGGCCAGCTCTTCGCGATCGGGGTGAGCACGTCCAGCAGCAGGTGCGCCCGCGCCCTGGCGTCGGCGTCCGGCGCGGTCTTCTCCTCGTCGACCAGCCGCGCGCAGTAGAGCACCAGCGCCCACGCACCCTCGACGTACGCCTTCTGCGCAAGCAGCATCCGGCGTACGTCGGCGTGCTCGATCAGCGCCACCGGGGGTGAGGTGGGCGACTTGTCACCCACCGGACGGCCCTGAGTGCGCTCGCGGGCGTAGCGCAGCGACTTGAGGTACCCGGTGCTGCCCAGTGCCGCGGCGCCGGCGCCCACCCCGATGCGCGCCTCGTTCATCATGTGGAACATGGCGGCCAGGCCGCGGTTCGCCTCACCGACGAGGTAGCCGACGGCCCCCGGGGCACCGCCGGGCGTGTGGATGCCTTCGCCGAAGCTGAGCACGGTGTTGACCGTGCCGCGATAGCCCATCTTGTGGTTGAGCCCGGCCAGCACGACGTCGTTGCGCTCACCCAGCCTGCCATCGTCGTCCACCAGCCACTTGGGCACGACGAACAGCGAGATGCCCTTGACGCCGGGTGGGCCGCCCGGAATCTTCGCCAGCACGAGGTGCACGATGTTCTCGCTCAGGTCGTGGTCGCCCCCGGAGATCCACATCTTGGTGCCGACGAGCCGGTAGGTACCGTCGGGCTGGGGCTCGGCCCGCGTCAGGACGTCGGCCAGCGACGAGCCGGCCTGCGGCTCGGACAGGCACATGGTGCCGAAGAACCGGCCGTCGACCATCGGGCGGACCCAGCGGTCGATCTGCTCGGACGAGGCGTGGGCCAGCAGCAGGTTGGCGTTGGCCTGGGTGAGGAACGGGTAGCCGGACGTACCGACGTTGGCCGCCTGGAACCACGAGGTACAGGCCGCGGTGACAACGTACGGAAACTGCAGCCCGCCGATGGCGGCATCCATGCTCGCGCCGAGCAGCCCGGTCGCCCAGAACGCGTCCAGAGCGGGCTTGACCTCGTCGACGAGATGGACGCGCTCGCCGTCGAACGTCGGCTCGTGGGCGTCAGCGGTCTTGTTGTGCGGGGCGAACTGCTCCGCGGCGACCTCTGCCGACAGATCCAGGGCCGCGTCGAACGTCTCCCGCGAGTGCTCGGCGTAGCGCTCGCGTGCCGTCAGGGACTGCACGTCGAGCCATTCGTAGAGAAGGAAGTCGATGTCGCGCCGTGACATCAGATCGCTGGTCATCCGTGGCATTCTTCCCGCATGTCCAGCAAAGAACCTGCGAAGGGCGCCACAGCGGGATTCGGCCCACGCCAGATCGTTGCCACCGTCCTCGCCGTGGTGGCTGTGGCGCTGATCGCGGTGAACTGGAACGAGGCTGAGGTCTCGCTGCTGTTCGCGACCGTCACGATGCCCCTCACCATCCTGCTCGCGCTCGTCTTTCTCGGCGGCATGGCGACCGGCGCCCTGCTGGCCAACCGTCGCAAGAAGTAGCCCGCCGACCCAACATCACGACTGGGTCGGGAAGCCGAGGTTGATGCCCCCGTGGCTCGGGTCGAGCCAGCGCTGGGTCACGACCTTGCCCCGGGTGAAGAAGTGCACCCCCTCGGCTCCGTGCGCGTGCGTGTCGCCGAACAGCGACGACTTCCACCCGCCGAAGGAGTAGTAGGCCATCGGCACCGGGATCGGGACGTTCACGCCGACCATGCCCACCTGCACCTCGTTGACGAAGCGCCGCGCCGCTCCCCCGTCGTTGGTGAAGATGGCCGTGCCGTTGCCGTACGGATGGCTCTGGATCAGCGCCATCCCCTCGGCATACGTCGGCACGCGCACGACGCTCAGCACCGGCCCGAAGATCTCGTCGGTGTAGACGCTCATCTGCGGCGAGACGTCGTCGAGCAAGGTGGGCCCCAGCCAGAAGCCCTCCGGTGCTCCGTCGGCGTCGACACCGCGCCCGTCCACGACGACGGACGCGCCCTCGGCCTCGCCCACATCGACGTAGGAGGCGACCTTGTCGCGGTGTGCGCGGGTGACCAGCGGGCCCATGTCGCAGCCGCGCCGTCCGTCCCCGGTGCGCAGGCGCGCCATCCGCTCGCTGATCTTGGCGACGAGCTCGTCGCCGACCGGGTCGACGGCCACCACGACCGAGATGGCCATGCACCGCTCGCCGGCCGAGCCGAACCCGGCGTTGACGGCCTGGTCGGCGGCCAGGTCGAGGTCGGCGTCGGGCAGCACCAGCATGTGGTTCTTCGCCCCGCCCAGCGCCTGGACGCGCTTGCCGTGCGCCGTCCCGGTCTCGTACACGTACTTGGCGATGGCGGTCGACCCCACGAACGACACAGAGGCAACCTCTGGGTGGGTCAGCAAACCGTCCACGGCCACCTTGTCGCCCTGGAGCACGTTGAAGACACCGTCGGGCAGGCCCGCCTCGGCCCACCGCTCGGCCATCCAGATCGCCGCGGACGGGTCCTTCTCGCTGGGCTTGAGCACGACCGTGTTGCCGGCGGCGATGGCGATCGGGAAGAACCACATCGGCACCATGGCCGGGAAGTTGAACGGGGAGATGATCGCGGCCACGCCCAGCGGCTGGCGGATCGAGTAGGTGTCGACGCCGGCGGAGACGCCCTCGCTGAAGCCGCCCTTGAGCAGGTTCGGGATGCCGCAGGCGTACTCGACGACCTCGAGGCCGCGCTGCACCTCGCCGGCGGCGTCGGCGAGCACCTTGCCGTGCTGGGCGGTGATGATGGCGGCCAGCTCGTCCTTGCGGGCGTTGAGGATCTCCCGGAAGGCGAACATCACCTGCGCCCGCCGGGTGAGCGACGTGTCGCGCCAGCCAGGGAAGGCGGCCGTCGCGGCGGCGACAGCCGCGTCGACGTCCTCGGGGGCGGCGAAGGCGACCGCGGCACTCACCTGGCCGGTGGCCGGGTCGTACACCTCGCCATGGCGGGAACCGAGGCCGGCGGACGGCTTGCCGCCGATCCAGTGGGGGACGAGGGTGTCGTTGCTCATGGGCATGCCTTTCGCCGGTGCCGAGGTGGTCGAGGTGCGGAAGTCACGAGTCGAAGCCGAGCCCGAGACGGTCCAGGGTCTTCAGCCACAGGTTGCGCCGCCCTTCGTTCGCGTCGGCGGCGGCGATCGAGTGGCGCGTGAGCTGGACGACGCCGGTGCGCACCGGCTCGGGCGGGAACGGCAGGGGCTTGCTGGTCACCATGCGCAGCGAGGTGCGCTCGGTCCGGTCACCGCCGAGCATGTCGAGCATCACGTTGGCGCCGAACCGCGTCGCCCCGACGCCGAGCCCGGTGTAGCCGACCACGTAGGCGACGCGACCGTCGTACGCCTGCCCCCAGAACGGCGAGAACCGGCTGCACGTGTCGATGACGCCACCCCAACGGTGGCTGAAACCGACGTCGGCGAGCTGCGGAAACGTGTGGAAGAAGTTCTTGGCCAGCGTGATGTAGGTGGCCGCGCGGTGCTCCTTCTCCGCCGCCACTCGTCCACCGGCGTAGTAGACGGCGTCGTAGCCGCCCCACAGGATCCGGTTGTCGGCCGACAGCCGGTAGTAGTGGAACTGGTTGGCGGCGTCCGAGAGCCCTTGGCGGCCTTCCCAGCCGATGGACGCCTGCTGCGCGGGCGTGAGCGGCTCGGTCATCAGCACGTAGTCCCAGACCGGGACGATGAAGTGCTTGACTCGGCGAAGCAGCGACGGGAAGGCGTTGGTGGCCAGCGCCACCCGCCCGGCGCGGACGGAGCCGAACTCCGCACGCACCCGCATCGCCGCGCCGTCCTTCTCCAGACGCACGGCCGGGGTGTCTTCGTAGATCGACACCCCGAGGTTGCGCGCAGCCTCGGCGAGTCCCCAGGCCAGCTTGGCCGGGTTCACCAGGGCCGTCCCCGTCTTGTTCCAGAGCCCGCCGAGGTAGGTCGGCGAGTGCACCTGTGCCTGGAGCGCATCCGCGTCCAGCCACTGCGCGTCGTGGCCGACCCGGCGCAGCGGTTCGAGCTCCGCCTCGTCATCGAGGTGCCACGGCTGCGTGGCCACGTTGATCTCGCCGGTGCGTTCGTACTCCGCGTCGATGCCGTAGCGGTGAAGCGTCGCCTCGATCTCGTCGAGGTTGGCCAGACCTTGACGCTCCAGCTCGTCGATCTCGTCGGGCCAGCGCGAGAGCCCGTTTGCCAGCCCATGGGTGAGGCTGGACGAGCAGAACCCGCCGTTGCGTCCGGACGCGGCCGACCCGATGCGGTGCGCCTCCAGCAGCACGACGCTGCGCGACGGGTCACGTTCCTTGGCCATGAGCGCGGTCCAGAGCCCCGTGTACCCGCCGCCGACGACCACGAGGTCGGCCTCGACGGTGCCGGCCAGGGTCGGACCGGCCTCGGGTGCCGTCGTGTCGAGCCAGAAGGGGACGGGCTCGGCGTCGGCGAGCGAACGCAGGTGAGCGTCGGTGACGGGCACGCTATCGACGCGCCTTGCGACGCCGGGCGAGCTCGGAGCCGAGGACGACCAGCAGGGCCAGGATGAACATCAGCGCCCCGATGACGTTCACCTGGGGTGGCACCCCGCGCTGGGCAGCCCCCCACACGAACATCGGGAACGTCACCTCACCACCGGCGTTGAAGTTCGTGATGATGAAGTCGTCGAACGACAGGGCGAAGGCCAGCAGCCCGGCGGCCGCGATGCCGGGCAGCACGAGCGGGAACGTGATGCGCCAGAACGTGGTGCGCTCGTTCGCGTACAGGTCCATCGCCGCCTGCTCGAGCCGGGGGTCGAGGCCGGCGAGGCGGGCCTTGACCGTCACCACGACGTAGCTGATCAAGAACATGATGTGCGCGATGAGGATGGTGCGGAACCCGAGCGGGATCGCCGTGTTGACGAACAGCGCGAGCAGGGACGAGCCCATGACGACCTCGGGGGTGGCCATCGGGAAGAACACCAGCAGGTTGGTGGACGAGCGGCCCCGAAACCGGTGCCGCGACAGCGCGAACGCGACCAGCGTGCCGAGAACGAGGGCAGCCAGCGTCGACAGCAGCCCGATCTGCAGGCTCAGCGCCAGCGACTCGCACATGCCGGCGACCGCGCAGGGGTCGGTCCACGCGTCGGTGGAGAACTGGTTCCAGGAGAAGTTGAACCGTCCCACCGGGTCGTTGAACGACATCACGGTGACGACGACGTTGGGCAGCAGCAGGTAGGCGATCGCGCCGATGCCGGCGATCGTGATGATGTTGTCGCGCACCCAACGCAGCGGGCCGCGGCGGCGGATGCGCGGGGCCGGCTCGCTCGCGGCGCGGGGCAGGGACGTGGAGGTCGCCATCAGAGCAGCTCCTCCGTCCCGGCGCGGCGGACGTACACCGCGACCATCGCCACGATGACCACCATGAGGGTCACCGACAACGCGGCGGCCCGTGGGTAGTCGAGCACGCGTAAGAACAGCGCGTCGATGACGTTGCCGATCATGGACGTGGCCGGCAGGCTGCCCAGCAGCGAGGCGTTGATGTAGTCACCGGCGGCCGGGATGAAGGTCAGAAGGGTCCCGGCGACGACCCCGGGCAGCGACAGCGGGAACGTGACCTTGCGGAAGGCCGTGAACGGCGACGCGTACAGGTCGCCGGCCGCCTCGACGAGCCGCGGGTCCATCCGTTCGAGGCTGGCGTAGAGCGGCAGGGTCATGAAGGGCAAGAAGTTGTAGGTCAGCCCGGTGATGACCGCCAGCGGCGTCGCCAGTACCCGGTCGTCGGCGGTGAGCCCGATGAACGACAGCACGTCGAGGATGCCCAGGCGCTCCATCGTCTGCACGATGACGCCGTTGTCGGCGAGGATCGTCTTCCAGGCCAGCGTCCGCAGCAGGAACGAGGTGTAGAACGGCGCGATCACCAGCACCAGCATGAGGTTGCGGTACTTGCCGGCCTTGAACGCGATCGTGTAGGCGAGCGGGTAGGCGATCGCGAGCGCGGCGATGGTCGCGACGGACGCGTAGACCAGGGAGCGCACGAACTGCGGGTAGAACTCGCTCCAGGCGCTGGTGTAGTTGCCGAACGAGAACGTCTGCTGGAAGCCCGTCGCGAGCGAGCCCGTCTGCAGCGACGTCGACACCAGCGTGATCGTCGGCAGGATGAAGAAGAACGCCAGCCAGATCAGTCCCGGCGCCAGCAGCAGGTACGGCACCCACCGTCCCTTCGGACGGGCGGGCGCGGGCGCGGCCGGTGGCCCACCCGTCCCGGGGGTGGGGACGTGGGCGAGGACGGTCACCGGGTGGCCTGGCCCGCGACGCGGCGCAGCCGGGCGTCGGGGTCGACGCCGGCGTCGACGGGCTCGGCCGGGTCGAGGGCGAACGTGTGCTCCGGTGCCCAGTGCACGGCCACCCGGGCTGCCGGCACCAGCCGGGTGTCGCGCCGCAGGTTCTGGGCGAAGACGCCGAAGCCCCCGCCCCAGGGCAGGGTGACGGTGTACTCGGTGGAGACGCCCATGAAGCTCGCGTCCTCGATCACGCCGACCATGCGGTTGTGGCCCGCCGGGATCTGCCCCTCGTCCTCGACGGGCAGGATCGACACCTTCTCCGGGCGCACCCCGACGTGCACCGACGAGGCGTCGGTGTGCACGCGGGAGCGTGGGATGGCCAGGCGCTGCCCGGCGACGTCCACGACCACGTCGTCGCCGGCGCGGTCGACGACGTCGCCGTCCACCATGTTCGACTGGCCGAGAAAGTTCGCCACGAAGGCGGTCATCGGGTTCTCGTACAGGTCGACCGGCGAGCCGAGCTGCTCGATCCTGCCCTCGTTCATCACGGCCACGGTGTCGGCCATCGTCATGGCCTCTTCTTGGTCGTGAGTCACGTGCACGAAGGTGATGCCGACCTCGGTCTGGATGCGCTTGAGCTCGAGCTGCATCTGCCGGCGCAGCTTGAGGTCGAGCGCGCCGAGCGGCTCGTCGAGCAGCAGCAGGTTCGGGTGGTTGATCAGCGCGCGCGCGACCGCCACCCGCTGCTGCTGGCCGCCGGAGAGCTGGTGGGGCTTGCGCTTCTCGAAGCCGGTCAGCTCGACCAGCTCGAGCATCTGCGCCACCTGCGCGCCCACGTCCTTGATGCCCCGCCGCCGCAGGCCGAAAGCGACGTTCTCGAAGATGTCGAGGTGCGGGAACAACGCGTAGCTCTGGAACACGGTGTTCACTGGGCGCTTGTACGGCTTCATCCCTGTGATGTCGGTGTCACCGAGGTGGATCGCGCCCTGGGTCGGCTGCTCGAGGCCGGCCACCATGCGCAGGGTCGTGGTCTTTCCACACCCGGACGGGCCGAGCAGGGCGAAGAACGAGCCCTGCGGGATCGTCAGCGACAGGTCGTCCACCGCGGCGGCGTCGCCGAACGTCTTGGTAAGCCTGACCAGGCGCAGATCTCCTGAGTCGGTGTCGGCCACAGCCACGTCCCTTCCGGCGACCAGCGCCGTCAGCTGAAGATCGTCCGGTGCCAGTCCTTGCGCGCCGCCCCGGTCACGTCGTACATCACATGCTTGATGTTGGTGTACTCCTCGAAGGAGTACATGCTCATGTCTTTGCCGAAACCCGACTTCTTGTACCCGCCGTGCGGCATCTCGCTGATGATCGGGATGTGGTCGTTGACCCAGACCGCACCGGCCGCGATGCCACGGGTGAATCGAAGCGCCCGATGCACGTCGCGGGTCCACACCGAGGCAGCCAGGCCGTAGCGGGTGTCGTTCGCGGCGGCCAGGGCTTCGTCGTCGTCGGCGACGGGCAGCACCACGAGGACGGGGCCGAAGATCTCCTCGCAGACAACCTCGCTGTCGGGGGCGGCGTCGACGATCAAGGTGGGCTCGTAGTAGGCGCCGGCGGCGAGCTCGCCGCCGGGAGCTTGTCCCCCGCGGACGACCGTGGCGTAGCGGCGCGAGCGCTCGACGAAGCCGGCGACCCGGTCACGCTGCGCGAACGACACCAACGGGCCCTGGTCGGTCGCCTCGTCCTGTGTCGGGCCGAGACGCACCCCGGCCATGAGGTCGGCGACACCGGCGACGAAGTCGGCGTAGCGCGAGGCATGGACGTAGGCCCTGGTGGCAGCCGTGCAGTCCTGGCCGGTGTTGATGAGCGAACCGGCCACCGCCCCATGGACGGCGGCTTCGAGGTCGGCGTCCTCCAGCACCACGAACGGCGCCTTGCCCCCCAGCTCGAGGTGGACGCGCGCAGCCCGCTCGGCGGCGAGCGTCATCACCCGGGTCCCGACCGGTGTGGAGCCGGTGAACGAGACCATGTCCACGTCCGGGTGACTCACGAGAGCCTCGCCTGCGACGGCCCCTCGGCCGGTCACGACGTTGACGACACCGGGTGGGATGCCCGCGTCCAGGGCTGCCTGCGCGAACATCACGGAGGTGACCGGTGTGATCTCGGCGGGCTTGAGGACGATCGTGTTGCCGGCCGCCACTGCGGGCAGCACCTTCCAGGCGGCCATCTGAAGCGGGTAGTTCCACGGGGCGACCGAGCCCACGACACCGATCGGCTCACGCCGGACCATGGAGGTGTGGTCAGCGGAGTACTCCGCGGCGGCCTTGCCCTCCAGGTTGCGGGCGGCCCCGGCGAAGAACGCCGTGTTGTCGATGGTTCCGGGCACGTCGAACTCGGTGGACAGACGGATCGGCTTGCCGGCCTGGCGGGTCTCGGCGAGAGCCAGGTCGTCGGCGCGCTCGGCCAGGATGGATGCCCAGCGGTGCATGAGGGTGCTGCGCTCGGCCGGGGTGGTGACGCTCCAGTGTGTGAACGCCCGCCGTGCTGCCCCGACTGCCTCGTCGACCAGGTCGGCCCCGGCGTGGTCGACCTCGGCGATCACCTCACCGGTGGACGGGTCGGTCAGGGGCGATGCGTCGCCCTCGGCTCGGCGACGACGCCCGTCGACCAGCTGCATGCCACCGCTGAAGGCGCCGCTCATACGACGACGGCGTTCCAGTCGCGCTCGTAGCGCTCGGCCTCCTCGTCGGTGAGCTCACGACTGACCGACACGTTGGCAAGGTCGCCCTCGCTGGGGAAGACCAGCGGCGAGTTGGCCGTGGCCAGGGAGAACTCGTCCCCGTAGCCGAGCAGCACCTCTTTGGCCGCCGGCACCGGTGACACGTAGCCGACCCAGTTGACCAGGTCAGCAGCGATCTCCGGCTGGTAGTACCAGTCCATGAGCCTCTCGGCGTTGGTCTTGTGGCTGGCCCCGACCGGCACGACCATGTTGTCCGACCAGAGCTCGCCCCCCTCCTCGGGGATCACGAACTCCAGGTCGGGGTTGTCGAACTGCAGCTGGGCGATGTCGCCGGACCACGCCAGCGCGGCGACGACGTTGCCCTGGGCGAGGTCGTCGGCGTAGTCGTTGCCGGTGAACCGCCTGATGTGCCCGCTCGCCACCGCCTGCTCGACCTTGGCGATGGCGGCGTCCACGTCGGCGTCGGTGAACCCGAGCAAACCGTTGCCCTCTGCCCCGGCGAGGATCGCCAGCGACTCCCGCATACCGGAGAAGAGCGTGACCTTGCCGGCCAGCGCGGGGTCGGTGAGCAGCTGGTCCAACGAGGTGATGCCCCCCGGCAGCGCTGCCTTGTTGTACGCGATGCCGGTGATGCCGGACTGCCACGGCACCGAGTAGAGCCGCCCAGGGTCGAAGCCAGGGTCTTGCAGCTCCGGGCCGAGGTTGGCGGCGACGGTGGTCAGGTTCTCCTGGTTCAGCTCCTGCAGCCAGCCCAGGTTGATCAGGCGCGCGACGAGCCAGTCGGTCACCACGAACACGTCGGCGCCGATCGCCTGACCCGCGCTGAGCTGGGGAGAGATCTTGGCGAAGTACTCGTTGTTGTCGTTGACCGCCTCGACGTACTCGACGCTGATGCCGGTGCTGTCCTCGAACGCCGCCAGCGTGGGACGGACGTTCGGGTCTTCTTCGTCGACGTCGATGTACAGCGGCCAGTTGTCGAACCGGACGAGCTTGGCGGTCTCGGAGAGGTCGTCGGTGGTCCCCCCGGCCTCGGTGTCGACGGGGTCGGTGCCGCACGCGGCGAGCGCCGGTGCCCCGACGACTGCGACGCCGGCAAGCCCGGCGTTGCGCATCAGGCGGCGACGGCTGATCCGTTGGCTGACAATTGACACAAGACCTCCACAAGAGGGCGTCGATCGGTTCGGAGGACTGTACGCACGGGCCTGCCGGCGAACCAAACCCGCACCCAGGGTTTGGGCCAGACTGTTGGTGAATCGTGACGAAATCAGTGTCGTGGCTGTTCTCACGCTGCGGATATCGCGGGAACGCCTTGCTTGGCGCTCGGTCCTGCCGCAGACTTCCTGTCGTGAGCGAGCGACGGCGTGCCAGCAGCATCCTGCTCGACGACACGGCGAAGGCGATCATCGCCGAGCTTCAGCAGGACGGTCGGCGCTCGTACGCCGCGATCGGCAAGGCGGTGGGCCTGTCCGAGGCGGCAGTGCGCGCCCGGGTCGGCCGCCTCACCGAGGCGGGCGTCATGGATGTCGTCGCCGTCACCGACCCGCTGGAGCTGGGGTTCGCCCGGCAGGCCATGGTCGGCGTGCGGGTGAGTGGCGACGCGGAGCCGGTGGCCGAGCGTCTCGCCGAGATGACGGAGGTCTCCTACGTCGTGGTCACCGCGGGCTCGTTCGACCTGCTCGTCGAAGTCGTCTGCCGCAGCGACGACCACCTGCTCGAGGTCGTCCACCGCCAGATTCGCAGTGTCCCGTCGGTCGTGGCCACCGAGACGTTCGTGTACCTGAAGCTCGCGAAGCAGACCTACTCATGGGGAGTGTCATGACCGTCACGCCGCAGTACGTGGACGAGCCGGGCGAGGACGCCCTGGCTCGGTCTGCGCAGAACAACCTGTGGATGCACTTCACCCGGCACTCAACCTACGAGACCGGTGGCCACGTGCCGGTGATCGTCAAGGGCGAGGGCGCGTATGTCTGGGACGACCAGGGCAACCGCTACCTGGACGGTCTGGCGGGCCTGTTCGTCGTGCAGGCGGGGCACGGTCGCGTCGAGCTCGCCGACGCTGCCGCCGCGCAGGCGCGCGAGCTGGCGTTCTTCCCCATCTGGTCCTACGCCCACCCGCGCGCCATCGAGCTGGCCGAGCGGCTGGCGTCGTTGGCCCCGGGCGACCTCAACCGGGTGTTCTTCACCAGCGGTGGCGGTGAGGCCGTCGAGACGGCGTGGAAGCTGGCCAAGCAGTACTTCAAGATCACCGGCGAGCCCACCCGGTACAAGGTGATCAGCCGGGCCATCGCCTACCACGGCACCCCGCAGGGGGCGCTGTCCATCACCGGCATCCCGTTCGCCAAGCAGTACTTCGAGCCGCTGGTGCCCGGCACCCACAAGGTGCCCAACACCAACTTCTACCGGGCACCCGAGCACGGTGACGACCTGCATGCGTTCGGTCAGTGGGCGGCGAACCGGATCGAGGAGGCGATCCTGTTCGAGGGGCCAGAGACCGTCGCGGCGGTCTTCGTCGAGCCCGTCCAGAACTCCGGCGGGTGCTTCCCACCCCCACCCGGGTACCTGGAGCGCGTCCGCGAGATCTGCGACACCTACGGCGTGCTGATGGTCGCCGATGAGACGATCACCGCCTTCGGCCGGATCGGCGACTACTTCGCGATGAGCCGGTACGGGGTCACGCCCGACATCATCACCACGGCCAAGGGCATGACGTCGGGCTACGTGCCGATGGGCGCGATGATCGCCAGCGACCGGCTGTTCGAGCCGTTCCGGCACGGCACGCAGATGTTCGCCCACGGCTACACGTGGGGCGGGCACCCGGTGGGTGCAGCCGTGGCGCTGGCCAACCTCGACCTGTTCGAGCGCGAGGGGATCATCGAGAACGTCCGTGCGAACGAAGACGCGTTCCGCGCGACGCTGGAGAAGCTCTACGACCTGCCGATCGTCGGCGACGTGCGCGGCGCCGGCTACTTCTACGGCATCGAGATGGTCAAGAACAAGCAGACCCGCGAGACGTTCGACGAGGACGAGTCCGAACGGCTGCTGCGCGGGTTCTTGTCCAAGGCGCTGTTCGACAACGGGCTCTACTGCCGGGCCGACGACCGCGGCGACCCGGTGATCCAGCTCGCCCCGCCGCTGATCTGCGGCCAGCGGGAGTTCGACGAGATCGAGCAGATCCTGCGCCGCGTGCTCACCCAGGCGTGGGACCTGCTCTGAGCTCGCGCACGACCGTCCGCCGCCTTGCGCACCACCAGGTGCTCGACCGGGACGCGCTCGACGCGGTGCTCGACGCGGGCCGGGTGGCTCATGTCGCCGTGGTCGACGACGCCCGCCCGCTGGTGGTGCCGCTGGCCTACGCCCGTGACGGCGACGCGCTGCTCGTGCACGGCTCGACGGGGTCGCGGGCGTTCCGGCTGCTGGCCGACGGTGCCGACACGTGCGTGACGGTGACGTTGCTCGACGGGTACGTGCTGGCGCGCGCGGCGTTCGAGGTGTCGATGCGCTACCGCAGCGCCATGGTGCTGGGCCGCTTCACCCCGCTCACCGAGGCCGATGCCAAGCTCGCCGCCCTGGTGCGCATCAGCGAGGCCTCGGTTCCGGGTCGCTGGGCCGACCTGCGCCCACCCACCCGCAAGGAGCTGGCCGCCACGTCCGTGCTGCGCATGCCGCTCACGGAGTGGTCGGTGAAGGTGAACGACGGCTGGCCCACCGACGAGGGCGACGACCTGCTCCGCCCGGTGTGGGCAGGGGTCGTCCCCGTGACGGCCACCCTGGGGCCTGCCCTCGACGCCCCGGACCTTCTCGACGGCGTCGACGCCCCGCACTACCTGGACGACATCCCAGTGCCAGGGGCGCAGGTGTAGGACGTGCGCGCCTACCGAGACCTCTCGCTGTGGCACGACACGCTGCCGGCGCACGAGCAGGGTTTGCACCGACCGCCGCTCCCCGGCTCGACCCAGGCCGACGTCGCCATCGTCGGCGCCGGTTTCACCGGGCTGTGGACCGCCTACTACCTGCTGCGGGCCGACCCGTCCCTGCGCGTGGTGGTGCTCGAGCGCGAGGTGGCCGGGTTCGGGGCGTCCGGTCGCAACGGCGGGTGGTGCTCCGCGCTCTTCCCGACGTCGTGGGAGGCGCTGGCCGCGGCGTCGTCGCGCAGCGAGGCCGTCCGGATGCAGCGCACGATGAACGCCACCGTCGATCATGTGGGTGAGATGCTTTCCGACGAAGGGATCGACGCGCACTGGTCGAAGGGCGGTACGATCGAGCTGGCCCGCTCGCCACAGCAGTGGGCGCGCGCGCGTGCCGAGGTCGACCATGCGCGGTCGTGGGGGTTCGGGCCCGACGACGTCGACCTGCTCGGCGCGAGCGAGGCACGCTCCGTGCTCGACGCCACCGATGTCCACGGCGCCGTGCGGCTGACGCACTGCGCGGCGGTCCACCCAGGACGCCTCGTCCGCGGGCTGGCCCGGGCCGTCGAGCGGCGCGGCGGGGTCATCCACGAGCACACCCCGGTGACCACCGTTCAGCCGGGGCGGGCGACTACCCCGATGGGCGCCGTCCACGCCGACGTGGTCGTGCGGGCGACCGAGGGCTACTCCCCCGGCCTGCCCACCGCGCGGCGGGCCGTGGTGCCCGTCTACTCCGCCATGATCGCCACCGAGCCGCTCAGCGCGGACTTCTGGCGCCAGGCGGGGCTCGCCTCCCGCACGACGTTCACCGACCTGCGGCACATGGTCGTCTACGGCCAGCGCACGGCCGATGACCGCATCGCCTTCGGCGGACGGGGCGCGCCGTACCGGTACGGCTCGGTGGTGTCGGCCGACCAGGACGAGGTGCCGAAGGTCTGGGACTGGCTCGCCACCACGTTGCGCGACATGCTCCCTCCGCTCGGCGACGCCGCGATCACCCACCGATGGGCCGGTCCCCTCGGCATCGCCCGCGACTGGTGGGCATCGGTGGGGCTCGACCGCGGCACCGGACTCGGCTGGGCCGGCGGCTACGTCGGCGACGGGGTCGGCACGTCGAACCTCGCCGGGCGCACGTTGGCCGACCTGATCGTCGGCAGCGACACGGATCTGGTGTCGCTGCCCTGGGTGGGTCACGCCTCGCCGCGCTGGGAGCCCGAGCCGCTGCGCTGGCTCGGCGTGAACGCGGGGCTGCGGGCCATGGGGTGGGCCGACCCGGAGGAGGCCCGCACCGGGCGGGAGTCAAGGATCGCCCGCGCGTTCGGGCACCTCATGCACGGATGAGCGACGTCCTGGTGCGCCCGGGGCTCGCGAGCGACGCCGACGCGGTGGCCGCGGTCTGTCGGGCGACCGCTGACGGGGGCGACCCGCAGCCAGCCGACGTCGCCGACCCATCCCTTGTCGAGCTCGTGTACGCCCGTCCGTACCTGGCACTGGAGCCGGCCACCGCTCGCGTCCTGCTCGACGGCGAGCGCATCACCGGGTACGTCGTCGGCGCGCTGGACTCGCGAGCCTTCTACCGGCGATGGGCGACGACGTGGACGCCGGCCCACCTGCCGCGACCCGACGGTGCCGACCCGGGGTTGGTTCGGCTGCTGCGCGAGCCGCACGTCGCACTGCCACCCGGGGTGGACGACTACCCGTCCCACCTGCACATCAACCTGCTGCCGAGCGCACGTGGCGGCGGGCGCGGCCTGGCCTTGCTCGAGTCGTTCGCCACTGGCCTGCGCGCTGCGCGGTCCCCCGGCATCCACCTGCGGGTGGACGCCGCGAACGTCGCCGCCGTCGGGTTCTACCAGCGGGCCGGCTTCAGGCTGCTCACCGACGGGGCGACGCGCACGATGGTGCGCCGCCTCAGCCGCCCTCGTGGGTGAGGACGGGACGTAGGGCGTCGAGGACGGAGGCGTCCTCGATGGTGCTGGGGATCATCGGGGTCTTGCCGTCGGCCATCTCGCGCATCGTCTTGCGCAGGATCTTGCCGGAGCGGGTCTTGGGCAGGGCCGCGACCACGTCGATCTCACGCAGCGCGGCGACCGCCCCGATCTCGGCGCGCACCATGGCGACCAGCTCGGCCTCCAGCGCGTCGGGGTCGACGTCGACACCGGCCTTGAGCACGACGAACCCGCGCGGCACCTGGCCCTTGAGCACGTCGTGCACACCGAGCACTGCACACTCGGCGACCGCGGGGTGGCTGGCCAGCACGGCCTCCATCGAGCCCGTCGACAGCCGGTGGCCGGCGACGTTGATGACGTCGTCGGTGCGGCCCATCACGTACACGTACCCGTCGGCGTCCTTGAACCCGCCGTCGCCGGACAGGTACCAGCCGTCGAAGGCCGAGAGGTAGGAGCGCACGTACCGGTCGTCGTCGTTCCAGAGCGTGGGCAGCGTGCCGGGCGGCATGGGCAGCCGGATGCAGATCGCACCCTCCACGTCGGGGCCGAGCTCACGGCCCCGCTCGTCCAGCACCTGCACGTCGTAGCCGTGCACCGGCACGCTCGGCGAGCCTGGCTTGATCGGCATGGGCTCCAGCCCCCGCAGGTTCGACGCGATCGGCCAGCCCGTCTCGGTCTGCCACCAGTTGTCGGTGACCGGAACGCCGATCGTCGACGTGGCCCACTCGTAGGTGTCGGGGTCGAGACGCTCCCCGGCCATGAACAGATTCTTCAGGCACGAGGTGTCGTAGCGGGCGAGGTGCTCACCGTTCGGGTCGTCCTTCTTGATCGCCCGGAACGCCGTCGGCGCGGCGAACAGCGCCTTGACGCCGTAGTCGGACACGACCCGCCAGAACGCACCCGCGTCGGGGGTGCCGACCGGCTTGCCCTCGTACATCACCGAGGTGGCCCCGACCAGCAGCGGCGCGTACACGATGTAGGAGTGACCGACGACCCAGCCGACGTCGGAGGCGGCCCACCACACGTCGCCGGGACCGATGTCGTAGACGTTCGGCATCGACCAGGCCAGCGCGACCGCGTGCCCGCCGTTGTCGCGCACGATGCCCTTCGGACGACCGGTGGTGCCGGAGGTGTAGAGGATGTACAGGGGGTCGGTGGCCTCGACCACGACAGGCTCGGCGGGCTCGGCGCCGTCCATCACCTGCTCCCACGTCAGGTCGCGTCCTGCCGTCATCTCGGCCTGCACCTGCGGGCGCTGCAGGATGACGCAGTGCGCGACGTCGTGCTCGGCCAGCTCGAGCGCCTTGTCGAGCAGCGGTTTGTAGGGGATCGTGCGTGTCGGCTCGATACCGCACGAGGCCGTCACGACAACCGTCGGCGTCGCGTCGTCGATGCGCACCGCCAGCTCTTGCGGGGCGAACCCGCCGAACACCACCGAGTGCACGGCACCGAGGCGCGCACACGCCAGCATCGCGATCGCTGCCTCGGGCACCATCGGCATGTAGATCACTACCCGGTCGCCCTTGCCCACTCCCAGCGACCTCAGCCCGCCGGCGAAACGAGCGACCTCGTCGGTCAGCTCGGCGTAGGTGTACGTGCGCGAGGCGTCGGTCAGCGCGGAGTCGAAGATGAGCGCCAGTCGGTCACCGTTGCCGGCGGCGACGTGCCGGTCGAGCGCGTTGGCAGCCGTGTTGAGCCGCCCACCGGCGAACCACCGGTAGAAGGGCGGGTTGCTGTCGTCGAGCACCGTCGACGGGGGTGTCTCCCAGTCGATGGCGGCCGCGGCTTCGCCCCAGAAGCCCGCGGGGTCGGACAGGCTCTGCTCATACGTCTGCTGGTAGGCACCCATGGGCGGCAATCTTGGTGGCCGGGGACCGGCCTGCGCCAGGGCTTTCGACCGGGTGCTCGGGCAGGGTTCGTCGAACGGGTCGACCGATGCGACGAGCGGCCCAGCCCGCCGTCGTGGGCGGACTATGCCTCGGCGGCGGCGAGCTGGCCGCACGCACCATCGATGTCGCGCCCCCGGGTGTCGCGCACCGTGGTCGGCACACCGGCGGCTCGCAACGCGTTGACGAACGCACGCTCCACGCCGGCGCGTGACGCCGTCCACCTCGACCCAGGCGTGGGGTTGAGCGGGATGGGGTTGACGTGCACCCAGCCGCGTCCCCGCTCGTTGAGCAGTCGTCCGAGCAGCTCCGCGCGCCAGCCCTGGTCGTTGACGTCGCGGATCAGCGCGTACTCGATCGAGACGCGGCGCCCGGTCACCTCGAAGTACTCGCGTGCGGCGTCCAGCAGCTCGGCGACCTTCCACCTCGTGTTGACCGGGACGAGCTCGTCGCGGGCCTCGTCGTCCGGCGCATGCAGCGACACCGCCAGCGTCACCGGCATACCTTCGCCGGACAGCTGCTTGATGCGTGGCACAAGTCCGACCGTCGAGACAGTGATGCGTCGTGGCGACATCCCGATGCCGGCAGGTGCCGGGTCGGTGAGGCGGTGCAGGGCCCCGACGACGGCGGCGTAGTTCGCGAGGGGCTCGCCCATGCCCATGAACACGACGTTGCTCACCCGCCCCGGGCCTTGGTCGTCCGGGACAGCGCGCGACGCCGCGACCACCTGGTCGACGATCTCCGCCGTCGACAGGTTGCGGGTGAGCCCGAGCTGCCCGGTCGCGCAGAACGGGCAGGCCATGCCGCAGCCGGCCTGGGACGACACGCAAACAGTGACTCGCGAGGCCGGGTGCTCGTCGGTGGAGTCGCTCTCGGCACCCAGCTCGGCGCTCACCGCGCCGGGCACCTCGCTGCCGACCGAGCTGCCGTAGCGCATGAGCACGCTCTCCACCCGCGAGCCGTCCACCAGCTGCCACAGGCTCTTCACCGTCGCACCGCCGTCGGCGACCATCTCGCGCACGGGCTGCAGCAGCGGCGGGAACAGCGCCTCCCGCACCGGGTCGCGTGATGCGGCGGGCAGGTCGGTCATGGTCGCGACGTCGGCGTTGTAGCGGGCGAAGTACTGCCGCGAGAGCTGGTCGGCGCGAAAGGCAGGCAGCCCGAGCGCCACCACGGCCTCGCGGCGCTGCTCGGGCGTGAGGTCAGCCAGGTGCTGCGGTGGCTTGCCGCGACGGGCGGGGACGGGGTCCAGCGAGAACGCAGTCATGGTTGGCCGATCGTCCCACGCCGGTGCGACGGCGCGAGCGTCAGGCGACGGGCACCAGGTAGGTGAGCACCAGCCACGCGACCGGAGCAGACAGGGCGATGGAGTCGAGCCGGTCCATCACCCCGCCGTGCCCGGGCAGCAGCGACCCCATGTCTTTGACGCCGATGTCGCGCTTGAGCAGCGACTCGGCCAGGTCACCCAGCGTGGCGGCAACAGCCATCGCGATCCCGAGCACCACACCTGCCCACCACTGCCCGTCCAGGGCGAGCACCACGACGAGGGTCCCGAACGTGACGCAGGCCAGCACCGAGCCGCTGAACCCCTCCCACGACTTCTTGGGGCTCACCGAGGGCGCCATGGGGGTCTTGCCGAACACCACACCCATCGCGTACCCGCCGACGTCGGAGGCCACGACGAGCAGCAACCACGCCAGCACGCGGAACGGGCCGTCGTCCTCACGTACCAGCAGCGTCGCGAAGCCGCCGGCCATCAGCAGGTAGCCGACCGTGAAGGCGCCGGACGTCGCGTCGGTCACGAAACCCTGCGGGCCGCGCACGCCGCGCCACAGCAGCACGGCCAGCACGCTGAGCGCCATGCCGATCGCCACCCCGCCCGCCCCGGCGACCCAGCCGCCGACGATGGTGCCCACCACTCCGAAGTACAGCGGGATGGTGGGCAGGTGGATGTCGGCGGTGCGCATCGCGCCGCCGAGCTCCCAGACGGCGGTGAGCATGGCGGCGGCAGCCAGCACGAGAAACCAGCGCTTGTCGAAGACCAGCGACCCGACGGCCACCGAAGCGAGGAGCAGACCGACGGCGACGGCGGCGGGAAGGTTGCGTCCGGCCTTGCTCGCCGGCGCGGGCGCCTCCGTCGGAGTGGTCATGACTCAGATTTCCAGAAGCTCTGCCTCTTTGTGCTTCAGCAGGTCGTCGATCGCCTCGACGTTCGCCTTGGTCACCTGCTCGAGGTGCTTCTCGGCCCGGTCGACGTCGTCCTTGCCTGCCTCGCCGTCGCGTGCAAGGTGGTCGAGCGTCTCCTTCGCGTGGCGGCGGACGTTGCGGATCGACACCTTGGCGTCCTCGGCCTTGGTCTTGGCCAGCTTGATGTACTCGCGCCGACGCTCCTCGGTGAGCTCAGGCAGCGACACCCGGATGACCTGTCCGTCGTCCATGGGGTTGACACCCAGGTCGGAGTCGCGGATGGCCCGCTCGATCGCCGTCATCGAGCCCTTGTCGTACGGGCTGATGCTGATCATGCGGGCGTCGACGACGTGGAACGACGCCAGCTGGTTCACCGGCGTCGGGGTGCCGTAGTAGTCGACCATGATCTTGCTGAAGAGGCCCGGGTGCGCACGTCCGGTACGGATCCCGGCGAAGTCTTCCTTCGCCACGGCAACGGTCTTCTCCATCTTCTCCTCGGCCTCGAGGAGGGTGTCGTCGATCATGGCGAGGAGGTTACCGCTGCGGCGAGCAGAGTCGGCACTTGTGCCGCGACCAGCGTGCCGACCGGCTCCCCCTGGACGACGCGGGCGATGTTGCCGTCGACGATCAGGTTGAACACGACGATCGGCAGGTCGTTGTCGCGGCACAGGCTGAACGCGCTCGCGTCGGCGACCGTCAGCTGGCGCTGCAGCACCTCGTCGTAGGAGAGGGAGACGAACAGCCGTGCGTCGGGGTCGAGCCGCGGGTCGGCCTCGTAGACGCCGTCCACCCCGTTCTTGGCCATGAGCAGCTGGTCGCAGCCGATCTCCAGCGCTCGCTGCGCGGCCACCGTGTCGGTGGAGAAGTACGGCAGGCCGGCCCCGGCCCCGAAGATGACGACGCGGCCCTTCTCCAGGTGCCGGCTCGCCCGACGCGGGACGTAGGGCTCGGCGACCTGGCCCATGGTGATGGCCGTCTGGACTCGGGTGTCGATGCCTTCCTTCTCCAGAAAGTCCTGCAGAGCCAGGCAGTTCATCACCGTGCCCAGCATGCCCATGTAGTCGGCCCGCGCGCGGTCCATGCCGCGCTGGGACAGCTCGGCCCCGCGGAAGAAGTTGCCACCCCCGACGACCACCGCCACCTGCGTGCCCCGGGCGACGACCTCCGCGAGCTGGCGGGCGATGCCCGCGACGACGTCGGGGTCGACACCGACCCGGCCACCCCCGAACACCTCGCCGGAGAGCTTCAGCAGCACTCTGGTGGGACGAGGACGTGCGGGGGCGTCCGCCGGGCCGGTCACGTCAGGCGCCGACCTCGAACCGGGCGAAGCCCGTGACGGTGACGCCGGCGTCGTCCAGCAACGCCTTGACGGTGCGCTTGCTGTCCTGGACGGCGGCCTGCTCGAGCAGAACACCCTCCTTGAAGAAGCCGTTGAGTCGGCCTTCGACGATCTTGGGCAGTGCCTGCTCGGGCTTGCCCTCCTCACGGGCGGTCGACTCGGCGATGCGCCGCTCGTTCTCGACGACGTCGGCGGGGATCTCGTCGCGCGTGACGTACGTCGGACGCATGGCCGCCACCTGCATGGCCGCGCCCCGGGCTACCTCGGCGGCGGAGTCACCGTCGCCGGTGTAGGCCACGAGCACGCCGACCTGCGGCGGGAGGTCGGAGCTGCGCTTGTGCATGTAGGCCACTGTCTCGCCGTCCAGACGCGCGACCCGACCGAGCTCGAGCTTCTCACCGATGGTGGCAGCCAGCCCCGTGATGGCGTCGCCGACGCTCTGGCCGTCGGCGAGAGTCTCGCCGACCACCACGGCAGCGTCGACAGGGCCGGTGCCGGTGGCCACGTGCTCAGCGATGCGCTGGGCGAGGGCCTGGAACTCGGCGTTCTTGGCCACGAAGTCGGTCTCGCACTTGAGCTCGACCAAGGCGCCACCCTCGCGGGCGACCAGCCCGTTGCCGGCGGTGCGCTCGGCGGCCTTCTTGTCGACCTTGGCGGCGTACTTGACCCGCAGGATCTCGACGGCGGCGTCGAAGTCGCCGTCGGCCTCGGTGAGGGCGTTCTTGCAGTCGAGCATGCCGGCGCCGGTGAGCTCGCGCAGACGCTTGACGTCAGCGGCAGTGAAGCTGGGCATTGAGGGTCCTTACGTCGTCGGTGTCGGTGTGTGCGTCAGGCCCGCGGGACGTCGGTCTCGGTGGCCGCCTCGTCCGCTGCGGGCACCTCATCCGTGGCAGGCGCCTCGTCCGTGGCAGGCGCCTCGTCCGTGGCAGGCGCCTCGTCCGTGGCGTCGGGCACGGCGTCCGTCGCTGCATCCGCGGGTGCGTCAGCCGTCTCTGGGGTGGCCGCGTCGGCGACGGGTGCGGCGGCCTCGGCAGTGTCGGCAACAGGCTCCGCAACCGGCTCGGCCGACTCCTCAGCAGGCGGCGCCGCGGCCTCGGGGGCGCTCGCTGGAGCCTGTGCAGCGGTCTCGCTCGACCCGCCCAGCAGCTCCTGCTCCCACTCGGCGAGCGGCTCGGCGGCTGCCGGAGCGGTGTCGCCGCCTCCTGCGCGCTCGGCCCGCAGGCGCAGCCCGTCGGCCACCGCGTCCGCGACAACGCGGGTCAGCAGGTGGACGGCGCGGATCGCGTCGTCGTTGCCCGGGATCGGGTAGTCGACGTCGTCGGGGTCACAGTTGGTGTCGAGGATCGCCAGCACCGGGATGCCGAGCTTCTTGGCCTCGGCGATCGCCAGGTGCTCCTTGTTGGTGTCGACGACCCACAGGGCGCTCGGCAGCTTGGCCATGTCGCGGATGCCGCCGAGGGTGGTCTCGAGCTTGTCCTTCTCGCGGCGCAGGCGCAGCAGCTCCTTCTTCGTCATGCCGGAGCCGGCGACGTCGTCGAAGTCGATCTCCTCGAGCTCCTTGAGCCGCTGCAGACGCCCGTGAACGGTCTGGAAGTTCGTGAGCATGCCGCCCAGCCAGCGCTCGGTGACGTACGGCATGCCGACACGCGTGGCCTGCTCGCGCACGGCCTCCTGTGCTTGCTTCTTCGTGCCGACGAACATGACGCTGCCGCCGTGGGCGACGGTCTCGCGCACGTACTCGTAGGCGCGGTCGATGTAGCTCAGCGACTGCTGCAGGTCGATGATGTAGATGCCGTTGCGGTCGGTGAAGATGAAGCGCTTCATCTTCGGGTTCCAACGACGGGTCTGGTGCCCGAAGTGGACGCCGCTCTCCAGCAGCTGGCGCATGGTGACGACGGTCATCGTCGGTTCTCCTTCGTGCCCGCACGCGGGCTTCTCGGTTGTCGGCGGCACTGTGCCGCCCCCTGGTGCCCCGCTGCTGAGCCGACCCCCGGAGGGACCGACGGCGCCGCAGCTCCCGTGGCACGGGATGAGGACACGCGAATTCGCCTGAACCACAGCCCAGGCGTAGGGCAAGTGTAGCCGCCGTCGGCGACGGCCTGCGCCGCGTCCACAGCAGCGTGCACCGCCCGCGTGTCGTCCCCAGCCGGGCGGCAACCCCTCGTCAGGCTGTCGCCTGCCGACCATCGTCGGCCCATGACGCACCTCATCGCCGGTCTGGTGTCCGTGCTGGTCGCTGCGCTCGTCGGACCGCAGGGCTGGACCTGGCCGATCGGCAGCGGCGCCGACCCCCCGCCGGTAGTGGCGCGCTTCGACCCCCCTGCCCAGCCCTGGCTCGCGGGCCACCGTGGTGTAGACCTCGGCGCACCGGGCGGAACACCGGTCCGCGCAGCCGGCGACGGTGTGGTGGTGTTCGCAGGACCGCTGGCCGGGCGGGGGGTGGTCAGCATCGCCCATCCCGGCGGTATCCGCACGACGTACGAGCCCGTGCTGGCGGCGGTCCCGACAGGAACCGTGGTCGGCCGTGGTCGCGTCATCGGCACGGTTGCCGCCTGGTCGTCGGGCCATCGCGCATGCCCGGCGGGATCGTGCCTGCACTGGGGTGCTCGGGTGGGTGACCGCTACATCGACCCGCTCGGGCTGCTGTCCCCACCACCGGTTCGGCTGCTGCCTGGACCGCCCGCAGGTGTGGTGCCCCGCTCAGGCGCGCGGGTGCGCCTGCCCGTAGGCGCGACGCAGCCGATCGATCGACACGTGGGTGTAGCGCTGCGTGGTCGCGACCGAGGCGTGCCCGAGCAGCTCTTGAACCGACCTCAGGTCCGCGCCGCCCTCGAGTAGATGCGTCGCGGCCGAGTGCCGCAGCCCATGCGGGGAGAGGTCCGGCGCGTGGGGCTCGCGCGCTACCGCGTCATGGACGATGCGGCGGGCCACCCGGGCGTCCAGGCGTCCCCCGCGGACGCCGAGAAAGAGCGCGGACCCGCTGGCGTCGGTACACAACGCAGGCCGACCTCGGTCTCGCCAGTCGCGGACGGCCGCTTCGGCGGGGGCCCCGTAGGGCACCGTTCGTTCCTTGCCGCCCTTCCCCAGCACGCGCAAGGCCCGTCGGGACTCGTCCAGGTCGTCGATATCGAGCCCACACAGCTCGGCGACGCGGATGCCGCTGGCGTACAGCATCTCCACCAGCGCGCGGTCACGTAGCGCGACCGGGTCGCCGTCGTCTGCCTGTGCCGCGAGCCCGTCCAGCACGTCCACCGCCTGCTCGGGCGTGAGCAACGACGGCAACGGCCGGGCGACGCGTGGCACCGACAACCGGGCACCGACGTCGGTCGCAAGCCGGCCGGTGCGGTGCGCCCAGGCCGTGAACACACGCGCTGAGCTGGCGCGACGAGCGACAGTCGCCGACGCCAGGCCGCTCGTGCGCAGCCGGGCCAGCCATGACCGAAGGTCGTCCAGGCCGATCTCGTCTGGTCGCTCCCGACCGAGACGTGCGGCGTGCGCGAGCAAGGACGTGACGTCGCCTCGGTAGGCGGCCACCGTGTGTGGCGAGCGGCCACGTTCGGCCGACAGATACCCCGTGAAGTCCTCCACCCACGCCGCGTGGGCCGCGGAGAGAGTGTCGGGATCACTGTCGCTGTCGGGGCTGCTCGCCACGACTCGAGGCTAGACCCGCCATGCCGCGACGCAGCCGCTAGAAGGGCGGCGGGTCGAGGTCGGGTTCGCGCGGCGAGTCGGGTGCCCCGGCGACGTCGGGTCGGTGGTCGTGGGGGTCGGTGGTGAGGGTGTGTCCGGTGGGGGTGGTCCAGATCAGCCGGCCGTTCTGGTCGAGCTGGGTGTGCCAGTGGGGGGCGTGGGTCTTGAGCCGGTGGTGGCGTCGGCACAGGCAGCATGTGTTGTGCGCGGTTGTCGGGCCGTGGGGGTAGGGCACGACGTGGTCGCAGTCGCACGCCGTCGCCGCGCGGGTGCAGCCCGGGGCGCGACAGACCGTGTCGCGGGCGTGGGCGAGGCGTTCCATGACCGGCGGGTGCGTATACCCGGCGGCGGGTGGGAGCCGGTCGAGCCAGCGCACCGCCACCGCGTCACCGCCGGCCGCATCACCGGCGGTCGCGTCACTGGTGGTGGGCAGCCCTGCGCGCAGCAGGGTGCTCAGGCCGAGGAGGTGGCCGGTGTCGGGGTGGTAGACCAGCGCGCGGCAGCTCGTGGCGTGGGCGGCGAGGTCGCGGGCGGTGGTGGCGGGCAGGGGGCCGTAGCCGGGGACCTCACCCGGTGTCGGGCCGCCGGTGAGGGTGTCGGCGGGGATCGTGACGGTCACCTGCACCCCCACCCCACCCGGGTTGCCGGAGCTGCCGGGGCTGCTGGTGGGGGTGAGGTCCACATCGGCGGGGTCGCCGTAGGTGGCCGGGGCGCCGGTGATCATGGTGGTGAGCAGGTCCGCACGCCGCTGCTCCCGGGTGCGGGTGTCGGTGGGGCTGGTCGGGTCGTGCGCCACCGCGGTCAGCACGGCGCGCACGGTGAGGGCGTCGGTCTCCGGGAGGCGGGCCATCAGGGTCGCCAGCCCGTCCACGCCGGCGGCCTCGACCCAGACGCGGCGGTCTCGGGCGTCGCGGCGCGGACAGTCCACCCCGGCGGCAGCCCGGGCGGCGTGGATGAGGCGGCGCATCCGCGCCGACATCTGCCCGACCGTGCGGGGCCGGTCCAGCAGCCACACCACCATGCTGGCCTCCACGCTGCGGAGCCGGTCGGGGGTGATGAGGGGGGCGAGCTCGTCGAGGTGCTCGGCCAGCTTCGTCGCCGTCCACACCTGCACCCGCCCCTGCTCCACCACATCCCGTAGCCGCGTGTGCCGGGCGAGACGGTGCGCGGTGTCCAGGCGAGTGGACACCTGGCGCTCGCTGACGGCCAACGCTTGGGCGACCTCCAGGCCCATCCAGCCGTCCGGGTCACAGCACCCCCGCGTGCACGACCCGGGGGCATGACCATCCGGCCCCGACTCCTGCCGCTGCGTGGCCAGGCGCCGCTCCCGCAGCTCCAGCAGCAACCGACCCTGCGCCGCGCTCAGCTGGGTGATCAGCCCTTCGGCGTCGGCGAGCCGGGCCAGCAGCTCCTCCTCCGACACCACCGCCTCGCCGTCGGTGTCCGGGCCGAACACCCGACCGAACCGACCCCACGGAGACCGCGCCACCACCTCCCCGACCATGACCTCCAGATCACTGGAAACACACTCGCCAGCAACAACCGCGGGAACGGCGGCAGGACGCGGGATCGACGTCATGCGACCAGCATCCTCGGGGGGTCCGACACAACCCCCCGGCTGGCCTATCGAGGGCCTGTGGGTCGAGGAACACGCCTCGTCCAGACGTCACCCTCCCCGGCAAGCAAACCGCGATCGGCCAGCTCGGCGCATGCGCGCAGGACGGAGGAGACGCCGAGTCCCGTGGCCGCCATCAGCTCGGCGACAGTCACCTGGCCGCGGGTGGGCAACGCGTCGTGCACGAGCGCGGCGCTGTGCGACAGGCCGTCGGTGGGCACCGACGCCTTGACCAGGGGTAGGACGGCGTCTGCGCCCATGTCACCGACGAGCTCGACCACGTCGTCCGGGCGAGAGGCAAGCACCGCGCGCATCTCACGGACCAGCGAGTGCGGTCCGACCGACATGGCCGAGGTGACCGGGCCGGGCACTGCGGCCAACGGGCGCATCAGCTGCTCGGCCCACCGTGCGGTCGACAGCGCGCCGGATCGGGCGCCGGCCTCCACCACCAGCGTCCCGCCCGCGATCGCTGCGATGAGCCGGTTGCGGCTGAGGAACCGTCCCCGGTTGACCACCGAACCCGGGGCAGCCTCAGACAGAAGCAATCCGTGCTCGCTGATGCGTTCGATCATCGCTGCGTTGCCGCGGGGGTACGCCTGGTCGAGACCACACGCGAGCACGGCCACGGTCATGCCGTCGACGGCGAGAGCGCCACGGTGCGCCGCCGCATCGATCCCGTAGGCAGCACCGGAGACGACGGCGACACCGCCTTGGGCCAGGGCAGCCGCCCATTCCGCGGCAACCGACGTGCCGTACACGGTGGCCGCTCTCGACCCCACGACCGCGACGGACCGGCCCAGGCTGGCGACGTCGCCGAACCCCCGCGCCCAGAGCCCGGCCGGCACGCAGCCACGTCGGTCCCGCACGATGCTCGCCAGGTCGTTCAACCCCAACGGCCAGGCCGGGTCGCCGGGCACGACGAAGTCGATGCTGCGGGCCGTGGCTCGCTCGGCGACAGCGCGCGGATCGACGGCAGCGAGGCGACGGCCGCAGCGCCCGTCCGGGTCGAGCCGGGAGTCGCCGCGACGCAGCCGGTCGACCACCTCCACGGCCCCGACGAGCCGGACCGCTTCCAGCACGCGCGGCTCCCCCGGCTCCAAGGCTGCGCTGAGGTGGACGCGCGCCAGCCGCTCGTCGTGCACGTTCACGAGGCCGCCAGCCCGACGGCCCCTCGGTGCAGCGCCATCGCCTCGTCGAGGTGCTCCGCGTCCGGTGCCGGGTCTCCGGCCAGGTCGGCCAGCGTCCAGCACACTCGCTTGACCCGGTCTGCCCCGCGAGGACTGATCGCCCCGCGCGCCGTCGCGGTCGCCAACGGCCGCAGCACCGGCGGGGGGAGCCGCCAACGTCCACGCAGCGCCTCCGCCGGCATGTCGGCGTTGACCGACCACTCATCCGCCGCGAATCGCTCGGCTTGCCTGGCTCGTGCCTGGGCCACCCGGTCGCGCACGTGTGCGCTGGTCTCGCGCTCGGACCCGTCGGCGGCAAGCGCGGCAGGTGAGACCGACCCGACGGCTCCGTGCAGGTCGATCCGGTCGAGCAGCGGGCCGGACAGCCGGTTCTGGTAGCGCCGCACCGCGTCGGGCGGGCAGGAGCACGGCCGCACCACCGACCCGACGAACCCGCACGGGCACGGGTTGGCCGTCATCACGAGCTGGAAACGCGACGGGAACCGCCCGGTCGCCCGCGCCCTGGTGATGAGCACCTCGCCACGCTCCAGCGGCTGGCGCAGCGCCTCAAGAGCGGGCCGAGTGAACTCGGGTGCCTCGTCGAGAAGGAGCACGCCGCGGTGGGCCAGCGACACCGCGCCGGGCCGTGGGAGACCGCTGCCACCTCCCACGAGTGCCGCCGCCGACGTCGTGTGGTGCGGGTCGACGAAGGGTGGGCGTCGCACCAGCGGCGCATCCGGGTCGATCAGGCCGGCCACCGAGTGCACCGAGCTGACCTCGAGCGCGTCGGCGAGGTCGAGACCTGGCAGCAGCCCGGGCAGGCGTCGAGCGAGCATCGTCTTGCCCGTCCCCGGTGGCCCGGAGAGCAGCAGGTGGTGTCGTCCGGCGGCGGCCACCTCGACGAGACGCCGAGCGACCGGTTGCCCCGCGACGTCGGCAAGGTCGCCGTCGGGCACCGTGAGCATGCCCGGCGAAGCCCGGCCGCCGGGGGCCGCAGGGACCACGTCGTCGTCGGGCAGCGGGTCACCGCGAAGCGCGCACAGGAGCGCGCGCAGCGACGAGGCCCCCAGGACGTCGACACCGTCCACCACGCGAGCCTCGGACACGTTGGCGGCGGGCACGACGAACCGCCGGGCTCCGCTGGCCGCGCCGGCCACGACGGCAGGCAGCACCCCCGGCACAGCCCGCACGCGCCCGTCCAGCCCCAGCTCGCCCATGACGAGCAGGTCGACGGTGCTCTCGGTGGGCACGGCCCCGGCTGCTGCCAGCACGGCGAGAGCAAGGGGAAGATCGAAGTGCGTGCCGTGCTTGTGCAGCGAGGCTGGTGAGAGGTTGGCGGTGATGCGCTGCTGCGGCCACGACTCCCCGCTGCTCAGCACGGCGGCGCGGACGCGGTCGCGTGCCTCGTTGACGGACGCGTCGGGCAGCCCGACCAGGACGAAGCCGGGCATGCCGCCCAGGTGCACCTCGACGTCCACGCGTCGGGCGGCGACCCCTTGCAGCACGACGGACCGGCACCGGGCCAACGACACTCAGGCCACCCCCGCCAGGTGCTCCACCTGCGGCGCACCCCGGTGCGCGAGCAGGACGCCCACCAGGTCGATGCGCACCGGCCCGGGCGGGCGCCCGGACGCGCGCCGGTACTCCACCGCGAGCCGGGCCAGCCGCGCCGCCTTGCGCGTCGTCACCGCCTCCAACGGCGACCCGAACTCGACACCGCTGCGCGTCTTGACCTCGCACACCACCAGGGTGTCGCCGTCGAGTGCCACGATGTCGATCTCACCGACACGGCACCGCCAGTTGCGCTCGAGCACAACGTAGCCGGCGGCGAGCAGATGTCGCGTCGCGACGTCCTCGCCGTAGCGCCCCAGCGCCTGTGTTCCTCGCACGGCTCGACCACCTCCATGCAGGAGGGTGGTCGCAGACCGCAACGACGGCTACGACGTCGGTCGTCCCTGGGGACGACACGCCGAGGACATCAAGGCTTGGGGATCTCCAGGTCGGCCTTCGACAGCTCCTCGATGTTGACGTCCTTGAACGTCAGCACCTTCACGTTCTTGACGAAGCGAGCCGGGCGGTACATGTCCCACACCCAGGCGTCGCTCATGGTGACCTCGAAGAACACCTCGCCGGCGTCGGAGTGCACCTTCATGTCGACGGTGTTGGTCAGGTAGAAGCGCCGCTCGGTCTCCACGACGTAGGAGAACAGGCCGACGACGTCGCGGTACTCCCGGTACAGCGACAGCTCCATGTCGGCCTCGTACTTCTCGAGGTCTTCTGCACTCATCCGGTCTCCTTCAGTGCCACCCGGGACACATTGGCATACGAGTAGCGGTGCTGCTGACACGGGCCGAGGTGCGCCAGCGCCTGCTGGTGCTCCGGCGTGCTGTAGCCCTTGTGCTCGGCGAACCCGTAGCCCGGGTACTGCTGGTCGAGGTCGGCGAGCATCGCGTCGCGGGTCACCTTCGCCACGACCGAGGCTGCCGCGACGTTGGCGCTCACCCGGTCGCCCTTCCAGACGCCGAGGCCGGGCGAGCCGATGCCGGCCACCGGAAAGCCGTCGGTGAGCACGTAACCGGGACGCACGTCGAGGCGCGCCACGGCGCGGCGCATCGCCTCGAGGTTCGCCTTGTGCACGCCGTGACGGTCGACCTCGGGGGCTCCGACGACGACGACGGACACCGACAAGGCCACCGCCTGCACGCGGGCCATGACCCGCTCGCGGGTGGCTGCGGAGATCAGCTTGGAGTCGGCGAGCTCGTCGATCTCGGCCCCACGTCGCAACGGCAGCACGACGGCCGCGACCACGAGAGGTCCGGCACATGCTCCACGTCCGGCCTCGTCGGCACCCGCCACGGGCGCCAGCCCGAGCCGCTCGACGGTGCGGTCGTAGCCGTACAGGCTGCCGGTGCGGCGTACCACCGCCCGCGGCGGGACGGGCGTCACGGCGCCGCTCCGGCCACGTCGTAGGTGTCGACACGGCCGATGCCGCCCCACCGGTCGAACGGCCACACGACGACGAACGCGCGGCCCACGACGTCCTCCGCCGGCACGGCCCCGTGCACTCGGGAGTCGCCGGAGTTGGGCCGGTTGTCGCCCATCACCCACACCGCACCCTCGGGCACGACGACGTCGAAGTCCTGTGACGACGGCGCCACGCCAGGCTTGAGAAACGCGGTCTCATCGACCGGCACGCCGTTGACGGTGAGCCGTCCGCTCGCGTCGCAGCACGCCACCCGGTCTCCGCCCAGCCCGATCACGCGCTTGATCAGGTGCCCCTCGGAGTCCGACGGCAGCACGCCGACGAACTGGAGCGCGGAGTTGACTGCGCCGCGGACGCCGTCGGGACCGGCCGGCACCGGTCCCAGCCAGTTGCCGGGGTCGGAGAACACGACGACGTCGCCGCGCTCGACCTCGCCGAAGCGGGTGGTCAGCTTGCTCACCAGGACGCGGTCGCCGACGAGAAGCGTGTTCTCCATCGAGCCGGACGGGATCAGAAAGGCCTGAAAGAGGAAGACCCGCACGAGCGTGGCCAGCAGCAGTGCCAGCACGACGACGATGGTGATCTCTTTGACGGCCGCCCACAGCGATCCCAGCGGCCCGCTCGACCGGATGGACTCGGTGCCCTCGCTCATCGGCTGGGCCCCCGTGTCACAGCACGGCAACCTACCTGCCGGATCATCCGGCGGCTCGGACGACGCGACCCACGATCACGTCGGTGGAGACCGTGCCTCCGCCGGGTGACCCGAGGTGGCTGCGCGAGTCGTCGGACACGGGACGGTTGTCGCCCATCAGCCACCAGCGCCCGTCGGGGACGACCACGTCGAACTCCTCCTCCGACGGCGTCACGTCCGCGGCCAGGTAGGGCTCGTCGAGCGGCTCGCCGTTGAGCAGCAGCCGCCCGTCGGCCGAGCAGCAGGCGATGCGGTCGCCCGGCCCGGCGACGGCGCGCTTCACGACGAACACGTCGTCGGGGGCAGGGGCGAGCACTGATCCGGCCAGCGGCCCGGTGTCGGGACGGTCGGGGAGGAACGTGCCGCGGACGTCGACGACGACCACGTCGCCACGACGCACCTCGCGGTCGACGGCTGGGCGCAGGACGAGAACCTGGTCACCGGGTTCGAGGGTCGGCAGCATCGAGGCCGCGCGCACGGTGAACACCTGGACGACGACCAGCTGGAGCACCAGCCACGCGGCAACGGCCACGACGGCGGCGAGCACCGCCCCCAGGAGGAGACGCCGGGCATGACCCCGGCGGACGTGCTGGCTCAGCTCGTCTCGCGCTTCTCGCGGATCTTGGCGGCCTTGCCGCGGCGGTCGCGCAGGTAGTAGAGCTTGGCGCGGCGCACGTCACCACGGGTGACGACCTCGATCTTCTCCACGACGGGCGAGTGCACCGGGAACGTGCGCTCCACGCCGACCCCGAACGAGACCTTGCGCACGGTGTAGCTCTCGCGCACCCCGTCCCCGCGACGCGCGATGACGTCGCCCTGGAAGACCTGGATGCGGGACCGGTTGCCCTCGACCACCCGCACGTGCACCTTGACGTTGTCGCCGGCGCGGAAGTCCGGGACGTCGTCGCGCAGGCTGGCAGAGTCAACGGCGTCGAGCGTGTGCATGGGTCAGGTCCTCGAGTGCTCAGGGATCACAGAAGTGCCGATCGGCAGCCGCCCTAGTGTGCCACAGGCGGCGGCGGACGCCGAAACCGACCGTCGGTGTCGCCGACGAACCCGAGCTCGGCCAGCACGTCGCGGTCGTCGCTGGTCCACGCCTCGGCGGGAATCGCCTCCACCAGGTCAGGACGACGCAGGGCGGTGCGTCGCACCGACTGCCGGCGACGCCACTCGGCGATCCGCGCGTGGTCGCCGGAGAGCAGCACGGACGGGACGTCCCGGTCGCGCCACCGGGCGGGACGCGTGTACACCGGGTACTCCAGAAGGCCGTCGGCGTGCGACTCCTCCACCAGCGAGGACGGGTTGCCGAGCACGCCCGGCAGCAGCCGCACGACGGCCTCGGTGATCACCAACGCCGCGGCGTCGCCGCCGGCGAGGACGACGTCCCCGACCGACACCTCGTCCACCGGCATCGAGGTCGCCGCCTCGTCCATCACTCGGGCGTCGATGCCCTCGTAGCGCCCGCAGGCGATCACCAGCCAGGGCTCGCCGGCGAGCTGCTGCGCGAAGCCCTGGGTCAAGGGCCGCCCGGACGGGGACGTGACCAGCAGGTGCGGGGTGTGCGCAGGGTCGTGCTGCGCCACCGCCCGGAGCGCTCGCCCCCACGGCTCCGGAGCCATCACCATCCCTGCTCCCCCGCCGTAGGGGGCGTCGTCGACGGTGCGGTGCCGGTCGTCGGTCCAGTCGCGCAGGTCGTGCACGTGCAGGTCGAGGATGCCGGCCTGCTGGGCCTTGCCCACCAGCGACAACGACAGCGGGGCGAGGTAGTCCGGAAAGATCGTGACGACGTCGAGGCGCATCAGAGCAGCAGCGTCTCGTCCAGCAGCCCAGGCGGTGGGTCGATGCGCAACCAGCCGCCCGGCACGTCCACCTCGGGGACGATCGCGGTGACGAACGGGATGCGCGCCGTCCCGCCCTGTGTCAGCTCGACAACCAGCAGGTCGTGCATCGGCAGGTGCTCGACGGCCACGACCGACCCGACGACAGCCTCGACCTGGTTCTCGTCGGCGGCCCGGACGTCCAGGCCGATCAGGGCGACGTCGGCGTAGAGCTCGCCGTCGTCGGTGTCGCGGGCATCCGCCTCGACCTGAAGCTCCAGCCCGCGCAGGCCGTCGGCTGACGTCCGGTCGTCGACGCCGACCAGGTGCACGAGCCACCGCCCGGAGTGGGGACGCGACGACACGACGGTCAGTGACCGTCCGGTGTCGGTGAGCAGAACCTCACCCGGGGCGAACCGTCGCTCGGGCTGGTCGGTGCGCGGCTCGATGACGACCTCGCCACGCACCCCGTGGGGACGCGCGACGCGGCCGACGACCAGCCGCACCGCTCAGCGACCGGAGGTGTCGACGAAGTCGACGCGCACCGGACCGCTCTGCGAGATCGCCGCCACGACGGTGCGGAAGGCGCCGGCCGTGCGACCCCGGCGGCCGATGACCTTGCCGAGGTCGTCGGGGTTGACGCGTACCTCGAGCAGGTCGCCGCGGCGGGTGTTGCGCATCCGCACGCTCACGTCGTCCGGGTTGTCCACGATCCCGCGCACCAGGTGCGCGACAGCGTCGGCGAGCATGCGGCTCAGGCCTGCGCGGTCTCGTCGGTTGCCGGCGCCTCGTCGGCAGGCTTCGCCTCGACCTTGGCGGGCTTCGCCTCGACCTTGGCAGGCTTCGACGCCTTCGCGGGGGCCGCGTCGCGCTTGTGGGCCTCGGCCAGCACCTTGGCGAACACGTCAGACTTGGCGGTCGCCTCGTCCTTGGTGCGCAGGGTGCCTTCGCTGCCGGGCTCGCCGGTGAACTTCTGCCAGTCGCCGGTCACCTTGAGGATGGCGCGAACGGGGTCGGTCGGCTGGGCGCCCACCGACAGCCAGTGCTGCACCCGGTCGGAGTCGACCTTGATCAGGCTCGGCTCCTCCTTGGGGTGGTAGAGGCCGATCTCTTCGATCGCGCGACCGTCACGCTTGGTGCGCGAGTCGGCGACGATGATGCGGTACTGAGGGTTGCGGATCTTCCCCATCCGCTTGAGCTTGATCTTGACAGCCACAGGGCCTGGTACTCCTTGGTGTTGGCGTGGTGTGGCCGCCCGCCGCGAGTGGGGTACGCGGGTGAGAGCCGCCGTCGGGTGCCGCGCCGACCCCGAGAGAGGGTGGGCCTGCGCCAGCGAACCTAGTGTGCCAGACCGGTGGCGCTGCGACCCAATGCGCGGCGCCGGTGGCGTCAGCCGGCGAGGATCTTCGCCTTCATGGCCGCGAACTCCTCGTCGGAGAGCACGCCGGACGCGTGCAGCGATGCCAGCTCCTTGAGCTTCGCGAGGGGGTCGTCAGCCGCCGCTGCGGCCGGGGCGGCCGGCGGTGCCGCAGCCTGGGCCGCCGCAGCCTGCATCTGGGCGTCGAGCGCCGCCTGCTGCTGCATCTGCTGGTAGGCGGCAGCATCGGCAGCCTGCTGCTGGTTGGACGCCGCCTTGTTCCGCATGCCTCCGCTCACCGCGGTGGCGGTTCCGGCGACCACGGCGGTGCGGGCCATCGTGCCCACGAGTCCGGGGCGTCCCACTCTGCGTCTTGGCATCTGTGTTCTCCTGAGTCAGTCGTTGAGAAGCGTTACTCGGTCTCGTCGAGCGCGGCCAGGATGGCGTTGATCGGGATGCGGCCGCTGGCCACGAGCTGTCCACCGGACTCGCGGATGGCCGTGGCCAGCGGGGCTGCCCACGTGTTCTCCCACACCAGCAGGAGCGCCGAGCTGCCCGGTTCGAGCACCGCCGCGGCGGCGTCGAGGTCTTCTTCGGCCAGCAGACCGGCATACCCCACCTCGATGTCGGCCAGGTCGCCGGCCTCGGGTGGCGCGGCGTCGCTGAGCTCGAGCGACTCGACGGCACCGTCGGCGGTCTTGTGCACGAAGACCAGGTCGAGCAGCCGGATCGTCTCGCTGTTCACCAGCTCGACGATGTTGGGCGCGATCGCGCCGTTGAACTGGCTGCCGGGGAACTCGATGAGTGTGTAGTCGATGGGGCCGAGCCCCACCGGGGCGTCCTGCTGCGTCATGTGTCCTCCTGCTGTGCGCGTCGCGGTGACATTAGCCGACAACCCTTCCGCGCAGCATGACGACGAGCGGATCGAGAAGCGTGCCCGGGGAGCGTCGTGGGTCGTCGGCCAGGACGACGAGATCGGCCGACGTCCCCGCGGCGAAGAAGTCGCCACCGGGCGGGTCGCCCAGCAAGAAGCGTCGGGCCTCCCACGACCCGGCCGCCACGGCGGACTCCCCCGGCAGACCGGCTTCGGCCAGGCGCACCACCTCGTGCCCGAGCAGCCCGTGCGCCAGCTGCCCACCGGCGTCGGTGCCCGCGTAGACGGGCACACCGGCCTCGAACGCCTCGGCCACGTTGCGCCGCGACCCGGCCTCGAGGCGCCGCATGTGCTCGGCGTAGCCGGGGAACTTCGCCTCGCCGGCCGCGGCGAACTCGCCGAAGTTGTCGATGTTGATCAGGGTCGGGACGATGGCGACGCCGCGGCGGGCCATGTCGTCGACGAGCCGTCCGTCGTCGACGTCGCGCAGTCCCGTGGCGTGCTCGATGCAGTCGATGCCGGCGTCGACCAGGTCGGCCAGCGCCTCCTCGCCGAACACGTGGGCGGTGACCCGCGCCCCGTGCTCGTGCGCTGTCGCCATCGCCTCGTCCAGCGCCCACCGCGGCCAGCAGGGCCCGAGGTCGCCGGTGTCGCGGTCGATCCAGTCGCCCACCAGCTTGACCCACCCGTCGCCACGACGGGCCTCGACGGCCACGTACTCGCTCAGCTGCTCGGGCTCGATCTCATGGCCGTAGTTGCGCATGTAGCGCCGCGTGCGGGCGATGTGGCGCCCGGCGCGGACGACGCGCGGAAGGTCGGCGCGCTCGTCCATCCAGCGTGTGTCGGCCGGCGACCCGGCGTCGCGCAGCAGCAGCACACCGGCGTCGCGGTCAGCGAGGGCCTGGCGCTCGGCCTCCTCGTCGGGCACCGCGCCGTGCAGAGCGAGACCGACGTGGCAGTGCAGGTCGACCAGCCCGGGGATGATCCACGCGGACGGCTCCGACGCCGTCCCGGCCGGGGTGATCGTCGTCGCCCCGGCCACCGGCTCGGCCGATACCACCCCATCGACGACCCACAGGTCGCGCACGTGCTCGTCGGGCAGGACGACCCCTCGTAGGTGCAGCGGCGGCGAGGCAGGTGCGGTGACCATGCCCGTAGTTCTACCGCGTAGCGGCTACGACGGTGGCAGCAGGTCGCGAAACTCGTCCGGCAGCTCCAGGGTCGGGGACGCGGGCGTGCCGCTCTGGCGCTGCTCGGCCTCCGCCAGCTGGGCGGCCCGCTTGGCCGGGTTTCCCGACCGCGCGCCACGCCCGCCGCCCTTGCCCTTCTTGCCCTTCGCCGGCTGCTGGGCGCGGCCCTTGCTCTTCTTGCCGCCGGCGCCGGGCATGCCGGGCATCGCCGGCACGCCGCCGCCGCGGGCGACCTGGCCCATCATGTCGCGGGCGACGTAGAAACGTTCGACGAGCTGGTTCACCTCGCCCACCGAGGTGCCGGAGCCGTTGGCGATGCGGGTGCGCCGCGAGCCGTTGAGGATCTTGGGGTCGGCGCGCTCGGCCGGGGTCATCGAGTGGATGATCGCCTCGACGCGGTCGACGTCACGCTCGTCGAAGTTCTCCAGCGCGTCACGAAACTGGCCGGCTCCGGGCAGCATGCCGAACAGCTTGTTCAGGGGCCCCATCTTGCGCACGGCCTGCAGCTGGGAGAGGAAGTCGCCCAGCCCGAACTGCGTGCCCGACTGCAGCTTGGCGGCCATCTGCTCGGCCTGGTCGGCGTCGAACGCGCGCTCGGCCTGCTCGATGAGCGTGAGCATGTCGCCCATGCCCAGGATGCGGGAGGCCATCCGCTCGGGGTGGAACGCGTCGAAGTCCTCCAGGCGCTCCCCGTTGGAGGCGAAGATGACCGGCCGTCCGGTGATGGAGCGCACCGACAGCGCCGCACCGCCGCGCGCGTCACCGTCGAGCTTGGTGAGCACGACACCGTCGAAGCCGACGCCGTCGAGGAACGCCTGCGCGGTGGTGACGGCGTCCTGGCCGACCATCGCGTCGAGCACGAACAGGATCTCGTCCGGTGAGACGGCGTCGCGGATGTTCGCCGCCTGCGCCATCATCTCGGCGTCGACACCCAGACGTCCGGCCGTGTCGACCACCACGACGTCGTGCAGCTGGCGCCGGGCGTGCTCGACACCCGCCCGGGCGACGCCCACCGGGTCGCCGACGCCGTTGCCCGGCTCCGGGGCGAACACCGGCACGCCTGCGCGCTGGCCCACAACCTGAAGCTGGGTGACCGCGTTGGGACGTTGCAGGTCGGCCGCCACCAGCATCGGGGAGTGCCCGTTGGCCTTCAGCCAGAGGCCGAGCTTGCCGGCCAGGGTCGTCTTGCCGGTGCCCTGAAGGCCGGCGAGCATGATGACGGTCGGTGCCTGCTTGGCGAACCGCAGCCGCCTCGTCTCCCCGCCCAGGATGGTGACGAGCTCGTCGTTGACGATCTTGATGACCTGCTGGGCCGGGTTGAGCGCTGCCGACACCTCGGCCCCGCGCGCGCGTTCCTTGACGGCGGCGACGAACTCCTTGACCACGGGCAGGGCGACGTCCGCCTCGAGCAGGGCGATGCGGATCTCGCGCGCGGTGGCGTCGATGTCGGCGTCGGTGAGCCGGCCTTTGCTGCGCAGCCCCTTGAAGGTCGCGGCGAGCCGGTCGGAGAGTGTGGCGAACACGGAAGGTCCTCAGGGGTACTCGTGGATGAGGCGGCCCAGGGTATCCGCCGCCCGTGAGCGGGGACGGCCGCCGGGGCTCAGTCTCGGCTGAGCAGCGCCTCGCCGACCAGGTCACGCACCTGGGCCGCGACGTCGTCGGTCAGGGCCTCGCCCTCGACGTCGACCAGGTAGAACACGTCGACGGCGTCGGCCCCAAGGGTGTCGACCACGGCCGAGCGCACGCAGGCGCCCGCCGCGGCGACGGCCGTGGCCACCGTGTGCAGCAGGCCGGGCTCGTCGTGCGCCCGCACCTGCAGAACCGTGGCCGTCTCCGACGCCTGCGGCACCAGCTGCACCCGGGGGGGCGCGCTGCGCACCGTCGCCCTGCGTCGGTCGCGGCGCCGGCTCGCGAGCTTGGCGGTGACGTCCAACGACCCGTCCAGCGCTCGGCGCAGGTCGTTGCGCAGCACGTGGTCGTCCGGCGGGGGCCCGAACGCGCTGACCGTGCGCCACACCTGCACCGCGGAGCCACCGACGGTGTCGATGCTGGCCCCGCGCACCTCGAGCCGGTGCAGGGTCAGCACCCCGGCCACCGCAGCCATCAGCCCCAGCCGGTCGGGGGCGACGACAATGACCTTGCAGACCTCGTCGAGGTCGGGCGCGGCCACCATGACGTCGAAAGCTCCGCTGCTGGCAAGGGTGCGAACCCACGGCTCGACCCTCGACACCGCCGTGGACGGGTCGGGGTCGGCACCGAGCATCTGGGCACGCACGCGGCGTACCAGGTCACGCACGAGCGAGGCCCGCCACGGCGTCCAGGCCTGCGGCCCCGCGGCTCGCGCGTCGGCCTCGGTGAGCAGCGCCAGAAGGTCCAGGCGTTCCACCGACCCCACGAGCTCGGCCACCATCGTCGTGGTGGCCGGGTCGTCGAGGTCACGGCTGGTCGCGACCGCCGGCAGCAGCAGGTGGTGGCGCACCAGCTCGGAGATGGTCGTCACGTCGTCCTCGTCGAAGCCCATTCGCACGGCCAAGGTCTGGGCGATCACGCTCCCCGTGGCGCTGTGGTCACCGGGCCATCCCTTGCCGACGTCGTGCAGCAGGGCAGCCACGAGCAGCAGGTCAGGACGGGACACCTCACGGGTGAGCTCGGCGGCCTCGGCGACCGCCTCGATCGAGTGCCGGTCGACGGTGTGCCGGTGGATGGGGGTGCGCTGCGGCCGGTGCCGGATGCGCTCCCAGTCCGGCAGCCAGCGCACCACCATGCCGGCGGCCTCCAGGTCTTCCCAGACCGCGATGCCGGTTCGGCCGGAGCCGAGAAGCCGCACGAAGTCGTCGCGCACCGCAGCCGGCCACGGCACGCCCAAGTCGGGGCTCTCCACCGCGAGCCGCTCCAGCGTGGCCACCGACAGGGGCACCCCGGCCTGCGCAGCGGCCGCAGCAGCACGGACGGGCAGCGCGGAGTCGTCCGCCGGGTCGACGTCGCGGGCCAGCACCGCCTCGCCCTCGTGCTCGACGATCCCGTCGGCGAGCGGACGGCGGGACGAGCGTCGCCGCAGCAACGAGCGGCGCGAGCGGGCTGCCAGGGCTCGTTCGACGCTGCGCCAGGCCACGTCGCCGGCGTGACCGATGGCCCGGCCGGCCTCGGAGACACGACGCAGCAGCACGTCGGCGTCCATGAGCCCGACGAGGGCGGCCACCTCGTCCTGCTCCTGCATGAGAAGGCGGTCAGAGCGCCGTCCGGTGGTGCGGTGCAGCGCGTCACGCACGGTGAGCAGCCACGCGCGCGACTCCTCGATCCCGCTGGAGTGCGGCCAGTCGGCCACCCACGACGCGGCCACGGCACGCAGCACGATGGTGTCGCGAAGGCCTCCGTAGGAGTCGACGAGGTCGGGTTCGAGCAGGTAGGCAAGCTCGCCGGAGCGCTCGGCCCGGGCGGTGACCACCTGGTGAAGGCTGGGCAGTCGTTTGGTGGCACCGCGTCGCCATTCGGCGAGGTTGCGCTCGGCCAGGGCGGCGGTGACGTCGGGGTCACCGGCGACGTGCCGGGCGTCCAGAAGCCCGAGGGCAACCTTGAGGTCGTCACGCGCCACCGCGGCGGCCTCGTCCAGGCTGCGCACGGAGTGGTCCAGCGGCACCTTGGAGTCCCACATCGGGTAGAACACCGAGTCGGCCACCGCACTGACCTCGGCCGTCGACGCGGACCCGTCGTGCACGAGGACGACGTCGAGGTCGCTGCCAGGCAGCAGCTCGCGTCGCCCGTACCCGCCGACTGCCACCAGTGCGACGCCCGCCGGGGCACCCGAGCCGAGCAGGTCACGTCACCCATCGGTCGGTCAGGTCCGACAGCGCCTTGCGCCTGGCTGGCGCAGCGAGGTCGGTCGCCTCGACCACAGCCGACCGCGCCACCCGGAACCGCTCGGTGAGCAGGTCGGGGCTGGCCCCGGAGGTCGATGCCTCCGAGGCCAGCCCCTGCGCTCCTGAACGGTCCATGGATGTGGGCGAGCAGAGCAGCCCTAGAGGGCCTCGACTCCCCGCTCCCCCGTCCGTACCCGAACCACGGCGTCGATCGGGGTGACCCAGACCTTGCCGTCGCCGATGCGTCCGGTCTGGCTGGTCTTCACGATCACCTCGACCACGTCATCGACGTCGGAGTCGTCCAGCAGCACCTCCAGGCGCACCTTGGGCACCAGGTCGACGGTGTACTCCGCCCCCCGGTAGACCTCGGTGTGGCCCTTCTGCCGGCCGTAGCCGCTGGCCTCGCTCACGGTCATCCCGTGCACCCCGAACGACTCCAGCGCCGAGCGCACGTCGTCGAGCTTGAACGGCTTGATCACTGCGGTGACGAGCTTCACGCGTTCACCTTCCCCTCAGCTGGCGCGGACGCTGACGCGTGACCGCTCTTGGTAAGCGAACCACCGCTGGTGAAGAACTCGTAGGCGGTCTCCGCGTGGGTGGTCATGTCGATGCCGGCGATCTCGTCCTCCTCCTTGATGCGGAACCCGATGGTCTTGTCGAGCAGGGTCCCGAGGATGTACGTGACGATGAACGAGTAGGCCAGCACGAGGAGCGCCGCCCCGGTCTGACGCGCCAGCAGGTCGCCGCTGCCGGCGATCCCGCCGAAGGTCTCCGACGCCAGCACCCCGACCAGGATCGAGCCGACGAGGCCGCCGACCAGGTGGACGCCGACGACGTCGAGCGAGTCGTCGTAGCCCAGCTTGTACTTCAGGCCCACGGCCAGGGCACACACGATGCCGGCGACGGCGCCGAGGGCGATCGCCCCCAGCGGGCTCACGTTCGCCCCGGACGGGGTGATGGCCACCAGGCCGGCGATGGCACCGGACGCCGCACCGAGCGTGGTGGCGGCCTTGTCGCGGACGACCTCCACGACGAGCCAGCCCAGGATCGCCGCCGCGGTGGCCACGGTGGTGTTCAGCAGCATGACCGAGGCCACGCCGTCCGCAGCGAGCTCGGACCCGGCGTTGAACCCGAACCAGCCGAACCACAGCAGCGCCGCACCCAGCACGACGAACGGCAGGTTGTGCGGACGCATCGGGTCCTTCTTGAAGCCGATGCGCTTGCCGAGGACGAAGACCAGGGCCAGGGCCGCGGCACCGGCGTTGATGTGCACCGCGGTACCGCCGGCGAAGTCGATCGGGTCGAGCGTCTCGCGGATCCACCCGCCGCCCCACACGTTGTGGGCGACCGGGAAGTAGACCAGCGTGACCCACAGGACGGTGAACAGCGCCCAGGTGCCGAACTTCGCCCGGTCGGCGATCGCGCCGCTGATCAGGGCCACGGTGATGATGGCGAACATCATCTGGAACCCGGAGAAGGCGAAGTCCGGGATGGTCAGGCCCTGGTCGAAGCTGTCGGCGGTCATGCCGGACATGCCCACCAGGTCGAAGCCGCCGATGAAGGCGCCCTCACCACCGAACGCCATGCTGTAGCCCCACAGCACCCAGACGACAGGAACCGTGGCGAGCGCGATGAAGCTCATCATCATCATGTTGAGCACGCTCTTGGCACGGGTCATGCCGCCGTAGAAGAACGCCAAGCCTGGCGTCATCAGCAGCACCATTGCGGCGCTGATGAGGATGAACGCGGTATCTCCCGCGCTGAAGTCCTCCATGTGCAACTCCCTCACTCACGATTCGGGCTCCACGCCGGCCCCTCTGCCGCGCGCAGGCACCCCCTACGTTGTCTGTGCCGTGAGGATTGACGAGGCGTGTTGCGCCGCGGTCGGTGCCGTGTTTCGTTTCCATGACAAGGCGCCGGCGGTGTTACGCCGACGTGAAATCACGCAGTCTCGCCCGGGGTCGACAGGATCGAGTCGACGAACGTCTCGGCGTCGAACGGGGCCAGGTCGTCCGGGCCCTCACCCAGCCCGACCAGCTTGACCGGCACTCCCAGGTCGCGTTGCACGGCAACCACGATGCCGCCCTTGGCCGTCCCGTCCAGCTTGGTCAGCACGATGCCGGACACGTCCACGACCTCGCCGAACACGCGAGCCTGGGTGAGCCCGTTCTGGCCGGTGGTGGCGTCGAGGACGAGCAGCACCTCGCCGACCGGCCCGTGCTTCTCCACGACACGCTTGACCTTGCCGAGCTCGTCCATCAGCCCGACCTTGGTCTGCAGCCGGCCTGCGGTGTCGACGATCACCACGTCGACGTCGTCCTCGATGCCCGCGCGCACCGCCTCGAAGGCGACGCTGGCCGGGTCGGCGCCCTCGTCACCGCGCACCGTCGGCACCCCGACGCGGTCCCCCCAGGTGGTGAGCTGGTCGGCGGCTGCGGCCCGATAGGTGTCCGCCGCCCCCAGCAGGACGTCCTTGTGCTCGGCGACGAGCACCCGGGCGAGCTTGCCGACCGTGGTGGTCTTGCCGGTGCCGTTGACGCCGACGACCAGCACCACGGCGGGTCGCTCAGCCGTGCGCGTCGTGGCCAGGGAGCGGTCCATGGACGGGTCGACCAGGGCCAGCAGCTCGTCGCGCAGGATGGCGCGGGCCTGCTCCGGGGTGCGTGAGCCCTCGACCTTGACCCGGGTGCGCAGACGCTCCACGAGGTCGGTCGTGGCCGCCACCCCGAGGTCGGCCGTGAGCAGCATGTCTTCGATCTCTTCCCACGTGTCCTCGTCGATGGAGTCACGCGAGAGCAGGGAGAGCAGGCCGAGGCCCAGCACGCTGCCGGAGCGGGCAAGGCGGGCCCGCAGCCGCACCATGCGGCCCTCGGCCGACTCCGGCCGCTCGACCTCGGGCGTGACCGGTGGTTCGAGCGTGCCGGTGCCGGGCACGTCCGGGAGGTCGATGGTCTCGACGCCGCGCCTGGGCGTGTCCAGCGGCTCACCGGCGTCGTCGCCGACCCCGGGGGTGTAGTCGACCCCCGGGGCGGGCGGGGGTGGCAGGTCGGTCGAGCGGCGCCGTCGGGCACCGGTCACGACGAAGCCGACGAGGACGACGATCGCCAGGAGGGCGATGATCACAGCAAGTTGCGCGGTATCCACACCGAGAATCCTCGCAGAGGATTCCTACTCCTCCAGACGCCCGGCGCGCAGCGTCAGCACGCGGTCCAGTGCTTGCCCGCTGACGTCGCGGTGGGTGATGAGCAGGACGGTGGCCTCGGTGGTCGTGGCCAGCAGGTCGTCCAGCAGACCGGCGGCGGTGACCTCGTCGACGTGCTCGGTCGGCTCGTCGAGCACCAGCACCTCGAACTGCGCCAGAAGTGCCCGGGCCAGGGCGAGCCGCTGCCGCTCGCCGCCGGAGAGCTGGCCACCGTGCTCGCCGACCATGGTGTGCCACCCGTCAGGCAACGCCTCGATGCTCGGCAGCAGCCGCGCGGCGCGCAGCGCGTCGCGGATCTGCTCGTCGCTCGCCGCCGGCCTGGCCAGGCGCACGTTCTCCAGCACCGAGGTGTCGAACACGTGGGCATCCTGGGCGAGCAGGCCGACCCGTGTGCGCACCTGGTCGCCGTCCAGGTGCGCGTACGGCGTGTCGTCGAGCGACACCGTGCCACCGGTGGGGGTGAGGAGCTTGAGCAGCACCGCCGCCAGCGTGCTCTTGCCGACACCGCTCGGGCCGAGCAGCGCCACGTGCTCGCGCGGCGTGAGCGTGAGATCGACGTCGCGCAGCACCGTCGGGCCGTCGCCCGTCCACCGCGCCGACAGGTCGTCGACCCGCACCACGCTGGGTGGGGCGGGCAGGGGGGCCGGGTCGATCGGCTCGACGACGGGGACCGGAGCGTCGATCACCTCGAACACCCGGGCGGCGGCCGCCCGTACCCGCGGCACCTGCTGGGCGGCCGGCGTGAGTGCGGCGACGAGCTCGAAGACCGCGAGCGGCGTGAGGACGACGACGGCCAGCGCCACGCCGCTCAGGGCGCCGTCGCGAACAGCGGGCACCCCCAGCCACAACCCGGCCCAGACGGCCGCTCCACCGGCGGCGGCGGCCACCGCTGCGCCGAGCCCGGCGCCGAACGCCGAGCGGGACTCGGCCCGCTGCAGCGCGGCGTCGTGCGCGCTCACCCGCGCCAGCGCGTTCTCGACCTGCCCGAACGCGGTCAGCTCGGCCGAGCCTGCCAGCGTGTCGTGCACCGCACTCGACACCGCGCCGCGGGCCGGGGCCACTCGCGCCTCGGCCCGGCGGGCCACCGTCAGCGCCAGCACCGGGGCCACCGCGGCGGCCACCAGCATGGTGAGCAGCAGCACCAACGCCGCCGACGGCAGCAGCCAGGCCATCAGCCCCACGGCGCCGGCCCCCACGACGGCAGCGGTGCCGTAGGGCAGCAGCACCCGCAGCCACAGGTCTTGCAGCGTGTCGACGTCGCCCACGAGGCGGGCCAGCAGGTCACCGGAGCGGAACGCCGCCGATCCTGTCGGGGCCAGGCGTTCGAGGCGTTCGTAGACGCCGACGCGCAGGTCGCCCAGCCATCGGAAGGCGGCGTCGTGACCGGCCAGGCGCTCGGCGTAGCGGAAGACGCCGCGAAAGATGCCGAAGGCCCGGACCGCGACGATCGCCACCATCAGGAACAGCACCGGCGGCTGCTCGGCGGCGCGCGAGATCAGCCACGCCGAGGTCGCGGTCAGGGCGACGGCCGACCCGGCCGCCAGGGTTCCGGCGAGCAGCGCGAGAGCGAGTCGACCGGCGACGCCACGCGCGCTGGCCGCAGCCCGCAGCAGCGGGTCGCGCGTGGTGGCACTCACCGGACTCGCACCGACTCGGCAAGGCCCGCACCGGGCGTGTCGTCGGGTTCGACGCCGACACGCACGACCCGGTCGGCCCATGCCAGCAGCTCGGGGCGGTGGGCCACCACCAGCACCGCTGCCCCGGCCTGGGCGCGGGCGCGCAGGGTGGCGAGAACCCGAGCCTCGGTCGTGGCGTCGAGGTCGGCCGTGGGCTCGTCCAGCACGAGCACGTGGGCGTCACGCAGCAGCGCGCGGGCCAGCGCGACGCGGCGGCGCTGCCCCGCCGACAGCCCGACACCCCCCTCGCCCACCGGGGTGGCCAGCCCGCGGGGCAACCCGGCCAGCACGTCCTCGGCCGCGGCCTCGGCAAGTGCCTCGCGCAGCCTGTCGTCGCCGGCGTCCGGACGGGCCAGGCGCAGGTTGTCGGCGAGCGTGGTTGCGAACAGGTGTGGCCGCTGGGGCGTCCACCCGACGTGTGCTCGCCACGAGTCGGGGTCGCAGTCGGCCAGCGAGATCTCGTGCCCGTCTGCGTCGAGCACGTCGATGCGTCCGGCCGCCAGCGGGACGAACCCCATGAGGGCGGCGACGACGCTGGACTTGCCTCCCCCGCTCGGCCCGGCCAGCACGACCACCTCGCCGCGGGCGAGGCTGAGGCTGAGCCCCGCCACCGCCGGCTGGTCGCGACCGGGGTACCGCACCGAGACGTCGCTGAGGCGGACGGCTGCCGGGGCGGACACCGTGGCCGTCCCGCGGGTCGGGAGCGGGGTCTCGATCACGTCGAACGCCTTCGTCGCCGCGGCCATGCCCTCGGCGGACGCGTGGTAGTGCACGCCGACCATGCGCAGCGGCAGGTACGCCTCCGGTGCGAGGATCAGGATGAGCAGGCCGGTGTAGAGGTCCATGTCACCCTCGGCCAGGCGAAGCCCGATGCCGACGGCGACCAGCGCCACCGACAGCGTCGCCAGCAGCTCGAGCACCAGGGCTGACAGGAACGCCACGCGCAGCGTCGCCATGGTCGCGCGCCGGTAGTCGTCGGTGACCTGTCGGATGCTGGCGACCTGGGCCTTCGCCCGACCGAACACCTTCAGCGTGGGCAGGCCGGCGACGACGTCCAAGAAGTGGTGGCCCAGCCGGGTGAGCGTCGACCACTGGCGCTGCGTGCGGGCCTGGGTCGCCTTGCCGACGAGCACCATGAACACCGGGATCAGCGGCAGGGTGAGCACGATCGTGAGCGTGGCCACCCAGTCCTCGGTGACGATGCGTGCGAGCACGGCTATCGGCACGATGACGGCGAGCACGAGCTGCGGCAGGTACTTCGCGAAGTAGCCGTCCAGGGCGTCGACCCCGCGGGTGGCCAACGTCGTGAGCTCACCGGTGCGCTGGCCGGACAGCCAGCCCGGACCGAGCCTCGTGGCTCGCTCGACCACCTGGTCGCGCAACGACGACTTCACCGACGCTGCGGCGCGGTGGGCGGCGGACTCCTGCAACCACACCAGCACGACGCGGGCGGCGACGACGGCTGCAAGCCCGGTGAGCGTGCCCTGCAGGTCGCTGAGGTCGGCCCCGTCCATGAAGGCTGCGCTGATGCCGTACGCGAGCAGCCCCGCCTGCGCGATCACCAGCAGCGCCTGCAGGACGCCGAGGGCGGCCGTGCCCCCCACGTACCCCGCGGTCGCCCGCGCGTAGCGCAGCAGCCGGGGGTCGAGGGGCTTCACCAGAGCATTGTGGGCGACTCAGCTGACGCGATCGACCGCTCGCGAGGCGTCCTCGGCGTCGAACGCCTTCGCCTTGCGGTCGGCGTTGAGGGCGTCGCGCGGCTCAGGGATGTCGTCGACGGTGAGCCGCCGACGGAAGACCCAGTAGGTCCAGCCCTGGTACAGCAGCACGATCGGGGTGAACACCACCGCGACCCACGTCATGATCGTCAGCGTGTAGTCCGTCGACGACGCGTTGTCGATCGTGAGGTTGTACGCCGCGTCGATGCTGGACGGCATGACGTTCGGGTACAGGTTGACGAACAGGGCCACGACGGCGAGGCCGAGGGTGAAGGCGGTGCCGAGGAAGGCCCACCCCTCGCGTCCGAGTCGGTTGGCGACCAGCGCGCCCACCAGGCACACCGCTGCCAGGGCCGCCAGCACGGCGAACGCGGTGTCGGGGTTGATGGTGTAGGTCCACGCCAAGAACGCGACGGCGAGGAGCGGCAGCCACCAGGCCGACCCGCTCGGCGATCGCGCGGGCACGACCGCGGATGTCGCCGTCGGTCTTCAGCGCGATGAAGATCGCGCCGTGGGTGACGAAGAGGGTGAGCGTCACCAGGCCGCCCAGCAGCGTGTAGGGGCTGAGCAGGTCGAAGAACGTGCCGACGTACTCCAGGTTGCCGTCGATCTCCTCGATCGGCACGCCCCGCACGATGTTGGCGAACGCGACGCCCCACAGCAGGGCGGGCAGGACGGAGCCGACGAAGATCGCCTTGTCCCACCACGCCTTCCACGGCGAGTCGGGCCGCTTGCCGCGGTACTCGAACGCAACCCCGCGGAGGATCAGGGCGACCAGGATCACGAAGAGGGCCAGGTAGAAGCCGCTGAACAAGGTCGCGTACCACTCCGGGAACGCCGCGAACGTGGCGCCGCCGGCAACCAGCAGCCACACCTCGTTGCCGTCCCAGACCGGTCCGATCGTGTTGATCATGACCCGCCGCTCCTTCTCGGACCGGCCGAGCACGGGCAGCAGCACGCCGACCCCGAAGTCGAAGCCCTCGAGGACGAAGTAGCCGACCCACAGAACCGTGATGAGGATGAACCAGACGGTGGTGAGCTCCACAGCAGTGACTCCTGTTCCGCGCGCTCAGTAGGCGAAGGTGAGCGGACGCTCGCCGTCGTTCTCGTGGGTGTCGGACGTCTCCCGGCTCACGTCCGGCAGACCCGCCTTGATGTAGTGCATGAGCAGGCCGATCTCGACGACGGCGAGTGCCCCGTAGAGCAGCGTGAAGCCGATCATGGTGGCCAGTACCTCGCCGGCCGACACGGTCGGGGACACCGCGAGCGAGGTGGGCATCAGCCCGAAGACGATCCACGGCTGGCGAGCCATCTCGGTGAAGATCCAGCCGAAGGAGTTCGCCAGCAGCGGCAGGAACGGCAGCATCAGTGCGACGGCGACGGTGAAGCGGCCGGTGCCCACACCCTTGGCCTCGGGGCCACGGATGGCCCACAGGATCCACAGACCGATCGCCATTCCGGCGAAGCCGAGACCCATCATCAGGCGGAACGTCCAGTAGGCGACGGGGACGTTGGGCACGAAGTCCTGCCCCGGGACGATGTCACCGAAGCGCTCTTCGTACTCGGCCTGAAGGTCGTTGATGCCTTGCACCTCGGCGTCCCAGCTACCGGTGGCGAGGAACGACAGCAGACCGGGGATCGCGATGATCTCGGTGGCCTCCGAGCCGTCCAACGAGCCGACACTGAGGACGGAGAAGTCGGCCGGCGCCCCGGTCTCGTACCAGGCCTCGGCTGCGGCCATCTTCATCGGCTGCACCTCGGTCATGACCTTGGCCTGGACGTCGCCGGTCACGACCACCCCGGCCCCCGCGATGAGCAGCGTGATGGCGCCGACCTTGGCCGCCTTCTTGTAGGTGGCGCGGTCGATGTCGGGACGCCGCGCCATCCGCCATATCGCGATACCGGCCATGAACCCGCCTGCGGTCATGAAGGCCGCCGTGATCGTGTGCGGGAAGGTCACCAAGGTGACACGGTTCAGCAGCACGTCGGCGAAGTTGGTCAGCTCGGCCCGCCCGGTGTCGGGGTTGAACTCGTATCCGACGGGGTTCTGCATCCAGGAGTTGGCCGCCAGGATGAAGTAGGCCGACAGCAACGTGCCGATGGCGGCGAGCCAGATCGTGGCCAGGTGCAGCCCGCGGCTCAGCCGGCCCCAGCCGAAGATCCACAAGCCGAGGAACGTCGACTCCAAGAAGAACGCAGCGAGGCCCTCGATGGCCAGGGGCGCACCGAAGATGTCGCCGACGAAGCGGCTGTAGGTGGACCAGTTCATGCCGAACTGGAACTCCTGCACGATGCCGGTGACCACGCCCATGGCGAAGTTGATGAGAAAGAGCTTGCCGAAGAACTTCGTCAGGCGCAGCCACTCCTCGTTGCCGGTGCGGTACCAGGCCGTCTGCAGGCCGGCCACCAGGAACGAGAGACCGATCGTGATCGGCACGAAGAAGAAGTGGTAGACGGTCGTGATGCCGAACTGCCACCGCGCTAGGTCTAGGGCTTCCATCGCCGCCTGGCCTCTCTGGTCACACCCAAGGGCACGCCCGCCCTGGACGCGCCCGCTGCGGCCCTCACATTAGGGACGAGGCGGACAGGGACGTGCTAGCCCGGAGACCAGAATCCGGGGGGCAAAGGTCCTTCTGACGCGGTTCGAATCGCGTCACGACCGGCTGTCGGTCCGCAGGCCCCCGATCGCCGGAAATCTCTTGCCTGCAGGACGTTTCGTTGCCTGCCGTCGGCGCCGACGTTGTCGGGCGCGAGCCATGCCCGGCTCAGCATGAGGAAGAGCGCTTCTGTCGCCGCCGTCGAACTCCCGCCGGGGCACCGTCGAAGCGTCGACGGCGGCGAAGAACAACGGGTCTCGCCCCTGCTGAACCGACGCCACCCACGCGCGGTACTCGTCACGGTCACGCCACGGGCCGACGGCCAGGTACGCCCACGACTCGCCGGACCGGTCGTCGGAGTCGGCGGCGTAGAGCCCGTCGGCATGGTCGAGTCGCGCCCCGGCCGCTGCCTCGGGCGGCCCGCCCGGGGCGCTCAGGTGCCGGGGCGACCGGCGATGCCGACGGTCACGACGCGCTCGACACGACGAAAGCGCTCGGCCATGTCGACGTCGGCGTCGGGGTCGGCGAGCAGGGCCCGCGTGTGGACGTCGTCGTGCACCTGGACGGGCGCAGCGACCCGGTTCACCAGGTCAGCGGCCCAGCGCGCGTGGCGCGGCTCGCGCCCCCGGTGGGGGTACGCGACGTACACCAGCACCGCCGCGGCGACGCCGACCAGCACGAGCAACGCGAGGAAGAAGGCGACGACATCCATGACTCTAAGCATGTGACCCCTGGGACGGCTGTGCTACTTGGGACAGATGTGACACGCGGAGTCGTTGCCAGATCGTGACGCAGTGCAGCACCGAGGATAGCGAGATGCCCGAATTATACGGCTTCGGGCTCCCGCAGCCGCTGGCTGATGACGGCAGAGATGCCGTCGGCACGCATCGACACCCCGTAGAGCGCGTCGGCGATCTCCATCGTGCGCTTCTGGTGGGTCACCACCAGAAGCTGGCTGGTCTCGCGCAGCTCCTCGTACAGGTCGAGCAGGCGGCCCAGGTTCACGTCGTCCAGTGCCGCCTCGACCTCGTCGAGGACGTAGAAGGGGCTGGGCCTCGCCCGGAACAACGCGACCAAGAAGGCGACCGCGACGAGTGACCGCTCACCGCCGGAGAGCAGCGACAGCCGCTTCACCCGCTTGCCCGCCGGCCGTGCCTCGACCTCGATGCCCGTGGTCAGCAGGTCGTCCGGTGCCGTGAGCACCAGGCGCCCCTCCCCGCCCGGGAAGAGCCGGGAGAACACGCCTTCGAACTCCCGCGCGGTGTCGGCGAAGGCCTCGGCGAAGACGGTCTCGACCCGGTCGTCCACCTCGCGCACGATGGCGAGCAGGTCGCGGCGAGTGCTCTGCAGGTCGTCGACCTGGCCGGTGAGGTAGACCAGCCGCTCCTCGGCGGCGGCGTGCTCCTCCAAGGCCAAGGGGTTGATGCGGCCGAGCCGGGCCAGGGCGCGCTCGGCCTTCTCCGCCCGCAGAAGCTGCTGCTCACGGTCGTAGGCCACGGGCGGCGCGTCCGGGTCACCGGCGGGAACCGGCAGGTGCGGGCCGTACTCGTCCACCAGCGACTGCGGGTCGACACCCCAGTCCCCCACGGCACGTTCGTGGGTCGCCGTCACCTTGAGGCGAAGCTCGGCCAGCGCGACCTCGTCGCGGTGCAGGGCGTCGACCACTCCTTGCAGCTCGTCGCGCAGCCCGGCGGCCTGGGCGCTCAGCGTTCGTTGCTGTGCCCGGCGCTCGGCCGCCGCGGCGTCGACGCGGTCCCGCTCGACACGGGCCTGCTCCAGGGCCGCAGCGACCGTCGTGGCGAGCTCGTGCGCGCGGGCGGCCACCCAGGCCGCGACGACAGCCTGCCGGGCAGCCCGCCGGTGCCGGGCCAGCGCGCTCGCACGTTCGGCGCGGATGGTGCGCGCCTGTCGGGTCAGGGCCTCGTGGCGGGCACGGGCCGTGCGCAGCCGCTCCTCACCTGTTCGCAGCTCGAGCCGTGCCTGCACCTCGTCCTGCCGGGCGTGCCGCGCCCGGTCGGCCAGGCCGGCGAGTGCTCCGTCCGCTCCGACCGCCATGCCAGGGCTCGGCTCGTCGGTGGGCGTCGCCTCGGCGAGTGCCTCGCGCGCCTTCTCCCACCGCTGCTGCATGGCGGCCAGGCGCTCGGTGTCGTCGGTGATCCGTTGCTGGACGGCCTCGGCGCTTCGGGCGAGGCGTTCTGCCTCAGCCTCGGCCGAGCGCATCTCGTGGCCGAGCTGGGCCAGGCGCTCGGCCACGGCGGCGAGCTCGGCGTCGGACTCGTGCAGAGCGGCCAGGGCCGCGTCGAGTCGCGCGGTGTGCTCGGCCAGCGTCGACTCGTGCCGGGAGCGGGCGAAGCGGGCCTGGTCGCCGGCCTGCTCGGCCTGCACGAGCCGGTCTCTGGCCTGGTCGAGCTCGGCCTGCAGCTCAACCCTCGACCCACCCGCAGGGCCCCCCAGCGCGACGTGGCGGGCCAGCAGCGTGCCGTCCGACGTCACCGCGACGACGCCGGGCACCTCGCCGACCACGGCGCGGGCCTGAGCCAGGTCGGCGACCATCACCGCGGGCCCGACCGTGGCGCACAGCGACTCGTGCAGGCCCTGCGGCGCCGCGATCGCCTGCACGAGGTAGCGCAGCCCGGTCGGCAGCACCGGCCAGGCGGGGTCGAGAGCGGTGGGCACCGGTTGGTCGGCGCCGCCATGGGCGACCACGAGCACCGCACGGCCCAGCTGTGCCGAGGCAGCCCCGGCCAGCAGGTCAGCGGCACCGGCGACACCGTCGACGACGGCCGCGTCGGCAACCTCGCCGAGGGCGGCGGCGATCGCCGTCTCCGCGCCCGGCTCGATGGACAGAGCGGCGGCCAGAGTGCCGCGCAGCACGGATGCCGTGCCCGGGTCGGCGAGCAGTGCGCCCGTGGCGTCCGGGCGGCCCAGCGCCAACGACAAGGCCTCGATGCGGCTGCCGGCGGCGGCGCGCTCGCGCTCGGCGCGTCGCTCGGCCTCCGCGGCTGTGCGCACCTGCTCAGCGGCGGCATCGACTGCCGCCTCGGCGGCGGCGTGCTCCGCATCGAGGTCGTGCTCACCGGACGAGAGCCCACCCACACCGGCCTCGAGGCCCTGGAAGTCACGGCGAGCCTGCTGCGCCCGCGCCGTCGCCTCGGCGCGAGCCGCCTCGACCCGTCCGGCCTCGTCGCGGCTTGCGGCCAACGAGCTGCGCACGCCTTCCAGGGTGGACTCCAGACGCGCGACCGCGTCGCGCCGGTCGCTCTGCTCCCGACGGCGGTCGGCGGCGAGGCGTTCGGCGCCCGCGTGCTCCTGCTCGGCCGACTCCCGGGCGGCAACGGCGGCGGACAGTGCGACGCCGGCTGCCTCGACCACCGCGGCGAGCTCGTCCACCTCGGCCTGCGCCGCGGCTGCTTCGGCATCCACGGCGTCGGGGTCAGGGCCGGCTGCGAGGTCGGGCGGAGCCAGCAACCGTCGTGACCGGTCGAGCGAGAGCGCCAGCGTGCCCTCGACCCGTTCACGCAGCGCGGCCAGCTCGGTGACCAAGCCGGCCTGGGCGCTGGTCTGTGCGGACTGCTCCCGCTCGCCCGCGTCGATCTGCGCCAGCGCGTCGGTCAGCGCGGCGAGCGACGCCTCGATCGACGCGCGCCGCTCCAGAAGCTCGGTGCGCAAGGTCGCGTCGCGGGCCAGCTCGGCGTCGAGCCGGACGAGGTCGTCGGCGAGCAGGCGCAGCCTCGCGTCGCGCACCTGCGCGGCCACACCGGCGGCGCGCCGGGCGGCCTCGGCCTGGCGCGCCAGCGGCGTGAGCTGACGGCGCAGCTCGGCGGTGAGGTCGGACAGCCGAGCCATGTTCGCTGCGGTCGAGTCGAGCTTGCGCAGCGCCTTCTCCTTGCGCTTGCGGTGCTTGAGGACGCCGGCGGCCTCCTCGACGAGGCCACGGCGCACCTCGGGCGTGGCGTGCAGCACCGTGTCGAGCTGGCCCTGGCCCACGATCACGTGCATCTCGCGCCCGATGCCGGAGTCGGCCAGCAGCTCGGTCACGTCGAGCAGGCGGCACGGCTGCGCGTTGATCGCGTACTCCGACGAGCCGTTGCGAAACAGCGTGCGGCTGATCGTCACCTCGGCGGCGTCGGTGGGCAGCGCCCGGTCGGCGTTGTCGATCGTGAGCACGACCTCGGCGCGACCGAGCGCCGGGCGTCCCGGCGTGCCGGCGAAGATGACGTCGGACATGGCGCCGCCGCGCAGGCTCTTGGCACCCTGCTCCCCCATGACCCAGGCGAGGGCGTCGACCACGTTCGACTTGCCCGAGCCGTTGGGGCCGACGACGCAGGTGATGCCCGGCTCGAACTGCAGGGTCGTGGCCGAGGCGAACGACTTGAAGCCCCGCAGGGTCAGGGTCTTCAGATGCACGGACGGGCTCCCGAAGTCGCTGGCCGGCGTGATGCCGCTGGTCGCGGCAGACTATCGGCGCCGGTCGCCGACGGGAGGGCGACGCGCGGGGGTTAGACCAGCGCAGGCTCGCCGACGTCGACCGGCTCGAGACCGGCGTCGTCGGCGACGGCTGCCGCCAGCTCTGCCTCCAGCACCAGCACCCGGGCCTGCAGCTCGGCCACGCGATGCGTCAACGCGCGCACCTGGGCCGCGGCGATCGGGTCCGGAGCAACGAAATGGCCGACGAGTGCCTTGGCCACGTCTCACGCCTCCAACAGTCACGGTTCACCCGCGAGCCGAGCGGGCTCGCCGAAGAGGTGGTAGTGGGGTCATGGTCCCACCGCGACGCCCCCCGGGTCAACATGCGTCGGGCGCGCGCCGGGCGTCAGCCGAGGCGAAAGCCACTGGCGCCACTGGGTGCCTCCCAGCGCGTCGCCACGTCGCTCACCTGCGCCGAGGGCGGGCCGTCTCGCAGCGCCACGAGGAGCGTGTCGACTGCCGTCCGCTCCCCCTCGGCGACCACCTCGACGCGTCCGTCGCTCAGGTTGACGGCGCTGCCGGCCAGGCCGAGGTCGTGCGCCTGCTGCCGCACCCACCATCGAAACCCGACCATCTGGACGCGACCGGACACCAGGGCTACGGCACGGACCTCGTCGTGCGCGGACGGCGTTGACATCGGGGACAACTGTAGGACGAGCGGTTCATGAAGTGGTCGCGGCGGATGGGCGTCTGGCAGCGGCGGCACGGCTGCCCGGCCCGGCCGTAGGCGTCGAGGTCGCGGGCGAACCAGCCCGACTGACCGTTCACGTCGACATACAGGGAGTCGAAGCTCGTGCCGCCGGCCCGGACGGCCTGCCCGAGCACCTCGCGCACGCAGCCCAGAAGGTCGTGCACCGCAGCCCGGCGCAGCGTCGCGGTGGGGCGGTCGTAGTGCAGCCTGGCCCGCCACAACGCCTCGTCGGCGTAGATGTTGCCGATGCCGGAGACCAGCGACTGGTCGAGAAGTGCGCGCTTGACCCCGGTGTGCCGCGACCGCAGGCGGCGCACGAACGCGTCGTCGTCGAAGCCGGGCTCGAGCGGGTCCGCGGCGATGTGCGCGATCGGCGTGGGCACCACGACACCGTGGCGCTCCACGCCGGTGTCGCACACCAGCAGCCCCCCGAAGGTGCGCTGGTCGACGAAGTGCAGCTCGCGCAGCGGCCCGCCGTCGGCGGCCGGCGCGTCGCGGTCGGGTTCGGGGTGGGTGAACGTCATCCGCACCCGCAGGTGCGGTGAGTCCGGCAGCGCGGGGTCGGGCAGCAGCAGCTGGCCGCTCATGCCGAGGTGGCCGAGCACGAACGACCCGTCGTCGAGGACGAACCACACGTACTTGCCACGCCGCGCGACGTCGGTGACGCGACGTCCGGCCAGCCGGGCGCTGAAGTCGGCCGGCCCGGCGACGTGGCGTCGCACGGCCCGGTCGTTGAGCACGGTGACCGACCGGATCGCGCGGCCCGGCACGTAGGCGGCCAGGCCACGACGGACGGTCTCGACCTCGGGCAGCTCAGGCATCGTCGGCGCGGGCGCCGACCTCGGCGACTGCCCGCGCGTCGGCCGCGGTGGCCCGCATCGCCCGGCAGGCGATCTCGGCGGCGTTCTGCTCGGCCTGCTTCTTGCTGCGGCCGTGCCCGGTACCCAGCGTCGTGGACTCAAGCGCCACCTCGGCCGTGTACTCGCGAGCGTGGTCCGGACCGGTGCCGCTCACCCGGTACTGCGGTGCGGGCTCGTGGCGTGCGGCCAGGTACTCCTGCAGGCACGTCTTCCAGTCGGTGCCGGCGTTGCTGTCGGCGGCCTCGTCCAGCCGTCCGGCCACCAGCCGCATCACCAGCGACGCCGCGGTGGCGAACCCGTGCTCCAGGTAGACCGCCCCGATCACGGCCTCCATGGAGTCGGCGAGGATCGACGCCTTGTCGCGCCCGCCGGTGAGCTCTTCGCCGTTGCCCAGGCGCAGGTAGGCCCCGAGACCGATCTCGCGGGCGACCTCGGCGAGCGCCACCGCGCTGACCACGCCGGAACGGCTCTTGGCCAGGCGCCCCTCGGCGTGCGTCGGGTTGCGCCGGTACAGGGCGTCGGTGACGGCCAGCCCAAGGACGGAGTCGCCGAGAAACTCCAGGCGCTCGTTCGTGGGAAGCCCGCCGTGCTCGAAGGCGTAGGAGCGGTGCGTGAGCGCCAGCTCCAGCAGCGAGGGCGTCAGGCCCACGCCGAGACTCGCGACCAGCGGCCCCAGGTCGGGCGAGGCGTGCTCGGGCGTCACCGGTCGATCAGGCGTCGGCGACCCGGCGGTTGTTGTACTCGCGGAACAGCTCCGTGCCCTGGGAGTCGGTCACGACGGCAGCGCGGTGCGGGACCACCCAGGTGACGCGGCCGTTGACGACCTTCTTCTGCACCTGGGGCAGCTGGGCCTTCCATGCCGAGCGGCGGCTGCGGGTGTTGCTGCGCGACATCTTGCGCTTCGGGACGGCCATGGTTACTGCTCCTCGGGTAGGTCGTCGGACGTCGAAGAACCGTCGGCGGCCAGGCTGCTCAGCGCAGCCCACCGGGGGTCGACGGGGTCGTTGTGGGCGTGCGCCGGGTCGTCGGCCAGCTTGGTGCCGCACTCGGGGCACAGGCCCGGGCAGTCGTCGCGGCACAGCAGCGTGGCGGGAAGGGCCAGGCCGATGGCGTCGCGCAGCACCGGCTCGAGGTCGAGCAGGTCGCCCTGCATGACGAGCGAGTCGTCGTCGAGGTCGTCGGCCGGGTAGGCCACCAGCTCGTGGGTGTCGATGTCGACCTGGAGCGAGACCGGGTCGAGGCACCGGGCGCACTCCCCGGTGACCGGGACGCTGGTGCGCAGCGAGACGTACACACCTTCCATCACCGCCTCGAGCAGGATGTCGCAGTCCAGCTCCGCGTCGGCAGGCACGGCGGCCAGACCCACCACCAGGTCGGCGGGTGCGGGCAGCGTCCGGCGCACCCGCAGCGAGGTCCCGGGGCGGCGGCCCAGCTCGTGGGTGTCGAGCATGAAGGGCGCGTGGGAGCTGTGTGTCGTCATGGCAGTGGGGTCGGTCGGGGTTGGTCGTGGCGCCGGTTGGACGCCGCTCGACGCAGGCCGAACCCGGCGAGGATACCCGGGAGGAGTCGTGGCCGCGAAATCTCAGCCTTGCTGCGACGGCAGCTTCTCCACGAGGCGGGTCGACACGACCGGCGGCACGAGGGCGCTCACGTCGCCACCGAACATCGCCACGTCGCGCACCAGGCTCGACGAGAGGTAGGAGTGCTCCGGGTTGGTCGCGACGAAGAGCGTGTCCAGGCCGGAGAGGCGGTGGTTCATCTGTGCCATCTGCAGCTCGTAGTCGAAGTCGGTCACCGCACGCAGGCCCTTCACGACGACAGGGATGTTCTCCCGCTCGCAGAAGTCGACGAGCAGCCCGTGGAACGAGCTGACACGAATGTTCGGCAGGTGCCCGGTGGCCTCGCCCAGCAGCTCGATGCGCTCGTCCACGGTGAAGAGGCCGTTCTTCGACCGGTTGACCAGCACGGCGACCACGACCTCGTCGAAGATCAGGCTCGCCCGCTCGAGCACGTCGAGGTGGCCGTTGGTCACCGGGTCGAACGAGCCCGGACAGGCGCAGCGACTCACGGGGCTCCCTCAGCCGTCCGACAGGGCTTGATCAACTGACCAGCGAAGGTACCAGAGCAGAGTCTCGGAGTAGCGGCGCGAGGCAAGAACGGTCAGGTCGTCCGGCCAGGACGGCGGGTGCTCGCGTGCGGAGCGCTCCACGACCAGCAGGGCGTCGTCGGCCAGCCAGCCGTTGTCGACGAGCGCCCGCAGCACCTGAGCCAGCGAGTCCGACGAGAACGCGTAGGGCGGGTCGGCGAGCACCAGGTCGACCCGCGGGTACGCACCGCCGGCGGGCGGGGTGCGCAGCGCCCGCTCCACGTCGGTGCCACGGATCTCGACCTCGCCGAGCCCGGTCGTGGCGACGTTGCGGCGCAGCGCCGCGAGCGCGCGCCGGTCGCGCTCGACGAAGGTGGCGCGGGCCGCGCCCCTCGACAGGGCTTCCAGCCCGAGCGCACCGCTGCCGGCGAAGAGGTCGAGCACGACGAGTCCGTCCAAGGAGCCGAGCTCGGAGGTGAGGGTCGAGAACATCGCCTCGCGTACCCGGTCGGACGTGGGCCGAGTCGCCTCCCCGTCGGGCACCACCAGGCGCCGGCCCCCGGCGCGCCCGGCCACCACCCGGGTCACGCCGCAGCTCCGGCGCGCCTCATGCCCGCTCCAGGTAGTCGCCGCGCTCGGCGGTCATCCGGTCGACCTCGGCGGCCAGGTCGTGCTGACCTGCCAGGTCGGGGTCGGCGTCCACGAGCAGGGCGGCGTCGGCGCGGGCGTCGACGATCAGGTCGACGTCACGCTGCAACGAGAGGAGGCGCAGGCTGGAGCGTCGCCCGGACTGGGCGACCCCGAGAAGGTCCCCCTCGCGACGCTGGCTGAGGTCGAGCTCGGCCAGCGCGAACCCGTCGGTGGTCGCGGCGACCGCGGCGAGCCGCTCCCGCGCCGGCGACCCGTCCGGGGCTCGGGTCACGAGCAGGCACACCGAGGCTGCCGCCCCACGTCCGACCCGTCCGCGCAGCTGGTGCAGCTGGGCGACGCCGAACCGGTCGGCGTCCATGACGACCATCACGCTGGCCTCGGGCACGTCCACGCCGACCTCGACGACGGTGGTGGCGACGAGCACCGGCGTGGTGCCGTCGGCGAATGCAGCCATGGCGGCGTCCTTCTCCTCCGCGGCCATCCGCCCGTGCACGACGCCGACGTCGATGCCGGCCAGCGGACCGTCGCGCAGCATGGGCGCCGTCTCCAGCACCGACGGACCCTCGCCGGGCTCGCTCTCGTTGCCGATGCGAGGGCACACGACGAACGCCCGGTTGCCGGCGTCCACCTCTTCGCGCACGCGCTGCCAGGCCCGGTCGAGGTAGTGCGGCTTGTCGTCGACGGGCACGACGTGCGTCGCCACCGGCGAGCGCCCCGGCGGCAGCTCGCCGAGCACCGACACGTCGAGGTCGCCGAACACGGTCATGGCGATGGTGCGCGGGATCGGCGTCGCCGTGAGCACCAGCACGTGCGGACGTGCGTCGCTCGGGGCGCGTTCGGCCAGCACGGCACGCTGCTCGACACCGAAGCGGTGCTGCTCGTCCACGACGACGAGGCCGAGGTCGAAGAACTGGACGTGCTCGGAGAGCAGGGCATGGGTGCCGACGACGATGCCGGCGGTGCCCGATGCCAGGTCGAGCAGGCGCTGGCGCCGTTGCGCCGCCGGGGTCGACCCGGTGAGCAGCACGACGCGGGTCGACACGTCCGCTCCCCCCAGCATGCCGGCATCGGCGAGCGGACCGAGCATGGCGCGCAGCGACCGGTCGTGCTGCTGGGCGAGAACCTCGGTGGGGGCCAGCAGCGCCGCCTGACCGCCCGCGTCGACGACCGCCAGCATGGCCCGCAGGGCCACCACCGTCTTGCCGGAGCCGACGTCGCCGTGCAGCAACCGGTGCATGGGGTGCTCGCGCGCCAGCTCGGCGGCGATCTGGCCCCCCACCTCGACCTGTGCCGCCGTGAGCGCGAACGGCCGTCGGCGGTCGAAGGCAGCCAGCAGGCCCCCCTCGGCCTCGCGGCGCGGCGTGGCCGGCATCGCCGCCGCGGCCCCCCGCCGCCGGGCGAGCTCGACCTGCAGCACGAACGCCTCCTCGTAGCGCAGCCGGCGCAGCCCGGCGGCCAGCACCGCCCGGTCGGTCGGGTCGTGCACCGCCCGCAACGCCTCGAGCCGGCCCATCAGCCCACGGGTGGCCGCGACGCTCTCGGGCACCGGGTCGGGCAGCGACGTCAGCGGACCCAGCACAGTCGCCACGGCCTTCGCCAGGCGCCACGACGACATCGCCCGCGTGGCCGGGTAGACGGGGATCAGGTCACCGGCGAACTGCAGCGCGGCCTCGGCGGTGTCCGGGTCGGTGCTGGAGTCCAGCAGCAAGAAGTCGGGGTGCACCAGCTGCCTGGTGCCCCGGTAGGTGTTGACCGTCCCGGCGAACAGGCCGACCCGGCCCTCGGCGAGCTGGCGCTGCGGGCCCCGGGTGCTGAAGAACGTCAGGCGCAGCCGGTCGCGGCCGTCGGTGACGACCACCTCCATCACCTGACCGCGGCGCTGGCGCATCGGTCGGGTGGTCACCGAGTCGACCCTGGCCAGAACCGTCACCTGCTCGTCGGGCGCCAGCGCCGCCAGGTCGGTGAGCTCGCCGCGCGAGGCGTATCGCCTCGGCACGTGCCACAGCAGGTCACCGACCGTGTGCAGGTCGAGCCCGGCCAGCGCCTTGGCTGTCCGCGCGTCCAGCACGCCGGTCAGCGGTGTCGCCAGCAGGCTCACTCAACGCCGAGCAGCAGCAGGTAGCGCGTCTGCCCCCCGTCGTAGCAGAGGCAGTCGGCCTCGGGGTGGGAGTCGGCCAGCCGTTGCACGACCGCGTCGGCGAGACCGTCGGGAGCGTTCTCGCCCGTGATGATCGTCACCAGCTCGCCGCCGATGGCCAGCATGCGGGCGAGAACCGCGGCGGCGACGGTGAGGGGGTCGTCGCCGATCTCGACGAAGTCGCCGTTCACCACGCCGAGCACGTCGCCGGGCTGGCAGATGCCAGCCGTGGTCATGGCCCGCTTGGCAGCGATGGTGACGGCGCCGTCGCGGCAGTGCCCGGCCGCCGTCGTCATCGCGACGACGTCGGCGTCGAAGGGATGGTCGGCCTGGTGCACGGCGAGCGCGGCCACGCCCTGCACCTGGGTACGCGACGGGATGACGGCCACGTGGATGCCGTGCTCGCCCGCCTCGTGTGCCGCAGCCTGGGCGGACGGGATGAGCTCGCGATGGTTCGGCAGCACCACGGCCTCGGCGACGTTGGCGGCCAGCAGCGCCTCGAGCACCTCCTGGGTCGATGCCAGGGCCCCGGATGCTGCGGACACGGTCGTGGCACCCACGGACGTGAACAGGTCGTGCAGGCCCGGTCCGGCCACACCGGCGACGACGGCTCGCCCGGTGCGCAGGTGGCGAGGCTCAGCGCTCACCTGGTCGGCGAAGTGGGTCACCCGGATGCGGAAGGGTCGGCCGGCCTCGACGCCACGCTCGACCGCCGCGCCGACGTCGTCGACATGGACGTGGACGTTCCACAGGCCGTCGCCCCCGACCACCAGCAACGAGTCGCCGAGGGCCGCGAGCTCGTCGCGCAGCGCCGGCACCTTCTCGTCGGGGGCCTCCAGCAGGTACATCACCTCGTACGCCGGCCCGCCGGCGACGAGGTCTTCTCCTGGGCGGATCTCGGGCATGCCCGCGTCGACGGGCACCCGCAGCCCCGTGGGCCGGCTCATCGGGCGGCCGGTCATGGCCGTGTCCATGGCCGCGAAGATCACCGCGATGCCACGCCCCCCGGCGTCCACGACACCTGCCCGGCGCAGCTTCTCATTCTGCTCACGGGTAGCCATCACGGCCTCGTCGGCGGCGGTGACGGTCGTGCGCACGACGCGAGCCAGCGACGCGCCCTCGTCGGCGACGGCGGACGCCGCGTCGGCTGCCACCCGGAAGACCGTCAGCATCGTCCCCTCGACCGGCTCGACCACCGCCTCGTACCCCGCCCTGGCCCCGGCGAGCAGGGCGTCGGCGAACAGCCGGCCCCCGGGCACGGTGTCGGCCTCGCGGTCGAACACGCTCGCCACCCCACGGAACATCTGGCTGAAGATGACGCCGGAGTTGCCGCGCGCCCCGAGGAACGCCCCGCGGGCCGCCCCGCCCAGCACCTCGGCCAGCGAGTCGTCGGTCACGTCACCGACTCCGCGCACCGCGCTGTCGAGCGTCAGGTACATGTTCGTCCCGGTGTCGCCGTCGGGGACGGGGAAGACGTTGAGGGCGTCGATCTCCTCGCGGGAGCTGCCCAGCGCGGTACGCGCCTGGAGCAGCCACCGCCGCACGATGCCGGCGTCGACCTGCTCGGAGTGCACGCGCGGCAGCCTATCCACCCGGCGCGGGCAGCCCCGGTTTTGCGCACACTCCGCCTCGCCGTATCCTTTCGTAGGTTCGAGCCCACCTTCGAGCGGGACGTTCTCACCCCCAGTCTCCCGACTGTTCTTCCAGACACTGTGACGAAGGAGTACGGCTGTGCCTGCCACCTGCGACATCTGCGGCAAGGGGCCGGGTTTCGGCAACTCGATCTCTCACTCGCACCGGCGTACTCGCCGCCGTTGGAACCCGAACATCCAGCAGGTGCGTGCGACGGTCAACGGCTCGCCCAAGCGGGTCAACGCCTGCACGTCGTGCATCAAGGCGGGCAAGGTCTCGCGCTAGTCGGCGCAGCGCCCGTCACCGGGCGAAGTGGTCGAAGCCCCCGTCGGTGCCGCTGAGCCCGTCGGGCATGGCTTCCCAGCGCTCCACCTGAACACCGGAGCCCTGCACGACCGTCCCGATGGACGTCCAGTCCGGTGGGAGCGCCACTGCGGGTGGGAAGCACGCGACCAACGCGTGGTCCTCTCCCCCGCCGAACACCCACGAGCGCACGTCGACCCCCAACCCGCGCGCCATCTGCTCGAGCTGGTCGGCGACCGGGACGAGGTCGGGGTCGATCCGCACGCCGACGTCGGACTGGCGTGCGACGTGGCCCAGGTCGGCGAGCAGCCCGTCGCTGACGTCGATCATGGCGTGCGCGCCGAGCGCGGCAGCCGCCGGCCCCGCGGCGTAGGGCGGGTCGGGGCAGCGCTGGGCGTCGACGAGCGCGCGCGGGGAGCGGAAGCCGCGTTGCAGCACCGCCAGACCCGCCGCGGCGTAGCCGAGCCGCCCGCACACCGCGACAGTGTCGCCGGGCAGCGCCCCAGCCCTGGTGACCAGCGGCCCGTCCAGCACGCCGACAGCGGTGACGGTGACCCCGACGTGCTCGCCGGCGACGATGTCGCCGCCGACGACGCTCGCACCGACGCGTCCGGACTCCTCAGCCAGCCCCTGCGCCAGCGCCGTCAGCCAGGCGGCGTCGAGATCGCCCGGAGCCGCGACCCCGGCGAGCAGCGCGACCGTTCGTGCACCCATGGCTGCGACGTCTGCCATGTTGACCGCGGCGGCCTTGCGCCCCACCTCGTGGCCACCGGTCCAGTCGAGGCGAAAGTGGGAGCCCTCGACGAGCACGTCGGTGCACACCACGACCCGAGCGCCGCCCAGGTCGAGCACAGCCGCGTCGTCGCCGGGGCCGAGCGCGACCTCGGGTCCCTGCGGCAGCGTCGGCAGCATGCGCGCCAGGAACCCGAACTCACCGACGTCGCTCAGTCGCTCATCAGCCGCCACGCCTCGACACCCTAGGCGCTGCGAGTAGGGTGACGAACGCGCACAGCAAGCCCTTCTACGACCGGGAGCCGACGTGACCGTGCAGGCCTACATCCTCATCCAGACCGAGGTCGGCAAGGCTGCTGAGGTGGCCCGCACGATCTCCGGGCTCACCGGCATCGCGCTGGCCGAGGACGTGACGGGTCCCTACGACGTGATCGTTCGCGCCGAGGCCCGTGACGTCGACGAGCTGGGCAAGCTGGTGGTGGCCAACGTGCAGACCGTGCCCGGCATCACCCGAACCCTGACCTGCCCTGTCGTCCACCTGTAGAGCCGCCGCCGGCGTCGCGGCCATGGCGCTGACGGGCGCCGGGTGCGGCTTCGGCGCCGTCGAGGTCGCCGAGCACGAGACCGAGCCGGGCACGGCGCAGGTGTGCGCCGACCTGGTGGCGGCGCTGCCGGAGGTCGTGGACGACGCCGTGCGCCGCGACGTCTCCCCCGCCTCGCCGGGCGTGGCGGCCTGGGGTCAGCCGCCGATCATCCTGCGCTGCGGAGTCGGCGAGCCGACCGGTGTCGACCCGACCCTCGCCGTGCTCGACGTCGCGGGAGTCGGCTGGCGGGCCGTCCCGGGCGAGGGGGGAACCTTCTTCTACACCGCGGACCGGGTGGCGGTCGTCGAGCTCGCCGTGCCCGCCGACTACGCCCCGGAGGGCGAGACCCTGGTCGACCTCGCCCCCGCCGTGCTCGGCACCGTCCCGCCGGCCTAACGCAGGCCCAACGGCCGACGCAGCGCCGTGGTGACCAACCGGTCGACGAGCCCGGCGTAGTCGATCCCGGACGCGGCCCACAGTCGCGGGAACATCGAGGACGGGGTGAACCCGGGCATCGTGTTCACCTCGTTGAGCACCAACCGGCCGTCCTCGGTGAGAAAGAAGTCGACCCGCGCCAGTCCTTCGCAGCTCAGCGCGGCGAAGGCGGCCGGGGCGAGATGCTTGAGCTGCCTGAGGACGTCGCTGTCGACGTCGGCCGGGATCACCAGCGTGAGCGCGTCCCCGTCGGTGTACTTGGCCTCGAAGTCGTAGAACTCGTGGTCGCCGCCGACCAGTACCTCGCCGAGCACGCTCACCTGCGGCGGCCCGCCGTCCGGGTCGTCGAGCACGCCGCACTCGACCTCGCGGCCCACGACTGCCTCCTCCACCACGATCTTGGGGTCGAACTCCCCGGCGTGGGCGATCGCGGCAGCCAGGCCGTCCGGCGAGGTGACCTTCGTGATGCCGAAGCTCGACCCGGCCCGAGCCGGCTTGACGAAGACCGGCCACCCGAGGGCGCCGACCTCGGAGGTCACCGCCGCCGGGTCGGCGGCCCACCGGGCCAGGGTGAGGGTGACCCACCGGCACACCGGTACACCTGCTGCAGCCAGCAGGGTCTTCATCACTGCCTTGTCCATGGCGACCGCGCTGGCGAGCACCCCGGAGCCGACGTAGCGCACGTCGGCGACCTCCAGCAGGCCCTGGACGGTGCCGTCCTCGCCGTAGGCGCCGTGCAGCAGCGGAACCACCACGTCGACCTCGCTGAGCAGCGCGGGCGGCTGTCCGGGCGGGGTGGTCTCGTGAGCGTCGGTGGGGGTGACTTCGGGCAGGCCGTCAGCACCGAGGGGGGCCATGTCCTGCGGGTCGCTGCCCACGACCCACCGGCCCGCGCGCGTCACGCCCACAGCCACGACGTCGTAGCGCTCGCGGTCGAGGACAGTCATGACGGTGCCGGCGGTCAGGCACGAGATCGGGTGCTCGGGAGACCTGCCGCCGAAGACGACGGCCACCCGGGGGCGAGCGCTCATCGCGCCGAGCGTATCGGCGTGGCAGCATCGCCACGGTGAGCGACGCAGCGTGGCGCCCGTCGACCCGGGCGGTGGTGGCCGGTCGACCGGCTGCGGTCCCCGACGCCCCGACCTCGGTGCCCGTCGTGGCCACCTCGACGTTCGTCGCCGGCGGCGAGCGCGGGTACGGCCGCTACGCCAACCCGACGTGGGAGGCGTTCGAAGAGGCCATGGGCTCGCTGGAGGGCGGGCATGCCGTCGCCTTCGCCTCCGGCATGGCAGCGGTGTCGGCCGTGGTGGCCGTGCTGACCGAGACGGCTGACCCCCACGCGGCCGTGGTCGTGCCCAGCGACGGGTACCACACCGCGATCGACCTGATCGCCGCCACCGGCCGCGAGATCCGCTCGGTGCCCATGAGCGACACGGCTGCGGTGGTGGCGGCGTGCGACGGCGCAGCGCTGCTGTGGGTGGAGACGCCGACGAACCCGTTGCTGGACGTCGCCGACCTGCCGGCGGTCGTGGCCGGGGCCAGGTCGGCTCACGTACCCGTGGCCGTCGACGCGACCGCCGCCACTCCGATGCTGATGACACCGCTGGCGGACGGGGCGGACGTCGTGGTGCACGCGGCCACGAAGTACCTGTCCGGGCACTCCGACGTACTCATGGGCGTCGTCGCGGCGGGTGACGCCCAGCTGGCCGAGCGGGTGCGCGCCCACCGCACCCGGCACGGGGCGATCCCGGGACCCTTCGAGACATGGCTGGCGCTGCGCGGCCTGCGAACGCTCGCGGTACGGATGGACCGCGCGCAGGCCAACGCCGCTGAGCTGGCCCGACGGCTCGTCGCCCATGACTGCGTGGCTCGGGTGCGCTACCCGGGCTTCGGCGGGCTCGTGTCGATCGAGGTCCACGGTGGCGCCGAGGCTGCCGACGCCGTGACGTCGGGCACCCGGCTCTGGGTGCACGCGACGTCCTTCGGTGGCGTCGAGTCGCTGCTGGAACGTCGGCGCCGCTGGCCGAGCGAGCGGGCGAGCGTGCCGGAGAACCTCGTGCGCCTGTCCGTCGGCGTCGAGGACGTCGATGACCTCTGGGACGACCTCGACGCCGCGTTGCGAGCGGCTACTCGGACGTGACGTCGCGCGACAGCAGCCCGTCCATCATGTCGATCGGGGTCAGCTCGCCGCGCACGACCGACACGACGTGGGCCACGATCGGCATGGGAACGTCAGCCGCGCGCGCCATCTCCAGGATCGACTCGCACGACTTCACGCCCTCGGCCACCTGACGCGTCGAGGCCGCGATCTCGGCGACGGTCTCCCCGCGGCCCATCCGCTCACCGAACGTGCGGTTGCGCGAGAGCGGTGACATGCACGTGGCGACCAGGTCGCCGAGCCCGGCAAGGCCGGCGAACGTTGCCTGCGAGGCGCCCATCGCGACCCCGAGCCGGGTGGTCTCGGCGAGCCCCCGGGTGATCACCGCCGCCTTGGCGTTCTCGCCGAACTCCAGCCCGTCAGCGATACCCGTCGCCAGGGCGATGACGTTCTTGACCGCCCCGCCCAGCTCGGTGCCGACGACGTCGGTGTTGGTGTAGGGCCGGAACCGCAACGTGTGGCAGGCGTGCTGCACCGCGATGGCGTTCTGCTCGTTGGTGCACGCCACGGTCGTGGCCGCAGGCTCGCGCTTGGCGATCTCGCGGGCCAGGTTCGGTCCCGACACCGCCACGAGCTGCTCGTCGGGGGTGCCCAGCATCTCGCCGATCACCTGGGTCATGCGCTTGGCCGTGTTCAGCTCGATGCCCTTCATGAGGCTGACCAGCAGCGCGTCGGGCGGGATGACGTCCTTCCACGCCACGAGGTTGGCCCGCAGCGTCTGGGCAGGCACCGCGAACACCACCATCTCGGCGTCGGCCAGCGCGTCCGCGGCGTCGTTCGTGGCCCGCACGTTCTCGTCCAGCCCGATACCGGGGTGGTAGACGGGGTTCTCGTGCGTGCGGTTGATGAGGTCACAGACCTCCGGCTCGTAGCCCCACATCGTCACGTCGGTGCCCGCGTCGGTCAGCACCATGCCGAACGCCGTGCCCCACGAACCGGTGCCCATCACTGTTGCCCGCATGTCATCCCTCTTCCTCGTTGCTCGGTCGTACGCGACGCGGTGCGTCAGCGCTGTCTCTTTCTCGGGTTGCCGGTGGCCGCTACCCCGGCGCGCGCCGGGTCGAACCGTTGTGGCGGAGCCGGCTCGCCGCGGATGCCCTCCAGCAGTTCGGTGATGGACGCCATGACGCGGTCGGTGGCCTCGCGCAGCGCCGCGGCGGACCGCGGCCCCGAGAGCCCGGACAGGTCGACCGGCGGTCCCATCCGGACAGTCACCGTCACTGGCGGGAAGACGCGAGCGACGCGCGCGTAGGGCGGCAGGACGCGCTGGGCGCCCCAGTGCGCCAGGGGGATCACCGGGCACCCCGTCTCCAGGGCGATGCGTGCGGCACCGGACTTGCCGCGCATGGGCCACATGTCCGGGTCACGGGTGAGCGTGGCCTCCGGGTAGACGACGACGCAGCTACCTCCCCGCACGGCGTCGAACGCTCCGCGCAGCGACTCGACGGCATCCTTGCTGTCGCGGTACACCGGGATCTGCCCGAGGTGTCGCAGCAGGTCGCCGGCGACCGGGGCCTCGAAGAGCGACGCCTTGGCCATGAACCTCGGCACGCGGTCGTTGTCGTTCAAGAAGTGCGCCACGACCATCGGGTCGATCTCGGACACGTGGTTGGCGGCGACGACGCAGCCGACCCCTTCGGGGGGAAGGTTCTCTTCTCCGGCCCAGTCCCGGCGGGTGATGAGGGTCATGGGCGGCTTGAACCCGGCCACCAACGTCCGGTACGTGATGCTCCTCGCGCTACGTCGGTCGCTCACTCCCTGCCTTTCGTCGACGGTAGGCGCATCCTGCCGTATCGCGGCGTCGCCTGGCAGGATCACCGGCGATGAGCCCAGGCATGCGGTGGACGGCGGTGGTCCCGGTGAAGCGCACCGAGCTCGCCAAGTCCAGGCTCACGGGCGCGGATGCCGGGCTTCGACGCCGCATCGCCCTCGCTGTGGCAGCCGACACCGTGCGCGCACTACGGCACAGCGAGTGCGTCGCCGCGACCATCGTCGTCACCGACGACGAGGTGGCTGCCCGCGCGCTGCGGGCACTGGGCGCCCGTGTCGTGGCGGACGAGCCGGACGCAGGGCTCAACCCGGCGCTGGCCCACGGCGCCGACCTTGCCTCGAGGTGGTACCCGAGCACCGGGGTGGCCCTGGTGTCGGCCGACCTGCCGGCCGCACGGCCGCGCGAGGTCGAGCGCGCCCTGGCCGAGTGCGCACCCGTCGACCGCGCGTTCGTGTGCGACGTGGCCGGCACGGGAACGACGATGCTGACCGCCCGGCCGGGCCAGCCGATACGTCCACGGTTCGGCAGCCGGTCGAGGGCAGCGCACCGCAGCGACGGGTGCATCGAGGTGCGACGTCGCGACATCGTCTCGCTGCGCCGCGACGTCGACACCTGGGTCGACCTGTGGGACGCCGCTCGCCTCGGACTGGGACCCGCGACGCGGGCGGTCTGGGACGAGGTGAGCGGAAGGGTGTGACTCAGCTGCCGGCGGAGCCGGTGTCGTTCGATGCCGCCGCCTCCGCAGCCGGAGTCGACGCCGGTGGGGTGGCCGGCGTCGCCGCCGGCGCCTTGGTCGCCGCGGCCTTCTTGGCCGGAGCCTTCTTCGCCGGAGCCTTCTTGGCCGGGGCCTTCTTGGCGGGGGCCGTGGCGGTGGCCTTCGTGGCGGTGGCCTTGGCCGCGGGCGCCTTCTTCGCCGGAGCCTTCTTGGCCGGCGCCTTGGCTGCGGGGGCCTTCGTGGCGGGGGCCTTTGCGGCCGGGGCCTTCTTCGCCGGAGCCTTCTTGGCGGGGGCCTTCTTCGCCGGAGCCTTGGCCGCGGGAGCCTTGGCCGCGGGAGCCTTGGCCGCCGGAGCCTTGGGCGCGGGAGCCTTGGGCGCGGGCTTCGCGTCCGTGCCCACACCCGGGATCATGCTGGGCAAGTCTTTGATTCCCTCAACGACCTGCTTGAAGTCGGTGCTCGGCCGAAACCTCGGCACTCGGCTGGCAGCCTTCTCGATGGTCTCGCCCGTGGCCGGGTTGCGAACCTGGCGCGCAGCCTTCTCCACGGCCTCGAAGACGCCGAGGCCCTTGACCCGCACCTTGTCGCCCTCGTTGATGCTGCGCTGGATCACGTCGACCACCGCGTCGACCGCGCGCTCGGCGTCTTTCTTGGTGCTGTCGAGGCGCTTGGCGATCTCGTCGATCAGCTCTGCTCTGTTCACTTCAGGCCTCCCCGGCCGCTGAGTTGGGAACGTGCTGTGAAACCTAGGGAATCGCGCGCCGTGTCGCAATCACTGATGGTCAGTTGCTTCGGCGAGTCGTGGCAGGGTACGCGGCTTGAAGGACGGCCGCGCCGCCTCGTACGCGTCGATCTGGTCGGTGTGGCGCATCGTCAGCCCGATGTCGTCGAGACCCTCCATGAGCCGCCACCGGGTGTAGTCGTCGATCTCGAAGGCAGCCTCGATGCCCGCTGCCGGCACGGCGACCGTGCGCTCGGCGAGGTCGACCGTCACCTCGTAGTCGGGGTGGGCGTCCAGCACGTCCCACAGGCTGTCGACGACCTGCTGGTCGACCTGCGCGGCAAGCAGCCCCGCCTTGCCGGCGTTGCCCCGAAAGATGTCGGCGAAGCGGGACGAGAGCACGACGGCGAACCCGTAGTCCTGCAGGGCCCAGACCGCGTGCTCACGTGACGAGCCGGTGCCGAAGTCGGGGCCGGCCACCAGCACGCTCACCCCGGCGTGCTCCGCGCGGTTCAGCACGAAGTCGGGGTCGCGCCGCCAGGCGGCGAAGCAGCCGTCGGCGAAGCCGGTGCGCGTCACCCGTTTGAGGTAGACGGCGGGCACGATCTGGTCGGTGTCGACGTTGCTGCGCCGCAACGGTGCAGCCCGTCCGGTGTGAACGGTGATGGGGTTCATGGTCAGGCTCCCACGAGCGTGTCGGTCGCCACCGGGGCGAGGTCGTCAGGTGAGCTGAGGTGACCGGTGACCGCCGTGGCGGCGGCAACCAGCGGCGACACCAGGTGGGTGCGGCCGCCGGCGCCCTGGCGGCCCTCGAAGTTGCGGTTCGAGGTCGACGCGCTGCGCTCGCCGGGCGAGAGCTGGTCGGGGTTCATCCCGAGGCACATCGAGCAGCCGGCGCCGCGCCACTCCGCCCCAGCGTCGAGGAAGACCTGGTGCAGCCCCTCCGCCTCGGCCTGCAACCGCACTCGAGCCGAGCCGGGCACCACGAGAAGCCGGACGGTGTCGGCCACGGTGCGGCCCTCGATCACGGCGGCGGCGGCACGCAGGTCTTCGATGCGCCCGTTCGTGCACGAGCCGAGGAAGACCGTGTCGACGGCGATGTCGCGAAGCGGAGTCCCCGGTGTGAGAGCCATGTACTCCAGCGCACGCTCGGCGGCGCTGCGGTCGACCGGGTCGGCGAAGTCGGCCGGGTCGGGAACCGACGCCGAGAGCGGCAGGCCCTGACCGGGGTTCGTACCCCACGTGACGAACGGCGCGATGTCGGCGGCGTCGAGCACGACCTCTCGGTCGAACGTGGCGTCGTCGTCGGTGCGCAGCGTTCGCCAGTAGGCGACGGCGTCGTCCCAGTCGTGGCCCTGCGGGGCGTGGGGGCGGCCCTGCACGTAGGCGAACGTCGTCTCGTCCGGGGCGATCATGCCGGCGCGGGCACCTGCCTCGATGGACATGTTGCAGATGGTCATGCGGGCTTCCATGCTCAGCGCCTGGATCGCCGTCCCGCGGTACTCCAGCACGTAGCCCTGCCCACCGCCGGTACCGATGGTCGCGATGACAGCCAGGATGACGTCCTTGGCGGTCACCCCCGGCTTCAGCGTGCCGTCGACGGTGATCGCCATGGTCTTGAAGGGCTTGAGCGGCAGCGTCTGGGTGGCCATGACGTGCTCGACCTCGCTGGTGCCGATGCCGAACGCCAGCGCGCCGAAGGCGCCGTGGGTGGAGGTGTGGGAGTCGCCGCACACGATCGTCATGCCCGGCTGCGTCAGGCCCAGCTGGGGCCCGATCACATGCACGATGCCCTGGTCGAGGTCACCCATGGGGTGCAGGCGCACACCGAACTCTGCACAGTTGGCCCGCAGCGTCTCCACCTGCGTGCGCGAGACCGGGTCGGCGATCGGCCGGCCGAGGTCGGTCGTCGGGACGTTGTGGTCCTCGGTCGCGATCGTCAGGTCGGGCCGGCGCAGCGGACGCCCGGAGAGGCGCAGGCCGTCGAACGCCTGAGGGCTCGTCACCTCGTGCAGCAGGTGCAGGTCGACGTAGAGCAGGTCGGGCTCGCCTTCGGCCTGTCGCACGACGTGGTCGTCCCACACCTTCTCCGCCAGCGTCCGACCCATGCCGACACCCCTTTCCCTGGTCACTCCACCGTCCCATATAGTGAGACGGCTATATCAATCTGCGGACAAGCGTACCGGAGGCTCCGATGACGAGAAAGCCCGCCGGCGGCAGCGGGGTCGGCGTCCTCGACAAGGCCGTCGCCGTCCTGTCCAGCCTGGAGTCGGGGCCGGCAACGCTGAACCAGCTCGTCGCCGGCACCGGGCTGGCCCGTCCGACCGCGCACCGGGTGGCCGTCGCGCTCGAGCACCACGGTCTGGTCACCCGCGACGAGGCCGGGCTGTTCGTGCTCGGCCCGCGGCTGAACGACCTGGCGGCGGCCGCGCTGGGCGACCGGCTCGGCGCGGCTGCCGGCCCGGTGCTCGCCCGGCTGCGCGATGCGACCGGGGAGAGCGCGCAGCTCTTCCGCCGGCAGGGAACCGACCGGGTCTGCGTCGCGGTCGCCGAACGCCCGACCGGCCTGCGCGACACGATCCCCGTCGGCGAGATGCTCTCGATGCAGGCAGGGTCGGCGGCGCAGGTGCTGATGGCCTGGGAGAACCCCGACCGGCTGACCCGCCTTCTGCCGATGGCACGGTTCTCGGCCAGCACCCTGGCCGGGGTGCGTCGGCGCGGCTGGGCACAGTCGGTCGGCGAGCGCGAGAGCGGTGTGGCGTCGGTCAGCGCACCGGTGCGGTCGCCGCGCGGCAAGGTGATCGCGGCAGTGTCGGTCTCGGGGCCGATCGAGCGGCTGACGCGTCAGCCGGGCCGGCTGCACGCCCCGGCTGTGGTGGCCGCCGCCGCCGCGCTGCAGGGTGCGCTCGTCGGCGGCACAGACCCGTCGGCGGGCTGAGCGCGCGGGTCAGCGGGGCGTCGGCGCGGCGAGCAGGGATACTTCCCTCCCATGACGACCTCTCGGCCGGTACCGACCGACACGGCGCCCGCGTCGGCGCTGCCGGTCGTTGCCGCCATCGGCGGCTGGGTGGTGCTGCTGGTCGTCACCGCCGGGCGCATCCGCGACGAGATGGCCGCCACCCTGTTCCGGGACGAGGCGATCGCCTGGACCTACGCCGACCTCCCGATCCGTGACATCCCGGAGGCGCTGGGCTGGGACGTGAACCCCCCCTTCTACTTCTTGACGCTGCACGCGTGGCTCAGCGGCGGGACGGGCGACACCTACCTTCGCGTGCTCTCGGTGCTGGCGATCCTGGCGGCCGCCGCGGTGTCGTTCGACGCCGCACGACGCCTCGGTGGAGCCCGGGCCGGATGGCTGGCGAGCGCGTTCGTGCTGCTGGCGCCCGGCAGCCTTGCCCTGGCCGGGCTGGCTCGCCCGTACGCCATCGCGTTCTTGCTGGGCACGATCGCGCTCGATGCGGCGATCGCGCTGGTCAAGGGTGGCCGGTGGCCCGCCCTGGCAGTGTTCAGCGTCAGCGGGGCGCTGCTGCCACTGACCCATTACTGGGGTGGGCTGCTGCTGGCGGCACTGCTCGGCGCGCTGGCCGTCACGGCCATGCGTACGGACCGGCGCTGGATCCTCACCCGCACCATGATCGCCACGGGGATCGTCCTGATCGTCTTCTTGCCCTGGGCCCCGACCCTGGCCACGCAGCTGCGCAACCAGCCCCTGGCGGCCCACCAGGTACCCGACGCGGGGCTGCTCGGACGAACGCTCACGCTGTCGGCCGGTGGGCAGGTGACCGCATGGGTGGTGGTGATCGGCCTGGCGGGGACGCTCGTGATGGCGTGGCGCCGGCGGCGCGCGGGCGTAGCGGTCGAGCCCGTCGACCCCGGACGCCTGCTGCTCGTCACCACGGTGGTGCTCGCGACTGCCGTCGTCGTGCTGCTCTGGGCGATATCGCAGGTTCGGCCCCTGTTCACGCCGAACTACGCCTTCGTCGTGATGGCCCCGCTCGGCACCCTGGTGGGGGTCTACCTGTCCAGGCGGTGGTGGATGGTCGCCGCCGTGCTGGCGTCCCTCGCCTTCGTCGCCGTGCCGGACCTGACCCGCTCCGCGTTCGCCGACCCCGTCACCGAGCGTGAGGTGCGCGGGCCGGAGTACGCCGTCGCGAACAGCCTGGCGCTCACCACCGAGCCCGGCGACGTGATCGTGACCTCGCCTGGCCGCGTGCTGGCGATCCGCTACTACCTGGGTGCCGACCGTGACTACGTGACGCCGATCGGACGGGTCTACGAGGGACGCTTCGACTACCGCGACCGCGTCGAGAGGCTGCGCACCGTCGACGCCACCCTGGTGGCCGACCGGCTGGCCCAACGCCCGGCCGGCACGCGCGTCGCGTTCGTGCACGACATCGGCACCCCGTTCGACCACCCCTACTGGATCGCCCTGGACGACGCCATGAACGAGATCGGCGACGAGCTTCGTGCCTCCGACCAGCTCGAGCTGGTCAGCATTGCCCGGCTACCAGGGCCGCACGACGGCATAGCCGTCGAGGTGTTCACGGTGCGTGAGCCCTGAGACGACGATGTCCCGCCACCCTGGTGGGGGTGGCGGGACTCGACGTAGCCCCGACGGGATTCGAACCCGCGCTACCGCCTTGAGAGGGCGGCGTGCTAGGCCGCTACACAACGGGGCCTGGTGGTGATGACCGGCACGCAACAACCCGACGATCATGGCTGTCGGGTGCAATCGTACCCGCCGTCCGGCGGGGACCGATCATCGCTGGGGTACCTGGACTCGAACCAAGACTAACGGAACCAGAAACCGTCGGGCTGCCAATTACCCCATACCCCAAGGGCTTGTGAAGTCTACCCGGACGGCTGCGCCGGACCAAAACCACTGGGCGGCCCCCACGGCGTCGGAGCCGCGGGCTGGAGCGACGCAGCCGGGGGCATGGGCGCGGGCGGACGCGGCGGGCTCACGGCCGTCAACCGGTCGAGTCCCATCCGCTTGGCGAGCCAGAGGGCAGCGACCGCGTAGAGCACCATGCCCGCGATGTCGATGATGGTCACCGACCACGGCACCTCGGACACGGTCAGCGACGGTTCCAGCTGGCCGGTGGCGCTGGCGAGGAGCAGCACCACGAGGTTGTTCACGACGTGGATGCCGATCGCCGCCTCGAGCCCGCCGGTGCGCACGGTGAGGTACCCGGCCACCATGCCGAAGGCGAAGCGGTTCAAGAAGAGCGGCAGGCTCTGGCCCCCGTGGGCGGCGGCGAACAGCAGGGACGTGACGACGATGCCGAACCACGGGTTGCGCACCCACGCGCCGAGCGCCTGAAGGCCGTACCCGCGAAAGGCGTACTCCTCCCCTGCGGCCTGCAGCGGCGTGGTGAGCAGGATGACGACGGCGAACGGCAGCCAGGCCGCGAACGACAGCGACTCGGTGGCGGCGACCTCCTCGCCCCCGGACAGGGCCCCGGCGATGCCGCTGAGCGGCAGGATGACCGCACTCACCCCGACCTCGATCAGCAGGCAGAGGAACAGGAACTTCCAGCGCATCCGGCCCACGACCGAGTGCAGCCACCCGGGCCGCATCTGGTGCCCGGCGAGCAGCCCGAGGATGGCCGCCGGGATGAGTGCGGCCAGGGACAGGTTGACGCCGAGCAGCCCGATGGGGCTGCTGACGAGGGCCGCGGCAGGGTCGCCGTCCGTCGACTCCAGGTCGAGGGCACCGTTGAGCAGGGCCGGCAGCAGTGCCGCCGTCGTCACGACGAGACTGATCACCAGGAACGTCACCCCCATGACGACCAGGCCGACCAGCGGGCGCCACCAGCCGTAGCGGCGGGTGCGCAGGATGCGGTGGTAGGGCTGCGCCTCGTCGTACTCCGGCGTTCCCCGGCGCCGAGGAGAGGGTGGGGGGCCCGCCGCGGCGTGGGGTGGCGGTACGAGCGGCGGCACACCGGGGGAGGCCGCGGTCGGGTACCGGTACGGCACCGCGGGCGACCACCCGGCCGGCGGCAGCGGTGGGGCCGCGACGTCTGCGGTGGGCGGCCCGGCGGAGGGTACGGCGGGGGGTCCTGCTGAGCCGCCGGCTGAGGCGCCGGCCGAGGGGCCGCCGCGGGGCCGGCGGGGATCGCGAACGGGTCGTCGGGCGGGCCGCTCCCGGGCGGTCCGGCACTCACGGGGCGACCGCGTCCGCGAGTGCCCCCAGCCGGGCCAGGCTGCGGTCGCGGCCGAGCAGCTCCATCGACTCGAACAGCGGCGGGGAGATGCGCCGTCCGGTCACCCCGACCCGGGCGGGGGCGAAGGCGTGGCGAGGTTTGATGCCCATATCGTCCACGAGACGGGCCCGTAGCGCCGCCTCGATCGAGGCCGCGTCCCATGCCTGCAACGGTGTGAGCGCGTCCAGGCTGGCGGCGAGCACCTCGCCCGCCTGGGCGTTGAGCGACGACGACGCCGCCGGGTCGACGCTGAACCTCGCGTCGTCCACGACGAGGAACGTGAGCATGGCCGCGGCCTCCGCCAGCGTCGCGACGCGCTCCTGCACCAGCGGGGAGGCAGCCCTCACCAGGTCGGCAACCCGTCGATCATCGGCAAGCACGGCCCCGTCGGCCACCATGAAGGCGAGCAGACGGTCGGCGAAGTCGACGGCGTCGAGCAGGCGGATCCAGCTGCCGTTGATCGCCTCGCACTTGGCGAGGTCGAACCGGGCCGGGTTCGGGTTGACGCGCGTGACGTCGAAGGCCTCGGCCATCTCGGCCATCGAGAAGATGTCGCGGTCGTCCGCGATCGCCCAGCCGAGCAGCGCGAGGTAGTTGAGCAGGCCCTCGGGCAAGAAGCCCCGCTCGCGGTAGAGGCTCAAGCTCGACTGCGGGTCGCGCTTGGACAGCTTGCGGTTGCCCTCCCCCATCACGAACGGGAGGTGCCCGAACATCGCCGAGCGCTCGCCACCGATACCGATCTGTCGCAGCGCGTCGTACATGGCGAGCTGGCGCGGGGTGGACGACAGCAGGTCTTCACCGCGCAGCACGTGCGTGATGCCCATCAGCACGTCGTCGACCGGGTTGACCAGCGTGTACAGGGGGTCTCCGGTGCTACGCATGATCACGAAGTCGGGGACGTGGGCAGCAGCCACGGTGATGGGACCACGCACCAGGTCGTCCCAGTGCCAGTCCTGGTCGGGCATGCGCAGGCGAAGCACCGGGGCCTTGCCCTGCGCGCGCAGCTCGTCGCGTTGCGCAGCGGTGAGGTCGCGGTCGGCGTTGTCGTAGCCGAGCTTGGGGTCTTCGCCCCGGGCCCGGCGGCGCTCCTCGACGTCGGCCGCCGTGGAGAACGACTCGTAGGCCAGACCGGCCTCGCGCAGCCGAGCGGCGACGTCGGCGTAGACCTCGCGGCGCGCAGACTGCCGGTACGGCTCGTGCGGTCCGCCGACCTCCGGACCCTCGTCCCAGTCGAGGCCGAGCCAGCGCAGGGCCTCGAGCATGTCGCGGTAGCTCTGCTCGGTGTCGCGGGCGGCGTCGGTGTCTTCGATGCGAAAGACGAACGTGCCGCCGTAGTGCCGGGCGAACGCCCAGTTGAACAGCGCCGTGCGGATCACCCCGACGTGCGGGTTGCCCGTCGGGGACGGGCAGAACCGCACCCGGACGTCCTCGGGTGCCATGCCTTGCAGAACCGGGTCTGTCACCGGTGTCCTCACTCCTACTCGTCGGGGGTCAGCGTGGACTCGGCGACGACGCCGTGGCGCAGCGTCCCGATTCCTTCGATGTCGATCTCGACGCGGTCGCCGTCGGCGAGCGGCCCGACCCCGGCCGGGGTGCCGGTGAGCAGCACGTCGCCGGGCAGCAGCGTGAAGGCCGCGCTGACGGCCGCGACGAGGCCGGCGACGTCGTGCACCATCTGGCTCGTGCGCCCGTCCTGGCGGACCTCACCGTTCACCCGGCACTGCACCGCCAGGTCGGCGGGGTCGATGCCGACGGTCAGCCACGGCCCGAGCGGGCAGAACGTGTCGAACCCCTTCGCGCGCGTCCACTGGCCGTCGCTGCGTTGCAGGTCACGCGCGGTGACGTCGTCGGCGATCGTGTACCCGAGAACCACCTCGGCCGCACGCTCGCGCGGCACGTCCTTGCACAGTCGGCCGATGACGACGGCGAGCTCGGCCTCGTAGTGCACCTCGCTCGACTGGCGCGGCAGCACCACGTTGTCGTGCGGCCCGATCACGGTCGTGTTGGGCTTGAAGAACATCAGCGGCTCGGCCGGGACGTCGTTGCCGAGCTCGGCGGCGTGCTCGGCGTAGTTGCGTCCGATGCCGATGATCTTGCTGCGCGGGATCACGGGTGCGAGCAGCCGTGCGTCGAGCAGCGGCACCTGCTCGCCGGTGAGGTGCACCGGTCGGTACAGCGGGTCGCCCTCGACGACGGCCAGCACGGCGTCGTCCACCGAGCCGTCCGCACCGACGCCTTCGACCACCGCGAACCGAGGATCAGCGGAGTCGACGGCGAATCGGGCGATATGCACGTTCGCCAGGCTACCTGCGCGGGCCGGTCGGCTGCCCGCGCTGTCCACCGGCTGGGGACGACGCCGCCGGGCCCCGCCCGCCGGGCTGTGGCCGGAGCTACCCGCCTGGCGCGGCTACCGCGGCGGCTACCGCGGCGGCTGGCCCAGGCGCATGAGGCCGAACACCAGCCCGTCCATCAGCGCCTCCCACGAGGCCTCGACCACGTTGGCGCCGACGCCGACCGTGCGCCACGTCGTCGTGCCGTCGGTGGTCGTGATGAGCACCCGGGTGATGGCGTCGGTGCCGTGCTCGGTGTCGAGGATGCGCACCTTGAAGTCGACCAGCTCGATCTTGGCCAGCTCGGGGTAGAGCTGCCCGATCGCGTGGCGCAACGCCTGGTCGAGGGCGTTGACCGGGCCGTTGCCCTCCCCCACGGCCACGACCCGCTCGCCGGAGGCACGCAGCTTCACCGTCGCCTCGCTCAACGCCTCGCCGGCCGGGCTGGACTCGGTGATCGCCCGCCACGACTCGACGTCGAAGTAGCTCGGACGCAAGCCCTCGACCTCCTCGCGCAGCAGCAGCTCGAACGAGGCGTCCGCGGCCTCGAACGTGTAGCCCTGCGACTCCAGCACCTTGACCCGGTCGGTGATGCGGGTGAGCAGGGCCCGGTCGGCCGACAGGTCGTAGCCGAGCTCGCGGCCCTTGAGCTCGATGGAGGCCCGTCCGGCCATGTCGGAGACGAGCATGCGCATGTCGTTGCCCACGCCGGCCGGGTCGGTGTGCTGGTAGAGCATCGGGTCGACCTTGACCGCGCTGGCGTGCAGGCCCGCCTTGTGGGCGAAGGCGCTGACGCCGACGTAGGGCTGGCGGGAGTAGGGCGGGATGTTGGTGACCTCGGCCACCGCGTGGGAGATACGGGTGGCCTCGCTCAGCGAGTCGGCCGGCAGCAGCTGCTCGCCGCGCTTGAGCTGCAGGTCGGCGACGACGGTGACGAGGTCGGCGTTGCCGGTGCGCTCGCCGTAGCCGTTGAGGGTGCCCTGGACGTGCGTCGCGCCGACGTCGACGGCGGCCAGCGTGTTGGCCACGGCGCACCCGGTGTCGTTGTGGCAGTGGATGCCCAGGCGAAGCCCGGTCGTCTCGGCGACGTCGCCGACGACGCGGGTGACGTCGGTGGGCAGCATCCCGCCGTTGGTGTCGCACAGCACGGCCAGCGAGCCGCCCGCCTCGGCTGCGGCGACGAGGACGTCCAGGGCGTAGGCGCGGTCGGAGCGGTAGCCGTCGAAGAAGTGCTCGGCGTCGAGGAACACCCGTCGCCCATGCGCCGTCAGGTAGGCCACCGTGTCGGCGACCATGGCGAGGTTCTCCTCGCGCGTGGTGCGCAGGGCGAGCTCGACGTGGCGGTCGTGGCTCTTGGCGACCAGCGTCACGACCGGGGTGCGGGCGTCGAGCAGCGCCTGCACGAGCGGGTCGTCCTCGACGGCGACCCCGGCCCGTCGGGTGGCCCCGAACGCCGCAAGCGTGGCATTCGCCAGGTCGAGCTCGTCGGCGGCCCGGCGGAAGAACTCGGTGTCTTTCGGGTTGGCCCCGGGCCACCCGCCCTCGATGAACCCCACGCCGAGGTCGTCGAGGTAGCGGGCGATCGTCAGCTTGTCCTCGACCGAGAGCGACAGCCCTTCTTGCTGCGCGCCGTCGCGCAGGGTGGTGTCGTAGACGTGAAAGGCGTCGGCGTCGGGCGGTGTCGGGGTGGGGCTCATGGGTTCCTCCACGAAAAAGACCCCTCGCTCCGAGTGCGAAGGGTCGGCGCGTCCGGTGCGGGTCAGCCCGCCGAACGCGCCCTGGCAATGATGAGGGTGCGTGTCATCAGCGCACAGAGTGCCACATCACCCGGTCGCGGCGGCGCCCAGGGCGACACGCAGCGACGCGTCGTCCCAGCGGTGGGGACGACGCTGCGTTCGCTCGGTCAGCACGCGGACGGCGATCTCGGGGCGGCCACCGCGGATGGCGGCGTCGACCAGCACGTCTTCGACCACCTCGCGCTGGGCGCGCGAGCCACCCCACCGGTACATGCTCGGGCGCAAGGAGTCGAGGGCGTCGGCGCATCGGCCCGGCTGCCCGTCGACGTAGTCGGCCAGTGCGGTCGCGAGCGGGGCGAGCAGGTCGGGCGCGCCCGGGGCGGCCATCGTCGCGGCGTTGCGGGCGAGACGTCGCAGGTCGTCGCCCCGGTGCTGGACGGCGAGACCCACGGCGGCGTGGAACCCCACGTACATGCTCGGCACCTGGGCCACCCACTCGGCCGGGACGGCGCCGGCGCGTCCGTCGGTGGGGTCGTCACCCGGGCCGAGCAGCCCGCACAGCCGACAGCGCATGAGCAGGGTTCCGTTGTCGACGACGTGGCGGAAAGGGTCGCACTCCGGCCCGGACAGCGTCGTGAGCCGGTCGAGGGTGCCCGGCCCGTCCCCGAGGGCGAGGGAGTGCAGGGCCGCGTGCCAGCCGAGGTGGTGCACGTAGTCGCCGGTGGGGTCCATGCCGGCGCGGAAGCCGTCGAGCCAGCTCAGGCCCTCGTCGTGGTTCGCCGTCTCGACGTTCACGTGCGAGAGCAGGTGGGCGGCCGTCACCGACGTCGGCTGGACGTCGAGCGCGCGCCAGGCCATCTCGCCCGCCTCGACGAAGCGGCCCTCCTCCTGCTCGACGAACCCGAGCATGCAGAGCAGGTAGGGATGCTCGCCCAGCACTCGGCGGCTCGGCTCGTACACGGCCCGCACCGCGTCCTGGACGTCGATGCGGGTGGAGCGCTCGACGATCGTGGCGGCCAGCCCGACCCCGAGCAGGTCACGCGGGTGGGCGGCGGCATGGGCGAGGCCGACGTGCTGGGCTGCCCACATGCCCTGCCCGACGAGCAGGCCGAGAAACCCGATGGCCGACTGCTCGAAGTCGGTGGCCCTCGCTGCGGCCAGCGTCCGGGCCGCCGCTGTCGATCGCGACGCGCTCGCCGGGTCGGCCAGTGCCACCACGGCGTGCGGCAGCGCGAAGGTCGGGTCGGCCGCGATGGCAGCGCGCGCGGCGTCGGCCACTCCTCCGTCGTGGCGCAGCGAGCGGTCGACGGCGTCGTCGAGCAGCGCGACGGCCTCCGGCGTGCCGGAGACCGGGTTGCCGAGCGCGTCGCGGGTCACCTCAGGTGATCCGGTGCATCCAGCCGTAGCGGTCGTCCACGCGGCCGTACTGCAGGTCGACGAGAGCCTTGCGCAGCCCGAGGGTGACGGGGCCCGGCTGGCCGTCGCCGATCCTCAGCTCGCCACCGTCCCACGCGAGCCGTCCGACCGGGGTGACGACGGCGGCCGTCCCGCAGGCGAACACCTCGGTGATCTCACCGCTGGCGGCGCCGTCCTGCCACTCCTCGATCGACACCTTGCGCTCCACGACGTCCATCCCCTGCTCGGCGGCGAGGGTGAGGATCGACGAGCGGGTGATGCCCTCCAGGATCGTGCCGGTCAGCTCGGGGGTGACCAGCGTGCCGTCGGCGTGGACGAAGAACAGGTTCATGCCGCCCAGCTCTTCGACCCACGTCCGCTCGACGGCGTCGAGGAACACGACCTGCTGGCACCCGTGGGCCGTCGCCTGCTGCTGGGCCAGCAGGCTTGCCGCGTAGTTTCCGGCGCACTTGGCCGCGCCGGTGCCCCCGGGGGCCGCCCGGGAGTAGTCGGTCGACAGCCAGATCGACACGCCGGCGACGCCGGTGGCGAAGTACGGCCCGGCCGGCGAGGCGATCAGGCAGAACGTCACCTGGTTCGCCGGACGCACACCCAGAAAGGCCTCCGAGGCGAACATGAACGGACGCAGGTAGAGGCTGGTCTCCGGGGCGCTCGGCACCCAGGCGACGTCGGCGGCGACGAGGGCGTCGATGGCGGCGACGAAGTCGTCGGCGTCCAGCGTCGGCAGGGCGAGGCGGCGGGCGCTGGCCTGGAATCGCACCGCGTTGGCCTCGGGCCGAAACGCCCACACGGAGCCGTCGGCGTGCCGGTAGGCCTTGAGCCCCTCGAAGATGGCCTGGGCGTAGTGCAGGACGGCTGATGCCGGGTCCATCGACAGCGGGGCGTAGCCGCGTAGGGAGGCGTCGTGCCAGCCGGCGTCCGGCGTCCAGGTGGCGGTGACCATGTGGTCGGTGAAGCGCGTCCCGAATCCAGGGTTGGCCAGGGTCGCCTCGCGCTCGTCCGCGGGGGTGGCGGCAGCCAGGCGGTGCTCGTAGGTGAGGGTCATGCGTGCTCCTGCTGGGCGGCGGCCTTCTCGACGGCCTCGGTGATGGCGTCGCCGACCTCGTGTGTGCTGCGGGGGCCGGCCGGACGGGTGGCGAGGTCGGTGGCGACCGCCTGCTCGATCAGGGCCGCCTGCGCGGTGTGGCCGAGGTGGTCGAGCAGCATGCCGGCCGACAGGATCGCGGCGGTGGGGTCGGCCTTGGCCTGACCGGCGATGTCGGGTGCCGAGCCGTGCACCGGTTCGAACATCGAGGGAAAGGTGGCGTCCGGGTTGATGTTGCCGCTGGCGGCCAACCCGATGCCGCCGGTGACGGCTGCGGCCAGGTCGGTGACGATGTCGCCGAACAGGTTGTCGGTGACGATCACGTCGAAGCGCGCCGGGTCTTGCACCAAGAAGATCGTGGCGGCGTCCACGTGCAGGTAGTCGACAGACACGTCGGGGAACTCGGCCCCGACGGCCTCGACGGTGCGCCGCCAGAGGTGTCCGGCGTGCACGAGGACGTTGTGCTTGTGCACCAGGGTCAGCTTCTGGCGAGGGCGCCCAGCGGCCCGACGGAACGCGTCACGGACGACCCGCTCGACGCCGTAGGCGGTGTTGATGCTCACCTCGGTGGCGATCTCGTGCGGGGTGCCGGTGCGCACCGCTCCCCCGTTGCCCACGTAGGGGCCTTCGGTGCCCTCGCGGACGACGACGAAGTCGACCTCCCCCGGATCGGCGAGAACCGAGGCGACGCCGGGGTACAGCCGGCCGGGACGCAGGTTGACGTAGTGGTCGAACGCGAAGCGCAGCCGCAGCAGCAGACCACGCTCGAGCACGCCGCTCGGCACCGAGGGGTCGCCCACCGCGCCCAGCAGGATGGCGTCGTGGCCGGCCAGCTCGTCCAGCACGGAGTCGGGCAGGGCCTCGCCCGTGGCGTGCCACCGACGGGCGCCGAGGTCGTACTCCGTGGTGTCGACGGTGATGCCGTCGGCGGCTACCGCCGCCCGCAGAACCTTCAGCGCCTCGGTGACAACCTCTGTTCCGATGCCATCCCCGGGGATGGACGCCAACGTCAGCCTCGACATGGCGCCGAAGCCTAGTTGGCCCGGGGTGTTGCCTCAGTCGACGAGGTCGACAGCGCGACCGAAGTCGGCGCCGATCTCGTCCAGCATGTGGTGCAGCAGCTCGCCGGGGATGGCGGAGTCGACCGTCATGCACACCAGTGCCTGCCCGCCCTTGGCGTCACGGCTGACCTGCATGCCGGCGATGTTGATCGACTCCTCGCCCAGCAGCTGACCAACGGTGCCGACGATGCCGGGCCGGTCGGCGTAGCGCATGAAGAGCATGTGCTCGGTGGGCTGCAGCTCGATGTCGTAGCCGTCCAGCTCGACGAGCTTCTCGACGTGGCGGGTGCCGGCGAGGGTGCCCGACACCGAGTGCACGCGGCCGTCGGTGAGCGTGCCGCGCACCGTCACCAGGTTGCGGTAGTGCGGGCTGTCCTCGTCGGTGATGAGGCGCACCTCGACGTCGCGGTCGGCGGCGATCACCGGCGCGTTCACGTAGCTGACAGCCTCGGACACGACGTCGGTGAAGACCCCCTTCAGGGCCGCGAGCTCGAGGATCTTGACGTCCTCCGTCGCGATCTCTCCACGTACCTCGACGTCGATCTGGCAGGCCACGCCCCCGGCGAGGCTGGTGAAGATGCGGCCGAGCTTCTCGGCCAGGGGGATGCCGGGACGCACCTCTTCGGCGATCGGCCCACCCTTGACGTTCACGGCGTCCGGCACGAGCTCGCCTGCCAGGGCGAGGCGCACGGAGCGGGCCACGGCGACGCCGGCCTTCTCCTGGGCCTCCTCGGTCGAGGCGCCCAGGTGGGGCGTGACGACGGTGTTGGCGAGCTCGAACAGCGGCGAGTCGGTGCAGGGCTCGCTGGCGTACACGTCGAGGCCGGCCGCAGCCAGGCGGCCCTCCTTGAGGGCGGAGTAGAGCGCGGCCTCGTCCACGATGCCGCCCCGGGCGGCGTTGATGAGGATCGCGGTGGGCTTGGTCTTGGCGAGGGCTGCGTCATCGATGAGCCCGAGGGTCTCCGGCGTCTTCGGCAGGTGGACGCTGATCGCGTCGCTCTGGGCAAGAAGCTCGTCGAGCGAGACGAGGCGCACGCCCATCTGGGCGGCGCGCACGGCCGGCACGTACGGGTCGTAGGCGAGGATCTTCATGCCGAACGACGACAGCCGCTGAGCGACCAGCACGCCGATGCGACCGAGGCCGACGATGCCGGCGGTCTTCTCGTACAGCTCGACCCCGGAGAACTTGCTGCGCTTCCACTCGGAGTTCTTCAGCGAGGCGTCGGCGGCTGGGATGTGCCGAGCAGTGGCCAGCAGCAGGCCGATCGCGAGCTCGGCGGCGCTGACGATGTTGGAGGTCGGGGCGTTCACGACCATGACGCCGGCCTGAGTCGCCGCCTTGACGTCGACGTTGTCGAGTCCGACCCCGGCACGGGCGATCACCTTGAGCTTGGCGGCGGCGGCGATCGCCTCGGCGTCCACGCGGGTGGCACTGCGGACGAGGATCGCGTCCACATCGGCGATGGCGGGGATGAGCTCGCCGCGGTTGGCGCCGTCGCAGCGGCGGATCTCGAAGTCGGGGCCGAGCGCGTCCACCGTGGCGGGCGAGAGCTCTTCAGCGATCAGAACGATGGGCTTGCTCACAGAGAGGCCTTTCACGCCGCCCCTTCGAGGGGGCGAAGACGGGGGCAAAGAGACCAGGCACACCACTGGGCCTGCGGTCGTCCATCCTAGGCCACCGTCGGGACCGGGCCCGGCCCCCTCTCCCGCGATCTTGGCGCCCGGGCTGCATCCGCGCGCCCATGTGGCTACCGCGCCTTGATCGCGGCGGTGGGGGTGGTGGGGTGGGGGTGGGGGTGGTCTCAGGAGCCGGGCCGCTGGTTGGCTCGTGACCGCTCGACGGTGGTGGTGATCCGCCTTGCGCGGGTGGTGGGGGTCTTGGCCATGGCGATGCTCGCCAGGTAGCCCTTGCGCGCCGATGGCGGGAACGCGTCGAAGTTGGCGCGGGCCACGGGGTCGTCGTCGAAGGCGGCGGCCAGGTCGTCGGGCACCTCGAGGTTCTCCGGCCCGTCGATGGTCGTCCACGAGCCGTCGTCCTTGGCGCGCTGGATGGCGGCAGCACCGGCCGGCCGCATCCGTCCGGCTGCTTCGAGGCGCACGATGCGTTCCTTGTTGGGCTTGGACCACACGCTGCCCTTGCGCCGCGGGCTGATCCAGAGCAGCGACCGGCGCTCGTCCAGCACCTTGACGCTCGCATCGATCCAGCCGTAGCTGAGCAGGACGGTGATCATGTCTTCGTAGTCGACCCTCGCGTGGTCGGAGCCGGGGTCGCGCGCGCACCAGCCAGACACCGCTCGGGCGCTCGTGGTGCTCGACCAGCCAGGCGTCGAGGTCGTCGGCGTCGCTGACGGTGAGCATCGGCTTGCCGTCGGGAGCCACCTCTTCGAGGGCCATGGCGAGAGGCTGCCATGCGGTCGTCGTGCGCCTGCCCCCAGTGGCGAGATAGGTGCTTGACGAGGCATAGGTGTGCTTGACGAGGGGCACACACCTCGTCAAGCACACCTTCACCCAGGTGACGTGATCATTGGCGCGGCGGGCGGACGGGCAGCGCGGGGGTCAGCGGGCGGCGGTGCCTTCGGTGTAGTCGTCGTCCGCGGTCTTGATCCAGCTCATCAGGCCGCGCAGCTCGCGTCCGACGCCCTCGATCGGGTGCGTCTCGCCGGCCTCGCGCAGCGCCTTGAACTCCGGCGCTCCCGCGTCCTGGTCGGCGATGAAGCGGGCGGCGAAGGTGCCGTCCTTGATCTCGTCGAGCACCTCGCCCATCCGGGCCTTGACCGAGGCGTCGATCAGGCGCGGGCCGGAGACGTAGTCGCCGTACTCCGCCGTGTCCGACACCGACCAGCGCTGCTTGGCGATGCCGCCCTCATACATGAGGTCGACGATCAGCTTGAGCTCGTGCAGGCACTCGAAGTAGGCGACCTCGGGCTGGTAGCCGGCCTCGGTGAGCGTCTCGAACCCGGCCTGCACCAGCGCCGACACGCCGCCGCACAGCACGGCCTGCTCGCCGAACAGGTCGGTCTCGCACTCCTCGGCGAAGGTCGTCTTGATCGCGCCGGCGCGTGTCCCGCCGATGGCTTTCGCGTACGACAGCGTCAGCGGCCAGGCCCCACCGGTGGCGTCCTGCTCGACGGCGACGAGGACGGGGACGCCGCGCCCGGCCGAGTACTCGCGGCGCACCAGGTGGCCGGGGCCCTTCGGGGCGACCATGCAGACGTCCACGCCGGCCGGGGGGTTGACGTAGCCGAAGCGGATGTTGAAGCCGTGGCCGAAGAACAGCGCGTCGCCGTCGACCAGGTTGGGCTCGATCGCCGAGGTGTAAAGGTCGCGCTGGGCAGGGTCCGGCGCGAGCACGACGATCACGTCGGCCTCCTCGCACGCCTCGAACGGGGTGAGGACGCGCAGGCCCTCGGCCTCGGCCTTCGCCCGGCTGGCCGAGCCCTCGGGCAGGCCGACGCGCACGTCGACGCCGGAGTCGCGCAGCGACAGCGCGTGCGCGTGCCCCTGGCTGCCGTAGCCGAGCACGGCTACGTGTCGGTTCGCGATGATCGAGAGGTCGGCGTCGTCGTCGTAGAACAGCTCAGCCACGTCAGGGGGCTCCTCGTCTGGTGGGGTGGTGCGTCGGGGTCTGGGGGTCGAGAGCGCTCAGGCGCTGCGGTCGGCAGCGCGCAGCGTACGGTCCGTCATCGAGCGGCCACCCCGGCTCAGGGCGACCATGCCCGACTGGGCCAGCTCGCGGATGCCGTAGGGCTCGAGCACGCGCAGCAGGGCCTGCAGCTTGGCAGCGGTGCCGGTCGCCTCGATCGTGACGGCGTCGGGGGCGACGTCGACGACCTTGGCCCGGAAGAGCTCGACGGTCTCCAGCACGTGCGAACGGGAGTTGACGTCGGCCTTCACCTTGACCAGCAGCATCTCGCGCTGCACGGACGCCTCGGTGTCGAGCTCGACGATCTTGATCACGTTGATCAGCTTGTTCAGCTGCTTGGTGACCTGCTCCAGCGGAAGCCCCTCGACGCCCACGACCATGGTCATGCGCGAGACGGTCTCGTGCTCGGTCGGCCCGACCGACAGCGAGTGGATGTTGAACCCGCGCCGAGCGAACAACCCGGCCACGCGAGCCAGCACGCCGGGCTTGTTCTCCACGAGAACCGACAGGGTGTGCAGCGTGCGCTCGCCGCTGCCGGTCACCCGCTCGAACGACCGGTCCGGCATCACAGCTCCTCCTCGCGGTCCCACTCCGGGGCCAGGCCCTTGGCGATCTGGATCTCGTCGTTGCTCGTGCCCGCGGCGACCATCGGCCACACCATCGCGTCACGGTGCACCTGGAAGTCGACGACCACGGGACGGTCGTTGATGCCCATGGCCTTCTCGATCGTGGCGTCCACGTCGCCCGGGGTCTCGCAGCGCAGGCCGACTGCGCCGTAGGCGTCCGCGAGCTTCACGAAGTCGGGCACCCGGCGGGTGTCCGAGCCGGTGTGCAGGTCGGTGTTGGAGTAGCGCTCGGAGTAGAAGAGCGTCTGCCACTGACGCACCATGCCGAGGCTGGAGTTGTTGATCACCGCCACCTTGATCGGGATGCCCTCGATGGCGCAGGTGGCCAGCTCTTGGTTGGTCATCTGGAAGCAGCCGTCGCCGTCGATGGCCCACACCGTGGCGTCCGGACGTCCGACCTTCGCCCCCATCGCGGCCGGCACCGCGTAGCCCATGGTGCCCAGGCCGCCGGAGTTGAGCCACGTGCCGGGCTTCTCGTAGGAGATGAACTGGGCCGCCCACATCTGGTGCTGGCCGACCCCGGAGACGTACATGGCGTCGGGTCCGGCGATGGCGCCGAGGCGCTCCACGACGTACTGCGGGGCGAGCCCCCCATCGGTGGGCTCGGTGTAGCCGAGGGGGAAGCGGTCGAGCCAGGAGTCGACCTCGCGCCACCAAGCGGTGTAGTCGGGCTGGCGCCCGGCGGCGTACTCCGCGCGTAGCGCCGAGATCATCTCGGTGATGACGTGGCGGGCGTCACCCACGATCGGGATGTCGGCGTGGCGGTTCTTCGAGATCTCCGCCGGGTCGACGTCGGCATGGATGACGGTGGCGTGCGGGGCGAACGAGTCGAGCTTGCCGGTGACCCGGTCGTCGAAGCGGGTGCCGATCGCGATGAGCAGGTCGGCCTTCTGCAGGGACGTGACCGCGGCGACCGTCCCGTGCATGCCCGGCATGCCGAGGTGCTGGCGGTGGCTGTCCGGGAACGCCCCGCGGGCCATCAGCGTGGTCACCACCGGGATGCCGGTGAGCTCGGCCAGCTCGTACAGCTCGGCCGTGGCCTCGGCGCGCAGCACGCCACCGCCGATGTAGAGGACGGGGCGGCGCGACGCGACGATCGCCTGGGCAGCCTGCTGCACCTGGCGACCGTGCGGACGCACGGTCGGGCGGTAGCCGGGCATCGTGAGCGTGTCGGGCCAGGTGAAAGTGGTCATCGCCTGGAGCGCGTCCTTGGCGACGTCCACCAGAACCGGCCCGGGTCGGCCGGTCGAGGCGATGTGGAACGCCTCGGCGACCGCCGGCCCGATGTCGGCCGGGTCGGTGATGAGGTAGTTGTGCTTGGTGACCGGGGTGGTGATGCCCCGGATGTCGGCCTCCTGGAAGGCGTCCGTGCCGATCGCTCGGCTCGGCACCTGCCCGGTGATCGCCACGATCGGGACCGAGTCCATGTACGCGTCCGCGATGGGCGTCACCAGGTTCGTGGCACCTGGCCCGCTGGTTGCCATGCACACTCCGACCCGACCCGTGGCGTAGGCGTAGCCGGACGCGGCATGACCCGCGCCCTGCTCGTGCCGGACCAGCACGTGACGGATCTGCTGGGAGTCGAACAGGGGGTCGTAGGCGGGGAGGATCGCTCCACCGGGGATCCCGAAGACCGTGTCGACTCCGGCCGACTCAAGGGCTGCGACCAGGGCCGCGGCGCCTGTCATCTGATGCGACATCAGCTCTCCTCTGCTGCGTCGTAGTGACCACTCGGACGTGAAAAACCCCCCGGCCCAGATGGGGACGAGGGGTCGCGCGACTGCTGGTTCTCAGCGATCGCGCGATCTGCGTACGAGGATGCGGGGGTGCACGTCTGAACAGTCCCAACCGGGGCCGGACCAGTCAACTGCTGGGCACCCGCGTCTCGCATGGTGAGATGTGATGTCCGCCATTCGATCTGTGCGACGTCGGTGACGGGGGCGAGACGATCACCTTGCAGCTCGGTACATCCGACGCCGCAGGCGGCCTGCACCTCTGCCTCGGTCTCGACGCCCTTGGCGGTCACCCTCGACCCGACTCCGGCCGCTGCAGCCACCAGCGCAGCCGCCAACGTGACCCCGGCCACGTCGAGAAGCAGGCTCGCGACCGTCGCCCGGCTGATCGACACGGTGTCGGCCCGGATCGCGACGACGTCGGCCAGCGGCCACCCGCGGTCGATGTCTTCGAGCACCACCCCCACGCCGGCCTCCCGCAGCGTACGAACGGCATCGGCCACCGAGTGGGCGTCCGGAGCCGCTCCGGTGCCGCGATGCACCTCGACGACGAGGGCCGTGGTGGGCACCTCGGTTCGGCGCACCGCCGAGAGAAGCTCGCCGGCCCCGGACGGCTGCGCGATCTCGTCCGCGCTCACGTTCACGGCGACCGGCACGTGCTGCCCGCCGGCCCACCAGCAAGCACACGCGGCCAGCGCGTGGGCAAGAACCCAGTCGGTGACCTCGTGCAGTCGGCCGGTGGCCTCGGCAGCGGCCAGCAGCTCGCCGGGGGGCTCGGTGTCGCCGTCGGGGTTGCGAAGCCGAAGCAGAGCCTCGACGCGCACGATGGCGCCGTCGGCGGCGTCGACGACCGGCTGGAACTGAAGGTCGAACGCCCGTGCCTGCAAGGCATGAGCCATCTCGTCGTGTCGGGCCGCGGAGTGCCGCGCACGCACGGCAAGACCGGGCCGGTAGTGCTCGACGTGCCCGCCGCCGCGCCGCTTGGCAGCGAGCATCGCGAGGTCGGCCTCGCGCAGCATGTCTTCCCCGACGCCCGGCTGCCGTCGGGCGTCGTCGTCGGGCAGCCGGACGGCGGTCCCCACGCTGGCCATGCCGGCCACCGTCAGCCCGGCCACGGCCAGGTGATCGGGCAGCGGCGCTGCCAGTGCCCGCGAGATGCGCTGCGCGGTCGCGCGCACCTGGTCGACGGTGTCGCAGGCACGCAGCAGCACGGCAAACTCGTCGCCGGACAGGCGGGCGACCACGGCGTCCGCACCGGCCGCAGCCGTGATGCGCTCGGCGGCCAGCGCGAGCACCTCGTCCCCGACGTCGTGCCCGGCGGAGTCGTTGACGCGCTTGAACGAGTCGAGGTCGATGTAGAGCAGCCCGACCAACGGGTCCGAGCGGCTCGACCCCAGGTCGTGGCGCAGCAGCCGCATCAGGTACGGGCGCATGGGCAGCCCGGTCAAGGGGTCTCGGTGCAGCACCGCAAGACCCCGGCGCAGCCGCGCCGTGACCGGACCGACCAGCAGCACCCGTCAGTCGCAGACGGCGCCGCGCGAGGCCGAGCCGACCAGCCGCACGTACTTGGCCAGCACGCCGCGCGTGTAGCGCGGTGCCGGGTGGCTCACGCCGGCGGCGCGCTCGGCGAGCTCGTCGTCGTCGACCAGCAGGTCGAGGCGGCCGTTGGCGACGTCGAGGCGAATCCGGTCGCCGTCGCGCACGAGCGCGATCGGGCCGCCGTCCACCGCCTCGGGCGCGACGTGGCCGATGCACAGCCCGGTGGTGCCGCCGGAGAAGCGTCCGTCGGTGACGAGCAGCACGTCCTTGCCCAGGCCGGCCCCCTTGATGGCGCCGGTGACGGCCAGCATCTCGCGCATGCCGGGGCCGCCCTTCGGCCCCTCGTAGCGGATGACGACCACGTCGCCGGCGACGACCGTGCCGTCGCTGACGGCGTCCATCGCAGCCTGCTCCTGGTCGAAGACGCGTGCGGTGCCCTCCATGACGGTCTCGTCGAACCCGGCAGACTTGACGACGGCCCCGTCCGGGGCGAGCGAGCCGTGCAGGATCGTGATGCCGCCGGTGGCGTGGATCGGCCGGTCGAGCTCGCGGATGATGGCCCCGTCCGGGTCGGGCGGGGAGATGTCGGCCAGGTTCTCGGCCATCGTGCGACCGGTCACGGTGAGCACGTCGCCGTTGAGCAGGCCCGCGTCGAGCAGGGCCTTCATGACCACGGGGACGCCGCCGATGCGGTCGACGTCGGTCATCACGTGCCGGCCGAACGGCTTGACGTCGGCCAGGTGCGGCACGCGCGCGCCGACGCGCTCGAAGTCGGCCAGCGACAGCTCGACGTCGGCCTCGTGCGCGATGGCCAGCAGGTGCAGCACCGCGTTCGTCGAGCCGCCCAGGGCCATGACGACGGCGATGGCGTTCTCGAAGGCGGGCTTGGTGAGGATCTGGCGGGCGGTGATGCCCTGGCGCAGCAGCTCGACGACGGCCTCGCCGGAGCGGCGCGCATAGCCGTCACGTCGCCGGTCGGTGGCCGGGGGTGCCGCCGAGCCGGGCAGCGACATGCCCAGCGCCTCGGCCGCGGCCGCCATGGTGTTGGCCGTGTACATGCCGCCGCAGGCGCCCTCACCCGGGCAGATGGCCCGTTCGATGGCGTCGACGTCCTCGCGCGACATCAGGCCGCGCGCACACGCGCCGACGGCCTCGAAGGCGTCGATGATCGTGACCTCGCGCTGCGAACCGTCGGACATGCGTGCGATGCCGGGCAGGATCGACCCGGCGTAGAGGAACACCGCCGCGAGGTCGAGGCGGGCGGCTGCCATGAGCATGCCGGGCAGGCTCTTGTCGCAGCCGGCCAGCAGCACCGAGCCGTCCAGGCGCTCGGCCATCATCACGGTCTCGACGCTGTCGGCGATGATCTCGCGGCTGACCAGCGAGAAGTGCATGCCCTCATGCCCCATGGCGATGCCGTCGGAGACCGAGATGGTGCCGAACTCCAGCGGGTAGCCGCCCCCGCCGTGCACACCCTCCTTGACGGCGGTGGCGAGCCGGTCGAGGGAGAGGTTGCACGGGGTGATCTCGTTCCAGGACGAGGCGACGCCGATCTGCGGCTTGGTGAAGTCGTCGTCGTCCATGCCGACGGCGCGCAGCATGCCGCGGGCGGCCGCACGCTCAAGTCCGTCGGTGACGTCGCGGGAACGAGGCTTGAGGTCTGCGGTCACGGGCCAAGCGTAGGTCCGGCCACCTGGTGCAGCGGCGGCTGGCCTGCCGCGATCCTGGTGAGCTGGTGCTCGACGAGCCGCCGCGCCCGCGGCCAGAACGCGGACGTGTTGCCGCCGACGTGGGGACTGATGAGCACGCCCGGACTCGACCACAGGGGGTGCCCGGTCGGCAGCGGCTCGGGATCGGTCACGTCCAGGGCAGCGCGCAGCCGGCCGGAAGACGTCTGGGCGACCAAGGCGTCGGTGTCGACGACCGGCCCCCGCGAGACGTTGACCAGCAGGGCCCCGTCCGGCATGGCGCCGAGGAACGCGTCGTCCACCAGGTGTCGCGTGCGCTCGTCGAGGGGCACGGCGAGCACGACGATCTCGGCCACGCGCAGCAGGTCGGGCAGGTCGTCGACGCTGTGGACCCCGGGGCGGGGTGTCCGGGCGACCGGCGTGACGTGGCAGCCGAACGGCGTGAGCCGAGCGGCGATCGCGCGACCCACTCCCCCGAAGCCGACGACCAGCACACGCCGGTCGGCCAACGACGGGTAGGCCGCGTACGCCCACCGCTGCGCGTCCTGCGCGCGGACGAAATCGGCGACCCCGCGCTGCGCTGCCAGCATGAGGGTGAGGGCGAGCTCTGCCGTGCTGTCGTCGTGGACGCCGCCGGCGTTGCACAGCGTCACCCCGTCAGGCAGGTGGCCCAGCACGTGCTCGTAGCCGGCGGTGAGGGTCTGCAGAACCCGCAGCCGTGGCAGGGCAGCGACGGCGGCGAACGAGGCGGCGTCGAACGTGTAGGGCAGCACATGCACCTCCACGACGTCGAGCACGTCCGCGTCGGGCAGGTCGCCGGACTCCCAGACGTGGGCCGTGACCGCGGCCGGTGCGTCGACTCCGAACGGGACGAGGACGTGCACGCTCGGCCTCAGCCGGTGATGCGGGCGTAGGTCGTCTCGAGGTCGTCGGTCACCTCGGCGCGGATCGAGTGCACGTTGAGCATGTTGTCGCCGCTCCAGCGCGGCAGCAGGTGGAAGTGCAGGTGGAACACGGTCTGGCCGGCAGCCTGACGGCTGGCTTGGAAGACGTTGATGCCATCGGCGCCGAGCCGCTCGACCAGCAGAGCACCGGTGCTCTCCAGCAGCGGACCGATCTCGGCCACCGTCCCGTCCGCGTCCAGCAGGTCGGTGACATGGCGACGCGGGATCACCAGCGTGTGCCCGGTCGTCAACGGGTTGAGGTCCAGAAAGGCCACGGCCGTGTCGTCGCTGCCGACGATGCTGGCCGGTGCGTCGCCCGCCGCGATGGCACAGAAGATGCAGAAGTCGCTCACGATGCGTCAGCGTAGGCAGGCAAGGCACGATGGGGTGGTGCGGACCACGATCGTGACAGGAACGGCGGCAGCGGCGCTGCTGCTGGCCGGGTGCGGGTCGGGCGGGGAGCCGGTCGTGCTCGACCAGGCGGCCACGTCGCCGGCGGCCGAGTCGCCGGCGGTGACTGCCGAGCCGCCGACGAGCCCGAGCCCCGTGGAGTCGCCGAAGCCGAGCGGTCCGGGCGAGGTGGCTGTCCCCAGCATCGTCGACACGGTCGCAACAGGTCTTCGCTCACCCTGGGGCCTGGCGTTCTTGCCGGACGGGACCGCACTGGTGTCCGAGCGTGACACCGCCCGCATCGTGCGGGTGAGCGACGGGCAGGTCGGCGAGGTCGGGACCGTGCCGGGGGTGTCGTTCGGCGGCGAAGGCGGCCTGCTCGGACTCGCCGTGGCCCCCACATTCGCCGACGACCGCTTCGTCTACGCCTACGCGACCACACCGAACGGCAACCAGGTGATGCGGATGACGCTTGTCGGTGGCCGGCTCAGCGCGCCAGAGGTGCTGCTGGACGGCATCCCCGCGTCGAGCATCCACAACGGCGGACGCCTGGCCTTCGGGCCGGACGGGATGCTGTACGTCACCACCGGTGACGCCGCCGACACCGCGCTGAGCCCGCGTCCGGAGTCACTCGCCGGCAAGATCCTTCGCCTCACCCCGGACGGCGACGTGCCACCGGACAATCCTGACCCCGCCTCGCCCGTCTGGTCGTCCGGGCACCGCAACGTCCAGGGCATCGCCTGGGACGCCGAGGGCAACCTCTGGGCGAGCGAGTTCGGGGCCAACACCTGGGACGAGCTGAACCTGATCGAGCCAGGTGCCGACTACGGCTGGCCGGACGTCGAGGGCGCGGGCGGCACGGACGCCGGGTTCGCCGACCCGGCTGTTCAGTGGCCGACCGACCAGGCCAGCCCGAGCGGCGTCGCCGTCGCGGACGGAACGGTGTTCATGGCCTCCTTGCGGGGGGCCCGGCTCTGGGCGGTCCCGGTCGGTGCGGGACGCGCGGGTGAGCCGCAGGCGTTCTTCACCGGCGAGCTCGGCCGGCTGCGGACCGTCGCCGAGGCGCCGGACGGGACGTTGTGGCTGGTCACGAACAACACCGATGGGCGAGGCAGCCCCGGACCGGATGACGACCGCATCATCGCGCTCACGCTCGACTGACCCCGCACGTGGAGCGTCGGACGGAGGCGTAGGCGCGTGAGCAGCCGAATCGTCCGTTCACACTATGGGCCGGCGCGCACAGGTGGCTTATCCTGCACATATGCGGCTGCTTCTGCGACGACGCAGGCAGGAGCGGGGGGCTGTGGCTGTTGAGGCCGCAATCATCTTCCCACTTCTCCTTGTCATTGCCTTCGGCATCATCGAGTTCTCCCTGCTGCTGCGCGACCACATCTCAGCCACCACTTTCGCGCGGGCGGGTGCTCGAACCGCGGCCGCGGAACCTCGGTTCGGGACGAACACAGCCAATTTCGGCCACGTCGGCGCCGGTTCGACTTCTTCCTTTGCTCAGGACGCCGCCGATGCCATGCAACGCGCGTCCAGCACCTTGCCGCGCGACTCGATTGACTTCATCCGTGTCTACCTCGCCAACAGGCAGGGGTATCCGTCGCAGACGGTCGGTGGCTGGGCCAGTGACAGCACCAGCGACTTCAACTCCTGCCCGCCCAGCACCTGCGTCCAGTATCGGTGGGTAGACGGAACTGGGACCAACCCTGGCCGATTCACCTGGCAGTCGGGTAGCTGGGACCCGCGAACCATCAACGCCTGCATCGCAGACAACGGAGTCCAGTCCGTCGGCGTCTTCGTCCAGGTAGACCACCCCTGGGTGGTCGGCTTCTTCAGTGGGGGATCGACCAAGGTACGCGCTAGCACCGTCATGCGATTCGAGCCGCTGACACGGGACAACCCAAGAAACCCCGCAGATCTACCAACGTCGACGACCCCCGGATTCTTCGCAGGATGCAAACCATGAGCCGCCCACGAACCGCCGACCTGTTCCTTGGCAAAGAGGCTGGTGTCGTCGCCATCTACGTCGCCATCCTCACTCCAGTACTGCTTATCGTCGCTGCCTTCGCCGTCGACGTCTCCCGCTGGTACGTCGAACTCCAGCGACTCCAGAAGACGGTCGATGCGGCAGCGCTGGCCGCAGCCCCCTTCATGCCCGACGACCTCGGTGGCAGCAGCCGAGCGGTTGCCGCCGCGCGCGCCTTGGTTGTCAGCAACGGCTTCGACCCCGCGACGATGGTCGTGAGTCAGGGACCACGCCGAACCGCAGTCGAAGTCCAGCTGAGCTCCACAGTCCAGAACGGGTTGGCGACAGCCATCGCCATCGACGAGACCACCCTCACCCGTTCTGCGACAGGCGAATTCACGGGACCAGCACCCCTGGGCAGCCCGTGCAACGTCCACGGCAACGAGCCGATCAGTGGCAGTGAGCCCAGCCAGCTGCCGAACCCGTCGCCCACCAACTGCAGTTCCTTCCCCAAGTTCTGGTCCACAGTGGTTGGACCTGAGGTCTACAAGACTCAGGGTGATCAGTTCTCCCCGCGCAAGTGCGGGGGTGGGGAATCCGGCTGTGCTTCGTCCGCCAACGGCGCGACGAATCTCGACTTCACTACAGCAGGAGGCAACGGCCAGGACGGCTACGTCGTCACCGTGTCTGTCCGAGAGCCGCTCAGTGGACCCCTGCAGATCCAGCTCTATGACCCTGCCTACGTGGACACGAGTTCGACCTGCAGCGACTTGCCCAACTGGAGCAGCCGACCCAACTCGCCCAACGACTTCACGACGAACGCACGGGAGCGGTACAGGAACAACCCTGCTCCCATATCAGCCACGAGGCCGTCGTACTGCACAGGCGACAACGACAACGCCGGGCTTCGCTTCGGGTCGGGCGAGGTACCTACCATCACGTCGTTCGGGCTGCTGTCCCCGACCGACACGCTCAACCCCTTCAGTCCCTCCGTCAACGCGAACAACAGAGTCCCCAGTTGCTCCGTGCAGTACCCCGGCTTCAGCAAGACCGGCGGCAACAACAACGAGTGGGAGTCCCTGCCGGACGGACTTGCCCCGGGGGCGACTGCGGTTGACCAGCTGAGCAGCAACGACGGACAGCTCACGCGCCTGTTCCACCAGTGGGTGCCGTTCTGCACCATCACGAACCCTGTGGTGGGGGACTACTACCTGCGGGTGCGCACCAACGTGCCGTGGGGCAACGCAGCCGGCGTCTACACGCAGGTCGGGGACAGCTCGGCCGTGCAGGGCAACGGCGCCAACCGGTTCTCCATCCGCGCGGTACCTGGAAGCCCCTCCGACCGTTCGAAGGTGTCCGTGTCCCCGTTCGAGCGCATGCCGATCTTCGCCAACGCAAACCAGTCCGACCCGACATTCAACCTGATCCGAGTCATTCCGGAGAGCCGTGGGTCCAACATCATCTTCAGCTTCTTCGACGTCGGCGACGCCGCCGGCGGGTCCGGAGCCACGCTGAGCGTCCTCCCACCGACCGAAGCGAGGCTGGGTGCCAACGACGACGGCACGGGTGGGACTGCCTTCATCAACGCCCGCGACTGCGAGAAGACTCGAGGGAAGGAGACAGGCCCCGAACCAGACTGCTCCATTCCGAACATTCGAAACAATCTGGGCTGGAATGGACAGTTCCAGGAGATGACCATCCCTGTACCCACCGACTACTGGTGCGACGCTGACGATCCCTTCGGCTGCTGGTGGAGGCTCAAGACCGAGTTCGTCGGCACCAGCAGCGTGACCGACCAGACGACGTGGACGGCGGTCCTCGACGGCGACCCCGTGCGGTTGATCGACTGATGCGGCTCCGCACTCGTGTCCGGCGTCCCATCGGGCGCCCGGAGTCCGGCGCCACCGCGGTCGAGGCGGCTCTCGTCTTTCCGCTCATCCTTCTGATTTCTTTCGGGATCATCGAGTTCAGCTTCCTGCTGCGGGACTACATCGGAGCGTCGCAGGCCGCTCGCGACTCGGTCAGAACCGCGTCGGCGGCCCCACAGCAAGGGGGGACCGGTTCAGTCGCGGACATAGTCGCGGGCCATCGCGGCACCACTGCGCCGTCCTTCGCGTTCCAGTCATCTGAGATCGTGACCGGAGGGTCAACAGCGGTCCCACAAGATGCGTTCGTGGACATGTGGGTGTATCTCGCGAACCGGCGTGGCTTTCCCGCCCAGAGCGTCAGCGGTTGGCGAGCCGATGCGACCAACGACTTCTCCTCGTGCCCGCCGGCGACCTGCGTGCGATACGCGTTCGAGGTCAACGAGACCGACCCGGAGCTGTCGACCTTCGAGTACCGCAGTGGCCAGTGGGACCCCGCAACGATCAATGCCTGCGCCGGCTCGGACGATGCGATGGCCGTCGGCGTACTTGTGCGCGTCCGGCACAGCGGGCCGTTCTCAGCGTTGTTCGGGACGGCTCTGACCCTCAACGACTCAGCGGTCCTGAAGTTCGAGCCTCTCCGAAACGTCCGGTGCCAGGGCTCGTTGCCGTAGCGACTCCTGGAACGGGGCTGCTCGCACGGCCCTCATGCCGACAGGCGGGAGAGGAGCAGCTCGCGCACCTTGGCGGCGTCGGCCTGACCGCGCAGGTCTTTCATCACCGAGCCGATCAGCGCGCCCACCGCGTTGACCTTGCCGTCGCGGATCTTGGCCGCGACGTCCGGCTGAGCAGCGATCGCCCGGTCGACGGCCTCCAGCAGAGCCGAGTCGTCCGACACCACGCCGAGACCACGCGAGGCGACAACCTCGTCGGGTGAGCCCTCCCCCGCGGTGACGCCCTCGATGACGGCGCGGGCCATCTTGTCGGTCAACGTCCCGGAGTCCACGAGGGCTTGAACGCGAGCGACCTGCTCCGGGGTGATGCCGGCCGAGTCGAGCTCGACGCCGTCCTCGTTGGCGCGGCGGGCCACCTCGCCCAGCCACCACTTCTTCGCAGCCCCGGGAGCGGCCCCGGCTGCGACGGTCGCCTCGACCAGCGATACGGCACCCGCGTTGGTGACGTCGCGCATCTCCAGGTCGGTGAACCCCCAGGCCTCTTGAAGCCGTCGGCGGTGCACGCTCGGCTGCTCGGGCAGCGCCGCCGTGAGCTCGTCCACCCACTCGGTCGGCGGGGCGACAGGCACCAGGTCGGGCTCCGGGAAGTAGCGGTAGTCCTCCGCCTCCTCCTTCGACCGGCCCGACGTCGTCAACCCGGTGTCTTCGTGCCAGTGGCGCGTCTCTTGCACCACACGCTCTCCCACCGACAGCAGGGACGCCTGGCGACGCATCTCGTAGGTCACCGCACGCTCGACCGAACGCAGCGAGTTGACGTTCTTCGTCTCGCTGCGCGTGCCGAAGGGTGCATCCGCCGACTCACGCAGCGACACGTTGACGTCGCAACGCAACGACCCCTGCTCCATGCGGACGTCGCTCACGCCGAGGCCCCGCACCAGGTCGCGCAGCTCGGCGACATAGGCCCGCGCCACGGCCGGGGCCAGCGCCCCCGTGCCCTCGATCGGCTTGGTGACGATCTCGATGAGCGGGATGCCGGCCCGGTTGTAGTCGACGAGGGAGTAGTCCGCGCCGTGGATGCGTCCCGTGGCCCCGCCCATGTGCAGGGTCTTGCCGGTGTCTTCCTCCATGTGGGCCCGTTCGATGGCCACCCGCACGGTGCGCGGCCCGTCGTCGGTGGGCACCTCCACGTCGAGGTAGCCGTCGACGGCGATGGGCTCGTCGTACTGGCTGACCTGGAAGTCCTTGGGCATGTCGGGGTAGAAGTAGTTCTTGCGGGCGAAACGCCCCCACGGCGCGATGGAGCAGTTGAGCGCGAGCCCGATGCGCACCGCTGCCTCGACGGCCGCCTGGTTGACGACCGGCAGCGACCCGGGCAGGCCCAGGCAGACCGGGCACACCTGGGTGTTCGGCTCGGCGCCGAACTCGGTCGGGCAGCCGCAGAACATCTTCGTCGCCGTCGACAGCTCGACGTGCACCTCGAGCCCGAGGACGGGATCGAAGCGCTCCGTCACCGCGTCGAACGCCGGCAGCTGCGTCGCGCTCACAGGAGGAGTCACCGGGGTCAGGCCTCGAGCGCCTGCTCGTCGTCGAGGTGGCGGATGTTGCGCACGATGACCGCGACGCTCAGCGCCAGAGTCGCCCCGCGCAGCACCGCCTCCATCAGCTGAAGGCCGTCGTCGTCGTGACGGGCCGCGCGGATCGTCTTGAGCACCGTGTACAGGGCGAACCCCGTGCTGGCGATCTTCACGTAGTCCTGGGTGTCGAGCTTGCTGAGGTTCATGCAGGTGCCTCCGTCGTGGTGGGTAGGTCAGGGACGAGGGTGGTGAGCGGGCCGCCCCACGAGTCGGCCAGCGCCGCCTCCAGGGCCGCCCCCACCCGGTAGAGCCGGTCGTCGGCCATGGCAGGTGCCATGACGTGCAGACCGACCGGCAGGCCGTCCTCGTCGGCGAGCCCGCACGGGAACGACCCGGCCGAGATGCCGGCGAGGTTGGCCGGGATGGTGCACAGGTCAGCCTTGTACATCGCCAGCGGGTCGTCCACCCGCTCCCCGATCTCGAAGGCTGTCGTCGGCGTGGTGGGCGAGACCAGCACGTCCACCTGCTCGAACGCGGCGGCGTAGTCGCGGCTGATCAGAGTGCGCACCTTCTGCGCCGAGCCGTAGTACGCGTCGTAGTAGCCGCTGGACAGCGCGTACGTGCCGATCATGATGCGCCGCTTGACCTCGGCACCGAAGCCGGTGCCGCGAGTCAGCGCCATGACCTGCTCGGCCGAGCGCGTGCCGTCGTCGCCCACCCGAAGCCCGTAGCGCATGCCGTCGAAGCGGGCGAGGTTGGACGAGCACTCGCTCGGCGCGATCAGGTAGTAGGCCGAGAGCGCATGGGCGAAGGACGGGCACGACACCTCGACGACCTCGGCGCCCCGTGCCGCCAGCAGGTCGACGGCCTCGCGGAAGCGGGCCTGCACGCCAGGCTGGTAGCCCTCTCCCCCGAGCTCGCGGACGACACCGACACGAAGCCCGCGCACCCCGTCGGGCAGGGCCCCGGCACGAGCGGCGGCGACGACGTCGGGCACGGGGGCGTCGATGGACGTGGAGTCACGTGGGTCGTGACCGGCGATCACCGCGTGCAGCAGGGCGGTGTCGAGCACCGTGCGGGCGGCGGGGCCGGCCTGGTCGAGCGAGGAGGAGAACGCCACGAGCCCGTAGCGGCTCACCGCGCCGTAGGTGGGCTTCACGCCAACCGTCCCAGTGACCGCCGCGGGCTGGCGGATCGAGCCGCCGGTGTCGGTGCCGATGGCCAGCGGCGCCTCGAACGCGGCCAGCGCGGCAGCCGAGCCGCCACCGGACCCTCCCGGGATGCGGCTGGTGTCCCACGGGTTTCCCGTGGGCCCGTAGGCGGAGTTCTCGGTGGATGACCCCATGGCGAACTCGTCCATGTTGGTCTTTCCCAGCATGACCATCCCGGCCTCGCGAAGCCGCGTGACCAGCGTCGCGTCGTAGGGCGGCTGCCAGCCCTCGAGAATCCTCGACCCGCAGGTGGTAGGCATGTCGAGGGTGGTCATCACGTCCTTGACCGCGATCGGGACTCCGGCGAGCGGACCGAGCGCCTGCCCGTCCGCCCGGCGGGCATCGACGTCGGCGGCCGCAGCGAGGGCGCCCTCGGCGTCGACGTGCAGAAACGCGTGCACGGCCTCGTCGACGGCAGCGATGCGGTCGAGGTGTGCCTGGGTGACCTCGACCGCGCTCACCTCACGCGCGGCGAGCGCCTGGGCCAGGTCGTCGGCCGAGCGACGGACGAGAGAGGTGTCGACCACGTCTCAGACCTCCTCGTCCAGGATGCGCGGCACCCGAAAGCGGCCACCCTCGGCTGCCGGCGCCGCGGCCAACGCCTGGTCCTGGCTCAGGCTCGGCGTGACGACGTCGGGGCGGGTGACGTTGGTCAGCGGCAGCGGATGGCTGGTGGGCGGCACGTCGGCGCTCGCCACGTGCGCGACGTCGGCCACCGCCGTGAGGATGACGTCGAGCTGGCCGGCCAGGTGCGCCAGCTCGTCGTCGGCGAGGTCGAGACGAGCCAGGGCAGCCAGGTGGGCCACCTCGTCAGGCGTGATCGCAGTCATGGTGTCCGTTCGAGACCGGGTGCAGGCAAGTTGCTCATCCTAGGCGGGCACCCACACACCGTTGCGTCGTCACCTGGACGACACACACGTGGGGCACTATTCCCGCATGCCGTACCTGCTGCGTCTTCAGCTGACCGACCGGCCGGGCAGCCTCGGAGCCATCGCCAGCGCCCTCGGCCAGGCCGGAGCCGACATCCTCGCGCTCGACGTGGTCGAGCACACGCCGTCCGGCAACGCCGTCGACGACATCGTCATCGACCTTCCCGACGGCGGTATGCCCGACACCGCGGTGAGCGCGTGCTCCGCCGTACCGGGGGTGACCGTCTCGTTCATCACCCCCTACCCGGCCGGCGCGCCCCTGGGTCGCGACCTCGAGGTGGTCGAGCTGATGGCCGAGCGCCCCGCGAACGCCGAGCAGGTGCTCGCCTCTGCCGTGCCCGACCTGTTCCGGCTCGCCTGGGGCACCGTGGTGAACGGGTCGGGCACCACGGCGCGGGTGGAGCACCGCAGCATCGCCGCACCCGAGGACGACAGCTTCACCGCCACCTGGCTGCCGATGGAGAAGGCGACCCGGTTGGCGACCGACACGGGCCAGGTGCCACCGGGGTGGCTGGGCGCCGCCGTGGCCGCGGCCCCGCTCGGTGGGCGCGACCGGGCGCTGGTGATCGGTCGCCATGCCAACCCCGAGATCCTCGACTCCGAGGTCGCCCGGCTCGGCTACCTGGCAACACTGGCCGCCACCCTGAGCACGACGACGGCCCCCGGCACCGGCGGCGGGCCGGCGACGGCGGTGGCGCTCGACCATCTCGTGCTGACCGTGGCCGACACCGAGCGCAGCGTGCGCTGGTACTCCAGCGTGCTGGGCATGCGTCCCATCTCGTTCGGCCACGGTCGCCGCGCGGTCGCGCTGGGCACGTCCAAGATCAACTTCCATGACGCGGACGACCCGACGCCGGTTCCGGTCGCACGGCAGCGGGTGCCCGGCTCGGGCGACCTCTGCGTCGTCGTGCCGGGGCCGCTGAGCGACGTCGAGGCGCACCTCGCCTCGCACGGCGTGCCCATCGAGACCGGCCCGGTGCGCCGAACCGGGGCGCGCGGTCAGATGACCTCGCTGTACGTGCGCGACCCGGACGAGAACCTGGTCGAGGTGGCCTGCTACCGCAGCTGAGGTAGCCCGGCTACGGCGCCGGCGGGAGCCCGTCGGCCAGCGCCTGCCGAAACGCGTCCTCGTCGAGGACGGGGACGCCGAGGGCCGTGGCCTTCTCGGCCTTGCTGCCGGGGTTGTCGCCGACGACGACAGCGTCGGTCTTCTTGCTCACCGACCCGGCAGCCTTCCCGCCGCGGGCGAGGATCGCCTCTTTGGCCTCGTCGCGGGTGAACCCGACGAGGGTGCCGGTGACGACAAGCGTGCGCCCGGCCAGGGTCTGGGGCGGTCGGTCGGCCTGCTCGTCGGCCATCGACACGCCGGCCGCGCGCCACCGCGCCACGATGTCGCAGTGCCAGTCGACACCGAACCACTCGGTGATGGCGGCGGCGATGGTCGGCCCGACGCCGTCCACGGCGGCGAGCTCGTCAGCGTCGGCCCGCTCGATGCCCTCCAGCGAGCCGAACGCGCTCGCCAGGGCGCGGGCCGCGGTAGGCCCGACGTGGCGGATCGACAGCGCAACCAGCACCCGCCACAGCGGGCGCTGCTTGGCCTCGTCCAGGTTCGCCAGCAGTCGCTGCCCGTTGGCGCTCAGCCCGCCGTCCTTGCGGGTGAACAGCGGCGCGCGCAGCAGGCCAGCCTCGTCGAGGTCGAACAGGTCGCCCTCGTCACGCACCACCTCGGCGGCGAGCAGGGCCCCGGCTGCCTCCCAGCCGAGCACCTCGATGTCGAGGGCGTTGCGTGAGCCGATGTGGAACAGCCGCTCCTGCAGCTGGGCCGGGCACGTCCGGGTGTTCGGGCAGCGCAGGTCGACGTCGCCCTGCTTCGCCGGTGCCAGCGCCGTGCCGCACGACGGGCAGTGGGTCGGCATCACGAAGGCCCGCTCGGAGCCGTCGCGCAGGTCGGCGACCGGCCCGAGGATCTCCGGGATCACGTCCCCGGCCTTGCGCAGCACCACCGTGTCGCCGATCAGGACGCCCTTGCGCACGACTTCGTCGGCGTTGTGCAAGGTGGCGAACTCCACCGTCGACCCGGCCACCGTCACCGGCTCCATCACCCCGTACGGGGTGACCCGACCCGTGCGACCCACGTTCACCCGGATGTCGCGCAGCCGCGTCGTCACCTCCTCCGGCGGGTACTTGAACGCGATCGCCCACCGGGGCGCCCGACTCGTCGCCCCCAGCCGGGCCTGCAGGTCACGCTGGTCGACCTTGACCACCACGCCGTCGATCTCGTGGTCGAGGTCGTGGCGATGCTCGCCGTAGTAGTCGATGTAGCGCGCGACGCCGCCCAGGTCGTCGGTCACCTGCACCCGCTCGGACACCGGCAGCCCCCACACCGCGAGCGCCTCGTAGGCCTGCGACTGGCTCACCGGGTCGAACCCCTCGGCCGCGCCGATGCCGTGGCACACCATCCGCAACGGCCGCGACGCGGTGACCGTCGGGTCTTTCTGGCGCAGCGACCCCGCCGCGGTGTTGCGCGGGTTCGCGAACGGGGCCTTGCCCGCCGCGACCAGCGCAGCGTTCAGGTCGGCGAAGTCGGCCTTCGGGAAGTACACCTCCCCGCGCACCTCCAGCAGAGCGGGCACCGGGTGGCCCGCCTCGTCGCCGGCGGCGCTGTCGAGCCGCTGCGGGACCGTGCGCAACGTGCGGACGTTGGCCGTCACGTCCTCACCGGTCCGCCCGTCGCCGCGGGTCGCCGCTCGCACCAGACGTCCGTGCTCGTAGGTGAGGTTCACCGCCAGCCCGTCGACCTTGACCTCGCACAGGTAGCGCAGCCGCTCGGTCAGCGCCTCGCCCAGCTCACGCTCGACGCGCCCCGCCCACGCCGCCAGCTCGTCAGCGTCGAACGCGTTGTCGAGGCTGAGCATCGGCTCACCGTGCTGCACCGCCGCGAACGGGGTGCCGGCAACGTCAGCGACCTGCTGGGTCGGCGAGTCGGGCGTGCGCAGATCGGGCCACCGCTGCTCCAACACCTGGAGCCGGGCGAACAGCGCGTCGAACTCGCCGTCGGAGACGGTCGGCGCGTCGAGCAGGTAGTACCGGTGCCGGTGCTCACGCACCTGCTCCACCACGTCGGCGTGCTCAGCCCGCACCGGGGCGGGGGCTGGGTGACCCGTCGCGGCCGCCGCGGGCTGCTCGTTCGTCTGCGTCACGAGGCGACGCTACCCAGGGGGTCCGACGGATTCCCGCTCCGCGACCTGCCTGGCCGCCGCACGTGCGACGCGGTAGGTGTCGCGAGCCTGCTCGACCGGGTGACCGGCCAGGCCGCACGCCGGCGTCACCACGCTCTGCCGGTGCGCCACGTCCGCGCCGAACCCCAGCCGCGACCACAGCCCGACGACGCGGTCGGCGACGGCATCGCTGGTCAGAGCGCGCGTGGTGGGCACGGCGCCGACGACGAGGCGCGTGCCGGCTTCGACGGCGGCTGCCAGTGCGTCGAGCTCGGCCGTCTGCACGAGGTCGAGGTCGAACGACACGGCGTCCGCACCGGCTGCGACCAGCAGCCCCACCGGAACCTGCGACCCGCAGCAGTGCACGGCTCGCGCGCCGGGCGCGGCCGCCAGCACCTCGGCGAGCAGCGTCTGCGCGGCATGCGGCTCGGGTCGCGGCAGCACTCCCCACCCGCTGCGGGTGCGCAGCCGCCCGGCGAGCACCAGCGGCAGCGAGGGCTCGTCCACCTGAAGCACCAGCCGCGCGCCAGGCACCCGGGCGGTGACGTCGTCGAGGTGCTGGCGCACACCCTCGGCCAGCGACGCCGTGAGGTCGTGCAGCAGTCCCGCGTCGCTCAGGGCTGCCTCGCCCAGCGGACGCCCCAGCGATGCGGCGAGCGTGATCGGGCCGACGACCTGCACCTTCAGGGGCCCGGTGTACCCGTGCGCGGCGATCTCGAGTGCCGCGAGGTCGTCGGCGAGCAGGCGCCGAGAGGTCGCCAGGTCTGACCCGGGTCGACCGGCCACCTGCCAGCCGCTGGCAGTCGCCTCCACCGGAAGGTCCACGAGCAGCCCGGCGGTGCGCCCGATGGCGTCGGCCCCCAGCCCTCGGTCGGGCAGCTCGGGCAGGTGTGGCAGGTCGGGCAGGGTGTCGAGCACCCATGTGGCAGCAGCGAGCGGGTCGACGCCGGGCAACGACCCGACGCCGGTCGCCACGACCTCAGGCGGCCAGGCGACGCTGCTCATGCCGTCGCCGGTGTGGTGCTGGCGATGGTGGCCGACCCGACGACCCGGTCGTCGTCGTAGAAGGCCACGGTCTGTCCCGGGGCGACACCGAGCTGAGGCTCGGTGAACGTGACGGTCAGGTCGTGGGCCTGCCTCTCGACACTGCACCCGACCGGCCGCCCGTGCGCGCGGTACTGCGCCAGCGCGGTGAAGCGGGCCGCCTCCGGAGCCGGGCCGCACCACGTCGCGGTCCCGGTCGCCAGCGAGGCCGTGGCCAGCGCCTCCTGCGGGCCGACGGTCACGGTGCGCGAGACGGGCTCGATGCTCAGCACGTAGCGAGGGCGCCCATCCGGGGCCGGGGTGTCGATCCGCAGCCCTCGCCGCTGGCCGACCGTGAAGCCGAAGGCGCCGGCGTGGGTGCCCAGCTGCTCCCCCGTGCCGGCGTCCACGATGGGACCGCGGGACTCCCCCAGCCGACGCTGCAAGAACCCCGCCGTGTCGCCGTCGGGGATGAAGCAGATGTCGTGGCTGTCGGGCTTGGCGGCCACCGGGAGCCCGCGCGACTCGGCCTCGAGCCGCACCGCCTCCTTGAGGTCGTCGCCGAGCGGGAAGAGCGAGTGGGCGAGCTGCGCTGGCGTGAGCACCGCGAGCACGTAGGACTGGTCTTTGGCCGGGTCCGCCGCCCGGTGCAGGGTGGGCGCGCCGCCTGTGGGCGTGGGGACGAGGCGGGCGTAGTGCCCGGTGCACACCGCGTCGAAGCCCAGCGCGAGAGCCCGGTCGAGGACGGCGGCGAACTTGATGCGCTCGTTGCACCGCAGGCACGGGTTGGGTGTGCGGCCGGCGGCGTACTCGGCCACGAAGTCGTCCACCACGTCCTCGGTGAAGCGCTCCGCGACGTCCCAGACGTAGAACGGCATCGCGAGCCGGTCGGCGACGCGACGGGCGTCACGCGCGTCCTCCCGGCTGCAGCAGCCGCGCGACCCCGAGCGGGTCGCTGCGGGTGCCGACGACAGGGCCAGGTGCACGCCCGTCACGTCGTGGCCGGCGTCGAGCATGCGGGCAGCCGCCACGGCGGAGTCGACCCCGCCGGACAGAGCCGCGAGAACGCGCACGTCACGCCCCCCGGGCGGTGAGGCGGCCCGCGGTACGGGCACGGCTGACGACACCGGGCAGGGCGTCGAGCAGGACGTCCACGTCGTGCCGGGTGGACGTACGACCGAGGGAGAAGCGCAGGGACGACACCGCCGCCTGGTCGTCGCCCATCGCGATGAGCACGTGCGAGGGCTCGGGTACCCCGGACGAGCACGCGCTGCCGGTCGAGCAGGACACACCTCGAGCGTCCAGGAGCATCAGCAGGGCGTCGGCCTCACACCCGGCGAACGAGATGTGGGCGTTGCCCGGCAGCCGGCCCGCCGGATCGGGGTCGCCGTTGAGCGAGGTGCCGTCGATCTCGTCGAGCACCCGGCGCACCAGCTCGTCGCGAAGCCGGGCCACGTGGGCCGCGCGCTCGGGCTGCTCGGCGGCGGCCCGCTCGACGGCCAGCGCGAAGCCGGCGACCGAGGCCGCGTCGACGGTGCCGGAGCGGACGTCGCGCTCCTGCCCGCCGCCGTGCAGCACCGGCACCAGGTCGATCTCGGACCGAACGATCAGCGCGCCGACGCCCATCGGACCGCCCAGCTTGTGACCCGACAGCGTGACCGCGTCGAGCCCGCTGGCCGCGAAGTCGAGGGGGCACTGGCCGAGCACCTGGACGGCGTCGGAGTGCACAGGGATGCCGTGGTCACGACCGATCGCCGCGATGGCGTCGACCGGCTGCACCGTCCCGACCTCGTTGTTGGCCCACATCACCGAGACGAGGGCGACCGAGGCGGGGTCGGCGGCGATGCTCGCCTCCAGCGCCGCCGTGCTGACCCGTCCGAGGTGGTCGACCGGCAGCAGCTCCACGCTCGCCCCCTGGCACTCGGCCAGCCACATCGCCGGGTCGAGCACGGCGTGGTGCTCGACTGCACTGATCAAGATGCGGGTGCGCCGAGGATCGGCCTGGTGGCGGGCCCAGTAGAGCCCCTTGACGGCCAGGTTGTCGGCCTCGGTTCCGCTGGCGGTGAGCACGACCTCGCCGGGACGGGCACCGATGGCCACCGCCAGGCGCTCGCGGTGCTCCTCCACGCGGCGCCGGGCGGCGCGTCCGTCCTCGTGCAGCGACGACGGGTTGCCTCGCTGCGCCATCTGCGCCGCGACTGCCTCGATGACCTCGGGCAGCACCGGCGTCGTCGCGGCGTGGTCGAGGTAGGAGCGGGACGCGATCATCGGTGCGAAGAATACGGCGGACGGGCGTGGGGCACCCGTCCGCCGTAGGGCTCAGCCCTGGCGCCGCTTGATCTCCTCGGTTGCCTGCGGCAGCACGGTGAACAGGTCACCCACCACCGAGAAGTCGGCCAGCGCGAGGATCGGTGCCTCGCCGTCCTTGTTCACAGCGACGATCGTCTTCGCCGTCTGCATGCCGGCACGGTGCTGGATGGCGCCGGAGATGCCGGCCGCCACGTACAGCTGGGGCGAGACGACGTGCCCGGTCTGGCCGATCTGGAACGCGTGCGGGTACCAGCCGGAGTCGACGGCGGCGCGCGACGCACCCACGGCGGCACCCAGCGCGTCGGCCAGCTGCTCCACGGGGCTGAAGTCTCCGCCGGTGCCGCGTCCGCCGGAGACGACGACGGCCGCCTCGTTCAGGTCAGGGCGTCCGGTGCGCTCACGCGGGGCGTGGTCGGTGACCTTCACGGCGCGGGCCCGCTCGGAGAAGGTGACCTCGATCGTCTCCTGGCTCGGGGTGGCCGGAGCCTCCTCGGGCGTCGTCGCGTTGGGCTTGATCGTGATGATCGGGGTGCCCTTGGTGACGGTCGCCTGCACGGCATAGTTGCCGGCGAACACCGACTGGGTGGTGATCGGGCCGTCCGGGCCGGGCTGCACGTCGACCGCGTCGGTGATGATGCCCGACTCCAGCTTCACAGCCAGGTGGGCAGCGATCTCCTTGGTCTTGGCGTTCGACGTGAGCAGGATGACCGAGGGCTGCACCTTCTCCACGGCAGCGGCCAGGGCCTCCGAGCGCGGGACGATCAGGTAGTCGTCGATGTCGGGGGCGTCGACCGTGACGACCGCCGTGGCGCCGTAGGCGCTCAGCGTCGGCAGGGCGAGGTCGGTGCCGTGGCCGATGACGACGGCGACGGGGTCACCGAGACGCCGGGCGATGGTGAGCAGCTCGGTGGTGGACTTGCGGACCGTGCCGTCGTGGTGGTCGACCAGGACGAGGATCGGGCTCATAGCGGTTCTCCTGTGAGTGAGGTCAGTCGACGGGGGCTCAGACGAACTTCTTGGACGCGAGGAACTCGACGAGCTTGGCGCCGCCGTCGCCCTCGTCGGCCACGACCTCGCCGTGGCTGCGCGGGGGCCGCTTCTCTATCTGCGACACCGACGTCCACGCTGCCGACAGCCCGACGTCCGCGGGCGAGACGCCCAGGTCGGCGAGGCTCCACGTCTCGACCGGCTTCTTCTTCGCAGCCATGATCCCCTTGAACGAGGGGTAGCGCGGGTCGTTGATCTGGTCGGTCACACCGACGACCGCCGGAAGCGGGGCGGTGACGTGCTCGACGGCGGCGTCGCCGTCACGACGGCCCTTGACCGTGCCGTCGGCGACCTCGACGTTGCCCAGGTAGCCGACGTGGGCGATGCCGAGCCGCTCGGCGACCATGGCGGGCACGACGCCCATCTCGCCGTCGGTGGAGGCCATGCCGGCCATCACCACGTCGTAGTCGCCGATCTTCTCCAGCGCCTTCGCGATCACCAACGAGGTGGCCAGCGCGTCCGAGCCGTGCATGGCGTCGTCCACGATGTGCACGCCGGCGTCGGCGCCCATCTGCAGGGCCTTGCGGACGGCGTCCGCGGCCGGCGGAGGTCCGACGGTGAGGACGGTGATGGTGGCCTCGCCCGCCTCCTTGATCTTCATGGCCTCCTCGACGGCGTACTCGTCGAGCTCGGAGAGAAGGCCGTCCACCCCCACCCGGTCGGTGGTGAAGTCGCCGTCGACGAACTTGCGTTCGGAGATGGCGTTCGGGACGTACTTGCACAGGACGACGATCTTCATGTGTAGGGCCTCCTTGCGAGCGCCGACGTGGTGTCGGCCCAGACAACGTCCGGGCGGTGAGTGCTATGTTACTCGCCAGTAGGCACTCGTCGCGCACGAGGCCAGGAGGAACGCGTCACACGAGTTGAGATAGGTGGCAGCCGCCGGGCGCAAGGGGCGAACACCCGGCGGCTGCGCGTCTCGGCTACTTCTTCATGTACCCCTTGAGGTGGACGTCGACGTCACGGACGTCGAACCAGTGCGAGCGGTACAGCCATGGTGAGCCGCCGTCGCTGCACCCCTCGTGGCCGTCGGTCCCGTCGGTGTGCTCGTCGGTCCCGTCTTCGTGACCTCCCTTTGGAGCTCCCCCGGGCGCACCGGGAGGCCCTCCCGGGCTCGTGCCGTGATCGTCCCCGCCCTCGTCATGACCGTCATGGTCCTTGAGCGCCATGGCACGGATCCGCACGCGGTCGCCGTTCTCACGGTCTTGCAGGTCGACCCAGATCTTGACCTGCTCTACACCGTTGTACTGCGCGGTTCCCCTAGCGATGATCATCGCACCGTGGGTGCAGCCGCCGGACGCGGCAGCTGCCTCGTCCATGAAGGCCAGCCTGGATAGGTCGAGCTTCGTGAGAGACACGTCGCCGTGAACGAAGTCGATCGAGCCGTGGGCATCGCCAGTCTTGTTCGTGTGTGCCGTGAAGGCCAGCAAGTACTCGGCTGTGTCGGCGTGTGCGAGGACGTTCACGCCCGGCTCGTTGGGAAGGTCGTGACCGGCACCCTGGCCCATCGCGGCTGCCGCGGGAACGGCTCCTGCCACTGCCAGGGCAGCTGCGCCGAGCGCTACCCCTATCTGCCTACGCATGTCATACCCCTTTCGTCAGATGGCGGGCCGGTGGCCCGGGTGATGCTCACCCCGGGCCACCTAGCGTGCGGCTACTGCGTCGGGCACACCTCGTTGTGCGTGATGAAGTCGACCTCGAGGAGCAGCTCGGCGTCGTGTGTCCACACGAGGACCTTGCGCGCGTCCTCGGCGAACTTGGCGTACCCGTCCACCCCAGAGCCTTGGCCGGTTCCGGTGAACGGCACCACCTCCGTCAGGGCCTTGGTCTCGTCGTACCAGGTGCCGTCGTCGTTGAGCACCCGGTACCTGGCGCAGCCGGGGAACGTCTCGTCACGGTCGTAGGCGAAGCCAGCGAAGCTCACGAAGACCTCACCGGTCTCGCTGCCGATCGTTGTCACCCCATCCCAGTCCTGCTGGAGCGGGATCCCGAGGATGCGGTTCAAGTACTGCACCGTGTCGACCGTGATGGTGAACGCATCCTTGGGCGCCGCCGCCCCGAACTGTGCCGCTGTCAGCTCCCAGAAGGACAGGTCGAAGTCGGGCTCCAGGTTCGGGATGCCGATCGTGCCGATCCTCCCTGTATCGAGGATGGACTGGTACGCCGCGAGGTTCGCCAGCGGCGAGTCCAGTGTCTGGACCACGACGTCGTCGATGCTCCTGGTGAAGCGGCCCGACGCGTCGAGTCCGATGTCCCCGCTGGTGAGGAACACCTGGACGTCGCGCAGCTGCTTGGTCAGCACTCGCTCCGGAGCGCGGCCGAGGTTGAGCCGACCCAAGTCGACCTCCTCCACGAGGTCCGCGTACTCGGCCTGCACGTCGCACGGCTCGAGCTCGTCCTCGTCCTCTTCCTCAGCCATGACCGCCATCTGGTCCCCAACGAGGGGGATGTAGTACATGTCCTGCTCGTACGGATAGACGCCAGAGCCGTTCACCAGGTCTCCCACCGGGGTCGGCGTGATCGGCTGCAGGCACGTCTCGTCGCCGTGCGTCACGGTGATCGGCGTGCCGTCGGCATAGCGCGCGAGCACCATGAGGTCGGCGTAGAGGTCACCCAGCTTGTTGCCGGGGTTCGCCTTCCCGCCCCCGTTGCCGCCGCCTCCGTTGCCGCCGCCCCCGTTGCCCGCACCCGGCGGCTTGCCTGGGCCACCTCCCGGCGCACCCTGCGCCAAGGTGGCCGGTACCGCTATCAGCAGGACCGCCACCAGGACCGCCAGTAGTCGTTTCAAGATCGCCATGACGACTCACCCCTTCTCCGTCTCCCCGTTCGGTTACCCCCAGAGTCCGTCCGGGTTGTGGAGGTCCGTCGAAGGAAATGTGGAGAAATGGTGGAGAAAGTCCCTACCGACCGGCGTCGCTCGGCCGTATCCAGAGGGTGATGATCGGTAACGCGTTAGTGGTGGAGGACGAACGAGGCGTCCGCGAGCTCGTTCGTCGCTACTTGGAGCGCGAGGGTTTCAGCGTCGTGGCGACCGACTCCGGCGCGGAGGCGTTGAGCTGCCTGGCCGAGCAGCCCATCGACGTCGTGGTCCTCGACCTGGGACTGCCCGACGTTGACGGCGAAGAGGTGTTGACCGCGGCGGCGAAGGACGACGTCCCGGTCGTGGTGCTCACAGCTCGGGGGCAGGTGAGCGACCGGATCCGCGGCCTCGAGCTCGGTGCGGCCGACTACGTCGCGAAACCGTTCAGCCCTCGGGAGCTGGTGCTGCGTGTCAAGGCGGTGCTGCACCGATCGGACATGGGCTCGTCCACCCACCGCTCACGTGTCAGCCTGGGCGAAGGGCGGCTGGTGATCAACCAGGATCGCCACGAGGCGAGCATCGACGGGCATCCCGTTCTCCTCACCCCGACGGAGTGGAGCCTCCTGATGACCATGGCAGCCAGCCCCGGGCGGGTCTTCACCCGGTACGAGCTTGCCAACCGGCTGCGAGGCTACGAGTTCTCCGGGTACGAGCGGACGATCGACAGCCACGTGAAGAACTTGCGGCACAAGCTCGGCGAGCATGCTGATTCGGCGACGATCGTGCAGACCGTGGCCGGCGTGGGCTACCGGATTGGTCTGGGACATGACCGCCACACCTAGGCGAGGCGTACCGCTGCGTGTCCAGCTGATCGCTGCGTTCGCCGTACTGAGCCTCGTCGCCGTCGGCGTCCTGCTGGCCGTCGAGCAGCTGGGTGTCGGCACCACCCTGGACGAGCTCGACCGTCCCGAGCGCGAGGTCGTCGCCGCCGAGTCCGCGGCGCTGGCCGGCGTGGCGTACGGCGATGCCGGCGGATGGGCCGGCGCCGATCTCACGCACTCCCTGAGCACCGCGGACGGTGTCGGGGCACTCCTTACCATCATGGCCGCTGACGGCACCACCGTCACCGGACCGCCACCTGGGGTCGACCGAGGGCGCGGGGAAGGACCAGAGGATCGCGCCAGCGACATCATCACCCTCCCCATCACCAGCGGGGGCGAGACCGTCGGCACCGGCCGGCTCCTGTTCATCTCCGAGCAAGCGGCGGCACACCGCGCGCACGACTTCTTGTGGGGATGGACCCTGCTGGCCGGCGGGATCGCCCTGCTCGCCGCAACCGTAGTCGGCTGGTTCCTGGCACGACGGCTGTCTAGCCCGCTCTCGGACCTGACCGACACCGCCGAGCGGTACGCCGACGGTGATCGGCATGTCCGGACCGATCTGCACTCTCGCGTGTCCGAGGTTCGTCGCCTGGCCAGTGCCCTGGACACCATGGCGGAAGCAGTGGATCGCAGCGAGGAGTCTCAGCAGCGCATGGTCGCCGACGTCGCCCACGAGCTGCGCAACCCGCTCGCCGTAGTCCAGGGGCAGCTGGAGGAGATGAGGGACGGGTACATGCCCGCGGACCCTGAGGCCCTGGCGACCCTGCACGACGAGACGCTGCGGCTGGCGCGAGTCGTCGACGACCTGGGGAACCTGGCCGAGGCAGAGCTGCCGCAGCTCCTGCGCTCTGCCCCGATCAACCTCGCAACGGTCGCGACACAGGCCGCGGAGGCGCGTCGCGCAGCGTTCGAGGCTGCCGGAATCCGGCTCCAGGTCGTCGCCGACGACGCACCGACGCTCGGTGACCCGGACCGTCTGGGGCAAGTGGCGGCGAACCTGCTGGACAACTGCGTCCGCCACTGCCGAGCGGGGGACCGGTGCACCCTGCGTACCGGTACGGACACAGACGAGGTCTTCCTGATGTGCGACGACTCCGGACCGGGAATCCCCGAGCCCGAGCGGGCGCAGGTTTTCGAGCGCCGCTACCGCGGGTCGAACGCCGCTGGAACGCCGGGGAGCGGCATCGGCCTCGCGGTGGTGCGCAGGCTGGTCGATGCCCACCACGGCGACGTCGCGGTGACGAGCAGTCCTGACGGCGGCACCCGCGTCGTCGTGCATCTGCCTTCGCACCGAGACCACCCCGACACGTTCGACCGCCGCAGCCAGGCCGTCTCGTAGGGTGGCGGGCGTGCCCGACTCGCTGCCGATCACGGGAGAGCGCACCGTTGGTGGCATCTGGCACGAGAACTACTGGTTTCGCCGTCACGAGGTCGTCTACCAGCACGTCGTCGGTCTGGTGGGCGACGAGGCGGCACGGCTCGGACGCTCGCCGGACGTCCTCGACGCCGGCTGCGGCGAGGGCTTCGGCGCTGCCCTTCTGGCCCAGGCCGGCGCACGCGTGCTCGCCCTCGACTACGACACCTGGACGGCCCAGCACCTCGCGACGGCGTATCCGGGCCTGCCGGCAGTGCGCGCCAACCTCGTCGCGCTGCCCCTCGGCACCGGCACGACCGATGTCGTGGTGAGCCTGCAGACGGTCGAGCACCTGTGGGACCAGGACCGCTTCGTCGCCGAGTGCGCGCGTGTGCTTCGTCCCGGTGGGCTGGTCGTGCTGAGCACGCCGAACCGGCTCACCTTCCCTCCCGGCAACGTCTTTCACCACCGTGAGCTCGACACCGACGAGCTGGGCAGCCTGCTCGGCGCGGCTTTCGACGACGTGACGGTGAGCGGAGTCCACCACGCTGCTCCGTTGCGAGCGTGGGAGGCGGAGCACGGCAGCATCGTCGACGCCCAGATCGCCGCCCCGCCGCAGGAGTGGGCACGCGACCTCGCCGCTGCCGTACGCGACATCCGCACGGACGACTTCGTGATCCGCGGGGAGACCGACGACAGCCGCGACCTGCTGGGCATCGGACGGGCCCGGTGAGCCGGCCGGTCGGCACCTTCGCGCTGGTGCTGCACACGCACCTGCCCTGGCTGGCCCACCACGGGCGCTGGCCGGTCGGTGAGGAGTGGCTGCACCAGGCATGGGCCCAGTCGTACGGTCCGCTGCTCGCCATGCTGACCCGACTCGGCGAGCAGGGGCACCGCGACCTGCTCACCATCGGGATCACCCCGGTGCTGGCCGCCCAGCTCGACGACCCGTACTGCCTGCGCGAGCACCACCGATGGTTGGCCGACTGGATGCTGCGCGCCGACGACCTCGCCGGGCAGCGCGATGCCACCCTGCGCCGGCTGGGCACGCACGAGGCTCGCCAGGCCCGACGCGCCATGACGCGTTTCGAGACCGGCTGGAGCGCAGGCGGGTCGCCCGTCTGGCGTTCACTGGCCGACACCGGCGTGGTCGAGCTGCTCGGCGGTCCGGCCACCCACCCGGTGCTGCCGTTGGTGCGCGAGCCGATCGCCGACCTGGCGCTGGCAAGCGGGCTGGACGACCACCAACGGCGACTCGGGCGGCGCCCGCCGGGCATCTGGCTGCCCGAGTGCGCCTACCAGCCGGGTCTGGAGAAGGTGCTCGACCGTCACGGCGTGCGCCGGGTCATGCTCGACGGCCCCTCGCTGCGCCACGTCGGCGCGTCCACGAGCCGACCCTGGCGCCTCGGCGACAGCGACGTCGCGGTCGTGGGCCGCGACCTCGACGTCACCTACCGGGTGTGGTCGCCGCGTCGCGGCTACCCCGGCGGCCGTCACTACCGCGACTTCCACAGCTACCACCACGAGTCGGGCTTCAAGCTGTCGCGGGTCACGAACCCCGCCCTTCCCGCGCACGAGAAGGCGCCCTACGACCCCGACCGTGCCCAGGCCGCTCTCGCCGCCGACGTCGACGACTTCGTCGGCGTGCTGCACCGCCGCCTCACCGACATCCGCGACCAGGACGGCGAGCCGGGACTGGTCGTGGCCGCCTACGACACCGAGCTGTTCGGCCACTGGTGGCACGAGGGCGTGGACTGGCTCGCCGCGCTGCTCCGGCGACTGCCCGAGGCCGGCATCACCGTCACCACCCTCGACAAGGCGGTCGCGTCGATGGCCCCGAGCGCCGCCGTGTACCCCGAGCGCAGCTCGTGGGGGCTGGGCAAAGACCTGGCCGTCTGGGACGGCCCGGACGTGCAGGGCATGCTCGACGGCCAGCTCTGGGCCCAGGACGCCCTGCTCAGCGCGTCGAGCGCCCGCCCGGGCGGTGCCCTCGGCCGTGACGCCGGGCTGGACGCGCTCGCCGAACATGTGCTGCTCGCCTGCGCCAGCGACTGGCCGTTCATGGTCAGCCACGACTCCTCGGCCGACTACGCGCGGGCGCGGCTGAACGGGCACCTCGACGACGTGCGCTCCGCCCTGCAGGCCCGGCCGGGCAGTGCGCGCGAGGTGACCCGGCTGCCCTTCGGCGACGTCGACGCGCGCCTGCTCGGCTGACGCCGGGTAGGGCACGCCGGCACGACCACTTAGGGTGTGCCGTCGTGCCCGCCCGTCGAGTCCTCATGGTCTCGTGGGAGTACCCACCGGTGATGTACGGGGGGCTCGGCCGGCACGTGCACGCGCTCAGCGCGGCCCTGGTCGCCGCCGGGCACGAGGTGGTCGTGCTGACCCAGGCCCCCGCCGGCACCCCGGCCACGCAGCCGGGCAGCTCCACGACGCCGCGCGTCGTGCGCGCCGTGCTTCCCCCCGACGCCCCCGACGTCTACCGCGACACCGCCGACTTCGTCCGCCTGCTGCAGCCGGCCCTGGCCGGCGCGGCTGCCGAGCACCTGGACGGCTTCACCCCCGACCTGGTGCACGGCCATGACTGGGTCGTCGCGCAGGCCGCCGCCGCCGTCGCCGACCGGGCCGGCGTCCCGCTCGTCGCGACGGTGCACGCCACGGAGTCCGGGCTGTACGGCGGCCACGTCGACACCCCGTTCTCCCGGTGGCGCCACGGCACCGAGCGCGCCCTGGTCGACCGGGCGGCGCGCACGATCGTCTGCTCATCGGCGATGCGTGACGAGGTCGTCACGGCGCTGGACGCCGAGCCGAGCCGCGTCGTCGTCGTGCCGAACGGCGTCGACCCGGGCGCCTGGTCGTCCACCGTTCAACGTCGCCGGGACGCGCGGGCCGCCCTCGGCCTGGCGCAGACGCCGATGGTCGTGCTGGTCGGCCGGCTGGAGCACGAGAAGGGTGCGCAGGACGCCCTCGACGCCCTCGCGCTGCTCACGGCCGAGCACCCCGCGCCCCACCTCGTGCTCGTGGGGGACGGCGCCCGTGCCGACGACCTTCGCGCCCAGGCTGCGCGGCTCGGCCTCTCCGAACGCGTCCACATGACCGGACGACTCACCGACCGGGCGGTCGCCGACCTGGTCGGGGCGGCCGACCTCGCGCTCGTCCCGTCACGCTACGAGCCGTTCGGGCTGGTCGCGCTGGAGGCCATGGCAGCCGGCACCGCTGTCGTCGCCACCACCACCGGCGGCCTGCGCGACGTCGTGGTCGACGGCGTCACGGGGCTGGCAGTACCCGCAGCCGACCCGGTCGCCCTGGCCGGCGCGATGCGCCGCCTGCTGGACGACCCACAGACACGACGCGCCCTGCGCGACGCAGCGTCCGCGCAGGTCGACGCCCAGTTCGGGTGGGCGGCGGTCGCGGCATCGACGGCCGACGTCTACGCCGGCGTCCTCCGCGACGACGTCGACTGACGCGCCGCCTCGGCGGTCTTGCGCGCGATGTCGTCCAGCGCGGCGCGGCGGGCCGCGTCCGCCTCGTACACCTGGCGGCGGTCCTTGAGCACCCGGGCCGGCACGCCGCCGACGATGCTGTAGTCGGGCACCCGACCACGCACGACGGCATGCGCGGCCAGCACCGTGCCGACCCCGACGTCGCTGCCGCGCAGCACGCTGACCTTCGAACCCATCCAGCAGTCACCGGCGACGCGAACCGGGGACTTGACGATCCCCTGGTCCTTGATCGGCACGGTGATGTCTTCGGTGCGATGGTCGAAGTCGCAGATGTAGACCCAGTCGGCCACCAGCGTCTTCGGCCCGAGGTCGATGTCGAGGTAGCAGATGACGGTGTTGTCGTGGCCGAACACCGACTTCTCCCCCACCTTCATGGTGCCCTCGTGCACGAGCAGCCGGGTGGCGTCGCCGAGGTGCACCCAGTTGCCGAGCACCAGGCGCGCATGGCCAGGTCGCACCTCGATCCGCACGTCGCGGCCGACGAAGACGAAGCCCTGGGTGATGACGTTGCCATGGCGGGCGTGGCGCACCTTGAGGACGAAGAACCGCCAGTAGCGCACCAGGTACCACAGCGTCCAGGCGCGATGGCGGACGACCCACCGCAGCGACTCCCAGGTGACGACGCGTACCGAGCGGTAGGACCCGTAGCGGTCACGGCGGCGCACCCGATCGACCCTAGACGTTCACCTGCGGTCACCCGGGCGTGACCATCGCGAAACATCGGCTTGCGACCGTCCGGGCGGTGAGAACAACTTTGACGTACACCGCTCCCGCCTTCGCGGCGGCTACTGCCCCTACCGCTGTCCCCACGACCGACGGACGCTCGCTCGTCATGCGCGGCGCCCTCGAGTCCGACCTGACCGACCTCATGGCCATGCACGCCCGCTGCAGCCGGCGGACGCTTCTCGGCCGCTACCTCACCGGTACGCGCCCACCGTCACGGCGGCTGGCCAGACGGCTCTTGGAGACCGACATCGCCCTCGTCGTCTGCTCGCCGACCGGGTCGGTGGTGGGCCTGGGCAACCTGGCCGCCGCCGACGAAGACCCGCACGTCGCCGAGCTCGCGGTCGTGGTCGAGGACGGCTGGCAGGGCCGAGGCGTCGGAACCGCCGTGGTGCGCCAGCTCGTCGCCGGCGCACGCCTCGCCGGCTTCGACGAGGTGGTCACCATCGCCCCCACCGTCGGGGGGTGGACGCAGCAGGCCCTGGCGAGGCTGGGCACCCCGTTGCTTCAGCGCACCCCGTTCGGCGAGGCGGTGGTGCGCCTGACGCTGGCCCCACACCACGTGGGCCTGCTCGGACGGCCCGTGACGCAGGTGCCCCGCGTGGCCGTCAGCCGGCCTGGGGTGGCTTGACCCCCGTCACCGACACGTTGTAGAAGAGCTTGTCCGGCACGACCTTGGTGAGCAGCCGGTCGAGGGCCGACAGGCGCTGCCACGACGTGTAGGAGAACTGCGCCCACCGCACGCCCAGCCGATCGGGGCGGATCGCGTACTCCAGCGTGCGCGCCGGCCAGCCGAACCACGAGGCCGTCAGCTCTTCGGTGACCGTCGTGACGTCGATGGCCCCGGCCCGCAGGGCGGTGCGCGTCAGGTCGTCGGGGTCGAAGGTGTGCAGGTCGACCACCCACTCCAGCGCCGCGGCGTGCGACGAGGCGTGCAGGTCGTCGGCAGGACGGGCCCACCGGCCACGCAGGCCGGGCAGGGCGGTGAGCCGGGTGCTCGTCGCCCAGGTCACCCGGCCGAGCGTGCGCGCGACCCGGTCGCCGATCGTGGTCGGCTCCCCGCAGATGACGAAGCGCCCACCCGGGCGCAGCACGCGCAGCATCTCGCGGAACGCCTGCTCGACGTCGGGGATGTGGTGGATGACGGCGTGCCCGATCACCAGGTCGAACGAGTCGTCCGGGTAGGGCAGCGCCTCGGCGTCGGCCACCGCACCGGTGACGGCGAGGCCGGCCTCGACGGCGTTGCGCTCGGCGGCCTCGACCATGCCCGGGGACAGGTCGGTGACGTGCAGCGGTCCCTTGAGCACTCCGGCCAGGGCGAGGTTGAGGGTGAAGAAGCCGGTTCCGGCCCCGACCTCCAGCGTGGCGCCGTACGGCCAGCCCTGCGTGCCGGCCACCGCGACGAAGCGGTCGGCGGCGTAGGTCTGGCAGCGCTCGTCGTAGGAGATCGACCACTTCTCGTCGTACGAGGCGGCCTCCCAGTCGTGGTAGAGCACCTGGGCCAGCTTGGTGTCGTTCCAGGCGGCCGCGACGTCCTCGGCGGAGGCGGCCGGCTTCGGCTCGGGACGGGGATCGAAGGATGCCACGGTGCTCACCGGCCGGTGAACCGGGCGGCGCCCGGCCCGTCGGTGACGAACGACGTCATGCCGGCGTCGCGGTCGGCCGTCGCGAACAGGCCGGCGAAGTGCAGCCGTTCGATCTCCAAACCCGTGGTCATGTCGGTCTCCAGTCCTGCATCGATGGCTTGCTTGGCCGCGCGCAACGCGTACGCCGGCCCGTCGGTGAACTGCGCGGCCCACGCGAGGGCGGCGGTGTAGACGTCGTCGGGCGCCACGACCTGGTCGACGAGGCCCAGCGTGAGGGCCTCGTCGGCATCCACGAAGCGACCGGTGAAGATCAGGTCCTTGGCCTTGGCCGGGCCGATCAGCCGGGGCAGGCGCTGCGTGCCCCCGGCCCCGGGGACGATGCCCAGCCGGATCTCGGGCTGACCGAGCTTGGCGTTGTCGCCGGCCACCCGCACGTCGCAGCACAGCGCCAGCTCGCACCCACCGCCGAGGGCGAAGCCGGCGATCGCCGCGACGGTCGGCTTGCCGATCGCGGCCACTGCGGTGAAGGCGGCCTGCAGGGCCCGCGAGCGGTCCAGCATGTCGGTGGGCGACCAGCCGGCCATCTCGGCGACGTCGGCGCCGGCGGCGAAGATGCGCGGACCGCCGTAGACGACGACGGCACGCACGTCGCGGCGCGCGTCGGCCTCGACGGCCACCGCCGCCAGCTCGTCCTGCATCTGCGCCGACAGGACGTTCATGGGTGGCCGGTCGAGGCGGATGGTGCCGACGCCGGCGTCGACGTCGAGGCGCACCAGGTCAGACATCGGGGCTCAGAGTAGCCCCCGCCCGCCGGATGCCCCGGGCGTGTCTCCGACTGGCGGCATCCGTGCCGACGGGGACAATGCACCGGTGACCACGAGCCCACCAGCCGGCCGGCTGGCACGCTCGCAAGCCGACGGCCCTGCGCACGCCGTCGCCCTGCCCGGTGACTGGACGAGGCTGGGGGCCACGGTCGCCGGCAACGGCACCAACGTCGCTCTCTGGGCGCCGGAGGCGACGCGGGTGCAGGTGTGCCTGCTCGACGAGGCGGGCGACGAGCAGCGCGTCGACCTGGTCGACCAGCGCTACCACGTGTGGCACGGCTTCTTGCCCGGTGTCGGCGCAGGTCAGCGCTACGGCCTGCGGGTCGACGGCCCGTGGGACCCCGAGCGGGGGCTGCGGTTCAACGCCGCCAAGCTGCTGCTCGACCCCTACGCCCGGGCCGTCACCGGCGACCTGCACTACGACCCCGCGGTCTTCGGCCACGTCCGGCCCAGCCTGTCCGCGCCCGGCGACGACCGGGTGCGCGACGACCGCGACTCCGCGCCCTTCGTGCCCACCGGCGTCGTCGTGGACGACCACTTCGACTGGGGTGAGGACGCCTCGCCCCGCGTCCGATGGTCGGACACGGTGCTCTACGAGCTGAACGTGCGCGGCTACACCATGCGCCACCCCGAGGTGCCCCCGCCGCTGCGCGGCACCTACGCGGGCCTCGCCCACCCGGCGGTGCTGGAGCACCTGACCTCGCTCGGCGTCACCACCGTCGAGCTGATGCCGGTGCACCAGTTCGTGCACGAGCCCCACCTGGCCGCCACCGGGCTGCGCAACGCGTGGGGGTACAACTCGCTGGCCTTCTTCGCCCCGCACGCCGCCTACAGCGCGTCCGGGTCGCTCGGCGGGCAGGTCAGCGAGTTCAAGGCCATGGTCGCCGCCTTCCATGCCGCCGGCATCGAGGTGGTGATCGACGTCGTCTACAACCACACCGCCGAGCAGGGCCGCGACGGGCCGACGCTCAGCCTTCGGGGACTGGCCAACCGGCACTACTACCGGCTCGGCCGATCGGGCCGCGACTACGTCGACTACACCGGCTGCGGCAACACGCTCGACCTGCGCAACCCGCACACGCTGCAGCTGGTCACCGACTCCCTGCGCTACTGGGTGACCGAGATGCACGTCGACGGGTTCCGCTTCGACCTCGCCGCCGCGCTGGCCCGCTCCATGCACGACGTCGACATGCTGGGGGCGTTCTTCGCCGTCATCCAGCAGGACCCCGTGCTGCGCGAGGTGAAGCTGATCGCCGAGCCGTGGGACATCGGTCCCGGCGGCTACCAGGTCGGCGAGTTCCCCGCGCTGTGGACGGAGTGGAACGACCGCTACCGCGACACCGTCCGCGACTTCTGGCGCGCTCGCGCGGACGGCGTGCGCGAGCTCGCCATGCGGGTGTCGGGCAGCAGCGACCTCTACGACGAGGACGGTCGCCGGCCCTTCGCCTCGATCAACTTCGTCACCGCGCACGACGGGTTCACCCTGCGCGACGTCGTGAGCTACGACGACCGGCACAACCACCCCAACCACGAGCTCAACCGGGACGGCCACGACGACAACCGCTCGCACAACTACGGCGTCGAGGGCCCGACCGACGACGCTGGGATCGCGGCGGTGCGCCGCCGGCAGGTCGCGAACATGCTGACGACGCTGCTGCTGTCCACCGGGGTGCCCATGCTGACCGCCGGGGACGAGATCGGGCGCACCCAGCAGGGCAACAACAACGCGTACTGCCAGGACAACGAGATCTCGTGGGTCGACTGGGGGCTGGCCGAGGAGTACCGCGACATCACCGACCTTGTCCGCCGGCTGCTTCGCCTGCGCGCGCAGAACCCCGTGTTCCGCCAGCGGCACTTCTTCGCCGGACGGCCCGCCGTGCCCGGCGGACGCAAGGACATCGCCTGGTTCGGCCGGCACGGCTCCGAGCTGACCGAGGAGCAGTGGTGGCAGTCGGAGCGGCGCACGCTGGGGCTGTTCCTGGCCGGAGACGCGATCCGCAGCCGCCACCGCGACGGCACCCGGGTGACCGGCGACTCGTTCCTGCTGTGGGTGCACGCCGAGCCCGCCGACACCGACGTCACGCTGCCCGACCACGGCCACTGGGCACAGCGCTACCGGGTGGTGCTCGACACCGGCTGTCCCGAGCGTGAGCAGACGCAGCTGGACGCCGGCTCGCGGATGACCCTCACCGGGCGTTCCAGCGTGCTGCTTCGCGTCCTGGAGTGACTCTGCCGGGCGGCGATCGTGGCGAGGTTCGTTGAACGCGCGAGTTGGGCGCGTCGATGAGGTTGGATCGAGGGCGTGACCGGTCGTATCCCTGTTCTGGACGTCTCCCCCGTCGTCGACTGCGCCGCCTACCCGGCGACATCTGTCGTGGGCGAGCCCTTCGAGGTCTCGGCCGTCGTGTTCCGTGAGGGCCACGACGCCGTGCGCGCGACCGCGGTGCTCACCGGCCCGGACGGCACCGAGCGCTCCCGGGTCGCGATGCGCCCGGGCGCGCCGGGCAGCGACCGCTGGCATGCCACCGTCGCCGCCGACGGCGAGGGCGAGTGGTCGCTCACCGTTGAAGGGTGGGCCGACCCCTGGGGCACCTGGCGCCACACCGCCGAGATCAAGATGCCGGCCGGGATGGACGTCGACCTCGTCGTGGCCGAGGGGGTCGCGGTGCTGACGACCGCGCTGTCGCAGGTGCCGGAGGCGGCGACCGGGGACCGCGCGGCGCTCACGCAGGCCATCGACGGCCTGCGCGACTCCGGGCGCGCCGACGAGGTGCGCCTGGGCGCCGCCGTGCGCGCCGAGGTGCTCGAGGTGCTCGAACGGTTCCCTGTGCGTGAGCTCGTCACTCCGGCCGGACCGTTCCCGCTGGTCGTCGAGCGCCAGCGGGCGCTGTACGGGTCGTGGTACGAGTTCTTCCCGCGTTCGGAAGGGGCGAAGAAGAACCCGGACGGCTCGTGGCAGTCCGGCACCTTCGTCACCGCCGCCCAGCGTCTGCCGGCGGTCGCCGACATGGGCTTCGACGTCGTCTACCTTCCGCCCATCCACCCCATCGGCACGGCGTTTCGCAAGGGCCCCAACAACACCCTCAACCCCGGCCCGAACGACCCCGGCGTCCCGTGGGCCATCGGTGCGCCCGAGGGCGGGCACGACACGGTGCACCCCGACCTGGGGACGATGGACGACTTCGACGCCTTCGTCGCGCGGGCTCGCGAGCTCGGTCTGGAGATCGCCCTCGACCTGGCGCTGCAGGCCTCGCCGGACCACCCGTGGGTGCAGGAGCACCCGGAGTGGTTCACCGTGCGTCCCGACGGCTCGATCGCCTACGCGGAGAACCCGCCCAAGAAGTACCAGGACATCTACCCGATCAACTTCGACAACGACCCTGAGGGCATCTACGCCGAGGTGCTGCGCATCGTGCACCTGTGGATGGACCACGGCGTGCGCATCTTCCGGGTGGACAACCCGCACACCAAGCCGGTGAGCTTCTGGCACCGGCTGCTCACCGAGATCCGCTCCACCGACCCGGACGTGATCTTCTTGGCCGAGGCCTTCACCCGCCCGGCCATGATGCACACCCTGGGCAAGGTCGGTTTCCAGCAGTCCTACACGTACTTCACGTGGCGCACCGGCAAGGAGGAGCTGGAGCAGTACGCCACCGAGCTGCGCAACTCGGCTGCCTGGATGCGGCCGAACTTCTTCGTCAACACCCCCGACATCCTGCACGCGTCGCTGCAGTACGGCGGCCCGGCGATGTTCAAGATCCGAGCCGTGCTCGCCTCGATGCTCTCCCCCACCTGGGGCGTCTACGCCGGGTACGAGCTGTACGAGCACGTGGCGCTGCGCCCGGGCTCGGAGGAGTACCTGAACTCCGAGAAGTACCAGTACCGTCCCCGCGACTGGGCCGCCTACGCCCCCGGCGGACCGCGCGAGCGCGAGACGCTGGCGCCGTACCTCACGAGGCTCAACGAGATCCGCCGCGCCCACCCGTCCCTGCAGCTCTTGCGCAACCTGCGGTTCCACCACACCGACGACCCCGACGTGCTGGCCTTCAGCAAGCAGAGCCAGTCCGACGAGGGCGACGACACGGTGATCGTCGTGGTCAACCTCGACCCGCACGGTCCGCGCGAGACCAAGGTGTGGCTGGACATGCCGGCGCTGGGATTCGACTGGCACGAGACGTTCTCGGCGCACGACGAGATCTCCGGGCAGACGTTCCGTTGGGGCCACGGCAACTTCGTGCGCCTCGACCCCGGCATCGAGCCGGCCCACGTCTTCTCGGTGCGACGGTGGGCCTGGTGACGCCGCCGGCCATGGCGGCGCGCAGCACCGACCCGTTGTGGTTCAAGCGCGCCGTGTTCTACGAGGTGCTGGTGCGCTCGTTCGCCGACTCCAACGCCGACGGCACCGGCGACATGCGCGGTGTCATCGATCGCCTGGACTACCTGCAGTGGCTGGGCGTCGACTGCCTCTGGCTCCCACCGTTCTTCGCCAGCCCGATGCGTGACGGCGGGTACGACGTGGCCAGCTACACCGACATCCTGCCGGAGTTCGGCTCGGTCGAAGACTTCTCGCTGCTGCTGGAGAAGGCGCACGAGCGCGGCATCCGGGTGATCATCGACATGGTCATGAACCACACGTCCGACCAGCACCCGTGGTTCCAGGAGTCGCGCCGCGACCCGGACGGCCCCTACGGCGACTTCTACGTCTGGGCCGACACCGACGAGGCCTACCGCGACGCGCGGATCATCTTCGTCGACACCGAGGTCTCGAACTGGACCTTCGACCCGGTGCGCAAGCAGTACTTCTGGCACCGCTTCTTCAGCCACCAGCCCGACCTGAACTTCGACAACCCGGCGGTGCGCGAGGCGATGATGGACGCGCTGCGCTTCTGGCTCGACCTCGGCGTCGACGGGTTTCGGCTCGACGCGGTGCCCTACCTGTACGAGCGGGAGGGGACGAACTGCGAGAACCTGCCGGAGACCCACGACTTCCTCAAGCAGGTTCGCGAGATGGTGGACGGCTCCTACCCCGACCGCGTGCTGCTCTGCGAGGCCAACCAGTGGCCCGAGGACGTCGTGGAGTACTTCGGCGACCCCGACGGGGAGGGCGACGAGTGCCACATGGCGTTCCACTTCCCGGTCATGCCGCGCATCTTCATGGCGGTGCGACGTGAGTCGCGCTACCCGATCTCCGAGATCCTCGAGCGCACGCCGCACATCCCGTCCGGGTGCCAGTGGGGCATCTTCTTGCGCAACCACGACGAGCTCACGCTCGAGATGGTCACCGACGAGGAGCGCGACTACATGTGGGCGGAGTACGCGGTCGACCCGCGCATGAAGGCCAACATCGGCATCCGGCGCAGGCTCGCCCCCCTGCTGGACAACGACCGCAACCAGATCGAGCTGTTCACCGCGCTGCTTCTCTCGCTGCCCGGCTCGCCGGTGCTCTACTACGGCGACGAGATCGGCATGGGCGACAACATCTGGCTCGGTGACCGCGACGGGGTGCGCACGCCCATGCAGTGGACGCCGGACCGCAACTCCGGCTTCTCCGCCGCCGACCCGGGGCGCCTGACCCTGCCGGTCGTGATGGACACCGTGTACGGCTACCAGGTGACCAACGTCGAGGCCCAGAGCCGCACCACCTCGTCGCTGCTGCACTGGACGCGCAAGATGCTGCACCTGCGCCGCGCCAACCCGGCCTTCGGCCTCGGGGAGTTCATCGACGTCGGCGGCTCGAACCCGTCGGTGCTGTCGTTCGTGCGGCAGTTCGGCGACGACGTCGTGCTCTGTGTGAACAACCTGTCCCGCTTCCCGCAACCGGTGGAGCTCGACCTGAGGCGCTGGGAGGGGTGGACGCCTACCGAGCTCACCGGCGGCGTGCCGTTCCCCGCGGTCGGCGAGCTGCCGTACATGCTGACCGTCGGCAACCACGGCTTCTACTGGTTCGGCCTGACACCTCCGGGGGAGGACACGCTGTGACGACGATCGAGCGCCTGGCCGAGCTTCTCGTGCCCTGGATGCCTACCCAGCGATGGTTCGCCGGCAAGGACTGGCCGGTCACCGGGCTGCGCGTGCTCGCGCACGCGGGGTTCGAGGGCGAGCCGGCCATCGACCACCTCGTCGTGGGCGTCGACCAGCACGCCCCCAACGGCGGCACCCGTTCGACGGCGTACCAGGTGGCAGTGAGCCGGCACGTCGAGCCGGACCCACGCCTGGACCACGTGCTCATCGGTGAGGTGGACGGGCACTACGTCTACGACGCCCTGCACGACCGCACGGTGACGGGGAAGATCCTCGAGTCGTTCCACGATCCGGACGACACCGGACCACTGACCTTCCACGTGGTCGAGGGGGCCGAGCTGCCCCACGACGACATGGACTCGCTGGTTCTCACCGGCGAGCAGAGCAACACCTCCCTCGCGTTCGGCGACCAGGCGCTGCTCAAGGTCTTTCGACGCCTGGCCCCGGGCACCAACCCCGACATCGAGGTGCACACGGCGCTGGCGAGGACGGACTGCACCGACGTCGCCCCGCTGCTGGGCTGGATCGACGGCTCGTGGACCGACCCGGCGAGCGGCGAGGCGACACTCGGGTCGCTGGCCATGATGCAGGAGTTCCTCGTCACCGCCACGGACGGCTGGAAGCTGGCGCTCACCAGCGTCGCCGACCTGTTCGCCGAGCGTGACCTGCACGCCGACGAGGTGGGCGGCGACTTCGCCGGGGAGTCGTTCCGGCTGGGCCAGGCGACGGCGTCGGTGCACACCGCGCTGCGCGCGGTGCTGCCGACCGCGACCTGGGGGACCGACGAGCTGGCCGCAGCCGCCGCCGCGATGTCGGGGCGGCTCGACGCCGCGGTCAGCGAGGTACCGGCGTTGGCCGGGCTGGCCGACGACCTGCGCAGCAGCTACGACGCACTGGCCTCGTTGGACCGGCCGGTGCCCGTCCAGCGTGTGCACGGCGACCTTCACCTCGGCCAGGTGCTGCGGACGTCGGTGAACTGGAAGCTGATCGACTTCGAGGGCGAGCCGGAGAAGGCCGTCGCCGAGCGCGTCGTGCTGGACTCCCCGCTGCGTGACGTGGCGGGCATGCTGCGCTCGTTCGACTACGTCGCGCTGCACACGCTGCTCGCCGAGCACGCCGACGACACCCAGCTCGCCTACCGCGCCGGCGAGTGGGCCGAGCGCAACCGCACCGCGTACCTCGACGGGTACGCCCATGGCAGCGACGTCGACCCGGCGACGATGGCGGTGCTGCTGCGCGCGTACGAGACCGACAAGGCGGTCTACGAGCTTCTCTACGAGGCGCACAACAGGCCGAGCTGGACCGTCATCCCGTTGACGGCCCTGGACCGACTGGCGCAAGGATGACCCGACGACCCCGCAGATGCGAGAGGCTGACCCCGTGACCAAGAAGAACAGCACGCCCGCGCCCGAGATCCTCGCCGTCGACACTGCCACGCTCGACGCGCTGGTGTCCGGACACTTCGCCGACCCACACTCGGTGCTGGGCCCACACCTGCACGACGGGGGCGTCACCGTGCGGGTGCTGCGCCCGATGGCCGAGAAGGTGGTCGTCACCGTCGGCGACGAGCGCTTCGAGCTCGCCCACGAGCACGCCGGCGTCTTCGTCGGGGCGCTGCCGTTCCCCGAGGTTCCCGACTACCGCCTCGACGTGACGTACTCGGGCAACACGGTTCCCACCGACGACCCGTTCCGCTTCTTGCCGACCCTCGGTGAGGTCGACCTGCACCTGGTCGGCGAGGGACGCCACGAGCAGCTCTGGCAGGTGCTCGGGTCGCACGTACGCACGTACGAGACCCTGACCGGGCCGGTGACGGGTACGTCCTTCGCCGTCTGGGCGCCGTCGGCGTCGGGGGTTCGCGTCGTCGGCGACTTCAACTACTGGGACGGGCTGGGGCACCCGATGCGCTCGCTGGGCAGCAGCGGGGTCTGGGAGCTCTTCATCCCCGACGTCGGTGACGGCACCCGGTACAAGTTCCAGGTGCTCGGCCGCGACGGCGTCTGGCGCCTCAAGGCCGACCCGATGGCCTTCGCCACCGAGATGCCGCCGTCGACAGCGTCGGTGGTGCACACCTCGCGCTTCGAGTGGAGCGACTCCACCTGGCGCGACACCCGCGCCGAGCGTGCGGTGAACGCCGGACCGATGTCGATCTACGAGGTGCACCTCGGCTCGTGGCGGCGCGGGCGCAGCTACCGCGACCTGGCCGACGAGCTGGTCAACTACGTCAAAGACCTGGGCTTCACCCACGTCGAGCTCATGCCGGTCGCCGAGCACCCCTTCGGCGGGTCGTGGGGCTACCAGGTGACCTCGTACTTCGCGCCGACCGCGCGCTTCGGCGACCCCGACGATCTGCGCTTCCTCATCGACGCGTTCCACCAGGCAGGCATCGGTGTGCTCGTGGACTGGGTGCCGGCCCACTTCCCCAAGGACGAGTGGGCGCTCGCCCGCTTCGACGGCACTCCGCTGTACGAGCACCCCGACCCGAACCGCGGCGAGCAGCCCGACTGGGGCACGCTGGTCTTCGACTTCGGCCGCCGCGAGGTGCGCAACTTCTTGGTCGCCAACGCGCTCTACTGGTTGGAGGAGTACCACATCGACGGCCTGCGGGTGGATGCCGTGGCCTCGATGCTGTACCTCGACTACTCCCGCGAGGACGGCCAGTGGACGCCCAACATCCACGGCGGTCGCGAGAACCTTGAGGCGATCAGCTTCTTGCAGGAGATGAATGCCACTGTCTACAAGCGCCTGGCAGGCATCTCGACGATCGCCGAGGAGTCGACCTCCTGGCCGGGGGTCTCGCGTCCGACGCACGTGGGCGGGCTCGGCTTCGGCTTCAAGTGGAACATGGGGTGGATGCACGACACGCTCGGCTACATCAGCCGGGAGCCCATCTACCGGCAGTACCACCACCACCAGATGACGTTCTCGATGATGTACGCCTACACCGAGAACTTCGTGCTGCCGATCAGCCACGACGAGGTCGTCCACGGCAAGGGGTCGCTGCTGCGCAAGATGCCCGGCGACCGCTGGCAGCAGCTGGCCAACGTCCGCGCCTACCTCGCGTTCATGTGGGCCCACCCAGGCAAGCAGCTGCTCTTCATGGGTGCCGAGCTCGGCCAGGAGTCGGAGTGGGCGGAGTCGCGCGAGCTCGACTGGTGGCTGCTCGACCACAGCGAGCACCTCGGCATCCACCGGTCGGTGAAAGACATGAACGCCCGCTACCGCGAGAGCACCGCGCTGTGGAGCCTGGACTCCGACCCCAGCGGCTTCTCGTGGATCGACGCCAACGACGCCTCCGGCAACGTGTTCTCGTTCCTGCGCTACGGCTCGGACGGGTCCGTGGTGGCCTGCGTGTCGAACTTTGCCGCCGTCCCGCACGAGGGGTACCGCCTCGGCCTGCCGCACGAGGGGTCGTGGAGCGAGATCCTCAACACCGACGCGGAGTCCTACGGCGGGTCCGGGGTCGGCAACCTCGGTGGCGTCGTCGCCGGCAACGAGCCCTGGCACGGCAAGCCGGCGTCGGCTGCGCTGCGGCTGCCGCCGCTGGCGACGGTGTGGCTGCGCTGGGACGGCTGACGCTCAGGCGTCGTCGATCGCCGACAGCAGGTCGATGACCTCGCCGACGCCGCGCCACTCGCCCAGTCGCACCAGCCGGCGCAGGTCGTCCGCCGGTCCGGCCCGGGTCAGCAGTCGCCCACCGAGGTCGGCGACGCTGCCGTCGCGGGCCTCGACCATCGCGGCCCACTCATCGTGCGGCGAGCGGGCGAGGTCCCGCGCGAACTGCCACGCGCCGGCCCTGGCCACCGTCAGGGAGAACCGCGTGAGGTCGTCGTCGGTCGACGCCAGCAGGGTGTCGGCCACCCCCAGCAGCGGTGAGGCCGCCACGACGGCCTGCTGGCAGCGCTCCACCAGCTCGAACAGCACGTCGTTGATGGCCATGAAGTCGCTGCGCAACGACGCGCTCGGCTCCGCGGGAGTCGCACCAGCGAACTCGTCGACGGCGACCTGTGCGGCCACGACGCCCAGGTCGAGGTTGATGTGCGCGTTCATGCCGAGGCCCAGGTGCTGCACCACGAGAGGGTCCGAGGTGTCGGCCGTGGTGAAGGCGAGCGCCCACGCCCGGCTGGTCGGCTGGCCGGCCGCGTGCGCCCAGTACGCATCGGTGTAGCGCTGGGCGAAGCGCCCCACGAACGCCTCCATGCGGCGGGCGTCGTCGAAGCGGCCGGCTTCTGCCCGACGCTGCACGGCGGCGGTGACCCGCGAGTACATCGCAGCGAAGTAGCCGTCGCGGCTGCCCTCGTCTCGGCAGACGTCGCGGATGTGGTCGAGGTCGCGGCGCACCCGCGCGAACGACTCCTCGGGCACGGAGCCCGGCGGCGGGCGCAGCGCAGGCGACATCAGCGGGCGAGCCGGGCCGACTCGTCGCTGACCCACATGCCGATCAGACCGCGGAAGTGCGCGAGGAACTGCTCGTGCTCGTGCGCGGGGTAGGTGGCGCGGACGGTGTCGAGCAGCAGGCGGTCGAACCCCTTTCCGGCGAACCACTCCAGCGCCACCTCGTCGAGGTGGGCCAGGCGTGAGTCGCAGAAGTCGACGTAGCGCTCGGTGTCGAAGTGGGTGTCGGAGAGGCGCCGGTAGGCCGTGAGCTTCTCGCGGTACGTCAGGTCGTCTCGGTCGGCGACCGCGTAGTAGTCACGGGTGTTGAGGTCGAGCTGAGGTGCCCGTCCGGTGATGGTGCAGAAGGCCGTCCACTTCAGCAGCGCCTTCATGGCCCAGGGGAAGTAGTAGTGCAACGAGGTGACCGCCACGTCGGGGCAGGCGTTGGCGTAGTCGATCGGGTAGAGCTCTGGCCCGTCGGGGCCGTCGTGCGCCACCAGCATCTCGCACGAGTTGAAGTCCCAGCGGAAGAAGGCGTTCACCAGCTGGCTGATCGTGACGGCCTCGTCGCCCTCCTCGGCACTCAAGAAGTCGTGACGCACCTCGTACCGGTTGTGCATCGGCTCGTCGGGACGAAAACGCATCACCATCGTCTCCGGCCCGATCGACAGGGCGCGGGCGAAGACGTCGTGCGGCATCGCCGACTGCAGGTGCATGAGCATCTCGCCGGACTCGTCGTAGGCGTGGCGCAGGTCGTCGACCGAGCTCACGCGCGAGACGCCACGCCACCCTCCCCCGTCGAACGGCTTCATGTACATGGGGTAGCCCAGGTCGCCGGCCAGTCGTTCCAGGTCGAACTCCTGGTTGTAGGCCGCCGAGGTGTACGCCCACTTCGCGTGGTCCACCGGGTTCTTGTACGGCACCAGCATGGTCTCGGGAACCTTCAGACCCAGCCGCATCATGGCGCAGTAGGCGGCGTGCTTCTCCATGGACTGGAACGTGAACGGGCTGTTCAGCAGGTACACGTCGTCCATCAGGTTGATCTTCTTCAGCCACTCCCGCGGGTGGTAGTACCAGTAGGCGAGCCGGTCGATCACCAGGTCGTGGCGGGGCTTGTCCCGCAGGTTGAAGGGCTCGATGGTCACCCGCTCCGTGTCGATCTCGTGCGTACGGCCGTGGCCGTCGGTGACCGGACCGACCGCGCGCACCAGGGCCTCGAACGCCGTGGGCCAGTCGAGCTCGGTGCCCAGCAGCAGTCCGACGAGGTGGTGAGTCGTTCGACTGTCAGGCACGTGTCCTCCTAGCAGAACCGGGGAAGATGCTTACGCAGCTGACGAGCCCACGACGACCAGTCGTGCGGGGAGTCGTCGCCCCACATGTCCAGCTCGCTGCGGATGCCCTTGTCGGCGAGCAGCCCGGCCATGTGCTGCGTCGAGGGGAGCGCACCGGTCGGGTGCACCTCCCAGGCGCCCTGCCCGACCACGAGAAGCACCGACAGGCGGGACCGCAACCACTCCAGGTGGTCGCCGTTCAGGTGGCCGACGTAGTCGCTCGGGTTGTTGAAGTACATGGCCTGGCCCCGCTCCCCCCACCCGTGCCACGAGGCGGGGTCGAAGTTGCCGGACAGGCACATGGCGAGCGGGAAGACGTCAGCCCGCTTGAAGGCGAAGTTCAGCGCGTGGTAGGCGCCCATGCTGGCGCCGAGGGTGATGATGTCTTCGACGCCGCCGCAGTCGTCGTGCACGCGAGGGACGACGTCGTCCAGGATCCACTGCTCGTACGCCTCGTGCTGGCGAGCCCGCTCCTCCAGCGGGAGCGACCGGTTCGACCAGCTCATCTCGTCGTTGGCGTCGACGCAGTAGAGCTTCACCCGGCCGTCCTCGATCAGGTCTTCGACCGCGGCCACCATGCCGTTGTTCTCGAAGTCCCACGCCCGACCCTGCTCGGACGGGAAGACCAGCACGGGTCGTCCCCAGTGCCCGTAGACGACCACCGTGCCGCTGGCACCCAGGCTCGGCGCCCAGACCTCGTGCGCCTCACGCCTCATGGTCGGCGAGCCTAGCCTGGCGTCGGTTCGCCCCACAGCGAGCCGAGCAGGCTCGTCAGTGCCGGGTCGAGCGCGTCTCGCCACCCGACCCACGTGTGCCCGTCGGCGAAGCTCCGCCACGTCACCGACGCCCCGGCCCGACGCAGCGCGGTGACCATGGCCCGGTTGTTCTCCCAGTTCTCCTCACCCGTCCCGCAGGCGAGGACGATCGGTGTCGCGGTGGGGCATGTCGGCGCGTCCACGATGCGCTCGACGGCCGAGGCGATGCGGTAGAACCGACCGAACTGCTGCTCGTGGCTGTCGTAGCGCATCGAGAAGTACGACCCCGACGCCAGGAAGAGTCCGCCGAACGTCCCCGGGCCTGCCAGCTCGGCGTGCAGCCCGGCCAGCGCTCCCAGCGACGCGCCGACGAGCACGGGGCGACCCATCGTGGGCCACGCGTCGAGCAGCGTCGGCACCGCGTGGTCGCTCAGCGTCCGGGCGTACGCCGGTGAGGCCGAGTACCAGGCGTCGCGGTCGAGCGGGGCCAGGAGCGCGACGCGGTGGGGCGGCAGCACTCCGGCCGCGACCATCGCGGCGCTGTAGCGGGTGACCTCGGCGTAGGCGTCCATCTCCGGGCCGTCATGCACCACCAGCATCGGTGCCGGGGCCTCGCCGAGGCCGCTGGGCGACCACACCTGCGCGGGCAGGTCGCGTCGCAGCCCTGGTCCGTGCGGCAGGTCGACCTCGACCCGTTCCCCGTCCGGGGCGTGCCAGCCGAGCCACGCGGGCGCCTGGTACTCCGGGAACTCCAGCACGCTGTGCTCGCCGAAGACGCCGCCGACGCGGCGGGGGTTGGTCGGGTCGGGCACGAGGTGCGTGCCGCCCTGGTGGTCGCCCACCTCGAGCAGGTACTCCAACCGGTCGACCGGCGGACGCGGCAACCACAAGCCCCAGCCGTCGTCCGTACGTGCGAACGACTGGTCCGGGTACGGCGCGCGCAGGTGGTACGAGAGCCGTACCGAGGCCCACTCGCCGTCTCGGTCGGCGATGCTCAGCAGGGCGCCGGCAGACTCCACCCGAGGCGCCATCGCAGGGTGGGAGAGCTAGAAGAGCGCGTTGGCCAGGGCGACGCGAGCCTTCGCCACCCGCGGGTCGTCGCCGACCAGGCCGAACAGACCGATCAGGTGTTCACGGGCCTTGGTTCGCTCGTCGTCGCTGGTGAGACGCACCGCCTCGACCATCCGGGCGAAGGCGGCGTCGAGGTCACCGGCGGCGAGGTCGGCATCGGCTGCCGCGCAGGCCGCGTCCACGTCGCTCGGGTCGGCGTCGGCCCGGGCGATCAGCGCCGGGTCGACGCCGGTCACGCGCTGCATCAGCTCGACCTGGGCGAGCCCGGCCGTCGCGTCCGGGTCGCCCGGCATGTCGGCCAGCAGCGAGCGGAAAGCGGCAGCGGCGCCGTCGAGGTCGCCCCTGTCGATGGCGTCGGCTGCGGCGTCCCAGCGGGGGTCGATGACCTCCTCGACCGGCTCGGGCTCGACCGGTGTCGCAGCCTGAGCCGTCCCGGTGACGCCGTTGGCGTTGGCGACCTTGATCAGCTCGTCGAGGTACTGGCGCACCTGCGGCTCGGGGTAGGCCCCGTTGAACAGGGGCACCACCTGTCCGCTGATCACCCCGACGACCATGGGGATCGACTGCACCTGGGCCGCCTGGGCGATGCGCTGGTTGGAGTCGACGTCGATCTTGGCGAGTACGAACCGGCCTCCGTACTCGGCGGCGAGGCTCTCCAGCACCGGTGAGAGCTGCTTGCACGGCCCGCACCACTCGGCCCAGAAGTCGATGACGACCGGGACGGTCTGCGACTGCACGAGCACGTCCGCCTCGAACGTCGCCTCGGTGACGTCGAGGACGAACGGGCTTGCCTGGCCGGGTGCCGCCGCACCTGCCGCGGGCGCCGAACCGGGGGTCGGGCGGTTGCGGAGGGCGGACAGGTCGACAGCGCCGTGCAGGGCAGGTCCAAGAGGTGGCTGGCTCATGCGGCCATTCTCGCGCGCGCCCGCCCGTGCTGGCGAACCCGGGGGTTAGCCGACCGGGCGTTCGGCCAGCTGCGACAGGTGCGCGGCGAGCCTGCCGGTGGTCATCAGCAACGAGGGGTCCTCGCGTAGCTCGACGACGGGCACGTCGCGCGGCAGGTCCGGGGGGACCAGGCGTAGCGCTGATGCCGGGGTGGTGACGAGGGCAGCGGTGAGCAGCCCAGCGGTGACGACGGCGGTGATGCGGCGAGCGATGGTGCTCATGGTGTTCTCCCAGGACGAGGGTGGTTCTGACATCCACGAGGTTCGCGCGGCCGGGGGGGTGCGCACATGAGGCGTTGCTGTTCAGATTGGGCGCTGGGCTGTTTAGATGCCTGAAGGGCGTCACTACGACGGGCTGGGGCGGCTCCGTCGAGCTGGATGCGCACGGAGGTGGGGTGACCGGGGTGCCAGCACCATTCGTGGGCAGAGCAGACCAGATGGGGATGCTTCGAGCGCAGCTTGACTCGGCCCGGACAGGCTGGCCCGGCCTGGTGCTGGTCGTGGGCGAGCCCGGTGTGGGCAAGTCACGCCTGGCGAGCGAGCTGATCGCGGCTGTCGATGACTCAGCCCAGGTGCTCGTGACGCACTGTCTGGAGCTGGCGGGGTCGGCCGTTGACTTGGCTCCGGTGCAGGGCCTGGTGCACCGGGCCTACCGGCGACTCGGGGCCGACGTGGTGCGCGAGGCGGCGGGTGCGTACCTGCCGATGCTGGCCGTGCTCGAACCCGCGCTGGCCAACGGCGGCAGCGCGGCGACGACCGGCCTGGTGGATCAGCGGCAGCTGTTCGCCGGCGTGCGGCACCTGCTGGAGCAGCTCGCCGATGCCGAGCCACTGCTGGTCGTCGTGGAGGACGTCCACTGGGCCGACAAGGCGACCCTCGACCTGCTGCGCTACCTGGCCGTCACGCTCGACGATGCGGCAGTGACGGTCGTCGCGACTGCTCGCGCCGGCTACCCGACCACCGCCCAGCTCGTCACCGCTGCCAGCAGGCTGCCCCACGTCACCACGATGGAGGTGCCCGAGCTGGCGCCCGCGGATGCGGCCCGACTGGCCGAAGCACTGGCCGAGGGCTCATCCGGAAGTGAGCATGATGGCGCGCCGCTCGACGTCACCCGTGTCGTGGAGCAGAGCGCGGGGAACCCGCTCTACCTGGAGGAGCTGGTGGCAGCGGCGGGCGGGCAGATGCTTCCCGACTCGCTTCGAGGGCTCCTGCTCGAGAGGCTGGACGGGCTGTCACAGCCGGCGCGCGACCTCGTCGACACGGTGGCCGTCGGCGACCCGCCTCTTCGCTACGACGACGTCCTGGCCGCAACGGGGCTGTCGGAGACCCAGCTCGACGCCTGCCTGAGCGAGGCACGGGCCAGAGCGGTGCTGGTCGTGACCCCCGGCGGCCGAGTCGCTCTGCGCCACCCGTTGATCGGCGACGCCGCTCGCGAGGCACTCGACCCCGGACGACGGCGGTCCCTGCACCGCGCCTGGGCCTCGGGACTCGCCGGCACCACGTCACCCAGCCCGCAGACCGCCCTCGCCGTGGCCTACCACTGGGACCAGGCATCGGAGCCCGGACCGGCCCTGCAGGCAGCGTGGAACGGGGCGCAGGCGGCCAAGCGTCTCGACGCTCCCGGTACCCGCGCGGAGCTGCTGGACCGCGTCGTCGCCCTCTGGCCCGTGGCCGACGTCGAGGGCATCCCGGCCGACCTGGTCGGCGTGCTGAGCCAGGCAGCCCAGTCCTACGAGCTGGCCGGAGGGTACGAGCAGGCCGCTGCACGACTCGAGACGGCACTCGAGCTCACCAGTGTGACCGAGGACCCCGAGACGGTCGCGTCCCTCCTCATATCCCGCGGGAGGCTGGAGTTCCCGTGGCGCGACGGCGACGCCGATCCCTACTTCCAGCGCGCCCGGGACGTCCTGCCAGATGAGGGGCACGACGCCATCCGTGGACGTCTGCTCGGTGCGTGGGCAGAGTCCTGGAACAACATCGGCAGGCGGGACGGCCTGGGCGAGATGGCCGCGGAGGCAGTCCGCCTGGCGCGGGCGAGCGGGAACGCGGCCGACGAGGCCACTGCCCTGCGCAGCCTGGGCGGATCTCTGGGCTCGATCAGGCTGCAGCGCAAGGCCGAGATCTTCCAGACGGTGATCAGGCTGGCCGACGACGCCGGTGAATACGACGCCATGATGCACACTACGGCCGCGCTGGTGAACACCACCTGGGTGCTGGGCCGGCCAGACCAAGCCATGGAGGTCGTCCGGCACTACCTCGGCGTGGCACGCCAACGCGGGATGGACAGGCACCTGTCCGTCGCGGGGCTGCTGATCCTCGGTGCCGTCCTCAGCGTCGACTCCGGCGATCTCGATGCGGCGGTGGGGATGACGCACGAGGCCCAGGAGATCGTCGGTGACCACGGGTTCATCAACGACTGCTGCATGATCCGGGCCGATGTCGCGCTGATCCGCGGCGACGTCCCCTCCGCCCGCACCGAGCTGGCCTCCCTCGTCCCGTCCCGGTACGCCGACCCGGAGACCGCGGCCATGGTCGAACGGGCCTGGCTGGTCTGGCTGGACGACGGGCCTGCAGCGGCTGCCGACGTCCTGCTTCCCTCGCTTCGGCAGGGCTTGCAGCCTGGTCACGAGGGCGACCTCGCCGACCCGCACGATGTGTACTCATTCGCCCGCTACGTGCGGCTGAGCCGGCCGGCGCTGGACAGCGACTCCGAGGCCGTCGGGGTGCTCGATTCGCTGCGCCAGTTCTACCGGCGGATGCTTCCCCACTACCCGGTCATCGGTGTGCTCGACGCGACGCTGGCGCGGGTGGACGGCGTCGACCCGGCCGATGCCTGGCGCGCGGCGGTCGCCGGCATGGCTGACACCGCGCCCGTCTACTGGCGCGTCGACACTCTCATCCGCCTTGCCGAGGCCACCCCTCGTCGCACCGAGGCAACCGACGCCCTCGACACCGCCGAGGAGCTCGCGCGGCGTCTCGGCTCGCGGCCCCAGCTCGACGAGATCAATGCGGTACGGGGACGAGTCGAGAAGAGGCCCGCGCCCGCTGGGCTCACTCCTCGGGAGGTGGAGATCCTGCTGCTCGTCGACCAGGGCCTCACCAACAGCCAGATCGCCGAGACGCTGTTCATCAGCACCAGCACGGCCGGCGTCCACATCTCCAACATCCTGACCAAGACGCAGACGCACACCCGTCATGACGCTGCCCGCTGGGCCAGGGACGCAGGGCTGGTCGTCGCACGGGGTGGATGACGCGGGCGCCAGGCGACGTCACTGCGGCGTGTCGGTGGCGGGGGCGCCGTCTCGGACGTAGATGTTCAGCAGAGGCGTCGCGCCCCACGCGTCCGACCACTCGACCCCACCGAGCCCGGACCCCCACATGGTCTGGGTACGCGTGAACTGGGTAGGCGCGACCAGCGCGAGCTCCATCGCCCGGCGGTTGAGGGCTTGCCAGATCTGGGCCTGCTCCTGCCGGTCGGCAGTGGACAGTCCCCGCTCGATCGCAGCCTGGAAGCTCTCGTCAGCAAGACCACCCTGGTTGACCCGGGACAGGTTGAAGCTTCCCTGGGCGCCGAACAGCGGCGCGATGACGGTGGAGGCGTTGGCCCAGTCGGGGCCCCACCCGCCCCAGGACAGGTGACCCTGTGCCGCAGGGTCGAGCACGGTCCCGTAGTAGAGATTCGGCGGGATCGGGTTCGGCTGCACCGGGATGCCGGCATCGGTGAGCCCCTGGAGGAACGCCAGGTGTGACCGGTCACCGCCGTCGTCGACCGACGGGTAGTCGAAGACCAGCTCGGGCATCGGTTCGCCGGACGCCTCGATCAGCTCGCGAGCCAGGTCGGGATCTCCCTCAGAGGGGACGTCGCGGCCCAGCAGACCGGTCCACAGCTCGGTCGGGGCGTAGTCATCCGCCAGCGTCGGCTTGACGACCCCATCAGCTTCTTCCCCGGCGAAGGTTCCACCGCTCGCCGTGAGGATCGCAGAGCGGTTCACCGCCGCGAGGATCGCCTGTCGGTGCTCCAGCACAGGCACCCTGGTCGTGTTGATCGCGACGTACATGACGAAGGGGTCGAGGACGTCGAGGCGGCGGTCGGCCATCGAGTCGTCGCTGAAGACGCGTTCGAGGTTCGATGCTTGCATGCCGCCGCCCGCCGGGACAGCGAAGCGACCGTTGCCACTGCCGGTGATGATCTGCTCGTCGATTGCGGCTGGGCCGAGCCCCAAGACGAACTCCACCCGGTCGGGGTAGGCGGGCCGATGAGGGTCGGTGGCCCGGTCCCAGGCCTCACTACGTACGAGGACCAGTCGCTGACCCTTGTCGTAGCTCTCGACCCGGTAGGGCCCCGTGGCAAGCGGAGCGTCGTTGTAGCCCTCCGCGGTGTCGGCCTCGGGCTTGACGGGGCCGAGTGCCGGGAACGCGGCTACCTGGTTGAAGTCGCCCTGCGGCTGCTTGAGCCGAAACGTGATCGTGGACCCGTCACAGGTCACTGCTTGTTCGAAGAAGTCCTGACCCTCGGCTGTGTAGGGCCCCTTGTAGGCCGACGTCCCGTCGTCGAGCACCGGGATGTCGAGCATGTCCACCAGCCAGGTGGGGCCGTCAGTGATCACGTCCAGGGCGAACGAGCGCGACACGCCGTATGCCACATGCTCGCACTCCACGGCGGTCCCGTCCTCGAAGGTGGCCCCGTCGCGCAGGGTGAACTGCCACACGCTCGCGTCCTCGTTCGGCCGGCCGGTGTCGGTGGCGAGGTCGGGAAGCAGACCCGACGAGGAGCCCTCGTCGTCGGGATCGAGCATGACGAGCGAACGCAGCAGGAACGACGTCGCAAGGTTGAAACCCTCGACGTCGTAGATGCGCTGCGGGTCCAGGCCCGTGACCTCTTCGGCCGGCACCAACGCGTACATGGTGCCGCCTGCGCTTGCGTCGTCCGGGGCGCTGGGCTCGTCGCTGCTGGTACAGCCGGCCAGGACCAACGCCAGCGCCACCACCAGAGCGGTACTCCGGTGCTTGCCTGTCATCGGAACGCGCCTCCCCAGGCTTGCTTCCGACATGCGTAGCAGGCGCACGGCAAGCCGAGCAAGGACGTTGCGGCGCCCGGGGCGGGCTACGCGCGCGTCAGACCGGCGGCACGGGCGGTTCACACCGGGGTTGCGCGCACCGGCATCACTAGAACGGTGGCGGGTCGGCGTCGGTGTCCGTTGCCGCGTCGGGTCGGTGGTCGTGGGGGTCGGTGGTGAGGGTGTGTCCGGTGGGGGTGGTCCAGATCAGCCGGCCGTTCTGGTCGAGCTGGGTGTGCCAGTGGGGGGCGTGGGTCTTGAGCCGGTGGTGGCGTCGGCACAGGCAGCATGTGTTGTCCGCGGTTGTCGGGCCGTGGGGGTAGGGCACGACGTGGTCGCAGTCGCACGCCGTCGCCGCGCGGGTGCAGCCCGGGGCGCGACAGACCGTGTCGCGGGCGTGGGCGAGGCGTTCCATGACCGGCGGGTGCGTATACCCGGCGGCGGGTGGGAGCCGGTCGAGCCAGCGCACCGCCACCGCGTCACCGCCGGCCGCATCACCGCGGTCGCGTCACTGGTGGTGGGCAGCCCTGCGCGCAGCAGGGTGCTCAGGCCGAGGAGGTGGCCGGTGTCGGGGTGGTAGACCAGCGCGCGGCAGCTCGTGGCGTGGGCGGCGAGGTCGCGGGCGGTGGTGGCGGGCAGGGGGCCGTAGCCGGGGACCTCACCCGGTGCCGGGCCGCCGGTGAGGGTGTCGGCGGGGATCGTGACGGTCACCTGCACCCCCACCCCACCCGGGTTGCCGGAGCTGCCGGGGCTGCTGGTGGGGGTGAGGTCCACATCGGCGGGGTCGCCGTAGGTGGCCGGGGCGCCGGTGATCATGGTGGTGAGCAGGTCCGCACGCCGCTGCTCCCGGGTGCGGGTGTCGGTGGGGCTGGTCGGGTCGTGCGCCACCGCGGTCAGCACGGCGCGCACGGTGAGGGCGTCGGTCTCCGGGAGGCGGGCCATCAGGGTCGCCAGCCCGTCCTCGCCGGCGGCCTCGACCCAGACGCGGCGGTCTCGGGCGTCGCGGCGCGGACAGTCCACCCCGGCGGCAGCCCGGGCAGCGAGGATGAGGCGGCGCATCCGCGCCGACATCTGCCCGACCGTGCGGGGCCGGTCCAGCAGCCACACCACCATGCTGGCCTCCACGCTGCGGAGCCGGTCGGGGGTGATGAGGGGGGCGAGCTCGTCGAGGTGCTCGGCCAGCTTCGTCGCCGTCCACACCTGCACCCGCCCCTGCTCCACCACATCGCGTAGCCGCGTGTGCCGGGACGAGGCGGTGCGCGGTGTCCAGGCGAGTCGACACTTGGCGCTCACTGACGGCCAACGCTTGGGCGACCTCCAGGCCCATCCAGCCGTCCGGGTCACAGCACCCCCGCGTGCACGACCCGGGGGCATGACCCTCCGGCCCCGTCTCCTGCCGCTGCGTGGCCAGGCGCCGCTCCCGCAGCTCCAGCAGCAACCGACCCTGCGCCGCGCGCGAGCTGGGTGATCAGCCCTTCCGCGTCGGCGAGCCGGGCCAGCAGCTCCTCCTCCGACACCACCGCCTCGCCGTCGGTGTCCGGGCCGAACACCCGACCGAACCGACCCCACGGAGACCGCGCCACCACCTCCCCGACCATGACCTCCAGATCACTGGAAACACACTCGCCAGCAACAACCGCGGGAACGGCGGCAGGACGCGGGATCGACGTCATGCGACCAGCATCCCCGAGGGGTCCGACACAACCCCCCGACCGCCAGACCGACCGCACGACCCGCGCGACAGAGGACTCAGAAGCGAGCGGGCTCGGTGTAGGTGCCCCACTCCGCACGCAGCACGTCGCAGATCTCGCCCAGCGTCGCCTCCGCCCGCGCGGCGGCAAGCATGGGGGCGATCGTGGACGACCCGTCCCGGGCGGCTGCTCGCAGCTGGGCGAGGCCGACACGTACCGCCTCGTCGTCACGCGCCGCTCGGCGCCGGGCCAGGTCGGCCCGCTGGTCGGTCTCCACCTGGTGGGACACCCGCAGGATCTCCGGCGCCCGCGTGAGGGTGTCGGTGTGGTCGGTCACGCCGACGACGTGCTTGTCGCCCTTCTCCAGGGCGACCTGGTAGGCGAACGCCGCGTCGGCGATCTCGGCGTTGAACCAGCCGTCCTCGATGCCACGCAGGATGCCGGACGTGATCGACCCGTCGCTGCCCATCTCGGCGATCGCGGTGAAGATCCGCTCCGCCTCAGCCTCGATGCGGTCGGTGAGGTCTTCGACGAACCACGAACCGCCCATCGGGTCGGCGACCGCGGCGACCCCGGTCTCCTCCATGATCACCTGCTGGGTGCGCAGGGCGATCTCCGCCGACTCGGCCGTCGGCAGCGCCAGCGTCTCGTCCAGGGCGTTGGTGTGCAGGGAGTTCGTGCCGCCCAGCACGGCGGCCAGTGCCTCGATCGCGGTGCGCACCACGTTGTTGGTCGGCTGCTGGGCCGTCAGCGACACCCCAGCGGTCTGCGTGTGGAACCGAAGCCACTGGGCCCGCGGTGAGGTCAGGCCGAAGTGCTCGCGCATCCAGCGGGCCCAGATGCGCCGTGCCGCACGAAACTTGGCGATCTCCTCGAAGAAGTCGACGTGCGCGTCGAAGAAGAACGACAGGCTGGCTGCCACCCGCTCGACGTCCAGGCCCCGGTCACGGGCCAGCTCGACGTAGGCGAACCCGTCAGCCAGCGTGAACGCCAGCTCTTGGGCGGCCGTCGAGCCCGCCTCACGGATGTGGTAGCCGCTCACCGAGATCGGCTTGTACGCCGGCATGTGTGCCGCGGTGTACTCCAGCAGGTCACCGATCAGCCGCAGGTGTGGCTGCGGTGGGAACAGCCACTCCTTCTGGGCGATGTACTCCTTGAAGATGTCGGTCTGCAGCGTGCCGTCGAGCTGATGCGGTGACAGCCCCCGCCGCTCGGCCGCCACCAGGTACATGCAGAACACCGGGACGGCGGGTCCGCTGATCGTCATGGACGTCGTGACCTGGTCGAGCGGGATGCCGTCGAACAGCACGTCCATGTCAGCAGCAGAGTCGACCGCGACGCCGCAGTGCCCGACCTCGCCGATCGCCTGCGGGTCGTCGGAGTCGCGGCCCATGAGGGTCGGCATGTCGAAGGCCACCGACAGCCCGCCCCCGCCGGCGGCGAGGATCTGCCGGTACCGCTCGTTGGTCTGGGTGGCGTTGCCGAAGCCGGCGAACTGGCGGATCGTCCACGGCTTGCCCCGGTATCCCGTCGCGTGCAGGCCGCGGGTGAACGGGTACTCCCCCGGCCAGCCGATGCGCTCGAAGCGCGGGTCGGACGTCCCCGCCGGCGGTCCGTACACCGGCGCCACGTCGACACCCGACAGCGTGGTGGGGGCCGGGTTGCTCACCCTGCCGGCCGCGAGCGCCTCGTCGTAGCGCGACTGCCAGCGGGCTCTACCGGATTCGATGCCTTCAGTGTCCACGAAGCATCAGGTTAGGTGGTGCCCATCTCGGCGTGCACGGCGCCGGGCAGGCAGCGTCGGATGGTCGACGCGCGCTGGGCGTGACTCCGCGGGGGTCTCGTCGATCACGCCCGTGCGTAGCCCATGGATGAGCAGGGCGGGGTGGTTCGGGTTCGGGATGAAGCGGAAGTCGCGCAGCCCCTGCTCCTGGGCGGCGTTCTCCAGCGTCAGGTGACCGGCGCGCAGCGGCCGCAGCCACAGGGGCCGGTCGACGGTGATGTCGAGCACGCGCGACAGCGGCATCCATGCGGCCCGACGGCTGTAGACGCCGGATACCCGCATCACACGGGAGTCGGTGATGACGAGCCGGTCGCGCCAGGCCCGCAAGAAGCGGTCCGAGCCGTACCCGGCGAGCAGGAGCGCAGCCAGCAGCGGAACCCAGAGAGTCTCCACAGGGGCGGCGATGAGCGCCGCCAGAGCGACGACGACGGCCAGGACGAGGACGAAGACGGGCCACACGAAGAGCACCCAGACATGTCGGACCTCGTCGATCACCTGCTCACCGGGCACGAGGCGCAGGTCGACGTCCGGGTCCATCAGCCGCCGCAGGACACCCATGCAGCGTCCTCAGCTGAACAGGGCGGTGATGAAGTCGAGGACCGACTCGAAGAACGACACGACGGCAGCCCAGGCCGACTGGACGATCGAGGCCGCCCCCTCGGGGTTGCTGACCAAGAAGTAGGCGACGAAGAGGATGAGCGCGCCCACGACGAACTTGCGCATGCCGCTCTCCCGGTTCGATCAGGTGCCGTGGAAGGACGATCCCCAGCACGAAGTGTCTCAGTTGTACCGCACGTCACACCGATTGCGCAGCGCGGCACGCCGAGAGCATGCGGGCTGCCGCGGCATACGGGTCGAGCCGACCAGCAGCCACGTCGTCTGCCAAGGCGTCCACGCCGGCTTCGGTCAGCGCCGCTTGCGCCGCCCGCACGAAGTCGGCCTGAGCCAGGGCTTCGACCTCGGCCCGGGCCTGCCGGCGCCGGCGTTCGACGAGCCGCCCCGAGGTCGTCAGCCAGGCCGCGTGCGCATCCAGCGCCTCCACCAGGGCGGGCACGCCCTCTCCCGACTGGGCGACCGTGCGCAGCACCGGCGGGGTCCAGCCGGGCGAGTCCGGGGCGGGGACGGTGGGCGCGGAGCGCAGCATGGCCGTCACGTCGCGTACCACCTGGCCGGCACCGTCCCGGTCGGCCTTGTTGACCACGAACACGTCGGCGATCTCCAGCACGCCGGCCTTGGCAGCCTGGATGCCGTCACCGAGACCGGGAGCCAGTGCGACGACGGTGGTGTCGGCCAGGCCGGCGACCTCGACCTCGGACTGCCCGACGCCGACCGTCTCGATCACGACGACGTCGAACCCGGCCGCGTCGAGCACCCGAAGCGCCTGCGGAGTGGCCCACGAGAGCCCGCCGAGGTGCCCGCGGCTGGCCATCGAGCGGATGAACACCCCCGGGTCGGTCGCGTGCTCCTGCATCCGCACGCGGTCTCCGAGCACCGCTCCCCCGGTGAAGGGGGACGAGGGGTCGACGGCGAGCACCCCGACCCGGGCCCCGCGGTCGCGGTAGGCGCCGACCAAGGCCGCCACCAGCGTCGACTTACCGACACCAGGCGACCCGGTGACGCCGATCGAGCGCGCCGTGCCGACGTGCCCGACCAGTTCCGCCATCGCCTCGGGCAGCCGTGGCGACTGGTTCTCCACCAGGGAGACCAGCCGCGCCGTGGCCCGGGGGTCGCCGGCCTGCGCCTGCTCGAGCAGCTCGGGGACCGGACGTCCCCGCAGTGGGTCGGGTGTCAGGAGGTGGGGACCTTGATGATCAGCGCGTCGCCCTGGCCGCCGCCCCCGCACAACGCGGCCGCGCCGACACCGCCGCCGCGCCGCTTGAGCTCGTGCGCCAGGTGGAGCGTGATGCGGGCGCCGGACATGCCGATGGGGTGCCCGATCGAGATCGCGCCGCCGTTGACGTTGACGACGTCGTCGCTGACGCCGAGGGCGTCCATGCTGACCAGGGCCACCGACGCGAAGGCCTCGTTGATCTCGAACAGGTCGACGTCGGAGACCTCGATGCCCTCCTTGGCGCAGGCGGCCTTGATGGCCTCGGCCGGCTGCTCCTGCAAGGTCGAGTCCGGCCCGGCGACCACGCCGTGCGCACCGATCTCGGCCAGCCACTGCAGGCCCAGCTCCTCGGCCTTGGCCTTGCTCATCACGACGACGGCGGCTGCGCCGTCAGAGATCTGGGAGGCCGAACCCGCCGTGATCGTCCCGGTCTTGCTGAAGGCCGGGCGCAGCCGGCCCAAGGAGGCAGCGGTGGTGTCTGCGCGCACGCCCTCGTCGGTGTTGAACACGACCGGGTCGCCCTTGCGCTGCGGGATCTCGACCGGCGCGACCTCGTCGTCGAACAGGCCGTTCTTCCACGCCTCGGCCGCGCGCTGGTGCGACATGGCCGAGAACTCGTCCTGCGCCTCACGGGTGAGGCTGTCGCGCTCGGCGTTGCGCTGCTCGGTGAGCGCGCCCATCGGCTGGTCGGTGAAGGTGTCCCAGAGCCCGTCGTAGGCCATGTGGTCGGTCATCGTGACGTCGCCGTACTTGTACCCCTCACGTGACTTGACCATCATGTGCGGGGCGTTGGTCATCGACTCCATGCCGCCTGCCACGACGATCTCGTACTCGCCGGCCCGGATGAGCTGGTCGGCCAGGGCGATCGAGTCGATGCCCGACAGGCACACCTTGTTGATCGTCAACGCCGGCACCGACATCGGGATGCCGCCCTTGGTGGCCGCCGGACGCGCCGGGTTCTGGCCGCCGGCAGCCTGGAGCACCTGGCCCATGATCACGTAGTCGACCTGGTCGCCGGAGACCCCGGCCCGCTCGAGGGCTGCCTTGATCGCGAAGCCACCCAGGTCGGAGGCGGAGAACCCCTTCAGGGAGCCGAGCAGACGACCGACGGGGGTCCGTGCCCCGGCCACGATGACGCTGGACATGGTGCTCCTCTCACGGCGCTGGGCGCACGCGACGACTTCAGACAGGGACTGCCGGTCACGATACCCAGGGCGTCCGGACGCCGGAAGTGATCCTGCTCACGCACACCGAAAGACCCATGGCCGAAAGACGTACTCGTTTGCTTTGATCAGCACATGACCGACCCCGCCCAGCCTGGGCTGTCCTCGCTGTTCACCCGGATCGACCACGTCGGCGTGGCCGTCGCCGACCTGGACGAGGCGATGGAGTTCTACCAGCGCGCCTACGGCATGACCGTTGCGCACGAAGAGGTCAACGAGGAGCAGGGGGTGCGCGAGGCCATGGTGTCGGTCACCGGCTCCGGCGGCCCCTACATCCAGCTGCTCGCGCCCCTCACGCCGGAGTCGACGATCGCGAAGTTTCTCGACCGGTCCGGCCCGGGCATGCAGCAGCTCGCCTACGGCGTGGACGACATCGACGCCGTCTGCGCGACCCTGCGCGAGCGCGGTGTGCGGCTTCTCTACCCCGAGCCCAAGCGGGGCACGTCGAACTCACGCGTCAACTTCGTCCACCCGAAGGACGCCGGCGGCATCCTCGTCGAGCTCGTCGAGTCCGCGCCCGAGTCCACCGCCGCGCACGCCTAGACACCGGCGACACCGGCCCAGCGCGCGACACACGGACGCCGACGCGACGCAGGCGCGTCAATCCCGCCCGAGGCGTCTAGCCTGAGCCTGTCGGCGGAGTGCTGCCGACGTCGGTCGGGGCGAAAGGAACGGCGTGAGCAACGAAGCGGGTCAGGGCGGGCTGTCGATCTTCGACAACGCGACGCAAGGTGGTTTCCACGTCCGCAGCCGCGGCTACGACCGCGAGCAGGTGGAGCGCTACGTCCGCAAGATCGAGGACCGGCTGAACGCCGCGCTCGCTCGCTCGGAGGACCGCGGCGACCTGCTCGAGCGGGCCGAGGAGCGCATCGCGGAGCTGTCGGCAGAGATCACCTCGCTCAAGGGCCGCCTCTCCGACGCCGAGGGGCGCCTGCGCAACGCCGAGCAGCCCTCGTTCGCGGGGCTCGGCGACCACGTCGCCAACCTGCTCAAGTCGGCCGAGGAGCAGTCGGCGATGCTGGTGACCACCGCCACCGCTGACACCGAGCGCATGCGCAGCGAGGCCGCGGCGGCGGCTGACAAGGTGCGCAGGGACGCCGACGCCTACTCCGACGCGACCCGCGCCGATGCCGACGCGTACTCCGACACGACGCGCACCGACGCCGACGCCTACTCCCAGGCCACCCGCAGCGAGGCCGACGCCGACGCGACCACGGCCCGCGACGAGGCGACCGCTGACGCCGCCCGCATGCGCCACGAGGCCAACCAGGACGCCACCTCGGCTCGGGTCGCCGCCGTGGAGGAGTCGAAGGCGGTGCTGGCCGAGGCCCAGGCAGCGGCCATGGCCGTCCGCGCCGCCGCCGACCGCGATGCCGACGAGCAGCGCGAGGCGGCTGCGACGCTGCTGCACGAGGCACGCCAACGGGCCGACCACGAGGTCGGGGCCGTCACGGAGGCACTGGCCACGATCAAGTCGCGCCTCGCCGCGTCCGGAGTCGGTGGGGTCACCGCTGCTGCCCCCACCCCGGCCCCGGCAGCGGGTGCTGCCGATCCCGACGTCGGGGCCTCCGCCGACCCCGACGTCGAAGACACCCAGCTGTTCCCGGCCACACCCAACTCGTTCTGAGACCACCACGACCGCCGCGCACGCCCGCGCGGGCCAGCGGGGCCGCTACGGCGACCCGAGCTCGTTGAACGTCTCGTAGGGCCCGTCCCACTGCGTGGCCAGGGGCAAGGCCTCGGGTGCGACGGCGGCGAGCACCTCCTCCAGCACGCGGCGCACCGAGGGCTCGCCCACCCACAGGTGGCGCGCCCCGTCGACGGCCACCACCTCGGCCTGGGGCACCCGGGCGAAACGCTCACGAGCCTGCGGTGGGCGCAGAAAGTCGTCGAGCTCGGGCACGACCGCTCGCACCGGACGTCCGTCGGCCGCCCAGGCGTCCAGGTGGTGGGGCTGGGTGAAGCGCAGCGGCGGGCTGAGAAGAACAGCGCCGAGCACGGACGGGTCCAGCCCGTGCATGAGGGCAAGGTCGGTGCCGAACGACCAGCCCAGAAGCCATCGGCGGGGCAGGTCGTGGAACTCCGCGTACTCGATCGCTGCCGCGACGTCGAAGCGCTCGTCCCCTGCAGCGTCGAAGGACCCGTGCGACGTCCCCTCCCGGCTGGAGGTGCCGCGCGTGTTGAACCGGAGCACGGCGACGTCGGCCAGTGCCGGCAGCCGCCACGCCGCCTTGCGCAGCACGTGGCTGTCCATCGAGCCGCCGTGGGTGGGCAACGGGTGCAGGCAGATCAGCGTCGCGCGCGGCTCGGTGTCGGCGGGCAGGGCGATCTCACCCACGAGGCTCAGGCCGTCTGCGGTGTGCAGGGTCACCGCTTCGCGACGGGCGGGCAGGATCGTCCCCGCCCTGATCTGCACGCCGGTCATCGCGGTGGCCTCCTGGTGTGGCGTCCTCGCCAGCATGAAGTGTGCCAGTGCCGACGCTCGTCGAGCCCGCCGCCGGACAGCGTGGAGCCCTGCACCGGCCAGGCGACGACGTGCGGGGTCGCCGGCGGGATGAGCTGGTCGCACCCCGGGCAGCGGTAGGGCTTGGTCGAGGACGACCCCGTGATCGAGCGCACGACCCAGTCACCGTCGGGGCCGTGCTCGATCGACTCGGCGGCACCCGCGGGGCGGCCGGGACCGCTGCGTCGCCGTGGCGGGCGACGACGCGACATCAGGCCGAGTAGTCCTTGAACCCGCGCTTGGTCTTGCGGCCCAGGTAGCCGGCGGTCACGAGGTGCTCCAGAAGCGGCGCCGGCTTCCAGCCGGAGGCCCGGAACTCCGAGTACAGGCGCTGCTGGATGGCCAGGGACACGTCGAGCCCGACGACGTCGAGCAGCGTGAACGGGCCCATGGGCAGCGAGCAGCCGACCTTCATGGCCGTGTCGATGTCGTCGATCGTCGCGTAGTGCGCCTCGAGCATGGTCACGGCGTCGTTGAGGTAGGGGAACAGCAGGGCGTTGACGATGAAGCCGGCCCGGTCGCTGCACGTCACCGCGACCTTGCGCGTCTGCTTGCACAGCGCGCGGACGGTGCGCGCCACCTCTTCGTCGGTCGAGACGGTGGTGACGACCTCGACGAGCTTCATGATCGGCGCGGGGTTGAAGAAGTGCATGCCGATCACGTCCTGGGGACGCGAGGTGACCGCGGCGCACTCGATCACCGGCAACGACGAGGTGGTCGTGGCCAGGATGGCGCCAGGCTTGCAGATGCGGTCCAGGTCGACGAAGAGCTGCTGCTTGATGGAGAGCTCTTCGGCGATGGCCTCCACGACGAGGTCGACGTCGGACAGCGACTCCCGCTCCGCGGAGGTGGTGATGCGCGCGAGGATCTCGTCGCGCACCGACTCCTCGAGCCGACCCTTGGACACAGCCCGGTTCAGTGACTTCTCCACCGCGCCCTTGGCCTTCGTGGCCTTCTCGTCGCTGCGTGCGACCAGCAGCGTGTCGTATCCGGCCTTGGCGAAGACCTCGGCGATGCCGGTCGCCATCGTCCCTGATCCCACGACACCGACCGACGACACCGGCCGCGTGCTGCCGGCCTCCCCGCCCGAGCTGGGAGTCATGGCGTCGGCCACCATCGTGGACGAGCCGGGGGCCTCGTAGGTGTAGAAGCCCGCGCCCACCTTTCGTCCGGTCAGGCCGGCGGCCACCATGTGCTTGAGCAACGGGGCCGGGGAGTGCAGACGGTCACCGGAACGCTGGTACATCGTCTCGAGCCCCTCGTAGGCGGTGTCGAGGCCGATGAGGTCGAGCAGGGCCAACGGCCCCATGGGGTATCCGCAGCCGTAGATCATCGCTGCGTCGATGTCTTCGCGGGTGGCGTACTTGCTCTCCAGCATGGTCACGGCGTGGTTGAGGTAGCCGAACAGCAGGGCGTTCGCGATGAAGCCCGGGCTGTCGTCGCAGACCACCGGCTGCTTGCCGAGTCGTTCAGCCAGCGCCACGACGTCCTCGACGACATCAGGCTCGGTCACGACGGTGCGCACGATCTCCATGAAGGGCTGCACGGGCGCCGGGTTGAAGAACTGCATGCCGATCACCTGCTGCGGACGCCCGGTTCCCACCGACAGCTCGGTCACCGACAGCGCCGAGGCCTGGGTGCCGAGGATGGCGTCGTGCGGCAGCAGGTCGTTCAGCTCGCGCAGCGCAGCGACCTTGAGCGCCAGGTTCTCCGGGAGCGCCTCGATGACGAGCGGGCAGTCAGCCACCGCCGACAGCTGTGCCGACATCGTGACGCGTCCGAGCAGCTCGGTGCGCTCGTCCGCGGAGATCTTCTCGCCGTCGACGGCACGCTGGGTCGAGGCCTCGATCATCGCGCGCGCCCGCGCCGTGGCCTCGTCGTCCACCTCGACTCCGACCACCTCGACACCGTGACGGGCAAGCACCTCGGCGATGCCCGTCCCCATGGTGCCCAGCCCGACAACTCCTACCTTCGTGAAATCCCTGGCCATGGGGGCAGTCTGGCACGAGCACGCGGTGGCTCGGGGGTGAGGTTGCCCACCCGGTAACGTTGCGCGGCGTGCGGCTGGTGGTGGCGAGGTGCGAGGTGGACTACGCCGGACGCCTCTCGGCCTACCTGGCCCCGGCGGTGCGCCTGCTGCTGGTCAAGGCCGACGGCTCCGTCTCGGTGCACGCCGACGACCGGGCCTACAAGCCGCTGAACTGGATGAGCCCGCCGGCACGGCTGGAGATCACCGAGGGCGCCGACGAGACGTCGGTGTGGACGGTGACCAACCCGGCCGGGGAGACGCTGCGCATCACGCTGCACGAGGTGCTGCACGACAGCACACACGAGCTGGGGCTCGACCCCGGGCTGGTCAAGGACGGCGTCGAGGCCCATCTCCAGCGTCTGCTGGCCGAGCACGTCGCGACCCTGGGTGACGGGTGGCGCCTGGTGCGCCGCGAGTACCCGACGCCCATCGGCCCGGTCGACCTGCTGTGCCGCGACGCCGACGACGTCACCGTGGCCGTCGAGGTCAAGCGCCGTGGCGAGATCGACGGCGTCGAGCAGCTCACCCGCTACCTCGACCTGCTCAACCGCGACCCGCTCCTCGCCCCGGTGCGCGGAGTGCTGGCAGCCCAGGAGATCAAGCCGCAGGCCCGCACGCTGGCCCGCGACCGGGGCATCGGCTGCACAGTGATCGACTACGACGCGCTGCGCGGCCTGGACGACCCGACCTCACGGTTGTTCTGATGCGCGTCGAGGTGCTGGGAGCCGGTGTCGTCGGTCTGAGCACGGCGCTCGCCCTCTGCCAGGACGGCCACCAGGTGACCGTGCGCGCGGCGCAGGTCGGTGACGCCACGACGTCGTCGGTCGCCGCGGCTCTCTGGTACCCGTACCTGGCCGCACCCGCCGACGCGACTCGGCGCTGGGGCGCGGTGACCTACGACGTGCTGACGCGGCTGGCGGACGCAGACGCCTCCGCCGGCGTCGATGTGCGCGCCGGGGTGGAGCTGACCCACGGCGGTCCGCCACCGGACTGGGCCGCCGACGTCGCGGGCTTCGCCGCACTCGACACCACCGTCGGGTACCACCACGGCGACGGCACGCCGGCGGAGCACGGCTGGACGTTTCGCGCACCGGTGGCCGACATGACCCGCTACCTGCCGTGGCTGGCCGAGCAGGTGCTCGCTGCCGGCGGGCGGATCGACCGCTGCGACCCCATCGGACCGGGCGACCTGCAGCAGGTCACCTCCGGCACACAGGTGCGGGTGCTGTGCACCGGCCTGGGCAGCCACGGGCTCACCGGTGACCACGGCGTCCGTCCGGTGCGCGGGCAGGTGGTGCTGCTGGAGCAGGTCGGCGTGGACACCTGGGTGCTCGACGAGGCCGACGACCCGCAGCGACCCACCTACGTGGTCCCGCGTCGCGACGTGGTCGTGTGCGGCGGGACGGCGCTGCCCGACCGGTGGGACGACGCCGTCGACGACGAGACGACTCTCGACATCCTGCGCCGGTGCCGGACGCTGGTGCCGGCACTGCGCGACGCGCGGGTGCGCGGGGTGCGGGTCGGGCTGCGCCCCGTGCGTCCGCAGGTACGCCTGGATCGAGACGACTCGCTCGGTCCGGACGGGATCGCCACGATCGCCTGCTACGGGCACGGCGGCGCCGGCGTGACGCTGTCGTGGGGGTGCGCCCGCGAGGTGGCCGCGATCGTCGGGTCGCTGTAGCCGCCTCGGCGAGCCGCGTGTCCACCGATCGGTGGACACACCTCTGTCCGCCTGGACGTGGCCCCGCGCCTGCTGCTGCGGCCATGCTGGACCCATGACGACGACATCGACGCAGCGCGAGGCCCCGGTTCGGGTGGCAGGCTTGCGCAAGGCCTACGGCGGCACCCCCGCCGTCGACGGCATCGACCTCGACATCCACGCCGGCGAGGTCTTCGCCCTTCTCGGCCCGAACGGGGCCGGCAAGACAACCACCGTCGAGATGCTCGAGGGCTACCGCCGCCGCGACGCCGGCACGGTGAGCGTGCTCGGGGTCGACCCGTCGCACCCGACGCCGACGTGGCGCAGCCAGATCGGGATCGTCCTGCAGTCCAGCAGCGGCAGCGACGAGCTGACCGTCGACGAGCTCGTGCACCACTACGCCGGCTACTACCCGAACGCCCGCGAGCCCGACGAGGTGATCGCTGCAGTTGGACTGACTGCCAAGCGGCGCACCCGCTCGCGACACCTGTCCGGTGGGCAACGGCGCCGCCTCGACGTCGCCCTGGGCATCCTCGGCCGCCCCCGACTGCTGTTCCTCGACGAGCCGACGACAGGGTTCGACCCCGAGGCGCGCCGTGAGTTCTGGGACCTGATCGACGGCCTCGCCGACGATCACGGCACCACCATCGTGCTCACCACGCACTACCTCGACGAGGCGGAGCACCTCGCCGACCGCGTGGCGGTGATCGTCGACGGCCGGATCGTCGCCGTTGACGCCCCGGCGCTGCTCGCCGGTCGCGAGCGGGAGTCGGCCACCGTGCGGTGGCTGGAGGACGGCGCGATGCGCAGCGTGCGCAGCGAGGTGCCCACCCGCACCGTGCACGAGCTGGCCGGCCGCTTCGACGGCGAGGTGCCCGGCCTCGAGGTCTCGCGTCCCAGCCTCGAAGATACGTACCTGCGACTGATCGGAGAGCAGCGATGAGCCCCAGCACACGCACGGACACTTCTGCCGAGACCCGCCTGCCCTCAGTGGCTCGGGTCGGCCTGGCACGCACCCGCCTGGAGCTCACGGCGTTCTTCCGCGAGAAGGACGCGCTGATCTGGACCCTGCTCTACCCGATCGTGCTGCTGGCGATCTTCGGGTCGGTGTTCGACCAGGAGATCGCGCCGGGGGTCTCGTTCTCGCAGTACTTCCTCGCCGGGATGATCGCCACCGGCCTGATGCTGGTCTCGTTCCAGCAGCTGGCCATCGGGATCGCCCTGGAGCGCGACGACGGCACACTGAAGCGTCTCGAGGGAACGCCGATGCCCCGTGCGGCCTACTTCATCGGAAAGATCGGCATGGTGCTGGTGACCGCCGTCGCACAGATCACGCTGCTGCTCGTCGTCGCCGTGCTGTTCTTCGACATCGAGCTCCCGACCGACTCGTCGTCGTGGGCAACCTTCGCCTGGGTGTCAGTGCTGGGGATCACCAGCGGCACGCTGCTCGGGGTCGCGTTCTCGTCGATACCGCGCTCGGGCAAGTCGGCAGCGGCCGTCGTCACTCCCCCGCTGCTCATCCTTCAGTTCATCTCCGGCGTCTTCTTCGTCTTCACCCAGCTTCCCACCTGGATGCAGACCGTCGCGTCGCTGTTCCCGCTGAAGTGGATGGCCCAGGGCATGCGCTCGGTGTTCCTGCCCGACTACTTCGCCGCCGAGGAGGCTGCGGGAAGCTGGCAGCTGGGTCTGGTCGCGCTGGTGCTGGTGGCCTGGACCATCGGTGGCCTCGTGCTGGCACTCACCACCTTCCGCTGGCGCCGGCGGGACGACGGATGACCTCAGGCACGTCGGCCCCGGACTTCTGGACGCGCACCCGGGGTACCTGGCACGCGGTCTTCTACGGCCTGCTGGCCCTCATGGCCGTGCTGCTGCTCGCACTGGACGACCTGGACGACACCGAAGTCCCCCTCGCGCTCGGATGCCTCGCGGTCATGGCGCTCGCCTACACGCTGGCGGGCAGGCGTGCCCTCGGACGCGACATGATCGGTCCGGCGCTGGCCTACCTGCTGCCGGCCTGGGGCGCGGTGTTCGTGCTCGCCGCCGTCGCGCCGGTCGGCTACGGACTGCTGTTCATCTTGTTCCCGCAGACCTGGGCGATGCTTCCACGCACGTGGCAAGCCGTCGCGTGGACGCTTGTAGCCGCCGGCGTGCTCGCCACGATCGCGGTGTGGCAGGGCGGCTTCGGCACCGACGCGGCGGTCGAGGCCTCACTGACGTTCGCGTTCAACGCGGGCCTGTCGTTGCTGCTGGGGCTGTGGATCACGGGCATCGCCCGCGAGAGCGACCGGCGTGCCGCGCTCATCGACGAGCTGCGGCGCACGCAGGCCGAGCTCGCCGAGGCCGAGCGCGACCGCGGCGTCATGGCCGAGCGCGAGCGCCTGGCGCACGAGATCCACGACACGCTCGCGCAGGGGTTCACCTCCATCCTCGCCCTGGCCCGAGCGATCGACGCCGGGTGGGACGCCGACCCGGGTGCCGCGCGATCCCGGCTGGCCTTGCTGGAGGAGACCGCGTGCGAGAACGTCGCGGAGGCCCGTGCTCTCGTCGCGGCGCTGCGCCCGGTCGACCTCGACGACGCCGACCTGACGGGCGCGCTCGAGCGGGTGGTGGCGCGATTCTCCCGGGACTGCCCGACACAGGCTCGCCTCGAGGTTCGTGGCCAGGCGCGACCGCTGAGCCCACACACCGAGGTCGTGCTGCTGCGCGCCGCGCAGGAGGGACTCACGAACGTCCGCAAGCATGCCGGCGCCACCATGGTGGTGGTCCGGCTGACGTACGCGGACCCCGATGAGAGCATGGCAGCCAGTGGTGACCTGCCGGCCACGCTGGAGGTCATCGACGACGGGCGCGGAATCGTGCCGGGCACGGCCGAAGGCTTCGGCTTGTCCGGTATGCGGTCGCGAGCCGCCGCCATCGGCGGCTCGGTCGAGGTGGCCGCCGCAGACGAGGGAGGGACGCGCGTCCGTGTCGACGTCCGCTGAGCCCCATCCGGCACCCGTGCGTGTGCTGCTGGCCGACGACCACCCGGTCGTGCGGGCCGGCGTGGCCGGGATGCTGGACATCGAGCCCGACATCGAGGTCGTCGGCGAAGCCACAAACGGCGCCGAGGCGCTGGCCCGCGCCCGAGTGCTGCGACCCGACGTAGTGCTCATGGACCTGCGGATGCCCGAGATGGACGGCGTCGCCGCCACGACGGCGATCTGCGCCGAGCTGCCCGACGTCCACGTTCTGGTGCTGACCACCTACGACACCGACCGCGACATCGTGCGAGCTGTGGCAGCCGGTGCCACTGGGTACCTGCTCAAGGACGCTCCGCTGGCCGACCTCGCCGACGCCGTACGAGCCGCCGGGCGAGGCGAGACGGTGCTGGCCCCGCCGGTCGCGGCCCGTCTGGTGCGCCACGTGCAGGCGCCGGAGGCCGAGTCGTTGACCCGGCGTGAGACTCAGGTGCTGGTCCACGTCGCGCAAGGCATGACCAACGCCGAGATCGGACGTGCCCTGTTCATCAGCGAGGCCACGGTGAAGACCCACCTGCTGCGGGTGTTCGCCAAGCTCGATGTCGACGACCGCACCCGTGCGGTGATCGTGGCCTACGAGCGCGGGCTGCTCGAGGGCGGATCCGCGCCGTAGGCGCAGCGTCGGGCGTGGCGAGCCCTCAGGCGGCGGACCGGTTCGGGGTCCGCGCGCTCGGCGGCGCCCGACGCACAGTGAGCACCCGGTGCAGGCGGGTGACCGCGAGCAGCCGTGCCAGCGAAGGACCCACGCCCTCCAGAACGAGGTGGCGCCCCTGGTTGAGGGCGCGGCGATGGACGCTGACGATCAGGGCCAGTCCCGTGGCGTCGATCGCCACCAGCTGGCTCAGGTCGACGTGCACGTCGTCGTCGGCAGCGTCGAGCAGCGCGTGCAACGCCGACCGGACGTCGGCGACGCCGCGCACGTCGAGAAACCCCACCAGGCGCAGACCGCCGGAGGTCTTCTGGACCTCGGTCACATCGGCCTCCCCCCACCGCGGGCACGGCAGTAGTGCGAGAGTAGTGAGACTCATGTGACATGTGTGACATGAGAGAGCCGTCGGCGTGTCCCGTCCGGTCGCCCACGCGCTGACCGAGGGCCACAATGGCGGCGTGCCGAGCTGGGGCAGCTTCTCCTACGCGTTCGGACCGCTGGTGGCGCTGGCCGGACTGGTGGTCATGGTGCTGATCCTTCGCTGGGCGTTCGCGCGAGGGCAGAGCGTCGTCGCCCCCGCCCCGCAGCCCGGTGACCCGCTCGACTACGGACTTCTCGTGCCGATCGCCGAGCCCACGTCCGTCGCGGAGGCGACGCGGATGCGGACCGCGCTGCAGGCCGCCGGCATCGTGTCAGGAGTCACGCAGACGACGAACGGCCTGCGGGTGATGGTCTGGCCACGCGACGCCGTGCGGGCCGAGCAGGTACTCGGGACGTACCCGGGCGCCTGAGCCGGCCGGCTCAGGCGTAGGCGTCCTGCTCGTCGGGCTCGCGGGTCACCGTTGCGCCCAGGGCGCACAGCTGGGGAACGAAGTCGGGGTACCCCCGGTCGATGTGGTGCACCGAGGTCACCAGGGTCTCGCCCTCGGCAACCAGCCCGGCGAGCACCAGGCCGGCACCCGCCCTGATGTCGGTGGCCGCGACCGGTGCCCCGGACAGCGACTCCTTGCCGCGCACGGCGGCGTGGTGACCCTCGGTGCGCACGTCAGCCCCGAGCCGCGCCAGCTCGTTGACGAACATGAAGCGCGACTCGAAGACGTTCTCGGTGATCATCGACGTGCCGTCGGCGATCGAGTTGAGGGCGACGACCATCGGCTGAAGGTCGGTCGGAAAGCCCGGGTAGGGCAGCGTCACGACGTCGAAGGCACGGGGGCGCCGGTCCATGCGCACCCGCATCCCGTCCGGCACGGTGCTCAGCCGGGCGCCGGCCCACGACAGCTTGTCGAGCACGATCTCGAGGTGCTCCGGCCGGGCGTTGGTGATGGTCACGTCACCCTGGGTCATCACCGCGGCCACCGCCCATGTGCCGGTGACGATGCGGTCGGGGACCACGACGTGCTCGACCGGGTGCAAGCCCGCGACTCCTCGTACGACCACCGTCGACGACCCCGCGCCGTCGATCTCTGCGCCCATCGCCGCGAGCATCTGGCACAGGTCGACGATCTCCGGCTCCCGGGCCGCGTTGTCGATGACCGTCGTGCCCTGGGCCAGGACGCCGGCCATGAGCAGGTTCTCCGTCGCCCCGACGCTCGGGAAGTCGAGCCACACCGACCTGCCCTGCAGGCCACCCGGCGCCCTGGCGACGACGTTGCCGTGCTCGACGCCGATGCTGGCACCGAGGCGCTCCAGCCCGGCCAGGTGCATGTCGAGTCCGCGGGAGCCGATGTTGTCACCGCCGGGCAACGCCACCTCGGCCGCGCCCAGACGCCCGACCAGCGGACCCAGCACCGCGATGGAGGCCCGCAGCCGTCGCACCAGGCCGTAGGGCGCTCGGTGGCTCAGCTCGTCGTCACCGGGCACGGTGATCGCCACCGACGTGCCGAAGCGCTCGATGGAGCATCCGAGGTTCTCCAGCATCGCGGCCATGTACCCGACGTCGAGGATGTCCGGCACGTCGTGCAGCACGCTGCGTCCCGGCGCCAGCAGCGCGGCCGCCATCAGCTTGAGCGCGCTGTTCTTGGCCCCCGCGATCCGCACGGTTCCGTCCAGCCGCGAACCGCCGTGCACGCGCAGGCGCTCCGGGATCGCGTCGGCAGCCACGCGGTGATCGTAGGCGGCGCGACGCCTAGGCTGGGGGCGTGGTGAACCTGACACGCATCTACACGCGAACCGGCGACGACGGGACGACGGCGCTGGGCGACTTCAGCCGGGTGCGCAAGACCGACACCCGGCTCGAGGCGTACGCCGACGTGGACGAGGCCAACTCGGCCATCGGGGTGGTGCTCGCCCTCGGTGACCTGCCCGACGAGGTCGCCGAGGTGCTGCGCACCGTCCAGAACGACCTGTTCGACGTGGGCGCCGACCTGTGCACGCCGGTACGGGAGAACCCCGAGGTGCCGCCGCTGCGGGTGGACGAGGCGTACATCACGTGGCTCGAGGAGCAGTGCGACCACTTCAACGCCGAGCTGGCGCCGCTGCGGTCGTTCATCCTTCCTGGCGGGACGCCGGCCGCAGCGCTGCTGCACGTGGCCCGCACGACCGTCCGCCGGGCCGAGCGCGCCACCTGGGCAGCGCTCTACGACCACGGCGAAGACATGAACGCCCTGCCCGCGACCTACCTCAACCGGCTCTCGGACCTGCTGTTCATCCTCTGCCGGCACGCCAACCGGGCCGAGTCCGGCGAGGTCGCCGACGTGCTCTGGGAGCCCGGCCGCCGCCAGTCCTGACGCGCGTGCCGGCCACCCCGGCCGCCGGGCGGGATCAGCTGCGGACGAGCCCCTGGTTGTGCACCGCGGAGATACGGGCCTTGGCTCGGGCCTGGGCCGCGTGGCTGGACGCGTTGTCGGGGTCGGCCTCGGCGTTCTTCAGCGCGAGCTGAGCCCGGTCGACGTCGATCTCGTGGGCCAGCTCGGCCACCTCGGCGATGATCTCGACGTTGCCCTCGTCCACGCCGAGGAATCCGCCGTGCACCGCCCCGTGCTGCTGGGTGCCGTCCGGGAGGTGGATCGTGACGCGTCCGGGGACGAGGACGGCCAGCATCGGCTCATGCCGGGGCATGATGCCGATCTTGCCGTCGGTGGTGCGGGTGGTGACCATGGTGGCGTCACCCGACCACACCAGCCGCTCGGCGGACACCAGCTCGACGTGCAGCGTTTCCAACGCGACCTCTCCTGCCTGTCAGACCCGATCGGTTCGCCTAGGCGAACTTCTTGGCCTTCTCCTTGACGTCGTCGATGCCACCGCACATGAAGAACGCCTGCTCGGGGATGTGGTCGAACTCCCCGTCGGCGAGCGAGCGGAACGAGGCCAGCGTCTCGTCCATCGACACGAACGAGCCGGGCTGACCGGTGAACGCCTCGGCCACGAACATGTTCTGGCTGAGGAACCGCTCGATGCGCCGTGCCCGGTTGACCAGCACCTTGTCTTCTTCGGACAGCTCGTCGATACCGAGGATGGCGATGATGTCCTGCAGGTCTTTGTAGCGCTGCAAGATCTCCTTGACGCGCTGGGCGATGGCGTAGTGCTCCTCGCCGATGTAGCGGGGGTCGAGGATGCGGCTGGTGGAGTCCAGCGGGTCCACCGCCGGGTAGATGCCCAGCTGCGAGATCGGGCGCGAGAGCACCGTCGTCGCATCCAGGTGGGCGAACGTCGTGTGCGGCGCCGGGTCGGTGATGTCGTCGGCGGGCACGTAGATCGCCTGCATCGAGGTGATCGAGTGACCACGGGTCGAGGTGATCCGCTCCTGCAGCTGGCCCATCTCGTCGGCCAGGGTCGGCTGGTAGCCCACCGCCGAGGGCATGCGGCCCAGCAGCGTGGAGACCTCGGAGCCGGCCTGGGTGAAGCGGAAGATGTTGTCGATGAACAGCAGAACGTCCTGCTTCTGCACGTCGCGGAAGTACTCCGCCATCGTCAGCGCGGTCAGGGCGACGCGCAGGCGGGTGCCCGGCGGCTCGTCCATCTGGCCGAAGACCAGCGCGGTGTCGTTGATGACGCCCGACTCGGTCATCTCCAAGAAGAGGTCGTTGCCCTCACGGGTGCGCTCCCCCACCCCGGCGAACACCGAGACGCCGCCGAAGTTCTTGGCGACGCGGGTGATCATCTCCTGGATGAGCACGGTCTTGCCGACACCCGCACCGCCGAACAGGCCGATCTTGCCGCCGGAGACGTAGGGGGTGAGCAGGTCGATGACCTTGATGCCGGTCTCGAACATCTCGGTCTTGCCCTCGAGCTGGTCGAAGTTCGGCGCTGCGCGGTGGATGCCCCAGCGCTCGTTGATCTCCAGCGACGACTCCTCGACGTCCAGCGGCTTGCCGAGGGTGTTGAACACGTGGCCCTTGACGACGTCGCCGACCGGGACGGTGATGGGACCGCCGGTGTCGCGCACCTGCGCGCCACGGGTCAGGCCGTCGGTGGGCTGCATCGAGATTGCGCGCACCAGGCTGTTGCCCAGGTGCTGCGCGACCTCGAGGGTCAGCCGGACCGGGCCCTCACCCTCGCCCTGGCCGGTGAGGTCCAGGTCGACGTGCAGGGCGTTGTAGATCTCCGGCATCGCGTCGGCGGGGAACTCGATGTCGACGACGGGCCCGATCACTCGGGCGACGCGGCCGACACCACCCTCGCTCGGGGCACTCGTCTCGCTGTCTGCAACGGTGGTGGTCACTCTCACTCACTCCCTGCGGCTGCCGACGCCAGTGCGTCCGCTCCGCCGACGATCTCGCTGATTTCTTGGGTGATCTCGCCCTGGCGGGCCTGGTTGGCCTGACGGGTGAGGGTCTTGATGAGCTCTTCGGCGTTGTCGGTCGCCGACTTCATGGCACGCTGCCGGGCCGCGTGCTCCGACACCGCTCCGTGAAGCAGCGACGAGAACACGAACCACCGGACGTAGCGGGGCAAGAGGCTGTCCAGCACGCCTTCGGGTGACGGCTCGAACTCGTAGAGGGGGAAGGTCTCCTGGCCGCCGGGAGCATCACTGGAGGTGTCGACCTCTTGCACCTGCACCTCGATCGGCAGGATGCGCCGGGCGACGGGCGTCTGGGTGACCCGGTTGATGAACAGGTGTCCCACGCCGTGGATCTGGTCGACGCCGCCGTTCTCCGAGCCCTTGAGAAACGCCTCGATGACGACGTCGGCCACCTCGGTCGCGTCTGCGTAGGTCGGTTCCTCGGTGAAGCCCGACCACTGCCCGGACAGCTGGAGGCCGCGGAACTTGAAGTACTGCGCCCCCTTCTGCCCGACGGCGTACAGGTCGATCTCCAAGCCCTCCTCCTCGAGCAGGGCCATGAGAGCACGGGCCTCACGGATGGTGTTGGCTGAGTAGGCCCCGGCGAACCCGCGGTCGGCCGTGAAGACGATCACCGCGGCCCGCTTGGCGTCACGCGGTGTGAGCAGCGGGTGGTCGACCGTCGCGTTGGACACCGCCGCCGAGAGCGCCTGGATCAGTGCCTGGAAGTAGGGCCGGGTCGCCTCGAGACGTCCCTGAGCCTTGACGATGCGCGACGCGGCGATCAGCTCTTGGGCGCGAGTGATCTTCTTGGTCGACTCGACGGACTTCACCCGTCGGCGCAGGACGCGAAGCTGGGCTCCCATGGCTCAGGAGGTCTTCCCGGCGGTGCCGGCCGGAGGCGCCTTGCGCACCTTCTTGGTGACCGACAAGGCGTCGGCCTCGTCCTCCATGGCGTCGACCGGGACGTCCTTGATGAGCGGCTGGCCGCTGCTGGTGACGAACTGGCCCTTGAACGAGGTGAGCGCGGACTCCAGCCCGGCCACCGTGTCGTCGGACAGGTCGTTGGTGTCGGCGATCGACGCCAGCAGGGCGGAGTGCTCGCGGCCGACGAAGTCCAAGAACTCCGTCTCGAACCGGCGGATGTCTTCCAGCGGCACGTCGTCCAGCCCACCCGAGCTGCCCGACCACAGCGACACGACCTGCTTGTTGACGGGGAACGGCGAGTACTGCGGCTGCTTGAGCAGCTCGACCAGACGGGCACCGCGGTCGAGCTGGGCGCGCGAGGCCTTGTCGAGGTCGGAGGCGAAAGCGGCGAAGGCCTCCAGAGCGCGGTACTGGGCCAGGTCGAGGCGCAGCGACCCGGCGACCTTGCGGATGGCCTTCACCTGAGCCGCGCCACCGACACGCGACACCGAGATGCCGACGTTGATCGCCGGTCGCACACCGGAGTTGAACAGGTCGGTCTCCAAGAAGCACTGGCCGTCGGTGATGGAGATGACGTTGGTCGGGATGAACGCCGACACGTCGTTGGCCTTGGTCTCGATGATCGGCAGCCCGGTCAGGGAACCCGCCCCGAGGTCGTCGGACAGCTTCGCGCAGCGCTCGAGCAGCCGCGAGTGCAGGTAGAAGACGTCGCCGGGGTAGGCCTCGCGGCCCGGCGGACGACGCAGCAGCAGCGACACCGAGCGGTAGGCCTCGGCCTGCTTGGACAGGTCGTCGAACACGATCAGGACGTGCTTGCCCTGGTACATCCAGTGCTGGCCGATGGCCGAGCCGGTGTAGGGAGCGATGTACTTGAAGCCGGCCGGGTCCGACGCCGGCGACGCGACGATGGTCGTGTACTCCAGCGCGCCGGACTCCTCCAGCGCGGTGCGTACCGAGGCGATCGTCGAGCCCTTCTGGCCGACTCCGACGTAGACGCAGCGCACCTGCTTGTCGGGGTCGCCGGTGGCCCAGTTGTCGCGCTGGTTGATGATCGTGTCGATCGCGACGGCGGTCTTGCCGGTCTGGCGGTCGCCGATGATCAGCTGGCGCTGGCCACGGCCGATCGGCGTCATGGCGTCGACGGCCTTGATGCCGGTCTGCAGGGGCTCGGACACCGGCTGGCGCTCCACGACCGATGGAGCCTGAAGCTCCAGTGCCCGGCGGCCTTCGGCCTCGACCGGGCCGAGCCCGTCGATCGGCTCGCCCAGCGGGTCGATCACGCGACCGAGGAAGCCGTCACCGATCGGCACCGAGAGCACCTCACCGGTGCGCTTGACCTGCTGGCCCTCCTCGATGGGCTGGTAGTCGCCCAGGATGACGCAGCCGATCTCGCGGACGTCGAGGTTCAGGGCGAGGCCGAGGACGCCGCCGTGGAACTCCAGCAGCTCGTTGGCCATGGCCGAGGGAAGCCCCTCGACCCGGGCGATGCCGTCGCCGGCCTCGGCGACCTGCCCGATCTCCTCGCGGGAGGTCTCGGGCTGGTACTCCGCGACATGGCGCGAGATCGCGTCCCGAATCTCGTCGGGCCGAATGCTCAGCTCGGTCATCGTGCTTCGTACTCCCTGAGTAAGTGTTCGCGGGTGGTGCTACTGGGTCAGTGAGCGGCGGGCTGCCGCCATCCGGCTCGCGATCGAGCCGTCGATGATCTCGTCCCCGATGCGGACGACGGCGCCGCCGAGCACGTCGGGGTCGACCGAGACGGCCACGGTGACCTCGTGGCCGTAGATGCGCTGCAGGGCGGCAGACAGGCGCTGCGTCTGCTCCTCGGTCAGCGGCATCGGGGCGCGGACGTCGGCCAGCAGCTGCTGGCGCCGGGCCGCAGCAAGCTGGACGAGCTCGTGGAGCCGGTCGGCCATGGGGCGGCCGAGGGCGTGCGCGCCGGCGTGCGTGACCAGGGTCACCGTCTCCGGCTGCACCTTGTCGGCAAGCAGGTCAGCGATGACGGTGGACTTGGTGGCGGGGGCGACCGCCGGGTCCGACAGCAAGAGCTGCAGGTCTGGCGACGACTCGAGGATGCGGGAGAAGCGGAATAGCTCCTCCTCGACGGTGTCGATGCGGCCGTCGGCCTCGGCGTGGGCCAGCAACGCCTCAGCCCCGAGGATCTCCAGCACCTCGACGAGGTCGCGTGGTGGCGACCAGCGCTGCGCGACGACCGTCGCGAGCACCGACACCGTCTGCGGGGCGACCTTGTCGGTGAAGATGCTCCTGGCCAGCTCGACCCGGCGCTCGGGTGTCGAGCCGTTGTCGGTCAGCGCGTTGCGCAGCGAGGTCTCGCGACCCAGCAGCGACGCCACCGACAGCAGCTGCGACCCCACCAGATCGGTGCTCGTCGCCGGGTCGGCGCGAAACTCCTCGCGCACGACGGCCAACGATGCTCGGCTGGCTCCTTGCATCAGGACGCGCCTCCCTGGGGGGCGGCCTCGAGGTCGGCGATGAACGCGTCGATCGTGGCGCTCGTGCGCTCGGGGTCGAGGTTCGCGCCGATGATGCGCTCGGCCAGGTCGGACGCCAGCACGCCGACGTCACGCGACAGCGACGCCTTGGCGCTGGCCATGTCGGTGGCGAGCCTGGCCTGGGCCTGCTCGGTCACCGTTCGGGCGGCCTGGTCGGCCTCGGTGCGCGCCTCGGCCACGATCGAGGCCCGCTGCGCCTGGCCGTCCGAGCGCAAGCGGTTTGCCTCGGCGCGGGCGTCGGCGAGCTGGGCCCGGTACTGCTCGAGCAGCGCGGCGGCCTCGGCACGGTCGGCCTCGGCCTGGTCGAGCTTCTGCTCGATTCCCTCGCTGCGTGCGTCCAGCGCCTTCTGCATCTGCGGCCACACGAAGCGCCAGAAGAGGAAGAAGATGATCGCGAACGACAGCGCCGACCAGATGATGTCGTAGATCGCGGGCAGCAGGATGGCGCTGCCCTCGACTTCTTCACCACCCTCAGCGGCAAGCAGGGTGACGAGCGCGTCGTCCACGAATCAGCCCTGCCACACGAAGCCGAGGCCGACACCGATCAGAGCAAGGGCCTCGGTGAAGGCGATACCGAGGAACATGTTGGTGCGCAGCACACCGGTCATCTCAGGCTGGCGAGCGATGCCTTCGATGGCCTTGCCGACGACGATGCCGATGCCGACACCGGGGCCGATGGCGGCCAGGCCGTATCCGATGGCGGCGACCGAGCCGGTGACCTCTGCGAGGTTGACGGGGTCCACTGTGGTTCCTTCCTGTGGCGATGCGGGGGGTCCGCTTGTGCGAGGTTGAGCGGGCTAGTGGTGTTCGCTGATGCTGCCGGCGATGTAGACGGCGGTGAGAAGCGTGAAGATGTAGGCCTGGATGACCACGATCAGCATCTCGAAGAGGGTGAAGGCGAAGCCGGCACCGAAGATGCCGATGCCGAGGATCGGCTGGAGCGGGCTGTTCGGGAAGAAGATGAAGTACCAGGCGGCGGAGAAGAACAGCACCAGCATCAGGTGGCCGGCCAGCATGTTGACCATGAGACGCAGGGCGAGCGTGACCGGGCGCAGGATGAACGTCGACAGCGCCTCGATCGGGGTCAGCAGGATGTACATGACCTTCGGGACGCCAGGGATGAAGAGGTTGGACTTCAGGTAGCCGCCGACGCCCTGCTTGGCGATGCCGGCCCAGTTGAAGACGACGTAGGACGTCAGCGCCAAGAACACCGGGTAGCCGATGCGGGCGTTCACCGGCATGTTCAGCAGCGGCGTGATGCCGGTGATGTTGAACGCCAGCACCATGAAGAAGAGCGTGGCCAGGTAGGGGGCGTACTTCTTGCCGTCCTTGCCCAGGATCTCGTCGGCGATGAACGTGCGGACGAAGTCGACCGCGACCTCGCCCATGTTCTGCAGCCGCCCGGGAACCACCTGCGGGTTGCGGAAGGCCATCACGAAGAACAGCGCGACCATCCCGGTCATGAAGAACCCGATGAGGTTGATGCGGTCGATCTCGAAAGGAGTGCCCTCGAAGAAGATCGCTCCGGGGAAGAACTCCGACAGCGACGGCGGACTCCAGGTATCGCCTTCAGAGGCGAGGACTGCGATCCCCGTCATGGTTGGCTGTCGCTCCGATCTCGGCTCGGTCTACGAACGACCGTGGCGCGCGTACACGATGTAGAAGCTGAAGATGAACCCGACCACCACGCCGAGAGGAAGAAAGACCCTCGTCGTGCCGACCACCTCGTCCACCCCCCAGCCGACGAACCCGTACAGGACCGGCCCGGCGACCAGAGTCGACATGACCGACCAGGCGATGCCCTCGCCCTCGACCAGGCCCATGGGCCGGCGGGACTCAGGATCGGTCTTGGCTGTCATGACTGGCCCGGACACTACCAACATCGATCCGCAACTCGGGCCCAGGTGCCCAGAGTCACTCGGCTGCGTCGTCGCCGGCCGGTGCTGCGCTCGAGCGCACCGGCTGGACGTAGGGCTGCTTGGTGCTGATGACCATCCACGCCTCCAGGGCGAGCCACCCGACCACGGCGATCATGAACGTGACTCCGAAGACCGGGCGCGACCAGCCGTCCCACATGTTCAGCAGGCTCAGCGCCACGATGAACAGCACCAGCTTGACCACCCACGAGCCGAGCACGACCGCCCCCAGGGCACCGGGCGACAGGTGCAGCGTGACCAGCGCCGTCACCACGGTGAGGGCGAAGAAGGCCGCGGGGACGAGCACGCCGATCAGCGCGCCCACAAGTCCGGCCGACCCGTCGACCAGCCAGCCGACGAGGGCAGCCACCGGGGCGAGCACGGCGACGCCGATCAGCCCTGCCCGCAGCACGCGGCGCAGCGGTTCCAGCGGGTGCTGGGGCGACGCGGAGGCACTCATCACGACAAGGGTAGGCCCTAGCCCGACGGTGCCCCGGCGCGGCCGAACCAGCCGACGGGGCGGCCCAGGGTGAGCAAGACCACACCGACGATGGCGATGCCCAGGACGACGAGCGTGGCCGTCCCGCCGACCAGAGCGATCACCACCAGCCCGAACGCGACGAGGGCCGCCCAGAACCACATGATCGTCACCGCCCGCCGGTGCGAGTGGCCCAGGTCGAGGAGGCGGTGGTGCAGGTGCTGCTTGTCCGGGGCGAAGGGGCTTCGCCCGGCGCGGGTGCGCCGCCAGACGGCCGCCAGCAGGTCGAGGAAGGGGATGGCGATCACGGCGATCGGCAGCAGCAGGGGCAGCAGCGCCGGCAGCACAGAGCCCTCGGGCAGCAGCTGCGGGTCGAGCTGGCCGGTGAGGCTGATCGCGGCGCCGGCCAGCAGCAGCCCGATCGGCATCGAGCCGGAGTCGCCCATGAAGATGCGCGCCGGGTGCACGTTGGCCGGCAGGAACCCCAGGCAGATGCCGGCCAGCGCCGCGCTCACCAAGGCGGGCAGGGTCATCCGGGACAAGCCCTCGACCACGGCGAGCAGGTAGGAGTAGGAGAAGAAGGCGAGCGCGCCCACGCCCACCACCCCGGCAGCGAGCCCGTCGAGGCCGTCGACGAAGTTGACCGCGTTCACCGTCACCAGCACGGTGAAGACGGTGAGGGCGACGGCGAACTCCGGTGTGAGCACCAGCGGCCCGCCGGGCAGCGGGATCCAGTACAGCTGGACGCCGGAGAGCACCATGACGCCCGCGGCCACCACCTGCCCGGCGAACTTCGTCAGGGCATCGAGGTTGAGAACGTCGTCGGCCACGCCCAGCGCACACATGACGATCGCCCCGAGCAGGATGCCGCGCGCGTCGGTCGACAGCTCGAAGACCCGTCCCAGTCGCGGGAGCGCGCTGGCCGCGGCGAACGCGGCCAGGAAGCCGCCGAGCATGGCGACCCCGCCGAGGCGCGGGATGGGGAAGTGGTGGACGTCGCGCTCGCGCACCGGCGGGACAGCGCGCCAGCGCACGGCCAAGGCACCGACCGGCCCGATGAGCAGCAGCGTGGTCGCTGCTGCGACGACCAGGACGAACAGGTACTCGCGCACGCGGGGTGCCGGCCGCTCCTGCTCAGCCCTGCGGGTAGGCGGGGAAGGCGGACACCAGGTCGCGCACCTCGTCGGCGACGGACTGTGCTGACCCGGAGCCCTCGCGGACCGCACGCGCGATGAGTGCGGCCACCTGGCCCATCTGCGCGACGCCCATGCCCTGCGTGGTCACCGACGGGGTGCCCACCCGGATCCCCGACGCCACGCTCGGCGGCTGCGGGTCGAAGGGGATGGCGTTCTTGTTGAGCACGATGCCGGCGGCGTCGCAGCGCTGCTCGGCCTCGGTGCCGGTGACCCCGAGCTCGCGCAGGTCGATCAGCGCCAGGTGGGTGTCGGTGCCCCCGCCGACCGCGCGCATGCCGTGCTCGACCAGCCCGCGCGTCAGGGCCTGGGCGTTGTCGATCACCTGGCGTGCGTACTGCTGGTAGGCCGGCGTCGCCGCCTCGGCCAGGGCCACGGCCTTGGCCGCCACCGCGTGCATGAGCGGGCCACCCTGCATCATCGGGAACACGGCCTTGTCGAGGGCCTTGGCGTGCTCGGCGCGGCTGACGATCATGCCGCCGCGGGGGCCGCGCAGCACCTTGTGCGTGGTGAAGGTGACGACGTCGGCGTAGGGCACCGGCGAGGGGATGGCGCCGCCGGCGACCAGGCCGATGAAGTGCGCGGCGTCGACCATGAAGATCGCCCCGACCTCGTCGGCGATCTCGCGGAAGGCGGGAAAGTCGATCAGGCCGGGGATCGCCGACCCGCCGGCGATGATCATCTTGGGTCGGTGCGTGCGGGCCAGGTCGCGCACCTGGTCGTAGTCGATCTGCTCGGTGTCCGGCGACACCCCGTAGTGCACGGGGGTGAACCAGGAGCCGGAGAACGACACCTTTGCGCCGTGGGTGAGGTGCCCGCCGTGCGGCAGGCTCATGGCCAGGTACGTGTCCCCCGGGGACAGGAACGCCCCGAAGGCAGCGATGTTCGCGCTCGCGCCGGAGTGCGGCTGCAGGTTGGCGTGCTCGGCGCCGAAGAGCTGCTTGGCTCGGGCGACCCCGATCTCTTCGGCCTTGTCGACCTCCACGCACCCGCCGTAGTAGCGCCGCCCGGGGTACCCCTCGGCGTACTTGTTCGACAGCGTCGACCCGAGCGTGGCCAGCACGGCCGGCGAGGTGAAGTTCTCGCTGGCGATCAGCTGCAGCCCGGCCCGTTGCCGGTCGAGCTCGGCGAGGACGATCTCGGCGATCGCCGGGTCGGTCTGTTCCAGCTGGGCGAAGCTGGGGCCCCAGAACGTCATGACGCAGTCCCCTTCGGGTCGGGTGGGCCCACTCTAGGCGGCGCCACCAGCCCGGCTGCGATCGCCGCGACGGCGGCGGCGATCTCGTCGCGGCACCGGCGGTAGACCGGCAGGGGCGATCCGTAGGGGTCGCGGACGTCGTCGTCGGCGGCGGCGACGCGAACCGCCCCGCGGGCTGCAGCGGCCGCCGCCACCAGTCCCCGCGCTCGTTCGTGCCCCGAGGTGTCCGCGGCGACGACGCCGCCGGTGTGCGTGGTCAGGCGCGCGAACTCGCGCAGGGTGAACGTACGGCGCAGGGCGGCCGGCTCGTGCCCCAGCACCGCCACGCGGTGCTCGCGAGTGGCGGTGAGCACCAAGGATGCATCGCGGATCATGGCCGGGGTGAGCTCGCGGGCGCGAAAGGCCCCCTCGTCGACGCCGATCTCGGCCAGCGCCGCCGCGGCGTTGCGCTCCATGGGCGCACCCTCGTGCCCCCAGGTGCCGGCGCTCGTGACGACCAGGTCGGGCTCGGCCTCGAGCGCGGCCGTCATGAGCCGCTCGCCCATGGCCGAGCGGGCGATGTTGCCCGTGCAGACGACGAGGATGCCGAAGTCGGTCATCGCGGCGCCTCGTGGACGAGGTCACCGGCGACGGGCACCAGGCGATCATGCCCGAGCGCGCCGGCGCGCAGCAGCACCGGGGGATCGACCCGCACGTCCACCACCGAGGACCGCTCGCTCGGCCACGGCGGCGGACCGGCGTCGAGAACGACGTCGATGCCCGGCGTCTCGTGCCCGGCCGGGTCGACGTCCAACGGCGGGTCGGCGCCCACCAGGACGCACGGCCCGGTGCCGGCGATCACCTCGAGCGCGACGGGGTGCAGGGGCATCCGCACCGTCAGCGTGCGCCCACCACCACCGGCGGCCCAGGCCAACGACGGCTGCGCGCGGCACACGATGGTCAGCGGACCCGGCCAGAACGCCTCGACCAGGCTCTGGCCTGCTGGGGTGAGACGTTCGGCGATACCGCGCAGCATGCTCAACGAGCTGACCGCCACCGGGAGCGCGGCGTCGTCCGGCCGGTTCTTCAGCGCACGGACGGCAGGCACCCCGGTCGGGGAGAACGCGTCGACGAGCACCGCGTACACCGACTCCGTCGGCAGCAGCACGACGCGGCCCCGCTTGGCGCTCGTGCTGGCGGCCTTGATGCCCTGGCCGCGAGTGAGCGGCTGGGTCATGTCGAAGCGGCGGGTCACCGGTCGCCTCCGGCCCGCCGTGCGGTCACGTACCGCGGCCGGTCGGTGAGGTCGCGGTGGCACCCGACGTCGCGCCACCCCTCGTCCAGCAGCCCTGCGACGGCCTCGGCCTGGCGGTCGGCGTGCTCCACCACGAGCAGCCCGCCGGGGACGAGCAACCGTGCCGCGCTGGCCACGACCGCTCGGACCTCACCCAAGCCGTCGGGTCCGGAGCCGTAGAGCGCACGTGCCGGGTCGTGGTCGCGCACCTCCGGGTCGACGGGCACCCCGTCGGGCGGGATGTAGGGAGGGTTGCTGACGACGACGTCGACGCGACCGTCGAGCTCGACCAGGCAGTGGGCGAGGTCGCCGCGGTGCAGGTGCACCCGGCTGCCGGCGACGTTGCGTGCAGCCCAGGCGTACGCGGCGTCGTCGGCCTCGACGGCGTGCACCACGGCACCCGGTACCTCGTGGGCGACCGAGAGGGCGATGACGCCGGTGCCGGTGCCGAGGTCGACGACGACGGGCAGCCGGCCCGCCGACGCCAGTCGGGCGGCCTCGGCGACCGCCGCCTCGGTGACCACCTCAGTCTCTGGGCGGGGAACAAAGACCCCCGGCCCGACGGCAACCTCGAGGTGCCGGAACCACGCCCGCCCGAGCAGGTGCTGCAGGGGCTCGCGCTGCGCCCGGCGTCTGACCAGGTGCCAGTACGGCTCCCCCGGGTCGGGGGCGTGTCGCAGCTCGGTGCGGGCCAGGCCGACGCCGTCGACCGCCAGCAGCTCGGCGTCCACGCGTGGGCTGGGCACACCGGCCTCGGCCAGGACGGCGACGGCGCGGTCCAGCCAGCCCGCGGCGGTCATGAGCCGGCGGCCGTGCGCTCCAGCGCGGCCACGCGCCGCTCGAGGTCGTCGGCCACCAGCGCGTCCACGACGCCGTCGAGGTCACCGGCGAGCACGTGGTCGAGGTTGTAGGCCTTGTAGCCGACCCGGTGGTCGGAGATGCGGTTCTCCGGAAAGTTGTACGTGCGCACCCGCTCGGAACGGTCGACGGTGCGCACCTGGCTGCGCCGCTCGGCCGCGGCCTCGGCGGCCGCCTCCTCGCGCGCCTGGGCCAGCAGCCGGGCCCGCAGGATGCGCATCGCCTGCTCCCGGTTCTGCAGCTGCGACTTCTCGTTCTGGCACGAGACGACGGTGCCGGTCGGCAGGTGGGTGATGCGCACGGCCGAGTCGGTGGTGTTGACGCTCTGCCCACCCGGGCCGGACGAGCGGTACACGTCCACCCGAAGGTCGTTCGGGTCGATGGGGATCTCGTCCACCTCCGACGCCTCGGGCATGACGAGAACGCCGGCTGCACTGGTGTGGATGCGTCCCTGGCTCTCGGTGACCGGCACCCGCTGCACCCGGTGCACGCCGCCCTCGTACTTCAGCCGGGCCCCGGGCATCTGGTCGGGGTCGAGGCCGGCCTTGCCGCGCACGGCCACGGTCGCGCTGGAGATGCCCCCCAGCGGCGTCTCCTCGTGGTCGATCAGCTCGGTCTTCCAGCCCTGGCGGTCGGCGTAGCGCTGGTACATGCGCATCAGGTCGGCGGCGAACAGCGCCGACTCGTCGCCGCCCTCACCGGCCTTGATCTCCATCAGCACCGGGCGGGCGTCGTCGGGGTCGCGCGGGAGCAGCGCGCTGCGCAGCCGGTCGGCGAGCCGGGCGACCTCGACCTGGAGCGACACGGCCTCGGCGGCGAAGCTCTCGTCGTCCTCGGCGAAGTCACGCGCGACCTCGGCGTCGTCCACAGCCTGCCGGTACGCCTGGTAGGTGGCAGCCGCGGAGGCCAGCGAGGAGTGACGTTGCCCGAGCTCGCGCATGCGGCCCGGCTGGGTGTGCAGGTCGGGGTCGGCGAGGGCGCGCTCAAGATCGGCGAGCTCACCCGCCAGCTCGTCGGCGCGTTTCAGCAGCGGCCGCGGGAGCACCTCGACGCTACTTGGCGTCCTTCGAGGCGCCCTTTCGTGCGTAGCGCGCCTCGAAGCGGGCGACCCGGCCACCGGTGTCGAGGATCTTCTGCTTGCCCGTGTAGAACGGGTGGCAGGCCGAGCACACCTCGGCGTGCAGCGTGCCGGTACGCGACGTGCTGCGCGTGACGAACGTCGACCCACAGCTGCAGGTGACCTCGGTGGCGTGGTACTCGGGGTGGATCTCGGGCTTCATGGGGTTCTCCCTCGTGGTGCGTCCGGGTCGCTGGTCGACGTAGACCGGCGTGAACCGGAAGCGGGGTGTGGTGGGAAGTATTCCAGCCGGCGGCGTCGCCACCAAACGGTGGCGGGCCGCGGGGTGCGGCCGGAGGTCAGAGACGGGCGTCGAGCCAGGCGGTGAAGGCGTCCCACTGCTGGACGACCCAGTCCCACACGGGCTCGGCCACGTTGACGGCCAGCACGACGAGACCGACGAGGATCAGCAGCCCGAGAATGAGGTTGACCGGGTTCATCCGGCGGGTCTTGCGCACCGGGGTGCGCTCCACGGGCGTCAACCCCGCCCGGTCGGACTCGCAGCCCGGGCACTGGTTCCACGTGGCCTTGTTGTCACGTCCGCAGCGCGGGCACGTCCACGGGCTGCTCAGCGCAGCCTCGCCCACGGCGTCCTCGACCGGCATGCGATCACTCATGAGACGTCCTCCCCTGCACCCGGAGCGGACGGCGTCGTCTTCGCCACCTGCATCAAGAACTCGTAGTTCGACGACGTCTGCCGCAGCTTGGTGAGCAGCAAGTCTATTGCCTGCTGGTCGTCGAGGGCAGCCAGCACCCGGCGCAGCTTCCAGACGACCTTGAGCTCGTCGGGCGCGAGCAGGATCTCCTCCTTGCGCGTGCCGGAGGCGTCGACGTCCACGGACGGGAAGATGCGCTTGTCAGCGAGCTGGCGAGAGAGCTTGAGCTCCATGTTCCCGGTGCCCTTGAACTCCTCGAAGATCACCTCGTCCATCTTCGAGCCCGTCTCGACCAGCGCGGTGGCCAAGATGGTGAGCGACCCGCCGTTCTCGATGTTGCGTGCGGCCCCGAAGAACCGCTTGGGCGGGTAGAGCGCGCTGGAGTCGACGCCGCCGGACAGGATGCGTCCGCTCGCCGGGGCGGCGATGTTGTAAGCGCGGCCCAGCCTGGTGATCGAGTCGAGCAGCACGACGACGTCGTGGCCGAGCTCGACCAGGCGGCGGGCGCGTTCGATGGCCAGCTCGGCCACGGTCGTGTGGTCGTCGGCGGGTCGGTCGAACGTCGAGGCGATCACCTCGCCCTTGACGGTGCGCTGCATGTCGGTGACCTCTTCGGGCCGCTCGTCGACCAGCACGACCATCAGGTGGCACTCGGGGTTGTTGGTCGTGATCGCGTTGGCGATCGCCTGCAGCACCATCGTCTTGCCGGCCTTGGGTGGCGAGACGATGAGCCCGCGCTGGCCCTTGCCGATCGGCGCGACCAGGTCGATGACCCGCGGGGTCATCAGCTGGGGCTCGGTCTCCAGGCGCAGGCGGTCCTGCGGGTAGAGCGGGACGAGCTTGCTGAACTCCGCCCGGTTGCCCGCAGACTCGGGGTCGGCGCCGTTGACGGTGTCGACACGCACGAGCGCGTTGAACTTCTGCTGCTTCTCCCCCTCACGTGGCTGCCGGATGGCGCCGGTGATGGCGTCACCCTTGCGCAGGTTGTTGCGCCGCACCATCGCGAGGGAGACGTAGACGTCGTTGGGGCCGGGCAGGTAGCCCGAGGTGCGCACGAACGCGTAGCTGTCGAGCACGTCGAGGATGCCGGCGACGGGGATGAGCACGTCGTCGTCGGTGACCACCTGCTCGGCACGGTCGTTGCGGTCGGTGCGCGTGCGGTCGTTGCGGTCGTTGCGGTCGCGCCCGCGGCGGCGCCGACGCCGACCGGACCGGTCGAAGTCGTCGTCGGTGCGGCTCTCCGCCGCGTTCTGCGTGCGGGGCGACGAGCCGGTGTCGTCGCGGCTCGCCTGGCGGGCGTCCGGGCCCTCCTCGGCGCGACGCGCCTGCCCACCGCCGGCACGGGCGGGCCGGTCGTCGCCCTGGCGGTCAGCCTGGCGCTCGGGCTGCTGGTCGGGCTGGCGCGCGGGCTGCTGGTCGGGCTGGCGCTCTGGGGTGCGCTCGGGCTGCTGCTGCTGCGCCTTGCGGGGGGCCTGCCGAGGCTGCGACGAGGCGTCACCCGGTGCGGGCGCTGACCCGGCCTGGACCTGCTTGATCGCGTCGATGAGCTGGCTCTTGCGCATGCGGGCGGTGCCGGCGATTCCCATGCCCGACGCCATCTGCTGCAGCTCGGCGAGCTTGAGGGCGGTCAGCCCGCCCGAGCGAGGTCGCGTCGCCCGCCCGTTGGCGGGGGCGTCGGGCGAGCCGGCCTCGGCGGCCGGCGGGGCGAGCGTCTCGGTGCTGTCGGTCAACGAGGACCCTTCTCTCTCACGTACCGGGAGCGTCCCGGTCGCAGACGTGGACCGCAGGTAGCGGAGCCACCCGCGGCACGGGCTGGGGAGTGAACTACCGACGCTCACGCGTGCGTCACGGACGCCTGCGACGAGCGAGCGGGAGGAGTGGTGACGACCACGAACGGGTCGATCACTGCTGTCAGACAGTAACACGCCGGGCCAGGCTCACCATTCCCGGCGCCACACCGTATCCGTGTCGTGACCTGCTACTCCCCCGAACGGATGAGTACCTGCGCCCCGTCGGGATCGACGTCGAGAGGCCACGCCACCCACGACTCCGGGACCTCGACGTCGGCACCGGAGTCACCGACCGTGCCGAGCACGAGCACGCTGGGCCCCGCCCCGGAGATCACGGCAGCCAGGCCGCGCGCGCGCAGACGCTCGACGAGCGCCATCGACTCCGGGAACGCCCCGGCGCGGTACGGCTGGTGCAGCCGGTCGTCGGTGGCGGCGAGCAACAGCTCTGGGTGCGCGGTGAGCGCGCTGACGAGCAGTGCGCTGCGCCCGACGTTGAAGGCGGCCACCCGGTGCGGGACCGACTGCGGGATCATCCCGCGGGCCCGGGCCGTGCTCAGCGTGTCCACCGGGACGAGGACGACAGGGGCCACCCGGGCGTCGACCGGCAGCCGAGCAGCGTGCACGTGACCGCCCGCGTCGCTCCACACCAGCGTCAAGCCACCGAGCAGCGCCGCACCGACGTTGTCGGCATGGCCCTCGAACTCGCTGGCCAGCTCGAGAAGCCGGGCTCGGGGCAGGGCGTCCTCGACCCCGGCGGCCCGCGCGAACGTCTGCGCGACGAGCAGGCCGGCGACGGTCGCCGCGGCCGACGACCCCAGCCCGCGTCCGTGCGGGATGCGGTTGGTGGCGCGCAGAGCGAGCCCGGGCTGGGCGACACCGGCTGCGTCGAGGCCGGCCCGCACCGCCCGCAGCACGAGGTGCGACTCGTCGGTCGGAACGTTCTGCGCCCCCTGACCGCTCACGTCGACGCTGCAGCCCGACGCGGTGGCGCGCACGTCGACGTCGTCGTAGAGACCGAGCGACAACCCCGCGGCGTCGAACGCCGGGCCGAGGTTCGCGCTCGTGGCGGGTACCTGCACCCGCGTTGCCGTCCCGGTGGGCACCTGGGCCGAGGTGGGTGCGCTCACGCCAGCCCGAGGGCCTCGGCGGCTGCGTCCGCGTCGACGCGCACGACGGTGGGGTCGAGGTCACCGTGGTGGTCCATGGCGGTGTCGATGTCTTTGAGGCCCACCCCGGTGACGGTGACGACCACGCGCTGACCCGCGGCCAGGGTGCCGTCGCGCGCGGCTTCGAGAAGCCCTGCCACCGGCGCCGCCGACGCGGGCTCGACGAACAGGCCGTCGTGGGCAGCCAGGGCAGCCTGCGCGTCGAGGATGGCGGTGTCGTCGACGGCGGTGATCGCACCGCCGGACTCGTCGCGCGCGGCGATCGCCAGGTCCCAGGAGGCGGGGTTGCCGATGCGGATGGCGGTGGCCACGGTCTCCGGCGTGCGCACGGGCTCGCCGGAGACGAGGGGGGCCGCACCCGTCGCCTGCACGCCCCACATGCGCGGGCGGTGGCTCGCGGGTCCGTCCGCGGCGTACTCGCAGTAGCCCAGCCAGTAGGCGGAGATGTTGCCGGCGTTCCCGGTCGGCAGGACGTGCAGGTCAGGGGCGTCACCCAAGTAGTCGACGACCTCGAAGGCCCCGGTCTTCTGCCCCTGCAGGCGGAAGGGGTTGACGGAGTTGACCAAGGCGACGGGGTAGCGGTCGGAGAGCTCGCGGGCCAGGTCGAGGCAGTCGTCGAAGTTGCCGTCCACCTGAAGCACCTGGGCGCCGTGCATGACGGCCTGGGCGAGCTTGCCCTTGGCGATCTTGCCGGCCGGGATGAGCACCACCGGGGTCATGTCGGCCGCGGCGGCGTAGGCGGCCGCCGACGCACTGGTGTTGCCGGTGGACGCGCACACCACAGCCTTGGCGCCATCCTCGGCGGCCTTGGAGATGGCCAGGGTCATGCCCCGGTCCTTGAACGACCCGGTCGGGTTGCAGCCCTCGACCTTGCAGTAGACGTCGCAGCCGGTCTGCGCCGACAGCCAGGCCGCCCGCACCAACGGCGTGCCGCCCTCGTGCAGCGTGATCACCGGTGTCGCGGCCGTGACCGGTAGCCGGTCGCGGTACTCCTCGATCACGCCCCGCCACAGGTGTGCCATCTACAACGCCTCCACTCGCAGCACCGACACGACCGAGCGCACGACGGGCGCCTGTCGCAGGTCGGTGACCGTCTGGTCCAGAGCGCGCTTGGTCGCCGGGTGGGTGACGATCACCAGCTCGGCGTCGGCCGGTGGGCGGATCTCTTGGCGCACCGTCTCGATCGAGACCCCGTTGGCGGCGAAGACGCCGGCCACCGCGGCCAGAACACCGGGACGGTCGTCGACGTCGACGACCAGGTGGAACCGGGTGACGGCCTCCCCTGCCGGGGCGACCACCACGTCGGCGTAGCTGCTCTCCCCCACCCCCAGGACGCCTTGCACGCGGTTGCGCGACGTGGTGACGACGTCGCCGAGGACGGCGCTCGCGGTCGGCAGCCCCCCGGCCCCCTGGCCGTAGAACATCAGCTGTCCGGCGGCGTCGGCCTCGACGACCACCGCGTTGAACGCCCCGTGCACGCTGCCCAGCGGGTGGCTGCGCGGAATGATCGTCGGGCCGACCCACACGCTGATGCGCGCGTCGTCGAGCCGGTCGGCGACGGCGAGCAGCTTGACCACGCCATCCATCGCCTGGGCGCTGCGGACGTCGGTGCCGGTCACGCCGCGGATGCCCTCGACCTCGACCTGGTCGGCGCTCACCCTTGTATGGAATGCCAGCGAGGCCAGGATGGCCGCCTTCGCCGCGGCGTCGTGGCCGTCCACGTCGGCCGTGGGGTCGGCCTCGGCGTAGCCGAGCCGCTGGGCGTCGGCGATCACGGAGTCGAGGTCGTCGCCCTCGGTGTCCATCCGGTCGAGCACGTAGTTGGTGGTGCCGTTCACGATGCCCATCACCCGGTGCACGCGGTCGCCCACGAGCGACTCGCGCAGGGGCCGCAGCAGCGGGATGGCCCCGGCGACGGCCGCCTCGAAGTACAGGTCGACACCGTGCTCGCGGGCCGCGTCGTGCAACGTCGCACCGTCGGCGGCCATCAGCGCCTTGTTCGCCGTGACGACGGAGGCGCCGTTGGCCATCGCCGCGAGCACCAGGGTGCGCGCCGGCTCGATGCCCCCGATCAGCTCGACGACGACGTCGACGTCCCCGGACTCCACGAGGGCGTGCGCGTCGGCGGTGAGAAGGTGCGCCGGCACACCAGGACGCGCTGCCGTGGCGTCGCGCACAGCGACGCCGACCAGCTCGAGCGGGCGTCCCACCCGAGCGGTGAGGTCGTCGCCGTGCTCGCTCAGCAGTCGCACGACCTGCGCACCGACGTTCCCGCAGCCCAGCAGGGCGATGCGAACAGGCTCAGCCATGGGTGGTCGCGTTCCTCACGTTCTTCTCGGTTGCCGGCGCGGGCCAGTCTCCCATGCTGGTGGCCACCAGCTCAGCCGAGGTCGCACGCCAGCAGGTCGTCCATGCTCTCGCGGCGCACGATCACCCGAGAGCCCTCCTCGTCCACCACCACGACCGGCGGCCGTTCGACCATGTTGTAGTTGCTGGCCATCGAGCGGCAGTAGGCACCCGTGGCCGCGACCGCAAGCAGGTCACCGGGGCGGATGTCGCTCGGCAGCCAGGCGTCGCGGACGACGACGTCGCCGGACTCGCAGTGCTTGCCGACCACGCGGGTGAGCATCAACGGCTCGCTCGGTGCCCGGTTCGCCAGCGTCACGGTGTAGTCGGCGTCGTAGAGCGCGGTGCGGATGTTGTCGCTCATCCCCCCGTCGACGCTGACGTAGGTGCGGATGCCGTCCACGTTCTTCACCGTGCCTACCCGGTAGACGGTCATCATGGCCGGCCCGACGAGGGCGCGGCCCGGCTCGACCGCCACCTGCGGCACCGCGAGCCCGGCACGCAGGCACTCCCGCGCCACGATGTCGAGCAGCCGAGTGGCGAGCTGGTCGAGCGGCTGCGGGTCGTCGGCGTCGACGTAGGCGATGCCCAGGCCGCCACCGAGGTCGAGCTCGGGCAGCTCGACGCCCAGCTCGTCGCGCACCTGCACGAGCAGCTCGACCATCCGGGCCGCAGCCACCTCGAACCCGGCCGTGTCGAAGATCTGCGACCCGATGTGCGAGTGCAGTCCGCGCAGCTGCAGCGACGACCGGTCCAGCGTGGCGCGCACGGCCGCCAGCGCGTCGCCGGCCGAGCGCGAGAAGCCGAACTTGACGTCCTCGTGGGCGGTGGCGATGAACTCGTGGGTGTGCGCCTCGACCCCGACCCGCACCCGCAGCAGCACCGGCTGGACGCGTCCGTGTGCGGCTGCCACCGTGGCCAGCGCGTCGATCTCGTCGAAGGAGTCGACGACGACGAGCCCGACCTGGTTCTGCACGGCCATCTCGAGCTCGGCGAGGGACTTGTTGTTGCCGTGCAGCGCGATGTTCTCGACCGGGAAGCCCGCGTCCAGGGCTACCCGCAGCTCGCCCCCGCTGCAGACGTCGATGAACAGACCCTCCTCGTGCACCCACCGCGCCACCGCCCGGCTCAGGAAGGCCTTGGCCGCGTAGTAGACGACGCATCCGTCGAAGGCGGACCGAAAGGCGCGGGCACGGGCACGAAAGTCGGCCTCGTCCATGAAGAAGGCGGGAGTGCCGTGCTCGTCGGCCAGGTCGGTGAGCGGCCGGCCGTGCAGGCTCACCACCCCGGACGGCTCGCGCCTCGTCCCGAGCGGCCAGACGTGCGCGGCGAGCGCGGCGGGGTGGGCCGGGGGCAGCCCCGGGCCCTGCTCGGGCAGCAGGTCGGCGTGCAGAGGGCCGGCAGGATGAGCGCGCACGCGGGCAAAGCCTAGAGCGCCCTACTCCTGCGTGCTGCTCCGGCCACGGGAGGGCATCGGCTCGACCGACGGCTCGGTCTCGATCGGCCCGTGGGCTCGAGCGACCCACGCGCCGTAGGCATTCGACAGTGGGCCAGCGGTGACGCCATGCGCGACGACGCTGATCAGGACCGTGAGACTGATCACCCCGCCCACGTCCACCAGCAGGGAGTTGCCTCCGAGCTCCTCGACCGCGAGCAGGCCGAAGACGATGGTGGCGATCCCGCGCGGCCCGAACCAGCCCAGGAACAGCACGGTCGGCCAGCGGAACCCGGTGCCCAGCAGGCTGACCGCGACCGGAACCACACGCAGGACGGTGAGCGCCGCCACGGCGAGCGCCAGCCACTGCCACTCGAACCCGTCCTCGAAGGTGAGGATGAGGAGTCCGCCGGCAAGAAACCACAGCACCGCCCCGAAGATGTCGGCCGCGATCTCGAGCGTCTCGGACACCTCCCTGTCTTCCTCGACGCAGTGGGAGAAGCGTCCGAACGCGAGACCGCCGACGAAGGCGGCGATGAACGCGTTGGCTCCGGTCATCTCCGCGAGGCCGAAGGAGATCAACGGCAGGGTGAAGACCGCCAGCCCGCGGGCTCGCTCGCTGCTCCACCCAGAGTCGCGCGAGTGGTCCAGCAGGAAGGCACCGGTGAGCCCGATGACCGTGCCGATCGCCACGCCCACGGCCACCGGGACCGCAGCGATGCTCAGGATTCCGCCGCCGCCGTCGCTGCTGCCCACCAGGACGCTCAGTGACCCCAGGACGAGGGGGGTGGCGAGGCCGTCGTTCAGGCCGCTCTCGACGTTGAGCGCTCGCCGAACCCTGACCGGCACCCTCGGGTTGAGAATCGTCGGAGCGCCCAGCCCGGCATCCGTCGGCGTGATCGAGGCCGCGATCAGGACGGCCCCGGCGACGCCGGCGACCGGGAGCAGCCACATGGTCGCGACAGCCGTCATCGCCAGCGCCAGCGGAAACCCGATCGCGAGCAGACGCACGGCGATCCAGGGGTCTCGGCGCAGGTCGGCCAGCCGGACTGTGCTCGCGTCGTGGAAGAGCACCATGACCAGAGTGATCTCGGCCAGAAAGCGGATCGTCCCGCCGGTGAGGTCCTCGCCGGCGATGGCGACCAGCAGTGCTCCGGCACCGATGAACGCCATCGGTGCGGTGAGCCCCCACCGCTCGGCGCGCCGGCCGACCAGGGACCAACCCAGCAACAGCAGGGCTACAACCGCGAGGGTCAGGCCCTCCGAATCCTCCACAGGCTGCCTCTTTCGACGGCTTGGCTACGGCGTCACATCCTGTCGGGTGCGTCAACCCCCAGCAGTGCCAGCCCGTTCGCGACGACCGTGCGGGTCGCCGTCACCAGCCACAGCCGAGCCCGGTGATGGTCGCTGACCTGCTCGTCGCCCTGCGGCAGCACGCGGCACTCGTCGTAGAACTTGTGGAAGACCGCCGCCGTGTCCTCCAGGTACCGCGCCACGCGGTGCGGTTCGCGCAGCTCGGCGGCTGAGGCCACGACGCGCGGGAACTCCCCCAGGGCACCCAGCAGCGCCGCCTCCCGCGGGTGGTCGAGCCGGGACGGGTCCAGCTCGCCACGCTCGACTCCCAGGTCGGCCGCGTTGCGCAGGATCGAGGAGAGCCGCGCGTGGGCGTACTGGACGTAGAACACCGGGTTGTCCGCGCTCGCCCGGGTGACGAGGTCGAGGTCGAGGGTCATCGGCGAGTCTGCCGGGTAGCGGCACAGCGAGTAGCGCACGGCGTCCACGCCGGCGATCTCGACGATGTCGTGCAGCGTGACGATGGTGCCGGCGCGCTTGGACAGCCGCATCTCCTGCCCGCCGCGCATGATCGTGACCATCTGGCCGATGAGCACGTCGAGCGTCTCGTCGGGGTCGTCTCCGGCGCAGGAGGCGATTGCCCGAAGCCGCCCCACGTAGCCGTGGTGGTCGGCGCCGAGCAGGTAGAGGCAGACGTCGAAGCCCCGCTCGCGCTTGTCGATGTAGTACGCGGTGTCGGAGGCGAAGTAGGTGTACTCGCCGTCCTGCTTCACCAGCACCCGGTCCTTGTCGTCACCGAAGTCGCTCGTGCGCATGAACAGCGCCCCGTCGGCCTCGTACAGGTGCCCTGCCTTCGCGAGCACGTCGATGCCGTGCGCGACCTTGCCGGAGGAGTGCAGCTCACGCTCGGAGGTCCAGACGTCGAAGACCGTCCTGAAGTCGGCGAGCTGGCGCTGCTGCTCGGCCAGCTGCCGGCGGTAGCCCTCCTCACGGAAGGCCGCCACCTGCTGGTCGTCAGGCAGGTCGACGATGTCGGGGCGGTCGGTCACGATCTGTGCCGACAGGTCGTGCACGTACTGGCCGTGGTAGCCGTCAGGGGGCACGGGCTGGTCGTGCGCGACCGCCATGAGCGACTCGCCGAACCGGTCGAGCTGGGCGCCGCGGTCGTTGACGTAGAACTCGCTGGTCACGTCTGCCCCGGCGGCGGTGAGCACACGCGCCAGCGCGTCGCCGAGTGCTGCCCAGCGGGTGTGGCCGAGGTGCAGCGGCCCGGTGGGGTTGGCCGAGATGAACTCGACGTCGACCCGGCGACCACCCAAGGCGTTGCTGCGTCCGTACGCCGCACCGGCCTCGACGATCGTGGCGGCCAGCGCCCCGGCGGCAGCGGCCTCCAGCGTCACGTTGACGAAGCCCGGGCCGGCCACCGAGGCGTCGGCCACACCCGCCTGCTCGCGCAGGCACTCGGCGAGGGCCGTGGCGAGGTCACGCGGCACGAGGCCGGCACGCTTGCCCGTCTGCATGGCGGCGTTGGTGGCGTAGTCGCCGTGCTCAGGGTTGCGGGGACGCTCGACGGTCACCGACGCTCCGACTGCCCCCAGGTCACCACCGAGCCGCTCGACGGACGACCGCAGGCAGGCGGTGACAAGCAGGGCCAGGTCGTCGGGAGTCACCCGCACAGGGTAGGAGGTCTGCTGGCCGATCAAGGCCCTGCCGGTGATCCACGGAACCTGAACGGCACCTGGCGACGCTGCGACTCCGTCGAGACCGCCGAGTCCGACGGAGATGCTCCGTGGATCAGCGAGTCGAACACAACCCGATCCGGGATCCTCCCCGGTCAGCGCTGATAGTCTTCTCGTCCCGGGGCATCCCCGGCTGGCCCCCGTAGCTCAGGGGATAGAGCACCGCCCTCCGGAGGCGGGGGCGCAGGTTCGAATCCTGCCGGGGGCGCCAGCCGGACCCGCCTCAGGCAGGCATCTCGATGACGTAGAAGCCGGCCCCGCCTGCGTTGTCGGCGAGCATGGCGAAACGTCCCATCTCGCCGATGTCCATGGGCTCGACGACCACCGTCCCGCCGAGCTCACCCGCCTGGGCGACGGTGGCGTCGAGGTCGGCCACGGTGAAGTACACGCCCCACATCGACGGCACCGCGTCCGGGACGCCCGGCGGCATCGCCATCGCGCCGGCGACGGAGGTGTCGACACCTTCGGCCGCCTCGCCCTGGCCCGCAGCCTTGGCATCCAGGTGCCCGACGAGGTACGGCGACTCGTCGACGCTCGACTGCTCCCACCGCCAGCCGAACAGCTCTTCGTAGAACGGCAGGGCGGCCGCGATGTCGCGGCTCTGCAGCTCGCACCACGAGAACGTGCCGACGACGTTGAACACGTCGGCGCCCTGATGGTCCTGGGGCTGCCACAGCCCGATCACCGCCCCGGACGGGTCGCTCACGACGGCCATGCGACCTGAGGTCATGACGTCCATGGGCGGCACCAGCACCTGGCCACCGGCGTCCGGTGTGGCGGCCACGATCTCGTCCACGTCACCGACCATCACGTAGACCGTCCAGGTCGGGGGGACGCCCGGCTGCATCTGCGGCCCGAGGCCGGCGACCAGCTGACCGTCGAGCCTCAGCATGGCGTAGCGCATGTCGGGGGACGGTGAGGCGTCCACCACCTCCCAGCCGAAGAGTGCCGAGTAGAACGCGGCGGCCGCATCCATGTCGGCCGAGGCCAGGTCGATCCAGCCGGGGAACCCGTTGGCGTATCGCATGGCCCGAACGTACGCCCGAAGCCGCGCCACGCCTACCCCTGCGCCCCGCGGTCCAGCCTCCGATGGCGGGCGGAGCCGAGCGCACCGATGATAGTTGTCGTGGCAATCAGTTCTGGGACCCTGATGAGGACCGGTACCCCCGTCGGTCCTGCGGCACCGGCCGTCGGTCCGCGACTTCTCGCTCCGGTCGCCTCGACCGTGCGGCGCATCCTCTCCGGAACCTCCGACGGGGCCAGCGCCACCAACAGGGCCATCGCCCGCCCGCCCGGCGCACCCGGCTGGTTCGGCCCGGACAGTGCCGCGTGGCAGGTGCACGGCTCGGTCTCGACGTTCCTCGGCGGCATCCGCGCCCTGTTGCTGCAGTCACTGCACCCGTTGGCCCTCGCCGGGGTCGACGGGCACTCCGACTACCGCGACGACCCCTTCGGACGGCTGCACCGCACCGGCGCCTTCATCGCGGCCACGACGTTCGGGCCGGTGGCGATGGCGGAGAAGACCGTGCGTGCCATCGGGCGCGTGCACGAGAAGGTCTCCGGCACCGCACCGGACGGGCGTGCCTACTCCGCGACCGACCCGGCGCTGCTGGCATGGGTGCACATCGCCCTCGTCGACTCCATGCTGGAGGCCTACGTGCGATTCGGCACGAACGGCCCGCTGGACGCCGACGCCTACGTCGCCGACATGGCGGTCGTCGGGTCCGCGATGGGCGTGGAGGACCCGCCGCGGTCCCAGGCCGAGCTCGACGCGGCCTTCGCGGCCGTCCTGCCCGACCTGACCGGCAGCGCCCAGGTCGACGACGTGCGCCGGTTCGTGCTCGACCCGCCGCTGCCGGTGCCCGCACGACTGGGCTACGGGGTGCTCTCCCGCGCCGCCGAAGACTCCCTGCAGCCCTGGGCGCGCTCGATGCTGTCATCGCCGCGACGCAGCCGCCGCGTGCAGGCCGTCAACGCGCGCGCGGCGTCCGCCCTGCTCGCCACGCTGCAGGTGGCGCTGGTGGAGTCACCCGCACGGGCTGCGGCGCGCGAGCGGCTCGGTATCCCGGCCGAGCACATGGACGCGCTCCTGCACGACCGGCAGGCGCAGTCGGGGCGGTAGCGCCGGCTCGACGTCTACCGGTAGTTGATGCCGAGGTAGCGACGCTCGGGCTCACCGACGTACACCTGACGCGGACGGCCGATCTTGGTGGCCGGGTCGTCGATCATCTCCCGCCACTGGGCGATCCAGCCGGGCAGGCGGCCCAGGGCGAACAGCACGGTGAACATCTTCGTGGGAAAGCCCATGGCCCGGTAGATGAGCCCGGTGTAGAAGTCGACGTTCGGGTACAGGCTGCGCTCGATGAAGTAGTCGTCGTGCAAGGCCACCTCTTCGAGCTCGCGGGCGATGTCGAACAGCGGGTCGTTGACGACGAGCTTGTCGAGCACCTCGTGCGCGGCCGCCTTGACGATGGTCCCGCGCGGGTCGTAGCTGCGGTAGACGCGGTGACCGAACCCCATCAGCCGCGCGCCGGCCTGCTTGTCCTTGGCCCGCGCGACGTAGCTGGCGACGTCGCCGCCCTCGTCGTGGATGCGCGTGAGCATCTCCAGCACCGCCTGGTTGGCACCGCCGTGCAGCGGGCCGAACAGGGCGTTCACGCCGGCCGACACCGAGGCGAACAGGTTGGCGTGGCTCGACCCGACCATGCGCACCGTCGAGGTCGAGCAGTTCTGCTCGTGGTCGGCGTGCAGCAGGAAGAGAACGTCCAGCGTCTTCACGATCAAGGGGTCGACCTCGTACGGCTCGGCCGGTACGCCGAAGGTGAGCCGCAAGAAGTTCTCGGTGTAGTCCAGGGAGTTGTCCGGGTACAGGAACGGCTGGCCGATGCTCTTCTTGTACGCGTAGGCGGCGATGGTCGGCACCTTGGCCAGCAGGCGGATCGTGGAGATCTCGACCTGCTCGTCGTCGAACGGGTCGAGGCTGTCCTGGTAGAAGGTCGACAGCGCGCTCACCGCGGACGACAGCACCGCCATCGGGTGCGCGTCGCGCGGGAACCCGTCGAAGAACCGGCGCAGGTCTTCGTGCAGCAGCGTGTGCCGCTGGATGCGGCCGGTGAAGTCCTCCAGCTCGGAACGAGTCGGCAGCTGGCCGTAGATGAGCAGGTAGGCGGCCTCAAGATGGCTGGAGTGCTGCGCCAGCTGCTCGATGGGGTACCCGCGGTAGCGCAGGATGCCCGCGTCGCCGTCGATGTAGGTGACCGACGACTCGCAGGCCGCGGTGTTCACGAATCCGTTGTCGAGGGTCACCTGGCGGCTCTGCTTGAGCAGGCTGCTGACGTCGATGCCCCCCGGCCCCTCGGTCGCCGGGGCGTAGTCGAGCGGCAGCTGCCCCTCGGGCGTGGTCAACGAGTAGTCAGACATGGGTCCCCTTCCGGCCTTCGGTCTGGGTGAATCGAATCGCAGTCTGCCAACGACCGCTACGGCAGGGCAGGTTGACCCTGTCACATCTCGCGGCTACGTCACGAGGTTCTTCTCGGTGCGACGCTGTCGCTCCATCCGCCCGACCGACACGCCGGTACGCAGCAGGAATCGCCGAGGAACACCAGGTTGAACAGCATCTGGGCGGTGGCCACCGCGCGGGCGGGCTGGCTGGTCGGGCTGATGTCGCCGAAGCCGACCGTCGACAGCATCGTCACCGTGAAGTACAGGCCGTCCAGGTGCGTGCGCAGACCGGGCAGCGACTCCGGGTTGCGGGTCGCCATGCCGAGGTAGACGTAGGAGAAGACCACGATGAAGGCGCCGAGCACGACAGTGAGCATCGAGAACGACCGCAGCAACGGGTAGCGCGCGCGCGTGATGCTGCGCAGGCCCCACACGTAGCCACCTAGGACGATGCCGATCGCGAGCAGCACGAGCAGCGCGGCCGGCAGGACGTCACCCACCGTCACCACAGCAGGCGGCAGCGAGAAGTACGCCGCGAGGAGGACCCCGGTGTAGGTACTGAGGACGACCACCGCACCCAGCATCCGGGTCACTGTTCCCTTGTCGAGTCGCAGCAGCGGCGATCCACTCACCCGGCAACGGTACCGACGCGAAGCCGCGGCGAACCTGGCCGCGCCGGGTTTGGCGACGCCTGTCGCGGGCACCCTGGTGTCAAGCCGCCGTCTCGTTGCTGAGGAGCCCCATGTCTGTCCCGACCGTCGCCGTCATCGGAGCCGGAGCCGCCGGCCTCACCGCCATGAAGGCGTTGCTCGACGAGGGCGTCAACGTGACCGCCTTCGAGAAGGGCGACCGCGTGGGCGGCCTGTGGGTCAAGGACAACTCCAGCGGTCTCTCCCCGGCGTATGAGTCCCTGCACCTGAACACCAGCAAGGGCCGCACGCAGTTCGCCGACTACCCGATGCCCGCGGAGTGGGAGGACTACCCGGCCGCGACCAAGGTCGCCTCCTACCTGGCCGCCTACGCCGACGAGTTCGGCCTCACCGACCACATCCACTTCAGCACGACCGTCGAGCGGGTCGAGAAGGTCGTCGACGCCGAGACCGGTAGCGAGCTGTGGGAGATCGAGTCGACCGACGCCACCGGAGCGGTGACCGTGCGCCACGCTGATGCCGTCGTCGTGTCCAACGGTCACAACTGGGACCCGAAGTGGCCCTCCCCGCAGTACCCCGGCACCTTCACCGGCACCCAGATGCATGCGCACGACTACCGCTCGTCGGAGGTCTTCCGTGGCAAGCGCGTGCTGGTCGTCGGCATGGGCAACTCCGCGATGGACATCGCCGTGGACGCCTCCTACGTCGGCCACGACGTGCTGCTGTCGGCCCGGCACGGCTCCTGGATCGTCCCCAAGTACCTGTTCGGCCGCCCCGCAGACGCGACGGGGGCCGCGCTCACCGCCCTGCCGTGGCGCGTGCGCCAGCAGGTCGCGCAGCGGATGCTGACGCTGGCCGTCGGCGCCCCGCAGTCGTACGGGCTGCCCGAGCCGAGCCACGGCCTGTTCCAGAACCACCCGACGATCAGCGACACCATCCTGCACCGCATCACCCACGGCGAGGTGCGTCCCGTCACCGGGATCGAGCGCTTCGACGGCGAGCGGGTCGTGTTCAGCGACGGCCGCGTCGAGGACGTGGACGTGATCGTGTGGGCCACCGGCTACCGGGTCACCATCCCGTTCCTGTCCGAGCACTACCTGGGCACCGACGCCGAGGCGATGCCGCTGTTCCACCGCGTGTTCCACCTGGACGACCCGAGCCTGATGTTCACCGGGCTCATGCAGTCGACCGGCGCAGCCCTGCCGGTGGTCGAGGCGCAGGGCAAGCTCGTCGCCGCCTGGGTGAGCGGGAGGTACTCCCTCCCGGCGCCGGACGCACAGCTCGAGGCCGTCCAGCGGGCGCTGGAGGCGGCCGTGGACCGCTGGGGGACCGCCAAGCGCCCCATGATGCGCATCGACTTCGACGCCTACCTGGCCGACACGACCCGCGAGATCGCTCGTGGCCGCACCCGCGCGCGCCGCGGCGGCGACCGGTTCACCGGCTCGGGACTGGCCACGGCTGCGTCGGCGTCCGTGAGCGCCCAGCCCGCGCTCAGCGCGGCTCGGGCCTGAGATAGCGTCAGGCACGAGGAGCTCACCATGGTTGTTCGGCTGCCCGTCACCCTTCCGCCGGTCGTGCGCGACCTCGTGCCCGGGGTGATCTCCGGCCCCGACGTCGATGCGCGCGGCCTGCGGGTTCTTGTCACCGGAGCCAGCGGCACGTTCGGCCGCGAGGTCGCCCGGGCCCTGACCGAGCGGGGCGCCCGTGTCGTGGGGCTCGACGTCGCTCCCCGTGCCGACGATGCCATCGACGTGATCGCGTGCGACATCACCGACGACGACAGCGTCGTGGCGGGCGTGGCGCAGGCCGTGGATCTGCTCGGCGGCCTGGACGTCCTCATCAACAACGCGGGCATCGGCGGCCCGGCACCGGCCGAGCTCGCCCCCGGCGCCGAGGTGTACCGGCAGCTGGAGATCAACCTGCTGGGCGCGTGGCGGGTCACCGCGGCCGCCACGAGTGCACTCGTCGCCGCCCGTGGGCGCGTGGTCGTCGTGGCCTCGCGTGCTGCCGTCTTCCAGCTGCCGATCGCCGCGGCCTACGGGGTCAGCAAGCGCGGCGTCGTCGCCTACGCCGACGCGCTGCGCCTCGAGCTGGCGCCGCACGTGGGCGTCTCCACGGTCTACCCGTCGATGGTGCGCAGCCCCATCCACGACTCGACGAAGCAGGCCGGGCTGTCGTTGGAGGGGGTCTCGCACTTCGAGTCCCTCGAGGGGGTCGTCGAGGCCGTCCTGGCGGCGAGCCTGGCGCGCACCGCGCCGCGTGACGTCGCGACCAGCACTCGCGGCATCGCGGAGTTCCTTCTCGCCCGGCACCTGCCGTCCCTGCTGGACCTGGTCGTGACGCGCACCGTGGCGAGCCGGCTCGACTCCGGCGCCTTCGACGACGCGGCGCTGGCCGCGGGCATGGTGGAGCGACATCGGGGCTCACCTGCGGCCTGAGCTGCCGCTGAGGGCGCCCGCGGCGTGAGCCGCGTCCGGGCGCCACCCTCCCCCGCCCGTTCCCCGTTCCTGCTCGGAGCACCCCGTGGAGTACTCGATCGTCGCCGTGGTGGCGCTGGCCGCTGTGATGGCCGGCGGCTTCGCCCAGTCGGTCACCGGCATGGGCTTCTCGCTCATCGCCGCCCCCGCCCTGATCGCTCTGCTGGGCCCTCGCGAGGGGGTGGCCACGGTCGTGCTGCTGGGCACTCTCACCGCCCTGGTGCCCCTGCTGCGCACCTGGCGCGAGGTGCGGGTGCGCCACACCGCACTCGGGCTCGTGCCCGCGCTTCTCGCAACCCCGGTGATCGCGTACGCGATCCGCGGTCTCGACCGGCACCTGCTGGCCGTTCTCGCCGGGTCGGCGATCGTGCTGGCTGTCGCGGCGCTGGCGCTCGGCCTGCGCTCGAACCGGTTTCGCGGGCCTCGCGCAGCGGTCGGGGCCGGGGTGGCCAGTGCTGCGCTCAACGTCGTCGGCGGTGTGGGGGGACCACCCGTAGGCCTCTACGTCGCCAACGCCGGCTGGGAGGGCCGGGTCAGCCGGCCGAGCATGCAGGCGTTCTTCGTGGTGCAGGGTGTTGCCACCGTCGCCGCTCTCGGGCTGGTCGCCCCGGCCTGGCCGCTGCTGCTGGCCTCACTGGCCGGGACGGTGACCGGCACCGTCATCGCCGAGCGTGTGCCGAACGCGGTCGCCCGGTTCGGTGTTCTCGGTGCAGCCGGCGGCGGCGGCCTGATTCTGGTGCTCGCCAACGTCTGAGGCGGGCCGAGACCGACGCTGGGCTCGGCGTCACGGCAGAGCCGCGCCCGACTCCAGGTCGTCACGCAGGTCGGCGACGAACCTCGCCAACGGCGCGCCGTCCACGACGTCGTGGTCGGCCACCAGCGCGATCGACAAGAACTGGCGTCGCACGAGCGCGCCGTGCCGGTCGAACGCCGGCCGCTCCTCCAGGCCGCCGACCAGCACGTCGAGGGTGTGCACGAGGAAGGGCAGGCCGAGGCCGCCACCCTGGCCGAACATGCCCACGGACGTGACTCCGACGGTGCCGACGAGTCGACGCTGCAGGTCGGGGACGCGGTGCATGGTGCCGAGCATCCGGGCGCGTACCGGGCGCGGCAGCACCAGGAACCATCGGGCCCTCTCGGCCAAGCGCGTCGTCTGGCTGCTGTGCGGCGTCGACTTGACCGCGTGCAGCTCGTCGGTCAGCTGCGCCACCGAGGCAGCCTGGGCGGAGCGCAGGACGTGGTTCATGGGAAACGGCTGACCGTCGATGAGTACCTCGACCGACACGGTCACGTCCACGGAGTCGAACGTCACGACCCGGCCGCGCAGGTCGCGCAGCGCGTGCACGCGAGGGTGACGCGCCACCGTGCGGGCGAGCGTCGCCACGACGTAGGTGGTCACGGTGCCGCGGCTCTCCGGGCTGCTCGCGCCGTCCGGGCCGTGCAGGCGGGGCAGGACGTCGGTGACGTCGGCGCTGAACCAGGCGGGGATCGCGTGCCGCCGGTTCGCCGCCGCCCCGATGTCGACGACGAAGGCGCGTGCTGCGGAGTCCCGAGAGACGTCTGCGCCCACCTCACGGCCCGCCGAGCACACGCCGTCGCATGGTGCGCGAGTAGGCGCTCGGCGCGACCCGGGACAGCCCGTAGGCCAGCCGCGCCGTGCGGGACGGCAGCACGAGCGAGCGTCGTCGGGCCATGCCGTCCACGATCGCTTCCGCGACCTGCGCCGGTCCGAGCACCTCGCCGGTGGTGGACCAGTCTCCGCCCGACCCGCCGGCACGAAACGTGGCCCGCTGCTCGATGCCGGTGGCCACGAACGACGGCGCGACGATCGTCACCGACACCCCGTGCTCGGCCAGCTCAGCCCGCAGGCTCTCGAAGTAGCCGTGCACCCCGTGCTTGGACGCCGAGTAGGCCGTGCGGTGCACCAGTGGCGCGAAGCCCGACACCGAGCTCAGCACGGCGATGCGCCCGCGACGCTGCACCAGGCCGGGCAGCGCGGCCTGCGTCACGACGATGGCGCCGCGCAGGTTGACCGACAGCACGCGGTCCACGGCGCTCATGGGCGTGTCGAGCGCCGGACCCAGGGACGTGACGCCGTGGCTGAGGACGAGTCCGTCGAGGGGACCGAGCTCGGCCACGACCGCGGCGACGCCGTCGTCGTCGGTCACGTCGAGGGCGACGACCTGGCTGGCTGCGACGTCCTCGAGCTGGGCCGGGTCGAGGTCGGCCGCGACGACGTGCGCGCCGGCGGCGTGCAGCGCCGCGCAGGTGTCGCGTCCGATGCCGCCCGCCGCCCCGGTGACGAGAACCCGGGCGCCGCGCAGGTCGTCGGCGGGCCGGCGCTTGGTCACGCCGCCTCGCCGGCGCGCTCGAGCGACGGCACCGACGTGGGGCGCCGCGACCAGAACGTGCCGAGGCTCAGCCCCGCGATCAGGTGCCACACACCCCACCAGGCGGCGATGACGGCCATGCCGCCGAGGCCGTCGAAGAACGTGAACACGATCACGAGGGCCAGCGCCGAGTTCTGGATGCCCACCTCCATCGTGATCGCGCGCCGGTCGTACTCCGGCAGCCGGGCTGCGGTGGCCGAGAAGTAGCCGAGTGCGAGGGCGACCGCGTTCTGCACGGCGACGACGACCGCGAAGATGCCGATGAACTCGAGGAAGAACGACCAGTTGCCGATCAGCGCGAACAGGATGAACGAGAAGAAGGCCGTCAGCGCGAAGTAGCGCATCGGACGACGCATCCGGTCGGCGAGCTCCGGCCGCTTGGCCCGTGTCAGCATGCCCAGGGCGAGCGGGAGCCCGAGGATGAGCAGGATCGTCACCATCAGGTCCCACGGGTCGAGCGAGACGTCGGTGAGGATGTCGGCGGCACCCGGCGTCCGCGACCCCCAGAACTGCAGGTTGAACGGCGTCATGACGATGGCCAGCAGCGTCGAGACGGCCGTCATGCTCACGCTCAGCGCGGCGTTGCCACGGGCGTAGGAGCTGAGGAAGTTCGAGAAGTTGCCGCCCGGGCAGGCGGCCACCAAGATCATGCCGAGGGCGACGGACGGTGCCGGGTCGAGCACGCCCACCAGCAGGAACGTCACGAACGGCAGCAGCAGGAACTGTGCGGTGAGGCCGATCGCCGGGCCACGCGGGTCGCGGAGGATGCGGCGGAAGTCCTCGACTCGGATGTCGAGGGCCACGCCGAACATGATGAACCCGATGAGCACGTTGAGGATCGTCAGCGTGGTGGGGTTGAAGTTGAGGACAGCGGCGTCGACCGGGTCCATCGTGTCCTCCCTGAACGGCGTCGTGCGGCCTTGTGGACACTAGCGAGGCGACCTGCGGTTGGATGGCGCCATGACGGTCACCGGTGGAGAACGTATTGCACGCATGCTGGCCGCCGAGGGTGTCGAGGTGGTCTTCGGCATCATCGACGGCACCTACTTCGGCCTGTACGGGCACCTGAAAGACCACGGCATCCGGCTCGTCACGCCCCGGCACGAGACGTCGGCGCTGCACATGGCGGGCGCCTACGCCCGCATGACCGGCCGGCTCGGGGTGGCCATCGCCAGCAACGGGCCGGGCGTGGCCAACGCGCTGCCCGGCGTGGCCGTGGAGAACGGCGAGGGCAACCGCGTGCTGCTGATCACGAGCTGGCGCCGCCACCAGATCGTCGGCCCCGACCGCGGCGGCACGTACCAGTACTTCGACCAGCCGGCCGTGATCAAGCCCATGTCGAAGTGGAGCGGCGCCGTCCCCTCCTTCGACCGCATCGGTGAGCTGATGCACCGCGCACTGCGGCTCAGCTGGCGGGGGCGTCCGGGTGTGGTGCACCTGACCGTGCCCGAGGACATCATGAACGGTGAGTTCGACGAGCCGGCCCTGCCGGACGTCGCGCCGGAGCGCTACCGACGCACGGTGCCGGTGGAGCCGCCGGCCGAGCTCGTGGACGCGGCCGCCCGGATGCTGGTCGAGGCCGACGCCCCGCTCGTCCACGCCGGGAGCGGCGTGCTGCACTCCCTGGCCACCGACGAGCTACGCGCCGTCGCCGCGCTGCTCAGCGCCCCGGTGACCACCAGCTGGTCAGGCCGCGACGTGCTCGACGAGCGTCTCGACATGAGCGTGCCGATGATCTACCCACAGCTCGTCGACGCGGTGCGCAACGACGCCGACGTCGTGCTCGCCGTCGGCACCCGGTTCGCCGAGACCGACTGGTGGGGCAAGGCCCCGCACTGGCGCCGTCCCGGCGATCAGAAGGTCGTGCAGGTCGACAGCGACGACGAGCTGCTCGGCGTGAACAAGCCGGTGGACGTCGCGGTGCTCGCCGACGCCCGGGTGTTTCTGGCCCGGCTGGCCGAGCGTCTGCGCGCCGACGACATGGCCGGCGCGCTCGACGCCGGCCGGGCGGCGCGGCAGGAGCGGCTGGCCGGCTACGTCGCCACGCGGGATGAAACCAGGGGGATGCTGGACGGGGTGCTCGCGTCGGCCGGCGACCCGCTGCACACCGCACACCTGCCCGCGCTCATGCAGCGGGTGCTGCCCGACGACACGGTGATGGTGCTCGACGGAGGCACGACGCCGGTGTGGGGCGCGCTCTACCACGAGGTGCGCCGACCGCACAGCGTGCTGAGCACGCTGGGCAAGTTCGGCATGCTCGGCGCCGGCGTCCCGCAGGCCCTCGGCGCGAAGACGGCCGAGCCGGACCGCTTCGTGGCCTGCCTCACCGGGGACGGCGCCTTCGGCTTCCACCCGCAGGAGATCGAGACCGCCGTGCGGGCCGGGCTGCCGATCCTCGTCGTGGTGGCGGTCGACCTGGCGTGGGGCATGGTCAAGACCACGCAGGAGATGACGATCGACTCCGAGCGGCTGTTCGCCGAGGGCGGGCTGCCCGACGAGATGCACATCAACACCGACTTCTCCCCTATCCGCTACGACCTGATGGCCGAGTCCATGGGAGCGCGCGGGCTGCGCGTGTCGGCGTCCGACGTGCTGGAGGACACGCTGGCTCAGGCGCGCGACCTGGTGCTGGAGGGCCACCCGGTGGTCGTGCACGTCGACGTCGACAAGGTGGCGCACAAGTTCGCGCCGATCCTGCTCACGTTCAAGGAGATGCACCAGGAGCCGGCGGGCTGACCCCGGCCGGCGTCGAGCGCAGCGCCGCCCGGTACTCCTCGAAGTCCCAGCCCGCCAGGAACGTCTCAGCGGTGCTGCGGCCGGACTCGAACAACCGGTCGGCGTCGGACGGTGACAGGTCGAAGTCGGTGGCGTTGATGCCGAACGTGTCGACGAACATCGTGCGGCTGATGGTCGCCGGGTCGTCGATGTGCATGCCGTCGTAGAACTCGCGCATCGTCGCGATCATGTCCAGCGCAAGCCGCAGCGGCGACTGGGCCGGCTTCGGCAGCCGGTCCGCGCTCGCCCGGTTCGAGAGCTTGATGCCGAACGTCGGCCACCGCGGCGGACGCCCGTCCGCACGGTCGAAGCAGGCGACCGGGAAGTTCGACAGCATGCCGCCGTCCACCAGGGTCGACGTCAGGTCGGTGTGCGTACCGCCGGAGCTGCGCCGGTAGTCGATCGTGGCCGGCTCGAAGAAGAACGGGATCGACATCGACGCGCGCACGGCCGACACGACCGACTGCGCGTCCGGGTCCAGGCCGTAGACACGCTCGTAGTCCCACGGCAGCCGCACGAGTCGGCGCAGCGACACGTCCGAGACCATCACCACGAGCTTGTAGCGCTGCTCGGGCGCCAGCGTGCTGTCCGGGTCGGGGGGCAGACGCAGGCCGGCGAACGTCTCGGCAACGTCGGGAAGCATCTCGGCCAAGAAGCGTTCGAAGTACTCGCCCTCGTAGATGCCCTCCTGGAACGCGATCGACAGCGCCTTGCCGAGCACCGGGATGCGGTCGACCCACGCGGTGTCGCGGAACTTGTCGTAGTCGGTGGCCTTCATCACCTCGTACATGCGCTCTGCGCTCATGCCGGCCGCGGTCAGCGCGCCCACGATGGAGCCCGCCGACGTCCCCCCGACGCGCGGGAACTCGTACCCACGCTCCTTCAGCACACTGACGGCGCCGGCCAGGGCGATGCCCTTGACGCCGCCCCCTTCGAGAACGAGGTCTGCCTTGAGCTGTGCCATGGCCCGTCCCATCGTCGGCCCCCGTCGGCCCCCGCGTCGGAGGCCCGCAGCTACCGTAGGACCGCGCACCCCTGGCCGGGAAGAGGCTGACCCGGCAGGCTGTGGTCGTGGACGCCTACACCCGCACCCGCGTCAGCCTGCACGCAGTGGCCGAGGGGGTCCTCGCCGGCCCGCAGCACGAGCGAAGCTCCACGATCCGGCTGCGTGCGCTGCAAGGCGGGTTCGCCACGGTCGCCGAGCCGTCGCTGCGCGTCGCCGGCACCGAGGTGGTCACCGCGGCCGGTGACCGCGTCGCGCTGACCGGCACGTTCGCGGACGTCGCTGTCGCAGCCGGAGTGACCTACACCGTTCCCGCCCTGTACGGCGACCACGCCCCCGTCGGCCCTACCGACGAGGTCGTCGTCGATGCCGTCTCGGCAGCCCGTATCGCGTCGTGGTTCGACCGCGGGCGCCAGGCCCTGCTCGCCGTGGCCCCGGCGCAGACGCCGGTGCTCTGGCCCGAGCACTTCGACCTGGCCGTGACCGTCGAGCAGGTCAACCTGGGTGTCTCGCCGGGCGACGGCTACCACGCCGAGCCGTACGCGTACGTGGGCCCCTGGGACTACGACGCATCCCTGCCCGGCTACGCCGCGGCCACGATGTTCAACGCACCGTTCGGGGCGGTGCGCAGCATGCAGGAGTGCCCGGACGTGGACTCGATGGTGCGGTTCTTCGCCGCGGGCCGCTCCGCCGTGGCCCGTGCCCGCCGAGCCGCAGAGACGACCTGAGACTCCGCGTCCCACTCCCGCTGGACGCGCCGCGGCACTAATGTGGGACTTCGTCCGCCGGCCGCTTCTGCAGGTGCGCCGCGATCATCGAGCATGACGAGAGGTGCTGTCGCGTGACTGCGCAGGGTTCGGATTCGTCGCCGGCCAACGACTTCGGGGCGAACGAGTGGCTCGTCGACGAGATGTACGAGCGTTGGCAGAACGACCCGTCGTCGGTGGACCCCGCCTGGAACACGTTCTTCGCCGACTACCGACCACCCGCCGAGGGCTCGGCGAGCCCGAACGGACCCACCCCGCCCACCACCGGCGCCACCGCGGTGCGCCCCGCGAAGCCGCCTGCGGCACCCAAGCCCGCCGCAGCCACGCCTGCCCCACCGTCGCCCGCGCCGCTCACGCCGACTCCCCCGCCGGTCTCCACGACGACCGCGGCCACCGCTCTTGCCCGGACCGCGTCGACGCCGGCCGCCGGCCCGGTGGAGCCGCAGAAGCTGCGCGGACCAGCCGCCCGCGTGGTCACCAACATGGAGGCCTCGCTCGCTGTCCCGACGGCCACCTCGGTGCGGGCGATCCCGGCCAAGCTGCTCATCGACAACCGGGTCGTCATCAACAACCACCTGCGCCGCTCGCGCGGCGGCAAGGTGTCGTTCACGCACCTCATCGGCTACGCGATCGTCGCGGCGCTGCGCCAGCTGCCCGAGATGAACGTCGCCTACACCGACGTCGACGGCAAGCCTGCCGTGCTCCACCAGCCGCAGGTGAACCTCGGCCTGGCCATCGACCTGCAGAAGCCGGACGGCTCCCGGCAGCTCCTCGTGCCGGCGATCAAGCGCGCCGACACGATGGACTTCGCCACGTTCTGGGCCTCCTACGAAGACGTGGTGCGCCGCGCCCGTGCCGGCAAGCTCACCGCGGACGACTTCGTGGGCACCACGATCAGCCTCACCAACCCGGGCACGATCGGGACGGTGCACTCGGTGCCGCGGCTCATGCCGGGCCAGGGTGCGATCGTCGGCGTCGGCGCCATGGAGTACCCGGCCCAGTACCAGGGCGCCTCGACCGACACGCTGGCGCGGTTGGCTGTGTCGAAGGTGATGACGCTGACCAGCACGTATGACCACCGGGTCATCCAAGGTGCGCAGTCCGGCGACTTTCTGCGCGTCATCCACGGGCTGCTGCTGGGCGACGACGACTTCTACGACAGCGTCTTCACCTCGCTGCGCATCCCGTACGAACCGGTGCGGTGGGTGCCCGACATCGCTGTCAGCCACGACGAGGAGATCGGCCGCCAGGCACGCGTCCTCGAGCTGATCCACTCCTACCGGGTGCGCGGGCACCTGATGGCCGACACCGACCCGCTGGAGTACTCCCAGCGCAGCCACCCCGACCTCGACGTCACGTCGCACGGGCTGACGCTGTGGGACCTCGACCGCGAGTTCGCCACCGGGTCGTTCGGTGGTGACCGACCGTTCCTGAAGCTGCGAGACATCCTCGGCATCCTGCGGGACGCGTACTGCCGCACGATCGGCATCGAGTACATGCACATCCAAGACCCCGAGCAGCGGGCCTGGGTGCAGGCACGGGTGGAGAACCGGGCCGACCGCATGCCACGTGAGGACCAGCTGCGCATCTTGCACAAGCTGAACGAGGCCGAGGCTTTCGAGACGTTCCTGCAGACCAAGTACGTGGGGCAGAAGCGGTTCTCCCTGGAGGGCGGGGAGTCGACGATCCCGCTGCTGGACGAGGTGATCAACCAGGCGGCCGAGGCGGGGCTCGTGGAGGCCGCAGTCGGCATGCCGCACCGCGGCCGGCTGAACGTGCTCGCCAACGTCGTCGGCAAGAGCTACGGGCAGATCTTCCGCGAGTTCGAGGGCAACATCGACCCGCGCACCGTCCAGGGCTCCGGCGACGTCAAGTACCACCTGGGCGCGGACGGCGAGGTCACGACCGAGTCCGGCGCCACCATCAAGGTGTCGCTCTCGGCCAACCCGTCGCACCTCGAAGCCGTCGACCCGGTGCTCGAGGGCATCGCCCGGGCCAAGCAGGACGTGCTCGACCGGGGCGAGGAGTTTCCGGTTCTGCCGATCCTGCTGCACGGCGACGCGGCGTTCGCCGGGCAGGGCGTGGTGGCCGAGACGCTCAACCTCTCCCAGCTGCGTGGGTACCGCACCGGCGGGACGATCCACGTGATCGTCAACAACCAGGTGGGCTTCACGACCGCTCCGCAGCACTCGCGATCGAGCGTCTACTCCACCGACGTGGCGCGCATGGTGCAGGCGCCCATCTTCCACGTGAACGGCGACGACCCCGAGGCGTGCGTGCGCGTCGCGCGGCTGGCGTTCGAGTTCCGACAGGCGTTCAACAAGGACGTCGTCATCGACATGATCTGCTACCGGCGCCGCGGGCACAACGAGGGCGACGACCCCAGCTACACCCAGCCGCTGATGTACGACCTGATCGAGCAGAAGCGCTCCGTGCGCAAGCTCTACACCGAGGCCCTGATCGGTCGTGGCGACATCACGATCGAGGAGGCCGAGGAGGCGCTGCGCGACTACCAGGCCCAGCTCGAGCGGGTGTTCGACGAGACGCGCGACACCTCCGGCGACGAGCCCGACTCCTACAGCACCGTCCCGCGCTACCCGCGCAAGCCGCGGCAGGCCCGCGGCATCACCACAGCCACCACGCCGGACGTGCTGGCCACGATCGCCAAGGCGTACGTCGACGTGCCGGACGGGTTCACCGTGCACCCCAAGCTGCTGCCCCAGCTCGAGCGACGCTCGCAGGCGATCACGAACGGCGGCATCGACTGGGGCACCGGCGAGATCCTCGCCTTCGGCTCGCTGCTGATGGAGAACCGTCCGGTTCGCCTGGCCGGCCAGGACAGCCGCCGAGGCACCTTCGCCCAGCGCTTCGCCGTGATCATCGACCGGCACACCGGCGAGGAGTGGACGCCGCTGCGCCAGCTCGACGACGACCAGGCGCACTTCTACGTCTACGACAGCCTGCTGTCGGAGTACGCCGCGCTCGGCTTCGAGTACGGCTACTCCGTCGCCCGCCCCGAGGCGCTCGTGCTGTGGGAGGCCCAGTTCGGCGACTTCCTCAACGGCGCCCAGACGATCGTCGACGAGTTCATCGTCTCCGGGGAGTCCAAGTGGGGCCAGCAGTCCGGCGTCGTCCTGCTGCTGCCGCACGGCTTCGAGGGCCAGGGCCCCGACCACTCGTCGGCGCGCATCGAGCGCTTCTTGACGCTCGCGGCCAACAACGCGTTCAGCGCCGCGCAGCCCACCACCCCGGCCAACTACTTCCACCTGCTGCGCCGGCAAGCCCTGGAGCAGCAGCACCGCCCGCTGGTGGTGTTCACACCGAAGTCGATGCTGCGCAACAAGCGGGCCACGTCCGCCCCGGGTGACTTCACCAGCGGCACGTTCTCCACCGTCATCGGCAGCGACACCCAGCGGCCCGAGGACGTCACGACTCTGCTGCTCTGCTCGGGCAAGGTGTACTGGGACCTGGTGGGCGCGCACGAGAAGCTCGACGCCGACCAGGCCGGCCGGGTCGCCATCGCCCGCGTCGAGCAGCTGTACCCGATTCCCGTCGCGGAGATCCTGGCTGAGGCTCGGCGCTACGAGAACCTGCGGGAGGTGCGCTGGGTGCAGGACGAGCCCGCCAACCAGGGCCCGTGGCCCACGATGGCCCTGCACCTGCCCGGCCACCTCGACCGCGTCGGAGACGGCGTGCCGCTGCGCCGGGTCTCGCGCCCGGAGTCACCTGCGCCGTCCGTCGGCTCGCATGCGATCCACCTGCAGCAGAACCAAGAGCTGATGTCTGAGGCGCTGCGTACCGGGAGCTGAGCGCATGTACTTCACCGACCGAGGCCTTGACGAGCTCGAGGACGCCCGTGGCGACGAGCAGGTCGTGATCGCCTGGCTCGTGGAGCGCATGCGTGAGTTCATCGACCTCAACCCCGAGCACGAGGTGGCGATCGACCGGTTGGCCAGCCACCTGGCCCGCCTCGACGACGACGAGGCCGCTGACGACGAGGAGTGACCCCGTCCCAGCGGGTCAACGGCTCAGCGAGTCAGCACGATCTTGCCGAAGACGTCGCCGGAGGCCATCGTGGCGAACGCATCCGGCGCCTGGTCCATCGGCATCGTCGAGTCGATCACAGGGCGCACCCCGCGCACCGCGCAGAAGGTCAGCAGCCGCTCCAGCTCGTCACGCGTGCCCATCGTCGAGCCGACCACGCGCAGCTGCAAGAAGAACACGCGGCTCAGCTCGGTGTCGGCCAGGTACCCCGACGTCGCGCCGGAGATGACGACGCTCCCGCCGGGACGTACCGAGCGCAGCGAGTGCTTCCAGGTCGCCTTGCCCACGGTCTCCATCACCCCGTCGACTCGCTCCGGCAGCCGAGCGCCGGACTCGAACGCCTGGTCGGCGCCGAGGGCGAGAGCCTGGTCGCGCTTGTCGCCGTCGCGGCTCGTCACCCACATGCGGTAGCCGGCCTGCGAGCCGAGCACGATCAGAGCCGTCGAGACTCCCCCGCCGGCGCCCTGCACGAGCACCGTCGAGCCGGGCGCGAGCTCGGCCTGGGTGAACAGCATGCGGTACGCGGTCAACCACGCCGTCGGCATGCAGGCCGCGTCGACCAGCGACATGCCCGCAGGCACGGGCACCACGTTGCGGCGCGGGACCGCTACGAGGTCGGCGAACGTGCCCGGATGGCGCTCGGACAGCAGCGAGCGCTTCGGGTCCAGCGTCTCGTCCCCGCGCCACTGGGGGTCGGAGATGACCGAGTGGACGACCACCTCGGTGCCGTCCTCGAGCTCGCCGGCGGCGTCGCAGCCCAAGATCATCGGAAGCCGGTCGGCAGGCAGCCCCACCCCGCGCAGCGACCAGAGGTCGTGGTGGTTCAGGCTGGCCGCGCGCACCCGTACCGAGACCCAGTCCGGAGGCACGTCCGGCTCCGGCTGCTCCCCGACGACCAGCCCCTGCATCGGGTCGTCGGCGTCCTGCGATGCTGCGTACACGGCGAACATGCGTCCAACCTAGACCGGGCGCGCACAACGTTCCGCCGGGAATGCGGCAAACGCCACCCTCGGGCACCCGAGTAAGGGGAAGATCAGAGCATGGCGAGAACGCGCGGATGGATCGTGCTCCCGGCCGTCGTGGCCCTGGCTCTCACCGGGTGCTCCACGGCCGGCGACGACGACGAGGTGGCCGGCATCGTCCCGGAGTCCATCGCCGAGGTGGGCGCGCTCGTCGTGGCGACCGACCCGACGTTCCCGCCCGCGCAGCTGCGCGCCCCGGTGCAGTTCCAGTCGGTGCAGCAGGGCGAGCTCACCGGCTTCGAGGTGGACCTGGTGGTGGCGGTCGCCGACGAGCTCGGTCTGGACGTCGAGTGGTTCGACGCCCCGTTCGACCAGGTGCTGCGCAAGGTGCCCGGTGGCGAGGTCGACCTGGCGGCCTCGTCCATCACCGTGACCCCCGAGCGGTCCGCCGAGGTGGGATTCGTCACCTTCTTCTCCACCGGCACCCAGTGGGCCGTGCGTGAGCCGAACACCACCGGCGTCACCCCCAACGACGCCTGCGGTGCCCGCGTGGCCGTCCAGACGGGCACGATCCAGGCCGATGACGTCGCCGCCCGCTCCACGGCGTGCCAGGAGGCCGGCGACGACCCGATCGAGGTCGTGGCCTTCGAGAGGCAGGACGAGGCGACGTCGGCAGTGCTGGCGGGGATCGCCGACGCCTTCGTCGCGGACGCACCCGCGGTCCAGTGGGCCGTGTCTCAGTTCAGCGGCACGCAAGCCACCGCGAGCTCCATCACGTCCGACCGGCTCAGCACGGTGGGAGCGGCCTACGACCCCGCCCCCTACGGCTGGGCGGTCGCCGACCCCGAGCTCGCCGCGGCGCTGCTGGAGGGGCTCCAGGCCGTGTACGACAGCGGCGAGTACGACGAGATCCTCGAGTTCTGGGGCGTCTCCGAGGGCGGCGTGGACACCTTCGAGATCGTCGGCGACGTCTGAGCGACGCCTTCGGCCTGAGGTCAGCGTCGGGCGACGCCGTCGCGGCGTGCGCAGGTCGCGACGGCGGCAGCAATCGACGGCGCCACGCGACGGTCCAGCGCTGACGGGATGACGAAGTCGGCCGCGAGCCGATCGGTGACCAGGCCGGCCAGCGCGTTGGCAGCAGCCACCTTCATGCCCTCGGTGATGCGTTCGGCGCGCACGGCCAGGGCACCGCGGAACATGCCGGGGAAGGCCAGCACGTTGTTGATCTGGTTGGGGAAGTCGCTGCGCCCCGTCGCGACCACGGTGGCGTAGCGACGCGCCACGTCGGGGTGCACCTCGGGGTCGGGGTTGGCGAGGCCGAAGATGATGGCGTCGTCGTTCATGCCGGCCAGGGCTCGCTCGGGCACCGTCCCGCCCGACACCCCGATGAAGGCGTCGGCGCCCTTGAGCGCAGCGGCGAGGTCGCCGGTCACACCAGTGCGGTTCGTCATCATCGCCAGCTCGGCCTTGTGCGCGGGCAGGTCGGAGCGGTGCTGGCCGATCACCCCCTGGCGGTCGACCACCCGGATGTCTCCGATGCCGGCCTCGTAGAGGATCTTGGCGATCGCCACGCCGGCGGCGCCGGCGCCGGAGATCACCACGGTGGTGTCGAGAACCTGCCGGTGCGTGACGGTCAGGGCGTTGACCAGCGCGGCCAGCACGACGATCGCCGTGCCGTGCTGGTCGTCGTGGAACACCGGGATGCTCATGCGCTCCTGCAGCCGCCTCTCGATCTCGAAGCAGCGGGGCGCAGCGATGTCTTCGAGGTTGATGCCGCCGAACGACGGCTCGAGCCGCGCCACGGTGTCGACGAACTCGTCCACGTCGGTGGTGGCGACGCACAGCGGGACGGCATCGACGCCGCCGAACTCCTTCAGCAGGATGGCCTTGCCCTCCATGACAGGCATGGCGGCAGCCGGGCCGATGTCGCCGAGCCCCAGCACCGACGAGCCGTCCGTGACGACTGCCACGCATCCGCCGACCCACGTGTAGTCGTAGAGCTGCTCGGGGTCGTCGGCGATGGCGGTGCAGACGCGGGCGACCCCGGGCGTGTAGGCCGCCGCGAGGTCGTCGCGGTCACCCAGCGGCACGGTGGGGCGAATCTCCATCTTTCCCTGCTCGTGCAGGGAGAAGATGGGGTCGTGGTCGTGCAGGCCAGACGGGTGCAGCATCTCGAGCATCGGCTCGGCAGTCATCGGGCTCCTCGTGGAGGGTCAGCCGCTCATGGTCGCACAACACCCAAGGAGGGACATCTCGACCCGTGCCCCCTCGCCGCACCAGCCTCAGCGGGGTGGGGCTGTGGCGGTGAGCCGGGCCGGTCGCGGCCAGCCGCGCAGCACGACCACGCCGAGCACGTCGTCGTGCGGGATCGGACCGAGGGTCCACGAGTCGACGCCGGCGCGGGGGTTGTCGCGCTCGACCCACCACCCGGTCGGCTCCAGGTGCGTCGCCCGCTTCACGGCGACCGTGGCGTCGGGCAGTCGCACCACCACGAGGCAGCCTGGAGTCACCGGACGTGCCCGGGCCACGAGCAGCAGGTCACCGTCGGTGAGCGTCGGGCGCATGGAGTGGCCCCGCACCCGGGCGACGAACCAGCCGGTGACACCGGCGGCGGCTCCGGTCTGGCAACCGGCCGGAGGATCGGCTGCCGGCCGGGCACGGCGCAAGCGTCCGCGATAGGCTCGAAGCATGCTTCGCAGCCTCCTCACCTCAGCCGTTGTCCCTGTCGTCGACGTGCACGCGCATTGTGACCTGCCGTGTGGCGTGTACGACCCCGCCCAGGCCCGTATCGAGGCGCAGTCGGTCAAGGCATGCATGGAGAAGTACGCCGCCTCCGACGACCCGGTCTTCCGTGCCCGCGCGGTCGAGATCAAGGAGCAGCGCTCCCACATGGTCAAGGAGCACCTGTGGGTGCTCTGGACCGACTACTTCAAGCCGCCGCACTTCGAGGCGTACCCGCAGCTGCACGACCTGTTCAACGAGGCCACCAAGCTGGCCGGCGCCGCCGGCACCAAGGGCAGCCTCGACACCGCCGTGGCCGACGACCTGCTGGCGAAGATCGACGCGATCGCCGACATCTTCTGGGAGACCAAGAAGGCATGACCGTCCGGGCGGCCCGTCCTGGTGACGAGGCCGACATCCACCGGATGGTCGTCGAGCTGGCGGAGTACGAGCGCGCCGCCGACGAGGTGGCGGCGACGCCGGCCGACCTGGCGGCAGCGCTGTTCGCCGACTCCCCGGCCGTCTTCTGCCACGTCGTGGCGGGCGCCGACGGGCTGGACGCGTTCGCCCTCTGGTACGTGACGTACTCCACGTGGACAGGGCGCCACGGCATCTGGCTGGAAGACCTCTACGTGCGGCCCGCGCACCGTGGTCGAGGCATCGCCCGTGCGCTGCTCGCCGAGCTTGCCGCAGAGTGTGAGCGTCGCGGGTACCGTCGCCTGGAGTGGTGGGTGCTGGACTGGAACGACCCGGCACTTGCGTTCTACGACTCGATTGGGGCCACGCCGATGTCGGAGTGGACGGTGCAGCGCCTGGACGGCCCGGCGCTGCACGCTCTGGGACGGGAGGCGACATGACCGAGGTCGCGATGGGTGTCGGCGACACCGTGCGCCTGGCTGTGCCGGCGAGCACCGCCTACGTCGGGGTGGCGCGCAGCCTTGCGGCCGGGATCGCCACCCGCCTCGACCTCGACCTCGACCACGTCGAAGACCTGCGGCTGGCCGTCTCCGAGGCGTGTGCCGTCCTTCTGCCCGACGCGGCCCCCGGTGCCACGCTCGACCTGGTCGTTCAGGTCGTCGGGGCCGGCCTGGTGGTCGAGATGTCGACGGCCACGTCGGGAGCGCCGGCGCCCGCAGCACCCGACTCCTTCGCGTGGACCGTGCTCAGCGCTCTTGCCGACGGCGTCGCCGCCGAATGGGTCGACGGGCGAACCCGCATCCGGCTGGAGTTCACGACCGGTGCCGACCCCGTCGTGTCGGACGGGGCACGGGGGTCGGCCGGCACGTGACGTCCGGGGACGGCGACCACCCGCAGCAGCCTCTGCGGGAGCGCAGCCGTGCGTTGTTCGACGAGCTCGCCACCCTGGACGAAGGTGACCCCCGCCGCCATGAGCTGCGAGAGCAGCTGGTCGAGCTGCACGCCGGCCTGGCCCACAGCATCGCGCGCCGCTACAGCCGGCGCGGACAGCCCGACGACGACCTGACGCAGGTCGCGATGCTCGGGCTGCTGAAGTCCATCGACCGCTTCGACCCGAGCCGGCCGGTGGAGTTCTCGAGCTTCGCCACCCCCACCATCCGCGGCGAGGTACGGCGGCACTTTCGCGATACCGCCTGGGCGGTGCACGTGCCGCGTGGGCTGCGTGAGCTCGCCGTGCAGATCCCACCCGCCGTCGAGCAGCTCACCACCGAGCTCGGTCGATCCCCCCGGCCAAGCGAGATCGCCGACCACCTGGGCGCCGACCGAAACCGGGTCGTCGAGGCGCTGGAAGCGGCCGACGCCTTCTCGGCGGTACCGCTCGACGCGACCACGAGGGATGGCCGCCCCACCGCCGAGACCCTGGGCTCGGTGGACGACGCCTTGGAACGCATCGACGAGCGGCTGGCGCTTCGGCCCCTGATCGAGGCGCTGGACGAGCGCGAGCGCACGATCTTGATGCTGCGGTTCTTCGAGGAGAAGTCCCAGAGCCAGATCGCGGCGCAGGTGGGGATCTCTCAGATGCACGTGTCGCGTCTGCTGTCGCGCACCCTGGCCCAGCTCAACGAGGGTCTTCAAGCGGCCGAGAGCCCCGCTCAGCCGCCGCCGAGCCCCGTTCGACCGTAGGCGTCTCGCCCGGCCTCGCTGACCAGCAGTACGAGCCCCGCCACGGCCAGCCCGCCGAGGGCCACCGCACCGACCCAGAACCCCTCGGTGCCCATGCTGGCCGCCAGCGGCAGGCACAGCACCTGCAAGAAGACTGCGGGTCCGTAGACCCAGCGAGCTCCCCGCCACGCGAAGAACGCCAGCGCCCCGACGACCACGGCGACGAGCAAGAAGTACGTGGACGACCCCCACGCCACCTCGGGCCGCGCGGCGGCCCCGCGGGAGAGCCCGACGAGCTGCCAGACGGCGACGCCCAGCGTCAGCGCCGTCTGCGCCCCGAGAACCGCCGCCACCTGCCGGTAGCGCTCGACGTCGTCGCCCACGTCGCCAGCCTAGGTCGCCCCGCGGGTCGTTACGCTGCTGCATCGTGCGCACCCTGGTCGTGGTCAACCCGAACGCGACATCGACCAGTCGCCGTACGCGCGACGTGCTGCTCTCCGCGCTCGCCGGCGCCGCCGAAGTCACGATCGCCTCGACCACCCACCGCAACCACGCCGCCGAGCTGGCCGAGGCCGCCCGGCTCGACGGGGTCGACGCCGTGGTGGCCTACGGCGGGGACGGGACGATCAACGAGGTGGTCAACGGGCTGCTGAGCGCGGGTCCCGGCCCTGAGGTGCCGATGCTGGGTGTGCTGCCGGGCGGAAGCGCCAACGTCTTCGCGCGCAACCTCGGTCTGCCGCGCGCCTCGTTGGAGGCGGCCGGGCGCCTGATCCGGGCGCTGCAGCCCCCGGTGCGCACCCGCCGCGTCGGGCTCGGTCAGGCCGACGAGCGCTGGTTCACGTTCAACAGCGGCCTGGGGTTCGACGCCGACACCGTCCACGCCGTGGAGAACGCTCGGCACCGCGGCAAGCGGGCCACACCCGGGCTCTACGTGCGCTCAGCGGTGCGCACCTACTTCAAGCAGGAGCGACGCACCCCGCTCATCTCCGGTGAGCTGCCCGGCGGCGAGCACCTGCCCGAGCTGTTCCTCGCGCTGGTCACGAACAGCTCACCCTGGACGTACATGGGTGCCATGAGCATCCTCACCGCGCCGCGGTCGTCGTTCGACGCTGGGCTCGACCTGGTCGGGGCCACCTCGTTCGGCCTGCTCAGCACGCTCAAGCACGCCACCGAGATCGTCGTCGGCCGCCAGGGCCCCCGGGGACACGACATCGTGCACCGTCACGACCTGCCGTGGATCACCCTGCACGCGCAGCGGCCGATGCCCATCCAGGTGGACGGGGACTACCTCGGCGAGACCACGCGCATGCACTGCCGGGCCGTCCCGGACGCCCTGCGCGTGCTGGTGTGAGCGTGGTGTAGGCGACTTCTGGCGCTTGGAGTGCCATTCGTGAAGGGATTCACATACACTGTTGCTCTGGATCGCCGACTCCTGCCCGAGTCGGCGACACGTCTGCCTGTAAGGAGTTCGCAGCCATGGACTGGCGCCACCGCGCTGCCTGCCGGGACGAAGACCCTGAGCTCTTCTTCCCCATCGGCAACACGGGCCCGGCCCTCCTCCAGATCGAGGAGGCCAAGGCCGTCTGCATGCGATGCGACGTGCGGGAGGCCTGCCTGCAGTGGGCCCTGGACTCCGGCCAGGACGCAGGCGTCTGGGGCGGGCTGAGCGAGGACGAGCGTCGGGCCCTTCGCCGGCGCAACGCTCGCGCCGCCCGCTCGCGCGCCACCCGCGCCTGAGCATCGCCGCAGACCTCTCACCCTGGCCGGCCTCACGGCAGGGGCAGCCTGAGCGTCACCCGCGTTCCCGGGTCGATGCCGGTGAAGACCACCGAGCCGCCCTTCTCCGCGACCATCGTGGTCACGATGCGCAGGCCGAGGCTGTCGGTGGCGTCGACGTCGAACCCCGTCGGTAGCCCCACCCCGTCGTCCTCGACGACGATCACCAGGTCGCCCCCCTCACGCGCCGCCGTCACCTGCACGGTTCCTGGCCGGTCGGCCAACCCGTGCTGCAACGAGTTCTGGACGAGCTCGGTGACGGCCATGGCGACCGGTGTGGCGACGGCGGCGGGCACCCGTCCGGCCCGACCTGAGCGGGCGACGTCGATGGGGTGCTCGGCGCGGGCCACCTCGCCGACCATCGACGACAGCCGGGCGAGCACGTCGTCGAGGTCGACGTCCTCGTCGGTGGTCTCGGCCAGCATCTCGTGCACGACGGCGATGGAGCCGACACGGCGCACCGACTCCTCCAGCGCCTCCCGCGCGGCCGGGTCGCCGACGCGGCGCGCCTGCAGCCGCAGCAGGGACGCCACCGTCTGAAGGTTGTTCTTGACCCGGTGGTGGATCTCACGGATCGTCGCGTCCTTGGTAAGAAGCTGCTGGTCACGTCGCCGTAGGTCAGTGACGTCGCGCACCAGCACGATTGCGCCCGCCGGCCTGGCCCCCGGGTCGAGCGGGATGACGCGGACGGTCAGCACCGCGTCGCCGGAGTCCACCTCGACCTGCCGTGGGCGAACGCCGGAGAGCACCGCGTCCAGGCTCTCGTCCACCTCCGCGGGCTGCACGTGCAGCGAGCGTGTCGTGGCCCCGAGCGGTGAGCCCAGCAGGTCGCCGACCAGACCCAGACGCCGGTAGGCCGAGACGGCGTTCGGGCTGGCGAAGGTCACCGTGCCGGTGGCGTCGAGTCGTACCAGCCCGTCCCCCACCCGCGGCGCGCCGCGGCGGGCCGGCGAGTGCTGGGCCTCCTGCGGGAACCGTCCGTCGGCGATCATCCTGGCCAGCAGACCGGCGGCCTCGAGGTACACCAGCTCCAGCCGGCTGGGCGTGCGGGCAGCCACCAGGTTCGTGTTGCGGCCGATCACGGCGATCACCCGGCCACCGCGTGCCACCGGGATCGCCTCGACACGCACCGGGATGGCGTCCCACCACTCCGGGTCGGAGTCGCGCCGGATGCGTCCGGTCTCGAACGCGGAGTCGACCAAGAGCCGTCGACCGCGTTGCAGCCTCGTGCCGACCATGTCGTCGGCGTACGAGGTGGGCGCGGTCGTCGGGCGCATCTGCGCACCGGCGACGAACCCGTCCTCGTCGACGGTCGGCAGCCACAGCACCAGGTCGGCGAACGACAGGTCCGACAGCAGGTGCCACTGGCCGACGAGGGCGACGAGCCAGGCGACGTCGTCCTCGTCGAGCGCTGTATGCGCGCGAGCCACTTCAGCGACGGACGGCACGGGCGCAGCGTAGGCCGGGGCCGCGGCAGGTAGGTTCAGAAGACGTGAGCACAGAGCAGAGCACGCCCGAGACGACCGAGCCGACCGTCACGACCGACGCCAACGCCGAGCTCAGCGCCCACGCCGGCACGCTCGCCCTCGCGGCAGCCCAGGCGTACGGCGTCGACGCGCTCTTCACGCTGTCGGGGGCCCACATCTTCCCGCTCTACGACGCGGCAGCCACCACCGAGCCGGGCATGCGGATGGTGGACGTGCGCCACGAGCAGACCGCGGTCTTCGCCGCCGAGGCCGCCGCGAAGCTCACCCGCAGACCCGGCTTCGCCGCCGTCACGGCCGGCCCCGGCGTGACCAACGCGATCAGCGCAGTCACCCAGGCGCAGTCGTCCGGCGTGCCGCTGCTCGTCATGGGAGGCCGGGCGCCCGCATTTCGGTGGGGCACCGGGGCGCTTCAGGAGCTCGACCACCCGCCCCTGCTCGAACCGGTGACCAAGATGGCAGCGACCGCCGGTGACGCCGGCGCGGTCTACCCGACCGTGGCCGAGGCGCTACGGGTGGCGACGATGCCGCATCGCGGCCCGACGTTCGTCGACGTGCCCATGGACCAGCTGTTCAGCCACGCCAGCGTCGTGACGCAACCGGCTGTGGAGGCGAGGCTGGCCGAGCCCGACCCGGACGCGGTGCGTGCGATCGCGCGGCTGCTGGCCCACGCGAGCCGTCCGGTGCTCGTGCTGGGCTCCGACGTCTGGCTCGACGGCGCCGACGAGGCCGCGCGGAGGTTCGTCGAGACCACCGGCATCCCGGTCATGCCCAACGGCATGGGACGCGGCATCGTGGCGGGCGGGCACCCGCTGCTGGTGTCGAAGGCGCGTTCGGCCGCCCTCGGCGGGGCCGACCTCGTCGTCGTCGCGGGCGCGCCCCTGGACTTCAGGCTGGGCTACGGCATCTTCGGAAACCCGCAGAGCCCAGCGCCGGTCGTCCATCTCACCGACGCACCGTCGCAGGTCGCCACGCACGTGCCGCTGGCCGGGGCGGCCTCGGGGTCGATGGCCCGCATCTTCACCGACCTGCTGGCCGCCTGGGAGGCCGAGCCCACGCACACGGAGCGCCAGGGCTGGTCGGACGACCTGGCCGCCGGCGTCGCGGCGACCAACGAGCGCGACACGACTCTGCTCGAGGCCGAGGCGGACGGCGGCATCCACCCCGCCCGTGTCTACGGTGCCCTGCTGCCGCTGCTGAGCGACGACACGGTCGTGATCGCCGACGGCGGCGACTTCGTGTCGTGGTCGGGCAAGTTCATCGAGCCGGCCCGGCCCGGCGGGTGGCTCGACCCGGGACCCTACGGGTGCCTGGGCGCCGGTCTCGGTGCCGCAATCGGCGCCGGGGTCGTCCGTCCGGAGTCGCCGCGAGTGCTGCTGCTCGGCGACGGCGCGGCCGGGTTCTCCCTGGCCGAGCTCGAGACCCTGGTGCGCCACGACCTGCCGACGCTGGTGGTGGTGGGAAACAACGGGGCGTGGGGGCTCGAGAAGCACCCGATGCGCATGCTCTACGGCTACGACGTGCTCGCCGACCTGCGCCGCGACACCCGCTACGACGTGATCGCCCAGGCCATGGGCGGGGACGGCGAGACGGTGGCCGACCCGTCGGGGCTGTCTGACGCGCTGGCCCGCGGACTGGCGTCCGGGACGACCTACGTCGTCAACGTGCTGCTCGACCCCGAGGTCGCCTACCCGCGCAAGACGACCGGGGTCTGAGCGCCCGCGGCGGCATTCGCCGCACGCGGCCTACAGGCGGCCGAGAAAGGCGTCGCGGTCGACGATCACGCGCGTGATGCGGCCGTGCCCGACGACGCGGCGGTCGCCCGGGTGCTCGGCGGTCACCTCGAAGTGCAGCGTGCGCCCGTCGACGTGCACCAACGCGGCCCGTACGGCCACCTTGTGCCCCACCGGCGAGGCCTGCAGATGGTCGAGCTCGACCCGGGTGCCGACGGACGTGGCCGGCCCGCCCAGCCACGGTGCCACCGCCCGCACCGTGCACTCCTCGGCCATGGCGAGCAGGCGTGGCGTGGCCAGCACCGGCACGTCGCCGGAGCCGAACGCGACGGCGGTGTCGGCGTCACCGACCTCGTAGACGATCTCGGCGGTGGCTCCGACCTGCGGCTGGTTGCTCATGGTCGTCACGATAGGACGACGAGCACGTCCCCCTCTTGCACGACATCCCCTACCGACACGGCGACCTCGACCACGGTGCCCCCGTGCTCGCTGCTCACCGGGATCTCCATCTTCATCGACTCCAGCAGCACAAGTGGCTCACCCGGCGCGACCGCACGCCCGGGCACTGCCAGCACGTCGAGGACGTTGCCGACGAGCTCGGCCCGGACGACGTCCGGGGCACCCGAGGTGGCAGGCACGGTCAGGGGGTCTCGCGCGTCACCGACACGCGGATGCGCTGCACGACCCGCAGCCGCAGCTCGTCGGGCGCGTGCTCGTGCCCGCAGCAGCGCTGCAGGACGGCCCGCACGGCAGCCTGGAGCTCTTCGACCTCGACGCCGTACTGGTCCAGGCACGGCTGGCACTCACGAAGGTGCTGCTCGATGGCGGAGTAGTCGACCGGTGACCCGGAGCCGAGCGTGTGGTCGAGAAAGGTCGAGACGCGGGCAAGAACCTCGCCGCAGTCGGTCTCGTGCGGGCTGCCACAGCTCATGTCGTGGCCCCCTCAGCGCCGCCGGGGATGACGCCGCGGTCGATCGCGTAGTCGTTCAGCAGGGCCCGCAGCTGCTTGCGACCGCGGTGAAGGCGCGACATGACGGTTCCGATCGGCGTACCCATGATCTCGGCGATCTCCTTGTAGGCGTACCCCTCGACGTCGGCGTAGTAGACCGCCATCCGGAAGTCCTCCGGAAGCGCCGCCAGGGCCTCGCGGATGTCGCGGTCGGGCAGCCGTTCCAGGGCCTCGACCTCGGCCGACTTCAGCCCGCCGGAGGTGTGCGCCTCGGCCCGGGCCATCTGCCAGTCCTCGACGTCGTCGGTGTTGGCCTGGAGCGGCTGGCGCTGCTTCTTGCGGTAGGTGTTGATGAAGGTGTTGGTCAAGATGCGGTGCAGCCACGCCTTGAGGTTGGTGCCGTCGGTGTACTGGTGGAACGCCGCGAAAGCCTTCGCGAACGTCTCCTGCACGAGGTCTTCGGCATCCGTCGGGTTGCGCGTCATGCGCAGCGCCGCGCCGTAGAGCGAGTCGATGTGCGCCAGTGCGTCCCGCTCGAAGCGGGCGACTCGCTGCTCGGGTGTCTCGACGTCGGCCGGCACCGCGGAAGGGCTCACGACAGACCAGGGTAACGACGTCTGAGCAGACGTCGACCGCAGCGCCGGCAGCGAGGAGTCGTCGCCGAGCAGACCGGTGGCTCGTTCGGCCAGAAGCACTGGCGCTCCTTCCCGGCGGCGCGAACCTCGTGCCGTCCTCGTGCGTGGGCAAGAACGCTGCACGCGTGGCGACGATTCCCGCACCGCTCCTACGCTGGTCTCGTGAGCACCCCACGCGACACCCCCGCACCGTCGATGTTCCACTCCCTGCTCGGCCAGCAGATCGGGCACGAGTTCGGCGCGTCCCAGCAGTACGTGGCGATCGCGGTGTGGTTCGACCAGCAGGCGCTGCCGAGGCTGGCCGCGCACTTCTACGCCCAGGCGCTGGAGGAGCGCAACCACGCCATGATGATCGTGCGGTACCTCATGGACCGGGACGCGCCGGTGACGATCCCCGGGGTGCCCGACGTCCGCAACGACTTCGACACGATCGACGAGCCGATCGAGCTCGCCCTGGCCCAGGAGCGCAAGGTGACCGCCCAGTTCGAGGCTCTGATTCGCACGGCCCGCGACGACGGCGACTACCTCGGCGAGCAGTTCACCCACTGGTTCCTCAAGGAGCAGGTCGAAGAGGTCGCGTCGATGTCGACGCTGCTGCAGACCGCCCGACGTTGCCTCGACAACCCCCTGGTGATGGAGGACTACCTGGCCCGTGAGGCCGGGGCAGAGAGCGCCGACCCGACCGCACCGCACCCTGCCGGCGGATCGGTCTGAGAAGGCTGCCCGGCCTCCGGGGTCTGCTCGGTCACGGCCATCGGCTGACGAAGCCGGCGACGGCGGCGACGACCGCTGCGGTGTCGCTGCGCAACGAGTGGTCCCCGGCGACGCTCACCACTGCGCGTCCGGGGGCCGCGGCGATCTCGCCGGGACGGCCGAACGGGTCGTTCGCACCCTGCACGACGAGCACCGGCACGCCTGCGCCGTCCAGCTCCGCCGCCCGGCTCTTCTCCGGCTTGCCGGGCGGGTGCAACGGGAACGCCAGGGCGACGACGCCCGTCGCGCCGGTAGCCAGCGCCGTCCGGCAGGCGACCCGGGCACCCGCGCTGCGCCCGCCGACCAGCAGGGGCAGGTCTCGGGGTACGTCCGCCAGCACCTGCACCCACGCCTCGTCCAGCGTCGTGGGGGCCGGGGCGACGCGCCGCCCGGCGACCCGCCACGGCTGCTCCACGAGCCAGACCTCGGTGCCCGTGCCAGGTAGGGCCTGAGCAACGGCGAGCAGGTCGGGGGCCTGCACTCCCCCGCCGGCACCGTGCCCGAGCAGCAGGCGACGCCGCGGCTCGGGGGTGCTCCAGACGTGCACCCGGGCGGTCCCGCGGGTGGTCCGGCTCTCGCGCAGGGCTGGGGACGACTCGCTGGTGTCGGTCACGACAGGTCCAGCACGTCGTCCGGCGGGAGCGGCTCGGTGAGGTCGGGCCCGTTGTTGCGCACGTTGTTGACCTGCGTGCTCACGGGGTATGCCGCCAGCGGACCCGGCGCCGCCGGAGCCAGCAGGTCGAGCACGTCGTTCGGGTCGGTCGTGCGCGGGTCGAGCCAGGCGGCGTGGTGGTCGGCGTCGATCATCAACGGTGCCCGGTCGTGGATGCGCCCGGTGTCGTCCGGCGCCGTCGTGGTCAGCAGCGTCATCGTGGTCAGCCATGCCGCCGGGTCGTCCGGGTCGGCGTCGGACGGACGCCAGAACTCGTACAGCCCGGCCATCGCGAGCGGCCGGCCGTCGGGGCGGTGGATGTAGAACGGCTGCTTGCGCGGCTTGCCGGAGCCCGCGGTCGTCGTCGGGGTGTACCACTCGTAGTAGCCGTCAGCGGGCACCAGGCAGCGGCGGCGGGAGAACGCCCGCCGAAAGGCCGGCTTCTGCGCCGCCGTCTCGAGCCGGGCGTTGATCATGCGGCTGCCGATCGAGGGATCCTTCGCCCACGACGGCACCAGCCCCCACCTCACGACGCGCAGCCCGCGGTGCGGCTCGGGCTCGTCGCGGTGCGCGCGGGTCAGCACCGCGTACACCTGCTTGGTGGGCGCCACGTTGTAGTCGGCCGGCAGCACGACGCCGTCGGTCTCGTCGCGCTCCACCTCGAACTCGGTGACGAGGTCGTCCGGTGACCGGCTGGCTGCGTATCGCCCACACATGGAGGTGATTCTTACAACGCCGGGCCGTGCGAGACACTGGGCCGGTGAGCGAACCCTCGTCGTGGCGCGCGCCGGTGGCCCACGCCGCGGTCGACGCCACCGTCGAGGTTCCCGCGTCCAAGTCCCTGATGGCCCGGCACCTGGTGCTGGCTGCACTGGCCGACGAGCCCACCACGCTGCACAACCCCCTGGTCGCCCGCGACTCGCTGCTCATGGCCGACGCGCTGCGCACGCTCGGCGCGGACGTCGAGACGCCGAGTGCCGGGCCGTGGACGGTACGGCCGGCTCAGCGCCCGGCCCGCGGCGACGTCGACTGCGGGCTGTCGGGCACCGTCATGCGCTTCGTCCCACCGCTGGCGGCGCTCGCCGACGCGGCCGTGGGCTTCGACGGCGACACCCGCGCCCACGCCCGGCCCATGGCCGGTCTGCTCCACGCGCTGCGCGCGCTCGACGTGACCGTCTCGCCGGACGACGCGACCGGGCTTCCGTTCACCGTGCACGGAGCCGGACAGGTGGTGGGCGGCACGGTCGAGGTGGACGCCCGGGAGTCCAGCCAGTACGTCTCCGGCCTGCTGATGGCCGGATGCCGATTCGCCGACGGGCTGAGGCTGCACGCGGTCGGCGTCCCCCCGAGCACTCCGCACATCACGATGACCGTCGAGACGATGCGCGCGCGGGGTCTGGACGTCGCGCAGCCCACCCCGACCACCTGGACGGTGCGCCCGGGTGTCGCGTCCGGCGGCGACGTGACCGTCGAGCCGGACCTGTCCAACGCCGCGCCCTTCCTGGCGGCCGCCCTGGCCACCGGCGGGGTGGTGCGGGTGCCCGGCTGGCCGGAGCACACGACGCAACCGTCCGACGAGCTGCTGCACCTGCTGGGCCGCCTCGGCGCCGAGGTGGTGGCCGAGGGCGGCGCGCTCACGCTGAGCGGGCCCGAGACGATCACCGGGCTGGGGCGCACCGACATGTCGTCGGTGGGTGAGCTCGTGCCGACGATCGTGGCTCTCGCCGCGCTCGCCGACTCCGAGACGATCATCACCGGCGTCGCGCACCTGCGCGGGCACGAGACCGACCGGCTCGCCGCTCTGAGCCGCGCCCTGCGGGCGCTCGGTGGCAGGGTCGCGGAGACCGACGACGGGGTGCACGTCACCCCGACGCCCTTGCACGGCGGCACCGTGGCGACGGAGGGCGACCACCGGATGGCGACCTTCGCGGCCATCCTCGGTCTGGCCGTCACCGGCGTCGCCGTGGACGACGTCAGCGTGACCACCAAGACCATGCCGGACTTCCCACGGCGTTGGCAGGCGATGCTTGCGTGAGCAGCCGGACGGGTCGCGACTACGAGCACTACGAGGACGACCTGCACGCGCGGGCGTCCGGGCGCAACTCTCGCCCGCGAAGCAAACGCCGTCCGACGCACGAGCACGCCGTCGCGGCTCGGGTGACCACAGTCGACCGGGGCCGCTACACCTGCCGGGTCGAGGAGGTCGACGGACGACCCGGCCCAGAGGTCACCGCGGTTCGTGCGCGAGAGATGCGTCGAGGCGGTGTCGTGGTCGGTGACCGGGTGGGGCTGGTCGGCGACGTCAGCGGCGAGACCGGCACCCTGGCCCGCCTGGTGCGGGTCGAGCCGCGCTCGACCACGCTGCGCCGGACCGCCGACGACACCGACCCCGTCGAGCGGGTGATCGTCGCCAACGCCGACGTGCTCGGCATCGTCACCGCCGCGACCGACCCGCAGCCCCGCCCGCGGCTGATCGACCGATGCATCGTGGCCGCCTACGACGGCGGGCTCGCGCCCCTGCTCGTGGTGACCAAGACCGACCTGGCGCCTCCGGACGACCTCCTGGCCACCTACTCCGCCCTGGACGTGCCGGTGGTGGGGATCCGGCGGGACCAGAGCCCCGCTGCCCTTCGTGACCTGCTGAACGGCCACCGCAGCGTGCTGGTCGGCCCGAGCGGGGTCGGCAAGTCGACCCTGGTCAACGCGCTCGTGCCGGACGCCGAGCGTGCAGTCGGCGGGGTCAACCCGGTCACCGGACGCGGCCGGCACACGTCCAGCTCGGCCATCGCCCTGGCCCTGCCGGACGGTGGCTGGGTGATCGACACCCCAGGGGTGCGCTCGTTCGGCCTGGCCCACGTCGACCTCGGCCGGGTGCTGCGCTCGTTCCCCGACCTCGCCGCCGGGGCTGAGGCCTGCCCCCGCGGGTGCGACCACCTGAACGACTCGTGTGCGCTGGACGCCTGGGTGCGCGCCGGTCAGGCGAGCGCACCGCGGCTGGACTCCCTGCGCCGCCTGCTGGCTGCCCGGGACGAGGCCGACGACGGCTTCTAGCACCCGCTCGGCTGGTGATCCATCGTCACAGATCGCCCCACACCGACACGGCCCCGGAGTGCCCGGCCAGCACCGTCCAGACGGTGGCCCCGACCCAGACGACCGCCACGATCACCGACAGCACCCGGTGCCAACGATGCTGCGGCCCGGCCAGCGCCCAGGCCAGCACCAGGGCAGCGGCCGGCAGGAGCAGCCAGGGCAGAGCGTCGGAGACGTTCGCGTGGCTCGCCACCTCGGGCGACCCGGGGACGCGGCGCAGCAACGACTCCCCCGACGAGCGGGCGACGAAGCCGGCGGCGGCGGCACCGACCGCCAGCCCCGCGAGCACCAGGCGCAACCGGTCGAACCATGGGCGGCTCACCGCCGCTGCCACCGTCCCCACCGCCACCATCGGCACGAGCACCACGACTGCGTGCACCACCAACGGGTGCAGGGGCAGGCCGAGTATCTCGTTCACGGGCGCCGAGTATGCCCGCGATCGTCGCGACCGGCGCTCGCTACGCTGCGGCGACGTGGCCGCTGAACCTGCCGACTCCGACCTCGCCGCTGACCTCGACCTGGCGCACGCGCTGGCCGACGAGGCCGACCGCATCACCCTCGACCGGTTTCTCGCCGCCGACCTGGTGGTGAGCACCAAGCCCGACACCACGCCGGTCACCGACGCCGACCGGGCGGTCGAACGGGCGGTGCGAAGGCTGCTCGCCGAGCACCGCGCCCACGACTCGATCCTCGGTGAGGAGGAAGGCGGTGCGCTCGACGGGCGCACATGGGTGATCGACCCCATCGACGGCACGGCCAACTACCTTCGCGGCGTCCCGGTCTGGGCGACCCTGATCGGGCTGGTCGTCGGCGACCAGGTGCCGCTCGGCATGGTCAGCGCCCCCGCGCTGGGCCGCCGATGGTGGGCGAGCGCCGGGCAGGGCACCTGGACGACCTTCGCCGGGTCGGTCCCTCGCCGATGCCACGTGTCGGCGGTGAGCCGAGCCGCCGACGCCTACCTGAGCTACGCCTCGCTCGGCGGGTGGGGGCAGCGCACCGAGCGGCTCGAGCCGCTGCTGGACGAGTGCTGGCGCACCCGCGGGTTCGGGGACTTCTGGTCGTACATGCTGCTCGCCGAGGGAGCGGTCGACATCGCGACCGAACCTGAGCTGGCCCTGCACGACATGGCCGCCCTGGTACCGGTGGTCACCGAGGCAGGCGGAACGTTCACCGACCTGCGTGGGCAGCCCGGCCCCTTCGGCGGCAACGCGTTGGCCACCAACAGCCTGCTGCACGACGAGGCGCTCGGACTGATTCGGTCAGGTCAACCGGGCGACTGATGACTCGGGTCCGAGCCGTGATCTTCGACCTCGCCGGCACCTACCTTCGCCACTACGAGGCTGCGTGAACGGACGAGATCTCACGGGCCGGTCACGACCGCCGTCCTGACCAACGGCACGAACGAGCAGCAACACGCCAAGCTCCAAGCGGTCGGACTCCAACGACGGTTCAGCCACGTCTTCACAGCCGAGAGCTTGGGTGCCGCCAAGCCGGAGCTCTCCACCTACCGCGATGCCTGCGAGGTCTTGGACGTCGACGTCTGCCACGCGCTGCACGTGGGCGACCAGTACGCGCTCGACGAACCCGCACGCATCCACTCCCTACGCGAACTGCCCCGGCTTCTGCTCTCCCGCGAGTAGGGGCGGCGATCGCCCCGCGAGCCCGGCGTCGGCGAAGCACCAGCCGTCGCGGTGCAGCACAGGTAGCTCTGGCTACCCAGATGCCGCCTTGAGGCCCGCGACCTGTGGTCGCGGATCAGTCGTCGTCCTCGTCGTCCTCGTCCTCGTCCTCGTCGTCCAGCGAGGCCTCACGCTCGTCGCCGGTGTCGAAGAAGGCGTCGAGGTACTCGTCGGGATCGAGGTCGCTGTCGCGCAGCAGCGAGAACACCTCGGCGCCACTGCTCGGCTCCTCCGGCATGACGTAGGCCTGCGCGAAACCGAGGAAGTTCGCCCCGACGTCAGCGGCGTACTCGGTGGCCTCGGCCTCGGCGAGCAGCACCGCCTCGTCGAACGTGCCGGCCTGCCAGATGGTCACCCGCTCCTCGTAGGTGCCCTCCGGGTCGTGGAACACGCATCGGACCCCGAACCAGTCAGCCATGAGCGCACCTCGTCCCGCCACCTGCACCCGCTGTGGGCGCGTGGCGACGCTACCCCTCGACAGCGCCCCGCGGGGCCACGGGGGCGGACAGGTCGGACGGGCCGTCCGCCGTCGACACGACGGTCGCGGAGCCGGACGCGCCGTCCCCCGGCTCGTCCGGCCCGGCAGCCTCGCTCGGGCCATCCGGCTCGCCGCCCCGGGAGCGCAGGTACGTCGCGACGGTGTGCAGCACGGCGACCAGCGGCACCGCGACGATGGCCCCGATGATGCCGAACACGATCCCCCCGGCAGAGATCGCCAGCACGATGGCCAAGGGATGGATGCGCACCATGCGCCCCATGACCAGCGGGGCGAACAGATTTCCCTCGATCTGCTGGATGGCGATGATGCCCGCCAGCACGAGCAGCGCGACGACGAAGCCTTGGGTGACGAACGCGACCAGCACCGCCACCGCGCCGGACAGGAACGCGCCCACCAGTGGGATGAAGGCGCCGAAGAACACCAGCACACCCAGCGGGAGCGCCAGCGGCACGGACAGGATGAGCAGCCAGATCGTCACGACCACACCGTCGAAGGTCGCCACCAGGACGGTGCTGCGCACGTAGGCGATCAGGGTGCCGAACGCAGCCTGGCCGGCCTGGTCGGCGTCGCCGCGAAACGAGCGAGGCACCAACGACAGGCACCACTCGAAGATGTTCCGCCCGTCGAACAAGAAGAAGAACAGCGCGAACAAGGCGATCGCCAACCCGGCGAACACCTCGGCGGCCGCTCCCGCCGTGGACAACGCACCAGAGGCGAGACGGTCCTGGTTCGACGTGATGGCCGAGCTGACCTGGTCGACGAGGTTGCTGATCTGGTCTTCGCTGAGGCTGAGCGGCCCGGTGGCCAGCCAGTCCTGGATCTGCTCGATGGCCCGTTGCGCCTCGGTCGCCACCTGCCCGAACTGCCCGCCCACCTGCTGGCCGACGACCGTCAGCACGCCGATCAGCACGACGACGAACCCGGCGAGAACGACTCCGGCGGCGGCACCGCGCCGCCACCCCGCCCGGGTCAGCCGCGACACCGTGGGAGCCAGCAACGCCGCCAGCAGCAGGGCGACCACCAGCGGGAACGTGACCACCCTGAGCTGCCAGGCGACCCAGCCGAGCAGCGCGACGGCAGCAGTGATGAGCAGGATGCGCCACGACCAGGCGGCGGCGTAGCGGATGCTGCTCGGCACCAGGTCGTCCGGCGACGGCGCCGGACCGGGCTCCCCCGACCCGTGCACGGTGTCGTCGCCGACCGTCCGAGGCGTGGCCAGGGCCCCGCTCGGCGCGCGCAGGCGTCCGTCCGCCGTTCGATTCTCGGCTCGGGCGCGACGGGCCGCGGCCCGGTCGCGGGCTGTCCTGAAGCGGCGGCCCGCCGACTGACGAGCCTGGTCGAGCGCCACGCGGCCAGACTGTCACACACTCGGCCGTCCGCCGCTGGTCGACACCGACTCCTCGGACGACGGCGCGGCCCGCACCTAGGCTTGGGGAACGTTGCCGACCCTGGGAGGCTCCATGAGCACCGGCACCACGTCGCACGATCGCGCCTGGTACGCCGTCGACGTCAGCCAGGCCGCCACGTCGCTGCGCACCGACCCGTCGGTCGGCCTGTCCGGAGCGGACGCGGCCCGGCGGCTGAAGGAGGACGGGCCCAACTCGATCCCGAAGGAGCCGCCGCCGTCACGCCTCTCGATCGCCGCCGCTCAGCTTGCCGACCCGATGAACGTCATGCTGGTGGTGGTCGCCCTGATCAGCCTCGCGATCGGCGAGGCGTCGACCGGGCTGCTGGTCGGAGCCCTGGTGCTGTTGAACGTCGTGCTCGGGACGAACCAGGAGATGAAGGCGCAGGCGAGCGTGGCCGCGCTCGACCAGCTGCAGGTGCCCTCGGCGCGGGTGCTGCGCGACGGCACGCTCGTGCAGCTCGACGCGTTGGACCTCGTCGTCGGCGACCTGGTGATGCTCGAGGCCGGAGACCTGGTGCCGGCCGACGGGCGGATCACCACGTCGGCGACGCTGGAGGTCGCCGAGGCCGCACTCACCGGCGAGAGCGCGCCGGTGGCCAAGGACGCCTCGACGCTGGACTCTGACGACGTCCCGCTCGGGGACCGGTCGAACATGCTGTTCCAGAACACGTCGGTCACGCGCGGGACGGCCGCGCTGATGGTGACCGCCACCGGCTCGGGCACCGAGATGGGCAAGATCGCCGGGCTGCTCACGTCCGTCACCCGTACCAAGTCGCCGCTGCAGAAGGAGCTCGACGGGGTCACCAGGTGGTTGGGCCTGATCTCGTGGCTGGCGGTCGCCGTCATCGTGGTCGTCGGCTGGTTTCGCGAGCTGGAGTTCAGCACCCTGGTGCTGCTGGCGGTGTCGACCGCGATCGCGGCGATCCCGACCGGCCTGCCCACGTTCGTCCAGGCCATGCTCTCCAGCGGCGCGCGTCGCCTCGCCGACGCGAAGGCAGTGGTCAAGAACCTGACCGACGTCGAGACGCTCGGGTCGACGAGTGCCATCAACAGCGACAAGACCGGCACGCTCACGATGAACGAGATGACCGCCGTGTCGATGCTCACCGGCGGCAGCTGGTACAGCGTGCAGGGCAGCGGCTACGAGAAGGTCGGCGCGATCCTGCACACGGCCGACGACGAGGTGCCCGACTTCACACCGCTCGCACTCGGGCTGACCCTGTGCAGCGACGCCACGGTCTCCGACTCCGGAACCGTGGTCGGCGACCCCACCGAGGCGGCGCTGGTGGTGCTGGCGGCCAAGATCGGCGTGGACGCCGAGGTGACTCGGCGCGAGGTGCCACGACTGGCCGAGGTGCCCTTCGACTCCGCCTACAAGTTCATGGCGACGTTCCACGAGGCGCCCCGCCGGGACGCGTCCGAGCGGGTCGTCGAGGCGGTGAAGGGAGCGCCGGACGTGGTGCTCGACCGCTGCTCGCAGGCTCTGTGGCACGGAGAGGTCGTCCCGCTGGAGCGCGTTCGTGCCGAGGTCGAAGCGGCGAACGCGTCGCTGTCCGGACGCGGCCTGCGCGTGCTGTCGTTCGCGGTGCGCTTCATCGCCGAGGACGAGCGCGACGCCGTAGCGGCCGACCCCATGTCGTACGTCGACGACCTCGTGTTCGTGTCACTCGTCGGCATCATCGACCCGCTGCGCCCCTCGGCCAAGACAGCCGTCGCCACGGCGCTGCGGGCGGGCATCGACGTGCGGATGATCACCGGCGACCACGCGATCACGGCCCGGGCGATCGCTGACGACCTCGGGCTCGCCGACGGCATCATCACCGGGTCACAGCTTCAGCGGGCGACCGACGAGGAGCTGCTGGACCGCCTCGACCACCTGCACGTGTTCGGCCGTGTGGCGCCGGAGGACAAGCTACGACTCGTCGAGCTCATGCAGCGCGACGGCACGGTGGTCGCGATGACCGGCGACGCCGTCAACGACGCCGCCGCGCTGAAGCAGGCCGACATCGGGGTGGCCATGGGCTCGGGCAGCGAGGTGACGAAGCAGGCCGCCAAGATGATTCTCACCGACGACAACTTCGCCACCCTCGTGAAGGCCATCGAGCTGGGCCGCGACATCTACGGCAAGATCAGCGCGTACCTGCGCTACCAGCTGCAGGGACTCTTCGGCGTCCTGCTGCTGATGATCATCGCCACGGTGTTCAACATCAACAGCGGAGCCGCACTGACCCCCGGCATGCTGCTGTTCGTCAACTTCGTGATCGGGGTGTTCCCCGTGCTGGCGATCATCTCCGACGGGGTCGACCCCACGATCATGGACCGCCCGCCGCGTGCCTCTGACGCACGTGTGGTCAACCGAGGCACCGTGATCCGCTGGGCGACCGTGGGCCTCGTGCTGGCCGTCTCGGCGACGATCCCGCTCGTGCTCGGCCCGGACGAGCCGTCTCTGGACGGCCCGTCGGTGTCGATGACGATGGCCTTCGTCGTGTCCGCCCTTGCCGCTCTGGGGCTGGGCTGGACGGCGCGACGCGACCCGGGACCGTCCTTCGACGGACCGCCTTTCCCCTACCTGGCCTGGATCACCGGCGGGGCAGCGCTGCTCGTGCTCTCCGTCGAGCTCGAGGCGGCGCAGGGGTGGCTGCAGACCACCAGCCTGACCGGCGGGCAGTGGGTCGGGGCCGTGGTGCTCGCGCTCGTCGCCCCGGCTGTCGCCGCGGTGGAGAAGGAGGTGCGGCGGCGTCGTCAGCCGGCGGCACCCCAGGTGTCGTCCATGGGCGAGCTGCCCGAACCGATCGGGATCTCGACCGGCCGATAGGTGTAGAAGAGCGTGCACCCCTCGTCACCCACAGCCGCGACCTCGTGCGCGACACCGGGTGGGATGTAGGCGTAGGAGCCCGCGTCGAGGTCACGGTCGACGATGCGCGCCGTGCCCTGGGTGACGAGGAAGTGGTGATGCGCCCCCTGGTGCACATGCGACGGGTTCACCGCGCCCGGGTCGAGCCGGAACAGCCCGAGAACGACGTCACCGGAGCGCCACAGAACCTTGTGCGACACACCCTGGCTGTCGCCCAACGACTTCCACGGAAGGTCGTCGACCGCGGCGGAGGCCATGAGAATCAGGTGACCTAGGTCATCACGTCCGGATGGGGCGGCTGCAGACACTCGAACCTCCTGCGACGATCGTTGGTACGCCTGAGCCTAGCGAGGTCGTGTGATCATGCGGGCATGACGTTGCCCTCACTCGACCCCGGCACCTATCTCGTGCTCACTTACGACTACGTGCCCGACATCCTCGACCGGCGCGACCCCGTGCGTCCGGCGCACCTGGAGCATGCGCAGGCCGCCAAGGAGCGCGGCGACCTGCTCAACGTCGGAGCCGTCGGGTCACCCCCCACCGGCGCCCTGTTCGTGTTCGCAGACGTCGGTCCCGAGGCCGTCGAGACCTACGCCGGCGCCGACCCCTACGTGACGGCGGGCCTGGTCACAGCTCGACGGGTGGATCCGTGGACGGTGGTCGTCTAGCGGCCTGCGCCGCCTCGAACTCCGCGCGGCGCCACGGCACGATGCCTTCGAGCTCGGCCGACAGGGAGAAGCTCAGCACCGTGCGCACGAGCACCAGCAGCCCGAGGGTGGCGATGCTCTCCACGGTCAGCTCGACCGCCACCGTCTGCACGATGTCGGCGGCGACGAGCACCTCCAGCGCGAGCAGCAGCACGCGTCCGAACGATCGCCGGGCGCGCTCGTAGGCTTTCTCCCCCGCCAGGGCGTCGCGCAGCGCCCAGTAGGCGGTGAGCAGGCCACCGACAACCAGGATGATGATGCCCGCGAGCTCGATCAGCCGGGCCACCGCCTCGGCGATGTCGGCGAACACACCCGTCGGCACGAGGCCGTTCGACTCCCCGTCCACGCTCACAGCGCCACCGTAGCGAGTGCCCGCTTGCGCAGCGGGGGCCTCGGGACGGGCCTACTGTGACCGAACGCCGCACCGGAGGGAGGTCCACCGACATGACCCGTCTGCACGCGCTCGACGCCGTCTGGCTGGAGATGGAGAAGGGTGGGCCGGCACTCGCGCCCGGGCTGCTCAGCGTCATCGACGGTCCTGCCCCGCCGGTGGCCCAGGTGCGCGCGATGGTGGCCGAGCGCATCGAGCGGGCACCCGGGCTGCGCTGGGTGCTCGACCAGGACTCGTCGGTGCGCCGCCCGCAGTGGCGCGACGCCGGTATGCCCGACCTGCGACGCCACGTGCGGGCGGTGCGCATCGGGGCTGACCCGGACGAGCTCGCCGACCTGGTGTCGGCCTTCGTCGAGCAGCCGCTGGACCGCTCACGGCCGCTCTGGGAGGCGCTCGTGGTGCGGGGGCTGGCGAACGGCCAGTGGGCGTTCGTCTGGCGACTGCACCACTCCGTCGCCGATGGCATCGCGTCGCGGGCGGTCATGGGTCACCTGATGGACACCCAGCCCGACGGCGGGCCGACGCTGGCCGATGCCGCCATGTCGGGGGCGCTACCGGTGACCTCGGGGGGCTACGGCCGGCCGACGCACCTGCCGGGACGCATCGGCCGGGCCATCGAGGGCGCCGTCACCGCCGTGGCGTCGGCGATCAAGCACGCACCCGAGGCCGCGCATGTGGTGGCCGACGTGACCCCCCGTCCCCCCGGCTCGCTGACCGGGCCGCTGTCCGGACGACGCCGCTGGGTCTTCGGCACCGAAGACCTGGCACTGGCGAAGGCGGCGAAGAAGCGCCACGGCGCGAGCCTCAACGACGTCATCCTCGCAGCCGTCGCGAACGGCTACCGCGCGCTGCTCGTGGGCCGGGGGGAGCAGACGGCACAGCGCACCCTGCGGTGCGTGATCCCGGTGTCGCTTCGACCCGCGGTCGACGACCATGCCGACAACCGGCTCAGTGCAGCGTGGACAGACCTGCCCGTCGGCGACATGACGCCGGGCGAGCGCGTGCACGCGATCGGGGCGTCGACGCGGTGGCAGATCCATGCCGGCACGCCCATGGTCGGCGCCGCCCTGATCTCGCTGGCCGACCACCTCGTCCCGGGCCCCGTCCAAGAGGTGGTCGTCGAGCACGCCACCTGGGTGCCGGAGTGGTTCGCCGACACGCTGGTCACCAACGTCCCCGGCATCCAGGTGCCGCTCTACGTCGCGGGTCGGCGCATCGAGCACATGCACCCGGTCATCCCCGTCGACGGCCACCTTCGCATCACCGTGGGGGTCGTGTCGCACGACGGCACGCTGGGCTTCGGCGTCACCGGCGACGGGCTGTACGCGGCCGACGTGGACGTGCTGCTGGCCGGCATCTCGACCGGCCTGCACGACCTCGCCGCCTCCTGAGGCGTCCCCCGCGCGTGCGGGTTTCAGCCGACAGGGGCACCTTCCAAGGCAAATGGGGGGTTTCCGCGGCAGATCTGCCTTGGAAACCCCCCAACGACCACGTCAACGTGATCGTTTCGCCGGGAGCGGCGTTGCCTAGCCGGTGAAGCAGGGGCCGTCGTAGGCGAAGGCCTCAGCGGTGGGACCGACGTACGCGGTCGCCAGGGTGCTGATGCCGAGTGCTGCCTCCGGGTCGACCTTGTTGGCCGTGATGCTGCGATCGACGTCGCCGCCGAGCGTTGCGTCGGGCAGCGAGCCCTCGAAGTCGACGGCGAGGCCGTCGGTCACCGAGTTCAGACCCTCACGGGTCAGGTCCCCGTTCGCCGCCGCAGCCTCGAGAGCGGCCTTGAGCGGGTACTGCCAGATCCAGCCGAACGTGTAGGCGTCGTTGGACGGCACCTCGTCACCCTTGGCCTCGGCCATCGCCGCGTGCGCCGGCGTGTCGCTGCCGAAGGTCTCGTGCGTCGAGATGTTGAAGAACAGCGCCTCCAGAGCCGGAGCGGCCTCGGTGCCCAGCAGCGCGGGGTTCCACGTGGGAGCCGCACCCAGGAACTTGCCGGTGAAGCCACCAGCGGCTGCCTTGCCGACGATCTCGGCGGTCTCGCCGGGCCCGACGGCCAGACCGACCACGTCGGCGTCCGAGGACAGGATCTGCTGCACGGCAGCGTCCTGGTTGCCGACCGAGGCGTTCGGGCCGGTCTCGACGAACCCGCCGTACTCGACTCCGTTCGCCTCCGCCCACGCCTCGAAGCCACCGGCGTAGTCGCCGCCGAAGTCGCCGGGGAAGCCCACAGCGAGAACCTTTGTCGGCTCAGCCTCTGCCTCGGCGTACCAGTCCAGGCCCGACAGGGCCATCATGCAGTAGGAGGCCCCGGACTCCAGCAGGCGTCCGTCGTCCTCCTCGGCGAAGTTCCAGCCCGACCACCAGGTCGCCGGGGCGCCGATGACGTTGTCGGCCTCCATGTCGGCGAGGATGCCCTGGGTCTGGGTCGTGCCCAGCGTCTGGGCGAGCGCCAGGATCTCCGGCTCGATCTCGCGGTACGCCTGGCTGTGCTCCTGCGGGTTGTACTTCGCGTCCTTGGTGTACTCGGTGATGTTGACGTCGTAGCCGCCGATGCCGCCGGCGTCGTTCACCCGGTCCCAGAAGTCGGTCTGTCCGTTGACCAGCTCGGTACCGAAGGGAGCGAACGGCCCCTCGGTCAGGTCGGAGATGACACCCAGGTAGATGCAGCCGTTGTCGGCGTTCGCCGAGTCCGGGCACGGCTCCGCGGTCACACCCTCGGCGGTCACGATCTCCGTGGCAGCCTCCCCGCCCGCGTCGGGCGTGCCGTCTGCGGCCTCGTCGCCGTCACCGCCACACGCGGTCAGCACCAGGGCCCCCGTCCCCACAACGGCGATCGTGCGCATCAGTCTTGCTCTCACCATGTTCCTGTCCTCCTGTCACTGGCAGTTGGCACTGCCGCTATGAGTTCTTACCGTTCGTCCGATAGGTTCTGCAAGATTGCGGAGACACAAATCTGGTAACGGTTCGATCCCAAAGGGTGGTCATGCTCGCGGTCGAGAACCTCGAAGTGGTGTACGAAGACGTCGTCCTCGTCCTCAAGGGCGTCAGCCTGCAGGTGCCGGAAGGCCAGATCGTGGCGTTGCTCGGTGCGAACGGTGCGGGCAAGACGACGGTGCTGCGGGCGATCACCGGCCTGCTGGACATCCACCGCGGCAAGATCACCAAGGGCTCGGTGAGCCTGGACGGCACGGCGATCTCCACCCTCGACGCCCCGCAGACGGTGGCGGCGGGCGTCGGCCAGGTGATGGAGGGGCGTCGCGTGTTCTCCGAGTTCACCGTGGAGGAGAACCTGCGCATCGGTGGGCACACCTCGGCCCGCGCCGAGGTGACCGAGAACGCCGAGCGGGTCTACAGCCTGTTCCCGGTGCTGGCCGACCGCAAGAAGCAGGTGGCCGGCTACCTCTCCGGCGGGGAGCAGCAGATGCTCGCCATCGGTCGGGCGATGATGGCCAAGCCGAAGTACCTGCTGCTGGACGAGCCGTCCCTGGGCCTGGCCCCACTGGTGGTGCAGCAGATCCGCGACCTGGTCGTGAGCATCAACGCCCAGGGCACCTCCGTGCTGCTCGTGGAGCAGAACGCGGCGATGGCGCTGGCGATCGCTGACCACGGCTACGTGATGGAGACCGGACGCATCGTCATGGACGCCCCCGCCGCGCAGCTGCGCGAGGACGAGGACATCCGCGAGTTCTACCTGGGTCTGCGCGGCGACGAGGAGTCGTCGTTCCGCAACGTCAAGCACTACCGGCGACGCAAGAGGTGGTTGAGCTGATGCGTACGAGCTCGGAGTCGCTGCGCGCCGTCCTCGGCAACGGCGCTGGACAAGCTCAGGACGGTCGACCCGTCATCGAAGCCAAGAACCTCACTCTGCGCTTCGGCGGCACGCACGCCCTCACCGACATCTCGTTCGAGGTGAACCCCGACGAGCTGTTCGCCATCATCGGGCCGAACGGCGCGGGCAAGACGTCGATCTTCAACTGCATCTCCGGCGTGTACCGGCCGCAGGAGGGGTCGATCACGATGGGCGGCACCGAGATCGTCGGCATGGCCCCGGACAAGATCTCCCGCCTCGGTGTGGCGCGGATGTTCCAGAACATCGAGCTGTTCGACAACCTCAGCGTCGTCGACAACCTCGCGCTCGGTCGGCACAACCACCTGTCGTACTCGATCGCCTCGGGATTCCTCTTTCGCGGCAAGGCCAAGCGGGCGGAGGTGGCGACGCGCAGCGTGGTCGAGGAGCTCGTCGACTTCCTCGAGATCGAGGCCTACCGGGCCTTCCCGGTCGGGATGCTCCCCTACGGCGTGAAGAAGCGGGTCGAGCTCGGCCGGGCCCTGGCCATGGCCCCGAGCGTGCTGCTGCTGGACGAGCCGGTCGCCGGCATGAACGTCGAGGAGACCGAGGACATGGCCCGGTTCATCCTCGACGTGAGGGCAGAGCTCGGCATCAGCATGATCCTGGTCGAGCACGACATGGGCCTGGTCATGGACCTGGCCGACCGCGTGATGGTGGTCGACTTCGGTGAGCGCATCTCGCTGGGCACCCCGGCGCAGGTGCAGGCCGACCCGGCAGTGATCAAGGCATACCTGGGCGAGGAGACCTGATGAGCACCCCGACGCACGCGCAGACCACCGCCCCGCAGACCGGTCCGACACGCACGCTCGTCACCATGGTCCACGAGCGGGCCGAGAAGCAGCCGGACCTTGTCGCGATGCGCGTCAAGCGTCTGGGCATCTGGCAAGACATCACCTGGGCCGAGTACGCCGACACGGTCTCACTCGTCGGCCACGCCCTGCTGTCGCTGGGGATCGAGCCCGGCGACCGCGTGGCCGTGCACTCCGAGAACCGGCCGGAGTGGTTGTTCAGCGACCTGGGCACGATCGCCGTGCGGGGCATCACGGTGGGCCTCTACCCCACCAACCCCCCGGCCGAGGTGTCGTACCTGCTGCGCGACTCCGGCTCGCGCATCCTCGTCGCCGAAGACCAGGAGCAGGTCGACAAGGCCCTGGAGGTCGAGGCCGACTGCCCTGAGCTGGAGTGGATCGTCTACCTCGAGCCACGCGGGGTCGCCTCGATGGACCACCCCAAGCTGATGAGCTGGACCGACTTCGTCGAGCGGGGGCGCGGCCACCGCGAGGCGAACCCCGACGCCTTGGACGCGCTCGCCGCGGCCGCCAAGCCGAGCGACGTCGTCACGCTGGTCTACACGTCCGGCACGACCGGTCCACCCAAGGGAGCGATGCTCTCCAACGCCAACGTGGGCTTCGCCACCGGCGTGATCGCCGACGGTGGCGGCATCTACCAGCCTCCCCCGGCACCGGACGACGTGATCCTCTCCTACCTGCCGCTGTGCCACGTGGCCGAGCGGGCGATCACCACTTGGACGAACGCCTCTGCCGGTGTGCTGGTGCACTTCGCCGAGTCGATCGAGACGGTGACGACCAACCTGCGCGAGGTGCAGCCCACGCTGTTCTTCGCCGTGCCCCGTATCTGGGAGAAGCTCAAGGCCAGCATCGAGATCAAGATGATGTCGGCGTCACGGCTGAAGAAGGCCAACTACGGCTTCTGGATGAAGGTCGGCGAGAGCATGGCGAACCGCCTGGTCGCCAACGGCGGCTCGCACACCTTCGTCACCCGGATGATGTACGCGCTCGGGTACCTCTTCTTGTTCCGGGCGCTGCGCGACCGTGTCGGCCTGCGCAAGGTGCGCGCAGCGTCCTCGGCCGCCGCCCCCATCGCCCCGGAGGTGCTCTTCTACTTCTTCAGCATGGGCGTGGTGATCAACGAGCTCTACGGCATGACGGAGAACTCCGCGATCGCCACCACCAACCGCGCCGGTCGCATCAAGCTGGGCACCGTCGGCGAGGCGCAGCCCGGCACCGAGGTACGCATCGACGAGGTCACCGGCGAGATCCTCACCCGCCACCCCGGCGTGTTCGCCGGCTACTGGAACAAGCCCGACGCGACCGCCGAGACGATCGACGCGGACGGGTGGCTGCACACCGGCGACGTCGGTGAATGGGTGGACGGCACGCACGTCAAGATCATCGACCGCATCAAGGACATCATCATCACCGCCGGCGGCAAGAACATCTCGCCCTCGGAGATCGAGAACTCGCTCAAGTCGTCGCCCTTCATCCGCGAGGCCATCGTGATCGGGGACAAGAAGCCGTACCTGACCGCGCTCATCGGCATCGAAGAAGACACCGTCGGCTCGTGGGCGCAGGCCCAGCGCGTCCCGTACACGACCTACCGCGACCTCTCGGAGAAGGCGGAGGTGATCAAGCTCGTGCAGGGCATCGTCCGCGACGTCAACGAGCGGTACGCGCGGGTGGAGAACATCCGCAAGTTCCGGATGATCCCCAAGTCCCTCGACCACGAGGACGGCGAGCTCACGGCGACCCAGAAGGTCAAGCGCTCGTCGCTGATGTCGCTGTTCGACACCCTTGTGGACGACATGTACGCCGGCACCGACCGGTTGGCCGGCGGCGACCTCACCTCGATCATCACGCCGCAGAACGAGACGGCGGGCGTCTGATGGAGACGTTCGTCGCCGCCATCATCGGCGGGCTCGGCACCGGCGCCGTCTACGCCCTGCTGGGTGTCGGCTTCGTGATCATCTACCGCGCCACCGAGGTGATCAACTTCGCCCAGCCGGCCCTGATGATCCTGGGCGCCTACGCCTCGAGCGCCTTCGTGAACCAGGTCGGCCTGCCGTTCTGGGCCTCGGTGGTCGCCGCGATGCTCACGCTGGCGGCAGTCGGGATGATCACCGAGCGCATCGCGCTTCGCCCGATGGTCGGGCGACCGTCGTTCTCGGCGGCCACGGTCACCGTCGGTGTGTTCATCGTGCTGCTGATCGTGGCGTTCCGGCTGATCGGCCCCGACATCATCACCGCCGGAGACCCGTGGGGCCTGAGCACCATCGAGGTGTTCGGCGCGACCGTGTTCACCCTCGACCTGGCCAAGATCGTGATCTCGCTGGTGGCGATCGCGGCCGTCGGCATCTTCTTGGCCCGCTCCCGCGTCGGTCTGGCCATGCGCGCCACGGCGCTGGACCAGGAGGTCGCCCTCGCCCAGGGAGTGAAGGTCGGACGCATGTTCGGCCTGTCGTGGGGCATCTCGGCCGGGCTGGCCGCGCTCGCCGGCGTGCTGGTCAGCAGCGGCGCCACCGGCGTGGACGCCACCATCGCCCTGGTCGCGCTCAAGGCGCTGCCCGTGATCATCCTGGGCGGGCTCGACTCCATCAAGGGTTCGGTGATCGCCGGCCTTCTCATCGGCATCGCCGAGGGCCTCACCAAGGCCTACCAGCCGGAGTACGCCCCCTGGCTGGGCGCCAACTTCGACCTCGTCGTGCCCTACCTGATCATGATCGTGGTGCTGATGGTGCGCCCCTACGGCATGTTCGGCACCAAGGAGGTGGTGCGGGTATGAGCGCTGCCACCTCGCAGCGGACCCTCCGGGGCCGACCCCTGCTGTTCACCCGCTACGCCGACGAGCTGAAGATCTTCGACACGCCGACCAAGCGCAACGTGACGTGGCTGCTCATCGCGGTGACGCTGGCGCTGCCGTTCGCCCTCGAGCGCGACATGGTGAGCCTGCTGAGCACCGTGTTCGTGTTCGCGATCGGGGGCATCGGGCTCAACGTCCTCACGGGGTACGCCGGGCAGGTGTCGCTCGGGCACGCCTTCTTCCTCGGCCTGGGCGCCTACACCGCCGCGGTGCTCGGTGGTGAGCCGTCGGGTGGCGTGGTCGGCCTCGAGCTCGACATGGCGATCTGGCTGCCGATGGCGGGCATCGTGCCTGCCCTGGTGGGGCTCGCCGTCGCGCCGCTCGCGGCGCGCGTCCGGGGGCTGTACCTGGCGATCCTGACCCTCGGCCTGGTCTTCATCGGTGAGCACATCTTCAAGGAGGCCGACTGGGCCACCGGCGGGGCCGGCGTCGGGCGTGCTCCTGCAGAGGCGGTGCTGTTCGGCTTCGACCTGTTCGCCCCGCACGAGATCCTCGGCTACCGGCTGGACCGGTTCGCCGTCTTCTACTACGCCTGCTTCGTCATCTTCGTGATCATGGCGTTCGGGGCTCGCAACTTCACCCGCTCGCGCTTCGGCCGGTCGTTCGCCGCGGTGCGTGACCGCGACGTGGCCGCGGAGGTCATGGGCGTCAACCTGCTGCGCACCAAGACGTTGGCGTTCGCCGTCTCGTCGTTCTACGCCGGCATCGCGGGCGCCCTGCTCTCGATCATCTTCGGCCGCATCACCCCGGAGAACTGGAACCTGTTCCTGTCCATCGACTTCCTCGCCGTCGTCTTCATCGGCGGGCTGGCGACCATCAGCGGCTCGATCATGGGCGCGGTGTTCGTGGTGATGCTGCCCAAGCTGGTGCAGGAGCTGTCGGACTACATCCCGCTCACCTCCGACGTCGGCCAGGGCGGGCTGTTCACCGTCTTCCAGCTGCAGTCGCTGCTGTTCGGCGTGCTGATCGTGCTGTTCCTCGTCCTCGAGCCACGAGGGCTCTACGGCTTGTGGATCAGGGTGCGCAACTACTTCAAGGCGTGGCCCTTCTCCTACTGACCCGACGACACCACCGTCGGGGCCACGGGGCGTTGGTCCGGGGCGGGACTTTGGTCCTGCTCCCGCAGTCGTCACGCCCTGACCTTCGGGACGGGATGCCCGCCACGATGACCTGGACGGGCTCCTCGGCCCGAGTTCACGCGGGCCTGGAGCCGGCGAGGAGCGCACCATGGCGGGGTCGAGAGGATTCCTCGACCGGTTCCGCGCCAGCGGGACGCCCGGCGCCGCCGCCGGCGCCGGTGTTCCTGCCGACCGAGTCGCCGAGCGCGACGCCGAGCTCGCCGAGGTCTTCTCCCGCCTGGACCCGACCGAGGCCGACGCGACCCGCATCCGTGCCGACGGCGCCCGGCGTGCCCGCCAGGTGCAGGCGAGCGCGACCGAGCGGGCTCGCCGCATGGTCGCCGCCGCGCGCCACGACGCGGAGTCCGAACGGCGCGCGGCCGCGGCCAGGATCGCCGCCGCGACCGAGCACGAGACGCAGCAGACGTTGGACGCCGCCGAGCGGGACGCCGCGGCCGTGCGCGCGCACGCCGCCGTCCACGCTCCCGTCCTGGTCGAGCAGGTGCTGGACGAGGTCGCCCGCCGCCTCGGCGTGACGACCCTGCGAGCCACCGCCGCGGCGGTCCCTCCCGAGCCCCCGGACGCGCCGTGAGCAGCGCCTGGGTCGCCGCCAGCGTCCGTGGCCGAGCGCTCGCCCGGCGCCGCCTCGGCCTGGCCGGGACGCGACGACTCGCCGCCGCCGGCTCGCTGGAGCAAGCCATCGCCGATCTCGCCGAGACGGCCTACGGCCACGACGTCCGACCCGGCGACGACATCGCTGCCGCGCAGCACAACGTCGCCGCCGCGTTGCTGTGGCACCTGCGCGTGCTCGGTGGCTGGGTGCCGCGCTCGGGCACGCCCGCCCTGCGAGCACTGGGCGGTGCGTTCGAGGTAGCCAACGTCGACGAGCACCTGTGCCTGGTGACGGGCGGCAGCGGATCGGCGACGTTCCGGCTCGGGTCGTTCGCCACGGCCTGGCCGCGCCTGGTCGCCACGACCACGCCGCACGACCTGCGCGAGGTGCTCGCCACGTCCGCCTGGGGTGACCCCGGCAGCGACGGCGTGCGAACAGTGCGTATGCACATGCGCCTGCGCTGGACCGCGCGGGTGGCCGACGCCGTCCCGTTCGCGGCCCCGTGGATGGCCGGGGCGAGCGCGCTGATCGTGGCCCGTGAGCAGATGGTCGACCCCCGCCGACTGCCCGACGCCGTCGTCGCGGCGGCCGAGCCGACGCTCGGGTCGGGGTGGGCGGTCGCGCACAGTCCCGCCCAGCCGCTTGCGGGGCTGGCGCGCGAGGCGGTCTGGGCGGTGGACGGCGTCCATGACGTGCACGACCTGTGGCGGGCCGAGGCCCGGTGGTGGAAGCGCGTGGAGAGCGACGCCTTCACCCGTCTGCGCGGCTCGTCGTTCGACGTCGAGCCCGTCGTCGCCGGGCTGGCCGTGCTGGCGGTGGATGCCTGGCGGGTGCGTGCCGCGCTGGAGACGGTGGCCGGTCGCCGCGAGAGTCTGGAGCTGTTCGATGCCGTGGCGTGAGACGGTCGAACCGGTCCGCATGCAGCGGGTGGCCCTCGTCGGCCCGCAGCGCACCTGGCGCCACATCCTGGCCACCGTCGCGGACAGCGGAGCCCTGCAGATCGACCACCTCTACGACCCCGCGGAGTCGGTTCCCGACGAGGCGACCCGCGAGCTTCACGCGCTCGCCCCGGACGGCGTACGCGAACCGGTGGTGTGCTGGGACGAGCCGGACCTGCACGCTCTGGCCGCACAGCAGCCCAGCGACCAGGCAGCGGCGATGCTGGCCGGGGAGTCCGAGCTGCTCCGCGTCACCGGCGACTCCGTGCGTCGCGCGTCGGTGGCCGCGATCCCCGCCTGGGTACCGGCAGCCCGACGCGAGCAGGTCGCCGAGCGGATCGCCCCGTACGGCGGCGCGCTCGTCCCGCTCCCCCAGCCGCGCGGCGTCGACCCGCCCACGATGATGGCACCGCGGGGCACGGTCGGTCGCTCGTTCGAGCCCCTGGTGCGCACCTACGCGACCGTCCCGTACGCCGACGTCGACCCCACGATGGTCGCCGGCCTGGCCTACGTCTTCATGTTCGGCATGATGTTCGCCGACGCCGGCCACGGGCTTCTGCTGCTGGTGCTCGGGCTGCTGCTGCGCTCCGGCCGTCTGCGCGGGGTCGACCGCTTCCGTCACGTCTGGCCGTTCGTCGTGGGTGCCGGCCTGACGTCCATCGTGTTCGGGGTGCTCTTCGGCGAGTTCTTCGGCCCCACCGGCGTGCTGGAGCCGTTGTGGCTCGATCCGCTGGAAGACCCGATCACGTTGCTGGGGGCGGCGATCGGCGTGGGCGCCGTGCTGCTCGCCGGGTCGTACGCCCTGGGCACGATCAACCGATGGCGGGAGAGCGGCTGGCAGGCGGCCCTGGTCGCGCAGAGCGGGCTCGCCGGCGTCGCCCTGTTCCTCGGCCTCGGCATCGTCGCCTGGGGGGTGGCCGCCGGGGTGAGCGCGTTGGTCTGGACAGGCGCGGTGGTCGGCGTGGCCGGGATCGTGCTGACCTACATCGGCTTGTTCGCGACCTCCGGCGGTGGCGGGGCCGGGGCTGCTCAGGCGACTGTCGAGGTGTTCGACGCCGTGATCCGGCTGGGCACCAGCCTGGTGTCGTTCGCCCGGCTGGCGGCGTTCGGCCTGGCGCACGCCGCGCTCACCGCACTCGTCTGGGACGGCACGACCTCGCTGGCCGACACCGGGGCCCTCGGCATGCTCGGCGCGGTCGTGCTCTTCGTGGTGGGCAACGCCGCGATCTTCGCCTTCGAGGCGCTGGTCGCCGGCATCCAGGCCTTGCGCCTGGAGTACTACGAGCTGTTCTCGCGGGTGTTCGAGTCTGAGGGCCGCCCGTTCGTCCCGTGGCACGTCCCCCTCGTGCACACCCAACCGTCGGAGGTGTTGTGAGTGTCTGCATGGCTGATCGGCCTGCCCGTGCTCGTCGTCGCCGCGGTGGTGGTGCAGGCGCTTGTACGCCGACGTGGCCGGACGGCGCTGCGCGCGCTGCTCGTCGCTGACGTCGCCCTGGTGGTGGTCGCGCTCGGCGTGTTCGCCGTGGTGCTTGCCGGCAGCTCCGGCGCCCCCGCGGACGCGGCCGCTCCGCCCGGCGCGAGCACGGTGCTCACGCCCGCGACCCAGGGCGACACCACGCCGGCCGAGCCGGTCGCGGCCGACTCCTCCGCACGGTCGGCAGCGTTGTTCGGCGCGTCCATCGCGGTGGCCGGCTGCGGCATCGGGGCGGCCATCGGCGTCGCCTACACCGGGGCCGCTGCGCTGGCCGCCATCAGCGAGCGCCCGGAGATCTTCGGGCGGGCCATGGTGATCGTCGGTCTCGCCGAGGGCATCGCCATCTACGGGCTCATCGTCGGCATCATCTTGATCGGGCAGGAGTAGGGGCGCAGGGCTGATGGGCACCGTGGTGGCGATCGGACCGGCCGTCCAGGTGGCCGGATGGGCGTTGGCCGGCGTGGACGTCCGCCCAGCAGAGAACGGCGCCGACGCACGGACTCGGTGGGCGGCCCTGGGCGAGCAGGTCAGCCTCGTCATCGTGGCCGCGCCGACGGCCGAGGCGGTGGCGGGGCTGCCGAAGCCGCCGGGTTCCCTGGTGGCGGTGCTGCCGACATGAGCACGGCCGAGCGTGTGCCCGCCGCGCACGACTCCCCTCGCCCGGCCGACCCGCTGGCCCCGGTGCGCGACGCGGTCCTGGCCGACGCCCGCCGCGACGCCGACGCCGACGTTGCAGCGGCCCAGCGTGCAGGCGATGCGCTGGTTGCCGCGGCGGCCGCGCAGGCCGAGACCATCCGTGCCGATGCCCGCGCCGAGGGTGAGCGCGACGCCGAGGCGGTGCGCGTCGCGCAGCGGGCGCGCGCACGCCGCCGGGCCCGCGCGATCGTGCTGGGCGCCCAGCAGGCCGCCCTCGACGACCTGCACCGCGAGGTGCGCAGCAGGCTGCGCGCGGCGTGGGAGCAGGAGAGCCTGCGCGCCGACCTGGTCGCCCGGCTCAGCGCTACCGCGCGCGCCGACCTCGGGCCCGACGTGGCGGTGCACGAGCACCCGGACGGCGGCATCGTCGCCACCGTCGACGGTGCCCGGGCGATCTACCGGCTCGCCGACCTGGCCGACCAGGTGACAGCCGGCCTGCCTGACGCGCTGGTGGCGATGTGGACGCCGTGACCACCGCGACCGGCACCCGCCGCACCGGCCGGGTGCGCCGTGTCGCGGGCTCGCTCATCGAGGTCGTCGACCTGCCGGGCCTGGCCATCGCCGAGATCGTCGACCTCGGGACGGGCCGTCTGCCCGGGGAGGTCGTCGCGCTCACCGACGAGGTCGCCACCGTCCAGGCGTATGAGTACACCGGCGGCCTGGCACCTGGCGCCCCGGTGCTCGCCCGCGGCGAACCTCTCGTCGCGCCGCTCGGACCCGGGTTGCTGGGCTCGGTGACCGACGGGCTGCTGCGCCCGCTGAGCGAGGCCGGACCGTGGCTGCTGCCCACGCGCCCCCCGGTCACCGAGGCCCGCCGCTGGCAGGTCACCTGCAGCGGCGGCCGACGGCGACCTCGTCTCACCGGGGTTCGTGGTGGCCACGGTGGACGTGCCCGGGCCACTGGAGTTCCGCGTCCAGGTCCCCCCCGGGGTGCGCGGGCGTCTGCGCGACGTCGTCGCGTCCGGCGAGCACCCCGAGGACGCGGTGCTGGCGCAGGTCGTGGACGCAGACGGGATCGAGCACCCCCTGACGATGGTGCAGCGGTGGCCGGTGCGACACGCGCGTCCCTACGCCGATCGCATCGACGACGCGAGCGGCCTCGTGACGGGCCAGCGCGCCCTCGACCTGCTCTACCCGGTGGCCAGGGGCAGCACCGCCGCCGTGCCGGGTGGTTTCGGCACCGGCAAGACGATGCTGCTGCAGCAGGTCGCCAAGTGGTGCGACGCCGACGTCATCGTCTACGTCGGGTGCGGCGAGCGTGGCAACGAGATGGCCGACGTGGTCGCCGACCTCGCCGAGCTGGACGACCCACGCACCGGCGCACCGCTGGCCCAGCGCACCGTCGTGATCGCCAACACGTCCAACATGGCCATGATGGCGCGCGAGGCGAGCATCTACTCCGGCATCACGGTGGCGGAGTTCTTCCGCGACATGGGCTACCACACCGTCGTGATCGCCGACTCGACCTCACGCTGGGCCGAGGCGCTGCGCGAGTTCGCCTCCAGCTCTGGCGCACTGCCCGCCGAGGAGGGCTACCCGGCCGACCTGGCGTCGTCGCTGGCCGCGTTCTACGAGCGGGCGGGCCACGTGCAGACGTTGGGCGGGTCGAGCGGGTCGGTCACCGTGCTCGGCGCCGTCTCGCCCCCGGGCGGGGACCGCACCGAGCCGGTGACGGCGAACACCGAACGGTTCGTGCGCTGCGTGTGGTCGCTGGACCGCGACCTCGCCTACGCCCGGCACTACCCGGCGGTGTCGTGGACGGGCTCGTTCTCGCGCGACGCCGCCGAGCTGGGCACCTGGCACACCCGGACGGGTGACCCCGGCTGGGCCGGGCGCCGCGCCAAGGTGCTGGCGCTGCTCGCCGACGCCGACCGGTTGTCGGCGCTGGCCGAGCTGGTGGGCATCGGGTCGCTGCCGGCCGCCGAACGAGTGGTCATCCTGGGCGCGCGACTGGTGCGTGAGGCCGTGCTGCAGCAGAACGCGCTCAGCGCTGTCGACGCCTCCTGCACCGCGCAGAAGGGGTCGGCGCTGGTCACCGCGGTGCTCGACGTCGTCACCCGCTGCCAGACGCTGGTCGATCGGGACGTGCTCGCCTCCACGATCGAGGAGCAGGACTACTCCGCGCTCGTCCGCGCCCGGGAAGAGACCGAGGCCGACGACGTCGCCGGGGTCTTCCTCCGACGCGACACGGTGCTGGCAGCCCTCGACTCCCTCGACGGGACAGGCGACGAGGCCGGCGACGGGCATGCTGCGAGGGAGGCACCGTGAGCGCCTCGTGGGGCCGCGTCGAGCACACCGGCGTCACCGGGGTGCGTGACCCGCTGGTGGTCGTGCGCGGGGTGCACGGCGTCGGGTGGGACGAGTTCGCCGAGGTGCGCCTCGATGGTGCCGGCGAGACCCGGCACGGTCTCGTGCTGGAGGTGGACGGCGACCTGGCCGTGCTCCAGGTGCTCGAAGGCACCGACGGCATCGACCCGGCGCGCACCAGCGTCGTGTTCACCGGCGAGCCCCTGCACATCCCCGTCGGGCCGGGCTGGCTCGGACGCGTCTGCAACGGCCGCGGCGACCCCATCGACGCCGGGCCGCCGGTGCTCGCGCCCCAGCGTGCCCCGACCGCCGGCCTGCCGATCAACCCGCTGCTGCGCGAGCCGCCGGCCGAGCCGGTGCTCACCGGCCTGTCGGCGATCGACGGGTTCGCGACGCTGGTGCGGGGCCAGAAGCTGCCGATCTTCTCGGTGGCCGGCCAGCCGCACCTGGCGATGGCCACCCAGATCGCGGCCCAGGCCTCCGCCGGGGGTGAGCCGTTCAGCGTCGTGTTCGCCGGGATGGGCCTCACCCACGCCGATGCCGCGGCCGTCCGTGACGCCCTCGAGGAGCGCTCGGCGGCCGGTGAGCTGGTGACGTTCCTCAACCTGGCCGACGACCCGGTGATCGAGCGGCTGCTCACGCCGCGCATCGCGCTGACCGTCGCCGAGCACCTGGCCTTCGTCGACGGCCGGCACGTGCTGGTCGTGATGGGCGACATGACCAGCTACGCCGAGGCGCTGCGCGAGGTGTCGTCGAGCCGTGGCGAGATCCCTGCCCGCCGTGCCTACCCCGGCTACCTCTACAGCGACCTGGCGTCGTTGTACGAACGCTGCGGACGCATCCGGGGCATGCCCGGCTCGGTCACGGTGCTGCCGTTCCTGACCATGCCGGCCGGCGACATCGCCCACCCCGTCCCCGACCTGACCGGCTACATCACCGAGGGGCAGATCGTGCTCAGCCCCGAGCTGACGGCACGCTCGGTCTACCCGCCGGTCGACCTGCTCGGGTCGTTGTCGCGGCTCATGCGCAAGGGCGCGGGGGCCGGGCGCACGCGCAGCGACCATCTCGACGTCGCTGCCCAGGCGCTGGCCGCCCTGGCACGGGCCCGAGCGACCCGCGAGCTCGCCGACCTCGTCGGTGAGGAGGCGTTGAGCGCGACCGACCGCATGTACGTCGCGTTCGACGACGCGCTGCACACCAGCGTGGTCAACCAGGAGACGTCGGCGAACCGGAGCCTGGAGCAGACCCTGACCCTGCTCTGGGCGGCGCTCGCGGTGCTGCCCACCCGCGAGCTCACGATGGTGTCGGCAGCCGACCAGAGCGCCCACCTGCCCACGTCCGAGCACGCCGGGCCCGTCGGGCCTGACGCCGAGCCGAGCCAGCCGTGAGCACCGTGCGAGGCATGCCACCCGGCCGGGCGGGACGGGTGTGGCTCAACCGGCGCATCGAGGTCGCCGAGCGCGGCACGGGACTGCTGGAGACGAAGCTGCGCATCCTCGCCGCCGAGGAGCAGCGGTTCGAGCTGATGGCCGAGCGCACCGAGCGCGCCTGGGTGCAGGCCGTCGCCGAGGCCGACACCTGGATGGCTCGGGCACGCCTGCTCAGCGGGCAGCGCGGCATCCGGTTCGCCGCGACCGACGAGCTCGCCGAGGTGTCGGTGCGCTGGGGCACCGCGATGGGGGTGCAGTACCCGGACGGGGCGCTCGTGCACCTGCCCGTCCCCGCGCCGGACCGCCCGACGCCGGACAACTCCGCGCTCGCTCTCGCTGCGCGCGCCTACCAGCAGGCGCTCGAGTGCGGCGCCGAGCACGCGGCGGCGACCGCGGCCCTGGACGCCGTGCGTAGCGAGGTCGCGACGACCCGGCGGCGCTTGCGGGCGCTGCAGAAGCGATGGGCCCCACGGCTGCACGCGGCCCGACTGGCCCTTGCCGAGTCGCTCGAAGAGGCCGAACGTGAAGACGGGGTTCGGCTGCGCTGGAGCGCCGGTCGCCTCGGACCGGGCACCCCCGCCGGCACCGACGAAGGGAGGCCCCGATGATCGCGCGCATCCTGCTGGCTGTCGACGACTCCCCCGCCGGGCTCGCCGCGGCAGACGTCGCCCTGCGCCTCGCCCAGACCTGTCAGGCCGACGTCCGAGCCGTGACCGTGCTGCTGGACGGGGAGTTCGAGACCCGGCTGGCCAGCGGAGCACAGACCGCGGAGGCACCGGAGGCGCTGCGCGCCCGCCGCGGGGGCGGGCAGAACGCCCTGCTGCGCCACGTCGTCACGCTCGGTGCGCGCCACGACGTCGTGCCGAACACCGTGGCGCTGGTCGGGGCGCCGGCACCGAGCATCCTGGCCGAGGCACGCGCCTACCAGCCGGACGTGATCGTCATCGGGCGCTCCGGAGGGCGACGCAGCGGTGAGCCCTACGTGGGCTCCGAGGTGCGCCACGTGCTGGAGTTCGCCGACCAGCCCGTGCTGGTCGTGCCCGCGACCCGGGCTCAGTCGGCGCGAAACCGGGTGTCGCCCAGCTCTTGATCGGCGTAGCTCACCGGGTCTTCGACGGGTTCCAGGTGCGTGAAGGTGGTCGTGCCGGGCAGCGCCAGCGCGAGGTCGCGCTCGAAGCGCTCGCACAGGTCGTGGCCCTGCTGCACGGTCCACTCCCCCGGCACGAGCACGTGGACGTAGACGAAGCGGTGCTGGCCGGCCTCCCGGGTGCGCAGCGCGTGGAACCGCACCCCCTGCGCCTCGTACTCGGCGACCACGTGCGCGATGGACGCCTGGTCAGCGGCCGGGAGTGCGACGTCGAGCAGGCCGGCGCCGGATCGGCGCAGCAGGGTGTAGCCGGTGAACAAGATGTTGACGCCGACAGCGATGGCGATCAGCGGGTCGAGCGCCTGCCAGCCGGTGAGCGCGACGACGCCGACGGCGACGATCACCCCGCCTGAGGTCCACACGTCCGTCAGCAGGTGCTTGCCGTCCGCCTCCAGCGTGATCGAACGGTGCTGGCGGCCCGTGCGTACCAGGAGGAGCCCGACAGCCAGGTTGATCGCCGCGGCCACCGCGGAGATCACGAGTCCGATGCCGAGCTGCTCGATGGGCTGGGGGTTGAGGAGCCGGTCGACGGCCGTCCACAGGATCGCGACGGCCGCGACGAAGATCATGCTCCCCTCGACGGCCGCAGACATGTACTCGGCCTTGCCGAGCCCGAAGTGGTGATGCGTCGTCGGGGGGCGGGCCGCCGCCTTGAGAGCGATGAGGGCGACGACCGCCGCCACCAGGTTCACCCCCGACTCGAACGCGTCGGAGAGCAGGCCCACCGACCCGGTGATCCAGGCGGCCGTCGACTTCAGCAGGATGGTCGTGACCGCGGCACCGATCGACAGCCAGGCGTAGCGCTGCAGGCGCACCCCACCGGGCGCAGCGCCGGAGTCTGTTGGTGCGGCCACGTCGACCGATGCTGCCACTACCGGGTTCAACCGCGTGCGGTGGCCTCTCACACCTCGACGGTGACCACCGTTCCCCCGCCGTCGCGGTGCTCCACACGCAGCGACGCACCGATTCGGTCGGCGCGTTCGGCCATGATGTCCAACCCGAACGAGTCCGGGTTCTTCTCACCGATGCCGACGCCGTCGTCAGCGACCACGACGCGGGCCTGCGGCGCCGCCACCTGGCACTCCAGCCAGAGGTTGTGGGCGCCGGCATGGCGTCGAACGTTGGTCACGGCCTCTTTGCCGATGCGCAGCAGCTCGGTCTCGACCACCGGGATCAGCCGATGCGACGACTCGGTGAGCAGCACATGGACGCTGACGGGGCTCTCGTCGAACTGTCGGTGGGCGTACTCGCTCAACGCCGTGCCCAACGTGGTGCTGCTCGGCGTGACCTGGCGCAGCTCGAAGACCGACGCGCGGATGTCGCCCACGACACGGCTGATCTGGTCGCGCACGACCTCGGCGGACTCGCGGGTCTCCTCGTCGGTCGCCGACTCGACGATCCCGTCCACCGCGTAGCCGAGGTAGGCCACGTCCTGGGCGATGCCGTCGTGGATCTCCCGCGCGATGCGGTCACGCTCCTCGTTGGCGGCGGCGAACCGGATGCGGTCGAAGAGCAGCGCGGCGTACAGCGGGACGGTCACCCGCTCGACGACGTCGGGGCGGTCGGTGTCCGGTGGGCCCACGTCTGCCACGGACGTCTGCATGGCCACCACCGCGATGAGCGGGCCGTTCAGACGCAGCGGGAGGACGTGCGCGGTGCTGCTCACCGCGATCCACGTGCTGGGCTCGCTGGCCACCACGTTTGCCACGTCCTCCATGTCGATAGGTAGCCAGTCGGCATGGGTGTCGGGCAGCCCGGCCACCACGTTGAGCACACCCGCAGGGTCCGGGACGAGGAGCAGACACCGCTCGACGGAGGAGTCGACGGTGATGTCGCGCAGCACGTCCAGCGCGACCGTGCCGACCTCAAGCCCGCGAGGCAGCTGGCGCGACAACGGCTCCAGCCTGGTGAGCAGGCTCAGCGCCTCTGCATAGCCTCGTTCGGCCGGGTCCTGCTGCGGGAGCACCTGGCTCTGCACCCAGGCGCCCATGACGCCCAGCGCAGCGGCGAGGACCCCCCACTGCACGAGGGGGAAGACGGACTGGGGGCCCATCACCTGCGGGTCGGTCAAGGTGAGCACCGCGCCCAGCACGACCGCGCCGCCCGCCGAGCCGAGCGCCCATCGGTAGCCGCCGCTGAGCCCCGCGGAGAGCACGGGAGCGAGCAGGTACAGCGAGAGCGGGCCCACCGGTAGCACGGACGTGCTGATGACAACCGTGAGCAACGCCTCCGCCAGCGGGACTCTCGGCCGGAGCGTGGGCCACTGGGCCATCCATGACATCACCAGCGCGAGCACCAGCAGAAAGACCCATGACATGAACAGGCGCGACAGGCTCCCGGCATTGGTGCTCACGAGCAGCGCAAGGGCCAGAAGCAGGCCACGAAGAGCGATCAGGATCCGCTCGACGGTGGGCAGCACCGCCCACACGAGCGCCGGCCGAGCGAGGGGCCGACTCAGCTCCGGGAGAAACCTCCCGGCCTGGGAGGGCGCGGGCTCAGGGTCCATCCTGGACCGGACCGCAGACGGCGAAAGCCTCGACGGTGACCGCCGCGTCGCTCGTGGCGACGGCTGTCACCGTCCAGCCGCGCGGGTTCTCGACAGCGTCCGGTCGACTCGAGACCAGCACTGCCGGCGCAGTCGCTCCCGGCTCGACGCCGCCCAGCGCCGAGCCGCCACCACCGAGCAGTGCGCTGGTGACGGGGCACTGCGCGGTGACCGGGGCAAGCACCTGATCAGCGACGACACCTCGGAAGTCCTGGACCTCCCGCACCACCGTGCTGGTCGTCGGGCCTGCTGGACCCGCTGGCCCCCGGGCGCCGTCCTCGCCGTCCTCGCCGTCCTGACCGGGCCGCCCGTCGGCGCCTTCCGGCCCTTCCGGTCCTTCTGGACCTTGCAGTCCCTCTGGTCCTTGCGGTCCCTCTGGACCCTGCAGCCCCTCTGGACCCTGCGGACCTTGCAGCCCCTCGGGCCCCTGCGGACCTTCGGGCCCGGGTATTCCTTGCAGACCCTGCTCGCCCTCGGCTCCTGGCTCACCCTGCGGCCCCGCAACGCCCTGCTCGCCGGGCGCGCCGAAGCCGCCGGGCTGACCGCGAAGTCCCTGAATGCCCTGTTCACCTCGGGGGCCTTGTTCGCCCATCGGGCCACGCTCCCCCTGCTCGCCCTGGTCGCCCTTCTCCGGTTGGAGGGTGCTCGTCTCGACGCGGGCGGCGTTCGTGGTGACCACCAGCGCCGCCGCGATCGCCGCAACGAGAAGCGCCCCTGCGATGCCCAGCACCACGGCCGTCGGTACGGCACCGGCCATGGGTCGCAGACGCAGACGTCCAGCGACACGTCGAACAACGGCAGTCACATGTGCAGACTCACACATTCTCGACACGCAGCGCTAGACCGCCACGAGGGCATTTCCGACAATTCATGATCAGCGGCCAGCGACCGAGTTCCGCCTGCCCGCCGCCGCGGCGTGGGGAACGGCACGCCCCCGGGTCTTGGAGACCCCGCGTCCACCAGGAAGGATGGAGGGGTGACTGCTGACCGTGAGCCGTGGCAGACCGACACCCCGCTGCCCCCCGTGTCACCCGAGCAGTGGCGAGCCAGCGTCAACGCCGTGCTGGCCCGTCGCCGCGGTGATCTGAGCGACGCCGAGCTCGACCGGCTGTATGCAAAGACGCTCACGACGACGACCGACGACGGCATCGTCCTCCAGCCGCTCTACCGGGCCGACGACCAGCGCCTCGACCCCGGCCTGCCCGGCCAGCACGCGTTCGTCCGCGGGGTGAGCGCGGACGGTCCGACACCGGACGGCTGGGACGTCCGGCAGCGGGTCGTCGTGGGAGCCGACGTCGCCGCGGCCCAGGCCGGCGCTCTGGCCGAGCTCGAGCGCGGCGCCACGTCGCTGTGGCTCGACCTGGGTGACCAGACCCCGAGCACCGACCTGCTCGACTCCGTGCTCGCCGACGTGCAGCTCGACCTCGCCGCCGTCGTGCTGGCGTCGTCCAGCCCGGTCGCCGCCGCTGAGGCGTTGCTCGACCTGTGGCGCCGCCGCGACGTGCCCGACGCGTCGGCAGCCGGATGCCTCGGGCTGGACCCGCTGGGCCGCTACGCCACCAGCGGTGGCACCACCGACGTGGACGCCGACCTGCAGCGCCGCCACCGGCCTCGCCCAGCGCGTCGCGCTGCCGGGTGTGCGTGCGCTGGTGGCCGACGCCAGCATCTACCACGACGCCGGAGCCAGCGAGGCGGACGAGGTCGCACTGGTCACCGCGACCCTCACCGACTACCTGCGCGCCCTCGTGGCCGCCGGCCTGGATGTCGATGCCGCGGTCGCCCAGGTCGAGGTGCGCCTCGCCGCCAGCGACAACCAGTTCGCGACCATCGCGAAGCTACGGGCCGCACGACGCCTGGTCGCCCGCGTCGCGGAGGTCGCCGGTGCGTCCGCGAGCACCGCCGCCCCGCCGCAGCACGCCGTCACCTCGCGGGCGATGCTCACCCGGTACGACCCCTGGGTGAACCTGCTGCGCACCACCGTCGCGGGGTTCGCCGCCGGTGTCGGCGGCGCCGACGCGGTGACGGTCGACCCGCACGACCTGCTGCTGCGCGCGGCCGGGCAGCAAGGGCTCGACACCGCGCTCAGCACGCGGCTCGCGCGCAACGTGCAGACCATCCTCGTCGAGGAGTCGCACCTTGCCCGCGTCATCGACCCGGCCGGCGGGTCGTGGTTCGTCGAGCAGCTCACCGACGACCTGGCGAGGCGGGCCTGGGAGCGCTTCGGCGAGATCGAGCGGGTAGGCGGCGTCGTCCAGGCCCTGCGCGACGGCATCGTCTCGCAGTGGATCGCCGACGCCGTCGATGCGCGCTCGCAGCGCATCGCCCGACGCACCCAGCCCATCACCGGGGTGAGCGAGTTCCCCAACCCGGCTGACACGGCACCACCGCCGCCAGAGACGGCGCCCGCCTCGACACCTTTCCCCGCCGTGACCCCCGACCAGTACGCCGGCGACTTCGAGCGTCTGCGCGATCGCGCCTCGGCACACGCCGCCGCCGGCGCGGCCCCGTCGGTGTTCCTGGCCACGCTCGGTCCGCTCGCCGAGCACACCGCTCGCACCGCGTTCACCACCAACCTGTTCGCGACCGGCGGCATCACCGCCGTCGATGCCGGGACGGTGACCGCCGAGACGGTCGCTGACGCCTTCGCGTCGAGCGGAGCCGCGTTGGCCTGCATCTGCGGCAGCGACAAGCGGTACTCCGACGAGGCGGTGGCCACCGCTCAGGCCCTGGCCGCCGCGTCCCCGGCCCGGCTCTACCTGGCCGGGCACCCCGGTGACCTGCGTGACGCGTTGGACGCCGCCGGGGTCGCCGAGTACGTCGTCGCCGGCGGCGACGCCCCTGACCTTCTCGACCGAGCCCTGACCGCGGCGGGAGTGCGCTGATGACCGACCCTGTGATCCCGAGCTTCGCCGACGTCGACCTGGGCTCGCCGCCCGCTCCCGACGCCGCCCTCTGGCGCGCCCAGTTCGAGGCCGCGAGCGGGCACACGCCCGACAAGGCGACGTGGACGACGCCGGAGGGCATCGACGTCCCCCCGCTGTACACCGCCGACGACCTCGCCGGGCTCGAGCACATCCACTCCTTCCCCGGCCACCCGCCGTACCTGCGCGGGCCGTACCCGACGATGTACGTGAACCAGCCGTGGACGATCCGCCAGTACGCAGGCTTCTCCACCGCGAAGGACTCCAACGCCTTCTACCGCCGCAACCTGGCCGCCGGGCAGAAGGGCCTGTCGATCGCCTTCGACCTGGCCACCCACCGTGGCTACGACTCCGACAACCCGCGCGTCGCCGGCGACGTGGGCATGGCCGGCGTCGCGATCGACTCCATCCTCGACATGCGCCAGCTCTTCGACGGCATCCCGCTGGACAAGATGAGCGTCTCGATGACCATGAACGGTGCGGTGCTGCCCGTCATGGCGCTCTACATCGTTGCGGCCGAGGAGCAGGGCGTCGAGCACGCCCAGCTCACGGGCACGATCCAGAACGACGTGCTCAAGGAGTTCATGGTTCGCAACACCTACATCTACCCGCCCGGGCCGTCGATGCAGATCATCAGCGACATCTTCGGCTACACCTCCGCGGAGATGCCCCGGTTCAACTCGATCTCGATCTCCGGCTATCACATGCAGGAGGCCGGGGCCACGGCCGACCTCGAGCTCGGCTACACCCTCGCCGACGGCATGGAGTACCTGCGGGCCGGCGTGGGGACGGGCCTGAACATCGACACGTTCGCCCCGCGCATCTCGTTCTTCTGGGCGATCGGCATGAACTTCTTCATGGAGGTGGCCAAGCTGCGGGCAGCCCGCCTGCTGTGGTCGCGCATCGTGTCCGACTTCAACCCCACCAACGCCAAGGCCCTCTCGCTGCGCACGCACAGCCAGACCAGCGGCTGGTCGCTCACCGCGCAGGACGTCTACAACAACGTCATCCGCACCTGCGTCGAGGCGATGGCCGCCACCCAGGGCCACACCCAGTCGCTGCACACCAACTCCCTGGACGAGGCGCTGGCGCTGCCCACCGACTTCTCCGCGCGCATCGCCCGCAACACCCAGCTGCTGCTGGCGCAGGAGTCGGGCACCACCCGCGTGATCGACCCCTGGGGCGGGTCGTACTACGTCGAGCGGCTCACCGCCGAGCTCGCCCGCAAGGCCTGGGCGCACATCCAGGAGACCGAGGAGGCCGGCGGCATGACCAAGGCCATCGAGGCCGGTCTGCCGAAGCTGCGCATCGAAGAGGCTGCCGCGCGCACCCAGGCCCGCATCGACTCCGGCCAGCAGCCGGTGATCGGTGTGAACAAGTACCGCCCGGACGTCGACACCGGCGTCGAGGTGCTCAAGGTCGACAACACCGCGGTGCGGGCCGAGCAGCTCGCCAAGCTCGACACGCTGCGGGCTGAGCGCGACCCGGCCCGTGTCGAGGCCGCGCTCGCGGCGCTGACAGCGGCCGCCCGTGCGGCGACGGACGGAGCCCGCGCCCCGGGCCTGGAGCAGAACCTGCTCAAGCTGTCGGTCGACGCCGCTCGCGCACACGCCACGGTCGGCGAGATGAGCGATGCGCTCGAAGCCGTCTACGGTCGCCACACCGCAGCCATCCGCACGATCTCGGGGGTGTACCGCCAAGAGATGGGACAGTCCGACGCAGCCGAGCGGGTACGCACCCGCTGCGAGCAGTTCGAGCAGACCTACGGACGTCGTCCACGCATGCTGGTGGCGAAGATGGGGCAGGACGGTCACGACCGCGGCCAGAAGGTGATCGCCACCGCGTTCGCCGACCTGGGCTTCGACATCGACGTGGGCCCGCTGTTCCAGACCCCGGGCGAGGCCGCGCTGCAGGCCGTGGAGGCCGACGTGCACGTCGTTGGGGCCTCGTCGCTGGCGGCCGGGCACCTCACGCTGGTGCCCCAGCTGCGCGACGAGCTCGCCGCGCTGGAGCGCGACGACATCATGGTCGTCGTCGGCGGCGTCATCCCCCCCGACGACGTGCAGCCGCTGCTCGACGCGGGGGCCGCGGCGGTCTACCCGCCCGGCACGGTCATCGCCGAGGCGGCGCTCGACCTGCTGGACGACCTCGAGGAGCGGCTCTCCGGTGAGGTGCTCACCGGGGACTCCGCGTGAGTCCACGCCCTGCGGCGATCGACGTCGAGTCCCTCGCCGAGGGCGTGCACGCCGGCAAGCGCGCGGCCATGGCCCGAGCCATCACCCTGGTCGAGTCGACCCGCCCTGACCACCAGGACCTGGCACAAGACCTGCTCGTCCGGCTGCTGCCCGACATCGGACCGGCGCAGCGGGTCGGTATCAGCGGGGTGCCGGGGGCGGGCAAGTCGACGTTCATCGACGCGCTCGGCACGATGCTCACCGGTGCCGGCCACCGCGTGGCGGTGCTGGCCGTCGACCCGTCCTCCACCCGGCACGGCGGCAGCATCCTCGGCGACAAGACACGCATGACCCGTCTCGCCGTCGACCCGCAGGCATTCATCCGTCCCTCCCCGACCTCCGGCACCCTGGGTGGCGTCGCTCGGGCCACCAAGCAGGCCATGGTCGTCGTCGAGGCGGCCGGCTACGACGTCGTGCTCGTGGAGACGGTCGGCGTCGGGCAGTCCGAGACCACCGTCGCCGAGATGGTCGACACGTTCCTGCTTCTCATGGTCGCTCGCACCGGGGACGCCCTGCAGGGCATGAAGCGGGGTGTGCTCGAGCTCGCGGACGTGATCACCGTCAACAAGGCTGACGGCGACAACGTCATCGAGGCCAAGAGAGCGGCGCGCGAGCTTGCTGACGTCCTTCGGCTGATGGAGCCGACTCGAGGCGACTGGCGTGCCCCTGTGCTGACGTGCTCCGCCCTCAACGACGACGGCGTCGAGCAGGTGTGGGAGCAGGTGTGCTCGCACCGTGCGGCGCTGGAGTCCACCGGCGACCTGGCAGCCAAACGCGCCGACCAGGAGGTGTCGTGGATGTGGTCGACCGTCCAAGACCGCGTTCTGCACCGGCTGCGCCACGACCCGGGCACCCGTGAGACGGTCACCGACCTCGAACGGGCACTGCACCAGGGCGACACCACGGCGACGCGGGCCGCCCAGGTGCTTCTCGACAAGCTCGGCTGGACGACGTAGGCCCCACCTCTTCGTGGTGCGGTTCGGGTGGCATCCGCCTTGTCGCGGTGCGACTCAGGTTGCTACGCCCGCTGTCGCGGTGCAGTGCAGGTAGCCCCACCTACCCAGATGCCGCCTTGACGCCGGGGGACTCGGTACCTGCCGGTAGCGCCCTGGCACAGGTGGTCACACCGGTGGAACACCGCCCGCTGCGCCATCGTTGTTCTACCGGCAGCACACCGAGCACGAAGGACGGACCCATGTCGATGCGCCGGCCCGGCACCCGCGAGCCACTTCCCTACCGCCCGCACGGGCTCGTGGTCGCCTCGTACGCGGAGTACATGCAGGCCCAGCTCGCCGTCGACCGGCTTGCTGACGACGAGTTCCCGGTCGAGCAGGTCGCGATCGTCGGGAGCGACCTTCGGCTCGTGGAGCAGGTGACCGGGCGGCTGACCCGCGGCCGCGTCGTCGCCGCCGGTGCCCTCAGCGGCGCATGGTTCGGGTTGTTCGTCGGGCTTCTGCTGGGCCTGTTCACCACCGACGGCAGCCTCGGCGGGTGGCTGCAGGTCGTGCTGGTCGGCGTGGCCTTCGGCGCCTTCTGGGGCATGCTTCTGGCCTGGTTCGGCTACAACGCCACTGGCGGCACTCGCGACTTCTCCTCACGCAGCGGCGTCGTGGCCGAGCGCTACGACGTGGTGGTGCACGGTCAGCGCATCGACGACGCGCGCCAGCGGCTGGTCGCCTTCGCCGCCGAGGGTGGCCCACCGCTGGTGAGCCCGTGAGGCTGCGTGCCCCACGGCCACCGGTGCGCCGTCAACGCTCGGCTGAGGCCAGGGAGTCGAGCAGCCGGTCACGAAACTGGTGCTGAGCGCGCTCGAAGCCGCCGCACGACCCCAGCCAGCCTTCGGCGCCCCCCAGGGCACCGTCGAGGTGAGCCGTGCCCACCCGGCCCCACTCGTCCTTGACCCACCGCCAGAAGAAGTACGGCTCGCGCCCGGCGATGCCCGGGTGGGAAGCGTCGAGGGTCGCCGCCATGACGGACGCCAGCGCCGGCACACCCTCTCCGGTCTTGGCGCTGGTGCGGTAGATCGGTACCGGGTCGTCGTCGAACGGTCGGGCCAGCCACAAGCTGTTCTGCAGGTGGTTGAAGCTCTGCATCGCCGACGGCTCGTCGCACTTGTTGAGCACGAAGGCGTGCGGCACCTCGATGATGCCGGCCTTCAAGAACTGCACCTCGTCCCCGCCCAGCGGGGCCAGCACGAGGTAGACCTGGTCGGCCAGGTGCCGCACGTCCGCCTCGCTCTGCCCCACGCCGACGGTCTCGACGAGCACCATGTCGAACAGGTAGGCCATCAGCCGGCACACCTGAAAGCTGGACGGGCCGAGCCCGCCGAGCTCGGTCGACGACGCCTGGCTGCGGAAGAACAGCCGTCCAGGAGCGCTCGACGGGCGGAGCCTCGTGCGGTCCCCGAGCAGGGCGCCCCCGGAGAGGTGGCTGGACGGGTCGACGGCGACGACGCCGATCGACAGCTCGGGGTCGTCGTCCAGCATCTGTGCGGTCAGCCGGGCGACCAGCGACGACTTGCCCGAGCCGGGGGTGCCGGTGATGCCGAGCACCGCCGCGTCCGCAGCCACGCCGCGCTTGTCGAGCTCGGCGACCACCTCGGCCCGCCGCGCCAGCGCCGCGGGGCGCTGGTCTTCGAACAGGCTCACCAGCCGGCTGACGGCGCCCTTCGTGCCGTCCAGTGCCGCGTCGAGCGTTGCAGGGACGTCCAGTGCGCTCAGCTCGACGCTCCAGCCGTCGCCGCGGCGTCGGCTTGGTCCCCGTCAAGCAGACCGACGATGGCCTCCATGATGTCGAGCAGCTCGTAGTCGGCCGGGGTGTAGACCTGCTGCACGCCCAGGGCGAAGAGCTTCTCGAAGTCCGACTCCGGCACGATGCCGCCGAGCACGACCTTGATGTGCTCGGCGCCGTTCGCACGCAGGCCGTCCATGATCTGCTCGGCGAGCGCGACGTGCGACCCCGACAGCACCGACGCGCCGATGACGTCCGCGCCCTCTTCCACGGCGGAGGTGACGATCTCGTCGGCCGACAGCCGGATGCCGGAGTAGATCACGTCGAAGCCCACGTGTCGGGCCGAGACCGCGATCACCTCGGCGCCGTTGGAGTGGCCGTCCAGGCCGGGCTTGCCGACGACGAGGCGCGGACGGTGGCCGAGATCGGTTGTCAGCGCGTCGAGCCGGCCGCGCAGCGCGTCGACCCGGTCGCCGGTGAGGTTCAGCTGCTGGCCCTCGACGCCGGTCGCCGGGCGGTACTCGCCGAACACGTCGCGCAGCGCCCCGGCCCACTCCCCGGTGGTCACCCGGGCCAGTGCGCACTCGATGGACGGTTCCATCATCGAGGTGCCGTCCTGCGCCGCCTGCTTCAGCGCGGCCAGTGCCGCCTCGACGCGGGCCGGGTCACGCCCGGCCTTCGTCGTCTCGAGCTGGGCCAGGGTGTCGCGGATGGCCGACTCGTCCAGCGTGAACAGCCCGCCGTCCTCCCCGGACAGCAGCGGCGAGGGCAGGCCGTCGGTCCACTTGTTGACCCCGACGATCACCTGCTCGCCGTTGTTGATGCGGCTGACGCGCTCAGACATCGAGCGCACCAGCGACGACTTCATGTAGCCGGACTCGATGGCGGGGATCACCCCGCCCATCTCCATGATGCGGTCGATCTCGGCGCGCGCACCGGCCTTGAGCTCGGCGACCTTCGACTCGATCACCGGGCTGCCGTCGAACAGGTCGGGGTACTCCAGCAGGTCGGTCTCGTAGGCGAGGATCTGCTGCAGGCGCAGCGACCACTGCTGGTCCCAGGGCCGCGGCAGCGACAGGGCCTCGTTCCACGCCGGCAGCTGAAGCGCGCGGCAGCGGGCGTTGCGGCTCAGCGTCACGCCGAGCGCCTCGAGGATGATGCGCCAGGCGTTGTTCTCCGGCTGGCTCTCCGTGAGCCCGAGGGAGTTGACCTGCACGCCGTAGCGGAACCGGCGGTACTTCTCGTTCTGCACGCCGTAGCGCTCGACGAGCAGCTCGTCCCAGAGCTCGCCGAACGCCCGCATCTTGCTCATCTCCTCGATGAACCGGATCCCGGAGTTGACGAAGAACGAGATGCGCCCGACGGCACGGTCGAACTGCTCGTCGGTGAAGTGGCCGCGCTCCTTGAGCAGGTCGAGCAGGCTGAGCGCGTTGGCCAGCGCGAAGGCGAGCTCTTGCGCGGGCGTGGCCCCGGCCTCCTGCAGGTGGTAGGAGCAGATGTTGGACGCGTTCCACTTCGGGGTGGCGTCCAGGCAGAACTCGTACATCTCCGCGATGATCCGCATGCTCTCCGCGGGCGGGTAGATGTACGTGCCCCGCGCGAGGTACTCCTTGACCAGGTCGTTCTGCGTCGTCCCGGTGAGCTTCGTGATGTCTTCACCACGCTCGCGGGCCAGCGCGACGTACAGGGCCAGCAGCCACATCGCGGTGCCGTTGATCGTCATGGACGTGTTCATCTGCTCCAGAGGGATGCCCTCGAACAGGTGCTCCATGTCGTCCAGGGAGTTGATCGGCACGCCGACCTTGCCGATCTCCGGCGCGGCGATGGGGTCGTCGCTGGAGTACCCGCACTGGGTTGGCAGGTCGAAGGCGATCGAGAGCCCCGTCTGGCCGGCCGCGAGGTTCTTGCGGTACAGCGCGTTGGAGGCCTTCGGGCTGGAGTGACCCGCGTAGGTGCGGATGATCCAGGGACGGTCGCGGGTGGGCTCGCCGTCGGCGTCGTGCAGGACGTGCGCGGCAGTCTGGTCGGTCACAATCGCACGATAGGCAGGCACAACGGCATAGGAGAAGGCCAAGTGGCCTTTCTCATGCGGGTCGTCCCTGGCGTGAGGACTAGCGTCAGGCGCATGAACGAGCCACGCGTCACGGTCGAGCGGGACGGGCACGTCCTTCTCATGGGCATCAACCGACCGGACAAGTACAACGCCTTCGACCTGGCCACCATCGACGAGCTCGGCGTCGCGTACGAGACGCTCGGCGACGACCCCGAGCTGCGGGTCGGCGTCCTCTTCCACCACGGGCCGCACTTCTCCTCGGGGCTGCAGCTGGACGAGGTGGGTCCGGCCGTCGCCAAGCACGGCCCGGGCGCGCTGTCGGGCGGGCACGCCTACGACCCGTTCGGCGTGTGGAAGGCACAGGTGCCCAAGCCGGTCGTGATGGCCGTGGGTGGCATCGCGTTCACCTTGTCGATCGAGCTGGCTCTGGCCAGCGACATCGTCGTGTGCGGCGACGACGTGCGCTTCAGGCAGATGGAGATCGCCCGCGGCATCATGCCTTTCGGCGGCGCGACGTTCCGCGCCCCGACCCAGCTCGGCTGGGGCAACGCCATGCGCTTCTTGCTCACCGGTCAGGAGTTCGGGGCCGACGAGGCCCTGCGCATCGGGTTGGTGCAGGAGGTCGTACCCGCGGGGCAGCAGGCCGACCGAGCCCGCCGGCTGGCTCAGATCATCGCCGCCCAGGCACCGCTGGCCGTCCAGGCGACGCTGGCGAGCGCCCGGTGCGGCGAGGCCGACGGGCCGGAGGCGGCTGCGCTGCACATCCGCGACCTGCTGCCGCCCCTCATGGCCAGCGAGGACGCCGCTGAGGGACTGGCCAGCTTCGTCGAGCGGCGCTCGGCCCGCTTCACGGGGCGCTGACCACTACGGCCGGGCGGCCTTGATCAGGCAGTGGTGCATGCCCTCGGGGTCTTCACGGATCGACTCGATCGACACGTCGGTGAAGCCGGCCTCGGCCAGTCCCGTCCGGTACTCGCTGAACGACAGCGCCCCCGCGATGCAGCCGACCCAGTCGCCGCGCTCGGCCCGCTCGGCCGGTGACAGCGCGTCGTCGGCGACGACGTCAGCCACGCCCATGCGTCCTCCCGGACGCAGCACGCGGGCGATCTCGGCGAACACCGTCGGCTTGTCCGGGCTCAGGTTGATCACGCAGTTGGAGATCACGACGTCGACCGAGCCGTCCGGAAGGGGCACCTCCTCGATCTGACCCCGCACGAACTCGACGTTGCCCACCCCGGCCAGCTCGGCGTTGCGCCGGGCCAGGGCCAGCATCTCGTCGGTCATGTCCAGCCCGTACGCCCGTCCCGACTCCCCGACCCGACGCGCGGACAGGATGACGTCGATACCTCCGCCGGAGCCGAGGTCGAGCACCGTCTCGCCCGGCTCGAGCGCAGCCACCAACATGGGGTTGCCGCAGCCGAGGCTGGCGGCAAGCGCGGACGCGGGCACCTCGCCCTGCTCGTCGATGCTGTAGAGGTCGGCGCCGAACGAGTCGTCGAGGTCGACGATCTGCACGGTGTCGCAGCAGCCGCCGTCGCCGCAGCAGGAGTCTGCGGCAGTCGCGGCGGCGCTGTAGCGCTCGCGCACCTGGTCGTGGATGGTGGCCGTCCGGTCTTCAGAGGTCGTCATGAACGACATCGTAGCCATATATCGATGAATATCAATACTGATGGTCATCGATGTTTGCTGGTAGCCTCGGTGACATGAGCGCCTCCTGCTGCGAACCCCTGGCCTCACAGAGCCTGACCAGCGCAGGAGCCGACGACCTCGCCGGGGCATTCAAGGCGTTGGCCGACCCGGTGCGTCTGCGACTGCTCAACCTCATCCTCACATCGGCGGACGGCGAGGTCTGCGCCTGTGACCTGATCGTCCCTGTCGGTCGCAGCCAGCCGACCGTGTCTCACCACCTCAGGCTGCTGCGCGAAGCGGGACTCGTGCGCGCCGAGAAGCGGCAGACGAACGTCTGGTACTCCGTGCAGCCCGACCGGCTGGCCATGCTTCGCGACGCACTCGCCCCTTCGGCGGTTGCCGCAGACTAGGGTCGAACGCCGTGCGCACCGTCATCGCTGGAGGTCACGGACAGATCGCCCGACGCCTCACTCGGCTGCTCAGCGGTCGCGGCGACGAGGTCGTCGGGCTCGTCCGCCAGTCGCCCCACGTGCACGACGTCGAGCAGGACGGCGCGTCGGCCGTGGTGCTCGACATGGAGGCGGCTTCGGTCGCCGAGGTGGCGCGGCTGCTGGACGGCGCCGACGCCGTCGTCTTCGCCGCCGGGGCCGGGCCGGGCAGCGGGATCGCGCGCAAAGACTCCGTCGACCGCGCCGGCGCCGTGCTGCTCGCCGACGCGGCCGAGCAGGCCGGCGTGGAGAGGTTCGTGCAGATCTCGTCCATGGGAACCGACCTGGTCGCGCACGGGGCAGTGCCCCCAGGCTTGGACGAGGTGTTCGTCGCCTACCTTCGCGCGAAGGCAGCCGCCGAGGACGACCTGCGCCGGCGCAGCGGCCTGGCGTGGACGATCCTGCGACCCGGTGGCCTGACCAACGACCCGGGTACCGGGCTGGTCACGCTCGCTGCGCGAGTGAGCCGTGGCTCGGTGCCCCGCGACGATGTCGCGCTCGTCGTGGCAGCCCTGCTCGGCGACCGCCGGACGGCAGGCATCACGCTGGAGCTCACGGCCGGTGACCTGCCGATCGACCGGGCCGTGGCTGCGCTCGCGACACCCACCAAGGAGACCTCATGACGTTGCTGACCCTCGGGGTGCTCGGCACCTCAGCCAAGGAGAACGAGAAGCGGGTTGCCATCCACCCGCGTCACCTGGACCGCCTCGACCCGGACCTGCGCGCCTCGATCCTGCTGGAGAGCGGCTACGGCGACGACTTCGGCGTCGGCGACGCCGAGCTGGCCGCACAAGTCGCCGGAGTGGTGAGCCGGGCAGAGCTCATCGAGCGCAGCGACGTCGTCCTCATGCCCAAGCCCACGCCGGCAGACATGGCCGGGCTGCGTGACGGCCAGGTGGTCTGGGGCTGGCCGCACTGCGTGCAGGACGCCGCGCTGACCCAGCTCGCCATCGACAAGCGGCTGACGCTGATCGCGTGGGAGGCCATGCACTTCTGGGACCGCTCCGGCAACCCCGGAGTGCACGTGTTCCACCGCAACAACGAGATCGCCGGCTACGCGTCAGTGCTGCACGCGATGGCGCTGACGGGCACGTCCGGCGCCTACGGACGTCGGCTGTCGGCCGTGGTGCTCGGCTACGGAAACACCGCGCGCGGGGCCATCGCCGCGCTGCAGGCCCTCGGGGTGTGGGACGTGGTGGCGCTCACCAAGCGGGACGTGACGGCTGTGTCGTCCCCGATGCCGTCCGTGCTGCTCGGCCACATCGAGCGCACCGACGCCGACCCCAGTCGCACCGTCACCCATCGCCGCGCGGGCAACGAGCCGACGCACGAGTTCTTGGCCGAGCACGACATCGTGGTCAACTGCATCCTGCAGGACACCGACGCACCGATCATGTTCGTGACCACAGACGAGCTGGCCGAGTTTCGCCCCGGCACGCTGATCGTGGACGTGTCGTGCGACGAGGCCATGGGCTTCGAGTTCGCGCGGCCCACGCCGTTCACCGACCCGACGTTCACCGTCGGGCACGACATCCACTACTACGGCGTCGACCACAGCCCGTCCTACCTCTGGAACTCCGCGACCTGGGAGATCTCCGAGGCTCTGCTGCCGTTCGTCCGCTCGGTGCTGAGGGGGCCGACGGGGTGGGATGCCGACGAGACGATCGCGCGCGCCATCGAGGTGAAGGACGGGCTGGTGGTCAACCCGAAGATCTTGACCTTCCAGAAGCGCGCGGCGCAGTTCCCGCACGAGGTGGTCGACGAGGCGTGAGCAGCCCGACGCTCGGGCTCGCCCTGGGCGGGCCCTACGCGCTGCTTCCCGAGCTCGGACGGGCAGCCGAGGCCGCCGGTTTCGACGCCGTCTGGGTGGCCGAGACCGACCGCGAGTCGATCGTGCAGGCCACCGTGCTGGCCCAGGCGACCAGCCGCATCGACGTCGGCACGAACATCACGCTCGCGTTCCCCCGGTCCCCCACGGTGACGGCGATGCAGGCCTGGGACCTCAACGAGCTCTCCGGCGACCGGTTCGTGCTGGGGCTCGGCAGCCAGGTGCGCCGCATCGTCACCGACCGGTTCTCCGCGACCTTCGACCGGCCGGCCGCGCGCATGGCGGAGTACGTCGGGGCCATGCGCACGGTCTGGGAGATGGAACGGGGCAACCGCCGGCCCTTTCGCGGGGAGATGTACCGGGTGATCCGACCGGGCCTCAACGGGCTGGGCACCGCCGCCGACCGCGCGCTACCCCGCGTCTACGTCGCCGCTGTCGGCCCGCTCATGGTGCGGGCCGCGGCCACCCACGCCGACGGCATGCTCGGGCACCCCTTCACGTCGGTGGCCTACCTGCGTGACGACGTGCTGCCCCGGGTCGAGGCGGCGCTGGCCGACGCGGGGCGCGACCGCAGCACGTTCACGCTGGCCCAGGGGGTGATCCTGAGCATCGCCGAGCGCCGCGAGGTCGCCGTCCGGGAGGCCAAGGCCCAGGTCGGCTTCTACGGAACCACGCCCAACTACGCGCCGGTCTTCGCCGCCAACGGCGAGGCCTACCTCACCGAAGAGCTGGGGCGCGTCTTCGCCGACACCGGGGGCAGCCCGGACGCGCTGGCCGCTGCGGTGCCAGACGACGTCCTCGACCGCTACGCCATCGCCGGCACTCCGGACGAGGTGCGCGACCGGCTCCATCAGCTGGGTGCGCTGGTCGACCACCTCATCCTCGGCGGGGCCTGGTACCGCGTGCCGACCGCTCGGATGCAGGAGAACGTGCAGGCGATCATCGACACGTTCGGCAGGTGAGGGGTGGCGGCTGACGGTGCCGCGCTCGGCAGCGGCCGTCCGGACGGCTGTCGTGGAATGCTGCGCTGATGCGCAACCTCCCGGTGCCCGACTGGCTCGTCCGTGCGGGCCTCTTCTCCTGGCTCGCGATCGGGGTGCTGGGGTTCGCGGCCGTCATCGTCCTCGGGCTGTCGACGTTCTCTGCGATCGTGCTGCCGGTCATCTTCAGCGCGGTGGCGGCGGCGGTCTTCGCACCTATCGTGGACGGACTCCAACGCTGGGGCGTCCCGCGCAGCCTGGGCTCGCTGCTCACGCTCGTGCTGATCATCGGTGGTCTGGTCGGCATCATCGCGCTCGTCACACGGTCAGTCATCGACCAGGCTGACCAGCTTGCTGCCGCCTTCACGGTGGCGTTCGAAGACCTCCAGGCATGGCTGGCCGACTTCGGGATCGACGAGGGCTTCATCGAGCAGGCACGAGAGGCGGTCAGCTCGCTCGCGAGCAGCGGAGGCGGCGGGCTCGTCTCCTCGGCGGCCGGCGTAGCCTCCAGCGCGGCCGGCCTCGTGCTGGGGCTGTTCTTCGGCCTGGTGTTCCTGTTCTTCCTGATGCGCGACGCCCCGGTACTGCCGACGTGGGCGTCGAACAACCTCGACGAGGCCCAGGCCACCGAGCTGGTCGCAGTCGGTTCGTCGGGTGTGTTCGTGATTCGCCGCTACTTCACCGGACGGGCCGTCGTCGCCCTGTTCGACGCCGTCGTCATCTCCGCTGGGGCGGCGATCCTGGGCATCCCGCTGGTTCCCGCGATCGCGGTGCTCACGCTCCTGGGCGGCTTCGTCCCCTATCTCGGGGCGGTCATCGCCGGCACGCTCGCCGTCGTGCTCGGCCTGGCGAGCGGCGGGTTCACCACAGCGCTGATCATGCTGGTGATCGTCCTTGTCACCCAGAACGTGCTGGAGCCGCTGGTGGAGGCCCGCGTCATCGGCCAGTCACTCGGCCTGCACCCGATGCTCGTCATCATCGCCACGACGATCGGCGGCATCGCAGCCGGGTTCTCCGGCCTCATCCTGGGTGCTCCGCTGACGGCCACCGTCGTGAAGGTGCGCAACGACCTCCGCGAGAGAAACCGGCCACCGGCCGTCGACCCGCCCGACCCGGCAGACGCGCCGGCCGGCTCACCCGGGGGCGACCGCGAGGCATCCGAGGCATAAGGCAGCGCCGCCTGCCCGAAGCACCGCCCGCACGACGCGATCTTGGCGCTGGAGCCACATCCCGGCCAGGACGCGGCCGTAGCGCCAAGATCGCTGGGATGGGGAGGCGAGCGCCCGGGCGGGGCGGGGCGGCGCGGCGCGGTGAGCTAGGGCAGGCGCCAGTCCACGGGGCCCTCGCCGAGCTCGTCCAGGTGCTCGTTGGCCCGGGTGAAGGGGCGCGAGCCGAAGAAGCCCCGGTCGGCCGACATCGGGCTCGGGTGCGGGCTCATGATGGTCGGGACGTCGGCGAGCGCCGGCGCGAGCGACTGCGCGTCGCGTCCCCACAGGATCGCCACCAGCGGCTCGTCCCGGGCGAGGAGTGCGGCGATGGCGGCGTCGGTCACGGCCTCCCAGCCCTTGCCCCGATGGGAGGCGGGCTTGCCCGGCTGCACGGTCAGCACCCGGTTGAGGAGCAGCACTCCATTCTCGGCCCACGGCGTCAGGTCGCCGGACACCGGATGCGGCAGGCCCAGGTCGGCCTGGTACTCGCGCATGATGTTCGCCAGGCTGCGCGGTAGCGGTCGGACGTCGGGTGCGACGGAGAAGCTCAAGCCCACCGGATGACCGGGGGTCGGGTAGGGGTCCTGCCCGACGATGAGCACCCGCACGGCGTCCAACGGCTGGGTGAAGGCCCGCAGCACGTGGGCGCCGGCGGGCAGGTACCCCCGTCCGGCCGCGATCTCCGCCCGCAGGAACTCCCCCATCGCGGCGACCTGCGGCGCCACCGGCTCCAGGGCCGCAGCCCAACCAGGTTCGACGAGCTCTGCCAACGGTCGCGCGCTCACGCCTCCCGACCCTACGACCACGGCTCCGGCCGGCGACTGGCCACCTACCGAGCCGTCCAGCCCGCCCGGCAGATGATCACGTCAAGTGCAGACCGGTGTGCTTGGCGAGGTGAATAGCGCCATTTCTTCCTCGCCAAGCACACCGTTGCCCAGGTGACGTGATCAACGGGCGGGCCGGGGCGGGGCGGGGCGGGGCGGGGCGGGGCGGGCACGCCGGCAGACCCTGGACAGCACGAGGGGCCCGAGCCGTAGCCCGGACCCCTCGTGACGCTGTGCGAGGCGTCAGGTCGCTACCTCACACCGATGCGTACGGGTCGCGGCGGACGTCCTCGACCTGGGCGGGGCCGAAGTCTTCGTCGGAGATCCACGGGCCGGTGCCCTCGGTGAGGTCGACGATGCCCTCGTCCAGCCAGTGGTACTTGCCCTCGAGCAGACCCTCGCTGGCCTTCATGTCTCGGGCGTCGGTGTTCTTCCAGAGCGCACCGAACAGCGCGTCGATGCGCAGCTCGGCCTGACGGCAGAACAGGTCGGCCAGCTCGACGGCTTCCGCACCCTTGGCGCCGCCGTCGGTCGTGCGGAGCTGCTCTGCCTTGACGATCGTCGCCGACATCGCGAACAGCTCGGCACCGATGTCGACGATGCGCCCGAGGAACGCCTGCTGGAACTCCAGGCGACCCTGCCAGCGCGACATGCCGTAGAACGTCGAACGGGCGAGCTTGCGCGAGTTGCGGTCGATGAAGCGCAGGTGCTTGGCGAGCTGACCGTACTCGGCGTACGCGCGCGGGTTGTTGCCCTTGCCCACCGCGAGCTTGGGCAGCCACGTCGAGTAGAAGCCGGCGGCGGCGACGGCGGCCTTGCCCTTGGCCTGAAGGTCGGCCTCGGGGTCGATGATGTCGCCGGCGACGCTGAGGTGCTGGTCGGTCGCCTCACGCGCGAGCAGAAGGCGCATCACCTCGGTCGAGCCCTCGAAGATGCGGTTGATGCGCGAGTCGCGCAGGCTCTGCTCGGCCGGGACGGCCCGCTCGCCGCGCGACTTCAGCGACTCGGCCGTCTCGTAGCCGCGCCCGCCGCGCACCTGCACCAGCTCGTCGAGCACCTTGTAGCTCATCTCGGTCGCGTAGAGCTTGGCGATCGCCGACTCGATGCGGATGTCGTTGCGCCCCTGGTCGTTCATCAGCGCCGTGATCTCTTGCATCGCGTCGAGCGCGAACGAGGTGGCGGCCATGAACGAGAGCTTCTCGGCGACCGCGCCCTGCCTGCCGACCGGACGGCCGAAGGAGTAGCGCACGCCGGCCCACTCACGGGCGATCTTCGTGGCCCACTTGGCCGACCCGGCCGACATCGCCGGGATGGCCAGACGGCCTGCGTTGAGCGTGGTCAGGGAGATGCGAAGGCCATGGCCTTCTTTGCCGATGAGCGCGTCCTTGGGCACGTAGACGTCGTGGAACCGCGTGACGCCGTTCTCGATGCCGCGCAGCCCCATGAAGGCGTTGCGCTTCTCCACGGTGATGCCGGGGCTGTTCATCTCGACGACGAACGCAGAGATGCCGCCGCGGTGACCCTCGGACTTCGGCACGCGGGCCATGATCACGACGAGCTCGGCGATGACGCCGTTGGTGGTCCAGAGCTTGACGCCGTTGAGCGTGTAGCCCTCGCCGTCCTCAGTCGGGACTGCGGTCGACTTCATGCGTGCCGGGTCGGAGCCGAAACCAGGCTCGGTGAGCAAGAAGGCTGTGACCGCACCCTTGGCGCAACGCGGCAGGAACTTCTGCTTCTGCTCCTCGGTGCCGAACAGCTTCACTGGCTGCGGCACGCCGATCGACTGGTGCGCCGACAGCAGCGCGCCCAGCGAGCCGTGGATCTGGGTGATGAGCATGAGCGCCTTGTTGTAGGCGACCTGCGACAGGCCGAGGCCGCCGTACTCCTCGGGGATCTTCATGCCGAACGCGCCGAGGTCGGCGAGGCCCTTCATGAGGAACTCGGGGATGACCCCGGTCTTCTCGATCTCGGCACCCACCTCGCGCCACTCGGTCTCGACCAGGTGCTGCACCTTGCCGACGAACGCCTCGGTCTTGGCCGCCTGCGCGGGCGACTCGGTGGGGAACGGCGCAATCAGGTCGAGCCGGAAGTCGCCGAGGTACAGCTCCTTGCCGAACGACGGCAGGTGCCACTCGGTCTGACGGCCGGACTCGGCAACCTTGCGGGCCTCGATCTCGGCTTGCCGCGTGCTGGTCGACATCATGTCTCCTTGGAGTGCTGGATGGGCGTACGCCAACGGCCGGCGTCGCAGCCTTGTTACTCACCAGTGTTACTGACGAGTAACCCCTTGGCAAGACCCAGTCGGCACCAATCGAGCCGACCGGTCAGACGACCAGCACCGCAGCGCCGTTCACGCGGTCGGCGGCAAGGTCGGCGAGGGCTCGGTCCGCCTCGTCCAGCGGGTACGGAGTCGTCTCGACGTGCAGCCGGTGCTCGGCGGCGACCGTGAGGAACGCCCGGCCGTCCGCCCGCGTGTTGGACGTGACCGACCGGATCTCCCGCTCGTAGAACAGGTGCTCCTCGTACCTCAACGGCGGCACGTCGGACAGGTGGATGCCGGCGATCGACAGCACTCCCCCACGGTCGAGCGCCGCCATCGCGACCGGCACGAGCCAGCCGACAGGCGCGAACAAGAGGGCGGCGTCGAGCGGCTCCGGGGGACGGGCGTCAGCCTCCCCGGCCGACGCGACCCCGAGCGCCAGCGCCAGCTCGCGCGCAGCCGGGGCGCGAGTCATCACATGAACCCTCGCGCCCCGTGCCATCGCCACCTGCGCGGCGAGGTGGGCCGACCCGCCGAACCCGTAGATGCCAAGACGACCACCCGGCGGCAGCGATGCCCGGGCAAGGGCCCGATAGCCGATGATGCCCGCGCACAGCAGCGGAGCCAGCTCACGCTCGGTGTACCCGCCGGGCAGGCGGTAGGCGAAGTCGGCCGGGACGGTGGCGTACTCGGCGTAGCCGCCGTCGTGGGTCCAGCCGGTGTACTGCGAGTGCGGGCACAGGTTCTCCGCGCCTCGTGCGCAGTAGCGGCAGGCCCCGCAGGTGTGGCGCAGCCAGGCGACCCCGACCCGGTCGCCGACGGAGAACGCGGTGACGCCGGCACCCACGACCTCCACCTCGCCGACGACCTCGTGCCCGGGCACCACATCAGCACGGCGCACCGGCAGGTCACCCTCAGCCACGTGCAGATCGGTGCGACAGACCCCGCAGGCGAGCACGCGCACGAGCAGCTCGCCGGCGCCCGCCTGCGGCGCCGGCCGGTGCACGAGCGCCAGCGGTTGCTGCTCCATCCGAGCCGGGCTTCGAACCTGCCATGCCCTCATGTGCCCATTGTGATCCTCACTGGAGCAGACGAGACTGGGAGTGCACGACGAGTGAACGGGGGTGCACGATGAACGAGCGCCAGGTGCAGTCGTCAGACGACGAGCAGTCAGTGACCGGCGGACACACCACCGCGATGGAGCTCGCTGAGCTCATCGAAGAAGTGATCGGTCAGGTGACCGGCGAGGGCATGACGGGAAACGAAGCCCGCCACACCGTGGTCGAGCGAGTGATGGACCAAGTCGGCGACCAAGCCGAGCACGCCGTGGTCGCTGGGCGCGTCCACGCGCGCATGGATCTCGGCTGAGAAGACGGCGAGGTCTCTGCTCAGGTGGCGGTGACTGCCGCCGGTAGACGGCTCACGAGGTCGGTGATGCGCTCACCGATGTCGCGCCGGATCGCACGCACCTCGTCCATCGTGCAACCGCGGGGGTCGGCGACGTCCCAGTGCTCGTGCGGCGTGCCGTTGGAGGCAGCGACCGACTCGCCGTCGCCGAAGGTGACCACCAGGTCAGCGGCGGCCAACATCTCGTCGGTGTAGGGCTTGGGGAACGACTGCTCGAGCGACACACCGACCTCGTGCATCGCCTCGAGCACGGCGGGGACGACGTCGATCTCTGGGTCGGTGCCCGCGGAGAAGGCGTGCACGGCGTCGCCGACCTGTGCCAGCAGCAGCCCCTTGGCCATCTTGGCCCGTCCACCGTCGTGGGTGTCCAAGAAGAGGACGGCGGGCACGCCGTCCTCGTCGCGCATGCGCGCGAGGGCCCAGAGCTGACCGCGGGCGAAGCGCTCGGCGAGCAACGGCACGTGGTGCTTGATGCGCGCGCCGGCGTCGATGTGGTCCCAGCTGGCCTGGAGCACGGCGTCGACCGACTCCGCGCCGACCTTGCCGGCGAACTCGTCGTAGAGCCGCTGCTTGGCTGCCTTGATGGCGAGCCTCACGTCGAGCGACATTCCCTCGAGGTCGTGCATCATGATGTCCTCCTGCACAACGGAGCATGACGCCCCGGTGAACACGACACTACCGCCGAGCGGCTCCTCAGGCTGAGCACATCGGCCTGCCAGAGCCACCATGTCGCGCCAACTTCGCGCGAGATCTGGACAGCCGTGGTGTGGACGCCCAGTGTTGGGCACGTGGTCAGCACGCACGCATCGCAGTCCCGCACCGCCGACGAGGCCGCGCTCACCGAAGCGGCGGTCGACCTCGCCGCAGACTGGCTGCGCCGCGCCCGCAGCGACCAACGGTGGTCGGAGCGACGAACGGTGCGCCGGCTTCAGGGCATCATCGACGACCCGGACGGAATCGCGTTCACCATGCAGTTCGTCGACCGCGTGGCCCGCCACCGCGACGACGCCGCCGCTGCCCGCGAGCTGCAGGCCCTGGTGCGTGGCGCCGAGCTGCCCGCGTTCCTCTCCCCCGTCGACCGTGGCCTGCTGCGCGCCGGGGCCGCCCTCGCGCCGCGGGTGCCCACGCTGGTGATGCCGATGGCCCGTCGACGCATGCGCCAGCTGGTCGGTCACCTCGTCGTCGACGCGGAGCCCCGTCCGATGCGACGCCACCTGCGCACGCAGCGTGGCGAAGGCTTCGACCTCAACGTCAACCTGCTCGGCGAGATGGTGCTCGGGGACGCCGAGGCGGCCCGCCGCTTCGACCGCACGCTCGCGCTGGTCGACGACCCGGACGTCGACTACGTCTCGGTGAAGCTCTCGTCCATCACCGCCCAGATCGACCTGTGGTCGTTCGACGTCACGCTGGCGCGCGTCGAGGAGCGGCTGCGCGCCCTGATGACTCGGGCCGGGGCGAGCACACCGCCCACGTTCGTCAACCTCGACATGGAGGAGTACCGCGACCTCGAGCTGACCCTGCGTGCGTTCATGACGGTGCTCGACGAGCCGGCGCTGCGGCATCTCACCGCCGGGATCGTGCTGCAGTGCTACCTGCCGGACGCCTTCGACGCGTTGGGCCGGCTCAGCGCATGGGCCGCCGACCGGCACGCCGACGGCGGTGGCGTCGTCAAGGTGCGCCTGGTCAAAGGCGCGAACCTGGCCATGGAGAAGGTCGACGCCGCCACCCACGGCTGGCACCAGGCGCCCTACCCCAGCAAGGACGACGTGGACGCCAGCTACAAGAAGTGCGTCGACTGGGTGCTGCGGCCCGAGCACCTGCGCGGCCTGCGGGTCGGCGTGGCCAGCCACAACCTGTTCGACGTCGCGTGGGCCCACCTGCTCGCCGCCGGCCGAGGCGTGAGCGCGAGCGTCGAGATGGAGATGCTGCACGGCATCGCGCCCGCGCAGGCTCGGGCGGTGCGCGACGACAGCGGCGGCCTGCGCCTGTACACGCCGGTTGTGTCGCGCAGGGACTTCGACATCGCGATCAGCTATCTCTTTCGTCGACTGGAGGAGAACACGTCGACGGAGAACTTCCTGCGCCACCTGTGGACCCTCGAACCCGGGTCGAGCGAGTTCGCCCGCCAGGCCGACCGTTTTCGCCGAGCGGTCGCACGCCGGCGAGAGGTCGACACGACGCCGCGCCGCGCCGCCGGCCCGCTCCCCGTGCCGAGCGACGAGTTCGCCAACGAGCCCGACACCGACCCGTCGCTGCCCGCCACGCAGGAGTGGTTGCGCTCGGTGCGCCACCTGGCTCCCACGCCGGTGCAGGCAGCCCTGGTCACCGACGTGGCCGTGGTGGACGAGGCGATCGAGCGCGCCCGAGCGGCTCAACCGGCGTGGGCCCAGCGTGGCGCAGCCGAACGGCGAGCCGTGCTGCGCGCGGTCGCCGACGAGCTGGCGGCTCGCCGCGGCGAGCTGCTCGCCACGATGTGTCACGAAGGCCGCAAGACGTTCGCCGAGGCCGACCCCGAGATCAGCGAGGCCATCGACTTCGCCCGCTGGTACGCCGACCAGGCTCTGGAGATCGAGCGACTCGAACGCACCCAGGGCGCACGGTTCACCCCGTTCGGCGTGGTGGTGGTCGCGCCGCCGTGGAACTTCCCCGTCGCCATCCCAGCCGGTGGGGTGCTCGCCGGGTTGGCGGCCGGCAACGCGGTGCTCTTCAAACCCTCGCTGGAGACCCCCCGGTGCGCCGAGGTCGTGGCGCAGGCCTGCTGGGCGGCGGGCGTGCCGTCCGACGTGCTGCAGCTGGTGCGCACCCCCGACAACGAGGTCGGGCAGGGACTGGTGACGGGCGCGGACGCCGTCGTCCTGACCGGGTCGTGGGAGACGGCGACGCTGTTTCGGTCGTGGAAGCCCGACATGCGGCTCATCGCCGAGACCAGCGGCAAGAACGCTCTGGTGATCACCCCCCAGGCCGACATCGACCTGGCCGCTGCCGACCTGGTGCGCTCGGCTTTCGGGCACTCCGGCCAGAAGTGCTCGGCGGCCAGCCTCGCGATTCTGGTGGGCGACCTGGCCGACGACGAGCGGTTCATCGAGAAAGTCGTGGACGCCGCCACGAGTCTTCGCGTGGGCTGGCCGGACGAGCCGGGCGTCACGATGGGCCCGACGATCGGTCCCGCGGACGGCAAGCTGCTCGATGCCCTCACCCGGCTCGGTCGCGGCGAGAGCTGGGTGCTGGAGCCACGTCGGCTCGACGAGTCGGGGGCGTTGTGGAGCCCGGGCATCAAGCAGGGCGTCGTCGCCGGTTCGGAGTTTCACCGGACCGAGTACTTCGGCCCAGTGCTCGGCATCATGCGCGCGGTCGACCTGGCCGACGCGATCGCCCTGCAGAACGCGGTGCCTTACGGGCTGACCGGCGGCCTCCACTCGCTCGACCCCGCCGAGGTGCAGGCGTGGCTCGACCGGGTGCAGGTCGGCAACGCCTACGTCAACCGGCACATCACCGGTGCGATCGTGCGGCGGCAGCCTTTCGGGGGGTGGAAGCGCTCCTCGGTCGGCCCGGGAGCGAAAGCCGGCGGCCCCGACTACCTGCTGCAGCTCGGCACCTGGCACGACACCGCCGACGCGGCCACCGAACCCACCGACGACCAGCACTGGTGGACCACGCACTACGGCGCCACCCACGACCCCACCGGCCTCTTCTGCGAGCAGAACGCGCTTCGCTACCTGCCCCGGCCGAACGTGGTCGTGCGGGTCGGTCACGACGGCGACGTCGCCGACGCGCTCCGCACTCTCGCCGCCGCTCGGGTGGCCGGGGTGCGCCCAACCGTGTCCGCAGCCGCGCCTCACCTGCTGCCGGACGAGTCGGGCAGCGTGGCGGACGACGACGCCTTCGCCGACTCCCTGACAGGGCTGCGGTTCGGCCGCGTCCGCCACGTCGGCGTGGCCCCGACGCACCTACGAGCCACGGCGGCCCAGGCCGAGGTGGACCTCGTCGACGAGCCTGTCGTCACCAGCGGACGACTCGAGATGCGTTGGTACCTGCGCGAGCAGGCGATCAGCCGGACGCTGCACCGCTTCGGCAACCTGCTCGACCTCAGCTGAGCCCGAGCTGCTCCTTGGCCCGTGCGACGAACACCGGGTGGGTCCAGTAGTACGCCGCGGCATGGGTGAGCACCCGGTCGCCGCGCTCGCCGGAGTACACCTCGACGTCGTCGGGGTCGTCGCCGCTGCTCATGGTGAAGACGGGGGCGGCCAGGAACGCCCACGGGTCGAGCGGGACGAAGAAGTTCGTCCACTCCGCGATCGTGTCCGGCAACGTCGCAGGCTCGCCAGACGCGGTCGGGTCGAGCGTGGGTGGCGAGCAGCCGATCACGTGGAAGTAGGAGATCTGGCTGGCACACGTGAGCAGCTGCCCGACGTGCAGCGTCGGCTGGCCCGCCAACGCCATGTCGAACACCATCGTCCCGCCGAGGCTGTGGCTGATCACATCGATCGGTCGCGACGCGAGTCCGTAGCCCGGCGCATGCTCCATGATGGTCTCCCAGACACGAGCCTGCAGCGCGGCTTGGCGGCGCTGGTACAAGATGAGGTCGCCGGTGAACTCACCTGACGCACGCTGATACTGCGTGCGGACGAGACCGTAGATGCTGCCGAGGATGCGCTTGCGCGACTCACCGCTGCGCCGGCGCCAGCCGACGGCCACCGCATCCAGCAGCCCACCCAGGTCTCGGGCGTTCAGGGCCCCGCGCACCTCGGTGGAGTTCTCCCGCGCAGCCCGCATGTCGCGGGTGACCCAGGCGAGGTACGGCAGCACCGCGTCCAGCGGCTGCGTCGCCGCCCCCATGTCTCCCCAGTAGACAGGGACGAGACGCACCCGGTCTCCCAGCGCGGCGTTCAGCCCGGCCACGTCGGCCAGATAGGTCTGCTTGTCGCGGGTGCCGATGCCGTGGATGACCAGCACCGGACGGGGCGCGCTAGGCACGGCCCTCGAACAGCCCGGCGACCGCGGCGGCCGCCATGATGCTGTTCGGCTCGTACGGGCTGCGCCACATGCCACCAGGGTTGGCACCGTCCACGAACAGGTCGAGTGGGTGCTCCAGGGCGACGTCGGGGCGGGCCGACGAGCGCGGGTTGCGCAGGTCGTGCACGAGCATCCCGGCCATCAGGGCGTTGGAGCTGTCCGGCTCGAACACCTCCAGACCGAACCGGCCCATGCCCGCGTAGGCCAGGGCGAACGCGCGGTTCTTGACAACCGAGTGGGTGCGCGTCGGCGGAGCGATGTTGAGCGAGGCGGCCGTCCCTTCGTCGCGGGCGACCGACGCCCGCCAGCGCTGCATGCGCTTGGCCAGTGCGTAGTTCGGGCCCTGCCGCACGACGAGGTTGTCGGCGATGCCGTAGGTGCGGCCGTGGTCGTGGTAGGCGGCCCTGGCGTAGTGCCGTTCGAACACCCGGCGTCGCGACACCATGTTCAGCGGCCGGCCCAGCAGGGTGGCCGGCAGGCTGGTGTCGTCGTAGCGTCGCTGGGCGTCGGCCACGACGTCGCCCGGCACGCTGAACACGTCCGTCGGCGTCGCCAGAAATGCCAGCATGAGCGGGTCGGCCCGTCCGGTGAGCCCGGTCATCATGGCGTCGATGGCCACCGACGCCCGCACATGGATGCCGCTGTCGGCGTACACGTAGTTGCCCACCGTCAGCGGCCCCTCGGCTGTGCGGAGCCACGCCAGCAGCTCCGGGGTGTCGCTGATGACGTTCCCGCCGGCCACCTCGGCCAGGGCGGCGTCGTCGGCCTCGTCCACGACCGTTCCGGCGAGGCGGTGCGCCGCAGGCACGGGCACCCTCATGCGGCCGCTGCCTGCGCGGGCGGTGTCGATCACCCGCGCCCACACCGACGGACGCGGCAGGTCGAGAGCCCAAACGTCCGCGCCCCACTCGCACAGCTGGAGAAGCGGGCCCATCTGCGACCCGGCGCCGAGCACCGCGACGGACTGGTCGGACAGGTCGAGCCAGTCCGGGTTGTCGCTCACCAGCGTGAGCGCCTCGGCGAAGCTCGGCTCGGCGATGCCGCGATCGACCCAGTCGGCGAGCTGGCTGCGCAGATCCGGTCCGTGCAGGGCCCGTCCCCGGTAGGGCACCGCGAAGCCGCCCTCAGGACGCCGTCCGCGCCCCTCGACGGTTGCCGTGGCGATCGACGTGTCGCCGTACGCGGCCATCGCGTCGTCGATGCTCGACTCGGCGTCGCCCCGCCGGAAAAGCATCCTCCCGCGCAACGACGTGAGGCCGTCACGCGAGATCGCCAGGGCGTTCACGCTCGAGCGCATCCCCACCTCGATGAGTGTGTGGATGTGCTCGGCGTAGCGGTCCCGCCAGGCGTCCTCGGCCCTGAGCACATCGGCGACGACAGGGTCGCTGCCCGCCACGGCATCGACGAAGACGGCCTGGTTGACGGCCATGGTGCTGGCGCGGCCATCCGTGCCGGTCGGAAAGACGACGCCCTGCTCGGCCCGCTCGAGAGGGCCTTGGCTGCTGGCCACCGGTGCCACCTTTCGTCAAAGGACGCTGAGCACCGGACGCTAGCGCGCTCGTGGCGGTGACACGCGGCCCTGCGACTACTGACAAGATCGGCCCCGGACGTCTCGCCGTCGACCCCGGAGCCTCACGTGACAGTTCTTCAGTGGCTGACGGCACTCATGCCTGTGCTCGCAGCAGCCGTGCTGCTGGTGGGCCTGCGCATGCCGGCGTCGCGCGCCATGCCGCTGGCGCTCGTCGTCACGGTGGTGCTGACCCTCGTCGTCTGGCAGGTGCCCGGACGCATCGTGACCGCGTCGATGATCGAAGGTCTGGTCATCGGCGGCGGGGTGCTCTTCATCGTCGTCGGCGCGTTGGCCCTGCTGGAGGTGATGCGCACCAGCGGCGGGCTCGACGCGATCCGTGTGGAGTTCCAGCGTGTCTCGCACGACTCGCGCGTGCAGATGCTGCTCATCGCGTGGCTGTTCGTCTCGTTCATCGAGGGCGCGGCAGGCTTCGGGACGCCCGCCCCAGTCGCGGCGCCTTTGCTCATGGCCCTCGGGTTCCCCGCCCTCGGAGCCGCAGCACTGGCCCTGATCGGCGACAGCAGCGCCGTCACCTTCGGTGCCGTCGGCACGCCGATGATCGTCGGCATCGGTCAGGGTCTGGGGCTCGACCCGACCGCCGACGAGACGCAGCAGACGCTGCTCGAGATCGCCCTCACCACTGCCGGCATCGACATCGTGGTCGGGCTGTCGATTCCCATCGCGCTCCTGCTGCTGCTCACCCGCGTGTTCGCTCGGGTGAAGACACCGGGTGCAGCCCGTGAGGCACTGCCGCTGACGATCTTCGCCGCCCTCGCCTACAGCGTCCCCGCCTTCGGGTGGACCCTCGTGCTCGGTGGCGTGGAGTTCGGCGCCATCCTCGGGGGCATCACCGGGCTGGTGCTCACCGTGGCTGCGGTCAAGAAGGGGTTTCTGGTGCCGCCGCGCACCTGGACGGTGAAGTACGGCTACCTCGACACCGACGGCGCGAAGGCCCCCGCGACCGGGGTGCGGACGATGCCGGTGTGGCAGGTGTGGGCCCCGTACATGCTGCTCATCGCCCTGCTGCTGCTCTCGCGGCTCATCGGTCCGGTGCGCGAGTGGCTGCAGTCGGTCACCCTGGTGGCCGACGACATCTTCGACACCGGCATCAGTGCGTCGTGGCAGCCGCTGTACTCCCCTGGCGCCATCTTCATCATCGTCGCGTTCGCCACCGTGTTCCTGCACCGGGTGCCCCTGCCCGACCTGCGCGCCACCGCTGGGCGCACCACGACGGCCGTCGTCGGTACCGCCATCACGCTGGCCGCCTCGGTGCCGCTCGTCCGGGTGTTCCTGAACTCCGGGGAGAACGCGTCCGGGCTGGAGGCCATGCCCGTCGAGCTGGCCACGGCGGGCGCCTTGGCGCTCGGCACGGCCTGGCCGCTCTTCGCGCCCGTCGTCGGTGCCCTTGGCTCGTTCGTGTCCGGCAGCGCGACGTTCAGCCACCTCATGTTCGCCCAGCTTCAGGCCGACGTGGCCGCCGACATCGGCGCCGCGCCCAGCGTGGTGCTCGCCCAGCAGGTCGGCGGGGCCAACGCCGGCAACATGGTGTGCGTCGCCAACGTGGTCGCGGTCGCCGGAGTGACCGGTCAGCTCGGCAAGGAGGGCGCCATCATCTCGCGCACGGTGCTGCCGATGCTGGTGTACGTCACGGGGTTCGCGGTCATGGGGTTCGTGCTCGTGCGCCTGTTCTGACGTGACGGGTGGCGCCGGTGCGAGCAAGCAGCCAGCCCACCGCACGGGGGGAGAGCTGCGACGTCAGCGTCAGCAGACGCACCTCCACCGGCCCGACGACGCTGCGCCGCTCGCCCTGCACCCCACGCACGATCATCGACGCGACATCGTCGGGGCTCAGCCGACGGATGAACCGGTCGAGGGAGGGCACCCGCTCGAGGGACCCCGGGTTCGCCTCGAAGTAGTCGCTGTCGGTACGTCCCGCCACCACCGCCGTCACACCGATGCCGGTGCCGCGCAGGTCGGCGGCGAGGCACTCGTCGAACCCGCGCATGGCCCAGCGTGCGGCTCCGTAGCCCATCGCCCCAGGCCACGCCACGGACGAGATGGGTGAGTTGACGTTGACGACCCAGCCTGTCCCGCGCTCGAGCATGGGCTCGATGAACGCGCGGGTGACGAAGAACGCCGCGTGGAAGGGCACGGCGACCTGCGCCAAGAACTCCTCGTTGCTCGTCTCCTCGATCCACAGCCAACGCCCGGCCCCGGCGTTGTTGACGATCACGTCCGGCACCCCGACGTCGGCGACGACAGCCTCGGCCATGGCAGTGACGGCGTCCGGGTCGCCGACGTCGCACGGGTAGACCTCGGCCCGTCCCGGCAGCGACGCCGCGACCTCGCGCAACGCTGCCTGTCGGCGAGCCACCAGCAGCACCGTCGCGCCGCGGGCAGACATGGCCCGGGCGGTGGCGGCACCGATCCCCGAGGAGGCGCCGGTGACGAGGACGATGCGGTTGGCCAGGTGCATGTACGGATTCTTACCAGCACGACTCGGGCGGTAGCGTGCCCTCTGAACCTGCGCCTGCGTCCGAGCGCACGACCAGCACTACTTCGGAGGACTGACACTGTGGCACGACGGCGTCGACTGAGCACGCAGGACCAGTTCTGGCTGGAGATGGACCGACCCAACAACCTCATGGTCGTCGACTCGGTGATGTGGACGGCCGAGCCGCTGGACTGGGACCGGCTGCGCGACGTGATGCACGAGCGGGTCACCGGTCGCTACCCCGTGTTCCGCAGCCTGGCCGTGCACGACGAGGACGGCTCGTGGTGGTGGGAGGAGTCGCCGGACTACGACCTCGACAACCACGTCTCGATGGTCACGCTCGACGACCCCAACGACCCGCGCGCGCTGCAGCAGCTGGTCGCCGACAACCGCACCCGGATGCTCGACCGCACCAAGCCGTTGTGGGAGGCCCTGTGGGTGCAGGACTACCTCGGCGGGAGCGCCGTCGTGCTGCGCTCGCACCACGCCATCGCCGACGGCGTGCGGATGGTCGAGCTGGCGATGACCATGTTCGAGTCCGGACCGGACGGGGGGTCGGTGCTCTCCCCGGGGATCACCCACCACGCAGCCAAAGCCGCACGGGTGGCCGGTGGCTCGGCGGGCGCCGGGTCAGCCGGCTCGTCGCGGTCACGGCCTGGGGTCGGCCGGCTCGCCTCGGGTGCCGGACGCTCGGCCGTGGGGCTGCTGGCACGCGTACCTGACGCGGCCCGCGAGGCCGCGCGGCTGGCCCGGGCGTCGGTCGTCAACCCGGTCGGTGCCGGGCACGGCTTCATCACCGAGACGGCCCACGCCGCCAACGACGCGCTGCACTCGGTGCAGTCACGGATGCAGGCGGTGCTGCCCGGCGGCGGCGTCATCAACGTGATCGCCTCCGCGCCGTCCGACCTCGACGTCGCTCGCAAGCTGGTGCTGGGCACGCGCAACGACCCGACCATCTGGACGGGGCCGGCCACCACCGGCAAGGGTGTGGCGTGGGCCGACCCGATCCCGCTCGCCGACGTCCGGTCGGTTGCGAAGGCCAACGGCGCCACCATCAACGACGTGCTGGTCAGCTGCCTCGCGGGATCCCTGGAGCGCTACCTGCGGCTGCACGACGAGCACTGCGCCTCGACGACCTTCATGGTGCCGGTCAACCTCAAGCCGCTGAACGACAGCCTCCCCGACGAGCTCGGCAACGCCTTCGCGCTCATCTACCTGGAGCTTCCGACGAACCAGCCCGACCCGATGAAGGTGCTCGAGGTCGTCAAGCGCCGCACGGTGCGCATGAAGCACGGCCACGAGCCGGCGGTCACCTTCAAGATCCAGGAGGAGATCGCCGGGCTGGGGCACTCGATGTACGTCGCCTCGATCGACTACTTCGCCAACCGCGCCACCGGCGTGCTCACGAACGTCCCAGGCCCGCAGATGCCGGTCTACCTCGCGGGCAGCAAGGTCGAGGGCATCGTCGGCTGGGCGCCCATGTCAGGCAACCAGTCCATGAGCCTCACCATCTACAGCTACGCGGGCAAGGTGCTGGTTGGCATCGCCGCCGACACGACGCTCGTGCCCGGCTACGCCCAGATCGTGGACGGCTTCGCCGCGGTGTTCGCCGAACTCGGCGCCGCGACCGACAGCCGCCGCACGTCTCTGGTCTGAGGCCGCGTCACTCGACGAACGCGTTCGGCGGCACCGCCACAGTCTCGGTCGGGAACCCACCAGGCGTCTGCGCGACGTGCTCCATGTCCAGGTACGCGCTGTGCGGGACGGTGACTGCTGTGTCGGGGAACCCGCCAGGCGTCTGTGCGAGGTGCTCCATCTCAAGTCCCAGCGTCGACGAGAACCCGGTTGGGGCGTCGGGACGCATGTAGGGCTGTCCTCCGTAGAGCTCCAGCGTCGTGGCGGGGAACCCGCCAGGTGCCTGCGCGAGGTGCTCGCGGGCCATGCTGTACTCGCTGCCGTAGGTGAACCCGGCGTCAGTGCCGATCGTCGAGCTGATCAGCAGCCCTCCGCCGACCGCGACCGCCCCCACCGTCACACCGACGGCGAGGTAGCGCAGCCACGAACGCTTCGGCTGCCCGTACTCGACCTCGGGGGCCTCCTTCGTCAGGTCGGGCATCTCGTGCAGCTCGACCCGCTGCTCGGGGTCGGAGATCGTCTCGTGCGCCGGTGCGCCACTCTGCTGGGGCAGCAGGGCACCTGATCCTTTCCTCTCGAGTGTCGTACCCATGACTCCTCCTCTCCTCATCTCCACCCTCCTCCGCCGCCAGTCCGTCCGCTTCCGTGGAACTACCGGGATCGGCCCGTGTGCATGACCGGTCGTGGGCCACCTGACCCTGGACGGCCCTGGCGCAAGCGCCCACGATGCAAGGGTGATCGTCGGGCGGACGAGCCTGTTGTCCTCCCTCGATCAGGCACTGGACGCCGCCGAGGGAGGGCGATCGTGCGCCGTCCTGCTCCTCGGCGCGCCAGGCATGGGCAAGAGCGCGGTGCTCGACGCGGTGCGGCTCGAAGGACTGCGACGTGGCTGGTGCGTGGTGATGGCCGCGGCCCCCGAGGACAGCTCGGCAGTTGCGTTCGCGTTGGTGCAAGACCTTGTCCACGACCTGCTCGCCCGCTCGGGACACCTGGGTGACGGCGATCACGAGGCGCTCGCCGGCCTCGTCGAACCGAGCCGATGGCAGGTGCACCCCGTGGCCACCGCGCTGCGCGAGCTGTTGACAGACACCGCCGCCGAGTGCCCGTTGCTCGCTCTCGTGGACGACCTGCAGTGGGCCGACGACGAGTCGCTGTCGGCGCTCGCACTGGCCGCCGCACGCGTCGGCGGGGCACGGGTGGCCGTCGTGGCCTCGGGGTGGCCCGCGCTGGGCGACGACCCGCGTCTGCTCGGCTGGACCCACCTGCACCTGCCTGCGCTGTCCGAGCCCGACGCTGTCGCGGTGCTGGCGTCGGTTGTCTCCCCCCCGCTCGACGCCGAGCAGGCGGCGCGTGCGGCACGCTCCCTCGGCGGGTGTCCGTTGGCGCTCGTCGAGTGCGAGCGGCTGCTCACGCCCGACCAGCTCGCCGGCCGGGAGCCCATGCCGGAGGTCGTTCCCGTCGGCGAGCGGCTGCGCCACGAATGGGCGCTTGTGGTCGCCGCACTGCCCCAGCGAGCCCAGAGTGGCCTGCGGGCGCTGAGCGTGCTGGACTCCTCCCACCCGGCTCTCGTCCATGCGGTGCTGGCTGCGGTCGGGTGCACCGAGGCCGACCTCGAGCCGGCCGTTCGCCACGGGCTGCTCGTCTCCGGTGCGCGAGGCGCCCTGGTGACGACCAACGCCTTCGTTCGAGCGGCCGTGCTGGACACCTGCTCCCCCGCTGACGTCCGGGCGATGCACAGGCTGGTGGCAGACATCGCGGTGCGCACGGCGAGCCCGCCAGCCGTTGCGATCTACCACTTGCGTCGTTGTGCGCTCGTCGGAGACGAGGAGGCGCTGCGCGGGCTCGAGGAACAAGCCGAGCGAGCGCACAGCCGAGCCCAGCCGGAGGTCGAGGCTCGGGCCTGGCAGGCCGCCGCCGAGCTGACGCGTGAACCCGGTCAGCAAGCGTCGCTCGCTGTCCGGGCGGCCCGGGTGTGGCTGTCGGAGGCGAGCGCCGTGCAAGGCGCCCGACCGCTGCTGGCGCTGCTGGACGAGGCCCCGCTCAGTGCCGACGACGCTGTGTGGCGCGAGTGGACGCGGGCCGAGGTTCTGGCCGAGAGCGACCTGGCCGAGTCGGCCGCTGCCGCTCTGATGGCCGCCCGTCACGCCGAGGGGGCCCAGCCCGCGCTGGTCCCCTGGCTGCTGTGGGACGCCGCGGCGACCGGCTGGATGGCCGACGACGCCGCGCTGGCGGTGGCGGCCGCAACCCGGCTGATGGCCTGGAGCACGAGCAGGGCCATGGTCGACGGGGCGCAGGTGCCGGCCTGGCTCGCCCCCGCCGTCCTGGGCGCCGCCTACCTGCATGCCGGCCGCACTCGCGACGGTGTAGCCCTCGTGCAGGCTGCCCGTCTCGGGGCACGTGACTGGCGCAGCGGACCCGCGACGCCGCTGTCGCAGCTCGTCAACGTGGTGGCCTTGGACGAGCTGATGGTGGCCGACGGTCCCGAGGAGCATGCGCGTGTCGAGGCCCTGGCGAGCCGCTCGGCCGACAGCGGCGCCACCACCTCGTCGGTACTGACGATCCAGGGCTGGCGAGCGTGCCGGCGCGGCGACTGGTTCGTCGCTCGCGCGCATGCCCGGGAGGCGGTGGACCTCGCCCGAGCCGTGCGCGCACCCACGCAGGAGCGCTCGGCTCTCATGCTCCTCGCCCATGTCGTGCACGCCACAGACGTCGAGGACTGCGACCAGGGCCTCTCCGCCGACCAGGCACTTGCGCGGCTTCGCACCCTGGCTTCCGAGGTCGGCGACCGTCGCGCCCTGGCTGCGGCCGACCGGGTCACCGGACTCCGCGCGCTCGCCGCAGGTCGGGTCGACGAGGCGGCGGTCGCGCTCGAGCATGCACGCAGTACCCGCTGCCGCGGACGGGGCACGGCTGATGCCCGGTTGCTGGGCTCGGTCGACCTGGTGGAAGCGCTGGTGCGCACGGGCGACCGAGCGGCGGCGCGCGCACTGGCGCAGGACGTCGTAGCCGAGCTCATGGACGTGGCGCCGCTCGATCCGACCGCCGCTGCGCTGGCCGCTCGGGCGCGCGCCCTCGTCGGCGACGACACCGAGGCCGATGCCCAGTTCTCCCTCGCGTCGGCGCTGCACCGTGCGGGCGGCGACGCCTTCGAGGCGGCCCGCACGACGATGCTCTGGGGAGAGCACCTGCGCCGATCCCGGCGAGCGGCTGCGGGCCGGAAGGCGCTGCGGGGCGCCGCGCTGGCCATGGACCGCCTGGGCGCGTGCCAGTGGGCTCGCCGGGCTCGCGAGCAGGCCAGGCCCGGGGGGCGGGGGACGTCCGAGGCCGACCCGCAGTGGCGCTCGCGCCTCACGGCCCAGGAGCAGCGTGTCGTCCGCGAGGTCAGCCGGGGTTCCACGAACGCCGAGGCGGCTGCGACGCTCGCGCTGTCGGCCCGGACCGTCGAGTGCCACCTCGCCAGTGCCTACCGCAAGCTCGGGGTGCGCAACAGGGTGGAGCTGACCAACCTGCTGCGCGAGCGCGGCGACAGCCAAGGCGGGTCACCGCGGGGCGGTGGCACCGATCACTGAGCTGCCCAGACCGTGTCACCGGTCACGTCGTGGACATGGTGCTCCGGGTCGTGGACGAAGTACTGCCCCAGGGTCGCCACGGTGAAGGTGGAGCCGTCGCTGCGTCTACCCGTCCGGGTCCACGCCTCGTCCGGCACGGCGTCGAAAGCCGCGGCCACCGACTCCGCGGCCGCAGCGAGCTCGTCGGCGACGACGTCCGGGGACTGCTCGCCGTAGCGCTGCGCGACGGCGGTGGCGTCCTGGTCCCAGTTCGGGAAGTCCGGGGCGTCCTGGGCCAGCATCAGCGCCAGTCGCTCGTCGAAGATGCGGAACACGTCGCGCACGTGGCAGGCGTACTCCAGCGGCGACCAGACGTCCGGGGTCGGTCGAAGTGCCACGTCGTCGCGCGCCAGGATCTCGACCCAGGCCGCGGCGTTCGCCCGCACCAGAGCGCCGATGTCGTCGCGGCCGACCTGCCGTGTGTCGAGCCCGCACTCCGAGCAGGCCTCGTCCAGCACCCATGTCCAGTCCTTGGTGTCCGGGACGATGCCGTCGTCGTTCGCCGTCATGGAGGCACGGTAGCGACGTCCCTTCTACGGTTGGCCCATGCAGACAGAGATCAGCTCGGGACCAGCGTTCGCCTTCGGTGAGATCACTCTGCCCCCTGGTGCGGCAGTCCGCGTCGAGGCCGGTGCGATGGCGATGACGCGCGGCGACATCGCCATGTCGACCTCGACCCAAGGCGGGTTCATGAAGGGTCTTCGCCGCTCCCTCGGCGGCGAGAGCTTCTTCGTCAACGACTTCTCCTCGACCCGGGGCGGAGTGGTGGCCGTGGCTGCCGCACTGCCCGGCGACATGACCCAGGTGAGCCTGGACGGATCGGGATCGCTGCTCGTCCAGTCCGGGTCGTGGATCGCCTCGGACACCACCGTGGACGTCGACTCGAAGTGGGGCGGCGGCAAGTCGTTCTTCTCCGGTGAGGGCTTGATCCTGCTTCGCTGCAGCGGACGTGGAGACATGCTCATCTCCAGCTACGGGGCCATCCGCAGCGCCACGTTGGCGGCCGGCGAGACGATCACCCTCGACACCGGTCACGTCGTCGCCTTCGACGAGACGGTGCAGTACAAGGTGCGCAAGGCCGGCAGCTGGAAGTCCACGATCCTCGGCGGGGAGGGCCTGGTCACCGACTTCACCGGACCTGGCCGGGTGTGGCTGCAGACCCGCAGCAGCAGCGACCTGGTGGCCTGGCTGGCTGCCCACATGCCGTCGAGCAACAACCGTTAGCCGGCGTCGGTCCAGAATCACAGGACGGATCAACCGCTTCCCCACACGCGGGCACGCGCGGGCGAATACCGTCGTCGTCGGCTGAGACATCAGACAGTGACACTCACAAGGGAGAAGCGATGAAGGTTGGAGTCGTCGGAGCGGGGTTCGTCGGTGCTGCCAGCGCCTACGCCATGGCCATCCGCGGATCAGCGAGCGACGTCGTGATCATCGACGTGAACCAGGCCAAGGCCGAGGCCGAGGCGCGCGACATCGCCCATGCCACGACCTTCACCCACCCGGTGCGCGTGGTGTCCGGCGACTACTCCGACCTGGCCGGGGCAAAGGTCGTCATCATGTCGGCCGGCGTCAACCAGAAGCCCGGCGAGACCCGGCTGGAGCTGCTCGGCCGCAATGCCGCCATCTTCCGCTCCGTGATTCCCCGCATCGTCGAGAACGCTCCGGGCGCCATCATCATGGTGTCGGCGAACCCTGTCGACATCATGACCGAGCTCAGCGAGCGCATCGCCTACGCCGCGGGGGCTACACCCGGCAGCGTCATGGGAACAGGGACCGTGCTCGACACTGCCCGATTCCGTCAGCTCGTCGGGCAGCACCTGCACGTCAGCAACCACCACGTCCACGGATACGTCTACGGCGAGCACGGCGACTCCGAGGTTCTGGGCTGGTCGTCGATGGACATCGGAGGCCTCAGCATCGAGGAGTTCTCCCGCGTCACCGGCGAGGAGTGGAACGACGAGATCAAGGCCCGCATCACCGACGAGACGGTGCATGCCGCCTACGCGATCATCGAGGGCAAGGGCGCCACCTACTTCGGGATCGGCGCCTCGACTGCTCGCCTCGTCGAGGCAATCCTGCGCGACGAGCATGCCATCTACTCGGTGACGGCCAGTGTCGAGGAGTACGGATGCTCCCTCGCGCTGCCCCGCGTTCTCACCGGTCAAGGGCTCGGGCGGGTGCTCTACCCCACCATGAGCGACGACGAACGAGCAGGCCTCGACCGTAGTGCCGCGGTTCTTCGGGAGTTCGCCGAGCAGCTGCCCGCTGAGTAGCCCGCGAGCCCCTGGCTCTCAGCCACCACACGGGCAGCACTTGGGCCCGTCGGCGTGGGCCAAGGCGAGATCACGAACGAGGCGCTCGACGCCGTCCGGTGCTGGACGACGCCTCTCGGCAAGACCCGGACCTGGCAGCTCTGCACGCCGAGATGCACCATCGACGCGCCTCGAACCTGCTTCGCCTCCGCGACCACGCTGGTCTCGACCGACGTGGGTGACCCCACGCCCAGTCGTGGCGAGCGGGCACGGATGAGGCAGCCATGTGGCGCGACCCGGCAACCACCAAACCCGACCACTACACGGTGATCATGGAGAACGAGCCGACACCCACATGATCTTCGTGGAGCTCAAGAACACGTCCGCTACTGGTCGGGCGACCGGGCTCGGACCCGCGTAGTCGGCGCGGCCCAGACAGGCGGGGGCAAGGACCGCAGACCGCCGCGCACCAGGGGGCGGGGCGAGGGTGCCGCGACACTTGACGGCCTTGAACGCCCGTGCAATGCTGTAAACGTGCGTTCAGCAAGGTCCGAAGCCAGCGCCTCGGACGACCGAACCACCCGGGCACGTATCCGTGACGCCGCGATCGAGGTGGTGTCCACCGACGGTCCCTCGGCTCTGTCGGCGCGGCGGGTAGCCGACGTCGCAGGCGTCTCCGCCGGGTCGGTCATCCATCACTTCGGGTCGATGGACGGCCTGCGCACCGCCTGCGACGACTACGTCGCCGGGCTGATCCTCGACCAGAAGAGCTCCGCCGTTGCTGCCGGGGCTTCGCTCGACATCCTCGGGGCCTTGCGCGACGCGAAGGTCGGCACCCTGGGCGGGTACCTCGCCGCGGTCCTCACCGAGGACTCCCCCGCCGTCGCCCGGCTGGTCGACGCCTTGGTCGAGGACGCGGTCGTCTACAGCGAGCAGGCGGTCGAGGCCGGGCTGATGCGCCCGAGCGACGACCCACGAGGACGCGCGGTGATCCTGGTGCTGTGGAGCCTCGGCGGCCTCGTCATGCACCGGCACATGCAGCGGCTGCTCGGCGTCGACCTCACCGACCCCGATGTCGGCACCTCACCATCCATCGCCCGTTACGTCGGTCCCGCCTACCACCTGCTCGGCCAAGGCGTGTTCACCGACGCCATGACCAGAGCCGCCACCCACGCAGTCGGCGAGCTCGCCGACGCCGGAGAGGACACCATCGATGAGTGACCAGACTGCCCTGCACACCGAGGGTCTGACCAAGCACTACGGCGATGTGAAGGCGCTCGTCGACCTCGACCTCGACGTGCGTGCCGGGGAGGTGTTCGGGTTTCTCGGACCCAACGGCGCCGGCAAGACGACGATGATCCGCACCGTCATGGACGAGATCCGGCCCACAGCGGGGCGGGCCTCGATCCTGGGCATGGACTGCCACACCCAGTCCGTCGAGATCCGCCGCCACATCGGGTATCTGCCGAGCGACCTGTCGCTCTACCCGAACCTGACGGGCAAGGACACGCTGACCTACTTCGCGAACCTGCGCGGCGGCGTCGACTGGGCCTACGTGAACGAGCTGGCTGAGCGCCTCGGTGCCGAGCTCGGCAAGAAGGTCGGAGACCTGTCCTCGGGCAACCGGCAGAAGGTCGGCGTGATCGCAGCGTTCATGAACCGCCCGCAGCTGCTGATCATGGACGAGCCGTCCAACGGCCTCGACCCGCTGGTGCAGCGGGAGTTCCAGTCGATGATGCGCGAGGTCGTCGCGCAGGGCGCGAGCGTGTTCTTGTCCAGCCACACCCTCTCCGAGGTCCAGCGTGTGGCTGACCGTGTCGGCATCATCCGCCACGGCAATCTCATTGCGCGAGAGTCTGTGAGCAGCTTGCGCTCCAAGGGCATGCGCAGCGTCGAGCTCGAGCTGGCGTCGACCCCGGACGCCGACGTCTTCCGCAGGATGGACGGCGTCCGTGACGTCACCGCCGAGAACCACCGCGTCCAGCTCTCCTACGAGGGCAAGATGGCCGAGCTGCTGCGCACGGTCGCCGAGCACTACGACGTGGTCGACATCGCCACCCAGGAGGCCGACCTCGAAGAGATCTTTCTCGCCTATTACCACGACGAGCGCAACGGCACGGTCGCGCAGAACGCGAGCCGATGATGCTGCTCGCCACCGTCTTCAGCAAGACCATCCTCGACCGCTGGCGCGGCGTCACCATCGGCGTGGTCAGCCTCGCCGCACTCCTCTACTTCGGCATGGTCGTCTACCAAGACATCGACCTGAGCATCTACACCAGCCTGCCGCCGGCGTTCGAGTCGCTCATCGGCATCGGTGAGAACGCCGACGTCGCCTCGCTGGCCTACAACGCGATCTACTCCTCGTACGGCGCGATCATCCTGGCCGGCATCACCATCGCCATGGGCTCGGCGTTCATCGCCGGCGAGGAGCGCAAGGGCACGATCGGCGTGCTGCTGGGCAACCCGCGCAGCCGTACCCAGGTGCTGCTGGCCAAGACCGCGGCGATGCTCGTGATGATGGCGCTCGGCGGCCTCGTCCTGTGGGGCGCCGGCTTGGCCACGCCGGCTGCGCTCGACGTCAGCATCGAAGGCATGGACGTCACGGCCTTCACGCTGCACCTCGTCGTGGGAACGCTGTTCTACGGCTTTCTGGCGCTCGCCATCGGCTCCTGGACGGGCAAGACCGGGGTGGCGTCGGGGGTGAGCGCCGGCGTGCTCGCCGTCTCGTTCTTCGCCGTCGGGATCCTGCCGATCATCGAGGGCGCCGAGAACTGGGCAAGAGTCTTCCCCTGGTACTACTTCGCCGGCAGCGACCCCCTGATGAACGGCGTGAACTGGGGCCACCTCGCCATCCTCGGCGGGGCCAGCCTCGCCCTGTTCCTCGTGGCGTTCGTCGGAGTCAACCGCCGCGACCTGCGGACCAAGTCGACCGGCGTCAGCCTTCTCGACACGCTACGCGCCAACCCGATCACCGCCTCGGTGACCGAGAAGCTGGCCGGCGGCGCACGAGTCTCGCGGATATGGGTGAAGGCCGCCTCGGAGCACCAGGGCCTGCTCTTCGTCGTCTCGGGACTGATGTTCTTCGTCATGGGCGTGCTGATGGGGCCGATCTACGCGGTGATCGAGGACGCGGTCGTCGAGTTCGGGGCAGGCTTTCCCGACGAGCTGCTCGCGCTGTTCGGAGGTGGAGACCTCAGCACGCCCGAGGGGTACTTCCAGATCGAGAGCTTCGGTCTGGTCACCCCGATCGCGCTGATGGTCGTCACGATCACCCTCGGCGCCAAGGCGCTGGCCGGCGAGGAGGAGAACCGCACCATGGGCATCCTGCTCGCCAACCCGGTGCGCCGCAGCACCGTCGTCAGCGAGAAGCTCGTCGCCATGGTGCTCTACGGGGTGATCGTCGGCGTCGTCGTGTTCGCCGGCACCTCCGCAGGCAACTGGATCAGCAGCCTCGGCATGAGCTACGGCAACATCGCCGCCACGGCGGCGCTCGCCACTCTGATCGGACTGCTGTTCGGGGCGCTGGCCCTGCTCGTCGGTGCCGTCACCGGCCGCACCCGCTTCGCCATCTTCGTCCCCGTCGGCGCAGCGCTGTTCTTCCACACGCTCAACGCCTTGGCCTCGTTGAGCGACGCGTGGTGGGGACGCCTCTCACCGTTCTACTACTACCTGGGCAGCGACCCGCTGAACAACGGCATGGCCTGGGGCGACGCGGGCATCCTGCTCGGCCTCACGGTGCTGCTCGTCGTGCTGGCCTACCCCTCGTTCAACCGCCGCGACCTGCGCCAGACCGGCTGAGCCCGGCCACCGGCGTCAGGTGGCCCAGGTCACCGACGAACGGGCACTTCGGACCCTGGCCCCGGGGCATGGCGTGGGCTAGGAATCGTCTGACAGGATCGGACAAAGGAGTCAACCATGGCGCGAGTCGTCGTCCTCGGAGCCGGCGTCGCCGGCCACACCGCCGCCCTGCACCTACGGCGCAAGCTGGCCAAGAGCCACGACGTGGTCGTCGTCACCCCGAACGCCCAGTACAACTGGATCCCGTCCAACATCTGGGTCGGCGTGGGCAAGATGACGACGAAGCAGGTCACGTTCCCCCTCGCACCGATCTACGCCAAGAAGGGCATCGAGTTTCACCAGGCACTCGGTGTCGCCCTGCACCCCGAGGGTGGCGACGGACACGCCAAGCCATTCGTCGAGGTCACCTACACCGATCCCGCCAAGCAGGGCTCGACGACGGCGCTGGAGTACGACTACCTCGTCAACGCGACCGGACCCAAGCTCAACTTCGGCGCGACCCCCGGGCTCGGCCCGGACGGGTACACCGTGTCGGTGTGCACGGCGAGCCACGCCGTCGAGGCTGCCGCGAAGCTCGCCGAGGCCATCGAGGCGATGAAGCAGGGCAAGCGGCAGACCATCGTGGTCGGCGTCGGGCACGGTACGTGCACCTGCGAGGGCGCCGCCTTCGAGTACGTCTTCAACGTCGAGCACGAGGTACGCCAGGCCGGGGTGCGTGACCTCGCCGACATCGTCTACCTCACCAACGAGGCCCAGCTCGGCGACTTCGGTGTCGACGGCATGACGTTCACCCAGCAGGGCTTCCAGACCACGAGCAAGACGTGGACGGAGTCGCTGTTCCGCGAGCGCGGCGTTCGTGCCATCGCCGGTGCCCACGTCCACAAGATCGAGCCGGGCGTCGTGCACTACGAGCAGCTCGACGGCAGCATGGGAGAGCTGCGCTACGACTTCGCGATGCTGCTGCCGCCCTTCCGGGGTGCCGACATGGTGGCCTTCGACGCCGCGGGCGCCGACATCACCGATGCGGTCTTCGCGCCGAGCGGCTTCATGAAGGTGGACGCCGACTACACCCCGAAGCCGTACGAGGAGTGGCGCGCCGAGGACTGGCCGAGCACCTACCAGAGCCCGGCCTACCCGAACGTGTTCGCCGTCGGCATCGCGTTCGCCCCGCCGCACCAGATCTCGCGTCCGCAGAAGAGCCCGAATGGCACCGTGATCGCCCCGGCTCCCCCGCGCACCGGCATGCCGTCCGGCATCATGGGCAAGACCGCGGCCGACACCATCGTCGACATGATCAAGAACCCCGACGCGCACGCGCACAGCGCGTCGATGGCGCAGATGGGCGCCGCCTGCATCGCCTCGGCGGGCACCGGGCTGAAGGAGGGGACGGCGGCAGCGATGACCATGTTCCCTGTCGTGCCGGACTACCAGACGTACCCCGGGACGGGTCGCAGCGCCAAGGACACCTACGGCGAGATCGGCCTTGCCGGGCACTGGACCAAGACCATGCTGCACTACCTGTTCATCTACAAGGCCAAGGCGAAGCCGGGATGGTTCGTGATCCCCGAGTGATGCCGTCCACGACACCCCCGCCGACCCGACCGAGGAGCTCGCGATGAGCGACGTCAACGCCAGCATCGCCCAGGCGCCGATGCCGACCGAGAAGACCGTGAAGAGCCGCACCTCCCTGCCCACGCAGATGATGCGCTTCGGCGCGATCAACCTGCGCATGGTGAAGATCATTCTCAAGGGCCACAGCTAGGCCGCCGGGTCGGCCTCCAGCACGTCCAGACCTCGGCCGTCGGGGCTTGATCCGACCGTCCACCCGAGGGTCGTCAGGTGGTCGGCGAGGTCGGCGCGGCTGCGCGGACGCCCCGGGTGCAGCACCAGGGAGCGAGCCAGCCTGCCCTTGGTCGACTTGTTCTGGTGCGTGACGGCCAGGCGCCGCCCCTCGACGTCAGCCACGACACGCACCCGGACGACCCTGGACGAGAGAGCGCCCCGTGGACGCCACATGGGCAGGTACGTCCCGCTGCGCAGGTCGACGACGACGCCGTCGCCGGCGAGACGAGGGATCACGGCAGACAGCGGGGTGCTCCACGACGAGGCCACGCGTCCGATGCCGGGCAGGTCGACGCCACCGGACAGCCGGTACGCCGGGATGCGATCGGTCGTGCGCAGCGCGCCGAACAGGGCGGAGAAGATGAGCAGAGAGCGGGTGGCCCGGCGGGACGGCCCGCTCGGCAGGTCACCCAGCCCGAGCGCGTCGTAGAGGACCCCGGCGTACACCGACCGAGCCGGGGCTGTGGGAGCGGAGGCCAACGTGGCGTTGCGGGCCACCTCGGCGTCCAGGCTCGGCCCGGTGCCCAGCACCGACGCCGCCTCGGCCACCGGACCGGAGCACAGACCGACGAGGGCGTCGAGCACCGCCCGTCGATGGGGCGTCAGCTCGGGCGCGTGCAGCGCCTCGAGGTCCAACGCCTTGCCGCGGCCTGGGGCGCGCTTGCCCTCCGAGGGCGGCAGCAGGACCAGCACCGGCGGCTCAGGTTCCGCTCAGCTCGGGGAGTCGGTCCACCCACGGGCGAGCCTCGTGCACCTGCTGGGCCAGGCGCAGCAGCAGCTCGTCGGACCCGAACGCCCCGGCGACCTGGACGCCAATCGGCAGGTTGTCGCGGTTGACCCACAGCGGCAGACTCATTGCCGGCTGACCCGTCATGTTGAACACCTGGGTGTTGGGAGTCCGTTGGAGCGAGTCGTGCGCAAGGCGAGCCAGGGCTTGGCGCAGCACGAGGGTGGACGACGGAAGTCGCTGCAGAGCGGTGAGAGCCGCCTTCTTGATCGTCGTGATCGCGAGCTCCCCCACCTTCGCCGGGGGCGCCGCCATCGTCGCCGACAGGTGGACGTCGACGTCCTCGGCGAACACGCGGCCGAAGGCCAGCGCTGTGGTCGCGGCGAGCTCGTGCGCCTCGTACAGCTCGCGGGCCGAGATGGCGTCCCCGACCTGCTTCAAGAACCAAGTGGATGGCTCAACCGAGCTCGGTGACGGGGCCTCGCCGGTCTTGGCCTCGATGGCACGGATGTCGGCGGCCACCGCTGCCGCAACGATCGTCAGGTAGGACCGAGCCAGCTCGGCGTGCTCCATGGGAAGCTCGAGGTCGACGACCCGATGTCCGAGCGACTCCAGCAGAGCGGCGGCGTCGTCGACGGCGGAGACGCAGTCCGAGTGCAAAGGCCCGTCGAGGAACGACCGTCGGCTGACCCCGACCGTCAGCCGCCGCGGGGCCCGCTCGAGACGGGCGAGGAACGACCGTGGCCGGCGCGGCTGGGCGTACAGCGCCCCGGGGAACGCACCGCAGGTGGCGTCGAGGATCGCCGCGGAGTCGCGCACCGAGCGGGTGAGGACGTGGCGGCTGACCAGCCCCAGCCATGGGTCGCCCTCCGGCGCCAGGGGCATGAGACCGCGGCTCGGCTTGAGCCCGAACAGGCCGCAGGCAGAGGCCGGGATGCGGATCGAGCCGCCTCCGTCACCGGCGCTGGCCACCGGGACGATGCCGGCCGCGACCGCCGCCGCGGACCCGCCGCTGCTGCCGCCGGGTGAGTGATCGAGGTTCCATGGGTTGCGGGTCGGCCCGTGCAGCACGGGCTCGGTGACGCCCATGATCCCCAGCTCGGGGCAGTTGGTCTTGCCGATGATGCGCAGCCCGGCGGCCTTGTACCGGCGGATCAGCTCGCTGTCGTGGTCGGGCACCCAGCCCGCGAGCGCCCGGCTGCCATAGGACGCGGGGTGCCCGGCAAGGCGACCGTCCATGTCTTTGAGTACGAAGGGGACACCGGCGAACGGAGCGTCGGGAACGTCGGTGGTGTCGGTTGGCGGGTGGATGCGGTGTACAACGGCGTTCACTGCGTCGTTGACGGCGTCGATGCGAGCGTAGGCGGCGTCGGCCACCTCGTCGGGGGTGACCTGCCCGGTGCTCACCAGCTCGGCAAGCCCGGTCGCGTCATGGGCGGCGTACTCGTCGTGTCGCACGGGACTCAGCGTAGGAGGCCCGCATGACTGGCCGCGTCGTAGTCTGCCGAGGGTGAGCACGCTTGAGGCCGACCTGTCTTTCTGGGACGACGAGACGCCCACGGTGCAGGCAGTCGTCGCCTGGGCAGCCGAACGCGTGGTGAGCCACACCGACCCGAAGACCACGGCACGTCCGGCTCACGACCTGGCCGAGGCGGCGGGAGCCACGGTCACCCCGAGCGGGATCGGCGGTGCTGCCGCCTTGCGCGTGTTCGACGAGGTGCTCGCCCCGGCCACCCGGTCGCAGGACGACCCCATGAACCTGGCGTACGTGCCGTCCGCGCCCACGCGCTCCGCCGTTGCCTTCGACTTCGCCACCAGTGCGGCCAACATCTTCGGCGGCATCTGGGAGACCGGAGCCGGAGCGATCTACGCCGAGAACGAGGCGCTGGGGTGGCTGGTCGACCTGCTCGGGTGGCCGCCGGGAGCCGGCGGGTGCTTCGTGGCCGGCGGGACGATCGGCACGCTGTCGGCGCTCGTCACGGCGCGCACGACGGTCGCGGAACGGAGGGGAGCCCGGCCACCGCAGGGGTGGGCCATCGCCTGTACCGAGGGCGCGCACTCGTCGGTGTTCTCGGCAGCGAGGGTGATGGACGTCGGCGTCGTCACCGTGCCGACGGACGAGCGCGGGCATCTCACCGGCCCTGCTCTGCGCGATGGGCTGCAGGGGCGTCCCGAGGTGGTCGCCGTGGTCGCCTCGGCAGGCACGACGAACGGTGGGGTGGTCGACGACCTGGCCGACGTGGCCGATGTCTGCGCCGAGAACGACGTGTGGCTGCACGTGGACGGGGCCTACGGAGGTGCCGCGCTCGCCGCACCCAGCGTGCGCCACCGCTTCGCCGGTGTGGAGCGGGCCGACAGCTTCATCGTCGACCCCCACAAGTGGTTGTTCGCCCCATACGACTCGTGCGCCCTTCTCTACCGCGAGCCCGACCACGCGCGAGCGGCGCACGCTCAGCGCGCCTCGTACCTCGACACGATCGACCGGGCCGAGTGGAACCCGGCCGACCTGGCGATCCACCTCAGCCGCCGGGTGCGCGGCCTGCCGTTCTGGTTCTCCCTCGCGGTGCACGGCACCGATCGGTACACCGCGGCGATCGAGCGCGGCATCGACGTGGCCCATCAGGTCGCAGCGGGCATCGAACAACGCGACCACCTGCGGCTGGTGCTCGCACCCGAGCTCTCGGTGCTGCTGTTCGAGCGGGTCGGCTGGCAGGCCCAGCACTACACCGACTGGTCGCACGAGATGGCGCTGGCCGGGGTGATCCTCTGCGTGCCCACAACGTGGCGCGCACGACCGGTCTTTCGGCTGATCGTCGTCAACCCGCAGACGCAGCCCGAGGACGTGCTGGCGGCGCTCGACACCATGCGCTGACCAGCAAGGCTTTACGGATCAGCCAAACTGACCATACTAGGCGCGGTGTTCACTCCTTCCCCGGTAGCAACACGCCGCACACCTGTCACTCTTGTCGCAGCCGTAGCCGCGGCGCTGGTGCTCGGGCTCCTCTCGCCCGTGGCGGCGTCAGCCGGGCCGCCCGCGGCGGCGACCGTTGCGCCCGCGGGGCTGACGCCGCTCACCCGGGTCGACCCTGCCGCGGCGACTCCCTCCGGCCCCGCGTGGCTCATCACCAAGAACGCCATGGTGACCGGTCCCGAGCGGACAGCACTTCTGGACGCGATGATGCGTCAGATCGAGCGGCAGCAGTCCGGTGACACGATCGGCTTGACGACCTGGTCGTTCCACAGCGAACGCATCTCCAACGCGCTCATCGCCGCCAAGAAGCGCGGGGTGAGCGTGCGCGTCGTCGTCGACCCGAAGACGTGGAAGACCAAGGCCGTCCGCAGCCTGCGCAAGGCGCTGGGCACGTCGGCCAGCGCCGCCTCGCACATCGTGGCCCCGTACAAGGCGTCCACCCACACGAAGGTCGGCACGTTCAGCCACGACAGGACCGTGCTCATCAGCTCGGCCAACATCTCCGACCCGCGGCAGTGGAACCACAGCGTCGTCCTGCAGAACGCCGACCTCTACCGGCAGACCTCGGCCTGGGTCGACCGGCTCGCCGCAGGCAGAGGCATGCGCTACTCCAAGGTGGCCACACCGGGCGTCGTGCTGCACTTCTACCCGGGCACGGTCGACCCGGTGCTGGACGCGATCCGTTCGGCGAACGGTCGGCGGATCACCGTTCAGATGTCCATCTGGAAGGGGACGCGTGGCCAGGCCGTCGCCGACGCGCTCGTGCAGGCGCACCGGGCAGGCTCCCCCATCGCTGTCAACACCGGCGAGCCCTGGAGCGACGCTGTTCGCACGGTCGCCGCAGCGGGGATCGACGTCTTCGACACCCGACGGTCCACCGGTGGACGGGCCAAGGCTCACGACAAGCTGCTGGTCGTCGGCGACGAGGTCTACACCGGCTCGACGAACTGGGGAGCCTTCCCGCGCCGCTTCTCCGAGGTGGTTGCGCACATCAGCTCACCCGCCCTTGCCGCCCAGCTGGTCGCGTACGTCGACCGCACACGGGTGCAGGCCGGTGGCCCCCCGATCTTTCCGGCGCCGGAGCCCCAGCCGCTCGCCGTCGCACCCGGGGCCGGGTCAGTCACCGCGACCTGGTCGGCCGGCGGAGCGTACGACCTCACGACGCTGTCGTCGTTCGAGGTGACGCTGTCGCGCGCCGGTGCCGACGGGAGCGAGGTCGTGAGCCAGCGTCGCGTCGTCGCGGCACTGCGTTCAGCCGGCGGTGCCGTCGACCCGGTCTCGCTCCACCGGGTCACGTTCGACGGCCTGCGCGGCGGTGAGCAAATCGTCGTGGCCGTCACCCCGGTCGACGACCAGAAGGCGATCGGCCCCACCCAGACCGCTCGAGTGGTGCCGCTGCTGGCGCAGGCCGCCGCCCCCCAGTCGGTCACGGCGAGTCCACTGCGACCGCGTCGGGCCAGCGTGACCTTCACGCCGGCTCAGGTGGCCTACGCGCCACCCACCAAGGGTTTCGAGGTCACCTGGTCGAGCGACGCGGGCCGCACCTGGAAGAGCACCACGGTCACCCAGCCGTCTCTCGTGCTGCGTGGCCTCCCGCCGAACACGCGCACGACGGTCAAGGTGCGCACCGTGCCGCAGGCCGGGGCGACATCGGGCTACAGCGCGTCGGCGAGCGTCACGCCCACCACGCGTCCCTACCAGCCCACCGGAGTTCGGCTGCGCGAGCGCCGCGACACGGTCACCGCCATCAGGTGGACACCCCCGACGTACACCGGGTCGACGCAGCTGAGGCGATGGATCGTCCGGTACAAGGTCGACGACGGGCGCTGGAAGAGGGTCACGGTGAACAAGCCGGACGCCCGCCGTCTGGTGGTACGCGGCCTGCCGGAGCGAGGAACGCTGCAGGTGCGCGTGGCCGCGGTCAACCGTGACGAGCGCTCAGGCTTCGCCCCCGCCACGGCGGTTCTGCGGCCGGGTCGCTGATCCGAACGACCGGCCCGGAGGTCAACAACGCACCGCCCGCCCGTGCCGGCGGAGTCATGGCCCATCGGTCACGTACGCAGCGACTGCTTCGGTCTCCGTCGTCAGCGTGGCCTGGTCGACCAGGTCGGACGCACCGTCGGCAATGACGGCCACCCAGGTCTGAAGAACGTCGTCGCCGGCGCCGCTGGACACGAGCCGGTCCGTGAGCTCGTCGGTCGCGGCCTCGACCCGATCGCTGAACTCGTCGACCTGGAGATAGCGCTCGACAAGAGGGTTGTCGCCCCAGCTGGGCATCCCCTGCGAAGCACCAGGCGTGGCCTGGTCACCGCTCAGCGGCGGCGGTTCACTGTTCGCCACTCGCATCGCCGCCGGGGGTGGGTGGGAGCCCATCGGCGCCCTCGGGCGGGGCGCCACCGAGAGGTCCACCGCCACCCGGCTGGATCCCGAAGGCCAGGTTGTGGTCCCAGGCGACAACCGTGAACTGCTCGGCGTCGGCGTCCCAGCGCAGGTAGGAGTTGTTGCCGGGGCCGTCGATGTCGTCGAAGTTGCCCACGAGGTCCTCGAACGCCAGGTAGGTGGCGAACGAGTCGACGTCCAGCCAGTCCGCCAGCCCGGCAGCGAACTCCTCGTCGCTGCTGGTGTTCACGAAGTCCAAGAAGTCGATGAGGGGGCCGAGGTCGTCGGTGTCGCCCGTCTCCTGGTCGAAGACGTCGTCGTAGGCATCTGGGTCGTCGCCCCGGTAGGAGTAGTCGCCCGTCGACTCAGCCTTGTAGAGCGCGCCGGCGCTGTCGAAGTTCTCCGCTTCCCACGTCTCGTCCAGGTTCTGCACGACCAGGCGGAGCTGTTCTTCTCCGTCTGCAACGGAGAACCGGACGGCGACGGCCTGCTCGCTGGCCAGACCGGCCATCTCGAGCAGGTCGAGCGCGACCGCTTCGTTCAGCGAGGTCTCGGTCGTGTTGGACCGGACGATGAACGATGAGTAGCCGTCGAGGTTCTGCCCGTCGACGTACTTGTCGAGCCGGATGAGCCAGGGAAGCTCCGCGGGATCGGCATCCAGGTCGACGTCGCGCAGCGAGGAGTTGCCCTTCAGCCGTACGCCGACGTCGTCGAACGTCTCGCCGTCGATCGTCACGCCGGCCGTCGTCCACTCCTTGTCCCCGGTGGCCTGATAGGTCTCCAGCAGGTCGCGGACAGCCTCGTCGTCGATGTCCAGCTCGAACGAGTGCACGACGGCGTCGTCGAACACCGTGCCGGCGTCGGTGACCAAGGACTGCTCGACGCTGGTCGCCGTGCTGTCGGCAAGCGAGGGTGAGCAGCCGGTCATCAGCCCCCCGACAGCCAGCAGGCTCGTCCAGGCCACGACGGCCCTTCGACGGTTCTCTCTCATGTCATCTCCTCGTGAATGTGTCGCAGGGTTCGGTGCCACTTGTTGCTGGGCAGGTCGGGTCGAAGGAGCGCCAGCCCGGTGCCGTACTTGCTCACGCGGGAGGGGCGGTGACCGAGCACCCAGAGAGCCCGGTCGGCACCGGTCGGCCCGTGCCCTCCTTTGGTCTCCACGATGGCCAGGCCGTCGATGGGGACCGCTGACCGGCCGGGAAGGCTGACGGCAAGGCCGACGTCGACCGTGACGCGGGTCTGCTCGTTCGGCAGCGCCAGCGTCGTGCGCCGGTAGCGCGTCACCGAGCTCGGTCGCAGGACGTCTGCCCAGTGGCTCGTCCCGGTGGCGTCCGCTACGAGTCGGCGTCCGTCGGGGGTGAGCAGGTGTCGGTCGGACGCCTCGTAGTCGAGTCGGGACTTCACCGTGCGACGCCGCCCGTCCCGGGTCTTCACCTCGAGTCGGCACAGGCCGCTGTCGGCGTAGAGCCGGGTACGCACCTTGAAGCGGTGCCGACGGCGGCGCGCGGCGTCGTGGTAGCAGCGCAGGTCAGGAGTGTCGAAGTAGGTCGACTCGTAGCCGAACGACCGACGGCCGTCGATCTCCAGCGCGCGGGTGCCGCTCGGCAGTGCCGCGAGGACCCTCGACACGTCGGCGATCCGGATGAGGTACTTGCGGTCGACGCGGGTCTGCAGTGCCGCCTGAGCGTCCAGCTCGCAGAGAGTGACGGCGGGGAAGGCAGGAGTCGGGACAGCGGTGTGATCGATGGTCAGCGTCACGGCAGTCGCTCCTCCCCCGCTGCCACGAGGCGGCGGTCTGCGGTGGCGTCCGGAACCTCGTAGCGCACCTCGACGGCCGTGGTGTCGTTCACCAGGTCGACCTTGCGGACGACGAGCCGGTGGACGCGCCCGCCCAGCAGGGCCTCCAGGTGCGCGGTTGTCTCAGCCTCGCTGGTGAAAGCCCGGTCGAGCGTCATGAGCGTGGTGCGGTACCCGGGGAACAGTGACGGGTGGTCACCGAGCCACAACGCCGTCAGCATGATGGCCATCAGGACGGGCGTCAGCCACGCCGGCGTGATCGCGACACCGGCGAGGAGGCCGAGGGCCAGGGCGACGAAGTAGTACGCGATCTCGCGCTGGCCGAGCTCGAAGGAGCGCAGCCTGATGATGGACAGCACGCCGAACAGGCCGAGGCCGAGCCCGACCCCGACAGCGCCGCTGCCCAGGGCGGTCGCAACCGCCAGCACTCCCACGTTGACAGCCAGGTAGGCGACCACCAGGTCGCGGCGTCGGTGGCGCGGGAAGAACAGACCGAAGGTCAGAATGCCGACAGCGACAAGGTCGGCAGCAATCATGAGGTAGCTGGTCATCGAAGGTCCTCTCTGAACACGGAACCGAGCCGGGTGCTCGTCGTTCGCATGAGTCAAGAGAAGGCCACCTGGCTCCAAGACCCCTGTGGTGAACCTGGGTGTTTGCTGGGAGCTCTTTCGCAGCGGTGTCGCTACGCGGACGTCTGCGCGCCGTCGAGCGCGGGGAGCTGGACGGTCACTGTCGTGCCCTGATGCTCAGCGGTCGCGAGTTCGACCGTCCCGCCATGAGCGGCGACGAGAGCGGCCACGATCGACAGGCCAAGGCCGCTGCCACTGCTCGTCGACCGTGAGCGTGAGCGCGAGGCGTCTGCCCGGTAGAAGCGTTCGAACGCCCGCTGTGCGTCCGCGGGAGCCATGCCAGGGCCGTCGTCGCTGACCGTCAGCGTGACCTGGTCGCCGCGGGGGACGACGCCGACGCGGACCGCCGTGCCGTCGGGGGTGTGGGTGAGCGCGTTGCGGACAAGGTTGGACAGCACCTGGCGTAGTCGCGCATCGTCGCCGACGACGGTCGCCGTGCGCGGCTCGGCGGGGACCTGCATGGTGACCGGGTGGGTCGACGACAGCACCGAAGCGTCCTGGACGACCTCGGTCGCGAGCCTGACGAGGTCGACCGGCTCTTGCTGGACGGGGCGCTGCTGGTCGAGCCGGGCGAGCAGCAGCAGGTCTTCGACCAGCAGCCCCATGCGGTGGGCTTCGTCCTCGATGCGCCTCATCGTCTGATCGAGATCCGCCGATGACTGCACCGCACCCTGGCGGTAGAGCTCGGCGAACCCGCGGATCGAGGTGAGCGGAGTCCGCAGCTCGTGGCTCGCGTCAGCGACGAACCGTCGCATGCGTGCCTCCGACGCCTGTGCCTCCCGGGCGGCGCGCTGCTGGTCGGTGACTGCCTCTTCGATCTGCCCGAGCATCGTGTTCAGCGAGGCCGACAAGCGGCCGACCTCAGTCGTTGCGGGGTAGTCGGGCACACGCTGGGCCAGATCACCGTCCGCGATGGCCTGGGCGGTCTCCTCGACCTCCAGCAGCGGGCGAAGTCTGGCCGACACGGCCCACCGGGCGACGACTGCCAGGACGACCAGGGCGGCCAGCGCCAGCGCGACGTCAAGGAGAACGAGTTGCTGCAGAGTCTGCTGAACGGTGGTGAGAGGGAGCGCGAGAACGACGGAGCCGTCCCCGGTCGCAACGACCAGGACGCGCCACGACCCGCCCCCGTCGGCCTCGACGGTGAACGGCGCCCCCGCGTACCTCGCGACACTCTGGTCGTCGAGCGCGGGCAGGATGGGATCGCCGAGCTCGGTCGAGCTGGGCATCTGCTGTGCGACGACGGCGCCGGCCTCGTCGAGCACCGTGACCGAGAACTCCGTCCGGCGGAACGGGTTGTCATCGTCCGGCGGCTGCGGCGGCGGGAGGTCACCACGAGCCAATCCGTCGACCACCGGCCGGGCGGCCTGCTGCAACGAGTCGTCGACCTGGTCGATCAGCTGCGCGCGAAGCAGGACCGCGGCAACCACACTCGTCGCGACAACCGTGAACGCGCTCAGCAGCAGCACCACCATGACGAGCTGCGTGCGCAACGATCTGCGCTCGAAGAGCCGGCCGGTCACGGTGCGGACCGAGAGTCGCGGAGCACGTAGCCGACACCGCGGATGGTGTGCAGATACTTGGTCTCCCCGGTGTCGATCTTGCGCCGCAAGTAGGAGACGTAGGACTCGACCACCCCGGTGTCGCCACCGAAGTCGTACGCCCAGACGTGGTCGAGAATCTGAGCCTTGCTCAGCACCCGTCCAGGGTTGGCGAGCAAGAAGCGCAGCAGCTTGAACTCCGTCGGGGACAGGTCCACAGCTGACCCGGCCTTCCACACCTGGTGCGTGTCGTCGTCCATCTCGATGTCGGCGAACGACAGCCGCGACGGGACCGCCGTCGCCGTGCCACGGGTGCGCCGCAGAATGGCACGGATGCGGGCAACAACCTCCTCGAGGCTGAACGGCTTCGTGACGTAGTCGTCACCGCCGAGAGTGAGCCCGACGATGCGGTCCCGGGCATCATCCTTGGCGGTGAGAAAGAGCACCGGGACCTCGATCCCGTTGCCGCGCAGCTGGCGCACGACCTCCAGCCCGTCCATGCCCGGGAGCATGATGTCCAGCACCACAAGATCAGGCCGGTCGCTTCGGACTCTCTCGAGCGCCTCTCCACCGCTGGCCGCGGTCGTCACGGAGAAGCCGGCGAACCGAAGGCTGGCGGAGAGCAGCTCTCGGATGTTGGGCTCGTCGTCCACGACCAGCAGGCGGGCCTCAGTCTCGGCTGTCTGCACGACCCGATCCTGCCGCCTGACCCTGACGTCTCACCGGGAGTTTGCTGGGAACTTCCTGTGAGTCCAGCCAAGACCGGGTGCCGCAGGCTGATCGGACCGGATGTCGGGGCCTCGACGCTCAGCCTTGCACCACTGTGCCTCGACTGGTGTCAGGAGCCGGGCCAGGGAACACTCGTACGGTGCAGCAACACCAGGGACCCACGCCGCGGCCGGGCTCCGTCCCGCGTTGGCGGCCGTTGATCGCCAGTGTGGCCGCCGTCGTGCTGCTGATGGTGTGGACGAGCGATGCCGTGAGCGTCGGGTCCGTCCTGGACCTGGGCCGCTACCAGCAGACGCAAACGGCTGTCGACGCCACCATCGCTCGCACCAGCCAGTCCGTCACGGACTTCGGCAGGATCGAGGAGGGGACCTGCTACACCCGACCAGGCTTCATGAGCGCGAGCTACGCCTCCAGCGCGCAGCCCAGCGAGGTGCCGTGCACCGAGCCGCACCTGCTGGAGCTCGTCTCCGTCGCCACCTTGCGAGCCGACGTAGCCGCAGAGCCTGGCGCGTACGCGAGAGCCTGCGAGCGGGAGATCGACTGGAACGTGTCGGGACAGCTGCCCGAAGGTGTTGTGTCGACGTCCCTGTCGTGGCTTGCCGCTCGGTGGGAGGGACGAGAGCAGTTCCAGGCCCTCTGCTTCGTCGTCGGCCCGTCCACCGCGTCGCTTCTCAGCAGGTGAACCGCCCAGCGACCGTTCGCTGATCACAGGACCGGCGCTGTGGTGTCCGGATGCAGGACGTAGGTCCGAGCAGCTCCTCTTGGTGAATCCTTCCGCCCACTGTGGGGCAATGGTCCCAGCAGGCGCCCCTCGCCCGCTTCGGGCGGTCCGCGCATCAGCGGTTCTGCGACGCGAGGCGGAGCACCACTCGGACTGAGTCGTCGACGGTCATCTCCTGGTAGAGGGTCCACTCGACGGTTTCGAGTACCGGGGGCACGACGGCGGCGAAGGTCTGCGCGGTGTACTGCTGGTTGTGCAGCCCGTGATGGTCCTGGGCCTGGTCGCCGACCCAGAGCCCGTGGAGCAAGAGCCCTGTGGGTCGAATGAGCGCGGCCTGTCGTTGGAGCGACCTGGTCAGTTGCTCGGTGGTGAGGTGGTGGAGGACCTTGTTGCTGTAGATGGCGTCGAATCTTCGGTCGGTGTCGATCGTGATGGCATCGAGCTGCATCAGCTCGGCGCTGGGTCGCCTTCTGGCGTAGCGGTCGAGGAACGTCTGGGAGAGGTCTGAACCAACCACCTGGTATCTCTGCGCGAGTAGGTCGAGGTCAACTCCTGGGCCGATGCCGAGTTCGAGGACGCTCGCTCCCGGGTGTAGGAGCTGGTTGAGTCGCTCGATGTGGGTCCGTCCGTCATAGCCCTGGGCCATTGCGACGTACTCCTCGACGCCTTCGGGTGTGTCGTAGATGGTCATTGGTGCTCCCAGCGTTCGGTGGCGATCTCGTGGACGATGGCTTCGGCGCAGGCTGCTCCCTCGGCTGCTGCGCCGATCAGGCCGCTGAATCCGGTTCGGGCGTCGCCGATCACGTGCAGGCCGGGGACACCGGACTTGCCGGCCTCGTCGACGTCGAGCGACGTCGTGCCCCATTCGTTCGGGAGGCTGGTGACTCCCAGCGATTCGGCGAACGTGGTCGCCGGATGGGAGTAGTCCTCGCCGATGAAGCCAGCGTCTCGTTCGATGCGCTCGCCGGAGTCGAGCTCCACCGCCTGCAGTCGTCCGTCCGCGGAATGGAGTCGCCGGATGGGTTCGGTGCGGGTCGGCACCCCATTGCGCTCGAGGGCTTCGGTGTCCTCCGCGGAGAGGTCGGCTCCGTTGCTGAACACGATGACGTCGTCGGTCCACAGCCGTGCGATCGAGGCGTAGTGGACGGCGACGTCGGTGGCGAAGAGCGCCAGGCGTTCGGTGCGGTGTTCGAACCCGTCGCAGAAGACGCAGGGATAGACGCTCGTGCCGTACACGTCGTCGATACCCGGTAGGCCGAGTCGCCCCAGGTCGTCGACGTGGCCTGTGGCGATCACAAGACGCTCGCCCCGAAACCGTCTGCCGCTGGTGAGGGTGACCTCGAAGCCGACGTCGGTGTTGCTGGTCGCCGTCACGGAATCGTTCACGTAGTGGACGGTCTCGTACTTGGCGAGCTGTTCCTTGGCCACGGCCAGCAGCGTGCTGGGGTGAGCCCCGTCTCGGGTGAGGAACCCATGCGAGGCCGTAGTCGCGTCGTTGCGTGGTGACTCGGCGTTGACGATCACCGTGTCGACCAGGGCCCGGCCGGCGGTCAGAGCGGCGCTCATCCCGGCAGGACCGCCACCGACGATGAGCAGGTCATGCGGGGGTGGGTCGCTGTGGACGGGCGTGATCACTCCGGCTACTCCGTTCCACCGACAACAAGATATGACTGCCGGTCAGTCGAGTATGACCAGTGGTCAGTCGATGTGCAACTCCGTATGATCTCTGATGTGACACGCCCACCTGACGCCGAGCCGAAGGGCCGGTTCCAGAGCCCGGAGGTGCGACGCCGCCAGATCCTCGACGCCGCCGCACGCCTCGCGGTCGAAGAGGGCCTGGACAACACCACGATCGCCGAAGTGGCGAAGGCCGCAGGCATCGCCAAGGGGTCGATCTACCTTCACTACGAATCCCGCCAGCAGCTCCTGGCCGGCCTGCAGGCCGACCTGTGGCGCCAGATGCTCGAACGACCGGGCCAAATCCTCGTCGACGACGACCTGACATGGGCGGCCAAGCTCGACGCTGTAGTTGAGCACTGGGTGCGATTCGAGTTCGACCGCCACGACCTCTACCACGCGGTGTTCCACACCACCGCCCCCGACAGCGACGAACCTCTCGACGCGGCCCGGGCGCTGTTGGGCGACCTCATCGCCGCAGGAGCCGCCGCAGGCGAGTTCAACCTCGACGGGCTCGACCACGACGTCGTCCTTGAGTTCCTCCTTCACGGCTACGTCGGACCGTGCTTTCACCACACCAACCCCGACACAGCAGTCGTCAACGTCCAGCAGCTGTTCCGGAGAGCCGTCGGAGCAGCCCTGACCAAGGCTCCGTGAAAGCGGCACCCGCACGAAGACCCACAGTCAGTGACGGCGACCATCTCGGCCACATCGTCGAGAAGCTCACGCTTGCTGGTCCGTTCGATGTAGTCCCGCACGGCATGGCGCGCCACGTCCTGCATCGACCGCCCCTCGCGGGCAGCCCGCTGCTGCAGTGCGGCGGTCTCCTGCTCGTCGAGCCGCAACGTCACCGCGCCGAGCGCGGACTCGGTCCTCGGATCAGCTCGCTGCGCATAGAAGGACGCAGCGTCCAGAAGACGAGCGGGTGGCTGTGGCGCTAGGTTTCGCTCATCCGGGGCACGGAGCGGGCTGTGGGCGCGCCATGAGCCGTGCTTCCGGCTCGGGAAGGACATCCGCATGACGGACTACAAGTCGCTGGTCCAGGGGTTCTACGACGCCTTGGCGGCTGGTCAGGACGTTGATGCGGCGATCGACCGCTACCTGGCCGAGGACTTCGTCGAGCACGAAGCCCTCCCCGGGATGGACACCACCCGGGAGGCCCCGCGACAGGTGTTCAAGATGGCCCAAGTGGCGATTCCCGACTTCTCCATCACCGCCCACGACATGCTCCAAGACGGGGACAAGGTGGCTATGCGGGCGACCTTCAGCGGGACGCACCAAGGCGAGTTCATGGGATTCCCGGCCAGCGGGAAGCGGGTCGACATCGCCGTGATCGACATCTACCAGATCCGCGACGACAAGATCGTCGCCCACTGGGGGCTGACGGACATGGCCGATGTGATGGCACAGTCGGGGGCGGCGGCTACCTAGTCGCTGTTCTGCGGCTCGTCCCGAACCGGCCCGGTGCAAGCGAACTCGCCGTCGATTGGGCCCGGGGTGGCGTCGGTGGTCCGGATGCGTCTCGTGACGCGGTGGGATTTCATCCGTGATGCGGTTTCGGCGGTGTCGCCACACAGGTCGTCGGGGAAGCGACGGCCTCCGATGGCGCCGGCACCAGCCGGGCCGGCGGCATCGCCGGTCAACCGGCAAGGGATCCCAGCTACCGCCGGATGGTCATGGACTTGCGGCCGGTCGGCGTCCTCACACGTCCTCGCCAGCCCAGACCTCGACCGTTCCTGGAATGGCGCCGCCCTGTGTTGCATGAACGCTCTGGCTGCGCGCGGATCCGCGAGCTCGTGGTGAACGGTCACCACACTCGGGTCGTCAAGACCGCGCAGCTGTCGAAGTGCTCCTGCCAATCGTTATGCCGCCGCCTGAGGACGCACCACAACGGGAGCGTCCTTGTCCGCAGCGGGGGTGCCCAGCGTTCTTCCCTTCCTCACCACCCGCGGGTGAAGGGTGCCTGGTCTCTGGTTCGTGTCGTCTGCGGTGGGTGGCGCGAAGTCTGGACGTAGGGTGCAAACGTGAGTGAGACGGTTCCTGCGGGTGACCCGGGGGCGGCCTCGGCTGTCCGGACGGCTCGGGAGAGGATGCTGGCCGGCGAGCCGCGCATCTGGGAGCCCGACCCCGAGCTCGGCGAGCTCTTCCGGAAGGGACGACGTCTTGTGAAGGCGTACAACGATGCGCCTGGCGAGGACGAGCCCGCCCTGGACCGCATCCTTGTCGAGCTCCTCGGGTCGGTGGGCGAAGGCGTCCACATTCGCCAGCCGCTCGCCGTCGACTACGGAGCTCACATCAGCATCGGCGCGCGGACGTTCGTGAACTCGGGCCTGACCGCCTTGGACGTGGCCCGAATCACGATCGGTGCCGACGTCCAGATCGGTCCGAACGTCCAGCTTCTCACCCCGACCCACCCGGTTGATCCCGAAGAACGCCTTGAGGGATGGGAGACGGGGCTTCCGATCACGATCGGTGACAACGTCTGGCTCGGCGGGGGTGTCATCGTCGTGCCCGGGGTGACCATCGGCGAGCACACGGTGGTGGGCGCCGGCGCGGTGGTCACCAAGGACCTTCCTGCGCGCGTCCTCGCCGTCGGCAACCCGGCCCGGGTGATCCGACGGCTCTGACCCGCACGGCCGACAGCCGACCGCGGCTTGCGCTCGCGGCGACCGAGCGTCACTTCGCGGCGAATCACGTTGCTCGCGGCATGATGAGTCCATAGGTGCCTGTGCGTCGCGTGCAGGCCACACCCTCGTCTTGCCTACCCAGCCGCCCGGTTGGCCTTTCAGCGCTGCTTGAGGGCGTGCCGGCCACCGGTCAGCATGGTGTCGCTGAGCAGGTCGAGTGACGGGGAGCGCACTTTCCATTGCTGCCAGTACAGCGGGACGTCGACGGTGTCGCGCTCGTGCAGGCGGACGACTGCGGCGGACAGGGTCGGGTCGTCGAGCTGGAGATCGGAGAGCATCCCCCAGCCCATCCCGGCGAGCAGGGCCTGAATGAAGCCGCCGATGGAGGGCACGTGGTGCGCGGGTGGGTCGACCGTGCTCCGGGTACGCCGGCGTAGCCAGGCCCGCTGGAGGCCGTCAGCGCGGTCGAAGTGCACGACGGGGGCGGTGGCGAGGGCTTCTGCGGTGAGGCCGTCGGGGAACCACCGCTGCACGAACGAGTTCACCGCGGCGGGCCGATAGCGCAGGGCGCCCAGTGGGGTCGCGGTGCAGCCTGGGACCGGGGTGGCCGAGCCGGTGACGGCGGCGACGACGGTTCCGTCGCGCAGAAGTGCGGCTGTGTGGTCCTGGTCGGCGCGGTGGAGGTCGAACAGCACCTGGCCGTGAAGTGGTGCGAGCGCCGGAAGGAACCAGGTTGCGAGGGAGTCGGCGTTGACCGCCACGGGAAGCACAGGGGGGCTGCTGGTGTCGGCAAGCTGGCGAGCGGTGTCGGCCGTGAGGAGCTCGAGCTCTCGGGCCAGGCGCAGGACGGCGCGTCCCGGGTCGGTGACGGTCACTGGTTTCGACCGTACGAGCAGCACCCGTCCGGTCGCGTGCTCGAGCGCCTTGAGTCGCTGACTGACCGCCGAGGGCGTGACGCTCAGCTCCCGGGCCGCACCCTCCAGGGTCCCGGCGTCGACGGTCGCGCGTAGCGCTCGCAGCTGACCCAGATCCAGGTCGAGGCGCATGCAGTGACTCTAATGGCAGGAAAGAATCATTCGCTGGGCTTCACACTGCTTCACGGTCAGAATCGACGCATGCCCTCCGCACTGCTCGCCGCCGTCTCCGGTTTCGGTCTCGGCCTGGGCTTGATCGTGGCGATCGGGGCGCAGAACGCCTTCGTGCTGCGCCAGGGGCTGCGCAGCGAGCACGTCGTCCCGGTCGTCGCCGTATGCGCGCTGTCGGACCTCGTCCTCATCACGGCCGGTGTCGCCGGGACCGGCGCGCTGCTCGACGCAGCGCCGCAGGCAGTGGCTGTCGTCCGCTGGGCCGGAGCCGCGTTCCTCCTCGCCTACGGGGCACTCGCCGCCCGCCGGGCACTACGACCGGCCGGGGCACTCACAGCAGGCCCATCGATCCGGACGCCGCTCCTCGCGACCGTCCTCACCGCGTTCGCGCTGACCTGGCTCAACCCGCACGTCTACCTCGACACCGTGATCCTTCTCGGCTCTGTGGCCGCCACCCACGGCGACCTGCGCTGGCACTTCGGCGCAGGCGCGGCGGTCGGGAGCATCCTCTGGTTCTCAGCACTCGCGGCAGGAGCACGCCTGCTACAACCGGTCTTTGCCCGCCCACGAGCGTGGCAGCTGCTCGACGCCGGCATCGCGGCGATGATGGTCGTGCTCGCGGTCGGGCTGCTGCGCAGCCAGTGACGTGGGTCGGGCTTTCGCTCCTAGCCACCGGATAGCCACACCCCGAGGGTGTGCTCGAGCGCCACAAGGTCGCTCCTCCGTCCCGCGTTGTCACCGACACGCGTGAACCCGCGCCCACCCAATCGTTCGGGCCGACTGGTGGAGGACCCCCAGGCGACCCGGGATGGTGCGTCCCTCCGCCGCGGCTCGAGCCGGATCTCAGCGGGATGGGCGCCGATCTCGAGCCAACCTTCCCTGCATCCCGACATCCCGACGGCGTTCTGCGCCGCCCCGGGCGGTGTTCTGCCGGGGGCGGCGCAGTGGGGTCGTGGGCGGAGAACCGTCGTGGCGAGACGGGGCTGGGGCGCCCGCTCAGGTCTCGACGGTCACCTTGATGGCGGCTCCTCGGGCCACAAGGTCGAACGCCTCGAGTGCCCGTTCCAGCGGGATCCGCGCGGTGATGAGGTCTTTGACCGGCACCTCTCCGCTGGCGATGTACTCCAGCGCCTGCTTGTTGTGCGAGGGCGCGGATCCGTTGGCCCCGTGGATGTGCAGCTGGCGGTAGTGCACGACGTTGGAGTCGCAGGTGATGGTCGGGTTGGTCTTGGGCAGCCCGCCGAAGAACGAGATGCGCCCGTTGCGGGCGGCCATGGCGATGGCCTGCTCCTGGGTGACGTTCGCGGCCGTCGCGGTGATGATCACGTCGGCACCGCGTCCGCCGGTGAGCTCCATGACCTTCTCCACCACGTCGACCTTGCTGGCGTTGATCACCTCTTCAGGGTGAACAGCGTCGGCCGACATCTGCAGCCGCTCGTCGTTGACGTCGACCAGGTAGACCGGCCCGCAGCCATGGACGCCTCGGGCGACACGGATGTGCATGCAGCCGATCGGGCCGGCCCCGAAGACGACGACGGTGTCGCCCTCCTCGATGTCGAGCAGCTCCTGGGCGTTGATGGCGCAGGCCAGCGGCTCGGCGACGGAGGCCTCCTCGAAGCTCACCCCGTCGGGGATCCGGTTGAGCCCGTCGACCTTGAGCACCTCGCGCGGGACGACGAGGTACTCCGCGAAGCCGCCCTCGTACTGGTAGCCGACCGACGTCTGGTTCTGGCACACGGCCATCCAGCCCTTGCGGCACTCGTAGCAGTCACCGCAAGGGACGGCAGCGATCACCTGGGCACGGTCGCCCGGGGCCCAGCCGGTGACGTCGGCGCCGACCTCGACGACCTCACCGGCGATCTCGTGCCCGATGATGCGGGGCGGGCTCAGGTTCTGGTGCCCGTTGTTCAGGATCTTGACGTCGGTGCCGCAGGTCGAGCAGTTGCGCACGCGCAGCTTCACCTCGTCCGGTCCGCAGATCGGCTCGGGTGCCTCTTCGAGGCGGACGTCCTTCGGTGCGTAGAAGCGCAAGACCTTCATCTGTTCTCTCCTTCTCGGTTGTCTACTCGGCGTTCACGGCGACGAGCAGGTCGTGCACCGCCTGCGCGGACGGTGCCGCGATGAGCTGGTCGACCTGCGCGAGGTCGCTGAACACGAGCGCGACCTTGCTGAGGATCTCGAGGTGGGTGTTGTTCGCCCCGGCGATGCCGAGGGCGAAGCGCACCTCGTTGCCGTCCCAGTCGATGGGGGTGTCGTAGCGCACGACCGAGATGGCCGAGCGCACGATCGTGTCCCTGGTGTCGAGGGTGCCGTGCGGGATCGCAAGGTAGTTGCCCATGTAAGTGGACACCGACGCCTCCCGCTGGAACATCGCGTCGATGTAGCCGGGGGTCACCGCGCCGACGTCGACCAGGATCTGACCGGCCTCCCGGATGGCGTCGTCCTTGGCGGACGCGGTACCGGGCACCTTGACCTGCTCGAGTGTCAGGACCTCACTCATGGCTCTCACTCTCCTCGCTCTGGGGTCGAACTGGGGGCGTTGCGGCACTTCGGGAGTCACCAGCGAGCTCTCTCATGCTTGGCCGGCGCTGGCCGAGTTCGTGCGGCGCAGCTCCTCGACGATCGCGTCGTACTTCGGGCTGTTCATGAAGTTGTCGACGGAGACGTGCTGCGCGCTGGGCGCCATCGTCTCGGCGCGGGCTGTCAGGTCTTGGTGCGTGACGACCAGGTCGACGTTGTCGGACAGGTTCGCGATCGCCAGGTTGACCACGGTGACGTCGGTGAACCCCGCCTGCTTGATCTTGTTGCGCAGCACCGAGGCGCCCATGGCGCTCGATCCCATGCCGGCGTCGCAGGCGAAGACGATCTGGTGGATCGGGGCACGCCGTGACTGAGCCTCGTGGGCCTCTTCTCGTGCCTGGGCCTGGGCTTCGAGCCCCTCGTCGACTCCGGACAGCATGCCCGAGACCGAGCTCTCCTTGCCCTTCATCGACTCCATCGAGGTGGTGGCCTGGGCGAGGTCGGCAGCATCCCCGATCGGTTTGCGGCTGGCCTTGAGGATGATGGACGCGATGACGAAGGAGGTGACCGCGGCCAGAATCACCGACAGGATGACACCCACGTAGCTGCCTCCGGGCGTCTGAATCAGGACGGCGATGATCGATCCCGGAGCAGCAGGTGCGCGCAGGCCGGCGTCGAACAGCGTCAGGGTGAAGATTCCCACCATGCCGCCGGAGATCGTCGCGAGCAGCAGGATGGGCTTCATGAGGACGTAGGGGAAGTAGATCTCGTGGATGCCGCCGAAGAACTGGATGATCGCGGCGGCCGGGGCGGTGCTCTTGGCCAGGCCCGTGCCGAAGATGGAGTAGGCGAGCAGGATGCCCAGGCCCGGGCCGGGGTTGGCCTCCAGCAGGAACAGGATCGACTGGCCGGTCTCGGCCGCCTCGTTGATGCCGAGTGGCGTCAGGACGCCGTGGTTGATGGCGTTGTTGAGGAACAAGACCTTCGCCGGCTCGATGATGATGCTGGCGAACGGGAGCAGCCCGGCGGTGACCAGCCAGTCGACACCGTTCCCGAACCAGGTGGCGAGGGTCTCGACGACCGGACCGAACGCGAAGAACCCCACGATGGCCAGGGCCGCAGCGACGAAGCCGGCCGAGAAGTTGTTGACCAGCATCTCGAAGCCCGGCTTGATCTTGCCGTCCCACAGTCGGTCCAGGCGCATCATGACCCAGGCCGCCAGCGGCCCCATGATCATCGCGCCGAGGAACATCGGCTGCGAGGTGCCCACGATGACACCCATGGTGGCGATGACACCAATGACGCCGCCGCGGGCGCCGTAGACCATGCGACCGCCCTGGTTGGCGATCAGCAGAGGCAGCATGTAGATGATCATCGGGCCGACGAGACCGGGGTTGGCCACGCCATCCGCGTTCTCACCGAACCCACCGAGCTCGGCTACCGGTGTCCACCCCGTTTCGATGAAGAACGCGGTGATGAAGCCCACGCGATGAATGCGGCGATGTTCGGCATGATCATCCCCGAGAGGAACGTGCCGAACTTCTGGGTGCGGATCCTTGCCTTGCTGGGGGGCTTGGTCACGCCCTCGGCGAGTGCGGTCACGGTGTGCTCCTCTCGTGGGCTCGACCGGTCGTCGAGCGTTGGGGGGTAGGGCTTTGGGTGTGCGACGCGGTCACGCCGGCACCTCGTGCAGGTCGACGGCCAGGTTCGGCTCGATCTGGACTGTTACTCGGTCGGGATGGATGTCGGTGGGTGTCGGCATCGCGCTGCCGGGAAGCGTGACAGCGCCGGCGCCGAACGCCACCGCCATCCGCAGGCTCTCGCTGCCCTTGGCGCCGCCGGCGAGAAAGCCCGCCAGAGTGGCGTCGCCGGCGCCGACCGTGCTGCGCACCGTCACCGGAGGGCTGAAGGCGCGGGCGACGCCCTCGTCGTCGACAAGCAGGGCGCCGTCGCTGCCCAGGCTCACCAGGACGCTGGCGATTCCCGCCGCCTGGAGGGCCTGGGCCTGCTGCGCCACGTCACGCCATGTGCGTAGCGGCGTGGCGGTGAGCTCGGCCAGCTCGTCGGTGTTGGGTTTGATCAGATCGGGCTTCGCCTCGACGGCTGCCCGCAGAGCGTCCCCGCTGCTGTCGACGGCGACTCGGCATCCGAGGGCGTGGGCCCGCTCCACGAGATCGGCGTAGTAGGAGGCGGGAACACCGTTCGGCAGGCTGCCGGACAGCACGACCCAGTCCGCCGCGACGGCCTCCGCCAAGACGCAGGCGGCGATCGCGTCAGCCTCGGCAGCCGACAGGACGGGCCCCTGCTCGTTGATCTTGGTGGTGGTTCCGTCGGACTCGACGATGGTCACGTTGCTTCGCGTGGGCGAGTGCAGAGGCACCGTGACGACGGGGAAGCCAGCCGGGGCCAGCAGGTCGGCCAGCTGGCTTCCCTCCGGCCCACCGGCTGGCACGATCGCCTTGGTCGACACTGCGTTGGCGGCCAGGCCACGCGAGACATTGACGCCCTTGCCACCAGGGTCGAGGCAGTTGGAGGTGGCCCGGTGCACCTCGCCGGGGATGAGCGAGTGCACCTCGATCGTGCGGTCAAGGCTGGGGTTCGGTGTGAGGGTGAGGATCACGAGCGTTCCTGCCTAACCGGGTCCGTTTGGATTCACTGTCTTTGTCTGTGAATCGCTGTGTGACACATGTGTACTCCCCTAGTGGGGCGGCGTCAAGGGACTCGGCCAACTTTTCTCTGTGCTTATGTGGGACCGCGTGAGATTGTGGGCTCAGGCCAGGACGACCTCAGGCCCTGCTTCTTCGATGGCCCGGCATGCAGCGTGGTCCAGCTGGGAATCGCTCACCACAACATCGACCTCGCGCAGGTGCGCGAAGCGCACGAACTGGTCACTTCGATACTTGGAGGAGTCGGCGAGCACCACGACCCTGCGGCCCGCTGCGACCATCGCCGCCTTCACGCCGGCCTCGGAGATGTCTGCGGTGGTGAGTCCGCGCTCGACGGACAGCCCGTTCGTGCCGAGAACGGCGACGTCGACCCGCAGCCGCCCGAGCGTCTCGATCGCCCAGGTGTCGACGGCAGCCAACGTCCGCGCGCGTACCCGCCCGCCGACCAGATGCACCGTGAGGTTCGCCCGAGCAGCAAGCTGGCTGGCGATCGGAACCGAGTTCGTCATGACGGTGAGGCGGCTGTCTTCGGGGATCGCCGCTGCGAGACGGGCGGTGCTCGTACCCGCGTCCAGCAGCACCGTGCCCTCCCGCGGGAGCAGAGCGAGCGCAGCTCGAGCGATCTTGGCCTTCTCCCGCGAAGCGGTGGCGTCGCGCTGAGTCAGGCCCGGCTCGAAGTCGAGCTGTCCGGAGAGGATGGCGCCGCCGTGCACCCGGCGCACCAAGCCCTGGCCCTCGAGGCGATCGAGGTCACGACGGATCGTCTCCTGCGTGACCTCGAGCTGAGCGGCCAGGGTCGCCACGTCGACGCGGCCGTCGGCCCGCGTCTGACTCAGGATCTGCTGCTGACGCTCCTCGGCATACAGGGACACCGTTCACCAACCTCCACCCGCTCCGATACCCAACCCGCCCCGGGCCCACCCTAGCTTGCTTTTGCTGTGTTTACGTGGGAATCAGACAGCTGAGAGGCCATCCCGAGCCGCACTGCCGGTGGCATCGCCGGCTTGGTCCAGCGCCGATGCCGGTACGTGGAGTTCCGGTTCTACTCTGACTTGATGGCAGTGGTGAGGCAGGTTCAGGTGACTGTCGACTGCGCCGATCCGCGCGCGGTCGCCGAGTTCTGGAAGGCCGCCCTGGGGTACGTCGACCCCCCGACTCCACCGGGGTTCGACACCTGGGACGCGTTCGACGAGTCGCTACCGGTTGAGAAGCGGGGCTCGGCATGGGCCTGCCAGGACCCGGAGGGCGTCGGGCCACGCCTGTTCTTCCAGCGCGTGCCCGAGCCCAAGACCGTCAAGAACCGGCTGCATCTTGATGTTCGAGTCGGAGTGGGGCTGACCGGGGATGAGCGGGTCGCCGCTCTGCAGGCCGAGGCAGCTCGGCTGGGAGCGCTGGGTGCTCGGCGGCTGCGCCTGCTGCCTGCGGACGAGGAGAACGAAGCGTGTCTGGTGATGCAGGACGTCGAGGGCAACGAGTTCTGCCTCGACTAGCGTCCTCCTGGCTCTGGACCTGGGGGCCGGTCGGTCGAGCGCCCACGTGCGATCGTCCTGAAGATCGCGAGGTCCGCCGGCCGGGTGATCCGGCCACGAGCGCAGGTTCGCTGCGGGGATATGACGCGATTCCCGTACCAGCCGCGCTCCACCATGGCCGCGATCCGGGAGGGATGAGCGGTCATCGCACAGCCGGTCGGTGGGACCGTGCGGCAGCATGGCGGGGGTGAGGATGACCGCCTCGGACGCGCTGGCGCTGCGCATGCGCAGCCTGCTGCTGGCCAGCACGTCATCGACGACCCGTGTCAGCGCCGATTCGGTCGCCGAAGTCGTCAGCTGGTTCGGGGCGATGCAGGCGCAGGACTACGCCAGCGGTCTGTGGTCGCTTGGTGCTCGCTTGCCTGCGATGACCCGGGCCGAGGTGCAGGCCGCTCTTGAGCGACGCGAGGCTGTGCGAACCTGGCCGATGCGGGGCACGATCCATCTCGTCCCGGCGGCTGACGCCCGCTGGATGGTCCAGGTACTGGGAGCGCGAGCCTTGGCCGGGGCGAGGCGCCGTCGGGCTCAGCTGGGGCTGGACGAGGCCACCGCCGAGCGGGCTGTTGACGTGCTCGGTGCCGCGCTGGCCGGCGGCGGGCGCCTGACCCGGGCGGAGTGTCTGGCCGTGCTGAGCGAGGCGAGGATCCCGACAGACGGCCAGCGCGGCTATCACCTGCTCAGGTTCGCCGCCCAGCGGGGCGCCATCTGCATGGCTCCGAACCGGGGCTCCGAGCAGACCTTCGCCCTGCTCGAGGAGTGGGTCGGCTGCTCGAACCGGCCGACCCGGCAGGAGGCACTGGCCACGATCGCCACCCGCTATGTGCGCAGCCACGGCCCGGTGCCCCGCAGCGACCTGGCCGGCTGGACGGGCCTGACCTCGGCCGACACGGCTGCTGCTGTGGCCGCGGCTGGAGACGCCTTGACAACGGTCGAGGTCGACGGCCTGGCCATGCTTGTAGCGTCCGAGACGCTCGCCGATGACCCGCCGCCGCTGGCGGACACGGTGCTGGTCCTCCCGGGGTTCGACGAGTACCTGCTCGGCTACAAGGACCGGGCGCTCATGGTCGACCCGGCGCACGCGCAGGCGATCATCCCGGGCGGCAACGGGGTCTTCCAGGCCACCGTCGTTCGCGCGGGGCGCGTCATCGGCACCTGGACCCGGTCCAGCAGCACGGCCCGTACGGTCGTCTCGGTGGTCGCGCTCATTCCGCTGGGCTCACGCGACCGCCGTGAGGTCGAGGTCGCGTTCGAGCACTACGCCCACTTCATCGACACCCCCGTCCTGGTGCGGTGGCTCTAGCCAACCTACGGTTCGACCCGGCAGCCGACGCTCTTGCCACCAAAGAGCTGCCGACCCCACGACGCAGGGTGTCGACGAACGGACCAACGCCGCCGGCAAACCCCGGACAGCCCGCGCTATGCGGCGGAAGACAGACTCGTCTCCCAGTCGCGGAGGCTGCGAGCTCCTAGGGTGGCTCTGCCCTGCACGATCGGAGCCGGCGTCCTCGACGTCACCGCCAACACCTGGCGGCCGGGGTTCGACCCCTCCGCCGGGCACGGACAGCTCGTCGCGATCGACGCGGGCCGCGTTCGGCTCGGCGGTGCTTGTCGCCGCTGGGCTGGCTGGTACCGGGTGTGCAAGCGACGACTCGGTCGGTGAACCGGAGCCGGCTGCGGCGTCGCCGCGGAACGGTGCCGCCGTGACACCGGAGGCGACGAGTGACGCCACGGATGCCGGGGCGGCTGATGGTGGTGGGCCGGTCACCCAGGAGCAGGCCGAGCTGGCAGCGCTGGCCGCGGTCGGTGACGGTCAGGTGACCTGGAGCGGCCCGGAGGACGACCGAGGTGCGGCGTGGGAGGTCGAGGTGACCCGCTCGGACGGCTCCGAGGTGGATGTGCTGGTTGCCATCGACGGGTCGATCGTGGGGCAGGTGGACAAGTACACCGGGTCCGCCGATGGCGGCGCCGGTGCCTCCGGTTCCGGTGGGCAGGTCAGCTTGCAGGACGCCGAGCGCATCGCGGTCGAGGCGGTAGGAGAAGGCCGGGTGACGTGGAGCGGCCGAGAGGATGAGCGGGGGGCCGCGTTCGAGATCGAGGTCACCCTTGATGACGGCAGAGAGGTCGATGTCCTCATCGACGCCAACGGCAACGTCGTTCCCTAGGCCGGCACGTCAACTGCACGGGAGGGGTGCACCGCGACGCCCTGAGTGGGAACATCCGCAAGACCGGCGGCGCGGTCGCGGCACGGGCGACCGCGCGCCGGGTTTCGTGGGGCGGGCGGCGCTGCGTTGGCGGGCAGCCCTCCCTGTGCGACGGCCGGAACGGGTTCGGGCCGCTGGCACCCACGCAGGTGGTGTAGGGCCGGGCGTTGTGGCGTCGTCCAGAGTGGGCGCAACGCAGCACCCACGGGCACCCGCGCCGAACCGCGTGGCGCGCCACCGACCTGCTTGTCCGCTTCAGGCCAGGCCGTGCTCGACGCGGCTGCGCTGCTCCTGGCTCTTGAACAGGCCGAACCTGGGCAGGAACTTCTCCCAGTCGATGATGTGGCTGTCGATCTCGGGGCCATCGATGCACGCGTGCTTGCGCACCATCTTGCCCTCGATGACCACCGGGACCATGCACGCGCCACACATGCCTGTGGCGTCCACCATGATCGAGTTCAGGCTCGCCACGCACGGGGTGTCGTAACGCTTGGAGAGGTCGCTGACCGCCCGCATCATCAGCGGTGGGCCGATCGTGACCACCTCGGCAACCGTGCGCCCATCGCCGCGCTGGTTGGCCTGAAGCATCTCTTCCAGCGGACCGGTGACGAAGCCCTCGACACCGAACGTGCCGTCGTTGGTCGTGTAGATCACGTCGAGCTGGTCGCCGAACTCGGCCTGAAGCATCCCGACGCGCTCGTCGGGCGCGGCCCAGAACATCAGGCCCTCGGTCCGGAAGCCTGCGATGAGCGTCACGTGGTTGCCGCGTCGCAGGTGCTCCTCCATGATCGGGTACACCGGCGGCAGGCCCAGCCCGCCGGCAGTGAACACGACTGTCTCGTCGCTCTCGTACTCGTGGATGTCGCTGGGTCGCCCGAGCGGCCCGGCGATGCCGGTGAAGGCGTCGCCCACCGCCATGGCGTTGATCTCGACACTGCTGGTGCCGACGCCTTGAACGACGAGGCAGATGGTGCCCTTGTCGGCGTCCCAGTCGGCCAGCGTCAGCGGAATCAGCTCGCCGTCAGGCCGAGGCAGCACGCGCACGAACTGCCCTGCCTGCGCCGCCTTCGCCACGAGCGGGGAGTACACGGTGAACTCCTCGATGCCGTCGGACAGGTGGCTCTTGGCAAGGATCGTCTGAGCCGTTGCCCCGGTGTCGGAGTAGACCTCGGCACGGCGCACCCGGTCGCGAATCTCGTCGGGAGGCAGGTTCGTCGCCCCCAGGATCTCCCGGGCTGCCGACTGGCCGTCCCCCGCAGCCATGATCGCCGTGGACCCACCCCGGGCTGCGTCCCCACCGGTGTAGATGCCTTGCAGCGAGGTCTCCTGCGAGCCCTTGTGGTCGAGCTCGAGCGTGCCCCACTTGGACGTGGCGATGCGCGGCTCGGAGTCCTTGATGATCGGGTTGGCGTCGTTGCCCAGCGCCATGATCACCAGGTCGACCGGAATGGTCTCGGTCTGTCCGGTGGCGACCGGACGACGCCGACCGGACGCGTCGGCCTCGCCGAGCGACATGACGTCCAGCGTCGCGGCAGTCACGAAGCCGGTGGAGTCGCCGATGAACTCCGTCGGCGAGCGCAGCTCTTGGACGGTGATGCCCTCCTCGAGCGCGTGCTCGAGCTCCTCGACGCGGGCCGGCATCTCTTTCTGGGTACGCCGGTACACGATCGTGACGTTGCCGTTCAGACGCTTGGCCGTCCGGGCGGCGTCCATCGCGGTGTTGCCGCCGCCGATGACGATGACGTTCTTGCCCTCGGTCTCGGGCAGCGGTGTCTCGTAGTCGGGACGCCGTCCCTGCATGAGGTTGACGCGGGTCAGGAACTCGTTCGCCGACATGACGTTGAGCAGGTGCTCCCCGGGCACGTTCATGAAGCGGGGTAGCCCGGCACCGGTGCCGACGAAGATCCGCCAGAAGCCGGCGTCGCGCAGGTCTTCCAGGGTGGCGGTCTTGCCGACGACGAAGTTGGTGACGAACTTGCCGCCGAGCAGCTTGATCTTTCCGACGACGTCGTCGATCAGGTCGTTGGGCAGGCGGAACTCGGGGATGCCGTAGCGCAGCACTCCCCCGAGCTCGTGGAACGCCTCGAAGATGGTGACCGGGAAACCCTCTGCGGAGAGGAGGTAGGCGTTGATCAGCCCGGAGGGCCCGGAGCCGACGATCGCCACCGGTGGGTGAGCCGCCGCCTGCCAGGGGTCGCGGTGCCCGGCGAAGCGCACGGCGTCGCCGCCGGGGTTGACCAGCTTCTCCCGCTCGGGCAGGAACCACTCGAGCTGTCCGATCGCGATCGGCAGCTTCTGCAGGCAGACCCCTTGGCACTGCAGCTCTTGCGGGCAGACGCGACCCGTGACGTCGGGCAGCGGGTTGCTGCCCTCCAGAAGCTCGAGGGCCTCCTTGAACTTGCCGTTGCCGATGAAGTCGATCACCTGCGGGATGTGGATCGACACCGGGCAGCCGCCCTTGGGCTCGCTGCAGCCGGCGAGGAACGCACCGAGCTCGCACGGCTTGTCCTCGCACTGCTTGTCGCGCAGCACCTCCAGCCAGACGAACAGGTCGACGTCGCGGGACGAGTAGCCGATGTCCATGTAGCCCAGGTAGCCCTCGTTGACCAGACCGAAGTCGTGGGCCCGGTCGTCGGCCTCACGGATGTAGGGCGGAATCCAGCTGCCGGACGGCCAGTTGTTGCTCAGGCCGGCGAACATCGGGTAGCGCTCGGACAGGTGGGCGTCGAGGCCGCGGATGAACTTGCGCTTCATGCCCAGCGGCAGGTGCCAGATGAACCGCATCAGCATCGTGCTGCTGTCGTCGCCGCGCAGCAGCATCGCCCACAGCGTCTGCACGAACTCCGGGCTCAGCTCGTCCTGCTGGAACTCCCAGGCCACGGCCGCCATGCCGTCGGAGATGAACAGGTCACGAAACGCCCGGGGGTCCGTGCGCAGCCGCCGCTTGAGCAGGTCGAGCTGGTGGTTGAACGACTCGACCCCCTCGGAGTGCTCCAGCACCTCCACCTGGGCGCGGCTCGCTTCGAGCGTCTCGCTGGCGGCCAGGTACGCAGCAAGGTCGTCAGTCCCGGTGCTCATCGAATGATCTCCGCGTCGCAGTTGGCCTTGACCCGCTCGATGCGTCGGGCCAGCTCGGGGGTGACCTCCACGGTCTCGAGCGCCCCCGGGATCATCTGGGCGACGTCCATGGCCGCACCGTCGATGATCTTGGTCGTGCGTTCGAAGAACTGTGGCAGGTCTTGGTAGCAGGTACCGCAGTCGGTGCACAGCTTCTCGTCCGCCGGGTCGAGCCAGACCGCACGCTCGTCGACGGCGACGCCGCCCACGGGCGTGGCTGCGGCGGGAGCCGCCGCGGCCGGGGCCGCGGTCGCTGCCGGCATTCCGCCGCCGAACCCGACCGGTGCCTTGCTCGAGGTCGCCAGCTCCGACATCGCCCGCGCGATGGCGTCCATGCCCGACTCGCGGGCCGAGGTGGCCTCCTGGTACTGCTGGCGCAGTGCCTCGAGGTCCGTCTTGTGCAGCGCAGTGAGCTGCGCCTCGTGCACGCCGGACAGGTACTGCAACGTCTGCCAGTAGCGCCGCCTGTCTTCCACCAGAGTGACGATGGACGTCGCGCACCGCACCTTGATCAGCCGCCGGTCGTCGTCGGTGGCGTAGACGAACGGGGTGTGCCCGGCGCGCTGGTGCGTACCCATCTCGACGTACTCGTCGATGGGGATCGCGCCGACCTCCTCCTCCGCCGTCAGCTTGCGGAACTGCTTCTTGAACCTGGTCTCCCCCAGCGCGAACTCCGCAGGGGTCAACGGCGTGCTCAGCAGCGCCAGCTTGCCCTCGTCGTCGATGTACTGCAGCGTGCTGGTCGTCCACGTCTTGTCGATGTCGGGGTTGCCGTCCAGAGAGAACCAGTCGTGCAGGGTCGAGCCCTTGCGCGGGTCGTGCACGAACAGCGGATGCATCCGGCTCTCCACGGCCAGCCGTGACCGGGCGTTGGACGACGCCTCCGACACCCCGTGCTCGGAGCCGCACGGCGTGTACACGTCCATGACCGCCGGTGCCGGGTAGCCGAGCATCTCCATGGTCGCCTTCAGGAAGTGCCCGTGCATGGCCGTGCTCGTCGCGCTGACGAACACGTTCGGGTGGAACGAGGCCAGCAGGCCGAGCTCCTTGCGGGTCTCGTGCTTGCCGTGGTGCCCGCCGCCGTAGCGCGCCAGGTCGGAGTCCTGGCCGGTGAAGCTCGACGTCGAGGCCTGGCCTCCGGTGTTGGAGTACGCGCCGGAGTTGAGCACCAGAACCTTGATCGGGGTGTCGCTGGCCAGCACACGCGACATCGCGCCGAAGCCGATGTCGTAGCTGGCGCCGTCCCCGCCGATCGTCATCACCGTCGGCATCAGCCCGAGCTCGTCGGGGGTGAAGTTCTCCCACGACAGGGTGCGCATCTCGGGCTCGTGGACGGCCGGGTCGTACGCGTCGTCCAGCTCGAGCCGAGCCGTGCGCAGCGCCCGGACGTCGGGCACGAGCTGGGCGGAGATGCCTTCGAAGAGACCCTTCGCCAACGGCTGGGTGTCTTGGAACAGGCTGTTGACCCACGGGTCCAGGTAGGAGTTGAACGGCATCGTCGAGGCGTAGACGCTGCTGCAGCCGGTCGCGTTCGCGACGACCGTCGACGACGGCCCGTTGCCGGTCGGGCCGCTCTCCCAGAGGTACAGGCGCTTGTCGAGGGTGCTCAGCAGGCCTTCGATGCGTGCGCGCCGCTCCGTCTCGTCCTCACCGAGGGTCACCAGCTTGTCCTGCAGGCCGGCGAGCATCTCGTCCAGCTCCTTGAGGTGCGCCCGGCGACGCTCGTCGCCGAGGGCGTGGCTGGTGGCGGTGACCAGCCGGATCGCGGTCACCTCGCCGCAGCCGCGGCAGGCGCCGTGACCGCCGGTGGTGGCGTAGAAGTTGGGACGGTCCAGCAGCATCCTCTTGAGGTCGCCGTCCAGCGTGGTCGACCCTTCGATGAAGCGCTTGGGCGTGCTCGGCAGCTCGCTGAGCACCTCGAAGCGCTGCTGCAGCGTCTCCAGCACGTCGGCGTCCTGGTCGAGCGGCGTCAGGGCGCCGGGGCTGCACACCTCGATGCACTCGAGGCAGCCGGTGCACTTCCACGGGTCGATGACGGCGGAGAAGAGGCCACCGGTGCCCGGCGTGTCTTTCTCCATCGCGTCGAAGAACGGCCGGGTGCGCGCGACCGGGTACACGGCCAGGGCGGCCACGACCTCGTCCAGGGTGCGCTGCAGCGAGGGCTGGTCGAGGTCCAGCGCCGCACCCGCCTGCGCCACGAGCTCGTGGAACGGCCGCGCGTTCTTGTCGGCCCGGTAGGCCTCGCGCACGTTCTCGGCGAGCGTGTAGACGTGGCGACGCAGCGCCTCGCGCTGCGCCTCGGTGGCGTCGAGCTCGGCGATCGCGGTGAGCAGCAGGTCGTGGATCTCGTGCACGGTGTTCGGGATTGCCGCGTCGGGGCAGGCCAGCGTGCACTCCAGGCAGCCGGTGCACAGGTCGAAGTGGAACTCCGGGACCGTGCGTCGGAAGAGGCCCTTGTCTTTGCCGGCGGCGGTGCCGGCGGGCATGAACAGCCCGATGCCGGGCAGCACGGGCGACTCGCCGATCGTCCCCTCGCGGAACGGGCGCGCCACGATGTCTTCGTAGTAGGACGGGTCGAAGAGCCCAGTGGCCCCGGACGACGTCGAGCACATGTCTGCCGACACCGACACGTTGTGCAGGATGTGCGGCCGGGCGGTCTCGTCGTCGATGGCGACGAACTGGGGCTGGTCGTAGTCCACGACCCGGGTGGCGTCGATGCCGTCGTGGATGACGGCCATGTTGGCCTCGACGACCGCCTCGCCCTTGCTGCCGAACTTCTTCGAGATCTGGGCGCGAACCTTCTCCACGATCGCCTCGCGGGAGGCGCCCTGCACGACCCGGTCGACGTGGCCGACGACGGCTCCGATGAAGGCGATACCCATCATCCGCAGCTCGAGCTCGGCGATCGGCGCGTGCTTCTTCGCCACGCTGAAGGCATCCACGACCAAGAACCGGATCTTCTTCTCCCGGATCGTGCGCCGGGCGTACTTCGGCAGCTCGCGCCATACGTCCTCGGGGTCGGAGTCCGACTGCAGGATGAACGTGCCGCCCTGCACCATGCCCTTGAGCGGGTTGGTGTGGATGAACGCCTTGTGGTCGGGCGAGACGACGATCTCGACGTCCTCGAGCTCGGCGTTGGTGATCAGCACAGGCTCGGGGCTCAAGGTGATGTAGTAGTTCGTCGGTGCACCGCTCTTCTCCGAGCCGTACTTCGGCGCCGACTTCGAGTGCATGCCGAGGGCTCCGGCGAGCAGGTCGGTCAGCAGCTTGCCGGTCGCGATCGTGCCGTAGCCGCCGACCGAGTGGAACCGGATGCGCATCGCCGTCTCCGGCAGCATCACTGGGTTCGGCTTGGTCGTCAGGGCCATCAGCTCGGTCTCGGGGTACGCCGCACGGAGACGGTCCTGAAGGTCGGCCATGGTTCCCGACGCGCTGTCGCTGAAGAACTGCGAGCCCAGGTAGACCAGCGGCGCCTTGCTGCCGTCGACCATGTTCTGGAAGGCCGCGACCAGGTGGCGCGGCTGCACGTCGTGCCCGCCGAGCCCGAAGATCGCCGTGGTCAGCCGTGGTGTCGACGTGATCGCCGGAACGCCGGGGTACTGCTCGGCGTCGGCATTCGCGCGAGCCTTGAACAGGGCCTGGGTGACGAAGCTCGTCAGCGCGGTCTGGTCGGAACGCTCCAGCACGGTGACGGCCTTCGCCCCACTCAGTGCCTCGACGAGCTCGGCCTCGGGGAACGGCTGGAGCAGCTTGACCGACACGACGCCGACCTTGAGTCCGCGCTCGCGCAGCACCGGCAGGACGGCGCGCACGTCGTCGGTGATGGATCCGAGCCCGACCATGATGTAGTCGGCGTCCTCGGTGCCGTAGGTGTGGATCGGCGAGTAGCTGCGTCCGGTGAGCTCGGAGTACTCCGCCATGGCCTGGCGTACCAGCGACGGGACGGCGCTGGCGAAGTGAGTGCGGTGGTCGACGGCACCGGCCTGGAAGTCAGGCTGGTTCTGCACCGGCCCGGTCAGGCCGGGGTTGTTGACGTCCACGAGGGCAGGGACGAGCTGGCGCGTCCCCTTCTCCATCGCGTTGCGCCACTGGCGACGCCACTGGGCGTGCAGCTCTGTCGGCACCCACTGCAGCGTCGCGTCGACCAGGTCGCCCTCGTTGTCTTGCTCGACAGCAGCCTCTTCGGTGCTCAGGTAGGCGAGAAGCTCGGCGTGGTCGGACGGGCGGAAGTCGTCACGGTGCCGCTCGAGGTAGGCGTTGAGCTGGAACACGCGCCCCTTGGCGCCGAACAGCAGCTCTTGTGCGACCGTCGGGGACGGGATGCGTCCGGCCGGGTCGCCGAGGTACTCACGCAGCAGCTCAGGCTCGGGCATGAGCGCCTCGCTGAGCATGTGGCTGGTGGCGAAGCCGTCCATCGCGTTGGCCACCGGGATCAGCGACAGCGACGAGGTGCGGTACGAGATCGAGGCCAGGTCGGCGGCCTCCTGCGGGTTGGAGCCGAACAGGATGGTGTAGCCGGCGGAGAGCAACGCGTAGACGTCGTCGTGCCCGGCCATCACGTTGAGGGAGTGCTTGGACACCACACGTGCTGCGACCTGCAGCACGAAGCCGCCGATCTTCTTGCCGACGGTGACGTAGTGCGACTCCATCGCGTACAAGATCCCCTGGCTGGAGGACGCGTTGGAGACGAACTGGCCGCCGGTCAGCGCGGCTCCCAGGGCGCCGCTCTGCGCGGAGTGCTCGCCCTCGGGCTCGAAGAAGAACGGGTGCTTGCCCCAGACGTTGACGCCACCTTCAGCCCGTGCTGCCTCGTACAGCTCGGAGATCTCGGTGGACGGCGTGATCGGGTAGCCGATCACGCCCCCGCACACGTGCTTCATCACGTGAGCCAAGGCGCCGTTGCCATTGATGACTCCGGGGATGCCTGGGTACTTGGGCTGCTGACCTGTCATGTGCGTGTCCCGTGCAACTAGGAGGGTGGGTGCGTCGTGGGGACAGCCTCTCCGATGAAGCGCCAGATGAACAGGTCTACTGGCCCCTGCCGAGCGTTCGAACGACCCCCGGGACGAGGTCTGCGGCCTAGGGTCCGCGTGTGGGTGTCGTCCAGGCCTACCACCAGACGCTGCCGGCTGACGTCCGGGCACTCTTCGAGCGCGTGCACCAGGTCGCGCTCGAGGAGGTGCCGGCAGCCGAGCAGGGCACCTCCTACGGCATGCCTGCACTGGTGCTCGCCGGCAAGGGACTTGTGGCCGTCCGGGCCACCGCCCGGCACCTGAGCCTGTACCCCTTCAGTGGCTCGGTCATCGAGGCGCTGGGCACCGACCTGAACGGTCTCCGGTCGTCGAAGGGCGCGGTCAGGTTCACCGTCGAGCGCCCGCTGCCCGACGACCTCGTGCGTCGGATCGTGCGGCTACGCGCAGCCGAGATCAGCCCGCCGTCCTGACCGACACGATCGCGGCACGACGCCGTCTGTCAAGGGACCGACGTGCTGCTCATCACGTAGTAGAGGCCCTGGCCAAGCGGCCATCGCACGGTACGGTGACAACGAATCTGCCGCCGACGTGGGAAGAGCATCTGCGACCATGAGTGATGTAGAGCAGGCAATGGACCAGGCGGGCCTCACGAACAAAGAGGTCCGCGAGTACGTCCGCTACTGGGCGGACCTCACCGGGGCAGCAAGCGTCGAGGTGGTGGATGCCTCCGACGACGCGCGCCTGATCCAGGAGTCGCTGGACGCCGGCGAGATCCTGCCGGCGGGCGAGGGGCTCTACTACTCGCGCAGCTACTACAAGGACACCGCCCGTTCCGAGGAACGGACCGTGGTCGCGACCAGCGACCCCGAGGACAAGGGCGAGTACAACAACTGGCGACCCGCCTCGGAGATGGTTCCGATGCTCGAGGACCGCATGCGTGGAGCCTCGACCGGCAAGACGATGTACGTCATCCCGTACCTGATGGCGCCCCCTGGATCCCCGCTGATGCACTGGTCTGCCGGGGTCGAGCTCACCGACCACCGCACCGTGGCGCTGCACATGATCCGGATGGCACGGGTGGGGGTTGACTACCTGAACAGCCTGCCCCACCAGGACAGCTTCGTGCGCGCCGTGCACGTCACCGGTGACCTGGAGAACCTCGGTCAGGGGACGCCGGACGACCAGCGCTACTTCGTGACCGTCGCCGACCAGCGCACGATCTTGCACTACGGGTCGTCCTACGGCGGCAACGCACTGCTGGGCAAGATCGCGCACGGCCTGCGCCAGGGCTCCTACGACGGCTGGGCTTCCCGGAAGTTCCTCGTCGAGCAGTTCTTGCTCATCGGCATCGACGACAAGCAGACCGGCAAGCGCTACCACATCTGCGGCGGGTTCCCGAGCGCGTCGGGCAAGACGAACCTCGCGATGATGCTCGCCCCGGACGCCCTTGGCGACCGCTACCACGTCTCGTTCTACGGCGACGACATCGCGTGGCTGTGGGTCAACGAGGAAGACGGCAAGCTCTACGGCATGAATCCCGAGTACGGGGTCTTCGGTGTCGCCAAAGACACGAACGAGAAGACGAACCCCACCGCGCTCGCCTCGGTCGCGCCCGGCACGCAGGCCCTGTTCACCAACATCGCCTACAACGAGAACACCCACGAGGTGTGGTGGGAGGGCAAGTCGCCCAAGCCGCCGACCGACCTGGCCGGATGGCGCGACTGGAAGGGCGAGCTGATCGCTGATCGGCCCGAGGAGTCCCAAGGCGACCCGTGGGCGCACCCGAACAGCCGCTTCACCACTCAGCTCGACAACGTGCCGAACATCGCCGACGACTACAACGAGCCACAGGGCGTGCCGATCGACGGCATCATCTTCGGCGGGCGCACCCGCGACCGTGAACCGCTGATCCGTGCGATGCACGACCTGGCCGAGGGTGTGTACGACGGGCTCACGCTGGGCGCCGAGGCGACCTTCGCTGCGGAGGGCAAAGAGGGCGAGCTGCGCTACGACCCCATGTCGATGCGGCCCTTCATGTCGTACCCGGAGGCCCGCTACGCCCAGCACTGGCTCGACATCGTCGGTGCGGCGAAAGACCAGCCGATCTTCGCCCACGTCAACTGGTTCCAGCGCGACCCCGACGACGGACACTTCCTGTGGCCCGGCTACCGGGAGAACCTTCGCCCGCTGCTGTGGCTGATGCAGCTGAAGGACGGCGAGGTCAAGGGGAAGCAGACGCCGGTCGGCATCATCCCGACCGAGGAGGAGCTCGACCTGACCGGGCTGGACATGCCGGCGGACGACCTCGAGACGATCCTGTCGATCAACGTCCCCCGCTGGCAGCAGGAGATGGAGCACCGGGAGGCACACCTGCACCAGTTCGGCGGGCTGCCCGAAGAGATCTGGGTAGCGCACCGCCGGGTGGCTGCCGCCCTCGACGACGAGGCCGGTGCCGAGTAGTCCCACGCAGGTGCGCTGGCTTGCCATTGGTTCCACGGTCGTGCTGGGCGCCGCAGCGCTCGGCACGGCGTGGTTGGTCGGCATGCGCAACAAGCAGTCCGCCGTGGTGCGGATGCAGCGCAAGGTGAACAAGGCGCTGCTGAACCCCGGTCAGATGGCCACCGCGGGAACCCCCGGCGCCTACGCCGCCGTGGTGCACCATGTCGGGCGTCGCTCCGGCACGCAGTACCGCACGCCGGTGGGGGTCGTGGCGACCGATGACGGCTTCGTCATCGGGCTCGTCTACGGGTCGCAGGCCGACTGGGTGCAGAACCTTCTCGCCGCGGGTTCGGGAGAGCTCACGCACGAAGGAACGACGTACGCCGTCGCCCACCCCGAGGTCGTCCCGTTCGACAGCGTCGTCCACGCCTTCCCTGCCGACGATCGACGCTCGGCGCGCGTCGTCAACGTGCAGGAGTGCCTGCGCCTGACCGCCCAGCCGGTGGAGACAGCGATTTCGGAGAATCCGGGTGGCGACTGATCGCGGCGCCGACAATGGCCTGATGACCTATAGCCAGTCGTCCTTCGTCTCTGCCGCCGACGGCACCGAGATCGCGACCTACGCGTGGACCGAGACCGGCCCGGATCCCCTCGGCGCCGTGCAGGTCGCCCACGGGCTCGCCGAGCACGGCGCCCGCTACTCCCGGCTCGCCCACGCGCTCAACGCGGCGGGCTTCGTCGTCTACGCCACCGACCATCGCGGGCACGGGCATACGGGGCGCGACAACCTCGGCGCCTTCGGGAGCGCCGGCTTCGACGGGCTCATCGCGGACGTGGCCCAGCTCGGGTCGCTGGTGGCGGCCGACAAGCCGGGGCTGCCGCTCTTCCTTGTCGCCCACTCCATGGGCTCCTTCGCCGCGCAGTCGGTGATCGTCGAGCACTCCGCCCAGTACGCCGGGGTTGTGCTCTCGGGGTCGACCGCGCTGGATGTGCTCGCCGCGAGCCTCGCCCAGTCAGAGGGCCCGGTGGGCCTGGAGGCGTTCAATGCCGGGTTCGAGCACCGCACCGGGTACGAGTGGCTCTCACGCGACGAGGCCGAGGTGGACGCCTACGTCGCCGACCCGTGGTGCGGGTTCGAGACCCCGCCCGACCTGGTGCCCCAGCTGTTCGGGCAGGCGGCACGCCTGGCGGACCCGTCCGTTCTGGCCCGGGTTCGACACGACCTGCCGCTGCTCATCACCTCCGGCAGCAACGACCCGCTTGCCGGTGGTGGCCAGCTCGTCGAGCTTCTCGCCCAGCGGTACCGCGATGCCGGCCTCACCGACGTCACGCTGACGGTGTACGACGATGCCCGGCACGAGATCTTCAACGAGACGAACCGTGACGAGGTGACCGCCGACGTCGTCGACTGGCTCGTCACCCGCGCGCGAAGGTCGAGAGTCGCATCAGCCTGAGCCGATAGCCCTTGCGGTGCGGCCACGGCAGGTGTGTTGTGGAAGGGCAGCCACCCGCTGCATGACCCTCCACGTCGAAAGGTCGCCCGTGAACCAGCAGCAGTACGACAAGGTCAAGACCGACACCGGCTTCATCGCCGCGCTCGACCAGAGCGGCGGCAGCACACCCAAGGCGTTGCGCCTGTACGGGGTCGAGGAGAGCGCCTACTCCAACGACACCGAGATGTACGACCAGATCCACCAGATGCGCAGCCGCATCATCACCAGCCCGGCCTTCAACGGTCAGCGGATCCTCGGGGCCATCTTGTTCGAGATGACGATGGACCGCGAGATCGAGGGCAAGGGCGCCGCGGAGTACCTGTGGGACGACAAGAACGTCGTCCCGTTCGTCAAGGTCGACAAGGGCCTGGCCGACGAGGCGGACGGTGCCCAGGTGATGAAGCCGATGCCCGGGCTGGACGACCTGCTCGCCCGCGCGAGCACCCACGGCGTGTTCGGCACCAAGATGCGCTCGGTCATCAAGATGGGCAACCCGGCCGGCGTCGGTGCCGTCGTCAGCCAGCAGTTCGAGGTCGGCCGCCAGATCCTGGACGCCGGGCTGGTCCCGATCATCGAGCCCGAGATCGACATCACCAGCCCCGAGAAGGCGGCCGCGGAGATTCTGCTGCGCGACGCGCTCCGCGACGAGATCAACAGCCTCGCTGACGACCAGGTGGTGATGCTCAAGCTGACCCTGCCTGAGGAGGACGGCTTCTACACCGAGCTGGTCCAGCACCCCAAGGTGCTGCGCGTCGTCGCCCTCTCCGGTGGGTACAGCAGGGATGAGGCCAACGCCCGGCTCGCCCGCCAGCCCGGGGTCGTCGCGAGCTTCTCGCGCGCGCTCACCGAGGGGCTGTCGGCCCAGCAGACCGACGAGGAGTTCAACGCAGCGCTGGACGCGTCCATCCAGAGCATCTACGACGCCTCGGCCACCTGAGCGCTCCGCACTACTCGCACGCGACGCCGTCGCCGTCACCGTCCATGCTCGGGTCGTAGCCGGGCTGGCCCCGCAGCAGCGGTGCGGCCCCGGCCTCGCGGGCCTGCGTGCAGTTCGCGAACACGCCGGAGCTGCGTGGGCGTTCCGGACCCACGGTGATGGCAGCGGAGCGCTGCCCGTCCGGCACGACAGCGATGCCGGTCGCGCCGGACGGGAGCCGCTGCTCCGGGCACGACGCCAGCACGCGGGCGATCGCATCCCGCTCGGCCGAGGTCACCCACAGGTCGTAGCGCGCCTTGACGGCGACCTGCCGGGCCACGTACTCGCAGCGAATCGCCTTGTTCGGGGGCAGCCAGGTTGCCGCGTCCCCGTCGCCCTTCTGCTGGTTGAGCGGTCCGTCCACGGCCAGCAGGTTGAGGGGGTCGTTCGCGAAGCGCTCACGCTGGGCTGGGCTCAGCTGCTGTGCGCCCTTCTGCCACGCGTCGGACAGCGCTACGACGTGGTCGACCTGCACAGCCTCCGAGGTGTCGACGCCACGGACGAGACCCACCCATGACCGGCTGTACGGGTCGGCCAGCCAACCCGTGCGCACCGTGCACTCGTCGGGGTCCAGCGTGATGTCGCTCAGGTCGCGGCGCAGGATGTCGTTGCGGGTGTCGCAGCCGTTGCCATCGGTGTCGGCCCATGCCGGCCCGAACTGCTCGCGGTCGTACCCGGTCGTGGGTGCCCTGCCCTTGACCGGCAGCGCGTCGAGCGCGGCCAGCACGTCACCGTCGGTCGCGGCCTTCGACGGTGCGGGCGTCGCCGGAGCGGCCGGGGTCGCCGAGGGCGCCTGGACCGCACGCGGTGCGTCCGCCGTCGGCGACGGCGAGGCGCACCCCGCCAGCAGCACGGCGGCCGACACGGCACAAGCAGTGATCGCGCGTCGTGCAGGCCTCTCCACACCCAGAGGATGCCCCGACGGTCCGACACTCAACCCTCGCACCGCGCAACGCTGCCCGGGCAGGGGCGCCGTAGCCTGTCCCGATCGTGAGCGACTCAGCACCCCGGTTCGACGCACCCCCGCCGACATGGGTCACGGCCCTGACAGACTCCGACGTCCGCGCGGTCGTCGGGGCAGGCGCGTTCGCCCGCGGCTCGGCGTACGCGAAGAACGGTGCGGTCGAGACGTTGTCCGCCGGAGACCGCGGGCGACTTCTGCTCGCCAGCGTCGCGGGCAGCCGCGGGCGTACCTACCAGACGCTGGTCAGCCACGACCCCCGCGCCGGACGACGCCGCGACTGGTCGGGCCGGTGCAGCTGCCCCATGCGCGCCGACTGCAAGCACGTCGTCGCCGTCGTGCTCGCCGCCCGTGCCGCGGGTGCTCAAGCCGCTTCGGCTGACCCACCACCGGTGCCCACTTGGGAGGCCCAGCTCGCCGACCTCGTGCGCCCGGACGGCGGGGCCACGAGTCCGAGGCAGCGATGGACGCCGCTGGCCCTGCAGGTCGAGGTTCTCTCGCGCGAGCCCTCGCGCTACTCCAGCGGCTCGACGCCGCTCACCCGGCTGCGGCTGCGGCCCGTCGTCACCGGCAAGTCGGGCGCGTGGGTCAAGACAGGCATGAGCTGGCGGACGCTCGAGCACCGCTACGGCGGCGTCCAGGTCGACCCCGCGCACCGCGAGCCGATGATGGCGATCCTGCTGCGCTACCGCGTGGGTCAACCCGCCTACCTCGCCGGCTACCACGACCCCCAGGTGCACCTCGACGAGCTGGGCCCCGGCGCATGGACGATGCTGGCAGCGGTGCAACGTGCCGGCGTGCCGCTCGTGGGTGCGGGCCGCCACGCGCCACCGGTGCACCTGAGCGAGCAGCCCGCCCGCCTGGTTCTCGACGTTCGCCGTGCCGCGCCCGCCGGCCCGGCCGCACTGACCAGCCGCCTTGAGGTGCCCGACGCCCCGGACGTGGCGCCGCACCGGGTCACGTTCGTCGGCTCGCCTGCGCACGGCTGCTTCGTTGCTGAGCGCGACCGCCTGCTGCTCGTGCCGTTCGAGGCGCCGCTGGACGAGTCGACCAGCCGCCTGCTGCGCCAGCGCGAGCCCGTGGCGATCCCGGCCGGTGACATGCCACGGTTCCTGGCTCTCTACTCCCCCGTGCTGGCGCGGCGCGCCACGCTGGTGTCCGGCGACGCGAGCGTGCAGTTTCCCGAGACGCGGCCACCCCGGCTCACCCTGCACGTCGCCTTCGAGCCGAACCACCACCTGCGCCTGGCCTGGGGGTTCGCCTACCGGGTCGGCGAGCACGACGTGCGCGTGCCGCTGCGGGCGGGCGGGCACGAGGTCGCGACCGCCGCGCGCGACCCCGAGGCCGAGTCGGCCCTGCTCGCCGGCCTCGGTGCCCTCGACGCGGTCCCTGGGCTCCGCGTGGACGTGGGCTCCGGCCAGCACGTCCAGCCGACGCTGGTGCCCACCACGGTGCTGCGCGGGGTCGACGCGGCCCGCTTCGTCACCGACGTCCTGCCGGCGCTGCACGACCGCGACGACGTGGTCGTCACTACCGAGGGCACACCCGTCGACTACGACGAGGTCACCGAGGCGCCGGAGATCACCGTCGGCTCCAGCGACGTCACCGACGCGTCCGGTGGCAGCGGCACCGACTGGTTCGACCTGCAGATCACCGTCACCGTCGCCGGGCAGCAGGTGCCGTTCGCCGACCTGCTCACTGCGCTGGCGAACGGCGACGACCACCTCATTCTCGACAGCGGCACGTGGTTCCGGCTGGACCAGCCCGAGCTGCAGACGCTGCGCCGACTGGTCGACGAGGCCCGGGCACTGCACGACCCCACCAGCAACGGGCTGCGCATCACCCGATGGCAGGCCGGCCTGTGGGAAGAGCTGGTCGAGCTGGGGGTGGTCGCCCAGCAGAGCGAACGCTGGACGCGCTCGGTACAGCCCCTGCTGAGTCTGCAGCAGCTGCCGACCCCTGACCCGCCGGCCAGCGTCCGCGCGACGCTTCGTCCGTACCAGCTCGACGGCTACCACTGGCTCGCCCTGCTGTGGGACCACCAGCTGGGCGGTGTGCTCGCCGACGACATGGGCCTCGGCAAGACCCTGCAGGCGCTGACGATGGCTGCGCGGGCGCTCGAGGCGGGCACGCTCGGCGGTGCGGCCGGGCCGATGCTCGTCGTCGCCCCCACGAGCGTCGTGTCGACGTGGGCGAACGAGGCCGCCCGGTTCTGCCCGGAGCTGCGGGTGGCCACCATCACCGAGACCGAGCGGCGCAGCGGACGCACCGTGGCCGAGATCGCCGCGGACTCCCACCTGGTCGTCACCTCCTACGCCCTGCTGCGCATCGACGACGAGGCCTATCGCGCCCAGCGATGGAGCGGCCTGGTGCTCGACGAGGCGCAGTTCGTCAAGAACCACCGGGCCAAGACGTACCAGGCGGCGAGGCGCATCGAGGCCCCCTTCCGCCTGGCGATCACGGGGACGCCGCTGGAGAACTCGCTGATGGACCTGTGGGCGATCCTCTCGTTGGCCGCGCCGGGGCTGTTCCCGAACCCGCAGCGGTTCACCGACGTCTACCGCACCCCGATCGAGAGCGGCAACGACCCGGAGAAGCTCGAGACGCTGCGGCGCCGCATCCGGCCCCTCATGCTGCGTCGGACGAAGGAGCAGGTGGCGCGCGACCTTCCGCCGAAGATCGAGCAGACCATCGAGGTGACGCTGAACCCGGCCCACCGCCGCGTCTACGACCAGCACCTGCAGCGCGAGCGGCAGCGCGTCCTGGGGCTGATCGACGACGTCGCGCGCAACCGGGTGGCGATCTTTCGCTCGCTGACTCTTCTTCGGCGACTGAGCTTGGACGCCTCCCTGGTGGACGAGCGGCATGCCGGCAAGGTGCGCTCAAGCAAGATCGACGTGTTCGTCGAACAGCTCGATGACGTGGTCGCCGAGGGCCACCGGGCACTCGTCTTCAGCCAGTTCACCGGCTTCTTGTCGCTGGTACGAGCGCGCCTGGACGAGGCCGGCGTCGGGCACGTCTGGCTGGACGGGCGCACCCGCAACCGGCAACGCCGCATCGACGACTTCCGCGAGGGCGACGCCCCGGTGTTCCTCATCAGCCTCAAGGCCGGCGGGGTGGGCCTCACCCTCACCGAGGCCGACTACGTCTTTCTGCTCGACCCATGGTGGAACCCGGCGGCCGAGGCGCAGGCCGTCGACCGCACCCACCGCATCGGGCAGGACAAGACGGTGATGGTCTACCGGCTCGTCGCCACCGACACGATCGAGGAGAAGGTGGTGGCCCTGCAGCAGCGCAAGCGCGACCTGTTCACCAGGGTCGTGGACGAGGGTGCGCTGCAGTCGAACGCGCTCACCGCGGACGACATCCGCGGCCTCTTCGAGAAGTGAGGTCGCTCAGAGGTCCCGACGAACCTGCCCCGGCTCCTCCCCGGGGTATCGGAGCAGGTTGACGATGGCGAGTGCCAGACCACCCCAGAGGATGGTCATGGCGAGCAGCATCATCAGGATGGCCGGGGCGCTCATCGCGTCACCTCCACGGTCGGCGCCGGTGCGTCGAGGCTGGTGCGGCGGTGCCACGGAAGGACGGAGAGCCCCACGGCCACCAGCACGACGAGGATCGCGGCTCCCCAGCCGAACGTGGCGAGCAGCCAACCGGGGTACTCCCCGTACGGGGTCTGCAGGGCGTCGACGAGCTCGCGAGCGAGCACGAACGTCAGGACGGCCGGGGTGACCACCCCGACCAGCACCAGCCACCAGCGGCCGAGGCGCAGCGAACCGGTGTCGTTCATGTGGGCGCGCAGTCGCGGCAGGTCTCGGAAGCCCCAGGTGACCGCGACCATGCTGACCACCGCCACCAGCAGGATGCCGAACCGGTTGATGAAGTAGTCAAGCGTGTCGAGCACCGGCACGCCCGTCGTCGTGGCGAACAGCACCACGCTCACCGTCGCCGCCGGCAGGCACACCAGCAGCGTCGCAACGACGCGGCTCAGGTCGAGCTTGTCGCGTACCGACGAGATCACCACCTCCATGATGGAGACCAGCGAGGTGAGCCCGGCCAGCACGAGGCAGCCGAAGAACAACACACCGATGAACGCGCCCGCCGGGGCCTCGCTGATGATCGCGGGGAACGCGACGAACGCCAGGCCGAGGCCTTCGGTGGCCACCTCGTCCACGGCGACACCGCTGGCCTGGGCCATGAAACCCAGGGCGGCGAAGACGCCGATGCCGGCGAGCAGCTCGAAGCCGGAGTTCGACAGGCCGACGACCAGTCCCGACCCGGTCATGTCGGTACGACGCCCGACGTAGGAGGCGTAGGTGATCATGATGCCGAAGCCCACCGACAGCGAGAAGAAGATCTGGCCGAACGCCGCGGCCCAGACAGCCGTGTCGCCGAGCGCGGCCCAGTCGGGGGTGAACAGGGCGTCCAGGCCGACTCCCGCCCCCGGCAGGAACAGCGAGCGCACCACCAGCACGAGGAACGCCACCAGCATCAGCGGGATGAACACCACCGATGCCGCGCCGACGCCGCGCTGCACGCCCAGGAGCATGATGACGAGCAGGGCGACCCAGACGAGCGCCAGCGGCACCAGGACGCCGGGGACGAATTCCAGCCCGACCGACGGCTGCTCCGCCACCTGCAAGAAGTCGCCGAACAAGAAGGCGTTGGGGTCGTCGCCCCACGCCTGGTCGACGGAGAACAGCGTGTACCGGGCTGCCCAGGCGATGATCACCGCGTAGTAGACAGCGATGACGGCGCAGATGCCCACCTGCCACCAGCCGATCACCTCACCCCGGCGGTGCATCCGGCGGAACGACAGCGGCGGCGAGCCGCGATAGCGGTGACCGATGGCGTAGTCGAGAAACAGGAACGGCAGCCCCGCGGTGACCAGCGCGACCAGGTACGGGATTATGAACGCGCCGCCCCCGTTCTCGTAGGCGACGTAGGGGAACCGCCAGATGTTGCCCAGCCCGGCGGCCGAGCCGATTGCCGCCAGGATGAAGACCCTGCGCGACGAGAAGGCCCCGCGACGGGCATCCGCTGCCGCCTGGTCGCCGGCATCGGCGATGGCACTCATGACACCCTCCTCGGCTCGTCCGGCGCGCGTCGTCACGGCGGGCACCGGGTTCTGCCAGTGGACTCCTCGTACCGCCAGTTGTCCAGCGTTCAGCCGTTCTCGACTCTGCACTCAGACGTCGAGATCCGTTTACCCAGACTCCCGGTTCGTGCAACCCTCCTCGGACTCAATGACGTCTGTCGTGTCCACAACGCAGAAGGAGTGCCATGTCCCAGCGGCTCACCAGGGTTCTCGCGATAGCAGCCGTAGCCGGCAGCATGGTGGCGGGCGCCGCCGCCACGGCAGCTCCCGCCCAGGCATGGGGCTGGGGCAAGCCGCGCCCCGACTTCACGCTGACGATCCTGCACAACAACGACGGCGAGTCCAGCCTCCTACCACGTGACGTCGGTGGCGTGGAGTACGGAGGCATCGCGCGCTTCGTCACCGAGGTGCGCAAGGAGCGCTGGCAGTCGGGTCTGTGGTCGTTCGACCGTGGCGAGTCGCTGCGCCGCGGGGTCGTGACACTCAACTCCGGCGACAACTTCCTGGCCGGGCTGACCCGCGAGGCGTCGAACGCAGCAGGCGTCGACTACGACGCCCTGGCGGTCACCCAGGTGCGCTACGACGCTCTCGGCATCGGCAACCACGAGTTCGACTTCGGGACGGCGACCTTCGCCGGCTTCGCCGAGGCCGTGCAGTCGCGTACGAAGCTGCTGCCCCTGGTGTCGGCCAACCTCGACTTCTCCGCCGACCCGGCAACGTCCGGCCTGGAACAGCTCGTGCCCGCCACCATCATCCGAGAGCGGGGCGAGCGCATCGGCGTGGTCGGCCTCACGACCACAGCGCTGCGCCAGATCTCTTCCCCCGGCTTGGTGCAGGTGGGCCAAGACCTTGCCGGCATAGCTCAGGCCCGGATCGACGCGCTGACGCGCAGGGGCGTCGACAAGATCGTCCTTGTCTCCCACCTGCAGGGCCTGCAGAGCGAGATCGACCTCGTGTCCGACCTCACTGACGTCGACGTCGTGATCGGTGGCGGTGGTGACGAGATCTTGGCCGACCCCGGAGATGACCTGGTGCCGGGGGACGAGGAGGAGATCTTCGGCTCCTACCCGCAGATCGCCACTGACGCTGCGGGGGCCGAGGTGCCCGTCGTGACGACACCCGGCAACTACCGCTACGTCGGCGTGCTGCAGGTCACCTTCGACCGGCAAGGCCGGGTCATCGGTATCGATGCCGACGACTCTGGGCTGGAGGTCGTCAGTGACACCACGCGGGCGAACCGCAAGGCTGTGCGGACGATCGAGCGGCCGGTGGCCGAGGCACGTGCTGCTCTTGAGGCCCAGACGGTCGCCACCAGTGAGGTGGTGCTGGACAACTCCCGTTCCGTCAAGCGCGTCCGGGAGGCGAACCTCGGCAACCTCATCGCGGATGCCCACCTGGCGGGCGCCCGCCAGCAAGCGCTCGAGCTCGGGCTGCCGCAACCCCAGGTGTTCTTCATGAACGGAGGTGGCATCCGAGGTGAAGACCTTGACGTGCCACCGGGAGAGCTGACGGTAGCCGACACGTTCTCGCTCCAGCCGTTCGGCAACTTCCTGAGCATCGCCGAGAACGTATCGTTCGCGGATCTGCGATCGATCATCGAGAACGGGCTGTCCCGGGGTGTCGGTGTGCAGAACGGCGGCTTCATCCAGGTCTCGGACGGCACCGAGGTGCTCATCAACCTGGACGGCACGGTGCAGGACCTCACGCTGGCCGACGGCACCGACGTGGTCATCGACGGGACGACCCAGACCGGGACCGCCACGCTGGCCCAGCTGAACTTCTCCATCCGGGGGGGTGACGACCAGCCTGACCTGACCGCCGCACCAGGAGTCACGGTGACGCAGACGCCGCTCGGTGACCAGGTCTCGTTCCGCACCTACCTGGAGTCGATCGGCACCGTCACGCAGGCGGACTACCCGCAGTCCGGCGAAGGCCGCATCCTGTTCAACAACCCCGGCGGTCCCGGCCAAGACCCATTCCTGCCCGAGCCATAGACGGCCGACTGCATCGGCCGTCAGGGACGCGGGCCGCCGACGATGCCACCGTCGCGCAGCTCGGTGATCTCCCGGCTGCTCAGCCCCAGCAGCGTGGACAGGATCTCGTCGGTGTGCTCGCCCAGGACGGCGGCGCGGGTGGGCTCGGTGCGCGGCATCGCGCTGAAGTCCAGCGGGGAGCCGGGCACCGGGTAGGCGCCGACCCCCGGCTGGTCGACCATCGAGAACAGCGGCCCGTCCGGGGAGCAGTCCGGGTCGGTTCGCACCACCTCGTCGAAGGTCTGGAAGACCGACCAGGTCACGCCGGCCTCGTCGAACTGTGCGGCGAAGTCGTCCACGGTGCGTGCGGCGAACCAGGGCTCGAACACCGAGGCGATCTGCGCGCGTGCCTCGAAGCGGTCGCCCTCGGCGTCGAAGTCGAGGCCGAGGCGGTGGGCGAGGGCGTCCATCTCGTCTCGCAGGCCCGTGCAGCGGCACAGCAGGTCCCACTGCCGGCGGGTCAGCCCGATCACCATGACGCGCCGGCCGTCGGACGTGCGGAAGTTCTCGCCGAACGCCCCGTACAGCGAGTTGCCGTACTTGGGCCGGTTCTCACCGTTGACCAGCACCTCGCCGACGATGCCCAGGTTGCCCAGCATGGCCAGACCGACGTCCTTGAGCGCGACGTCGACCTCTTGGCCCTCACCGGTGAGGCGGCGGTGCCGCTCTGCTGCCAGCAGGCCCAGCGCGGCCGTCTGACCGGTGATGCAGTCCCATGCCGGCAAGATGTGGCTGACCGGCTCGTCGGAGCCCTCGGGGCCGGTCGCGTACGGAAACCCCAACGCGGGGTTCACCGTGTAGTCGACCGCAGGACCGCCCTCACGGTTGCCGAGGACGGTGACCAGGATGACGTCCTCCCGCTTGGACGTCAGGTGCTCGTAGTCCATCCACCCGCGCACCCGCAGGTTGGTCAGAAAGATGCCGTTGCCCGGGCCCGGGGCGCAGATCAGGCTGGTGATGATCTCTTGGCCGGCCGCCGTGGTCATGTCCACGGCCAGCGAGCGCTTGCCCTTGTTCAGCCCCGCCCAGAACATGCTGTCGCCCTGCGCGGTCACGGGCCAGCGGTGGTAGTCCAGCCCGCCGCGCAGCCTGTCGAAGCGGATCACGTCCGCGCCGAGCTGGGCCAGGGTCATGCCGGCGAAAGGGGCGGCCACGAAGGCGGAGCCCTCGATGACCCGTAGCCCGCGAAGTATGTCGCTCACGACGCACCGCTCTCGCCCGGGGTGGGCAGCAGTCCCGCCAGCCGGGCCCGCTCGACCACCGCCTGGCTCATCCGCAGCGAGGCCACGTCGACCATCCTGCCGTCGACACTCACCGCACCCCTGCCCTCCCGCACCGCCACGTCGTACGCGGCGACGACGGACTGGGCCCGGGCCAGCTCGCCCGGCGACGGCACGAACGTCGTGTTGACCGCCGGTACCTGCGCGGGATGGATGCACCACTTGCCGTCGAACCCCATCGCTCGCCCGATGCGGCAGGCACGCTCGAGCCCCTCGGGGTTGCGGATGCCACCGAACGGCCCGTCGATGGCTCGCTTGCCGTATGCGCGGGCCGCGCCGACGACGGCGTGCATGATGTGGTGCCACCGGTGGCCCGGGTAGAGGGCGTCGTTCTCGTCGAGCTCGCCGATCGCATCCATGGGCATCTGCATCGACGCCGCGTAGTCGCCCGAGCCGTACACGAGCGACTCCAGCCGAGCCGAGGACGCGGCGATCTCACGCACGTTCATCCCCCCAGCGGCCGTCTCGATCAACGCCTCGATGCCGATGGGTCGCTCGATGCCGCGGTGCGCCTCGATGGCGGTGAGCAACCGGTCGACGAACTCGACGTCAGCGGGCGTGTCGACCTTGGGCACCACGACGAGGTCGACGCGGTCACCGACGTCCTCGACCACCTCGACGAGGTCGCGGTAGGCCAGCGGGGTGTCGAGCCCGTTGATGCGCACCATCCGCAGCGACCGGCCGAAGTCGAGGTCGGCGAACGCAGCGCGGACGTTGTCCCGGGCAGCCTGCTTCTCGGTGATCGCCACCGCGTCCTCGAGGTCGATGCACACCGCGTCCGCGTCGGCCGCTGCAGCTTTGGCGATCATCGTCGGGTTCGAGCCGGGCACCAGCAGCACCGAACGTTCGAGTCGGGTGGTCATCGGCTCATCCCCACGTCAGCTGGGCGCGCATGGTGACGTCCCGGTCGGTGTTCGCGGTGACCACCTCCAGGTGCCCGTCCGGTGCCGTCCACCCGCTGACGAAGCACCGGTCATGGGCCAGCAACGGGCGCGCGGCACGAAAGGCGAAGGTCGCGACGCGTCGCGCCGGGTGGTGACGTCGGGCGGCCTGCATCAGCAGCACCGCCTGCAGCGGCCCGTGCACGACGAGACCCGCGTAGCGCTCCTCGTCCGTCGCGTAGGGCAGGTCGTAGTGGATGCGGTGCGCGTTGAACGTCAGGGCCGAGAAACGGAACAGCAGCACGGGGTCGAGGGGCTGCTCATCGGTCCACGCGACGTCGGGGGGCACCGGGTCCGGTGGTGGGGTGCGCACCGAGGTGGGCTTGGCCAGGTAGACGAGGTCTTGCTCCTCCTCGACGGCGACGCCGGCCGCGGACGCCACCGAGTGGCGCACCGTGACGAGCACCATCGGGCCGGTCCGGCCCTGCTTGGACGAGACCGAGACGATCACCGACGTCCGCGTCACCGCCTCGCCGAGGTGCAGGTCGCGGTGGAACGTCAGCCGCCCGCCTGCCCACATGCGCCGCTCCAGGTCGACTGCCGGAAGGAAGCCGCCGCGGCGCGGGTGACCGTCGACCCCGAGCTCGGCCGTCGGCACCATGGGCAGGAAGTACAGCCAGTGCCACAGCTCGGGCAGCCGGTCGCCCTCGGCCAGGTCGGCCCCCGGCTGGTCGAGGGTGAGTGCCAGCCCTCGGGCCGGCGTCGGGTACAGCACGTCGGCCACCTGCTGGGTGCGCCCGACCCACTCGTCAGCGTCGAGCTCGTGTGTCGGGGCGGGGGGCATAGGTCGACCTTGCGCTAGCTGCTGCCTGCGGGCGAGCCGAGCAACGCTGCGCGACCTGCTTCGAGACGCGCCACCGGCACGCGGAACGGCGAGCACGACACGTAGTCGACCCCGACGGCGTCGAAGAAGTGGATCGACGCCGGGTCGCCGCCGTGCTCCCCGCACACACCGACCTCCAGGTGCGGGTTGACGGCCTTGCCTGCCTCGGTGGCGAGCTCGACGAGCTGCCCGACCCCTTGGGTGTCCAGCGACTCGAACGGGGAGACGCCGAACACGCCGAGCTCGAGGTAGCGGCCGAAGAACTCGCCCTCGACGTCGTCGCGGGAGAACGCCCACGTCATCTGGGTCAGGTCGTTGGTGCCGAAGGAGAAGAACTCTGCCCGCTCGGCGATCTGGCCGGCCGTCAGCGCCGCCCGCGGCACCTCGATCATCGTCCCGATCGGCGTGCTCAGCTCCACGCCGTAGGCCTCCTGCACCTCGGCGAGCACCGCACTGGCCCGCTCGTGCATCAGCTCGTACTCCTGCACGGCAGCCGTCAGGGGGATCATCACCTCCGGCCGCGGGTTCTTGCCCGCGGCGACGAGCTCGGCGGCGGCCTCGGCGAGCGCGCGCACCTGCATCTCGTACAGCCCCTCGATGACCAGCCCGAGGCGCACGCCGCGCAGACCCAGCATCGGGTTCTGCTCGTGCATGCGGCGGACGGCGTCGAAGACGCGGGCACGGTCGGGGTCGAGCTGGGTCCCCCGCTCGGTGGCGATGGCCGCCTCGACCTCGAGCTCCGTCAGGGCGGGGAGGAACTCGTGCAGCGGCGGGTCGAGCAGCCGGACGATGACCGGCAGGCCGTCCATCGCTTCGAGGATCTCCAGGTAGTCGCCCTTCTGGAGCGGCTCGAGCGCATCGAGAGCCACCTGTCGCCCCTCGTCGGTGTCGGCGAGGATGAGGTCTTCGACGCGTTGGCGGCGCTCGCCGAGGAACATGTGCTCGGTGCGGCACAGCCCGATCCCCTCGGCGCCGAAACGGCGCGCACGCTGGGAGTCGTCGCCGGTGTCGGAGTTCGCGCGCACCCGCAGCCGCCGTCGCTCGTCGGCGTGGGTGAGGATGCGGTGCACCGCACTGACCAGGGGGTCGTGGTCGACCCCGACCTTGCCCTCGAAGTACTGCACGACCGGGGAGTCCTGCACCGGTACCTCACCGGCGTAGACCCGTCCGCTGGTGCCGTCGATCGACAGCACGTCGCCCTCGGTGAACACGCTGCCGTCCGGCGACGTCAGGGTCTTGCCGGCCAGGTCGATGTCGAGGTCCTCGGCTCCGCAGACGCACGTCTTTCCCATGCCACGGGCCACCACCGCCGCGTGCGACGTCTTGCCGCCGCGGGTGGTGAGGATGCCGTTGGCCGCCACCATGCCCTTGAGGTCGTCCGGGGTGGTCTCGCGTCGCACGAGCAGCACGGTCTCGCCGCGGTCGGCCCAGTCCTGCGCGTCGTGGGAGTCGAAGACGATGCGTCCCACCGCCGCTCCGGGTGAGGCCGCGACAGCCTTGGTGAGCGGGGCTGCGCTCGCCGCCGACAGGTCGAAGTGCGGGAACATCAGATGGGTGAGCTGCGCCCCGTTGACGCGGCGGAGCGCCTCGTCCATGTCGATGAGGCCCTCGTCGACCATGTGGCTGGCGATGATGAACGCGGCCGCGGCGGTGCGTTTGCCCACACGGGTCTGCAGCATCCAGAGCTTGCCGCGCTCGATCGTGAACTCGATGTCGCACAGGTCGCGGTAGTGCTCCTCGAGACGGGCCATGACGCCGATCAGCTCGTCGTAGATCGGCTTGTCAGCCGTCTCCAGCTCGGCCAGCGCGTGCGCGTTGCGGATGCCGGCGACGACGTCCTCGCCCTGCGCGTCCTCCAGCCAGTCGCCGTAGACGCCCGGCTCCCCGGTGGCGGGGTCGCGGGTGAACGCCACGCCGGTGTAGGAGTCGCCGCCCATGTTGCCGAACACCATGGACTGGACGTTCACCGCGGTGCCGAGGTCGCCAGGAATACGTTCCTGACGGCGATAGAGAATGGCGCGGTCAGTGTTCCAGGACTCGAACACGGCCTTGATGGCCAAGTCGACCTGGGTATGGGGGTCGTCCGGGAACGGCTGACCGGTCTGCTCGGCGACGATGTCCTTGTAGCGGGCGGCCAGGCGGGCCAGGTCTTTCGCGTCCAGGTCGAGGTCGCTGGCGGTGCCCTTGGCAGCCTTCTCCTCGTCCATGACGTGCTCGAACAGCTCGCCGTCGATGCCCAGGACGGTGTCGCCGAACATGTGGATGAGTCGGCGGTAGGAGTCCCACACGAACCGCTCGTTGCCGGTCGCCTTCACGAGGCCGTCGATGGTGTGCTCGTTCAGGCCGATGTTCAGGACAGTGTCCATCATGCCGGGCATCGAGAACTTGCCGCCCGAGCGCACCGACAGCAGCAGCGGGCTGTCGGGGTCACCGAAGCCCTTGCCGGTGGCCTTCTCGACCTCGGCGAGCGCGGCGCTCACCTCGTCGGCCAGCTCGTCCGGGACGCTGCCGTGGTGCAGGTAGTACTGGCACGCCTCGGTCGTCACCGTGAACCCCGGCGGCACCGGCAGACCCATGTTGGTCATCTCGGCCAGGTTGGCGCCCTTGCCACCCAGCAGGTCTTTCTGGTCTTTGTTGCCCTGGGCGAAGTGGTAGACGTAGGTGGGCATCAGGCCTCCATCGGTGGCGTCACCTGGAGGCAGCGCCCGCGCCCTGGCTGCTGTCTCGTCGGGATGAGTCGGTCCATGGGTCCCCCAAGGGAGCGCAACCAGCAATCCCCCAGTCCTATGGGCAGGAGGACGACCCCGTCAACCCGTTGTCGCAAGGACGGGTCGAACGACGCCAGCCCGGGACCATCGTCCCGAGGCGGAGACGAGCATGGCGCAAGGGTCAGGAGTCGCCGAGCAAGCCGTGCTCGTGGACGAACACGATGGCCGCGGAACGGTCACGCAACCCGAGCTTGGCGAGCACCGAACCCAGGTGCGTCTTGACCGTCGCCTGACTGATGAACAGCTGCTGGGCCACCTCGTCGTTGGTGGCGCCTCGGCCGACCACGTGCAGCACGTCACGTTCGCGGGCCGTCAGCCGGCGCAGCTCGGGCACGGCCTTGGCTGCCCTGGCTGTGCGGTAGCCGGCCAGCACACGGGCCGTGACGGCAGGGTCGAGCCACGCGTCCCCCTCGGCCACCCGCCGGATCGCGCGGATGATCTCCTCGCCCGGAGCGTCCTTCAGGACGAACCCGGCTGCCCCCGCGTGCAGGGCCGCAGCGATCGTCTCGTCGTCGTCGAACGTGGTCAGCACCAGCACCGGCGGGCCCCCCGCCCGGCGAACCTGGGCCGTCGCTGCGGCTCCGTCGAGCCGCTTCATCCGGACGTCCATCACGACCACGTCGACGGTGTGGCGTGTCAGCGCATCGACAACCTCGTCGCCGTCGGCACACTCGGCCACCACGGCCATCTCGGCCGCAGTCTCCACGATCTTGCGCAGACCTTGCCGCACGAGAGCCTGGTCGTCGACGAGCAGCAGGCGGATCACGCGGGCAGTGTCGCAGCCAGGCGCCACGAGCGTCCTGACGAGTCCGGGCCCGCCTGGAAGGTGCCACCGACGACGGCCACCCTCGCGCGGGCACTGCTGAGCCCGGCGCCGTCGGCCACCGGGACGCGGTCCTCGTCCCACGCGTTGAGGATCTCGAGCACCACGGCCTCGGGCTGGACGTCGAGATGCACCTCGACAGGACCCTGCGCGTGCTTCACCGCGTTGGTCACGCCTTCTTGCACCAGTCGGTAGAGCGTCGTCGAGGCCAAGGGGGACAGACGAGCCGTGTCGGCGAATCCCTGCGCGGTCACCTCGACGCCACTTCGCCGAAAGCCCTCCAGCAGCGCCGGTACCTCCGAGGCGTCCGGCGAGGCGAGCAGGGCGATGTCCTCGTCGGAACGCAGGAGCCGCACCACCCCACGGATCTGCGCCATGCTCTCCCGACCATGCCGCTCGGCCTCGTCAAGCGCCTCGACGGCCGCGTCCGGGTCGTCCGGCAACGACAACCGGGCCGCCGTGATGTGCAGCATGGTCACGGCCAAGGCATGACCGACGACGTCGTGAACCTCGCCGGCGACGCGCCGACGTTCCTCCAGCACCACCTGCTCGCTGAGCCGCTGCTCGACCGACCGCAGGTCGGCCATGGCCCGAGCGAACGCGGCGACGAGCACCACCACTCCTGCGGACACCATGAGCGTGCGCGCGGCTCCGGTGAGCATCGCGCTCAGACCGACAAGAGACAACGTCACCGCGATCGTGAGGGGAACCCACACCGGCGTGCTGACGACCCTCGACCCGCGGCGGATGTCGTACACCATGCCCAAGCCCTGCACCGCGGCCCAGCCGCCCAACAGTGCGAGCGCCCAGAAGGCCACCGCAGACCACTCGAAGAGAAGCTGCGCGAGTGACCACACGGCCATCCCCACCGCGAACATGGCCAGGCCAGCCCACCGACCACGTGCCGTCCCCGCCCGGCCAGGGACGTCCGCACCAGCGCCGAGGAGGTCACGTTCGATCGGTGCGACGGCCGGTGCCATGGATCGACTCTGCCACGGGCGTCGTGCCGGCACATCCGCCACCGGTCGCAACCGATCTCCCCCCACGGGATGAGGTGGTCGAGCCCCGGAGCCGATGGCAGCGGCCCCCGCACTTGCGACAGTCGACCTGCCAGCTCGACCCCACACGAAACGAGGACTCCATGTCTCAGCACGCCCACGAGGCCGACAGCATCGGTCGGTCGAGACTAGCCATCCTTCGGTCGATACTGCTGTCTCCAGCCGCGCTCGGCATAGCCACCGGCATCGTCGTCGGCGCACTGACTGGGCAGTGGTGGGCCATCGGCCCCCTGGTCGGCGTGTTCTACGGGCTGTCCGCGCTCGTGCGACGGACGCAGCAGCCATGACCACGACGCCTGTGGTCAGCGTCGACGGCCTGCGCAAGTCGTTCGGCGACCGCGAGGCCGTGCGAGACGTCAGCTTCGAGATCAGCCCGGGCGAGTGTGTCGGGCTCCTGGGGCACAACGGCGCCGGCAAGACGGTGACGATCGAGATGCTGGAGGGCTACCTGGCCAGGGACGCCGGATCGGTGTCGGTGCTCGGTGTCGACCCGGCCCGCGCCACCGGCGCGTGGCGCGAGCGCATCGGTGTCGTGCTGCAAGAGGTGGAGGTGTTCCCTACGTTGAGCGTCACCGAGACGGTACGGATGTTCGCCGACCTCTACACCAACCCGCGTCCGGTCGAGCAGACCATCGAGCTGGTCGGCCTCAGCGACGCGAGGTCGTCGCGGGTCGGCATGCTCTCGGGGGGGCAGAAGCGACGCCTCGACATCGCCCTGGGGCTGGTCGGTGACCCCGAGCTGCTGTTCTTGGACGAGCCGACCACCGGGCTGGACCCGGCCGCGCGACGCGAGGCGTGGACGATGATCGACGGGCTCACCAGCCTCGGCATGACGATCCTGCTCACCACGCACTACATGGACGAGGCGCAGGTTCTGGCCGACCGGCTGCTCATCCTGCGCGAAGGCGAGATCGCTGCCGCAGGCACCTACGACGAGCTGGCGGCCCGCCACGGCGACGCCACCTCGATCTCGTTCGACCTTCCGGCCCACGTGACCGTCGAGGCGGTGCGAACCGCCGTCGGCGTGCAGGCTCGCCGGGACGGGCCACGGGTCGAGCTCTCCAGCCCCGACCCGCAACGTGACCTGTTCCACCTGACCGCGTGGGCTCAGCGCGACGGGGTGTCCCTTGGCCACCTCACGGTGCGGCGGTCGTCGCTGGAGGACGTCTTTCTCTCCCTCGGGGCCGAACCATCCGTCCCCGCCCATGCCGCGTCCGGGACGCCGAGGTGAACGCGGGCTCGGCGCTGCTCAGCCAGAGCCGCTACAACCTGCTGGCGAGCCTGCGGACCGGTTCGAGCGTGGCCGTGGGCATCGTCCTGCCGGTGGCTCTCTACCTGGGCATGTCCCTGCTGTTCGGGTCCGAGAGTCTCGGAGGCGACAACCCGGTACCTGTTCGCGGGGCCGGCGACGCACCCGACCTGCGGACGTTTCTCGTCGGCGGCTTCATGGCCTACGCCGCCCTCTACTCCGGCTTCGTCGCTCTCACGCCCGAGCTCGTGGAGATTCGCGAACGGGGCCTGCTCAAGCGACTCCGGGGCACGCCGATGCCACTGTCGATCTTCGTCGCCGCCCGGCTGACGATCGCCCTGCTGATCACAGCGCTCGCCGTGGCCGCCATCGGCCTGCTCGGCTGGGCCGTGTTCGGCATCACCCCGCAGGCGTCGGCGATCGTGCCGCTCGTCGTGTACACCGTCGTAGGTACGGTCACGTTCACATTCCTGGGATTCGCTCTCGCCACGCTCGTGCGGTCCTCGGCTACCGCGCAAGGCGTCACCAACGCGGTGGCGCTCGTCCTCGCGATGATCTCGGGGGTCTTCTTCAGCACCGAGGCGCTGCCCGAGGCCGTCACCACGGCCGCGCAGGTGTTGCCGTTGGAGCCCCTGGCGAACGCGCTGCAGGCCCTGTACGTGCCCGGCGCCGAGGACGTGGGGCTCGACCCCCGCAACCTGGGCGTTCTCGCCGCATGGGCACTGGTGGCCGTCGCCGTCGTCGCCCTTCGAGGATTCCACTGGCAGCCTCGGCTGGCGAGGTAGGCCCCGCTACCGTGACGTCGGTGAGCAAGATCTTCACCGCGAGCGTCGCCTCGGTGTATCCCCTCTATGTCACGAAGCTCGAGCGGAAGGGACGCACCCAGGCAGAGCTGGACGAGGTGATCGCCTGGCTCACCGGCTTCGACGAGTCGGCCCTGCAGGCCCACCTGACCGCGGGCACGACGTTCGAGGAGTTCTTCGCTGCGGCTGACCTCAACCCGAACGCGTCGTTGATCACCGGGGCGGTGTGCGGCGTTCGGGTGGAGGACGTCGAGCACCCGTTGATGCGAAGGATCCGCTACCTCGACAAGCTGGTCGACGAGCTCGCGAAGGGCAAGACGATGCAGAAGGTGCTGCGGGCGTAGGGCGTCCCACTGCCCCACGTGCGGGCCGTCCCCGGTGGGTGCGAAGCGATCGACGCCTGATCGGTGTATCAGGCGGGCGGCTGGTGACTCCGTCCATGGTGTCCACCCGTTTCGCCCCTCGGCTGCCCGACACGGCACGCCGACGAGGAAAGGAGTTGCCATGACGGCAGCAGTCCCAGCCAGCGCAGTCGGCCTCAAGGTCGGGTCGAAGGCCCAAGCCGTGCGCCCCGTGCAGGCGTACCTGGAGAAGTACGGCTACCTCGAGGGGCCGCAGAGCCCCTTCCAGGTCGACGACGTGCACATGCGCAGCGGAGCCGCCGACCACCTGCTCGACGAGCCCCTCGCCTCCATCAGCGGCGTGTTCGACGAGGCCTCGGTGGAAGCGCTGCGCCACTTCCAGCGCTTCGCCGGGCTGGAGCCGACCGGCGAGCTCGACGAGCCGACCCGCGAGAAGATGAACTCGGCGCGGTGCGGCAACCCCGACACGTCTCCGACGGTCGAGGGTGCTGCCCTGGACGAGTTCGTCACCGGTGCGGGCAAGTGGTCGACGACCAACCTGACCTACTCGTTCCAGAACTACACGCCCGACCTGCCCCAGTCGACCGTGCAGTGGGCGATCGACCAGGCGTTCGGCATGTGGTCGGCGGAGACCCCGCTGCGCTTCCGGCGCGTGGCCGACGGCACCAGCGGCGACATCGTCATCCGGTTCGTCGCCGGTGACCACGGCGACGGCTCCCCGTTCGACGGCGCCAGCGGCGTCCTCGCCCACGCGTTCTACCCGTCCAACAGCGGCCCGATCCGTGGCGACAGCCACTTCGACGAGGCCGAGACCTGGACGCTGAACATCCCCACCGGGGGTGGGATCGACCTGGTCACCGTCGCGGCCCACGAGTTCGGACACGCCCTCGGTCTGAAGCACTCGGCTGACTCGTCGGCGCTGATGGCCCCCTTCTACGGAGGTCCCCGCCGGTTCTTGTCCACCGACGACATCTTGGGTATCCAGAGCCTCTACGGCGGTCCCGGAGCGCTGGAGAACGCGACGTGGATCCACGGCAACGCCGCGCTGATCGAGCACCCGGGCAACGTGGAGTCGCAGCGCTACTACGGCTTCTACAACCGGGTGATCGGCAAGGCCAACACCACGAACTGGATCCACTTCGCCCTGCCCACCCCGGTCATCGAGGACGGTCGGCGACTCAACCTCGACCGCTTCATGCTGCGGGCCGTCATGGGTCGTTCGGCCACCCTGCGCGACGTGCACATCCGTGACGGCGAGCGTGTCGTCGCCCTGCACAACGGCGTGAACCTCTCCGGCAGCCAAGGCTTCGCGAAGTTCGGCGTCGCGTCGGTTCCCGACGTCGCATGGGGCGTGTCGGTCAGCCTCGGCTACACGTTCGGCTCGGGCCGCAGCTCAGACCGGCGCGTCGACCTCATCTCGGCCGGGTTCGACTACAAGCCCTGACAGGGAGTACGAACGAACCGTGCGTACCGACCAACGGGCCAGGCACGCGGTGCTCGAGTCGCTCCTCGGGAGGAGACCCCTCCCGGGGAGCGACCAACCGCTGCTGCACCCCGACCTTCCCGACCTCGCCACGGGGCGCCGAGTGGTGCTCCTCGAGCGTCCCGAGGACGACCTGCACACCCCGCCGGTACCCGGCGTCGAGACAACCACGCACGCCGACGACGCGCGCGAGCCTGGTACGGCCGTCCTGCAGTTCATGCCGCCTGAGGCGTTCGAAGACCGCGTAGGTGTGCGGCTGCGTGTCAGCGTCGTGGACGACCACGCACGCCTGCTTCGACTCGGGGAGGTCGTGGCGACGTTCGTCCAGGACGACAGCGGAGCCCTGGTCACCTCACAGCCGACGCACGTCCTGGCCTACTGAGGCCGCTGTCGACTCGAGCCACGACGCTGCGGCTCAGCCTGGGCTCAGCCCGGCCCCGAAGCACGTGAACGCAGCCGCTGTGGCCAGCGCCACGTCCCCGTCGCCGTCGCTGTGCCCGTCGCCGCCGGTGAACCCGGCCTGGGCACGCGCCAGAGCGACAGCCGGGCCCCACCCTTCGGCCATGCCACGGTGGACCGCCAGCATGAGCGGGCCCGCCGCGGCGTCGTCCACCGCCGAGAACGGCGCAACCAGGGCGCGCGAACCCAGCCCCAGCAGGCAGGCGCTGAGCCCGATCAGCTCGTCGCCCGGCCGCACGGCTGCGAGACCGGAGTAGCAGGCCGACAGGACGACCGTGCTCGGCGCAGCGCTCAGCCGTTCGAGGTCGTACACCGTCAGCGGTCCGTCCACCATCTGCAGCGACGAGAACAGCGGGTTGTCCGCGCGCAGGTGTCCGTGGGCGGCGAGGTGGACGAGGCGGGCTCCGTCCATCGCCGACAGCACCTGCGCGCTCGTGGCGCGGTGACCGGCGATCACCTCGGCCTCGGGCATCCGGCTCGCGAGCGCCGCAACCTCGGTCGCGGCACCGGGCAGCCCCGGCCCGGCGACCAGGACGGTCCTCGTTGCCGACGTCGGCCGGCCTGCGGTGGCGGCACGGACGTAGAGAGCCGCCGAGGGTGCGACGGTGACCGGCCGCCCCCGGCACGAGGGCAGCAGGGCCCAGGGCACCGGGTGCAGCGACGCACTGGGCACCGTCACGAGACCGGCGTCGCCCACACCCGTGTGCAGCAGCCCGAGCAGCTGGTCGTCGACCTGCTCGGCGAGCCTGCTCACCGCGGTGCGAGCCGCCGCCCGAGCGACCGGTGACGACGACGGCATTGCCAGACGGCGCAACCCGAAGCGGAGCCGCTCGAGAAGCCGCGCCACGTCGCCGACCTCGCCCAGCGCGTGCAGCGTGGCCCTCCCCCGCCGCAGCACCACGGCGTAGAGCCACTTGTCGTGCTCGATGTACTCGACCAGCACATCGCGGCCCAGGGCGTCGCAGACACCCGATACCGACAGCGCGGCTACCCGGGTGCCCGGTACGGACGTCGACAGGCGGGCCCGTTCGCGAACCCCGCGCTCGAGCTCGGCGCGCCGACGGGCGAGCGTGCGTGTCGGCTCCCCGGCGAGCGCTGCACGTTCGAGCTCGGCGGTCGCGAGGCGCAACGCGCTGAGCGCGCCGGCCAGCGCCGGGTCTGCCGGCCCGCGGGCGGGCGTCAGTCGCAGGGCGCCCGCGCGGCACCGCTCCGACCATGCGAAGACTCGAGCCGGCCGCCCGGACTGGACCGCCATGTCGAGTCCTTGGCGCGCCAGCGACAGTCCATGGGCCCCCGACCCCACGCGCATGTCGGTCGCCGCCATCAACCTCCGGTGCCGGTCGAGCTCGTCCAGGCCACGACGAAGCGCCCGATCCGCGCCCGACAGGTCGTCGGTCAGACGTCGCCGCAGCCCCTCGGCGTACCAACCGAGCACCCGGGTCGTCGCCATCCCACCGCGACGGCGTCGACTCACCAGCCTCAGCTCGGCAACGGCGGCCGGTGTCTCGCCGAGGTCGGCGAGCACCTGGGCGGCGTCGAGGCGAGCGTGGGCCGCCAACCCCCACCAGCCCATCGCGTCCAGCGCGTCGGCGGCATCATGGCCGGCCCGCGCGAGCCGGTGCGTCCGCACACCGGACAGGTAGCGCACACGCAGGAGGACGTGCTCGGCCACCAGCGCCCACGACGAGCGGCCCTGCCGCCGCATCAGGTCGCGCGCCTCGCGGGCTGCGGTCGCCGCGAGGTCGAGGTTCCCGCCTGCCAGCGCCGCCCGCGCCTGTCCGAGGCGGGCCTCGGCGAGCTCCGGGCGCATCCCGCGAGCACGCATCTCAGCAACCAGGTCGCCCGCCACCACCTGAGCCTCGTCGGCCAACGGCACCGCGAGCAGCACCTCGAGGCGGTCCAGAGCCAGCCCCGGCCGGGGCAGACCCAGCCGTCGGTGCTCCTCCTCCGCCTGGGCAAAGGTGGCCAGCGCCGCCGCCAGGTCTGCGTTCTTCGCCTGCACGTAGGCGGCGTTCCACAAGGCGTCGGCCGCTGCTACGTCCAGCCCGAGCGAGCCGAAGAGCTCGATGGCTTCGCCCAGCATCGACTCGGCGCGCGCGCTGGCCCCGAGGTGGGCCTCGACCACGCCGAGGTTGTTCAACGCCCTGGCCTGGCCCAGCACGTCGCCATGACGTCGGGCGACTGCGAGCGCGGCCGTGTAGTCGCGGCTCGCCTCGTCGTAGCGACCGAGGTGGTGGTGGACGACACCGCGCTGCATCCGGGCGCGGCCCGCGTCTGCTCCGTGCACGAGCGGCAATGCCGCGTCGATGTGCGCCAGCGCCTGTGCGTTACGTCCCGCGGAGGCCAAGACGAAGGCGCAGCTCAACCGGGTCCACGCACGCACGCTCGGCGAGGCGCCGGTGTCGGCCACCCGAACCGCGTGCCGCAGCCGACGCAGCGCACCGGGCACGTCGTCGAGCTGGCGAAGCGCCAGCCCAGCGGCCCGCTCGGCGGTCGCGCACGCGTCGACGTCGGCATGAGCCCCCTCGTGCAGCAGGCACTCGGCTTGGCGCAACGCCGCCCGGGGGTCGCGCTGAACCTCGTCCACCGCAGCCTCAGCCCGCCGCAGGAGCCCTGCGCCCTCGGTGCCCACAACACCAGGGTGCCGCCCGGTCCGCCTGCCGTCAGCAGATTCTCACCCTGGGTGGCATGCGGACGCACTGATGCCTTGTCAGGGCGGTCGATCTACGTCAGCCTGGGGAGTACCCGGCGTAAGGAGTCAGGATGAACGACCAGATCAAGGCACGCCACTCCTACGCCGAGGCCTTCCGGACGCTCGTCGAGTCGACCGAAGACATCGCCCTGCACGACGAGCCGGGCCGAGAGGTGCTCTACCGCCGCGGGGAGCTGGTGTGCGCGACGGAGGACGCCGACCGCGTCGCCTCCACGCTGAAGCGCGTGCTCCCCGGGTACGCCGACGGGCTCAGGCTGAAGGAATGGGCGGTCGGCGTGACCACGCTGAGCTTCGCACCCGAGCGCAGCGTGCTCGACGCCGTCGCGACGCTGCGCAAGGCGTGGCAGCAGCAGCCAGATCCCGCGCCCACGCTGCAACCGCACCACGTCACCGTCGGGTACCCGGTGATCATGGGTCATCCGGCGAACCCGCCGCTGCCGCTCGCCGCGGCCCCAGCACCGCCGGATGCGGCGCAGTCGCACGTCGGACGGGGCGTGACCGTCGGGGTGTGCGACACCGGCATCTGGGCGAAGGCCCCCGGTGCTCATCCGGGATGGTTCGCCGGCCGTTACCGCCGCGAGGCCGACGACCTCGACGTGCTCGGAGACCCCGGCCAGCACCTGGCGATGCAGGCCGGGCACGGCACGTTCGTCGCGGGCATCGTGCGTGCGACCGCACCGGGTGTGCGCCTCGACCCGGAGAAGGCACTCGAACCCTCGGGGCTGGGCACCGAGCTGATGCTGGCGACGGCACTGGGCGACCTCGAGCCGGGCGTCGAGGTCGTCAACCTGTCACTCGGGTGCCTGACGCTGGACAACCTGCCCTCCCTGCCGATCGCCCGGGCTCTGCAGAAGCTCTGTCGCGACGTCGTCGTCGTTGCCGCCGCCGGCAACTCCGGCAGTCGACGTCCGAGCTGGCCGGCCGCCTTCACAGGCGTCATCGCCGTGGCAGCCGTCACCCAGGACTCCGACGGCAGCGTCGTACCCGACCCGGACAGCAACCACGGGCCATGGGTGGACGCCTGCGCCGAGGGAACGCACGCCGGCACCTTCGTCGCCGGGACGAGCCTGCTCCCGGGCCTCGGCCTGTCGACGTTCGACCCGCCGTACGCCTCCTGGTCAGGAACGTCGTTCGCCGCACCCGTCGTGGCGGGGCGGGTTGCCGACATGATGACCCGGCACGGCGTCCCGGCTCGGGCAGCCGCGCAGATTCTGCTCGACCACCCACGCTGGCACCCGGACTACGGCGTGCTCGTGCAGTGAGCCTCGGGACACGACCTGGGAAAGACGTGGTCTCGGCGACGTATCACGGGACGGGCCACGTGCTCTGTCCCACATGTGAGGCGCGTGGCCGTAGCCGACGGGCTCGTCATGGACGATGAGCCGGCCATCGAGGCTGTGCTGGCGGCGGCAGCGGATGGGAGCGAGCAGGCGTGGACAGACATCGTGGAGCGGTACGCCCCGCTGGTCAGCGCGGTGGTGCGGCGCCACCGGCTCTACGCCGACGACTCCCAGGACGTCTTTCAGACCGTCTGGCTGCGACTCGTCGAGCACCTGGGCTCCCTGCGCGAGCCGCGGGCCCTACCCGGGTGGCTGGTCACGACCACCCGACACGAGTGCCTTCGGGTGATCAAGGCTCGACAACGCTCCACACCACGGGACCCGGCAACCCTCGCCGAGACCGAGGACGACACCGGCTCCGACGACTTGGCCGAGGGGCTGGTGCGCCAGGAGCGCCACGATGCGCTGCTCGCCGCGTTCGCCGAGCTGCCCCATCGCCACCGCCAGCTCTTGCAGCTGCTGCTGGCCGACCCACCACTGTCGTACGCCGAGATCGCCGAGCGCCTCGACGTCAGCATCGGCTCCATCGGTCCGACGCGCAGCCGGGCGCTGGAGCGGTTGCGGCGCTCAGCCGTGATGATGGCCCTACAACCAGAGCCGGAGCACCAAGCAGCACGCGGAGGAGGCGGAGATGACGACGCCACCCAGGCGTGACGACGACAGCCTTCTCGCCGAGCTGGGCGAGGCGTTGGCGGCTGCCGGCGAGGTCACCGACGAGATGCGTCGGGCGGCGGCTGCCGCCTACACCTGGCGGTCCATCGATGACGAGCTGGCGCTGGCCAGCCTGGTGTTCGACTCCGACCTCGACGAGGCCCGCCTCGTGCGCGACACCGGGTCAGAACCCGTGCGGCACGTGGTCTTCGAGCGGGGCGACATCGCCGTCGAGCTCGAGATCTCGCACGACGGGCTTCTCGGACAGCTGGCCCCGCCCGAGTCGGGCGACGTCGTCGTCCAGCTGCTCGACGGTACGCAGGTGCTCGCCCCTGCTGACGACCTGGGTCTCTTCTCGTTGAGTCCTGCGCCGGCCCAGCCTTTCCGGCTCCGGGCCACGGTGGCCGGCACTCGACTGGTCACTGACTGGGTGAACCCGTAGACCACGTCTGCTCGGACGGGGTGGCGTGTCCTCCAGGCCCCCGCGCGTGCTGGGATGGACACATGGCGAAGCTGGCGACGTGGTCGCAGTACCGAGAATCGATCGGCGACCGGTCCGGGCTGTTCGCCGCACTGACCGACGCCTGGCCGATCGAGCGGGCCCTCTATCCGGGCAGCTACGTCGACCTGTCACCGTCGACGGCGATCCCCTCGGTCACCTACAACGACACTGACGCGCGGGCAACACGGTTCTTCGCCGACTCAGACCTGGTGCGATCCGAGCTGGACGGGCGCACCCGTCCCGGGGCCGGAGAGCACGTCACGTACCTCGCCGCTGACTACACACAGCAGCTGGACGTGCCCGTCGACGGGGCGGACCTGCTGATCTCGTTGTTCGCGGGTCCCGTGTGGGAGCACTGCCGCCCCTACCTGCGTCCAGGTGGGTGGCTACTGGCCAACACCAGCCACGGCGACGCCAGCCTGGCCGCCCTCGACCCGGCGCTGCATCTCGTGGCGGCCGTGCAGCACACCGGCGACCGGTACCGCCTCGACGTCGATGCGATTGCGGACTACCTCGTCCCGAAGCGGCCGGACGCAGCCGATGCCGAGACGATTCGCGCCAGCGGACGAGGCATCGCCTACACGAAGTCAGCGTTCGCCTACGTCTTCCAGCTCGTCTGACGGAAGTCACGAGGGCCCCGCCGGCCAGAGCCACTCCAGCGTTTCGTATCGGATATGATACGATGTCCGTATGGCGACCGAGTCGACGCTGACCTCCGTCCTACGCTCGGCCGCCGAGCTTCAGCGCGTCGTGCCCGATGCGGTGCTCGTGGGCGGAGCCGCGGCGGCTCTGTGGGCCGAGCACCGCGACTCCTTCGACCACGACCACGTCATCGCCGACCTGACGGCCCGGTACCTCGACGTCCTGGAGGCCGTGGAGGCAACGGAGGGCTGGGTGACCAGCGTGCGGGCAAGCTCCCCGCCGCTGACGATCTTGGGGAGCCTGGGCGGAATCGAGGCCGGGCTACGCCAGCTTCGTCGCACCCGCCCGCTGGAGGTGGAGAAGGTGCGCGTCGACGACGAGCACGTCGTGGTCGTGCCGACGCTGCCGGAGACCTTGCGGGTCAAGGCCTACCTCGTCGTCCAGCGCAACCAGGTTCGTGACTATCTCGACGTGGTGGCGCTGGCCGACCGGACTGGGCAGGTAGCGGCCGCTGCGACGCTGGTCGACATCGACGACTACTACGTCGACCGCTCAGCGGCGAGCGACTCCGTGCTGACGGCGCTGGTGCAGCGGCTGTCCGAGCCGAACCCACGCGACAGTGCGGTCACGCAGCAGCTGGCGGCCTACCGTCGGCTTGACCCACGCTGGCATGACTGGAACACCGTGGTGGACGAGTGCCAGGCACTCGCCGACGCCCTGCTGCGCGCAGTCGAGCAGACGGCATGAGTGTCGCCTTTCGCAACGTCGACGTCCCGCCGGACGCCGACGTCGACGAGTGGCCCTACGAGGCCCTGGTCACCGTCATCGAGCGAGGGACCATCGGGGACTGGGCCCGAGTCACGGGCGAGATGCGCCGCGACCCGTGGGGACCGGTCACCCGTCAGGTTGAGCAGTACCTGTCCTACGCCCAGCCGTGGGGCGTAGGACCGCTCCTGCAACGTGCGATCACCGCAGCCAGGCACTCCGCCGAGTCCGCCGACCGGGCAGAGGTCGCCGCCGAGGTGCGTGCGCTCGTCGAGCAGTCAGGGCTGAGCGCTACCGAGTTCGCCTCGCGTATCGGGACGTCACGCACCCGCCTGTCCACCTATCGGACGGGAGGAGTCACCCCGTCGGCCGCCCTGCTGGTGCGCATGCGGCGAGTCGCCGCCGACGTCAGTCGCTGACCCCGAGACCGAAGTCGGTCGCCCCCACCAGCACCGCCATGTTGCCGTGCGGGTGCCGGTTCTCGTACATCATCTGGTGCACGAGAGGCACGTCGTCGTAGGGGAACGCCTGCGACAGGCAGGGGTCCAGGTGGCCGCTCAGCGCCAGCTGGTTCATCTCGTTGGCCTGCACGTCGTTGGCGAAGTGCGAGCCCTGCAGCCGCTTCTGCCGCATCCAGAGGTAGCGCAGGTCGACCGTGGCGTTGAAGCCGGTGGTACCAGCGCACACCACGACCATGCCCCCGGTGTCACACACGAACGTCGACGTCGGGATGGTGGACTCGCCCGGGTGCTCGAACACGATGTTCGGCGCGCGCTTCTCGCCCAGCACGTCCCAGATCGCCGAGCCGAACTTGCGGGCTCCCTTCACCCACTCGTTGTAGCCCTCGGTGTCCTTCCAGTGCGGCAGCATCCCCCAGTGGTCGAAGTCGTTGCGGTTGATGCAGCCCTTGGCGCCGAGCTTCATGCAGTAGTCGAACTTGTCCTCGCCGGAGACGACGGCGACGGGGATGGCGCCCGCCTCCTTGGCGATCTGGATGGCCATCGAGCCGAGGCCGCCGGCACCGCCCCAGATCAGCACGACGTCGTTCTCCTTGACGGCGTTCTCGCCCCAGCCGTGCAGCATGCGCCAGGCCGTCGCCGCAACGAGGGTGTAGGCCGCCGCCGCCTCCCACGTCATGTGCTTGGGCTTGGGCATGCACTGCTGCCCCTGCACCTTGGCGAACTGGGCGAAGCTGCCCCAGTTGCTCTCGTAGGCCCAGATCCGGTACGTCGAGGAGTACATCGGGTCGCCGCCGTTGACCACGAACGGGTCGTTGCGGTCCCAGCGCCCGCAGTGCATCACGACCTCATCGCCGACCTTGACGTTCGTGACGTCCTTGCCGACCTTGTAGACGATGCCGGAGGCGTCGCTACCACCGATGTGGAAGGGCTCGGGCTCACCCTGGCCGCCCCTGGCCAGGGCCTTGTTTCGGGCACCGATGACGTCGACCGGCACGCCGAGCCCTGCCCAGACGTTGTTGTAGTTGATGCCTGCCGCCATGATGTAGACGAGCACCTCGTCGTCGGCGGGCTCCGGAACCTCGACGACCTCCTTCTGGAAGGCCTGCGTCGGCGGGCCGAACCGCTCGGGGCGGATCAGCCAGGCGTGCATCTTCTCGGGCACCTCGCCCAAGGGAGGCATCTCGCCGAGCTCGTAGAGTTCCTTCGCCATTGTGACGTCCTCTCGGTGACGGTCGGGGTGGAGGTGGGTGACGCAATCGGATCAGGCGGACGTTGCTTCCCGGCGCCTGCCAGTCGGTTCGAACAGCCGTACTTCAACGAGATTCTTGCCTCTTCAGGCCGTTGCCCACAAGGAAAACAGCGTGCGATATTCCCCACTTGCGCAACCACAATCGCGCCGCGTCGTGCACCGCACAGATCGACCCCGTGTCGCCGGGGTCATGCTGGCGCCCGGACGATTCCGACCGGCACCAGCCCCATCACTGACCCGCGGTAGGTGGTCCCGCTCGGAAAGCCTGCGGCCCGCAGGAGCCCACCCAGGTGCTCGGGCTTGCCGAAGTCGACCACGTGAACGGAGCCACCGGGGCGCAGGACGCGGCGCACCTCGCTCAGCGTGCGGCCGCGCTCGTCGGAGGACAGGTGGTGGAGCACGAAGGCGGACAGCACTCGGTCGACCGAACCCTGGGCGTAGGGCAGCGAGCCGCCGTGCCCGGCCTCGAACCGCACGTCCAGCCCTAGGTCGTTGGCCTTCCCGACCGCCCGCTCGAGCGCGGCCGCGTCCGGGTCGAGTCCAGCGACCGCCGCACGTGGCTCGGCCTGCTTCGCCAGCAGCGTCAACGAGCCCGTGCCGCACCCGATGTCCAGCACCAGCTGACCCGGCTCGACGCCGGCTCCCCGCAGAAGCTCGCGGTGGACGCGTCGGATTCCGGCCGCCGCGCTGAGCGTGTCGTAGAAGGGCAGCGCCCAGCCCACCCCAGCGGCCGGGCGATGCCGTCCGGAGTGCTGTGGGACGCCCACGTCGTCGCTCATCCCCTCATCCTGTCGCATCCCGGTCGACGAGCCGGGGCTCGTCCAGGCGTCCAGGTGCCCCGCGGATGGCGACGCCTCACCATGAGTCGCATGGGTGAGCGTCTCGAGCTGGTCGGCGACGTCGTGACCCTGCGACCGACCGTGCCCGCGGACGCACGTCGCTTGGTCGCCATGCGCCGCACCGACGAGGTCCGCCGCTGGTGGCGAGGCCACGACATCGAGGCAGAGGTCGCCGACGACCTGGCCGACGACGGGCTGGTGCAGCTCACGATCGAGGCCGACGGACGGATCGTCGGCCTGGTGCAGTTCGCCGAGGAGGACGACCCCGACTACCGGCACGCTGCGCTGGACATCTACCTCGACCCGGCCGTCCATCGCCGCGGCTACGCCACGGACGCCCTTCGGACGCTCACCGACTACCTGTTCGACCAGCGGGCCCACCATCGCCTGACGATCGACCCCGCGGCCGACAACCACGCAGCCATCGGCTGCTACGCCGCGGTCGGGTTCCGACGCGTAGGGATCATGCGCGCGTACGAGCGCAGCGGTGACGGCTCGTGGAAGGACGGTCTGCTCATGGAGATGCTGGCCGGCGACCGTGTGGACGGCACACAACCGTAGGACTCCCCCCGACGTCCGCCACGGGCCTTGCCACAGGACCGCGCGCCCGCTAACGTACAACCATATGGTTGTAGATATGCAGGTGCGCAGCTCGATCCCGGACGAGGAGGTCGACCGGATATTCCGGGCCTTGGCCGACAAGACACGGCGAGACATCGTCCGGCGGACGCTGGCCGACGAGGTCACCGTCTCGACGCTGGCCCGTGGCTACGACATGTCGTTCGCGGCGGTCCAGAAGCACGTCGCAGTCCTGGAGGGAGCAGGCCTGATCACCAAGCACCCGCAGGGCCGGGAACGTCTCGTCCGAGGCAACCCGGAGACGATCCGTCGAGCACAGGCGTTGCTCGACCAGTTCGAGGCGCTGTGGCGCGACCGGGTCGCCCGACTCGATGCGTTGCTCGCCGACGACACGCCCTGACCCGCCCCCTCACCCCAAGGACTCGACATGCCCGTCACATCCGTCAGCAAAGACCCCGCCGCGCTCACCATGACCGTGGTCGCGGAGTTCCCGGTGCCGGTTCAGCGCCTGTGGGACGCCTACGCCGACCCGCGCCAGCTCGAAAGGTTCTGGGGACCGCCCACCTATCCCGCGCAGTTCACTCGCCACGACATGTACCCGGGCGGGCGCAGCGAGTACGCGATGACCGGTGCGGACGGCGACGTCTCGCGCGGCTACTGGGAGTTCGTGTCAGTGGTCCCGGGCGAGTCGTTCGAGGTGCGCGACGGATTCGCCGACGCGGATGGCACTCCAAGCACCGAGATGCCGTCGGTGCGTGTGGTCTTCGCGTTCGCCGCCACGGACACCGGGTCGAGTCTCACCACGACAACCTGGTTCGACTCGTTGGACGCCCTCGACAGGCTGCTCGCCATGGGCATGGAGCAGGGCATGAGCGAGGCGATGGCCCAGATCGACGCCGTGCTGGCCGACCTGGCCACGTTCGCCGCAGGGCGCACGTGCGAGGCCCAGATACTCAGCGACACCGTGGTGCGAGTGAGCCGGGTGATCCGCGGCTCGGTCGAGCAGGTGTGGACCGCCCACCACGACCCCGCCCTGCTGCAGCGTTGGCTGCTCGGCCCGGACGGTTGGACCATGCCCGTCTGCGAGGTGGCCACCGAGGTGGGAGACATCTACCGCTACGAGTGGGAGAGCGTCGACGCGTCGCAGCGGTTCGGCTTCACCGGCACGCTCCTGCACAGCGCACCGCCGCACCGCAGCGTCACGACGGAGGCGATGATCGGGATGGATGGGTCGGGCACGACGAACGAGATGACCCTGACTCCCGTCGACGGCGGCACCCTGCTCAGCATCGTCATCACCTACCCCAGCGCCGAGGTTCGCGACATGGTGCTGGGAACCGGCATGACCGACGGGATGGAGAGCAGCTACGCGCGGCTGGAGGCGAGCGTCCTGGCTTCAGCCTGACGTGCCGGCGCTCCGCCTCGAGCCCTGCTCGAGCTCGGCGAGCCAGTCGAGCAGCAACGTCTCGACCCGCGGGTCGAGCGGTTCGCTCACCTGCTTCTTGTACCTCCGGACGTCGGATCTCACGCGGGGCTCGTGCCGCAGGATGTGGTCGACATCGGCCACGACACGGGTCTGCGCCGAGGGCAGGAGCGTCGCGATGGCACCGATGTCGTCAGGGTCGACCTGGACGTCCTTGGACCCCGTCATGGCCAGCACCGGAACCTCGATGCGGCGCAGGGTCGGCACCGGGTCGTAGGCGATGAACTCCCGCATCCATCGGGCGTTGACCTTCGCGCCCTGGACGCGCGCCACGTCACCCTCCGTTGCCATGATGCGGTCGAGGGCCTTGCGTTGTTGTCGCATCACGTCGGTGCGCATCAGGCGCAGCACGCCACGGGCCAACGCTGGAAGCGTCGGGGCGATCTGCGCGGCCTGCCAGGTGAGGGTGTTCTCCCCGGTCTGTGCGGTGACCGCGAGCAGCACAACCCCGTCCACCGAGTCGTGCCGCACAGCCAGCTCGGCAGCCATGCTGGCGCCGGCGCTGTGCCCGACGGGCACGATGGTCGAGACGTCCGGACGCTTCGCCAGCCAGGCAAGGGCGGCCTCGGCGTCGGCCAGCTCGTCGTAGAAGCCGGTGGGCAGGTAGTCCCCGGTAGACGAACCCACACCCCGCTTGTCGTAGCGCACCGATGCCCACCCGTGCTCGGCCAGCGTGCTGGCAAGGTCGCGGCTCAGGTTCAGGGGCAGCCGCTTGGCGTTGCCGTCGCGGTCCAGCGGGCCTGAACCGGCAAGGAGCAGGGCCGCCGGGTAGGGCGCGGGGCCGTCCGGCATCGTGCACGTCGCCGACAGTGAGACGTCGGCTGCAGCAATCGTGACCTCTTCCGTCAGCACAGCGACCCCTTCATTGCTCTCATACTTGAGAACATTATCATTTCCGATAGCGCCTGTCTAGACTGACTGCGTGGCCACAGACAAGGCGGACCTGCTCCTGCATCCCGTCCGCCTGCGCATCGTGCTGGAGTCCGCAGCGGACGAGATCACGGCAGGTGAGCTCGCGCGGAGGCTCCCAGACGTGGCACAGGCAACCCTGTACCGGCACATCGCCACCCTCACCGACGCCGGCGTGCTCGAGGTCGTCGCCGAGCGCCGCGTCCGCGGAGGCGTCGAGCGCACGCTCCGCCTCGTCACAGACCAGGCAAGTCTCGATTCCGCTGACGCGGCAAGCCTCTCACCTAACGAGCATCTCAGTGGGTTCATTGCTTTCGTCGGATCACTCGTAGCAGCCTTCGACCGCTACATCCATCAGCCGAGCGCCGCCCCGAGCACCGACCCGGTCAGCTACCGGCAGGTCGTTCTCTGGCTCACCGACAACGAGACCCGGCGACTGGGCGACGACCTTGGCGAGGTCCTGCGTAGGTACGCGGCGTACGAGAACGCTCCGGGTCGGCGCCGGGTGCGGATGAGTACGACGCTCGTCCCCGACGGCCCGACCGCCGACGAGCCGCGCCTCGCCGATCAGCCCTGACCCGGCGAACATCGGCCAGAACTCCCCCCTTCGACCCCTGGCGTGTGGCAGGCTCGGCGGAACCCATCGGTAGGGGCGCTGACGTGAACGGACATCTGGCCGTGGTCATGCTCGCCCTCGTAGCGCTCACCACTGCTTCGTGCGGCCAGGACGCAGAACCGGACGCACCCACCGAGGGGCGCCAGGGCGGCACCCTCTACCAGCTCGACCCGAGCGAGCAGTTCTCGCAGCTGGACCCGCAGCGCATCTACGACTCCAGCGTGTTCTCGTTCGCCGTCAGCTTTCTGCACCGGTCGCTGGTGATGGTGGACCCGTACGGGGAGTCCGACAACGGCCTGCTTCCCGACCTCGCGACCGACACGGGTCGACCCAACGACGACGCCACCGCGTGGGAGTTCACGCTGCGCGACGACGCCACGTGGGAGGACGGCTCCGCCATCACCTGCGAGCACGTCGCGTACGGGGTCTCGCGCACGTTCGCCCAAGACGTGGTCACCGATGGTCCTGTGTACGCCATCGACCTGCTCGACATCCCCACCCTCGAGGACGGCTCGTCGGCCTACGAGGGCCCCTACACCGGTACCGGGCAGGAGCACTTCGACCGAGCGGTCAGCTGCGACGGCACCACGATCACGTTCGTGCTCAACCGGCCGATGGGCGACTTCAACTACGCCGCGTCCCTGCCGGCTTTCGGGCCGGTCAAGCCGGAGGCCGACACCGGCGACGCCTACACCGACGCGCCGCTGAGCAGCGGCCCGTACCGGATCGAGACGTACGACAAGGGCGATCGCGCCGTGCTGGTCCGCAACGAGAGCTGGGTGCCGGAGTCCGACCCGTACCGACCGGCCTATCCCGACCGGATCGTGCGGCAGTTCTCGGTCGACCCGCAGGTCGCGGACGAGCGAGTCATCGCAAGCGAGGGCGAGGACCGCTACGTCATCGACGCCCTCGTGCTGCCGCCCAACCTCGATCGCGTCTTCACCGACCCCGCTCTGGCGGACCGGCGCTGGGACGTGCTCGACCCAGGCGTCTTCTACATCGCCGTCAACACCGCACTCGTCCCCGTGCTCGAGCATCGCCTCGCCTTGATGGCGGCCATGGACAGGGAGGCGATCCTGACCGTGCTCGGTGGCGAGTTCGCCGGCGACGAGGCCGACGGGGTGGTCAAGCCGACACTGGAACGCGACTACGTCCCCACCGGGCTGTGGTCCGGACTGCTGGGTCGCGAGATCCCCGCCACGGGCGATCCGGAGCTGGCGCGCGAGCTGATCGAAGCCTCTGGCGAGCCGATGCCTGACCTGGTGTACGACTTCCCCGCAGCGCTGGAGAAGGAACGGGAGGTCGCCGCCTTCATCGAGGCGATGAAGCGTGCGGACATCTCCGTGACCGCCAACCCGATCGCCGCCGCGCAGTACTACGGCACGGTGCTGCAGCCCGATACCCAGAACCACCTGACGTGGGCGGGGTGGGGACCCGACTGGGCCAACGCCTCCACCGTGATCCCGCCGCTGTTCAGCGTCAACGGCGGCTTCAACCTCTCACGCGTCAACGAAGGTGGCCTCGAGGACGCCGCGTTCCAGCAGGCGATCGACACAGCGCGCCGCGAGACAGACCGGGACGCCCAGGCCGAGATGTGGAAAGACCTCAACACGCGGGTCGTGGAGCTGGGCCTGGTGATCCCGACGTCGTTCAGCCGAAGCCAGGCGCTGTGGGGTTCCGGGCTGGGCGGGGTTCAGTACTCCCCCACCTGGGGTGGTGCGGTCTACAAGGACGTCTACGTCACCGAGGACGGCGAGTAGCGCGGCATGACGGGCATCGCACCGTCCCCCTTCGTCGGTCGCGACGAGGCGTACGGCGTGCTGCGCAGTCGCTACGCGTTGGCTGAGTCCGGCGCGCCGCAGGTCGTTCTCGTCACGGGGGAAGCCGGGATCGGCAAGACGAGGCTCGTGACGGAGTTCGCGGCCGGCGTCGACGAGGCCTCGCTCGTCCTGGCCACGCACTGCCTGGAGCTGGCCAGCGCCGAGATGCCCCTCGCCCCGGTCCAGGGCCTGATCCACCGGTCCTACCGACGGCTGGGCGATGACGCCCTGCGCGAGGCGGCCGGCCCCTACCTGCCCGAGATCGCCGCACTCGAACCGGCCCTCGGCACTGCCGACGCCGCGGTCGACCAGCTACGGGTCTTCGCCGCCGTCCGACACGTGCTCGAGTCATTGGGCACGAACTCGCCGGTAGTCGTGGTGGTCGAAGACCTGCAGTGGGCAGATCAGCCGACGCTGAGCCTGCTGCGCTTTCTGGCGGCGACGATGGACGAGTCACCCGTGCTGATCCTCGGCACCGAGCGCGCCGGCGGCCAACGGAGCCCTGAGGTCACCGAGATCCAGCGGTTGCCACGGGCGTCGACCCTCGCGCTCGCCCCCCTCTCGACAACCGATGCGCAGAGCCTCGCCTCCGCGCTCGCGCAGGAACGACCAGGACGCACAGTCGATGCGGCCTCGATCGCCGAGCGCAGCGGCGGCAACCCGCTGTACGTCGAGGAGCTCGTGGAAGCAGGCTCGGAGCTTCCCTCGTCCCTGCGGGAGCTGTTGCACGCCCACCTCGACGGACTGTCCCCGCCGGCGCGCGACCTGGTGGAGCTGGTCGCGGTGGGCGACCAGCCCGTCCGCTACGACGACCTGGTGTCCGCGAGTGGGCGATCAGCCCACGAGGTCGACCACGCGATGGCCGAAGCACATCAGCGCCACCTGCTCACGACGTCCGGCACTGACCGGCTCCGGCTGAGGCACGCCCTCCTCGGAGAGGCGGCTCGGGTCGACCTGGACCCCGGCCGCCGGCGATCGTTGCACCGGGCCTGGGCTGACAGCATCGCGCGGACGACGACGCCGTTGAACCCCCACGCGGCGTTGGCGTTGGCACGCCACCGCGCAGAGGCCGGCGACCCCGCCGCAGCGCTCCAGGCAGCACTCGACGGAGCGAAGGCGGCTGAGGCCCTCGACCTGCACGACGTCCGCGCCACTCTGCTCACGCGGGTGCTCGATCTGAGCGCCACGGGTCAGGTCGATACTCCCGCCATCAATGAGGCAGAGATCCTGCGGCAGGCCGCTACGTCGTCCGACCTGGCCGGGCTCCCCGGGGCAGTGGATCTGCTGGACGAGGCCATCAGCCGTGTCGACCCGGGCAACGTCGATCTGCTGGTCGAGCTGCTCGTCGTTCGCGCCGCGGCGGAGGGTCGACGCGGCAATCCCGAGATGCCCGCGCTGGAGCGAGCACTGCACGCGCTGCCCGCAGAAGGCCACGACCGGGCTCGGGGACGGGTGCTGGCCGAGTGGGCGGACTACGCGGTCACCGACTTCCGCGCCGACGAGGCGCGGCCCAAGGCAGCGGAGGCCATGCGGCTTGCTCGCGCTTCCGGCGACCTGGCGACCGAGGCCTTGGCCATGAAGTGCCTGGCGGGTGCGGTGGAGATCGACCACCCGGAGCGGTCCCTGGAGCTGTCCGAACAAGCGATCGAGCTGGCTGACCGCGCAAACGCCTACGACGTGATGGTCCCGGCCATGACGAACTCCGACAACGTACGGGCGGCAATCCTCGGCCGGTACGAGGAGTCCCTGCGTGTCAACGCGGGCTTCATCCGCCTGGCACGCCAGCGTCATGTCGAGCACAGGGCCGCATGGCTGCACACCTGGTCGGCTGCCAGCGCCCTCGCTCTCGGTCGGCTGGACGAGATGGAAGACCACCTGCGCCGAGCCGAACGCTGGCAACCCGACGACGAGACGGACCTGTACGTCCCCTTTGTGCGGGCGATGCGGGACCTCGTCTGGGGCGACTCTGCACGGGGGCGTGCCTTCGTCGCCGATGCACCGGCCGCGTACCACTTCCAGTTCACCACTCCCATCACATGGGTGCGGTCGTGGTTGGCCTGGCTCGACGACGGTCCGGACGAGGCCGCGGCCGTCCTGCTCCCCGACGTGCAGCGTCGCACGGAGCCAGGCAAAGAGCGCTACCTGGTCACTGAACCAGAGATCCTGCTCACGTTCGCCCGGTACGTCCGGCAGGCACGTGCGGCGCAGGACCCCTCCCATCCCGCGACCCGCGTGCTGGCGCGCGCGAGGGACACCGTCACTGGGAAGCTGCCGGACAGTCCGCTGGCGGCGGTGCTGGACGCCACGCTGGCCGAGCTCGACGGCGCGGACGCCACGCAGCGGTGGCGTGCGGCGGCCACGCGGTTCGCCGAGGCCGAGGGCCCGGTCTACTGGCGCGTCGACACCTTGATCCATCTGGCCGAGATCACCTCCGACCGGGGTGAGGCTCGAGATGCCTTGGACGCCGCCGAGCGCGATGCGCTGGCGATGAACGCGCAACCCCAGCTCGACTGGATCGCGGCTGCCAGGCGGCGGCTGTCGGACCGTCCCGCCCCGGCCGGCCTCACCAAGCGCGAGGTGGAGATCCTCACCCTCGTCGGGCACGGGCTGACCAACAGCCAGATCGGCGAACGCCTGTTCATCAGCTCCAAGACGGTGGGCGTTCACATCTCCAACATCCTGACCAAGACGGGAACGTCCGCTCGTGGCGAGGCGGCCGCGTGGGGACGCGACCACGACCTGCTTCCCCCTTGATGGCTACCCGCCGAAGCCGTCGCACTGACCCGACGCCGTGCCCTCGACTGTCACATCGGTCCCGATCGGTTCGGGAGAGTTGCCCTCGCACGACAAGTCGCCACCGATCGTGGTGCCGTCCAGCACCGCCGCTCACCGTGCTGCGAATGGCGCAGCCGGCGCCGGGGTCGACGACGAGGGTGTCGTCGACGGGTTGCTCGACGATGTAGATCGTGATGCCGTCGAAGCCCTCACTCTCTTCCGGCGGTGGGTCCTCGCTGGCGACTCCCACCTCAGAGCACAGCGTGCCCTCCGCGGCGTCCGTTGTGGCCTCGGCCGAGGTCTGCGCCAAGGTTTGATCCGCGGTTGAGTCGGCGGCTACGTCATCGTCGGTGGACGAGCCGCTCTTCAATCCGTCCGCCCGGGCTTCATGGGGATCGGATGTCAGAGCTCGATCCAGTACCGCTTCTTGGCGTCGATCACGTTCTCGAAGACCCCCCCTTGGCTCTCGATAGTGCGGGCTGAGCCGAGGTTGTCGTCGTCACACGTCAGCAGAACCTTGTCGAGCCCCAGCTCACGGGCCCGCGGCAGCGCGAGGCCCAGCGAGCGTGAGCCATGTCCCTGACGTCGGTACGCAGGCCGAATGCTGTAGCCGATGTGTCCGCCGCGCGTGCGCAAGAACTCGGTGTCGATCGAGTGACGCAGCGCGAGGAACCCGATCATCGTCGTGCCCTGCGTCACCCAGAAGTAGTCGCAGGCAACGAGACGGTCAGGCAGAAGCGTCGCTGGGTCGGACTGGATCCGGATGAGCTCCAGCAGCGCGTCGAACGACCGACGGTTCGGCCCGAAACCAGCAACCATCGACTCCCCGGAGCCGTGGCGAAACTCCTCACCGAAGTCGCGAACGCACTCCAGCCAGGTCTCGAACCAGTGGGGCCCGGGGACAACGAGGGCAGTCACACACCCATCTGACCACGATCAGGGCGGCGCGGTCGTCGGTGCCGGTCTGCGGTGATGCCCGCGGCTGACGCGACCCGGACTGCTAATCTCCCGAACGCCCGATCAAGCCCAGGGCAGGGTCCACACGAGCAGGAGGCGCCATGGCACTGCGAGACGAGCTGAAGCGGATCGACCTGTTCGCAGCCCTTCCCGACTCCGCGCTGGACGACCTCATCCAGTCCGGCACACGCTTTCGACTCAGCCCCGGCAAGAGGATCGTGCAGCAGGGAGCCGCAGACGTCGGATTCCAGATCCTGCGTTCGGGGTCGGCCGCGGTGACGGTCAACGACGTTGATCGGGGAACCATCGGGGCGGGCGACTTCTTCGGCGAGATCTCACTCTTCGACCCGGACGGGCGACGCTCGGCGACGATCATCGCCGGCCCGGACGGAGCCGAGACCTTCGCGATCTCAGCGCTGACGTTCTCCTCCATCATGGACAAGCACCCGCAGATCGCACGCGCGCTCCTGCCCGTGCTCGTGCGGCGCATCCACGCCGCCGAAGCCGCCCAGCAAGCCTGAGCGAGCCGCACCGGCAGATGGGGTCGCTGATGGACTGCTCGGCCTGTGGGACGGGCAACGAAGCAGGCCGCAAGTTCTGTGGTGAGTGCGGCGCCCCGTTGACCGTGGCCTGCACGACCTGTGGGACCACGAACCCCCCACGCAGCAAGTTCTGCGGCGAGTGCGGCTCCTCCCTGTCGACGGCAACGGCTGCGGCTCCCGCCGAGCCGTCGCCGGCGACGCCCGAGTCGGGGCCGGCGCGAGGGACGGAGCGCCGCCTCGTGTCGGTACTGTTTCTCGACCTGGTCTCGTTCACGACGCTGTCGGAGCGCCGCGACGCCGAGGACATGCGGGCGCTCATGGACCAGTACTTCCACACGGCGCGCACCGTCATCGACCGGCACGGCGGCGTGGTCGAGAAGTTCATCGGCGACGCGGTCATGGCCGTGTGGGGCACGCCGGTCACTCATGAGGACGACGCCGAGCGCGCCGTGCGCGCCGCGCTGGAGCTGGTCGACGCGGTGGCCGCCCTCGGCCGCTCGATGGACCTCCCGCTGCAGGTGCGAGCCGGGGTGCTGACCGGCGAGGCGGCGACCGGGCCGGACGCCGGCAACCAGGGCATGGTGACCGGCGACATGGTCAACACGGCCGCACGTCTGCAGTCGGCCGCCGATCCCGGCGGTGTCCTCGTCGGCGAGGCAACGTCGCGCGCGGCCTCCGGAGCGATCGCATTCGAGCCGCGGGGGGCCCTGGACCTCAAGGGCAAGGGCGAGCCGGTGCGAGCCTGGCGGGCACTGCGCGTCATCGGGGAGCGCCAAGGCCAGAACCGCATGGCGATCGAACCGCCGTTCGTCGGCCGGGCCGAAGAGCTACGTCTGCTCAAAGACCTGCTTCACGCCACGGGCCGGGAGAGCCGCGCCCGCCTGGTCTCCGTGATGGGCGTCGGGGGCATCGGCAAGTCGCGGCTGGCCTGGGAGCTGCTGAAGTACGTCGATGGCCTCACCGAAGACATCTACTGGCACCACGGCCGGTGCCCGTCGTACGGCGAGGGGGTCACGTTCTGGGCTCTGGGCGAGATGGTGCGGATGCGCGCGGGCATCGCCGAGACCGACTCCCCCGCCGCGTCGCGGACCAAGCTCGCCGAGGCCGTTGAAACGTACGCGGCCGACGAGGACGAACGGCACTGGCTCCAGCCCCGCTTGGCGTTCCTGCTGGGCCTGGAAGAGCGTCCGGCAGGCGGGCGCGAAGAGCTGTTCTCAGCGTGGCGGCTGTTCTTCGAGCGGATCAGCGATCACGGCACAGTCGCGATGGTGTTCGAAGACGTGCAGTGGGCCGACCCGGGCCTGCTCGACTTCATCGAGGCACTGCTGGAGTGGTCTCGGAGCAAGCCCATCTACATCCTGACGCTCACCCGCCCGGACATCCTCGACCATCGCGAGACGTGGGGGGTCGGCCAGCGCAGCTTCGTCGGGATGCACCTCGAACCGCTCAGCGCTGCCGAGATGGCCAGCCTCGTGACGGGGCTGGTCCCCGGAGCCGACGACGAGTCGGTGCAGCGCATCGTGACCCGGGCCGAGGGGATGCCGCTGTACGCGGTGGAGACGATCCGCATGCTGGCCGACCGTGGCGTCCTTCGTGCGGGCGAGAACGCCTATGACGTCGTCGGCGACCTCGACGAGATGGGCATCCCCGAGACGCTGCATGCCCTCATCGCCTCGCGCCTGGACGCACTGGGAGCCTCGGACCGCGCAGTCGTGCAGAACGCCGCCGTGCTGGGCAAGAGCTTCACCATCGACGCTCTCGTAGCGGTCACGGGGGTCACTCGCGACGAGCTGGAGCCGCGTCTGGCCGACCTGGTGCGCAAAGAGTTCCTTGACGTCGAGGCTGACCCCCGATCGCCGGAGCGCGGCCAGTACTCCTTCGTCCAGTCCATCATCCGCGAGGTCGCCTACGGGATGCTGTCGAGGTCCGATCGGCGCAGCCACCACCTCGCGGCTGCCCACCACTTCGAGGCGATCGGCGACGACGAGCTGGCCGGCGTGGTGGCCACGCACTACGTGGAGGCCTTGCGCGCGACAGCGCCTGGACCCGACGCCGACGCGCTCGCCGCGCGCGCCAAGGACGGGCTCGGTCGAGCAGCCGAGCGTGCCCGGGCACTGGGCTCTCCCAAGCAGTCACTGGACTACCTCGAGCAGGCACTGGACCTGACACCGGACGGGCCGGCGCGAGCCGCGCTCTTGGGTCAGGCTGCCGAGACCGCCGAAGATGCCCTGCGCCGCGATGACGCGGCCCGCTACCACCGCGAGGCCATCGCCGTACTCGAGAAGCTCGATGACCGAAACGCCGAGGTGGCGGCCTTGGGCGCGCTTGCCGCCACGATCGGATTCGACGATGCCCGCGAAGTGGGTCAGATCGTCGACCGGATGCGAGCGCGACTGCCCGATGATCCCGACGACCTTGCTCAGGGCAGGCTGAACCACGCGGTCGCCTGGGTCGAGTTCCACGAGCAGGCTCTGCAGGCCAGCCTTGAGTCGATCGACCGGGCGATGGGCTCGTTCGAGCGGGCCCAGTCATGGCGAAGCTTCAGCCAGGCGCTGCAGGCGCGGCTCAACCTGCTCACCATGCTCGGTCGCCATCGAGAGGCCGCGTTGCTCGTCCGCGGACGGCTCGCGGTCGCGCTGGAGGAGGACGACCTGCACGAGATCGCTCGCGCCTACGACTCACTCGCTTTTCGCAGCGATGACGAGATCGGGTTCTTCGAGAACTCCATGAAGGCCGCTGAGGTCGCCCGCCGCGGCGGGTACGGCGAGCTCGAGCTCAGCGCGCTCACCAACGGGCTTGAGGCAGCCATCGAGATCGGCCGCTGGGACAGCGCAGACGAGATCATCGCCGACCTGCGATTGAGGTCCGAGCTCACCGGCCAGCTGCTCGACACCGTGCTGCTCGGGGAGGCGCTGCTGCTGGCCTATCGGGGTGAGGACACCCACGCGCGGGCGGCCCTGGCCGAGGTGAGCCCACGGTCGCGCGAGTCGAGCAATCCGCAGGTACGGTCGTGGCTCGCCCGCATTGGCGGTGCCGTCGACCTGATGGCCGGAAGGCTCGAAGGGGCCTTCGACGCAGCCGTGACCGCGATCCAGGCCGATCCCCCCGGCCCCAACACGATGCTGGCAGTGACCAACGCGGGGCAAGCTGCACTGTGGCTACGGGATCCCGGACGGCTCCAGCAGGTCATGCACATCGGCCATGACGCGTCCGGCTTCTGGAGTAGCTCAGGCCGGCAGGCGATTCGGGCACTCGAAGCCGCGTTGGCTGCTGTGCGAGGAGACCATGACGAGGCTGCACTCGCCTACGACTCGCTGCTTGCCACCCGGCTCTCGACGGGCCACCGCTTCGCTCACGCAGTGCTCACCGTCGACGCTGCCTCAGCACTGCCGCCCGAGCTCGTCCCCGAGGGCGCGGTCGAGACAGCCCGACTCCTTCTCGACGACCTCGGGGCTGTTCCCCTGCTCGCTCGTCTTGATGCAAGCGTGCGATCAGCCACCGAGGCCGCCTCGACGTAGGCACGGCCGCTCAGTCGCCGGCGTACACGGCTGCGATCTGGTCGGCGACGTTGGTCTCGACCGACTTGCGCTTGACCTTCAGGCTGGCCGTGAGCTCACCGTTCTCCTCGGACAGGTCTCGCGGCAGGACGGCGAGCCTCTCCAGCGCGACTCAGGTCTTCATCGTGGACGGCGCGGCCCGCCTCGACCATGCCGACATCGGCCGGTACGGCGACTTCCGCTGGTTCAGGGGTCCGAAACTGATGAACGACACCTTCTGCGGACTTTCGCGACCAAGGGCCTGGTCCCGTTTCCGGTGACCAGGCCCCTGACCTGCACTTTCTCTGGTAGCGGGGGCAGGATTTGAACCTGCGACCTCTGGGTTATGAGAGATAGCATCGCGGCCCTCTGAGGTACAGTCAGACACGTGAATCGGACACAGAAGTGCTGGTCAGATGGCCATTTCTCCGTTCATCGGCGTTCATCGCAGTTCACCGACATTCGCTGACTTCTGCTGACTTTCTGCTGACCCGGACGTGAGGGGGACACCGTGGCGTGGGCACGCGAGAAGCGACTGAAGGACGGGCGCAAGGTCTACCAGGCCACCCACCGCGACCCGTCCGGCCGAGTCCGGGTCGTCGGCACCTACGCCAGCAAGAAGGCAGCCCTGGCGGCCGCGCGGGACGCCGAGCGAGACGTCGAGACCGGACAGTGGTTCGACCGCCGGACCGGCCGCATGACCTTCCGGCAGTACGTCGACCAGTACTGGTGGCCAAACCTGCACGTCGAGGCCACCACGAGAGCCGCCTACCGGTCCTACCTCGACAAGTACTTCCTCCCTACCTTCGGCGACGTGCCCGATGTACCGGATCCAGCCGTCCATGGTGCAGAAGTGGGTGGCCGTGGCCCTCGACGCCGGGCTCTCGCCTCGGTCGGTCAGTGAAGTACCACACCATGCTGCACGGGATCTTCAAGATGGCCGTCCGTGACCAGGTCATCGCCGCTCAACCCCGCCGAGGGAACCCGGCTCCCGAAGGTCGTCAAGCCGACACGACGGATCCTCACGCCCGAGGAGTTCGACGCCCTCCTCGCCGCCATCCCCGACCGGTGGAAGCCGCTCGTGCTCACCGCGATCGAGACCGGGCATGCGCTGGGGCGAGCTCGTCGCCCTGCGACCCCGGCACGTCGACTGGCTCCGCCGCACCATCACCGTGCACGAGACCGTCGTCGAAACGAGCAAGAAGCACTCCCCCACCGGCGAACGCGTCTTCATCAAGCCCTACCCGAAGGACGACGAGCCCCGCACCATCACCGTCAGCCCAGAACTCCTCCACGTCCTCTCGGCCCGGGTCGCCGAGTACGGCCTCGGACGCGACGACTACCTGTTCCCTTCCGTGCGAGGGACGCGGCGACTACCCGGTCAGCCGCAACACCTTCCGCACCCGGGTCTGGCGACCGGCCGTCGAGGCTGCCGGGCTCGAAGGCACGCGTGCGCATGCACGACCTCCGCCACGCCCACGCCAGCTGGCTCCTCGCCGGCGGCGCCGATCTGCCTGCCACCATGGAACGCCTCGGCCACCGCCAGCTCGCCACCACCCAGCAGTACGTCCACACCCTCCCCGACGCCGACCAACGCGCCCTCGACGCCTTCGGTCGAATCCGTGGCTGGAAGAGTCTTTCGTAGTCGGACTGCCTAATGCGCAACAGCACCCTCCACGGAATCCTCTGTCGGACCCTCGGACGACACTGGCCTTATGCACGAGCGGCTTCTCACCCCGTCGAAGATCGACAGCCTGGCTCGAGTGCGAACACTTCTTGTCCCTTCGCCATGAGGTCGACCGCGGTCCGCGCGACCAGCCAGAGCACATGTTCGGCGAGATGGCCAGGATGCTGGCGGCCAAGGGTCTAGTGCACGAGAGCCAGGTGCTGGCCCGCTACGAGGAGTGGGGGCGAAACGTCCACGTTGTCCCGGAGCGGGGCGACGGGTCGTTCGAGGGCTGGGTAGCCGGCCTCGGTGACGTGCTCTCGCAGGGCCACGACGTCATCTTCCAGATGCCGTTCGTCCAGGACGGTGTGCGTGGGGTCGCCGACTTCCTCGAGCGCGTCGACGATGAACACGCAAGGGTCACCTACGAGCCTGTCGACGCCAAGCTGGCCCGCGGCGCGGCCAAGCCGGGTCATGTGCTGCAGCTGTGCCTCTACGCCGAGGCGATCGCCGCGCAGACCGGTCGGTGGCCTCGGTACGTCCATATCGAGCCTCGGCTCGGGTGACCGCCAGTCCATCCGGGTGGACGACGTCCTGCCGTAATGGCGTCGGCTCCGCAGTCGCCTGGCTGCACTCGTTGCGGAGCCGCCGCCCGAGGCCACAAGACCCGAGCCGTGTGCCCACTGTGGGTTCTGCGAGTTCGAGAGGGTGTGCGAGCCTGAGTGGCTCGCCGCCGACTCGCTGGTGCACGTCGCCGGTGTGCGAGCAGCGGACCGCCGTCTGCTCGAGCATGCCGGGGTCAGCACCATCGCAGAGCTGGCGTCACTCGAGGATGCTGTGGAGGGGTTCGACCCTGACCGGCTCGCTCGAGCCGTGCGCGAGGCGGGCTTGCAGGTTCAGGCGCGCGAGGCGCCTGACAGCCCGCCGCCGTTCCAGCCATAAGGCGGCGGCGCGGCCGAGGACGATGCCGGGGCGGCTGGGGACCCGGTCGGGTCGATGCTGACCGGGTTCGCCGCGCTGCCCGAACCGGACGAGGGCGACGTCTTCCTCGACTTCGAAGGCCATCCGTTCTGGAAGGCCAACGTCGGGCTGTTCTTCGTCTTTCGGGCTGATCGAGAACGAAGAAGGCACCTGGACGGGCGTGGACTTCCTCTTCTCCAAGAACCGGCTCAACGTCGCCGTCAGCCGTGCCCGATGCCTCGCCTACCTCATCTGCACCGACGAACTCCTCGACACGCCCGCTCGGACCGTGGACCAGATGACACTGATCTCCGCGCTCTGCTCTTTCGTCGAACGAGCCGCTCTAGTTGTACTGACCACGGGCGTTCTACACAAGCGGGCTCGCCGGGCCAGGATGGCGACGTGCTCCGTCTTGCCGATCAGCCCGAGGCGGCAGGTCCACCATGCCCGGGGTGCGGGCGGCTGTCACCGTCGTCATGCGACTTCGGGAGGAAGGGGCGGGCCACCTCCTCGGCTCGTCTCGGGTCCCCGTCGACGAGGTACATCGCCGCCGCGCGGGCTCGGTCGGCCATGAGCTTCGTCTCGTCGGTGGACTCGGTGGCCTGCGCCCGAACCGCGTACAGCCCGGCTTGCACGCTCGTCAGGCCCGTCCCGTCCAGAAGTGCCAGACCTTCGTCGACCAGTGCTCTGGCTACGGCCGTTTGACCGCCGCCCAGCGCCAGTCGCGCACGCGCACCCAGGTAGAGGGCCCGCTCGAGCACGTTGGAGTCAGCGGGAGCATCCGGGGCTTCCCGCATGACCTCCGCCGCCTCGTCCGTGCGGTCGAGGTCGAGCAGGCGGTCGGCGAGCCTGGTGGTCAGCTCGAACGCACGCGACTGGTCCTGCGCGGCCCGCGAGGCGTCGAGGGCTCGACGGGTGACCTCGAGGGACTCCTCAGTACGGCCCATCGTCCACAGCAGGATGCCGAGGTCGAGGTCGATACTTCGTACCGCAGCGTCGTCGCCCGCCGCGTCGGACACGGCCCGTGACCGGATGAACCGTCGGTGGGCCTTGTCGTTCTCCCCCAGCATCGACAGGCAGACCGCGGCCTCCCGATCACAGAAGGCCACCTCGGTGAGACTCCATCGCTTCTGGAACGTTCGGCGGGCGAGCGCCCTGCGGATCAGAGCCGCAACGCCGCCCGGTGCCGCCCGTCCAGGCGCTTGGCCTGCGCCAGCCTCAGCCTGGCGTAGGCGAGGGCGTCGGCGTCCCCGGCGGACTCGGCGACACTGAGGGAGCGTTCCGGCAGTCGACCGCCTCACTGCTGCGTCCCAGACCCAGCAGCACACTGGCCGCTCGGTCGTCTGCCCATGTGGTTTCCGCGGGGTCCCCGGTGCCTGCGGAACGCCTCCCCGTGCCGCGTCCAGGGCGTCAAGGGCCTGCAGGGGGCGTCCGAGGCGCTGCAACGCGCCTGCCCGAGCCACCCTGCACCTGCCGAGGTCGTCCTGGCAGTCGTACGCGTCTGAGAGCAGCCGCTCGGCGATGCTCCACTCGTCGAGCGCCTCCTCGAGCCGATCGGCCTGCGACAGCGCCCATCCGGCACGGACGTGACACAAGGCGACCCCACGTTCGTCGAGCAGCCCGCGGTAGAGGCGCGCCGCCGCGGAGTAGCCGGCCAGCGCGGCATCGGTGCGGCCCAGATCGGCGTGCGCGTCGGCCTCAAGGAAGGTCGCCCGCGCCTGCACGGTCGTCGACGCCACCGACTCGGCGGCCACCACCGCCGCCTTCCCGAGCGTCACGGTCCGCTAATGGTCCTCCTGGTCGGCGGCTCGTTCCGCGAGCTCGAGAGTGATCTCCGCGCGCTCCCCCGGCTCGGCATCGGCCAGTCGCGCCCACAGCTGCTCATCACTCACCTGATCGGCCTCGTCCAACGAATCCTCCCGTTCCCACGTGACTCGTCGCTTTCGCATGGTCCAGGTTGGACGCTGCGATTGTGCCCGGCCGTCTCATCCAGTGTCCTCGGGTCCGGGTTGCTCCTCGTACTCCCACTCGGTGCAGATCACGTCGTCTCGCTGACAGATGGTGGCCCGTTCGACGTCAAGAAGGAAGGCGAGCAGGACGGCGGGAACCGCGCGGTGCCGAGGACGACCTTGACGGTTCGCCAGGCCATGGTCCAGGTGGCAGCGGATCGTCCTCGCTCGTAGGCGTCGCCCTCGATGGCCCACCGTTCCTGCTCTGTCATGTCGGTGCTGTCCAGCCCGCCCCTTCCTTCGGGTTGCCTGACCGATTGAACCGTCCCGGTCCGACACAACGGTGGGGGCTACGTACGGTGGTTAGTTCCGTCCGTGTGGGGCGGGTGGGTCTCGTTCCTCGAGGAGTCTGTCGACGTACCCTCGGACCCGCGCGAGCTCGTCCTCGTTGGAGCTGGCCGGATGGGCTGACCAGGTCGTGAGCCACGGACTCGAGCCTGGGGTCCGCGGGGGGCAGCTCCCCCCGCTCTGGTCGCGGAGCCAGCTCGGCGAAGCAGCCCGACCAAAGTGGCCGTGATCCGGCCCACCTGCCCTCCCATGGCGCAGGCGGGGGCCGGGGTGGAGGTGGGGATCTCAGTCCATCGCGGGCGGCGCAGCCCGACCGTGCTGGACCTTGCCGGACGGGAGGCGGACCAGGCACTCCCCCGCTTCGGAGTCGTCGGCCAGGACTGTCACATCCGTGCCGTCGAGGACGTCGTCGAGGACGGCGCGCACCGCGGCGGTGGCCACCTGGATCCGGTCGTCCCCGTCCTCGGGCAGTTCGGTCAGGGTGCCCGGGGACTGCTCGGCGAAGCCGTCGCGTAGCGGCAGGAGCCGGCGCAGCACCAACGGGTCCACCGCCAGAGCGGTAGACCACTTGTCCAGCGTCGCCGGCGGGGGCGGCCGGTGACCGTTCTCGGCGTTGCCGACCGTCGGCACGCTCATCCCGAGCTCGCGGGCCATCTGCTCGCGGGACAGGCCGCGTGACTCGCGGGCTACGCGCAACACCTGGCCGACCACCTGCGGCCACCAGAACTCTCCGCCTGTGGGGGTCATCCGTTCTCCCGATTGATTCTGTACGATGCTGCATCGTAGAGTACGGCACTACTCGCCCTCGTGCAAGGGAGGTACTTGTGAACGAAACCGCTACGACCCGGCGACACAGACGGCGCCATCACCTGCGGCGCCACCCCCCGACCTGCCCCACAACTGGGAAGGTCCGCCACCGCTCCCCCAACGACACCACCCCGATCCTGCACGCAGCCGCACGCGCCCGGCGCCGCTCGGCCGAGGACCACAGCACTCCCCGCCGTCGGGAGCGCCGCTGGTACCTGTGCCCGAGCTGCGGCGGCTACCACCTCACCAGCCAGGCCTGACACCGAAGGGACACGACCATCACCGACGACCCGAAGCCCGTCCGCCTCGACCCCAGCAAGCGCTACCAGAGCGGCGACGACGCCGTCTACAACACCTGCACCTGCACCCCCCGCCGGGAACCCGAGGGGGCGCACCACCTCGGTGACGTCCTCGGCCGGACGCTCACTCTGGCCACCGACCCTCTGATCACCGTCCAGACCCGGGCCGTCATCCGCCGCTACCGCTGCCCGGACTGCGGACAGACCATCCTGGCCAGCGACCACCGCGCCCGGATGCCGGAGGACCCCTTCGTCCCGTGCTCCTCCTGCAACACCCAGATCGACAAGACAGCCCACGAGGTCACTCTGGACGATGTCGAGCAGCAGCTCCCCCTGCCACTCCACGCCTACCAATGCCCCGCCTGCGGCGCGCGCACCCGGGTGGCGATCGAAGGCCGCCGCGGCCGCAGGCGGGTTCAGCGAGCGCGAATCGGATGGCTGAGCACCCCATCGCTCATGGTTCGCCCCATTTGTGTCGGAGCCCTGCGGGATCGTTTCGCGTAGCCACGAGGAGGGAACTGTATGAGCGTGACCACCGTTGACCTGCGCGCCGTGACCGCCGGCCCGGGCAGGCTCGGCCAGGCCACACGCGTCACGTCCGAAGGGGCTGTGACGGATCTCGCCCACTGGCTGCTGTCCCCGAACCGGGACTGGGCTGTGGTCGTGATCTCCTGCTTCGACGTCGGCCGTCCGCCGGTCGATCCGGATGAGGTGGCACGACGGCTCGACTCGTACGCCGAGGTGTATGCGGTGGCCAGCGGCCCGCTGACCCGCCACCTGGCCGAGCTCCTTCCCGAGGGGGCAGCCGTCTACGCCAACGCCGTGCGCATCTACCCAGCCGGGACAGGCTGGACTTCGACCCGCGTAGCGCAGCACTGCTGCCCGGCGACCAGGTGCGCGTCGACACAGTGACGAGCCGTGCCCAACAGGCCGCCGCGTGCCACCCGCACCGCGCCACCAGCTGACGACGGCAACCACCGCCCACCCGGTGGACGGTGAGCCGACCCGCATCGACGACGGTCGAGGACCGCGGCGCTCCTGGGCGGCTACCTCCTCGACCCGCACCGGCGACACCCCGTCGTGGTGGTGTCGGTGCACCCCGCTGCCGACGGGCCCTACCTGGACTCCCGGCACATCGCCGACGAGCTGCGCGGGCTCGCCGCCGTGGTGGTCGTCGAAGCCGACGCCACCTATGGGCTCACCGACACCCTGGACGACAAGCAGCTGTCGGTGTTCTACGGCGCCGGGCGGGTCTACCCCACCGGGTGGCGTGGGCCGACGACATGTATCTCGCCCCGCTGCACCTGTGCACGAGCCCGCGGCGGGCCCCAGCGGTGAGCCGGGCCGTGATCGACGCCGGGCTCACCGCCGCCCACCAGGCCGGCCTGCTGGAGCCGCCGCCAGCAGCGCCCACGGACCGGGCGGTCACTGCCCGCGTCGACAGCGTCAACGAGCACCAGTTCGTGGTTCGCAGCAACGGCCACCAGGCCTGGGCGCGCACCGCGACACTGGCCGTCGGCGTCCCCGGCGACCGTCTCCTGCGCCGCGACCAGCAGCTCAGCGGCAGGATCCGAGGGACCGGTGGGCTGATCGAAGAGTTCCTGCCCGACCCGATCCCGCACGACCCCGTCGCGCGCGTACGCGCGGCCTACCCGACCGGCACGATCACGCTGGCCCGGGTCGAGACGGTCGACACCGAGCAGGCCACCGTGCTGCTCCTCCCCGACGTCCGGGCAACGCTCACCGACACCGGGGACACCCAGGACCTGCGCACCGTCCTGTCGGTCGACGACACCGTCACCGTCACCGTGTCCTGGTCAGATACCGGCTGCACCACCACCCTCGCCGACCCCGACGACACCGCGACGATAGCCGTCGGAGCGTCCGTGCTTCCCGACGGGCCTCCCTGGCTCGTCCCAGCCGACCTCGAGCCCGAGCCGGAAGCCGACGAGGACCCACCACCGGCACCAACGCCAACCCCGACGCCAACCGAGCCCACCGGCTCGTCGACCAGCCCGGCGGAACTCCTGCAGCAGCTGGCCGTCGCCCGCGACGCAGCCGAGCAGTTCGCCGCCGACGCCGAGCAAGCCCGTCGAGAGGCCGCGCGCCGCGCGTCGGAGGAGAAGCGGCTGCGCTCCGAGTTGCGCAAGGCACGCGCCACCATCCGGGGGCTGAGGGCCCGCCACCAGCCGGCACCAGTGTTCGCCGACCCCGAGCAGCAGCTGCGGCATGAGGTCGCCCTGACCTACCTCGACCACGTCGCCGAAACCGACCGACCCCAGTGGACCATGCCCGCCGACTACGTCATCGGGCCCGACTTCATCCGCTCCCTCGACCGCGCTCGACGGCATCGACCGCTCCAAGGTGCTCGAGGTCGTCGTCGACGTGCTCACCGGACGCGCCCACCAGATGGGCGCCCGCGCGGTCCGGGCGTGGAAGGAGTCCCGCGCCGGCAAGCAGCAGCGACGGGCCGACGGCGCCAAGGCCTACCGGGTCAACCTGCAGAACAACACACCCGGCGCGCGTCGCATGAAGTACTGGCAGCGGGCGGACGGACGGATCGAGCTCGACTTCGTCGGACTCCACGATGACGGCCTCGACATGACCCCGGAGGTGCCCGGGCAGCCGATGCGCCTACTGGTCCGAACGAAGCGATAGGTACCGGCCTTCGGAGGCGGGGCGGCTGGCGAGAGGCAGCCGTCGCCGTGATCGGATCGGGTGCGGCACTCCTGACCGTGATGGCCATGGCCGGAGCAGGAGAACCGGTGCCGGCGGCCTGGGTCACCGGGGCTGCCGCCAGCCGTGATCGTCTGGTGGGCCGGCGGCGGCCTGCGGGCACGGGAAGCACTGGTCCTGATCGTGCCGGGTGCAGGACTACTGGCCGCGTCGGGAAGTCTCGAGGAAACGATGGTCTCCCTCGGCTCGCTACCCGTTGCGGCGATTCTCGGATGGTTCGCTGCGGCCGCGGCGCTGGTTGGCCGCGGAGCCGATCACCACTCACCAACCGCGCCATCACCAGCGAACGATGGCTGGGCCGACGTCGCCGCACGCTTGGATGCGGTCGAGGAGGCCGCCGAACGCGCTCACAGGGTCGCCGCCCTGGCCACGTCGCGGCTAGACGAGACCGACGCACTCAGACAGCACCTCGACGAGCTGGCACGGGACCTGCAGCAGTCCAAGCGCGACCTCCCCCTGCTTGGAAGAGGTGCCACGAACGGCTCGCGCGAGATGGACGTGATCGCGCCACTGGCGGGGCTAGAGGTGGACCTCGAGTCGCTCAGCGCGGCGGCCGCGAAGCAGGCGGTCAGCGAGGCGCTCGCCGAGCGTCTCGCTGATCTCGATCCTCCACGGCAGCGACAGCTAGAGCACGTGGTGGAGCGCTTGCGCCGGCTCGAGACGGAGCTCCGGGCCCGGACGGACCGCCACGCCCAAGATCGGCACCTCGACGAACTAGACCACGAACTGAGTCAGGTACGACACGACCTAGACTCATTGAGCACCGTCACGGCCCGGCAGCTGGACTTGCTCTCGGTTGTCTCGCAGATCGAGGATCGAGCACCGGGCTCGCTACAGCGAACTGTCGGACGGCTTGTTCTCGCTCACGGGCTGTCCGGCGTTCTCGATAGTCATGGCCTCGGTCCCTGTCATGGTCGGCTGGAACGAGTCCACCCCCTTGCCCAGGCTGATGGCGACGCCCCTCGTCGTGGGACCGTATGTGAACCTCAGGTGTCGATCGTGCTGCTGCTGACTCTGCGGAGTCAGGATCAAGCGGCAGAGTTGGTGCCTCCGCCGGCCAGCGACCAAGCGGCGCATCTCGTGAACCACCCGGTCGTCGTCGGCGGTGCTTGAGGTGAGGATCTCGATCTCGGAGACGCCCTCTCGTAGAGTCGGCCCAGAAGCCATCGGGCGGGCTCGCTTCGCCCGCCAAGGGCGCTGTCGGCGATGTACGGGTCGTAGATGGACACCCTGCGCGATGTGCGGGCGAGTGGCGCGATCCTCCGATCGAAGACGCTGTCGCGCGGCTCACCGCGGGCAATCGGCTGCCGCGTTCGGGCAAGCACGGCATCGAGCGCCTGGCATCGAGGTAGCGAGTCGATCGCGACCACCGACTGGCCCGTCTCGATCGCGACCAGGACGTCCGCCGGTTCGGAGCAGCCTGGTCGGGCGATGGGAACGAGGCGGAGCGCCTCAACGAGGGTTGTGCGTATCTGAGAGCTCAGCGGACCGGTCCTCACCGCCTTCATTGCCTCGCGTAGCTCCCCGTCGTCGGCGATTACCACGACGTCCTCGACAAGGCTCCGGCAGAGGAGCCGGTAGTCCCCCTCGTCTCGGAAGTCACCGAGCAGGAGTCCAGTCGCCCAGGTCTCCGAGCCGCGGGGACGTGCCTCGACGATCGCGCGCATCAGAAGAGCTCGTCCAACCGCTCCTCGAAGAACCCACCCGGCCACTCCTCGGTGAACTCCCCTGACGTGTCGAGCGGTATCTCCATCGTGTACGACCCCACGTCTTGCGCCACTCCGACGTAGATGATCTTGACCTTTGCTGGGTCCGCGCTGCCCTCGCGGATGCGACGCTGCATGCGAAGGAGCAGACTCTCGGAGTGAGTCTCGGCGATGACCTGGGTGCCTGAGGAAGCCGCTTCGAGGAACAGGTCACCCAGGTTCGCTTGTAGTCGAGGATGAAGGTGGATCTCCGGCTGCTCGATCAGGACCGTGGTGGCGCTTGCGGTGAGAAGTTGCGTGACCACCGGTAGGACCTGAGAGATTCCGAAGCCGACGTCCTGTGAACTGACGGCGACATCAGTCCGTCGATCATTCAACTGCAGCGTGAGGATCTCGCCCACCGTGGCGAGCCCCCGCGGGGTCAGTCGTTCCACCCGCACGTCGTAGGGAATCTCGAGACGTCTGAGCCAGTCATTGACACGACCACGAAGCTCTACGTCCCGGTAGAGAATGGAGGAGGTCTGCTCTCCCCGGGCTCCGACGAAGTCGGAGGCTGGCATCGACGACAACTCGATCCGTTTGGGCGCCTCGCGCAAGGGCCCGAGAGAGCGCAAGGACGCAAGCGAGTCTCTCGTCGCAAGGAGCTGCGTTCGCATGAGCGCCTCGAGCTCGCGGGCCAACGTGAAGCCGCCAAGCCCTGCGAGGCCGGCTTCGATATCCGACCGTTGCCACGGTGGCTCCCCCCGGAGAGATCGGGGCCAGACCGCTGGATCCAGCATAGATCTGCTCGGGAGGAACCCGAAGAGCGCAAGCGGGGTTCTCCTGATGGCGTCGTAGGCATCCTTCGAGGACGGAAGTGCGAAGGGTTCCCCCTTCCGCCGCCTCCCCCGAAGCAGATCGGTCTGACGTGACAGGCGTTCAAGAAGATCGGTCACAATGGACCGGAGGGCAGGCCCTCCGAGCACGTACACGCATCCCGGAGTGACCTCACCCGCCGGCCCACTTCACCGGAAGCTGAGTGTCCTTCCGCCGACCCCCTCAGTTCCCCAGTCGAGTCCGGAGAGGAAGTCGCCTTCACGACCGGAGCGGATGGTGGCGTCGAAGGTCGCCCACGGCGATTGCGGGGGCACCAGACTGGACCAACCGGGGGGAAGCGCCACGGCCTGGTCGCTCATCCCGAAGTCGTGTGTCAGGACCGAGCTTGATGGACTGGCTGCGAGAATGCCGGTACACCGCGTTCTGGAAGTCCCCGAGGTCTGCTTGGGGCCCGCGGAAGGTCAAGGGCTGGCTTGGCTTCACCTCAGCAGCCGACTCAGGCAGGCTTTGGCTGAGCAAGGACAGCGCCTGGAGCAGCGCGCTCTTCCCCGATGAGTTGGGTCCGTAGACCAAGGTGATCGGCGCCAGCGGCACGGCGCGGGTGCGGCCGAATCCTTTGAATCCACCGACCCGCAACTCACGTACCACGACTTCGCATCCTTCTCCCGACTGTCGAGGTGCGTGGCCAACTGGCTGTGCCGACGGTACAGGTCCGGCCGGTCCGGATGGCGCCGACAGCCTTCGCAGCCGCTTCTGGTCGCGCAGGCGCTGACCTATCAGCCATGGGCCGACGCGGACTCCACTCCCCCAGACGAAGCGCATGCAGTACTGCCTTCACCGCACTGTCGGCTGCATGGTCCTCGTGCCACCGAGACCGCTTCGAGCCGATGAGTTCCCGGCCTGCCGCACGCAGGCTCAACCCGTCTGGCGAGCGGCAGGCTCGTCAGCCTCGGACGCAAGAGCGGCTGGCAGGCCATGGGCCAGCCTGACAGTTCTTGTTCACTAGCGAGACAGGCTGGCGGCTTGACCGGTCGATCATCCGCCTGCCTCCGACCTTGTCACACACCGGCGTGGGACTTGAAGGTGTCGGAGCCGGTCTGCACCGCATGGACAGTCCTGAGGACGCCAGGTCATGCAGTTGCCGCAACGGCGTTCGACACGGCTCGAGCCACTCGCGATGGGTCTTCGTGCTCCCAGAAGCGGACGACGGTCCAGCCAAGCGCTCTGGAGGTGGGTCGTCGTGTCGGCGTCGCGCTGCTGGTTGGTCAGGATCTTCTTGGCCCACCAGGCGCTGTTGCTCGCCGGGTCGGTGCCGTGGGCTGGGCAGCCGTGCCAGAAGCAGCCGTCGATGAACACCGCGACCCGGCGCCGCGGGAACGCGATGTCGATCGTCCGTCGGGGCAGACCAGGGACGGGGTAGGCGACCCGGTAGCGCAGCCCGGCCGCGTGCAGCAGCGCGCCGAACCGCGAGCTCGGGCTGGGTGTCGCGACGCGCCTGGCCGCTCATGCGGCGAGACATGCGTTCCGACGACGGTCCCGGGTGGTCGGGCATGCCGAAGGTCGGCATGGTCTAGTTCTACGCCGACCTGGCCCCGTCGGTGAGCCAGGGGCTGCGGGATCTCCGGTGCCGGCGGGGCGTGCATCACGGCCTGGCGGATGTTCCGGGGGACGTCGGGGTCGTTGGCGACGTGGGTGCGCAGCACGTGGTAGGCCGCGCCGACCGAGACGCCGTTGCCGAGCTGGCGGAAGCTGACGCTGTCGGGCTGGTCACCGAAGTCGAACCAGTCCGGCAGCCCCTGCAGGCGGGCGGCCTCACGGACAGTGATGCGGCGACGCTGCGGGCCGATGATGCTGGTCTGCGTGATCGCGACCAGGGCGGGCAGGTAGGTCGGCCGCTTGGCCCGGATGCCGCTGGGCCGGAAGTGCATCGCGGTGCTCCCACAGGCTGGGCTCGTCCTGGGCCTGCCACTCCAGCTTGCGACGAGACGGCGGCAGGTCGGCCAGGTGGTTGTGCCGGGCGAGCCAGGCGTCGATCGTGTCTCGGTGCTCGTTGTAGAAGTCGCTGTTCTTGACCAGGAAGTCGCGCTTCCACTTCGGCGTCCCCGGCGGGATCAGCGGCTCGGGCCGGAACTCGTCGGCCCACAGCGGGAACCCCGGCAGCCGCCGTCCCTCCCGCACCTCGAGCAGCCGCTGCACGAAGTCGTCCCACACCGAGATCCAGTAGTGCTCCTCGGAGAGACAGCCGGTGCGGACCCTGCCGCGGGACGAGACCGCGGTCGAGCAGCGCATGCTTGTCGAGGTCCCACCTGCCGGGGTGCCAGTCGCCGACCGGCCTGTTCGCGCATCGTCGGGGGGACGTCGGAGTCCGCCCACGCCCGCTCTCGGCCGACGAAGCGTGCCGAGGATGAACACGCGGTCACGGACCTGTGGCGTCCCACCCAGCTCGGGCGGCAGGTTGTGCGGGGAGAACACCGTCGGCGTGGACGACACCCGGTAGCCGAGGTCACGGAGGGTGCGCACGATCGTCGCCCACGTGTCACGGTGCCGAGGACCGGCGAGGTTGCGGACGTTCTCCAGGAGGATCACCCGTGGCTGGCGCTCTTGAAGGATCTTGGCGATGTTGAAGAACAGCGTGCCTCGCGTCTCGTTGATCCCCCGCTGGAAGCCGCTCTTGGAGAACGGCTGGCACGGGAACCCCGCAGCCAGGACGTCGTGGTCCGGGACGTGGGTCACCGCAGGGTCGGTCAGCGGGATGACGTCCCCCTCGACCAACGGGCGCCCGGCGCGCGGACGCACGTGCCCACCCCAGTTCCGCTCGTACACCGCAGACGCCAGCGGGTCGATCTCGGAGACGAACACAGCCTGTCCGCCGGCAGCGGACAACGACGCGTGGAAGCCACCGATCCCTGCAAAGAGATCGGCGAACGTGAACGGCACGTCGCGCAGCTTACCTGGCGCCGCGGCCCTGCCGCGACGACACCACGCCGAACACCCGTTCGAAGAACGACGGGTCGAAGAGTCGCGCTTGTTCTGGCACGGGCCAACGATGACTCGACGGTCTCGCTGGCTGATGCATGTGAGGCCCCCTGTGGACGACACGCCTGGCACGGGCCGCATGTGGGCGGACGAGCACCCAAGGCGCTGGGCGGATACGTCAGCTCGGCCAGTCGAGACGGGCGCAGGCCAGACCACTCGACCTGGCCTTCGGCACGTTCAGGTTGTACTTGGGGCGCCGCGGCTTACCTGGCCCTCCCTTGGCACCGGGACGCTGCCTTCCCTGCTTGAAGCCGGTGACGTGTCCAGCCGCTGTGGACGCGTCCAGCTCGAGGCTGTTGTGGAAGTAGAACGCCTCCACGTGACGCGGCTCGAACGCTGTCTTGCGGACGCGGGACTTGCCTGAGTTCGCGGCCTTCTTCTTGACGCCGTTGGCGGTCTTGAACGCGCGATGCCACTCGACGAACGAGCCATCCTCGTCGGCTACGGCGACCCCACCGACGACGAGGAAACCCAGGCCCTGCTCGGCTCAGGCATTTCCTGATGGCCTCCTTGTCGTTCAACGGAGCATCTGCGCGCCCTCGCTTGGTCGTGCCAGAGGCCGGGTAGCGCCACGCCTCCGTGTGCGCCTTGAGGTCCCATACGAACCTCAGCGAGTAGTCGAACGTGGTGTTCCCGTACACCAGCCGGGGTGGGGCGGGGTTGGCCGCGAACGCGGCGTTCAAGACCGCTCGGCCTCGCGCCTCCCAGTAGAACCCTTGCCACTCGTTCTGGTTGGGCCCGTTGCCAACGCCCTGGTTGAGCATCCACTGGATGCATCGGCGCCCGTCCCAGACGACTCGCCGAGCGCCGGAATCCTCACGGGTAGCGCGCCACGCGTCGACGAGGGCTGCGACCAGGGCTTGCGCTTCCTCCTCAGGTGTACCGAGGAGCATCGCACGGGCGACGCCGAGCCGGCCGAGCCTCAGCTCGGCACCAGCGAGCAGCGTGTTCAGCCCGACCAAGGAGATCGTCTCGCCAGTTGAGATACACGCGTCGGTCCATGGGGCATCGAACTCGGCCGCGAGTGCTGCTCCAAGCTTGGTCTTGGACAGCTGCGTGTCGAGGTGAGGCGCCAGTGAGGAGGCAAGGTTGATGAGGACCCGCTTGTGCTCCTTGCTACCAGGTCCGAGCCACTCGGGCCCTGAGCCGGTGAGGACGCTGATGCGATTGACTGCCTCGATCTTCGATCGGGCGGGCTCGAACGCTGCCCAGCGGGGGTCGGCCAGCCCGGCCGGGCGCTGCCCAGACAGTCGCTGGAGCGCTCCTCGACGGTAGGCATCCGTGGCACCGCGCAGCAGGGCGTTGAGACCTGCCAGGCTGACCGTGTTGCGGTGCTCGTAGACGGGCCGCCACTCGACGTCGAGCGCATCGGCAACCCACCGACCCATGACTGCAGTCGTTCGGGCGACGTGGACATCGAGTTCGAGGGCGTCTCGCAGCGCGACGATCGCCCGCTTCTCCCCGCGAGTTCCAGGATCGGCCGCTCCGGTGAGCGAGAAGATGCGGGCGGTCGCCTCGTCCGTCGTCTGGGCTGGGATGAACGGCGGCACATCACCTGCGGTCTGGTGCATCCGCTGAGGCTAGTGAAGCGTGGTACCCCTGCACGGTCAGGTCGAACTTCCGGGCCAGGGCGGTGGTCGGCTCCTGAGGCTACGCGCCCGCATGGGTGGGGATCACCCTTATACGCGAGTCCCAACGAACCCGTGCGGCATCCACACCCAGGAGGTCGACGTCGACCGCAATCACGGTGTCACCGGGTTCTCCGGGGTACTGCCGGGGAAACTGGGTGAGGCGCACCTGGTCCACTCGGGACGAGTCACGTCGACGCGGCGCAACTGGCGACGCGCTGTGGTCGTCCCGATCGATGCGTTCCACGATCTCGCCCACAAGCAGGGTCGTGCGCCACTCAGGGGTGTGGGCGTTGGCGAATGGGCTGCACACGACGCGGAACGGGCACCAGCGGCACGTCTCTTCGCTGGGCGAGGCCAGCTGGATGATCGAGCCGCCTTGGAGCGCCTGTGACCAGTCGCTGAGCAGGGTCGTCGCCTTCTCTCGCGTGCTGTGGACCTCAGCGGGCGTGAACGGGACGCGCTGTTCACGCCCGGAGGCGTCGACGATCACCAGGTCATCGGGCTGCCGCCCGATCTCGGACTCGCACAGTCCGGCGTAGAACAACAGTTGGAACCTCTGCTGCTCGCTCGGCTCGCTCTGGCGGGAGCCGGACTTGAGGTCGACGACGCGAAGCCTGCCGTCTCGCATCTCCACGCGGTCCGGCTTTCCCGCGAGCCCACGGGCAGGGTCCCGGAACCAGACCTCGACAGCCGGCAGCGAGACCCTCGCTGCGTGGTCCGGCGGGGCAGCAGGCGGGGCTGCGGGAACTGGCTGGGCCGGATGACCCCGTCGCTCGTTGACCAGTTGCGCAAGATGCCGCACGGTGCGCACTCTGGTCAGGTTGTGGCCGGGCCACAGCCGCGGTGGTGGTGGAACGGCGGGCGCCCAGGCCGCGGCGAGCCTGGCAGACTCACGCTCGACCGCCTGCTCCCAGGCGTGCTTGACCCAGTCCGTCGGGCTGAGTGGAGACGCGTCGGCCTCGCCGCGCTGGGCCTGTTCGTGGACGGCGTGTACTGCGCTCCCGAGGGCAGAGCGTTCCGTGGGCCTGGCCCACCCACGAGTGGCCGGGTCGTGGGCGAAGCCGACTCTGGCACCGCACTGGTCGAGACTCCATGCGGTCGTCGGAGTCAGCTGGCTCAGGGGCTCGGGGGCGGGGACGGGCCAGAGAGCAGTCACCAGAGTTCCTTGAGCACCTCAAGCGGTGACCGGTCCAACTCGTGCAGGTCTGACATGCTCACGGGTCCGCCACCGACAAGGTCGGCGGCCTCTGCCCAGGCTTCGCTCTGCAGCTCGGTGAAGTAGTCCTCGTCCCGGCGCCACAGCGGATGCCCGAGCACGACGGCCTTGCGCGCGTCGCGGTTGACCACGATGGGGACCGTCGCGGCGAGATGCGACACCAGATCCCCTTCAGCAAGTCGGACGAAACCATCGATCACGGTTCCCGCCCCGTCGAACCAGCGCGGAAGCTCCAGCGGCCTTCCGGCTGCCAGATCCAGCATGTCGAGCGCGAGGCGCCAGTCCAGAGCCCCGTGCAGGCGTCGGTTGTCGTAGGAGCGGAGGCAGTCCGGGCAGGAACTGGTGCAGTGGGCATGCTCGGGGGCGGTGAACCGTCGCGTCAGCTCGTCGCGGACGTGGTCGAGGATGCCCTTGAACACCTCGGGTCGGCCGATTCGACCGCGTAGCCCGCACCGTTGTCCAGCGCATCGGCAACGAAGACCTTGTACGCGCGCTCGTGGCCGAGCTGGTAAGCGTGCAGGCCCACGACGAGTTCCTGCGGGTCGACGTCCTGAGCGACCTGGCACGCCCGTCGCAGCACTTCGGCGAACGACCAGTAGGCGGAGCGGCCCGCGGGGACCGTACCGCGCGTCGGCGGGGACGAACCCGCCGTGCAAGTTGGCGTAGTCCCCGCGTTCGAGGGCGACAGTGAGCACGTCGGTCACGCGTCAGCTTCGCCGATGGCTGCCTCACCGATGTCGACCCCACCCTGAGCGGGCACCGCGTAGGTCCGCTGCCTGTACAGCGACTGGTCTGCCGCGACGACGCTGCCGTCGCCCATCCGCAGCAGGGGGAACCCGGCGCCGAAGTTGTCGTTGACCTGGACGATCTGGGCCTGCTCGTAGCACCTGCAGGGTGACGGCACCGAGACTGTCGTCGGGCGGACTGCCGGAACCGCTGACCGCCAGCAGCGGCGCGCCGGCCGTGGGAGCGTCGACCGTGTCCTCGTCGTACTCCTGCTGCTGTAGGACGTCCGGAACCCGCGCGGCTGGTACATCACGCGGACGGGGAGTGCGGCGCCGCAGACGCGGGCAGGCGTCGGACTCCGGCTCGATCAGGGTCGTGCTGCAGTCTGGGCAGACACCGAGCCTCGTGGCCGGGCCGAGGGGGTCGGTGTGCTGCACCAGTCGGCCCTGCAGCGTGTAGGCCGCGAAGCCAACGGCGGTGTGCACCCAGCCGTCGCGGACCACGACCGCGCCGGGTGCGAAGCTGGAGACGGCCATGTCCAGCGGCCGGTCCGCGACGGCCGCACTTTCAAGGGCTCGGGGTCCCCCCCTTGACGTGGCCGCTGCTCGTAGCAGCTGGCGGACACGGGTGGGGAACCCGAACATCGGCAGGACGCCGTACGGGCCAGCCGCTCGCTCAGCTCGGGCTCCTCCAGCCCGGGCCTCGTATGCGCTACGTCGTCGATGGCGGGGACAAGTCGTTCGCGTGCCCACCGTGTCCAGGCCTCGACACCTCGGTCGAGTGCGAGCCCGGTTCGCTGCGAGTCGTTCTGCGATGGGACGCTACGTGGACTCTCGACGGTCGAGCCAGGCTTCGACCTCGGCGCGGCGAGGTTGGCCAGTCGGCGACCGTGACCGAAGGTGCCGTGCATGCTTGCCGGGGTCCAGGCGGGAGCGCTCGACCCGGCCGCAACGCGCTCGCGGAGGCACTCGCGGCGAGGACGCGCTGAACGATCCGGGCCGCCGAGGTCGAGGAAGGGCTGGGGCGGGACGTCCCCAGTCATCCGGTCAGCGTGTTGTTGAAGTAGTAGTCGTCGTGGGTGCGGTCGCGGCACAAGGTCAGCGCGTAGGAGAACGCCTGCCCCTGACGCCCGGCACGGCCGACTCGCTGCTGGTAGTTGAACCGCTGCGGGGGCACGTTGGCCATCATCGTGGCTCGCAGCGAGCCGATGTCGACCCCGACCTCCATGGTGGTGGTCACGCTGAGGACGTCGAGCTGGCAGGTGAGGTCGTTCTCGCGCGGCTCTGGGAGGTGGACGCCCTTGAACCATCGCTGCCGTCGCGCTGCTCCTCCAGTGGCTTGGTCTGGCCGGTCAGCTCGGCGACGGCGAGCCGTTGGGTTGTTGGTGCGCAAGCCAGGCGTAGTAGTCGTCCTCGTCGGGGTCGACGGGTTCTGGCGACGAGGCCGACCCCCGTAGCACTCCCGGTTGGCGCAGACGTCGGCGCAGGGGTGCAGGTGGATGAAGCGGCAGCGGGGGCACACCCAGGTGCCCTCCCCGGCCCGCGTGAAACCGAGTGGGCTGGCCACATCGCTCGTCTTCAGCATCCAGCCGGTTGCGGCGGGTCCCGCGGCGAGGACTTCAGAGACCCAGGCCTCCACCTCGCCGGTGTCGACGCCCCAGCGCTCCCCGACGCGCGCCAGATACTTGCGAACGGCAGCAGGCGGCTTTGCCCGGGGCTCAGCGTACTCGTCTCCGTCGTAGCGCTTGCTGAGCCCGAGGATTCGAAGGCATGACGCCACCACTTGCTCGGCCATATCGGGGCGCAGTGGACTCCGGCTCACGTCCAGCGACACCGGGCGGACCAAGAGCCAGGCCGGTCGACTCAAGGTCGCGGCGGGCACGATCGAAGACGGCGTCGGTGATCCCGCTGCTCAAGCCGTCCTGAACGCCTGAGCGCCCTCTGAACGTGCCGCAGGGTCGACGGTGGTCCATGCGTCCGGACGTTCGGTCGGGGGGTCGTAGTAGCGATACCAGGGCTCGCCGCCGTAGCTGGCCATCCGCGGGCCCGAACCGCCCGGGGGCACGCCAAGATCGACCATGGCGCGTGAGACGCGTGCACGCACTGCCACCCAGCTCGTCGGCGCACCGCTGCCGGCCTCGCGAACCTCCTCGATGGCAGCCTCCTCCGCCGGCTCAAGCGGTCTGGAACTGGGACTTCTGGATGAGCTCGTAGACGTCCGGGTGCTTCGCGGCGAGAGCCTGCGCGGCGGCGATCTCCGCCGGTCCGAGGCTGCCCGGGTCGGTGACGAATCGCTCAGGAGGTCGACCGGGTCCGGGCCGGGTCGTCGAGGGCTCGACGAACCATCTGCCGGACTAGGTCACGGTAGTGGTTGCGGGCCACTCCGCTGGCAGTGCGCGCGGCGTCGTCTCGGCTGTCGGTGAACACGATCGTGCGGTAGTCGCCGTCATCGGCGCCGAGGCTGCGCACCACCTGGGACAGGTAGGTCGGCGTTGCCTGAGCCACACCCGAGGTGTGGGCGCGGATAGGTGAGCGCACGACGGCTCGCCAGAATCGGTCGCTGTCCGGGTTGTGGCCTCGCTGGTCGCACCGGGGGCATCGGTCGGGCAACGCCGGACCCCGCCCGACACCCGTCGGCTCGTTGCCCGCAGCCAGCGTCCAGCCGGTCGATTCTCCCATGGCTGGCTCGAGCAGCCCGGTTGACGGGTTCAGCGTCGCGGGGATGAAGGCGAAGCTGGCCGTCTTGCCGTCGGGTCGCGTCTTGCTCCACGAGAGGCCGTCCTGGACGGGCTTGCTGCCGGGCCAGTACCAGCGGTAGTCACGGCGGGGCCTGCGGAAGACGGGCTGAGGCTCGGTCGTCGTGGAGGGGGCAGTGGGGCCCAGGGCCAGCGTTCCGTCCTGCTCGGAGAGAACGAACCCGCCGAGGCTGACGTCGCCGCACTCGAAGCAGTAGAGCAGGCTCAGGACACGGCTTCCGCAGTCCGGGCAGGTCGAGGCGGGGACGAGGATGAGACGACCGATCGGGCGATCGACGCGGTCCTGCTCCTCGACCCCGGAGCAGGCCAAACGTTGGAGCAGGCCCATAGCCCGCGGCCGCGTCCGCGAACAGGTGAGCACGCAGCGGCACGACTGTTCCGCGTCGGTGTCGGGGCGTTCGAGCGAGGGAGCACGGCTGCCGAGGCTGTCCCGTCGTCTGGCTCGTCGAAGAGTTGTCGGGCGAGGTTCCTGGGCGGCCGGTGTCGCCCGGACCCGTCGTCTCGCGGTCCCGGCACGCGGCGGCGACGAGCCTGCGACAGCGTCGCGGATCACCGACCGGCGTGTCGTTCTGGAGCGCTCGAGCACGTCGGTGCGGGTCAAGCGGGAGTCAGTGGAGGGAGGCGGCGGGCTGACCCGCGGTGACGAAGAACGAGTCGCCGGGGACGCCGAAGAACTGCTCGAGGTACTCGCGGCCCGTCCTCATCGTCGGTCGAGCGACGCGCTCGTGCCGATCACGGCTGGCTGCGCGCTGTCCAGGTCGAGCCCGAGCCGGCTCATGAGGTTGCGAACGATCATCGCGACCTCGCTGCCTTGGGTGCCACGGTAGAGGTGCAGCTCGTCGACGACGAGCGTGAAGACGTGCGCCTCGTCGTCCTCGAGCCAGCGGCGGGTCGCGTCGAACATGGGGTCCTCGAGGTCCCGCATGAGCATGGCGTTGAGCATCGAGTAGTTGGTCACCAGGAGGTCGGGCGGGCTGGCGGCCATGTCCCAGCGGGCGAGCATCTCGTTTTGCCGAGGGTTGGGGAACAGGCCGAGGTCGTCTCGGCTGGCGCCCGCGTCGACGAGGTCTCGGTACTCCCTGTCTAGGCCCGCAGCTCCGCGGCGACCTCGGCCACCTTCTCCGACTTGCCTCTCGGTGGGGGCGTGGTGGAGCCGAGGGTGATCCCCGTGTACCGCCCGAACCAGAGTGGTCGGTCGGGCAGTTCCTGGTGCAACTTGTTCGATCGCCCGCCGCACGCGCGCCATCTGGTCCTCGACCAGCGCGTTCGTCGGGTAGAGCACCAGCGCCCTGATCGCGGCCGGTCGCGTCTCAGTCGCCCGTAGCGGCCGCCAGGTCTCGGCCTGCGGCGCGTCCCACCACAGGTCCGGCTGGGGTTGGGCGGGCCAGGCCTGGCCTCCTGGACCAGTCGGGTGAGGACCGGCAGGAGGAACGACTCGGTCTTGCCCGAGCCGGTGCCCGAGGTCACGACGACGTTGCGGCCGGGGCCGGCGCCCGAGGGCAGGCTGTGTCGCAGCGCGTCAGCCTGGTGCGGACGCAGCCGGATCTCCTCGCCGGGTGCGGTGAAGTCCCCGAGCAGAGCACGTCCGACGAGCGAGACGGCGTCGGCGTCGGCCGCGGCCCGCGCGGCGACGTCGGAGAGCGGTTCGGTAGCTGGGTAGGGCAGGACCGGCTCGATCAGGGGGTCGGCGAACAGGTGTCCCTCGGCTTCCAGCAGTGCTCGCCGCTCAGCCACCAGTCGCGGGTCGCGCAGCCAGAACGCGGTGTCGTAGTAGCGCAGGTAGGCCTCGCGGAGGTCGTGGCTGAGCGCGAGCGGGTCGGTCATGGGTCTCCTCACCCGGTCAGCAGGCCGGCGATCATGTCAGCAACATCGTGCGGCACATCGTGATACACGAGGTATCGCTTCTTCTGGGGTAGGCGTCGGCAGGCGTCCACTGCACAAGACAGCCACTCGGGCGTACAAGCCCGGCAGGTCGGCCCCGAGAGGGACGACCAGTTTCTGGCTCCTGCGGGTGTAGGCGAGCAGCACTCGGCCATCGTCGCGAGCAGCAAGATGCTTCGAGAGGTAGACGTCGGACTGCGCGACCGTCCCAGCGTCCACGTCGTCGGCCGACCGGTACACGTCACGAGTCAGGAAGCCACTGGTCAGTCGGTACGACCCCGGGGCATCGATGCATGCGGCACCGGCACCCACGAAGCCGACTCCGGATGGAACCGTCGGCCTGCCGGAAGGCGGGCATCTGCATCCGTGCCAGCGCCGCACCAACCTCCCCCAGCGGGGGCAAGGCAGCCCCCATGGCCCGGGCAGCATCCGGCACCATGGTCACCCCGTGCTGCTCGGCCCAGTGCTCGAGCGCAGCCGTCGGGGGCCCGGAGATGAGGCGCATCTTCATGCCCGCTGTCTCGACGATGTCCGCGCTATGCCGCGTTGCGGACAGGAAGTCGGACAGCTCGTCCAGCAGCCCTGGTCTCCACGCCCCGAGCACCGCGAGCGGCCCCGTCGTGGTCTCGGCCAAGCAGGGTTCAGCCACGTGCCAGGCCTGGGCGTCGTGTCCAGCGGACCGAGCGACCTCGATGGCGGCCAGGCTTTCCAGGGAGCGGGTGAACTCCTCGACGAACAGCAGGGACCCTTCGACCTGCTGGGCGACCCGGTCCAGCAGTCGAGGCTGGGCCTCCGCCTAGGTGCAGAAGTGCGTCCCAGGCCGCGTCCCAGCCGAGGGCCGGCATGGCGCACAGGTGGGAGGCGCGACACGTCTGCCGTAACGGCGGCGTGCCGCTTCCTCTGGCGGCCGAGTCGCGAGGAAGGACAGCCAAGTTGGGTAGCGCTTCACCAAGCCGCAGCCCTCGCACTCTCCGGTGATGAAGCGTGCGGTCGGTCGTCCTGGACCGGCGTCGGGAAGGTGCATCCGGTGGGCACCCGTCACCATGCAGCTGGTCGGGTCGGGGCGTGCGACCACAACGGGGGTGGTCGGATCGATTCCCTCCGGTCGCGGCTGAAGCCAGGTCACACCGATAGGCAGGCTCCCAGGTCGGGAGACCTTGCGGCGGGCCTAACGTCTCGGCACCATCCACGAGGATGTCGGCCACCTCGTCCCATACCTGGGCGCTCCGCACGCTGAGTGGGTCGTCGACCACGTGGAGCAGCCGCTCCGCCGACCTCCCAGGAGAGCCGGTCGGGCGTGCGGGCCGACCTAAGCCGCAAGAGTGACTTCTGGCGAACCTTGCCATCCGCGAGCAGCGTGATCTCGTAGTCGCCGTCCTGCAGTCCTGCTGCCCCCAGGTCGACAACGATGGCTGGGTCGTCGTTCTCCCACTGGTGCGAAGCAGTCCGAGCGCTGCCGTCGACGGCACGATCGTCTGTAGGTCGTGGCCAGCCGGGCCCAGCAGGAGTTCCACGTGGGTGGCGTCCTGGGCGACAGCGCGAATCTCGGGTGGCTGCAGACTGCTCCAGCGGCGGATGCGGCCTGGCAGGCGAAGGCCGCCAGACAAGGACAACTGGGCCGCGACCAGCGGGCACCAGGACGTCCAGGTCAGCCCGAGGTGCGTTCCCGCTGATCCCGGACATGACCACGACGTCGGTGACGAGCGTCCAGCCCTGAGGCAGACCGGGCTCAGCTGGCGGAACCCCGGCGAGCGATCCGGCCGAGGAGCTGCCATCGTCTGCCTCTGTAGGTACGGGGTCGTCGGCGACCAACAGCATGGCATCCTCGCCGCTGGACCCGCTCCGTCTCCACGAAGAGATTGAGAAGTTCGTCGCGGCGCAGCGGGACGACACGCCGCGGCCTGCGATCCACCGAGCGGCCAGTCTTCGGGTCAGTCAGTTGGAGATAGCCACCCAGCAGGGAGCCAGTATCGATACCGGTGTGTGAGGCAGGACGCACCCAGCCGCCGGGCAGAGGGCTCATGGCGGCTCAGGCTCCTCCTCGGCCGTATCCACCAGCATCGTCTCGGCCGGTGGGGATCCGGCCTCTGCAAGGAACGACAGCTCGAGCCGGGGTGGGATCGTTCGCAGTAGGGCAGCGAGCCTGGCAGAACTTGTGGTGGTCGTGTCAGTCTCTGAATCAGAAGGTGATCCTCCTTCCCAGGCTAACAACTCGAGGGCAGCAACCTCAGCGATACGCTCCCGGGTCTGCGGGCGACGCCAGAGCCGGGCCAGCCCAGCACTGACAGGCGAGGGCTCCTGCTCGATCCAGATGTCGAGCAGGCGCTGCATGTCACTTGGCGCCATCTCGGTGCCAGGTGCGAGGCCGAACTGCCGGTACAGGCCGGGGAACCGTCGACGGTCATACTCGCGGACGAGGGCCTGCGACATGGGCACGCCGATGTACCGATGGCTGATCGAGTACGCGGTGGGCAGCCCGTAGCGGCCGTCCGCACTGCTCAGCCACTGGTTCAACGCCGCCCAGAAACCCTCGGACCGACTCTGGAACGCGTCTCGGAGACGCTTCTGTTGACCAGAATCAACGACGCCGAGTACCTCGTACAGGCGCGGGTAATAGGCATGAACCGCGATCTCGTCAGACGTCCCCATCCGCTCGGCTGCGAGAACGAACACAGAAAGCAGGGGCAGCACAGGAGGGCTGGGCAACTCGCTCGCCGTGATGTCTTGAGCGGGCCGCTTCCCTTCGCCATTCCACAAGACCACGTCGATGACGCCTGAACACATCTCGGCGGTCGAGCTCAAGCGTGCGGCCGACCACCTCGGTCAGCCTGCCCTCGACGCTGGACGGATCGACGCCGAGCTGCTGGGCCACGAGGCCCAGCCGGTCTTCGTCCATGTCGAGGTAGACCGGTTCGCCGTCATGTCCGTCGAAGAAGGCGCCCAGCAGGACGCGGTCCCAGGTCAGGTACTCCGACCACGCTTGGTCGTTCATCGGCTCCCCCATCGCCGCAGGCTGATTATCGTGCCATGCACGCCTATGTCACCACGCCTTGATGCCCCAGCGACCGCCGTGGACGCTCTACGCCTGAGGTCACGTCCCCCGCCTCGTGGCCGGTCAAACCTGCCGATACACGACACGTGACCCGTGCGCCATAGGCCGTTGACGCTCGCTGCGCTGCTGGGGCCGCCCTAGGAGTAGCACTGGTGGAGCATCCTGTCGAGGTCCGACAGAATCATCAGGAGAACGCTCGAGGCGCCATGCCAAGAACTCCTTGTCCGGGGTACGGACCAAACGTGTCGATCTAGGAGCAGCGACCGAGCCGGGCAGGAAGCGCTTCTTCACTCTCGCTTCGAAGCCCGGGCTACTCGGTGCGCTTGGCAAGCCCGGCGGCCTTTGGCCCTGGGTGACATCGCGCTGCTCGATGGCCTATCGCGTGGGGGGTAGCCAGTCCGGGCTGTTATCACGTCGCTCGTGTGATGGCCGTGCCCGCGGCCGGCACTCCACCACCTCACGGACATGACCAGTGGACCCCATCCGCCGAGGCTGCCGCCGGAAGCATTGGCTCACTCGGCCGGTTCGCAACGGATAACGATTCTGATTCGGGAGCGTTTCGGCCTGATGGCTTTAGGGCACTGTTGAGCCAGTTCGACGCTAGGAGCGCGATGGGGAGACGACCGGGACGGCCGGCCGACGAGCAGCATCGTCGGGTGGCAGCCATGCTGCGGTCTCTGGCGGCCGCTGAGCGTCAGGGTCGGACGGGTGCACAGCTGATGAGGGTCATGGGTCTCGACCCCGGCAACAAGAGTGACGTGCGCAAGTTCCGCCGTGACCTGGCCGGACTGAGGGTGTCTGGCTGGCACATCGAGCCGGTGGTGCGTGGACTGGAGAACAGGTTCGTCCTGCACGTCATCGACAACCGGATTCGGGAGACGTTCGACGACGCGCAACGTGCCGAGCTGTTGCGGGCCGCGGAACGGGCCGGGCTCGGTCAGTTGTACGAGGACCTGGACCCCGAACGCTCCGACCGAACCCCTCACCACGGCCCGGAAGGTCTCGGAGTCGCCCAGCACGCGATCCGCTACCGCTGCGTCCTGCGCTTCGACTACTACGGGAGGCCGCGTCGGCTCCACCCGGATGACCTGTTCTTCTCCGGAGGCTCCTGGTACGTGCGAGGCAAGGAGGAGGGCGCGCCCGAGGACGTGAAGATGTTCCGCATCGATCGGGCCTCCGACGTCTTCGCAGACCCTCCGGGAACCGCAGGGCCGGCCCGCGACCTACCCCCACCCAACCGGGACCCGATGCGTCGGGAAGACATGACCCCGGTCACGGTGGTGGTTGACACTGCCGAGGAGGATCTCCCGGACGTCGTTGGTCAGATCGGCGTGCAGGGCCATCGAAGGTTGGAGACGTCCGCACTCGCGGGGGCGGTACGCCTTGAGGTGAGCGTGACCAACCTCGAGGCCTTCTTGACCCGCCTGCTCGAGCTGGGCACGAGAGTGCGCCTCGTCGGTCCCGAAGCCGTTCGGGACCGCCTGCGCGACATGCTCCTGGCAGCGATGGAGCGATCGGCGTGAGCGGCTACCGACCTCTGCTGCCGGAGGTGTGCGGGCTGCTGGCCAATCACGACGGTCGGCTGACCTTCGGTCAGCTGGCCGGTGCGCTCGGAGTTCCGGCGGACGAGGTTCGCCGTCAGGTCCAGGCCTACGCAGACCTGGATCGGGAAGAAGCCCTCGAGCTGGCGGTAGGCCGCCGGGACCTCGTCGTCGAACCGGCCGACGCATCAGATCCGGATCCGCAGCCCTCGGACGATGACGTGGTCGAGCTCGTGGTTCCTGCCGAGGACATCCTCGGGATCGAGTTGTTCGACGCGACCGTCCTCGGTCCCCTCTACCAGGCGGCTGAGCAGATGCTTGCGGAGGAGCCGGGGAACGGCGTCCTCAGCGACGCTGTCGAACTCCTCCGGAGTCGGTTTCTGCCGGGAGTTCGCCGACCTCGCCACTACCGCAGCAGGTACGCGGCGGCGTTGCGGCGGGCCATCGAGGAGCGCCGGCGTGTGCGAATCGTGTACTCCCGTGCCTGGAATCCTGGCGTGACCGATCGTGTCATCGAGCCGTACGAGTTGAACTACTCCGCCCGCGGGGCCGAGGTGGATGCAGGACCACTCGACGACAACGGTCAGATCAGGACCTTCCTGGTGAACCGCATCCGGGAGCTGGAAGTCCTCGACGAGACGTTCGAGCGCCCGGCGGATGCGCTGGCCCTCACAATCGCGGCTCGTGAACCGACGCCGGTGACGGGATACGTCGAGCACCGCAGTCGATGGGCGGTCGAGCTGTGGTCCGAACGGTTGGACGTTGGGCGGACGGACCAGACGGGTCTCACGTTCACCGCGCACCTCCTGCCCCCGGTCGAGTGGCGATGTGCGCTCATGCGGATCGCAGCCGGTGCGGGTCTGGACCTCGACGACGAAGACCTTCACGACGAGGGTGCCGTGCTCGCTGCACGGCTCCTTGATCACCATGGACTCCGCCCGAGGCGCCCTGAGAACTCGTCGCCATCGGGAACACCGGCGACGGGCAACTCGGGGACGTGACAGGCCCGCCGTATGGGATGTCGGGCCCCGGATAATGTCACCCCCCTGCTGGACACTAGGTGCCATGAGCAGCAATCACGCGACAGTCAGCACTGAGCCACTCAGGGTCATCCAGTTCCCGCACCCGGGATTCGAGTACACGGGCGCCCGATACCTCGGGCCGAAGAAGCAACGCACCGGCGTGATGGAGTGGAAGGAAGAGGGCACAGTCCACAACCGCAAGTACTTGGTGGCCTCCGGATCGGCGGTGGACCCGACCACGTCGACGCACCGCGAGGGCGTCAAGCTGGGTTTCTGGGGCGAGTGGGAGGCTCCGTCGCGGTGGCGTCGTGCTGACGGACCAGTCGAGCCCTACCACCCGAGCGTGTTCCACGAGCCCCTCCTCCCGGCAGAGCGCCCGGCTGGCTCGCACCAGAACACTGACCCGCTCGTGTTCGGCGACCGGTTCCTCTACACGAACTGCCGGATGGGCATCAGACCACTGCGGGGCATCCCAAGCGGGTCGCTCATCCTGTTCGGCCGTAGCGCAGTCGTGAACGACGAGCCTGCGTTCGCCCTCGACACCTGCTTCGTCGTCGATCATCGGCACGACCGGATCACCACCGAGCCGGGAGAGGCCCGTCCGTGGGGCGAGGACCTGCTCACCGACATGGTGATCGCGCCGCTTCAGAGCGGAGCCGCACCGGAGAAGGCGACCACCATCCACCACTACGTCGGCCGGCAGTACACACCGGGCGTGGACAGCCCCTACAGCTTCTTCCCCGCCGTCCTCCACGACGACGCGCCCGAGGGGTTCGCTCGCCCCGTGCTCGAACCCACCGGACTGCTCGCGGACTTGATCAACCCCAACCTGCGCATGTCGGTGCGCACCAGGGTGTTCAGCGACCCGGGTGCGGTTCGGGACATCTGGCAGCACGTCGTCGACCGAGTGACAGAGGCCGGCTGCGTACTTGGCGTTCACGCCACCCCACCGGCGCGGGGGGAATCGTGAGTCGGGTCTCGGGGCACGGCCTGTCGGAGGTGGAGCCCTACCTGGCTGACCGTGTCCGCCAGCCCTACCCCGACGCGGCGTTCGTGCTCGACGGGTCGACGCCGGTCGTGAGCTTCGGCGACGTCCGTTCGGCGTGGGTGGCGACGCTGGGCCTGAACCCCAGCGACTCCGAGTTCGTCGAGGCCGGGGAATGGCTCGCCGGCGACCGGCAGAGGTTCGAGTCGCTCGCCACTCTGGGCCTGGCCCGGCCCGAGGACGCCGACGACGAGCAGGTGCTGCGCATCCTCGACGCGTGCTACGGCTACTTCGACGGACCCAACCCCTACTGGCGCTGGTTCCGGCCGCTCGACCGCGTGCTGGCCGATGCGCTGGGCGCCTCCTACTCCGATGGGAGCGGCGTCCACCTCGACCTGGTGCAGTGGGCCACGGCACCGGTGTGGAACAAGATCCCGAGTCGTGGGGTGCGTCGCAGCCTGATCGAACGCGACCGAGAGTTCCTGCGTCAGCAGCTCGCCCAGGAGAGCATCCGGCTGGTCCTGATGAACGGCCGTCGGGTGATGCGCGAGGTCGAGCACCTCGGAGTCCAGCTGGAACCCGTGCCGCTATCCCCGACCCCGGGGAACAGGTTCGAGATGATGACGGGCACCCTTGACGGAACCGTGTTCGTCGGATGGAACCTGACCTTCCCCAACGGGGGGATCTCCCATGCCCGCCGGGAGCAGATCGTCCAGGTCGTGGCCGACCTGGGGGCCCCGCTACGACCAGCTGCCATCGCCGAGGAGGGCGCCGTGACCAGCATCCCCAAGGACACCACCGTCGACACCAAGGAGGAGCTGGTCGCGCTGCTGCGCGACTGGCTGCGCACCGGGGAGAAGACGATCGGTGACGTCGGGTCCTTCGGCGGGAAGCCCTGGGTCCGTATCCGTCTCGGCGGCACCCAGGTCGTGCTGAACGCCGACACCAAGCGGTCGGCGGTCCAGGAGTACCTGGCCTACGTCGCGGAGAACGGCCCCGACAGCCCGTGGCCCGTCGTCGCCAACCAGCGGGGCACCGTGAACAAGGTCGTCTTCCGGGCCGATGGTGTGGCAACGCCCGGCTGGTACGCCTACACCACCAAGCCGCTGCCAGCCCCCACCACGATATGAGCAGCGACTCCCCACACCGGACGGCTCGCACCCCCGCCGCACCGTCGATGGCCGCCGATGATGGCGCCAGCGGGCCGTCCAACGGTGGGGGCCGAGCGGCTGCTGACGCCGTCCAAGATCACCGCCTGGCTCGACTGCGCCCACTTCCTCACCCTGCGGCACGAGGTCGATCGGGGCGAGCGTGAGCAGGAACCCCAGCTCCTCGGCGAGATGGCGCGGATGCTGCTGGACAAGGGCGACGCGCATGAGAAGGAGGTCCTGGCCCGCTACCGAGCCAACGGGGTGGAGGTCTTCGAGGTTCCCCAGCGCAACCGCGGCGAGTCCTTCGCCGGCTGGGTGGATCGAGTCGGTGACGTGCTCGACGCCGGCCACGAGGTGGTCTACCAGATGCCGTTCGTCCACGACGGGATCCGCGGCATCGCCGACTTCCTCGAACGCGTCGTTGCCGAGGACGGCACGGTCGGCTACGAGCCGGTCGACGCCAAGCTGGCACGGAGCGCGGCCAAGCCCGGGCATGTGCTGCAGCTGTGCTTCTACGCCGAAGCACTGGCCGCGCGAACCGGGCAGGCGCCCGAGCACGTCCACATCGAGCTCGGCTCCGGTCAGCGCGAGACCGTCCGGGCCCAGGACGTCCTGCCCTACTGGCGCCGCCTCCGCAGCCAGCTCGCCGCGCTCGTCGCCGAGCCGCCCACGGAGGCGACACGGCCCGAGCCGTGCGACCACTGCGGCTTCTGCGAGTTCGAGAAGGTCTGCGACGCCGAGTGGCGAGCAGCGGACTCCCTCGTCCACGTCGCGAGCATTCGCCGGGCCGACCGCACCCTCCTCGAGAGCGACGGGGTGGACTCGATCGCCGCCCTCGCGGCCCTCGAACGCGAGGTCACCGACCTCGATCCGCAGCGACAGCATCGTCTGACCCGCCAGGCGGCGCTCCAGGTCCGCGCACGTGAGGCGCCACCCACCGATCCCCCGCCGTTCGAGCTGATCGAGGCAGACGACCCCGACGGCGACGAGGAACCGGCCACCGGCACCGTCCCGGCAGTACCGACGCTGAGAGGATTCGCGGCACTGCCGGAACCGGACGAGGGTGACGTGTTCCTCGACTACGAGGGACACCCGTTCTGGAAGGCCGACGTCGGCCTGTTCTTCCTGATGGGCCTCATCGAGCACGAGGACGGGGACTGGCGCTACCGGGCGATCTGGTCCCACGACCAGGACGAGGAAGCCCGCGCCACCGAGCAGCTGGTGCAGTACCTCGCTGCACGTCGAGAGCAGTTCCCCGGCATGCACGTCTACCACTACAACCACACCGAACGCAGCGCCCTGGAGCGGCTGGCCGCCCAGTACGGCGTCGCCGAGCTCGAGCTCGAGAAGCTCATCGCGACCGGCCTGTTCGTCGACCTGTACCCGATCGTGACCGGCGCCCTGCAGGCCGGAGTGGAGTCCTACGGGCTCAAGAGCATCGAGCAACTGCCCGGCTACGAACGCAGCCACGACATCGACCGCGGCGCCGGCGCCGTCGTGGAGTACGAGCACTGGATGCGCGACAGCGCACCCGACCGGCTCGAGCGCATCGCCCGCTACAACGAGGACGACGTCCGCGCGACGCTCGCGGTGCGTGACTGGCTCGTGGCCCAGCGACCCGGCGACATCGCCTGGCGCGACGCCGTCCTCGAACCCCGAGAGGACGACGAGGACCTCGACACCCGCATCGAGGCCCTCCACGCCTTCGGCCCCGGCACCCCAGAGCACCTCATGGGCGACCTGCTCGGCTACTGGCGCCGTGAACGCCGCGTCCTGTCGGCCGACCGTCTGCGGCTGTCACGGGCCGACGAGCATGAGCAGCTGGAGTCCCCCAGCGTCATCGCCCGCCTGACATTCGAGGGATACCAGGACCGCTTCCACGCGAGGACCGGCAAGCGGCTCGACCAGCCCGCCGCGCTGTTCTCCTTCCCCCCGCAGCCGGTCGACCCGGACATCACGCCCGGCTCCAGCCTCATCGTCGCGCTGACCGAGCAGCAGTGGTCGTTCTTCGACGTGGAAGCAGTCGACCGAGATGCTGGCACGTTGCGCGTCGTCGCGAACACGCACATGACCGACGACGGACTCATCCCAACCGCGCTGGTGCACTGGGGGGCTGTGCGGGACGCGCCCAAGCCTGAGGCGCTCATCGCAGCTGGCCGACCAGATGCTCGCCGGAGACGCGAGCGCGGTCGGTCACGCCCTGCTCCGCCGGGATGCCACGGTCTTCCTCCCCGGCGGGGGCCCCGACTCAGGGTCTCCTGGTCGGCGGCTACCACGAGCTCTGCGACTGGGTGCCGCAGCTGTCGGGCAGCTACCTGCCCGTCCAGGGCCCGCCCGGCACCGGCAAGACCTTCACCGGCGCCCACGTGATCCACACCCTCGTGCAGCAGGGCAAACGCGTGGGCATCACCGCCATGAGCCACCAGGCCATCGACAACCAGATGCAGGCCGTCGTCGACCGATTCGCCGAAGAAGGAAGCCCACTCCGCGCAGCCCGCCAGGCCAAGACCGGGCCAGTCGACGGCGTCGACTACCTCAACGACCAACAAGAAGGTCGCCGTCGGCGAGTACGACGTCGTCGCCGGCACCCCCTGGCTGTTCGCCAGCACCGACATGCGCGCGAATCCGGTCGACGTGCTCGTCGTCGACGAGGCTGGACAGCTCGGACTGGCCGACACCCTCGCGGCCTCGATCTCGGCCCACAACGTGCTCCTGCTCGGCGACCCGCAACAACTGCCTCAGGTGGCCCAAGCCAGCCACCCCAACCGCTCCGGCGTCAGTGCCCTCGAACACCTGCTCGGTGAGGGCGTGCAGACCTTCCCTCCGGAGCAGGGCGTGCTGCTCGACACCACCTGGCGCATGCACCCCGACGTGTGCCAGTTCATCTCCGACGTCATGTACGAGGGCCGGCTGACCAGCGAGACGTCCTGCGCCGTCCAGGCCACCGCGGCGGGCACCGGGTTGCGGTGGATCCGCGCCGACCACACCGGCCGGTCCACCGAGTCACCCGAGGAAGCCGCCCTGGTAGCCGCGACGATCCGCGGACTCGTCGGCACCGAGTGGACGGACCGTCACGGAGAGACGCGGCCCCTCACCGTGGATGACGTGATCGTGGTGACCCCGTACAACGACCAGCGGCGCCTGCTGACCGCGACCCTGCAGTCCGACCCAGCGACGTCGGGGGTCGAGGTCGGCACCGTCGACAAGTTCCAAGGCCGAGAAGCCGCAGTCGTGATCTTCTCCATGGCCACGTCGTCGGCGGAGTTCATGCCCCGCAACGCCGACTTCCTGTTCTCCAAGAACCGCCTCAACGTCGCCATCAGTCGGGCACGCTGCCTCGCCTACCTGATCTGCACCGACGACCTGCTCGACACCAGGGCCCGCGACGTCGAGCAGATGACCCTCATCTCCGCGCTCTGCTCCTTCGTCGAGCACGCACACCACGACGAGCAGCGGAGACCAGCGTGGCCAGGTGGCCGATCGACTGCCACGCGAGGGCAAGGCCCTGCCTGGACGTGGGAGGTGACTGCAGGCGGCTATGCCGCAAGGGAGGTGACGACCCTGGTGACCGCGGCAGCCGCCTGGCCGAGGCCGGGCCACTGCCAGGCGATTGCAAGGCCAGCCAGAACGCGGAGGTGGCTGCAGACCGCTAGGCCGCAACGGAGATGACGAGGCTGGTGACCTGCGGCAGCCTCTGGCGGAGGACGTCGGGTGCCGACAGCTCGTCTCGGCGGAGCTCGAGCATGATCGAGAGCACTCGGCGGTCCTGCTGGTAGTGCCGTTGCGGGACGTAGGTCCCCGCGAAGGGCTCGTTCACCACGGGCTCCCCCAGCACGGCCAACTGGCGCGCAGCGAGATCGACCAGCCACTGCGGTGTGTGCGTCTCGTCGACGCCCGAGGCACACGGCTGGTCGTCGGCGGCCCGGATGGATCTCGTAGGGCAACGCGTGGGCCGGGTAGGAATGCAGGTCGACGATCACGGCGCTCCCGGTGGCGGCGAGTCGCGCGTCTACGAGGTCGGCCAGGGCCGTCGCGTAGGGGTGGAAGTAGCTCTGGAGGAGGTCAGCCTCGTGTCCCGGGTCCGGGTGGCGTAGCGGCTGTCCGTGTGAGGTGCGGGTGTAGACCGCCCCCATGCCTGCAGCCAGCATCTCCTCCCGCTCGTCCGGGAACCGCTCCGGGTCGACGACCAGTCGCGACAGGTCGTTGCGGAACACCCAGGGCACCGGAGAGGCAGACCCATGCGCCGCGGTCGCGATCTTCTCCAGTGCCGGCGTCGGTCATGTGGCCAAGCTCGACAGCGAGTGCCGGGTCGTCGAGCAGGATCCTGTCCCGGACGCTGCGCGGGATGGTCGTGGCGGCGTGCGGGACGTGGAGGACGACCGGGGACCGAGGGTCGCCGGGCAGCACCGTGACGGTGCTGCCCGGCGAGGTGTCAGGCGGCGTCACTGCTGCCCGACTCCGATCCCCCGCTCGGACCATCGGTGGTGACTTCGCCGCCCTGGTGGCGGGACTTGTAGCCGCGGGACTTGCGCAGGTAGTCCGACCGCAGCCGCTTGCTGTTGTAGGCAGCATCCCGGTCGGTCAGAGACATGCTCGACTCGGCCAGCCAGTCGGACTCGGCCCGCAGGTCATCGTCCAGGATCGACGTTCGGGGCGGACGCCAGCGACTGGCTCGCCCGGGACAGATGCTGCTGTGCCGCGTCGAGGTCCCCGTCGGCGAGGGCCTCCTCGGCCTGCTTCTTCGCCCGCTGGGTCTCCAGGAAGAGGACCTCCCGCTGAACCACCGGGTCCGGGACCCTGCCCTGTGCGACGTCGAACGGGACGACGTTGACCGACACGGGCACGGTGACCGTGTGCTGGGTCAGACTCGGCAGCTCGACGTAGTTCAGGGTGAGCGTGGCGACCTGCGCCAGGCCGAGGGCGGCCATGGCGGGGACGTCGATCCGGATGGTGACCTTTCGGGTCTCGCCGGCATAGAAGTCGCCGAGCTCGGCCAGGACGCCGCCTTCGACGCGCTGCGCGGGCAGCCCGTCGTTGAGCAGGGCGATCGACGTCACGTCGCCGGTCGGCTCGATGAGCAGGTTCGCGGCCTGGACCGTCTTGGACAGCAGCCCGTCGAGCTCGTCGGCGACGGCCTTGGCTGCGGCGTCGCCGTGCTCGGCGAAGGCGTGGTTGCCCAGCCCGCCGGCCGCGAGGGCCGCCAGGATGCTCTCGTCGTAGCCGGTGCCGATCCCGATGGTGGACGTCGTGATGGCCTGCTTGCCGGCGGCGTGTGCCACGCCCTGCAGCTTGACCGGGTCGGTCTCGCCGGAGTTGGCGTGGCCGTCGGACAGCAGCACCAGCGTGGCGCCGGTGTCGGTGCTGACCCGCCGGGCCTCCTGCAAGCCGCGCAGGTACCCCGAAGACAGGTCGGTCATGCCGCCCGGGCCGATCTTGGCGATGTCGTGTCGGAGCCTGTCGCGGCCGAGGTCTGCCGACCTTGCCGGCCGGGATGGCGACGCTGGCCTGGTCGTCGAAGACCACAAGACCGAACCGGTCCCGGTCGTCCAGGCGGCCGACGAGGTCGACCAGCGCGCGCTTGGCGTGCGCCAGCCTAGGGCCGGACATAGACCCGGAGCGGTCGAGCACGACCACGGCGGTGTGCTCCGGACGAGGCTGCGAGGTCTCGGGCGCGTGCGGCGCGTCGAGCTCGAGCATGACGGTGACAGTGTCGTCGCTCTCCAGAGCGATCAGGTCGACGTCGAGGTGGGCGTTGATGTGCATGGGTGGTTCCTCCTTCTCATGTACCACTGTGGGGCAGGGGGGTGACAGAACTCCTCCGTGCGCGATGCGGGTTGCGCCCTTGGGATGTCAGAGGAGCCCGAGTTCTCTCATGGCGTCCAGCTGCTCATCGGAGAGGCCGTACTCGGCCTTCTGGATCTCGCGTAGCGTCGTGTCGTCCAGCTGATGGGTGCTCGGATGGCGTCCTGGGTCGTCCTCTGGTCTCCTCCGTGGGCCCGCTGCTGAACCGGTGACCAGTGCGTGGTCGAGGTCCAGCGGTCCGTGCACGGTGTCCAAAGTGCCGTCAGCGTTCCTCACGATCGGCTCGACCAGGTACACGATCGCCGTCAGGCTCGATCGGCTCGGCGGCGGTCGCCCATCCCACGACGCTTCCGCCGCCGATCGCGACTGGCGCACGCGCCATCCCGGGTCGGCGAAGTCGAGGCGCACCTGCGGGTCGTCCAGGTCAACGGCTGGTGGTGCCTGTCGGCGCCACCTTCGGGTCAGCTCGCGGAGCCGTTTGGTCAGTCCTGTCATGTCTCTCTCCAGATCGTCGGTACGGACGGGCGGGTCAGGCGGCTCGCGGCGGGTTGCTGGCGGACGGCAGTCCCGAGGGCGCCGGCTGCCTCGGTGAGCAGCCAGTCGACGAAGTCGTCGTTGAACAGGGCGATCTCGCTGCGCTTGGCCCGAATCAGGTCGATGGCGTCGGCGGCGTCCAAGCCGGCGAGCATGAGGACGAGGGCGGTGAGCAGTCCTGACCGGTTCAGGCCGGCCTGGCAGCGGATGAGGACCTGCTGTCCGGACGCCCACCGCTGGTGGGCCCAACGAGCGGCCTCCACGACCCTGGTCATGTCCGCGTGCCGGGGGTGGGCGTCCATGAAGCCGTAGCGCAGCTCCTCGACCCCCCAGCCGAACGGCTGAGCCCACGCGAACAGCGTGAGCACGGCGTCGAAGCCACTGGCGGTCGTCGCCGACGTCAAGGGGCTGACGCAGTGTTGATCCAGGCGTCGTCGTCGGTACCGCCCTGGTAGAGGCCGGGAAGGATCTGGGAGTAGCGCTGCGCGGGCAGCTGGTCATCGGTTACGTAGCGCGGGGCGTAGAGATCGTGGGCGGTGTTCCTCATGCTGGTGGTCCTCTCGTAGTGATGTGCCGGTTCGTGGGCGGTGCCTCTACTCGTATGACGTTGAGCGCAGGCTCGCCGTTAACAACCGATCGGACGTGCAGGCGACTCGACCTGGGATTGGTGCCGTTGGTCGATCCGCAGGTGCCCGTGGTGCCACACACAGCCTGAGCCGCCAGTGCTCGAGCTTCTGTGGAGCCTGTCTCTGCGAATCAGTTCCAGGCTCGCTCGAGCGGCGGCGAGGATCTCGTTCCACGCTGCTACGCCGATCTCGCGCATCCGGTTGCGGAGGGTCGCGCCGGAGGGTGCGTCCGCGTGAGCACGCTGCCAGATGTCGTAGCCGTTGTACGTCGGTCGAGTCCCGCTCGACTGGGAGTCCTCGAGGTACAGCGCTACCCAGAACAGCAGGTCGTTGGTGCTCCACCGCCGGATGTAGGTGTCCTTCGGGCGAAGGGCCGGACCGGCGGGCACTCCCGCGTGGTCACAGATGTTCTGCCAGCCGAAGCGCGCGACCAAGAGCGCCGCGGACGGGTCGTCGTCTCGGCGGACGGCGTCGTAGGTCTTCCACGCCATGCCCGTTGCGCCGGGGGTGCGGCGCTGAACGGCGGCCCAGGCGACCCGAAGGGCATCGAGGATGTCGGCGAGCTCGTAGTCCGGCTCGCGGCGCCGACGCGGTGACAGGATGAGGTGCGTGGGCACAAGGCCGGTGGCGATGGCGGTGGCCAGCTGAGCGTCGCTGAGGCTCAGGTCTGCCTTCAGGTCGTCTCGCGAGGTGAGGCCCCGTTCGGCGAGGTGGGCGGCGACGCGTCGCGCATTACGTACCGGGAGCGGATCGGGGGCGGGGACGGCGCTGACCGATCACCTGGCGAACGCGCTCGTGCGAGTAGCCGTGGCGTTCGCCGATCTCGCGGTAGGTCAGTCCGTTGCTGCGCAGGACAGCCCAGATGTCGAACATGCGGTGCCGCTCGACGGGCCGGTCGGGGCTGGTGGCGGTGGTGGTAGTCATCATTCTCCTCGCATCTCTCGTCTCGTTGATGTGGCAACTCTGCGGCAGAGGGGTGACACATCCAGGAACTGCGGAGCGTGAGGCTCCTACCCGTCTCGTCATCTGCCTGCACCTGTCGCGCCCACATGCGGTAGGCGCGGTGGTCCTCCCACATCCGACGCTGTCGCACGCCGCGCACTCCATCGGCAACCCCGAAGCCGATCCCGCCGATGAGCACCAAGACGAATAGGACGATGGACGTTGGGATCCAGGCCAGGAGAAACACCACAGGGGCTGAGGACGACCATGCCGACCACCGCCCAGAGTCCGATGGCGCTGTCGGTACCCACCGCGAAGTGGACGAAGACGCCGACGGTCACAAGGACCGTCATGGCGAGGCTGATCCCCGTCAGGGCATCCCCGTCGACCATCCACGCCGGGGTTCTCGAGGCGCGCGCTGCCAGCCACCGGTCTGGAGGCAGCATGTCGGATGATCGCTCGCAGTCGCTCAGGTACCTGGCACGAAGGCGCCGCTCGTACCGGCTGGCCACAGGCGTCGCCGGCCAGGATCGCGCAGCGACGGCCCGGGCATGCTCAGCGGCTTCCCGGCGGCGGGCCGTGGCCTCGGCGGCCTCGGCCCGGGCTCGACGCTGAGCCGCCTGCTGCTGCTCGCGTCGCTGTTCGGCCTCCCAACGGCGGCGGGTGGTCTCCCAATCCCGCCGCACACGGCGGTTCGGCCGTGGTGCCTGAGTCATCCGAGTCCTCCTTGCTCGCTGCGCTGTGGGTCTTCCTGCCCGGCCGGCCATGTGGCGCGCCGGCGGCACGCCCGGCCTCACCGGTAGCGCTCAACGAAGCCAAGGGCTGCCGCTGCCTCCCCGCGGGGCCAGGTGAGTTGCAGGCGCGTCGTCGACGGATAAGGACGCCGCGTGACACAACCCCTCAGACGATCCGTGTCGTGGCAGGGTGAGGGAGTGACCGAAGACCCATCTCCAGAGCGATCGGTCCGGGACGTCGCCGAGCTTCTCGCGGCACTGGACCTACGGCGGATCGAAGACCTCGAGGACCTGCTGTACGACACCTTCGACGACCCCGACGTCCACGTGGACATCGACATGCCTGGCGAGGTGGCGATCGTCCGGGATGGGATCGGGCTGGGCCGGAGAGTTTCCGTTCAAGCTCAGCGAGTTCTGGGCGATAGCCAACGAGCTCGACGCCGAGATCATGGCTCAGCAGTCCTGGGCATCGCTCTCGGAGACCATCGGGCTCGTCGAGGGTCTCCACGTCGAGATCACCGCCAAACAAGATGAGGGCGACAGCGACGCGGAGTTGGTCACTGCTGATGAGTACCCGTTCGACGAACCGGCCCCCGACGACCTGACAGTCGCCGACTGGCAAGCCACACGGTTCGATGCCTGCTACCCGACTCTCAGCGTCGACGTCCTAGCCCCGGATGGCACACCTGCCGATCCTTCCGAACGACTCGGCACGATCAGAAGCCGCTGACGCTGCGGACCGGCCGGACTCTCAGCGCCGATTCCCGCGCCGACGGTCACAGAGGTCACCTACGAGTCGAGCCGGCGGGGAGATGTGTCACGTCGACCACGCACAGTGAACGCATGACCGACGGAACCCCGCAGACGCCCCCTTGCTCCCCAACGAACACGACCCCCGAGAACCACCGACCGCCCGACGGACGACCAGCTCCACGAGGCACGCGCGATCGCACTTCGCGTGGCGAACCGCTACCTCGAGCCAGCGACCGGGCTCGCTGACGATGTCGCTCAGGCCACCCTCGTCAAGTTCGTGGATGTCGACCTGGACGGGCTTGGCAACTGGCGTGCCTGGGTGAACAGGGTGGCCAGGAACGAAGCCATCGACCACCTACGACGCGAGAAGACCCACTCGTGGGGTGTGACAGACGTCGACGCCTCACCCTCCGCGCCACCGAAGCAGCTGCGGGAGGTCGGGCCAAGCGCCGCGGGGATGTGGCCGCAGATCATCACGAAGCTCACCGAGACCCTGGGCGACCGCGAGCGCGAGATGCTGCTCGCCAGCCTCGACGGGGCCAGCAACGACGACATCGCACGCGACTTCGGGTACGCCAACGGCAGGAGCGTCGCAGTCATCCTGACGCGAGCCCGGGCGAAGGTGCGCGCCGCGTTCACCGACCGACAAGAAGTGCTCGAGCTCCTCGGCCCGCAGCGCCTCTACTGACGCCGATGCCACCTGAGAGCAGACGGCGAGTTGTGTCACGGGGCTGCCTGACGCTGGGTGCATCAACCCGAGAGGAGACCACCATGAGCGCCACCGCGACCGTCCAGCCCGTGACCCCGGCAACCCTCCGCCGACGCCTGAACCACCACAAGGTCGAACTCACCGGACCGGCACGTCACGCCGTTCGTGGCGTCACCTCGGTCGTCGTGCACGGAGGATTCGGACACTGGGCGTTCGTGCTCAGTGATGGAACCCACGAGGCGGGCAGTGGGCCCGCTACGACTCGAGCTCTGACCAGTCTCGCGGTTGACGCCGTCGCGCGCGTCATCCGGGACTCAGGTACCCAGGTGTCCTTGCTCGTGCGCACCCTCAGCCACGCACCCACGCTCGACGACCGCGTCGACCTGCCCCACGCACTGGAGCTGCTGCCCTGGGCTCCCGACATCGAGCGCGAACTCGCGTCGACAGCCGACGACCTGGCCGAGGCACTGATCACACCGCAGCAACGCGCACAGGAGGCGTGGGAGAGAAACCCGCACCGCATCCCGGTGATTCCAGGAAGAGACAGGATCGTGGTCGCCACCGACGCCTCTCGTGGACGAAACCGTCCCGGCGGCCCTTCGTGGGCATGGGTCAGCGACGACGGATTCGGTGACGCGGCCTGCACCACCAAGGTGAGTTCCATCAACGCAGCAGAACTTCTCGCCATCGCGCGCGCAGTCGAGGCCACCCCCGCCGACACACACGTGCACGTGATCAGCGACAGCAAGGCCGCCGTGGCGCTGGTGCGCAACCTTGGGAAGGGTCACTCCCCCGAGACACTGGCGGCCACCTTCTCGATCAAGGAGCGCGTGGCCGTCGAGGCCGCCTTGAGCGCGATTCGGACCCTCGTTCTAGCCGGTCACCTGACGATCGAGTGGGTGCGAGGCCACAACGGCCACCGCCTCAACGAAGCCGCTGACAGACTCGCTCTCATGGCCCGACGGCTGAACGACGCCGGACTGGGAGGCGAGACCCGTGGTCGGGTTCGAGCCGTACTGGCGGAAGTCAGGGCCAGCAGAGCGTGCCAGCAGGACCACGCGGTTCTCGCCGCCTGAACGGCTCGGCTCGAGGGACGGGGAGGGCATGGCCTTGGCGGAATCGGTTTGGCCGGCCGATCCAGGGGGAACAATCTCATCATGCCAGCAACGCCGACCAGCCCCGCCGCCCTGACCAGCATGATCACCGCCGTCGCCAGGCGCGAGATCAACAAGGCCAAGGCACCCTCCCTGGCGGACGCTCTGGTCGAAATCGTTCCGGACCTCTCCGCCAGGATCATGGAGAACGACTTCTTCGACAGCGACACCGTGATCGTGACCGGCACGAGCACTGCGGAAGTGCGGGTCCTGTCCAACCGCGTCGCCACCCGGGACCGATCCGTGCGCGACAAGATCGCCGCCGCCTTCCCGGCCTACCACGGCCTCATCGATGCCCGCGACACCTACCCGTGGTACTTCATCGTGCTGTCCCCGTCCTCAGGCATCGTGGAGCCGCCGGGACGGCTGTCCACCTGTCCCACCCACCACGTGGTCCTGCCCGCTACCGGGAGATGCGACTACTGCTGAGCGCCGTGACCCGCCTCGCCTCCGAGACCCCACTCGCGATGGACCCGCGCGCCTACATCGGGATCGACCTCGGTTGGTCCCGTGGAAGAACTGGCCTGGCTTCGGTGGACGAGTCGGGCCGCCTCACCGACTTCTGCTCGGTGCTCAGCAACGACGAGATCCACGACTGGGTGTCTGCTGTGCCTGGGCGAGCCGAGGTCGTGGCCGTGGACGCTCCCCTCGTAGTGCCGAACGAGACCGGGCAGCGGATACCGGAACGGTTGATCGGTCACGCCTTCGGCGCGTTCGGCGCCTCTGCTCACAGCTCCAACAGACACAACCTCGGGGGGCAGCCACCCCGGGCCCAGGTGTTGGCGCGACGCTTCGGATGGACTACCGACCCCAACAACGTCGAACCGTCAAGGACCCACACGGCCTGCGTGGAGGTCTACCCCCACCCGGCCCTCGTCGGGTTGTTCCGCCTGCCGTATCGGCTGGCCTACAAGAAGGGCAGCATCCAGAACAGGCTCCCCGGCTTCCAGACCCTGGTGGCGCTCTTGGAGTCCGTGCCCGAGCTCGCGGTGGGTTCGCACCCCCAGTGGGCACAGGTCACCGGCACGCTCCAGTCCCCAACGAAACAGGCCCTTGACCAGCTCGAAGACGAACTCGACGCCATCGTCTGTGCTCATCTTGCCTGGTTGTGGCGCCATCGTCCGGGCTCCTTGCAGGTATACGGGAACGCAACCGACGGCTACATCGTCGCCCCACCACCGCCCACGCACTCACCACGCCGCCCGATCGTCCAACGCGGTGAGCACCAGGCTGAGCCGCATGATGCGAGGCAATCGTCGGCGGACGACAGCCCCCGGACAACTGCGACGGCAACCCACCTGCAGGCCCCGGCCACAGCCGTATCGGACATGATCAGGCTTCGACGGCTGCTCATCGACCGCGTCCTCCGCGGGGAGGGTCCAGTCACCTATACCGAGGCTGGCGCCCATCTCGGGCGTATTGCGAGGAACCTGACGCCAGTACTCACCCTGCTCGAACACGACTGCGCCCGGCACGGCGAACCCAACCTGGCGGTCCTGGTCATCAGCCGACGACGCCGCGAACCCACGAAGTACGCCCAGCAAGGAATGGACTGGGTCGCCGAACAGCAGCGCTGCGCCGAGTTCTCGTGGAAGGTTGCGCGATAGTCAGCACTCGGCTCGACGACCGCTTCCCGCACGGCCCGCTTCGATCTTCCGATCAGGCCGACGTCGCATCGGGTGGGCGTTGCACCCGCACAGGTCCAGTATCTCTTGTCGATCGGCTCGACAGGCAGCGCGCGCTCGGTAGGTGCCGGTACATCCCGGCGATGTCTCGGACGATCGAGGGTGGCGCCGCGACGAATCGACCTGCAAGTCTGGCGCGAGCGAGCTCGTGGTTGTCGGTGACGAGGTCGCGTGGGAGTTCCTGACCGGCTACCCACAGGTCCGGTGCAACGACGTGTTCGAGCGTGTGGACGTTCCAGTGGGCGATGTCGTCGAAGGCTCGGCTGGCGCCCAGGAGGGCACCGAGGACGGCTCGATCGGATGCCCCGCTCAGCGCTCCGGTACCGAGGAGTTCTCGGATGCGGGTGACGTCACGCGTGCACGCCTGCGACACCGGGGGTGAGTGAGCGGAGCCGACCGAGGTGGCGGTAGATCGTGTACCAGCCGGCAGCCGCCTCGTGGAGCTGCTGCAGCTGAGGGGTTGCCCAGCCGGACGCGATCGGCAGGTCGGGCAGTCCTGTGGCTCGCTGCAGCTCGCGGCCGGCGGCCTTGGCGATCAGGGCGCCGGCGGCGGCGTAGTTGGTGAGGGTGGCGACTCCGACGCGCGGTTCGGTGGTGAGCTGCCAGGCGAACCGGTGCAGGCGGGTGACCCGGTCGCTGAGCTCGGTGAGCGGGTCGTCGGTTCGGACGGCCGGTCGGGCGACGTCGAGGTCGGCCAGCCGGTCCGTCCCGCCTGCCCGGATCCTGGGGCTCGAGCCGCAGTTCGTCGACGGCGCGCCGTAGCGCCCGTCCGCCCTCGTGCAGCAGGACGGCGTGCTCGGAGTCGACGCCGGCTTGGATGGCCTTGAGCGCGAGGGTGTCGGCGGCGTCAGCCAGCAGGCCCGCCTGGTCGGCGAGTCGGTCCATCCCGGCGAGACGTTCGCCGAGCTGTTCGAGTCGTTCGCTTGCGCGGCGATGTGTGGACGCCGCCGGGGTCCCAGTAGGTGGCGAGCAGGTCGTGCGCGGTGCGGGCCAGGACGGCGGCACGCGTCCAGGCCTGCACAACAGGCTCGGTCGACTGGGCCTGCGTGTCCGGCCACGGCCGGGCTCGTCCCACGGAGGCGAGCACGTCGCTCAGGCGCGCCGCGGGCCGCAGCGGCTCCGGGACCGCGGACGTGCCGGGCAGGGTGGCCAGTCGCTGCGGTCCGTGGACCAGACGTCCGCCGAGGGAGCCGAGCGCGGCGGCCATGTCCCGGTAGGCCTCGATCGCGCGCAGTGCGGCGGCCTGGCTCGGGAACGTCGTGGCGATCAGCCGGCTGTGCGCGACGGCCATGGCGTGGGTGGTGTCGCGGGTGAGGTCGCCGTAGGTGGTGCGGCCGTTCACAGCAGGGTGCCGGTCAGCCGGGTGTAGGCCCGCGACAGCAGCGTCACCGCCCGGGACACGGCGATCAGGTCGCGGTGCTCCCACCGGATGGGTGACTCGCCGAGCAGGTCGACGGCGAACCCGACCGCGTCGCGGATCAGCTGCGCGGTCTGGGCGAAGCAGTCGTCGAACGTGTCCAGCGGTGTGACCGGCCCGAGGTCGACCGTGTCCCCGGTGACGACGGCGGGGTCGACCCATTCGATCTCGCCGAGCGCCTCGGTCAGGTCGAGCGCGGCCTCCAGGCAGGTGGAGTCCCACCGACGCGGGTCGCTCTCCCCCAGCCAGGTCGCCGCGTTCGCGGCGGCGTAGATGACCGACCAGAACCCGTCCAGCGACGGCGGGGCCGACCGGATCACCTCCCGCGCCGGCTCGGCCCACAACATGCGCACCTCGACCATCCCGACCTCCTTCCCCACGACGTCCCGGTCACCACGACCGTCACTGGGCCAGTACGCAACCCAGGCCGCCAAGACCGACACCCCGCCCGCAGCCATCGACCATCCGGCCGGGCCGCACCACGGGCTCATCAGGTCGGACACACATCTGGCACTCGAGGAATCGGCCCCCGGATTCCTCGTCCCGCATGTCGGTGTTGGCGGTCGGTTCCGCGTACTGGCCCTACGAGAGGACCCGGAGCCGACGAGGAGGGGGTGTGCCGATCGTGGTGATGACGATTCACCGGCTCTCGGCCGGCAACGGCTACACCTATCTGCTGCGCCACACCGCGACCGGGGACGCGCAGCGCGACCCGGGGCAGGCGCTGACCGCGTACTACGCCGGCTCCGGCTACCCGCCGGGTGAGTGGGTCGGGTCCGGCCTGGCCCACCTCGGCACCGACGGGCAGCGCGTCGAGCCGGGGTCGGTGGTGTCGGAGGAGCAGATGGCGCGGCTGTTCGGACGCGGCCACGACCCGGTCACCGACACCCCGCTCGGACGGCCGTACCCGGTGTTCGCGCCGCTGGCCGAACGGGTCGCCCGCCGCGTCGCCCGGCTCCCCGACCACCTCAGCGGCGACGAACGCGCCACCGCCATCGCCGCGATCGAGCAGGCCGAGCAGGCGCGCACCCAGCCGGCCGCGGTCGCCGGGTTCGACCTGACGTTCAGCGCCCCGAAGTCGACCAGCGTGCTGTGGGCGCTCGCCGACCCGGCCACCCACCAGGCGGTGCTGGCCGCCCACGACGCCGCGGTCGCCGACGTCCTGGGGGTGATCGAGCAGCGGGCCCTGTTCACCCGCACCGGCGCGGGGGGCTGCGCCCAGGTGCCCGTCACGGGGATGGTCGCGGCGGCGTTCCGGCACTGGGACAGCCGCGCCGGTGACCCGCAGCTGCACACCCACGTCGTGGTGGCCAACAAGGTGCGCGCCGCCGACGGGGCGTGGCGCAGCCTGGACTCCCGCGCCCTGCACCACGCGGCCGTGTTCGCCTCCGAGCTGTACAACGACCTGCTCGCCGACCACCTCGCCGCCCGGCTCCCGCTGCGCTGGTCCTGGCGCGACCGGGGCGCCCGCCGCTCCCCCGCCTACGAGGTCGACGGGCTCGACGACACCCTGCTGGCCGCGTTCTCCACCCGCTCAGCCGACATCGACCACGTCGTGGCGCAGGCCGTCACCGACTTCCACCTCGCCCACGGACGCCGACCCACCCGCGCCGAGGTGATCCGGCTACGCCAGGCCGCCACCCTGGCCACCCGCCCGGACAAGACCCCGCACCGGCTCGGTGACCTGCTCACCCGGTGGGCCGAGCGGGCCCGGCGGCTCACCGGCCACGACCCCGACCGTCTCGTCACCGACGCCCTGGCGGGCAAGCCGACCCGCCGGCTGCGCGCGGACTGGGTCGGCGACGCCACCAGCAGCCGGCTCGCCGACGCCGTGCTGCGCGACGTCATGGCACGGCGCTCCACCTGGACCGAATGGAACGTCGCCGCCTCCACTGCGCGGGTCACCCGCGGGCTGCGGATGCGCTCCCCCGCCGACCGCCTGGCCCTGATCGACCGCATCACCCGCGCTCGCTCTCGACGGGTGCGCACGCCTCGACCCCGACGACCCGGTGCGGGTCACCGCGGACGAGCTGCGCCGCCCCGACGGGGCCAGCGTGTTCACCCGCACCGGGGAACACCGCTACTCCCACGCTGCCCTGCTCGCCGCCGAGCAGCGCCTCCTGGACGACCACGCCGCCACCGGCGCACCGACCGTGCCCGACGTCGCGCTCGACCGGGTGCTCATCGGGGCCGAGGCCCGCGGCCGGCCGTTGACCGACGACCAGGCCGCCGCCCTGCGCGCCCTGGCCACCTCCGGACGGCAGGTCGACGTCCTCGTCGGACCCGCCGGCACCGGCAAGACCGCCACCCTCGCCGCGCTGCGGCTGGCGTGGGAGTCCACCCACGGCCAGGGCAGCGTCCTCGGCCTGGCCCCCTCGGCCGCCGCCGCCGCTGAGCTCGCGTCCGCG
>CAVQON010000016.1:0-64816 GCA_963714455.1 uncultured Actinomycetota bacterium
GATGATGTCCTTCCGTGTGGCTCGTTTCGGCCATCCCACAGCCGGTCCGCAACCTGAAAGCGGCGACGAGCTACGAAGACGTACGCCGGATCTACCAAGACCTTTCCGTGGTCGACTTCGTCGTGCACACCGAGACGCTCGCGGCAGACCTGGAACGCCTGGTCAGCGAGCGGTCAGGCGACCTGAGCTGGAAGCCCAGCCCAGCCGAGGCGATCGAGGCGCTGCGGGGTGCGCGACGACGCAACGTCAGCCAGCGGGTCGACGAGCGGTCTGGGTTCGTCGTCCCAGCGAGGCGGCCAGTCACATCCGCGAACGCGAGAGACTCCTGTACGAGGAGTTCGGCTACTCCTGACGAGGCGCCGTGGCGTCAGTGCGTGCCGCGAAGCGTTCCAGCAGCTCGGAGAGCCGCTTCTCATCACGCGAGGCCGCGGGGAGCAAGAGCTCCTCCACGACGTCCATCAGCTCAGCAAGTCGTCGGTTGTTGCGCCGCTCCTGATGCAGCTCAGCCTTCAGCTCGCGCAACTCCCCTTGCGTCCGGGCGAGTCGTGACTCGTGGTCAGACACGACTGCCTCGAGCCTGGTCAGGCGGAGCCAGGCTCTCCTGGGGAGTTCCGGCAGCGAACGGATCATGGCCGTGGTGCGAGAACGTCCGTCGGTCGATCGCCTGGAACGGGTGCTGTCTCGTTCCGCTCGCCGCGAGGTCATGCGTACTCCACCGCCATCCACCAGGTTCCCAGGTCGCTCTCTAGCGTATCGATGACCCGCGCTCGACCTTCCACAGCGCGCTCGATGTCGTCGGGAGTCAGCGGGTGGCGGATCCCGGTCGGAGAACGGCCTGGTCCGTCCGTGCCCGATGCCTGGGGTGAACTCCAGGAAGCAGCGGCCCCCACGCCTCGTAGCGCCATATCGCAGACTCGCCAGAAGTTCTCGCGGGACCCAGGTGTCAGCTCGTCCAGCAGGTGACGTGCGACCACGGCGCGTGTGCCGGTGCGGCGCGACAGCTGAGCCCCCAGCAGCAGCGACTCTCTGACGGAGGCAAGGTTGGTGACCACGAAGTCGATGTCCAGCCCCCGACGCCGCGCACGTCCGCTATTCCGTCGAATCAGCGTGGGCACGGCATCCACCGCCACCACCGCTCTTCCTGCCTCGGCGAACACCGTGGCGTCGTCACCCAGCCCGCACCCCAGGTCGACGATCTCATCCTCCGCCGACCGCTCCAGTACCCACCTGGCGAAGGCGGAGACGTCGACCTCAGCGACCCGGGACGTCCGGGCGTAGACGTCGCGCCATCGGTTGCGCTCGTCGCTCAGCCCTCCGTACCAGCCGCGCAGCCTGCGCTTCGCCGCAGTCTTCTTGTAGGAGAACGCCGGGTTGGGGGTTGGCCAGTCCGGCCCGTAGGCCGCCTCGAGAAAGGCTTCCGTATCGTTGGGTGCGGGAAAGACCCGTCCCTCGAGCAGCAACTCGGAGAGCGGCACCACGGTGGCGTCGGTACCACTCATGGTGATGTCGTGCTCTTGGAAGACCTGGCCCACGCCGTCGTGGAAGCAGGTGAAGATGTCCACGTTCCGCGTCGGACCGTCCCGCAGCGGCACGTAGACCTGCAAGAAGGCACCGCTCTGCCGTACGACCCGCCAGGGTCGGGCACGCAGCGCCGACTCGACACCGAAGGACTCGCGAATCGCGTCCACAGGAAAGCGAGCCCGGCTGAAGTAGCCGATGTCGATGTCGACGTCATGCCCGATCAGCCGACCATCTCGAACAGCTCCGAGGAGGCTTCCGAAACTGAGGAAGGACGCTAGCGCACACTCCTCTGCGATGACGTCCATGATCTGGTGGACGGCATCGAGGTACTCGTCGACGGACTCGCGGCTGGCAACGTCGAACGGCTCCTTGAGCCGGCCCCACTTGTCGAGAACCAGCGGCCGGCCGTACCTGTTCTGCAGCCGAACCGGTGAATCGGACGAACCGAACTGCACAGTCCGGGCCGCAGTTATGACCTCCGACCCATGTGTGCGCACCTCGACGGTCGCCCGACCGTGGAGCCGACGACGAAGCTTGTCCGGCCATTCGACGACGAACCGACCGTGCTCGTCCGAGTCCAAATCAGTGGTCGACATCGACCAGACTCGGCGCCCGTTCAGCACCACGTCCACGGCGGTGTCAGGCGGAGCGAAGAAAGACATGCCACGCTCGCCCAGAACCAAGGCTTCGTCACCGGGGTGGCCCGGCCCTGTCGACCCAGACGGACTGTTGATGGTGCGCGACTCCTTGTTCACCCGTCCGGTCAACCGCTTGGCTGCCGCGACTCACGAGGATCGTGAGGAAGGGGACTATAGGGATCTTGACCGCTGCTGTCGATCGGGTACGTTGCCGCGCAGCATGACAGTACTGATCAGCCCACGGAAGGGACTGGCGTGGTCGACTTGCCCGGCGCCCTGCGAGGCGGACTCGCCGCGAGCGGCCTTGTTGCTGTCGGCGTCGCGCTCGGCTGGACGGGCGTTGTCTCCATCGAGGGTGAACCCCCGGCCCAGCCAGCGGCAACGGCTGCTGTCTCGGCAGATGGGCAAGCGCCGAGCAGCGCCAGCGCGGACGAGCCTGATTCGGCTGAGGTGCGGCCGTACCGGGTGATGAAGGACGAATCCGTCCGTGCTGTGACCCGCGGCGACTGGTACGACGTAGGTATCTATGACGTCCAAGCCGGTCGGCCAGTCGCACACTCCATGCAGGTGAACCTTAAGATCAGGTCGGCCACCGGACAGCGGCCGACCTTCGTCAAGGTGCGATGGGGTCGCGTGCCCGAGGCGCGTGGACCGATCGACTGGACCGGAACGCAAGTCTTCGCTGTCCCGACCAGTCGTGGCGACAAGCCCTACCAGCTCACCCATGGGCATACGTTCGTCGCCAAGAGTGGACGTGTGACGGCCCAGGTGCTCGTTCCGGGACGGGGGCAGGTCGAACTGCGGCTCAGTGTGCTCAAGGCGATTGCTTGGCCGGCGACATGAGGAGAGAAGAGGCACCAGTGGTGGAGAAGTCGGGAAACATGGGATCGATGGTCGTTCCGGACGCCGGACAGCCGGGCGGTACTGGTATCCCGCCGAGTGTTGGGCGCCTGCCCATCGCCCGTCGGGTCGTGGTGGTCGTGCTCGCGTCAGTGCTCGTCCTGGTGTCAGGGGCTGGCAGCGCCCAGGCCTACGTGCCCGCTCCTGGGGCTCTCTTCAACGACCCGATCGGATCGGGTCCTGCGAAGCATCGCATCAACGAGACCATCGATGACGCCATTGATGCTGCGCCCAAGGGGTCAACGATCCGAATCGGGCAGTTCTCCTTCACGAGGATGCAGACCGCACGCAAGCTCATCCGCGCCCACCGACGAGGCGTCGATGTTCGCATTCTCGTCAACGACCACCAGTACACCCCCGCCATGGACCGGGTCATCAAAGCGCTCGGCAGCAACCACAAGAAGCGGAGCTACTTCATCGTGTGCCGTGCAGGGTGTCGCGGCAAGGGCGGCGACATGCATTCCAAGTTCCTGACGTTCTCCAACCTCGGCGGACGCAGCAACGTCGTCATGGTCGGCTCGGGGAACCTCACGTGGCACGGTGGAGCGTGGCAATGGAACGACCACGTGACCATCGTCGGCAAGCGCAAGCTCTATCGCACCTTCGTGCAGGTGTTCGACCAGATGGCACGAGACAAGCCGGTAGCAGCTCCGTATCAAGTGGTCACCCAGGGACGGTTCACTGCCCACTTCTTCCCGAAGTTCGCCGGCAAGAAGGGTGACCCGATCTACAAGGAGCTGAACAAGGTCCGATGCACCGGTGCGGGCAAGGCGGGGAGGGGCGGCAAGACGGTCGTCCGCATCGCGATGTGGTCATGGAAGGGTGACCGGGGGATGTACATCGCGCGCAAGCTTCGGAGCATGGACAACGCCGGGTGCCACGTCGAGGTGATCGTGGGCGGGGGGAGCAAGCAGGTCAATCGGTTCCTTCGCAACAGTGGGATTGCCTTCTGGGACAGCCGTGCCGACCGCGACAGCAACGGCGAGCTGGATCTCGGCGCCCACCAGAAGTACGTACTGATCTCCGGCAACTACGGAACGAACCGTTCCGCGAAGGTCGTGTTCACCGGGTCCCAGAACTTCACGCCCGCTTCGCTCCTGAGGAACGACGAGGTCCTGCTCAAGATCAACAAGAGAACCTACTTCCGGCAGTTCAACGCCAACTGGGAGAAGATCCGATCCGTGTCGCGGCGTCGGTAGTCATGGAGTCGGGGTCCTCGCCGGGCACCGAAGCGCCTGGGCTGGTCGCCGACCAGGAGGGCGTGCGATTCGCCTGCGATGACTGTCCCGCAGTCGACGTACTGTTCGACGGTCATCGGGTCTGGTCCACGACCATCGATACTGGACGGCGGCCAGGTGGCGAGGTGCACCTGACCTGGCCGGCTCCCATCGCGGAGAGGCTCAGCGGAACCAGCCTGCTCCAGGTCGCGGACTCGCGACGCGGGAGGGTCGTGGCTCAGGCGACGGTTCAGTTCGGTGACTCGCCAGATCGGTTGCGCTTGATCGACGATTCAGGCCGTCCGCTCTCCCTGAGCAAGTACGGGCGCTTGAAGGGATCCTTCGACGCCTGGGAGGACACCGTGACCTCCCAGTTCCTCGACCAGACGTCGGAGTTGTTGGAGCTCCTGCGGGACCGCTGCGGTGTGCCAGCGTTCCTGAGCTACGGCACGCTCCTGGGAGCGGTACGGGCCGGCCGACTCATTGCGCACGATAGCGATGTCGACCTCGGCTACCTCAGCGGTGCATGCTCGCCGGTCGAGGTGATGGAGGAGTCGTTCACGATCCAGCGAGAGCTGTCGACACGACGGGACTGGAAGATCGTGCGGCGTAACGGGGGGCTCCTTCAAGTGTTCCCCAAGCAGGCCGACGGGGAGAAGCGCAACATCGACGTGTTCGCGTGCTTCTCAACCGGTGCGACGGTCTACCAGGTGCACGACGTGGCGATACCGGGAGATGTGAGCGTGGTGCTCCCCCTGACCACGGTCAGGCTCGAAGGTCGAGACATGCCTGCACCGCGCTACCCGGAGCGCTTCCTCGAGTCGGCATACGGGCCGACCTGGCGGGTTCCCGACCCGGCCTTCGCGTACTCCATGTCGAGCACGCGCCAACTCCTCGGAGACTGGTTCCTGCCCCCGCGCAAGGAGCGAGACCGATGGGGACGTTTCTACGGCAAGCACGGGTCGGATGTGCCGCGTGAGCCTTCGCCCTTCGCGCGATGGGCTCGGGAGCGCATGCACGAGTTGGCGGTGCTCGACGTGGGGTGCGGCAACGGCCGGGACTCGGTCTACTTCGCATCCCGGGGGTACCGTACGGTTGGCCTCGACGTTGTGCGAGGCATCCGCGGTGAGGCCAGGAAGGCGGCCCGATCGGGTCGACTCGACCTCGAGTTCACCACTCTCGATCTGAACTCCCTGAGGGAGGTTCTCGGCATCGGGATGTACCTGCGGCATACGACTCCCCAGCCACGTGCCATCTACGCACGATTCCTGCTCCACACGCTCTCGAAGATGTCACGTGACAACTTCTTTCGGCTCTGCTCGCTCGTACTTGCCGGGGGCGGGCGCGCCTACATGGAGTTCCGTACTCCCGACGACCGGCGCCTGTCGAAGCACTTCGCCAACGGTCCGCGCCACTACCTCGAGCCAGACGATGTGCGCCAGGAGGCTGAGAGCCACCATGGCAGACTGGTGAGCGCGGCGTCGGGTCGCGGAATGGCGACCTTCCACGACGAGGATCCTGCGGTATGTCGCCTAGTGATGGAGTGGGACTGATGCATCAGTCGGACCAAGACCACACGGCAGCCGTGCCGGAGGGATCCGTGGCCGATCTGCGTGCCGAGGTCGCACAGCTGGCCCAGCGCCTCGATGCGCTCGAGTCGGAGGTGGTGACCGATCGCGCTCTCCACAGGCGTGTCGCGGAACTTGCTGACGTCGTCGAGCAGTTGCTGCTGGCCGCGGATCGTCAACGCGACCAGGGTTTCGCCAGCCGCGTCCGCCGGTACGTCAGTTCACTCTAGGACCCGCGGCGCTCCTTGGTCACAGAAGAGCGAAGGCGCTCCACCACGCTCGGGACACCCCGCTCGGCGGGCGCCGCGACCCGCGGCTCCGAGGCGGCGTCGACCGTCTGGATCAGCGCACCCGCTGCGTCGATAGCGGCGTCCAGTTGGCGCTCCAGCAGATGTGCCTGGTCACCTTCGGACGCTTCCCCGTCCCACGCCCCAGGCATCAGGTCGTCCAGGTCCCCGGTGACCGGGTAGGCGTGCTGTCGTACTGCGTCCACCAGCCTGGCGCCCTCCTTGACGCACCAGGAGTGCTCACGCTTGCGCAGGCGCAGAGGCGAACTTCCCACTCGTCTGCCGAGCACGTCGTTGGCGAGGTAGAACTTAACCACCTGCTCGTACGTGCGCCACGAGATCTCTGGCGACAACCGCTCGTTCAGCCGGCGCAGGACTTCAGTCTCCGCCGAACCAAGAGAAACGTTGCTGCGGTCCTTGGCGACGTCGAGTCCTGTTGAGTCCAGGCCCAATGTGCTGAGGAACCGGTCCCACAGGACCTCCCCAGACGTCCCTCTGGGGGGCACAGTCACGACGTGGATTCGCTCGCTCGGCAGGTGCTGTGACCAGTCCTGAAGGATCCGGGGCAGGTCTTGGTACTCCCAGTACGTCGAGGAGGAGTCACGATTCCCTGGACCCACGCGCCTCACTCGCCGAAAGTACTGGTCGAACGTCCGAGTCGAGCGGTTCTTGACGTCCTCCTGCCAGACTGCCAACAGTTGACGCGCTGGATCGCGCGCCGTGACCACGAGGTGCGTCTGGGCAGGCCCCACGTCCTCGACGATGCGGTCAATCTGGCCGGCCGTCGCCGCTGCCAGGACCTCGTGCGAGACGAGAGCGCTGCCTGGCCATTGGCTGATCTCGTACCGCAACGCATCCCAGGCGCCGACCCTGCGTGGATCCTCGTAACCATGGAAGTCCCACCCGAGCACGTCGAGTGCGGGAAGGAAGTGGTCGTTTCGCTTCCCTGGATATAGAAGCCCCTGCTGCCGCAAGGCACCTCTGGCCTGGGCGAGACTGCGCTGGAGGAAAGTCGTGCCAGTCTTGGGGAGTCCGACGTGGATGAACACCTTGCGCTGGTGCGGTGTCGTCATCGAGGCATCCTTCGGAGTGCTCGAGAGCGTCGAAGCGAACCTGCACGCCGTAGCGGCGCGGTGACACGCCACGAGGTGCTTGTCTCGTACTCGTCACGCACGCGTTCCAGTAGCTGGGCGAGGGCCTGCATCTCCACCTGCTGGTGGTGGACGAGCGCTAGCAGGCGGTCCTGCTCCGAGCTCGACTCCTCGGCTGCCGTTCGGGTCGCAGGCAGGTGAGCCTCGGGGCCGGCTCCGCGCTCCAGGTGTGTCGCTCCCGTCAGCGACGAACCGATGATCTTCAGGATCGCCGCGAGAAGGTCAGCCTCGGCGCGGTCCTCCTCAGCCGCCTCGACCCGATGCGGGATGTACCTGAGCTCCAGTGGGTCGCCCACGACCGTTGCACCCGAGCCTGTGATCGCCTCTATCAGCTCATCAGACAGCGCCGACAGTGTCGTCGGCGAGTACGGAAGCCCACAGGTACACGCCGCGGGTGTGTCGAGACCGTTCCCAGCCAAGGCAGCAGCAAGTCGCGCGGCATCGGGGCCGCTCGAGGGATTCTGGACGGTCTCAGGCGTCGGGCCGTCCGACCGCACGGCACGTTCATGATCAGCGCACGTGTCCGCCGATGGCAGAACCTTCACGGTGGAGGCACTGACAAGGGCCCAGGCGAGGCGCTGGATGAGGATGTCCCTACCTCCGGCAGGGGGAACGACGACAACATGGACGGCTCCTGTACCGGCCACACGTACCCATTCCTGGACGTGCGCAGCAGCCTGCGCGCTCACCAGCGAGCGCGCAAACTCTGGGTCACCGCGGACGACCGAGTCGCTTGCGGCGAGGTCAGGAGACCGTCCCCCACCAAGAGAGTGAATGCAGCGACGACATAAGGCACTTGCGGGGCTCTCGGCGGTCAGAAGAACCAGGATCTGGTCCTGCTGGAATCGCGTGACGGCCCACGACCACACGTCGTCTGGATCGTCGATCGTGCGGGCTACAACGAGGGCGCCCATCGCGGCGGCGGGGTCGGCCGGGGCGCTCAGAGGCACACCGTGTGCGCTGCCGTCGAACACCACCGCGGCGCAGCCGTCGAGCGCGAGCCTCGTCACGCCCCCGGCATCTCCCGCGACCACGATGCAGACGATCGGCTTCATGCCACAACGCCGTGGCCGCATGGCACCTTCCACGCCCCACTCGTCCACACACGACGAGAGGGGTCGGACACGCACGGCAGGTCGCGGTTCATGCGGGCACCTTGACGAACCCCTCGGCCACGGCTCGCTTGCGCTCCACCAGGGCTGCGTACTGCCCGTCGAAGGGAGTGAGGCTCTTCGCGGGAGCCTCGATCAGCGCGTCGTCGGCGCCGAGGACCGTCCATCCACTGCCGAGGTCGACCAGCGACTGGTGCTCCATTCGCATGCGATCGCTCGCCACGAGCGCCACGCCTGGCGCGCCCGCGGCGGCCGCCATCAGGTGCGAGTGGAACCGAGTCGAGATCCAGAGCTGGGCAGGCGACACTGGGAAGCCATCCCTCCAGAGGTGTTCGAACGGCAGTAGTCGTGTCTTGGGTAGCTTGCTGGACAGCAGCTCGAGGACGGCGGAGTCCCCGGGAGGGAGCGACTCCAGCACCAGGACCTCGCCGGTGTCCGCTTGCCAGTGCTGGAGCAGTGCGACGACCTGATCGGCTAGCTGCGAGATGGGTACATCGAGCAGGTCCGACTGAACCTCCACCACGACCGGGGAGCGGCTTCCGCGCCTGACTGGTTGCCGCGCGAGGTCGAGTAAGGCGTCGTCACCCGTCAGCGTCAGGGACGGGACTGCTCCCTCCAGCAACCGTGCGGACCATTCGTCTCGCACATCCACCACGTCGAGACCGCCGAGAGACTCACGCAAGACGCTACGGAGCGAATCGCCTGCCGGAGCGAACGAAGCCCCCGTGGCGGCGCTCACGGCACCAGAGAGCGAGGCAAGCCTGGCGGCGCCCCCGATGAGCGCCAGATGCTGCGGCCAGTAGTCGTTGATGTAGGCGCCACCCATGATGTGCACGATGTCGGCTTGCCTGGCGCGGGCGAGTCCAGAGGCCTCGCGGGGGAGCAGGCCGGGGTTGTCGATCACGTGGGAGCCGAAGGCGACGGCCCCTGCCGGGTCGCCTGTGGGCGCGGACCAGCAGGCCTGGAACAGCGTGTCCACACAGCGCAGGCGTGGGTGGGAGTCTGAGTGCAGCACGGCCGTCGATCCTGGACGCGGTGTGTCGAGCCACACGTCGGCCTCAGGCAGGCGGTCGGCGTAGTAGCGCAACCACGCCGCCGTGATGACCTCGTCTCCGTAGTGGGGATGTCCTGCCGTGCCGATCAAGTAGACCTGGGGTCGATCACCAGGACGTCGCACTAGTACTCCTCTCAGCAAGGACGGGGACGATGCAACACGGACGGTCGTCGCTGACGCTACTGGTGACTCAGCCGCTCGAGGTCACCGTGAAGGCGCCGTTGCGGGTGAGCCTCCACGACGTGGCCGCGAAGCTCAGTCGTGGAGATGCCGGGAGTTCGGGGCAGGTAGACCACGTCGCACAGTTCGCTCAGCGAGTCGAACTTCCCCGCCCAGTCATCGCCCATGACGAGCACGTCCGCCTGGTAGCTCACGATGTCGGACGCCTTCTGCTCCCACGACTCCTCGGGGATAACAAGGTCGACGACGCGCAAGGCGCCGACGATGGCCGCCCGGTCCGCGTAGGGAACAGCCGTCCTCTTGCCCTTCGCGGCGTTGAATTCGTCGGTAGAGACGCCAGCTACAAGACGGTCGCAGAGGTCTCTGCTGCGCTCGAGGATTCGCAGGTGGCCAACATGGAACAGGTCGAAGGTGCCGTAGGTGATCCCTGTGGTCATGCGAACCGACTCCTGTCGTGGCCGTCTGTGTCCCCCGACAGTATGCCCGTATCGGCATTCCCGGCGGGTGGCTAGGGCACGGCGACGGCCCCGCTTGGCGCGGGTCCACGTGTCGGGCGCCGACGGTGCCTGGCTGAGGACCCCGGACTAGGGCTGGACTAGGGCCAATACCGTTCAGTTAGGGTGCCGCCACGGTGTAGGTCGTCGATGGGGTGGGCTGGGGCCAGTGGGCGTGGCTGGCTCGTTTGACGTGCCACTTGACGTACTTGCGTTTGATGACATGGGGGTTGGCGCGGGGGCGTCGGGCGGGGTTGAGCCGGGCCGAGGAGTCGGCGCAGGAAGGTCAGCCAGCTGCGGTGACAGGCTTCAGGGTCGTGAGGGGGGAAAGTCGCCCTGGTGGGCGATCGACTGGCGGGTGATCCGCAGGGCGGCCGTGAAGCTGACGCGGTCGGGGTCGTGCCCGGAGTGCAGCGCCGCTTCGGTCATCAGACAGCGGATCGCGTAGTGGCAGCACAGGTGGCCCCAGATCTCCTGGCGGACCAGATCCGGGGACTTCGATCGGAGCACGGTGCGTGGGCCGCGCTGGTGGGTCTTGAGCTCGTCGAAGGCGATCTCGATCTCCCACCGCTGGGTGTAGGCCTCGGCGAGCTCGACCGCGCTGGCCTCGGCCGGGTCGGTCAGGGTGGTGAACAGCCGGTAGCCGCCGGCGTGGTCGCGCCCGTCGTCGATCGTGTAGTCGATGACGCGGACCAGCATCGGCTCCTCGGCACGCGCCGAGGCCGGTGTGCTGCGGCGCAGGTGAGCCAGCCAGGACCCGTCCGGCAGGTCGCCCACATGTGTGGGCTTCGGGCCGGACTTGTCCGTACGCACCCGCCACAGCAGGTCCGCCCCGGTGCCGACAGCCTTGCGCCACAAGGCGTAGGAGAAGAACCCGCGGTCGGCGGTGAGCAGCATGCCCGGTTTCAACCGCTGAAGCAGCGGCTCGCTCAGCGTGGCTTCGGACTCGGTGTAGGTGCCCACCTGCGCGGCGAACATGGCGTGCGTGCCGCACTCGGCCAACGCCACCACCCGGGCCTGCGGGAAGGCCGCCTGCTCACCCTTGTTCACCCCCGGCCGGCCGAAGTACTCCGCGTTGGCGACGGTGTCGGCCACGTCGAGGCAGGTGCCATCGACGGCGACCAGCCGACGCCCCGCCAGCCAGACCCCCGGCGCACCCTCGGCCCCGATCGGCTCGGCGACCCGCTCGAACAGCGCCACCAACGGCGCCGACCCCAACCGCGCCCGGGCCTGGAAGATCGCTGACTTGCTCGGCGGCGCATAGGACTCCTGCCAGCCCGACGCCCACGACAGCCCATCGGTCAGCTGGGCCAGCACGTCCTCGTACGAACCGTCGGAGTACAGCGCCATCCCGATCGAGAAGTACGCCATCACCCGCGCCGGCAACACCCGATGACGCAACTCGGTCCGCCCCACCGACGCGACCACCTCATCCACCAGATCCGGCGGGAACACCCGGGTCAACACCCCGACCGAGACCAGGTCCGACAACCGACGATCCGACTCCGGCTTCCGCCACCCAGCTCGAGGCACACCCCCAAACTACACCGCTGTCATCTTAACTGAACGGTATTGGCCCTAGGCGCGACCAAACGAGACCGAGCCGGTCCACGCGTGGTTCTTGCCCACGGGCCGCCCGGGCGCGACGACTCCCACCACATGTTGTCGCCGGCGTAGATGGCGACGTGGCTCACGTACGAGCCGCTGTGGACGAAGACCAGGTCACCGGGCCGCACGTCGCCGCGGCTCACCCAACTGGTGGCGCCGCGCTGCTGGGCAGCGGTGCGCGGGCAGGTTGACGCCGACCTTGTCGAAGACGTAGCGGGTGTAGCCCGAGCAGTCGAAGGCGCCAGGCCCGTTGCCGCCGTAGGCATACGGCTTGCCGGCGTGCCTCGCTGCCTCGCGAAGGACGGCAGCCGACCGGCCGGTGCTGCGCGAGGCCTGACCTGCTGCGGCGCACGCTTCTTGCGGCCCGCGGCCCGCTGCCTTCGCGAGTAGGGCACGCCGAGGGCCCGCCACGTCGCGCGGCGTCACTTTGCCACGGTCGACCCGCATGCCCTGACGGGCTTCGAACCGAGCGACCCTCTTCGCGAGCCCTTGCCGTAGCGAGGGTACTTGCCCTTGAGCTCGAACTGCGCGCTTGAGGTACTTCACGGCCGGGTCCTTCTGGCCGACCTTGATCACTGGGTGGGCCTTGGCTGCCTCGGGAGCAGCCGGGGCGGCCGCGGCGGGGGCGGCCACGAGCGCCGTGCCCATGCTGGCCACCAGCGCGGCCGTGAGAGCGGTGACGGTGAGTCGACGGGTCAGGCGTGTGCCGCGCGACACTGGTCGAGAGGTCTCGATCATGGTTGAGGGGCTCCGGCCGACGTCGATGCGGCGGTTGCCACGTCGAGCCCCGCCCATGGGTCCTCGGCACCGAGAGCGGGGGCGGAGACGGCTTCCACGCCCGGTGTGCTCGTTGATGAGCAGCACCAAAGGTCACAGAAGGGCAACGGGCAAGTCAAGTTTCGGTAACGACTGTACCTCACACTCGCGCGGCGCGGGCGCCTCGGCTCAGCCGAAGGTCAGGTAGGAGGAGTTGGTGCCCAGGGCGCTGCGCACACGCGAGTCACCGGAGACGGTGACGCTGCCGCGGCTGCCCTCCAGCACCATCGTGAGGACGCGACCACCCCAGTCCCCGAGCCCCTCCCGGCTGGTGACCCGGATGCGCGAGAGCCGCCCGATCTGCGGGAAGACACGCTCGAGGCTGGCCGCGCTCACCGAGTCGGTCCAGTTCAGCCGGCTGTTCGCCGTGGCAGCGGCATCCCACGGGTCGCGTTTGCGGGCGAGGTACGGCTGCGACCCGGCGGACGTGACGCCGCCGTTGGACGACGAGAACTGCGTGAAGGCCGGCCGGCCGGCGTAGCGCAGGTGCACCCCGGCCGTCGCCGACGATCGCTGCGTCGGCGCTGCTCGCCTCGTAGCTGCGCACCACCCGCCACGACCCGTCGTACAGCCGCGCCCCCGGGTACACCTGGCTGGCCGTGGTGTCGTAGACGTCGAAGTATGCCGGCTCGGTCCTCGGCCTCGCGCATCGCGTAGGTGCGCGCGGCGACGGCCTGGGCGCGCAGCGCCTCCTGCGGCCACGACGAGGGCATCTCGTTCGGCACGACCGAGCGCAGGTACGACTCCATCGGAACTGCGTTGACCGCCCGCACCGACCCGCCGGAGCGGTGGGCCTCCAGCGAGCCTCGGTAGGCCTTGCGCTCGAAGCCGGAACCGGTGCGCCGGGCGACGTCGATGATGCCGTCGGCCGGGCGGAAGACGACCGGTCGGTCGCCGTTGACCTTGGCTGCCGACCGCCACGTCCGCCAGCCCTGGCCGCAGAGTGACTGGATGGCCAGGTCGGAACCGGTGGCGCGAACTCGCCACCAGGCGGCGGTGCAGCCGCCGGGTGCAGACGGCAACGTCTTGGTGACGGTCACGCCGTCCGGACCGGGTCCACGTCGCCGTGAGGCCGGGCTCGGAGCGGGCGATGACGTCGGTGCCGGTGTCGGCGGTGAGGAGCACCTTGACCGTCGGATTCGCCGCCGTCGTCGCTCGCGTCGTCCCCGGGTAGTACGTGCGGGTGATCTGCTGGTTCGCGGACGCCCTGCTCTGCGGCTGCGCGGGCACCCCACTGGCTCATCCCGCGGCCGTGCCCCCAGCCGTGTCCGCGGATCTGGAAGACGCCGTTCGCCGGGCGAGAGAACACGTCGCTTCCCGCTGGGCTGCGACTGTCGGAGCGGGCGCTGCCGGAGCCGGCGCCGGGGGGCGCGGCGTCGACACGACCGGCGTCACAACCGCCGCCTTCTTGACAACCTTGACCTTCACCACCTGGCTGACCAGTCGTGGGTTGCCCCGCACGATGACCTTGAACCGGTACAGCCGCGGCTTCTTGGGCCCGATCCGGAAGCCCGTGGCGCCGGAGGCGTCCAGCTGTGCAACGCGCGCCTTCTTCCACTTCTGGCCGGGTAGACGCCGCTTGAGAACGACCGTTGCACCATCGCGGACACCGGTGGTGGCGACCGACAGCCGGGTGGCCGAGCCCTTGGCCAGTCGGGTGGTGGGCACCGTCACCGTGAGCGAAGGCTTCGCCGGCGACGCAACAGGCGGCGGTGGGCTGGTGGTCGGCGCCCCCGTCATGTAGGCGGCGGTCGCGGTGCGGATCTGGGGCAGCTTCGCGTAGAGCCGGTCGCCGGGGCACGCGGTGGCGTAGGTGTCACGGTGCCCCGAGATCGCGTTCACGCGCGTCCCGTCCAGGTTGACCCGCGACGACGGGTCGACCCCGTGCATGTCGAACTTCCAGGCGAACAGCCGGGCGTAGGCGTCCAGCGTCGCCGCGGTCGGCTCGGTGTCGGTGTAGGTGCCGATGGTCGACGCCGCGAAGGCGTCGTCGTTGTGGCCGTAGGTGTGCGCCCCGGTGACGGGCTTGTCGATGCCGCCGTAGCGGCCCTCCCAGATGCGCCCCCACTTGTCGATCAAGAAGTTGTAGCCCACGTCTCGGTAGCCGCGGCTCTTGACGTGGAAGGCGTAGATGCCGCGGATGATCGCCGGCACGTCCTCGGGCTGGTAGCCGTTCGTGTTGACCGTGTGGTGCACGAACCCGGCCTGGATCTGGCCGTACTCCACGGTGCGCCCGCGCAGGCTCTCGTCGGCACCCCACTCGGCGCGGGTGTAGATCCTCGGTTGGGTCGCGGCCTCGGCGCTGCTCGGCGCGGTGCTCCCGGCGGACGCGTCGGCGGGGGAGACCCCGGGGTCGATCAGGTCGACGCGCAGGTCGTCGACCTCGGTCGCCTTCCTCGGTGTCGACCCGCACCTGCACGCCGTCGGACTCCGGCACCACCAGGGGCTCGGTGCCGTCGCGCTGCTCAGCCTCCTCGGTCGACCCAGGGTCGGGAGCGTGACCGTCCGAGGACGGCAGGGGGTACCAGTCCGACCAAGCGTCGTCGGAGCGGTAGCGGATCCATGCCTCCAGCTCGTCCACCTGCACGTCCGGGTCGTCCCAGGTGACGGCGACAAGGCGGTACGGGTCGGTGTCGGTCGGTTCGATGGTGGCGGCGACCTCGAGGTCGTCCGCGTGCCCGTCGTGCTCGCCCTCGGCGTCCGCGGCGTGCTCGGCGTGGTCGTCGTGCACCTCGTCGGGCATGTCGGCGGACGCAGCCGACGCAGACTCCACCCCATCGAGGTCGACGGTGGCGAGCTCCGGCTCGACCGGCGTCGGCGTCGGCGCCGTGTCGACGGTCGGCAGAGCAAGGAGCGACGCAGCGAGCGCTGGTGCGATGACGAACGAGGGCGCGCGTCGTAGACGCGTGGACAAGTGCCCCATATGGCGAGCCTCCGGGTCCCTGCACGGGGGAAGAGCGGCATGGACGCGCCGCAGCATGCCCGCCGCGCAGGGGCCGCGTCTAGGCTTCTGAGTGAATTACAACGCGTGTGACCTGCAGAAACGCAGGTGACAGGAGTGACGGATGTGACGCTCGACCGCGTCAGCGGACGACGAGAACCGCGTCGAGGTCCACGGGCGACCGCGAAGGCGGGGTGCTCGCCGGGTGGCCGACGGCGACGGCTCCGGCGGGCTGCCACGCCTGCGGCAGGTCCAGCGCGGTGCGCACGACGTCGCCGCAGAACAGGGTCGAGGAGACCCACGCCGAGCCCAGGCCTTCGGCGGCCAGCGTCACCATCAGGTTCTGCACGCCGGCCCCCGTCGCGAGCCAGAACATCGCCGACTCCGCCGCCGAGCGGCGATCGTCGGGGTAGGAGTGGCGTCCGTCGTCCACGAGGCAGGGCACCAGAACGACCGGCGCCCGACGCAGCAGGTCGCCGCGAGCGACCCGCCGCGCCACGGCGCTCGAGCCGAGGCCGTCGCTGCGCAGGTCGTCCTCCCACGCCCGCGCCATGGCGTCCAGCAGACGCGTGCGCCGTGCGGCGTCGTCCAGCAGCACGAAGCGCCACGGCTTGGTGTGGTGCGGTGCCGGGGCGGTGACCGCCGCAGCGACGGCACGTTCCAGGGCCCCCCGCCCGACAGGCTCGTCGGTGAACTCGCGCACCGTGCGCCTCGCGAGCACCGCCTGCGCCATGGCCTCGGCGGTGCCCAGCCGAAAGCGGTCGTCCTGGGATGCGCGCACCAGCGCTGCCGCCCCCGGGCCGTCCTCACCACGCGGACGCACCAGGTGGCCGAGCCCCCGCACCACCACCGCGGCGACCCCGTCGGACTTGCCGGCCACCAGGTCGGCAGCCCCGGTGATCTCGTCGGCCACCGCACCCACAGTCACGTCGAGGCGGTTGCCGTAGCCGTCGAGCGTCCCGCGGCGGTCGTCGAGCACCGTCAGCCCCGCCGCTCCCACGGCCAGGTCGGTCTGGCCCACGCGCCACGCCCGCCCCATCGTGTCGCTGAGCACGACGGCGACGTTCGCGCCAGTCGTGCGCGCGAGCGCCGCACGAAGCCGGGCGGCGGAGGCGTCGGGGTCCTCCGGCAGCAGCACCAGGGTTCCGGGCTCGGTGTTGGACGCGTCCACGCCTGCGGCTGCCAGCACGAACCCGTGCCGGGTCTCGGCGATGACCGTCCGCCCCGCCGGCCCCTGCCACGACGACACGACCCGGCGCGTCTCGGCGTCGATCACGGCGTCGCGGTCCTGCCCGACAACGACGCGTCCCTCGGCCTTGCTCACCACCTTGCTCGACACGACGAGCACGTCGTCGTCGCGCAGTCCGGGTCCGCCGTCCGCGGTGGCGGCGTCCACCAGCAGCCCAGCCAGGTCGTCCCCGGGCCGAACGCGCGGGACGCCGCGCACCGGCAGGCACTGCACGTCAGGCTCGCAGCGACAATGCCAGGTCGAGCGCCTCGGCCGCGATCGCCCGCGTGGTCGCGGCGTCACTCATCAGCAGCGGGACGGCCCTGGCCGTCACGCCCACGCCGTCGAGGTCACCCAGCACCGCGGCGTCGGAGGTGTCGAGCAGCCACCCGTCGAGCACGTCGGCGTACAGCCCGGCCACCGCCAGCGCCGAGGTCGCCACCCCGATGGCGGCAAGGCACGCGTCGGCCATGCCGCGCACCGGTGCGCCGCCGATGATCGGCGACACACCGACGACGGGGGCGGACGTGGCTGCCAGGGCGTCACGTACGCCGGGCACCGAGAGGATCGGCCCGATGCTCACCACCGGGTTCGAGGGGGGCAGCAGCACCACGTCGGCCTGCTCGATCGCCGCGAGGACCCCCGGTGCCGGCGTGGCGGACTCGATGCCCACCAGCGCGATCTGCTCGGCCGGCAGCGCGGCGCGGTAGCGCACCCACCACTCCTGAAAGTGCATGGCTCGGCGTCCGGTCTCCGGGTCGAGCGCGACCACATGCGTCTCCACGCGGTCGTCGCTCATCGGCAGCAGCCGCACCTCCACGGGCAGGTCGGCGAGCCACCGCCGGCACAGCGCCGCCGTCACCTGCGACAACGGGTACCCCAGCAGCATCTGGGTGCGCACGACGTGGGTGGCGACGTCGCGGTCGCCGAGGGTGAACCAGTCCGGCCCGACGCCGTAGGCGCGCAGCTCGTCGGAGACGGTGAACGTCTCGTCCGCGCGGCCCCAGCCCTGGTCGGGGTGCACGCCCCCGCCGAGGGTGTACATGACGGTGTCGAGGTCGGGGCTGATGTGCATCCCGTGCAGCAGCACGTCGTCGGCGGTGTTGCCGATGACGGTGACCTGCGCGTCCGGGTGCGACTCGCCGAGGGCGGCGAGCAGGCCGGTCAAGAAGCGGGCGGCGCCGATGCCGCCGGCGAGGGCAGTGACTCTCAGGGCGGGCACGAGGAGCGACGCTACGTGGGCGCGCTGCGAGTTGTCGCGTTCGCCCTGGTTACGCTGCTCCGGTGCAACAGGAGTCGGTCGACGTCCCCGACGTGACGGTGGTGCTGCCCTGCTACAACGAGCAGGACCACGTCGCTCTGGAGGTCGAGCGCATCTGCCTGGCCCTGGACGACAGCCCCTTCAGCTACGAGCTGGTCGCGATCGACGACAAGTCGACCGACGCGACCCTGCAGCGGCTGCGCGAGCTCGAACCGAAGTTCCCGCACCTGAACGTCGTTCCGTTCCTCACCAACGGAGGCTCCGGCACCGTCCGGCGCATCGGCTCGGCGAACGCCCGCGGCGACATCGTTGTGTGGACCGACGCCGACATGACCTATCCCAACGAGCGGATCCCCGAGCTCGTGGCCTTCTTGCACGACAACCCGCAGTACGACCAGGTCGTCGGGGCCCGCACGTCGGAGCAGGGCACCTACCGGTTCCTCCGCGTGCCGGCCAAGTGGACGATCCGCAAGATCGCGGAGTTTCTCAGCGGGGCATCGATCCCCGACCTCAACTCCGGGCTGCGAGCGTTCCGGGCCGACGTCGCTGCGCCCTACCTGCACCTGCTGCCTGCCGGCTTCTCGTGCGTCACCACGATCACGCTGGCCTTCCTGCAGAACCAGCACCCTGTCGCCTACCTGCCCATCGACTACGCCACCCGGGCCGGCAGCTCGAAGTTCCACCCCTTCGCCGACGCCTACCGCTACATCCTGCAGGTGCTGCGGATGGTGATGTTCTTCAACCCGCTCAAGGTGCTGATGCCCATCGCGCTGGCCCTGGCGGTGCTCGGCACGGGCAAGCTGGTCTTCGACCAGTTCGAGGAGCCCTTCCGGCTGGCCAACAACACGGTGCTGATCCTGCTGACCGGGCTGATCATCGGGTCGATCGCGCTGCTGGCCGACCTGATCGTCCGGTCCCGTGCGCCCTAGTTGTCGTCGGCGAGCGCTGCCGTCAAGGCGGCATGTGGGTCGCCAGGGCTCCCAGCTGCACCAGACAGTCCGACTCACGACACACTGCACCGCGACGGGGCGGATCCCGCGCTGCGCCTGAACCACGGGATCTTCGCCGAGCTGCACCCGGACGCCGGAGGTGGCCGCGATCTGCACCGAGATGCGCCTCGACTCCTGCGGTCCGCACTCGTCCGCCCGGGCTCAGCGGCGGCGGATCAGGGCCGTGCTCGTGGGGTAGGGCAGGCACGGCGTCGCGCCGCGCAGCACCCGGACGTCCAGGGCGGGGTCGGTCACCACGGAGGCGTACTCGTCGCGGTCGGCGTTGTCGAGCAGCAGCACGCCGTCGCTCGCCAGCCGGGGCAGCGCCTGGCGGACGCAGGCGACGCGGGCCCGTCCGTCGACGACGACGAGGTCGAGCTCGCCCGGCACAGCGTCGATCGCCGTCACGTAGTCGCTGAAGTCGAGGCCGTCGTGCCCGCGGCGACGCGAGGGGACAGCGGGAGCCGCCGAACGCACCGCCGGCACCAGCATGACCTCGACGTTGGTGAGGTGCGCCAGCATCGGGGTGAGCACCTCGACGAACCCCGCCTCGTGCTCGACGGAGGTCACCCGCGCGGCCCGGGCAGCCAGCCACGCCGTGCTCGCCCCCGCCCCGTACTCGAACACCTGCGCTGGTCGCGCGGCCAGCAGCGCGCCCACCTCGTCGATCGCGGCGTAGCTCCACCACGCGAGGTCGAGGTGCACCATGTCTTCCACGTCGTGGATCGCGAAGAGGGTGCGCGCATGGTGGGCGGTGGCGTTCCCGGAACGCTCGAGCCGGTCCAGCAGCCCCGTCCGCTGCGCTCCGCGGCGCGCCCGTCGCCAGGCGGAGACGTACAGGTCGTCGGCTCGCATCGGTGGTCCCCTTCGTCGCTCGCGCAGCAGGGTACGTGCGCCTGCGACGCCGCCGAGGGTGGCGCCCGGTGACGTCGGCACGGGGTCTGCTGTGGCGGGTCGCCGGCACCGTCTTCGTGCTCGCCGCGCTCGGCTTCGTGGTGGCGAGCCTGGCCCGCGACGCCGACGAGGTACGGGCCGCGCTGGCCGAGCTGAGCATCGCCACGCTCGTGGCCTCGTTCGCGGCGGCCGTGGCGGGGCTCTGGTGCACCTCGCAGGCCTGGCGGGTGCTGCTGCGCGGGCTCGGGCACCCGGTGCCGGTGCTGGCGGGTGCGGCGGTGTTCTTCGTGTCCCAGCTGGGCAAGTACGTGCCCGGCAGCGTGTGGCCCTACGTGGCCCAGGCCCGCCTGGGCACCGACCTGGGCGTCGCCCCGGCCCGCTCCGCGCAGGCCGGCGTCACGTTCGTGCTGCTGCACCTGCTGACCGGCATGCTCGTCGGCATCCCGCGCCTGCTGTTCGGCGCGGACCTCGACGCCCGCTTCGCCTGGGCGCTGCTCCTCGTGCCCGCCGTGCTGGTGCTGGTGCATCCGGCCGTCACCGCTGCACTGGTGCGCCTCGCCGGACGGGTGATGCGCATCGACGTCGTCCCGGCGGCGGCACCGTGGACGTCGGTGGCCGCCGCCGTCGGCTGGCTGGGCGCGACCTGGGTGTTCTACGGGCTCAGCCTGGCCGCGCTGGTGGCACCCCTGGCGCCGGTGGACGGCGCCACGTTCGTGCAGCTGACCAGTGCCTACGCGTTGGCGTGGAGCGTCGGGTTCGTCGGCGCCGCCGTGGTGGTGGTGGCCGCGCCGGCTGGGCTGGGCTTTCGCGAGGTCGCCCTGCTCGCCACGCTGGCCGGGGTGGTGGACACGGGCGCCGCAGCGCTGGTGGTGCTGCTGTCTCGGGTGGTGATGACGCTCGGAGACGTGGCACTGGCCGCCGTCACGGCCCGGGCAGCGCGGCGCCGGACGCCGCCGTGAGCGGCAGCCGGATCGCGAACCGGCACCCGCCGCCGTGGTTGGCGACGTCGACGGTGCCGCGGTGCGCCGACACGATGCCCGCGACGATGGCCAGGCCGATGCCACCGCCGGCGTCCGGGCCCGGCGTGCGCGCGGACTGACCACGAAAGCCCGTCTCGAACACCCGAGCCAGGTCGTCCTCGTCGATCCCCCCGCAGGCGTCCTGCACCGTCAGCACCGCCTCGTCGCCGACCTGCTCGGCATGGATGTTGACGGTGCCGTCGTGCGGCGTGTGCCGGATCGCGTTCACGACGAGGTTCGCCACGGCCCGGGACAGCTCGCGACGGTCGGCGGGCACGGCGAGTGGGACGGCGGAGCCTTCCACCCGCACCCCGTGGCGGCGGGCCAGCGGGTCGGCGTCGGTGACCGACTGCGCGACGAGGTCGGCGAGTGGCACCGCGTCCATGCTCAGCTGCAGCGCGCCCGCCCTGATGCGCGACAGCTCGAACAGGTCGTCGACGAGCAGAGCCAGTCGGTCGACCTCGTGGCGGATCTGGCGGTGGTAGACGGCCGGGTCGTCGACCATGCCGTCCTCGAGCGCCTCGGCCATCGCCCGCATCCCGGCCAGCGGGGTGCGCAGGTCGTGAGACACCCAGGCGACGAGCTCCCGTCGCGACGCCTCCGCTGCCTGCTCGCGCTCGCGGGCGTCGGCGAGGCGGGTGCCGGCCCGTTCCAGCTCGACGGCGACCGCGCCGAGCTCGGCGGTGACCGGACGAGGGTCGATCACCGGTGCCTGCCCCGAGCCGAGCTGGTGCGCCGCCTGCACAAGCGCCTCGGTGCCCCGCATCACGGCACGACCGAGCACGAGGGCCAGGGCGACCCCGAGCGCTCCGGCGCTCACCGCGACCACGAGAACGACCTGCAGGTCGTGCGCGGACAAGAACATGGCCGCGGCCGCGCCGAGCAGCCCGGCGACGACGGCGACCATGGTGACCACGGCCACGGCGGGCACGAGGGTCTGCAACGACCGACGTCGGCCGCGCCACACCAGCAGCCCGCCGGCGGCCCCGACGACCGCTGTCGCGCCCAGCGCCACCACGGCCACGACGCCGACCTCGGCCCACGTGAGCTGCTCGGTCATGGCGCCGCGTCCCAGCGGTAGCCAAGGCCCCACACCGTCACGAGTCGGCGCGGCTCGGCCGGGGTCGGCTCCACCTTCTCCCGCAGCCGACGCACGTGCACCGTGACCGTGGACTGGTCGCCGAACGACCATCCCCACACCTGCTCCAGCAGGTCGGCCCGGCTGAACGCCTGGCCCGGGTGCGCCAGCAAGAAGGCCAGCAGGTCGAACTCGCGCGTCGTCAGCGTCAGCGGACGCCCGGCCAGCGTCGCCTGCCGGGCGGCGGGGTCGAGGGCCAGGTCCCCGTCGAGCAGGGCTGCGCCACGTCGGTCGGTCGCTGGAGCCGGGGCGCTGCGTCGCAGCACCGACTGCACCCGCAGCACCAGCTCGCGGGGGCTGAACGGCTTGGTGATGTAGTCGTCGGCGCCGACCTCGAGCCCCAGCACCCGGTCGGACTCCGCGCCCAGGGCGGTGAGCATCACGATCGGCACGTCTCGCTCCGCACGCACCGCCCGGCACACCTCCAGGCCGTCCATGCCGGGGAGCATCAGGTCGAGCACCAGGATGTCGGGCTCGACGGCACGGGCCACCGTGACCGCCTCTACGCCGTCGGCGACGTGGGTCACGCCGAACCCGCTCTTGGACAGGTAGGCCACGACGACGTCGGCGACGGTCAGGTCGTCCTCGACCAGGAGCACCTGCGCTTCGTCGGACACGTGCTCGACGGTACGGGTGCTTGCCGGTGGTCGGCACGCCGGAGAACACGCCGTCACCGACTCGTAAGCATCACCGCACACCCGTCCAAAACGGACCTCTTACCAGACCTGCACTTGACGTCGACGGATTTCATCGTTGTAATCACACGCGTGTCGTTCGGGCCCTCCGCGAGGGGCCCGCGCGGAGGCCAGGTAGGAGTCGCCTCACGCAACGGCACGGGGCAGCCGAGGTCGAGCGAAGGAGGAGCCCCGTGAGCGAGTGGCTGGATGTGATGGTCGACGAGGCCGTGGACGAGCTTGCCTGGCAGGAGCGCGCCCTGTGCGCGCAGACTGACCCGGAGGCCTTCTTTCCGGAGAAGGGCGGATCGACGAGGGAGGCCAAGAAGGTCTGCCTGTCGTGCGAGGTGCGCTCGGACTGCTTGGAGTACGCACTCACCCATGACGAGCGCTTCGGCATCTGGGGTGGGCTCAGCGAGCGCGAGCGGCGACGACTGCGTCGCAGCGCCGCGGCGGGATAGGTCGCCGCTCCGCGTAGTGTTCGCCCGGGTCCCGACGGACCCACGACGCAACCATGAGCGACGACACCCTGCCTCCGACCCCGACGCCCGCTGAGGCTGACGCCGAGGCGGCTGCGTCCGCTGAGTCCGTCCACGAGATCTACGCCGCGCTCGCGCCGGACAGGCTCGAGGACGAGGCGCACCGTCCGGAGCAGCCGAGCGTCCCCGACGAGGTGCTGGCCCGGCAGGTCGTCCACGTGCTGCTGGTCGCCCACGACGGGGCGCAGTGGCTGCCGCGCACCCTGCGCGCCCTGAGCCGCGTGGACGGACCGATCGCCTCGGTGCACGCCGTCGACACCGGCAGCACCGACGCCAGCGCCGCGCTCATGACCGAGCACCCTGTCGTCACCACGGTGCAGTCGGTGGGCCGCGACGTCGGCTACCCGCTGGCGGTCGCCGCGGCCGCGGCCCAGGTGCCGCGCACCGAGGGGTCGTCGGCCCACCCGGCCGCCGAGTGGCTCTGGCTGATCCACGACGACAGCGCTCCTGATCCGTACGCCCTTCGCTGGCTGCTCAGCAGTGCTGTCGAGCACGACGCACCCGTCGTGGGCGCCAAGGCGCTGGACTGGGACGGCCAGCGGCGCCTGGTCGAGCTCGGGGTGAGCATCACCGGGTCGGGTCGGCGCGCCATCGGCCTGGAGCAGCTCGAGTACGACCAGGGCCAGCACGACGACCGCCTCGACGTCCTGGCAGTGGGCACGGCCGGCATGCTCGTGCGTCTCGACATCTGGGACGAGCTGGGCGGCCTCGACCCCCAGATCGACCTGTTCCGTGACGACGTCGACTTCGGCTGGCGGGCCCGCCTGGCCGGCCACCGGGTCGTGGTGGCCCCGCGTGCCGTCGTCGAGCACGTGGCCGCAGCCGGGTACGGGCGCCGCCGCGCCGGCGCCATCCACGAGCGTGCACCCCTGGTCGACCGGCGCAACGCCGCGCACGTGCTGCTCGCCAACGCCAGCAGGTGGGCCTTCGTACCCGTCCTGCTCCGGCTTCTGCTCGGCTCCACCCTGCGCTCGGCGGGGTTCGTGCTCGGCAAGGTGCCCGGTCTGGCGTGGGACGAGGCGGTGGCGATCCGCGGCGCCCTGAGCCCGCGACGCATCCGTGCGGCCCGTCAGTGGCGGCGCTCCCAGCCGCGCGGCGGATCCATCCGCGGTCTTCGACCGACGATCGGCACGCAGCTGAGCCAGGCCATGGAGAACGCCGGCGGGCTCATGGCCGGCACCGGCTCGGGCCAGGACGTGCGGGCCGCCCGGCGTCGGTCCGTGCCGGTGCTCGACGCGGACGACCCCGAGCACGTCACCCTGGTGGACACCGACAGCTGGCTGGTGCGCGCCGCGGCGGCACCGGGCGTCTGGGTCGTGCTCAGCGTCGGGGTGGCGACCCTGCTGGCGGTGCGGACGGTGCTGGTGGGTGGACGGCTGCTCGGCGGTGCGCTGCTGCCGGCTCCTGCGGCCGCCGGCGACTGGTGGGCGGCCTACGTGGGCTCGTGGCACCCGGTGGGTCTCGGGTCGCCCGTCGGGGCACCACCCTGGTTGGGCGTGGCCTCCGGCTGGGCCGTCCCGCTGCTCGGCAGCGCATCCGCGCTCGTCACCGTCCTGCTGCTGGCGGGCGTGCCGCTGGCCACCGCGACGGCGTGGTGGTCGCTGCGGGGGGTGGCCACCTCGTGGCCGGTGCGTGCCTGGGCGTCGCTGACCTACGCTGCGCTGCTGCTGGCCACCGGAGCCGTCGCGGCCGGCCGGCTCGGCACGGTCGTCGCCGCCGTGCTCGCGCCGCCGCTCGCCCGGGCAGTCGTGCGGGCGCTGGGCCCCGGTGCCCCGCTTCGGCTGGCATGGTCGGCCGCGCTCGTGCTGGCGGTCACGACAGCGTTCACCCCGGTGGTCTGGCCGGTCGTCGCGGTGGCGGCCGGCGTAGGCGTGGGCGTGTGGGCGCGCAGCCCGGGGGGACTGATGCGCTGGGCTGTCGTCGTGGCGACGCCGGCCGCGCTGCTGCTGCCGTGGCTGGGCCAGCTGTGGGCTCGACCGCAGCTGCTGGTCACCGAGCCGGGCCTCACCGGACGCGGCGGGGAGCTGTCGCAGGTCGACCTGCCCTCCTGGGCCCCGCTGGTGCTCGCACCCGGTGGTCCGGGCAGCCTGCCGGCCGGGTTGCTGGTCGTGGTGCCGCTGCTCGCCCTGGCGGTGCTGGCGCTGCGACCGAGCCGCGTCGGCGTCCTCGGCTGGGTGCTGGCAGCGACCGCCGTGGCGGCGGGAGTCGTGACCTCGCGAGTCGAGGTGTCCACCCCGCTCGGCGAGGGCAGCGCCGCGGGCTGGCCCGGTCCGGCCGTCGTGCTCGCCGGGCTCGGCATGCTGGTCGTGGTCGCCGCCACGGTGCATCTCGACGACGTCCGCGCCCACGGACGCGCTGCGGTGGTCGTGCTCGGCGCGCTCGCGATCGGCACCACCGTGGTGGCCGGCGCGGTGGGGCTCAGTCGCGGCCTCGCCGACCCGCTGGAGCGCACCGACCCCAGCCTGCTCCCCGTCTACGTCGCCGACGAGGCAGCCGGAGCGCAACGGGTGCGCACGCTCGTCCTGCGCGGTGCGCAGCCGGGCGAGCCGCCCAGCGTGGCGTTCACGCTGCTGCACGCCGACTCCCCGCGCATGGGTGAGGCTGCGGTCACCGACCCGGCGTCGTCCCGCCTCGTCGGCGACGTGGTGGCCGACGTGCTGGCCGGACGCGACCCGGCAGCCGGCCGACTCACGGCCTACGGGATCAAGTACGTCTACGTACCCGAACCGGCCGACCCGGGCCTCATCGAGACCATCGACGCCCAGGCCGGCCTGGTGCGGGCCTCGGCTCCGGACGGCGGCGCGGTGTGGCGCGTCGACGGCACGATCGCCCGGGTGCGGCTTCTCGCGGCGGGCGAGGAACGCCGGCAGCCGGTGGGAGTGGTCGTGCCGTCCGGGCCGATCGACGTCCGCGCGAGCATCGACACACCGACGGCCACCCGGGTGGTGGTGGCCGACCTGGACGACAGCGGGTGGACGGCGAGTTTGGACGGCGAGCCCCTGACCCGCTCCGTGGACCCCGACGGGTTGCTCGCCTTCGACCTGCCGGCCGGCTCCGGCGAGCTGCGCATCGATCACCACGACACCGGCCGCTCCTGGCTGCTGGCCGGCCAAGGAGCAGCCCTGCTGGCCGTCACGGTGCTTCTGCTGCCGTCCCTGGGCGCCCGGCGTGACTCGCTGGACGGGAGCCGGCCATGACGCATCGGGCCTCGATCGAGCGGGCAGGGCTGCGGCCGGCTCTGCTGGTGCTGCTCGTGGTGGCGCTGGTGGTGGCGCTCGGCGCACTGGTGCCCGCGCCGGCCGGTCCAGCCGCTACCCCAGCGTCGACGACCGAGCTGCTCGCCTCCAGCGTTCTGGTCTGCGCCGGGCCTGCCGACGTCGTCGCGTCCGAAGCGCAGCCGCAGGACCCCACGACGGGCATCGAGTCGAGCGTCGACACCGTGGCCGTGCCCGACGAGGCGCTGTCCGCCGCCGAGGTGGACGGTGACCCGTTGCTCGCGCTCGACGACGCGTCGACCACGGTGCGGGGGCAGAGCCTGAGCGTGGCGACGTTGGCGTCGACCGTGGTGACGGCCACCGGCGAGCTGGCACCCGGTGTCGCGGCCGAGGTGAGCACGACCGCACGCGACGTGCGCACGTCCGGGCTGGCCGGTCAGGCGTGCGTGGTGCCGGCCCGCGACTGGTGGTTCGTGGCCGGCTCCGGGCAGGTCGGCCAGCGCGCCACGCTGGTGCTCGGCAACCCCGCGGCCAGCCCCGCCGTGGTCGACGTGACCATCTGGACCGAGTCCGGCGTGCTGCCGGGGGCGGGGACCAACGACCTCGGCATCCCCGCCGGCGACACCCGAGCGGTGTCGCTGGACGCCGTCGCTGCGGGCGCGCAGCGCATCGGCGTGAGCGTCACGGCGACGGTGGGCCAGGTCGGGGCGGCGGTGGGGCTGCGCGAGGTCGACGGGGCCGACCCGGTCGGCCTCAGCTGGGTTGCCGCCAGCCAGCCGCCGACCCGCGTCTCCTACGTCCCCGGGGTGCCCGCATCCGGTGACCGCACGCTGCGACTGCTGAACCCCGGGGAGGACGACGCTCTCGTCGCCCTGCGCGCGCTGGGGGAGCAAGGCACGTTCACTCCCCTCGGGCTCGAGGCGGTCGACGTCCCGGCCGGCCAGGTGGTCGACGTCGACCTCTCCCCGGTGGGCGAGGAGGCCTTCGCCCTCGAGGTGAGCGCGAACGTGCCTGTCGTGTCGTCGGTACTCGTCCGGCAGAGCCCCGCAGACGCGCTCGCCGACTTCGCCGTCCTCAGCAGCGCCACGACGCTGGACGGCCCCGCCGCCACGCAGCTGACCAGCGCGGACGAGCGGACCGCCGACGTCGTGCTCACCGCTGTCGCTGACCCGGCGCAGCCGACGCCGGAGGTGACGGCTGACGTGCCAGCCGCGACCCCAGCCGCGTCTCAAACCGCGTCTGCAGCCGGGACACCGGACGCGACAGCCGAGGCGACAGCCGCGACCCCGGAGGCGACTCCGGACGCGTCAGCGACGGCGTCGCCCACGGTCGAGCCTTCGTCGCAGCCTTCGCTGACTCAGGTCGTGCTGCGCACCGTCGACCGTGAGGGCACGGTGCTGGGTGCCGACGTGGTCACGCTTGCGCGAGGCACGACGACGACGGTGCCGGTGCAGCTGCCGGACGGTGTACGCGACGCCTGGGTCGTCGTCGTCCCCATGGAGCCCGGGGTCGTGCTTGCCGCCCGGCAGACGAGTGCGACCGTCCGGGTGCCCGACGCCCTCGACCCCGACACCGAGCGCGACGCCTTCTGGTACGACCTCGTGGCGTTGCGCCCGCTGCGCACCACGGTGGAGGTCCCGCCTGTGCTGCCGGACCTCACGGCGGGCCTGCCGCGCTGACGACGCACAGGTGCCCGTCGGCCTCGACGCGCTACGGACCGTCGTCGTCGTAGCCGGAGTCGATCTCGCTGGGTTCGAGGCCCAGCAGCTCCGCGACCTGCTCGACCAGCACGTCGAGGACGAGCCGGCGCATCGCGATCTCGCCCGCGGCCCTGGTCTGGATCGGTCGCCGGTGCAGCACCACCCGTGCCGGCAGCCCGGCCTCGGCCGCCTCGGTGCGACCCAGCGGCACCCAGTCGCGTTCCCAGCTCGTCAGGTCAGGCACGTCCTCGACCACGAACGAGACGTCGGCGAGCTCGCGGGCCCACTTCTTGTCCAGCCGGGCCACCGCGGCTGTGGCGACGTCGTCGAAGCGCTCGGCCGTCGTGCGGGCCAGGGGCACCTCCGCCGGGGCCAGCGACCCGCGTAGGCCCCGGCCTCGACGGTCGCGGTGGGAAGGCCCCGTCTCACGTCGGGTCGAAGGCACGCGTTCAGGCTACAGGCGCGCACCGACCCGGCGGCGCGCGTCGAGGCCCGGTCCGACACGAGGGTGCCCAGCCGTCGCGGTGAGCCTGCGGCGACGCCTCCCGCCGGTACGGTGAGCGTCGTGGCAGGAATCCGGCGGTGCACCCGAGCAGGCTGCACGTCGCCGGCTGTCGCCACGCTCACCTACGTCTATGCCGACTCCACCGCCGTGCTCGGGCCGCTGGCCACCTACGCCGAGCCGCACTGCTACGACCTGTGCGCGGAGCACAGCCAGCGCCTGACCGCGCCCCGCGGCTGGGAGGTGCTGCGCCTGGCGGCCGACCCGGCCGGGTACGGGCCGACCTCCGACGACCTGGAGGCGCTGGCCGACGCGGTGCGCGAAGCGGCCCGTCCCGCACCCGTGACGTCCGAGACGGCCATGGTCGAGGTCGGCCGTCGCGGTCATCTGCGGGTGCTGCGGCCACCCGAGCAGTCCGACTAGGGTGCAGGGCTCGTGCCCAGCAACGAGAACGCCGCGCCCACCCGTCGCCGCTCCGCAGTGGTCAAGGCGTACGACATCCGGGGCCGGGTACCCGAAGAGATGGACGCCGGCTTCGTCGGTGACGTCGGTCGCGCCTTCGCCGAGCTGACCCGGCCCGCAGACGGCACCAGGCACCCCGGGGTGCTGCTCGGCCGTGATGCCCGGGTGTCGTCACCGGCGCTGGCCGCGGCGTTCATCGACGGCGTGACCGGCGCCGGAGTGGACGTCGTCGACCTCGGGCTGGCCTCGACCGACCTGCTCTACTTCGCCGCCGGTACCGAGGGGCTGCCCGGCGCGATGATCACCGCCAGCCACAACCCCGGTCAGTACAACGGCATCAAGCTGTGCCGGGCCGGCGCGGTCCCCGTCGGATGGGACACCGGCCTCGCCGACATCGCGGCTGCGGTGGACGCCGCCGAGGCCGCCACCCCCGCCGCGGCCGACCCTGCTCCCGTGCGTGGAACCGTCACCGAGCGCGACCTCGTCCCCGCCTTCGTCGCCCACCTGCACTCGCTGGTGCCGCTGGACGGGGCCCGCCCGATGCGCGTGGTCGTGGACGCCGGCAACGGGATGGCGGGGCTGACGGTGCCGCCCGTGTTCGCGGGCACCCCCGTCGAGCTGGACGGGCTGTACCTGGAGCTCGACGGCTCGTTCCCGAACCACGACGCCAACCCGTTGGACCCGACGACGCTGGTCGACCTGCAGCGCCGCGTCGTTGCGACGGGGGCCGACCTCGGCCTCGCGTTCGACGGCGACGCCGACCGCTGCTTCGTCGTGGACGAGACGGGCGCCCTGGTCACCCCGTCGGCGATCACCGGGCTGATCGCCGAGCGTGAGCTGGCCCGTCACCCCGGGGCGTCGATCATCCACAACCTCATCACCTCGCGCGCCGTCCCCGAGGTGATCGTCGAGAACGGGGGCGTGCCGGTGCGTACCCGCGTCGGCCACTCGTTCATCAAGGCCACGATGGCCGAGACCGGGGCGGTCTTCGGCGGTGAGCACTCCGGGCACTTCTACTTCGCCGACTTCTGGCGGGCCGACTCCGGTCTGCTCGCCGCGTTGCACGTGCTCGCCGCACTCGGGGAGACCCCGCCGGGCACCACCGTGAGCGGGCTGGTCGCCGGCTACGAGCGGTACGCCCGAAGCGGCGAGATCAACTCGACGGTGCGCTCCCCGAACGACGTGCTGGTCGCCGCCGCCACCGAGTACGGGGCGCGACCGGGCACGACGCTGGACCACCTGGACGGTCTGACGGTCAGCGCCGACGCCTGGTGGTTCAACCTGCGGGCGTCGAACACCGAACCTCTGCTCCGGCTGAACGTCGAGGCCGACGACAGTGACACGATGGGCCGAGTGCGCGACGAGGTGCTCGACTTCGTCGCCGCCCACAGCGCCTGACGCAAGGAGTGCCCGGTGACCCTTCAGCCATGGTTGGTCGAGATCCTCGCCTGCCCCTGCGACCAGCACGCGAGCCTGTCCTACGACCCGGCAGCGGCCGACGGTGCCGGGCTGCTGGCCTGCACCGCCTGCGACCGCGTGTTTCGCATCGAGGACGGCATCCCGGTGCTTCTGCTCGACGAGGCGACGCGCCGCGGTGAGGGCTGACGTGTTCGACGAGACCAGGCTCGACGACCCGCAGGCGCTCGCGTCGGTCGACGACGACCTGCGCGAGATCGCCGGGTGGGGGGCTCAGGTGCGCCTCGCCAGCGGTGCTGCCGACGACGCGCTTCGCACCCTGCCCGGACGAGCGGGCCCCCGTCCGCGCGCCGTCGTGGCAGCCGGACCGGACGGCCGCCTGCTGCGCACCGTGCTCGAGCGGGTGTGCCCGGTGCCGTTCGTGGCCTGGCCGCACGCCGGGCTGCCGGGATGGGCGGGCCCCCTCGACCTGGTCGTCGTGGTCTCCGCCCGGGGTGCCGGGTCGGTCGACGACGAGGCGACCGTCGCGCAGGCCGTCCACCGCGGGTGCGACCTGCTGGTCAGCTGCCCCGTCGACTCGCCCCTGGCCGCCACCGCCGCCGGGGCCGGCCTGCTGCTTCCGGCCGGCTCCCTCGACCCGCTCGCGCTGAGCGTGCCGGTGCTGGCCGCGCTGCACGAGATGGGGCTGGGCCCGCAGGTCGGGGCCGAGCCGGTCGCCGTGGCGCTGGACGACGTGGCGCAGCGGTGCGGGCCCGGCGTGACGGTCGACGCCAACCCCGCCAAAGAGCTGGCGCTCGTGCTGGCCGACCACGTCCCGCTGGTCTGGGGTGGGTCGCCGCTGGCCTCGCGCGCCGCCCGGCGCGTGGCCGAGCAGATGCGCACGGCGACCGGCATGCCGGCGGTGGCCGGCACGGTCAGGCAGATCGAGCCTCTGCTGGCCAGCGCCCCGGAGCACGACATCTTCGCCGACCCGTTCGACGACGCCGACGACTCCGCGTCCGGTGCCGCCCCGCCCGCCCTGGTGTTCCTGGACGACGGAGACCCCACCTCGCGCGACGGCCAGGAACGCCTCGAGGACGCCGCCCGCGCACGCGACGTGCGTACCCACGCCGTCGTCGCCGACACCGGGCCCGACGTCGCCCGGTTCGCCACACTGCTCGCCGTCGGTCGCTTCACCGCGGCCTACCTGGCCGTGGGCAGGGCCGCCGCGTGACCGGCCGGCCGAACGCGCTGCTGCCGCTCGACGGACGAGTGCAGCACTACGCGTGGGGCAGCGCGGAGGCCCTGCCCGGGTTCCTCGGTCGACCCCCGGACGGTCGGCCCTGGGCGGAGTGGTGGCTGGGCGCCCACCCGCAGGCTCCGTCCACCGTCGGCTCCGTGCCGGCGACGACCCTGGACGAGCTGGTCGCCGCCGACCCCGAGCACGTGCTCGGCGCCGACGTCGCCGAGCGGTTCGGTCCTCGGCTGCCCTTCTTGCTCAAGGTGCTGGCGGTGGCCCGCCCGTTGTCGTTGCAGGTGCACCCCACCCGCGAGCAGGCCGTCGCCGGCTACCGCGCCGAACGGGCGGGGTCGGCCACGCCGACCGACCCGCTGTACGCCGACGAGTGGGCGAAGCCGGAGATGCTGCTGGCCCTGACGCGCTTCGACGCGTTCGCCGGGCTTCGTCCGCCCGCGGCGGTGCTGGCCCGGGTGGATGCCGTGGGGGGCAGCGTGCTGGCCGAGCTCGCCGCCCCGCTGCGTGCGGATCCCACCGCCGGCGAGGTCGAGAACCTGGTTGCGGCGCTGCTGCGGCTGCGTGGCACCCAGCGCAGCGAGGTCGTCGCGCAGACCCGCGAGGGCGTGGCGCGCCTCGTCGACCAGAGCGCACCGGAGTCCGTCGAGCTCACGGTGAGCGCCGGGCTCGCGCAGGCGTACCCCGACGACCCGGCGGTGGTCGTCACCGTGCTGATGAACCACGTGGTTCTCGAACCCGGTGAGGCGATGGCCGTCCCGGCGGGCCTGCTGCACTGCTACACCAACGGACTCGCCGTAGAGATCCAGGGCACGTCGGACAACACGCTGCGCGCCGGCCTGAGCAGCAAACGGGTGGACGTCGCCGAGGTGCTGACGGTGCTCGACGCGGCCGCGCAGCCGACCTTCGTCTGGCCGAGTGAGCCCGCACCCGGCCTGGAGACCTTCCACCCCGGGGTCAACGACTTCGCCCTGGAGCGCATCTGCCTCGCCCGCGGCGGCAGCTTCGTCCTCGGTGGCGGCACCCCGGCGATCCTGCTGGCCATGGACGGCACCCTCAGCGTCAGCGCTGCCGCCGGGGGTGCCGAGCTGCGCCGCGGCACCGCGGTGTTCGTCCCGGCCGCCGCCGGCGCGGTCACGGTCACCGGCATGGGTGAGGCCGTCCGCGCCCGCCCGGGGCTTCCCGAGCCTGGCATGTCCGACCTGCCTGCACCGATCTAGGTCGGGCCGGACTGCGACGACCCGCACTACACTTCGGCTCGGCCGTCGCCGCATGGCGACCCTCACCCTGACACCCCCTGCTGGAGCGCCGCACATGCCTGCCCCGTTCGACTTCAAGGTCGCCGACCTCGCTCTCGCCGAGCTCGGTCGCAAAGAGATCCGCCTGGCCGAGCACGAGATGCCCGGCCTCATGGCGATGCGCAGCGAGTACGGCGAGACCAAACCGCTGGCCGGGGCCCGCATCACCGGCTCGCTGCACATGACCGTGCAGACCGCGGTGCTCATCGAGACGCTGGTCGCGCTCGGCGCCGACGTGCGCTGGGCGTCCTGCAACATCTTCTCCACCCAGGACCAGGCCGCTGCCGCCGTGGTGGTCGGTGCCACCGGGACGCCGGACGCGCCCGTCGGGGTGCCCGTCTTCGCCTGGAAGGGCGAGACGCTGGCTGAGTACTGGTGGTGCACCGACCAGGCGCTCACCTGGCCGGCCGACGAGGCCGGGGCGACCGGGCCCAACATGCTGCTCGACGACGGTGGTGACGCCACCATGCTCGTGCACAAGGGCGTCGAGTACGAGAAGGCCGGCATGGTGCCCGACCCGGCCGGCGCTGACTCCGAGGAGTTCGCGGTCGTGCTCGAGCTGCTGGCCGCGAGCCTCGCCGCCGACCCGACCCGCTTCCAGCGGGTGGCCGAGGGCATCGGCGGCGTGACCGAGGAGACCACCACGGGCGTGCACCGCCTGCTGGAGATGGAGCGGGCCGGCTCGCTGCTCTTCACCGCCATCAACGTCAACGACTCGGTGACCAAGAGCAAGTTCGACAACACCTACGGCTGCCGCCACTCGCTGTCGGACGGCATCAACCGCGCCACCGACGTGCTCATCGGTGGCAAGACCGCGGTGGTCTGCGGCTACGGCGACGTGGGCAAGGGCTCTGCAGAGTCGCTGCGTGGCCAGGGCGCCCGAGTGATCGTCACCGAGGTCGACCCCATCTGCGCGCTGCAGGCCGTCATGGACGGCTTCCAGGTGGCCGCCCTCGACGACGTCCTCTCGACCGCCGACCTGGTGATCACTGCCACCGGCTGCCGTGACGTCGTGACGGCGGAGCACATGGCCGGCATGAAGCACCAAGCCATCGTCGGCAACATCGGTCACTTCGACAACGAGATCGACATGGCCGGCCTGGCCGCCTACCCGGGCGTCGTGCACGACCAGATCAAGCCGCAGGTCGACGAGTGGCGCTTCCCGGACGGGCACAGCGTGATCGTGCTCAGCGAGGGACGGCTGCTCAACCTCGGCAACGCCACCGGCCACCCGTCGTTCGTCATGTCCTGCTCCTTCACCAACCAGGTGCTGGCGCAGATCGAGCTGTTCACCCGGGCCGAGGAGTACCCGCTCGGCGTGCACGTGCTGCCCAAGTCGTTGGACGAGAAGGTGGCGCGGTTGCACCTCGACGCCCTCGGCGTCGGGCTGACCGAGCTCACCAAGGTCCAGGCCGAGTACCTGGGCATCGACGTGGCCGGCCCCTACAAGGCCGACTCCTACCGCTACTGAGCCTGCTGCGGCAGCTCGACACCCGCGGCGCGTGCCAGCGCAGCGTCGAGCTGCTCGGTGCGGATGCGTCGGTCGACGTAGACCAGGGCCAGGATCAGCCCGGAGATGGGCAGCGAGATCGCCTGCCCCACCCCGGCCGCGATGGTGCTTGCCACGATGGCAGCGCCGGGTTCCAGCGGTGCCGCCGACAGCACGATGCTCAACGGGATCGTGACGACCTGGGAGAGGGCGCCGGCGATGATGGCGGCCAGCGCGAGGATGCCCAGGGTGCGCCACCAGCCGCCGGACACCAGGGTCCATGAGCGGCGAAGGCCGGTGAGCGGGCCGATCGGGCCGGCGGCCGTGCTCTCCAGTGCGATCGCCGGCGTCGTCAGCGACGCCCTGACGCCCAGGTAGATCGACAACGGGATCGCTCCGAACAGCGTCAGCACGGTCATGGCGGCGTAGGCGAGCCCAGTGTCGAGCGCGATGGTCAGCGCCCACAGCGTGACGGTCAGCACCCACACCGACCCGACGAGCAGGGCGACGAGCACGACGCCGGCGAGCAGCCGGGGGAGTCGAGGTGCGGCTCGCCGCCAGGCGTCGCCGAGACCGAAGGGTCGTCCGATCGCCGACTGCCCGACCACGATGGCGAGAAGACCGGACAGCAGCACGAAGAGGGCGAACGACAGCAGACCGACGAGCGCGCCCGCCGCGGCCAGGCTCCCCCACGAGATCGACTCGACCTCCGCGACGACGGCCTCGGCGTCCCCGGTCGCCGCTGCGTCCAGCACCGGCGTGACTCGGTTGAGCACGGGCACCAGCAGCAGCACCTGGACGATGCTCACGATGCCGACGACGAGCGCCGACGACCCGAAGGTCGCGGCGGGGTAGCGGCGCAGGATCGAGAAGGTCCCCTCGAGGATGTCGCCCACGCCGAGCGGCCGCAGCGGGATGCTGCCTGGCTTCGGCGCCTCCGGCGTGGCCGTCCACGGCGGCTGGTTCCACCCCGGCGGCGGGGGCGTGCCCCATCCCGGCGGTGGCGGAGCACCCCAGCCCGGCGGCGGGGGCGCACCCCATCCCGGCGGCGGCTGCTGTCCTGCGGGGGGACCGGACTGACTCACGCTGCCCATCGTTTCACAGCTGTCATGACACGATGGGCGTGTGAGAGGACGCATCCTCGTCGTCGACGACGACATCGCCCTGGGCGAGATGCTGGGCATCGTGCTGCGGGGCGAGGGTTTCGAGACCACGACCGTGACCCGCGGCGACGAGGTCATGGCGATGTTCGCCGAGTTCCAGCCCGACCTGGTGCTGCTCGACGTCATGCTGCCCGGGATGGACGGAATCGAGGTGTGTCGGGCCATCCGTGGGCAGTCCGGCGTGCCGATCGTGATGCTGACCGCGAAGACCGACACGGTCGACGTGGTGCTCGGCCTGGAGTCCGGGGCCGACGACTACGTCGTGAAACCGTTCAAGCCGAAGGAGCTGGTCGCTCGGGTTCGGACCCGCCTGCGCGGCACCGACCAGCAGCGACCGACGACGCTGCACGCCGGCGACCTGACGATCGACGTCCCGGGCCACGTGGTGCGCCGCGCTGACGAAGAGATCGCGCTCACCCCGCTGGAGTTCGACCTGCTCGTGTGCCTTGCCCGTCGGCCCTGGCAGGTGTTCACGCGCGAAGAGCTGCTGGAGCAGGTCTGGGGCTACCGGCACTCCGCCGACACGCGGCTGGTGAACGTGCACGTGCAGCGGCTGCGCGCCAAGATCGAGGCCGACCCCGAGCACCCCGAGATCGTGCAGACCGTCCGCGGCGTGGGCTACAAGGTGGCCTCGGCCTAGCACGATGGCGACAACCGGTGTCGGCGCCATCGGCCGCTGGTGGCGCGGCTCCATCCAGGTTCGGGTCGTGGCGACGACGCTCGCGTTGTCGCTCGTGGTCATGGGCTTGCTGGCCACCACGCTGATGCGGCAGATCTCCGGCGGGCTGCAGCAGGCGCAGGTCGAGTCGGCCGTGGACGACACCGCCGCCGGGGTGGCCTCGGCGCGTGCCCAGCTTCAGGCCACCGAGTCGATCGACCCCGCCACCGTCGGGCAGCTGCTCACGCTGGTGGTGCAGAACCTCGCCAGCGCCGGTGCCGCCTCCGGGCGCTACGACGTCGTCCTGCTGCCCGCGCCTCGTGCACCCGCGGACGCCTCGGCCGCATCACGGGCGACGCGCACCTCGCGCGGCGTCGAGCCGACGTCGGTGCCCGAAAGGCTGCGCGAGACGGTGCGCTCGGGGTCGTCGGTGTACTGGACGCCTACCACGGTTGCCTACGCCGACGGCACGAGCGAGCCCGGCCTGGCCGTCGGTGCCCAGGTTCCGGTCCCGTCCATCGGTCTGTACGAGCTCTACTACCTGTTCCCCCTCGGGCAGCAGGCGGCCACACTCGACCTCGTGGCCCGTTCGGTGGCCAGCGTGGCCGTTCTCGTCGTGCTGCTGCTCGGCGGGATCGCCCTGATCGTCGCCCGCCAGGTGGCGGTACCGGTGCAGCAGGCGGCGCGGACGGCCGAGCAGCTCGCTGCCGGGGCCCTCGACGAGCGCATGGCTGTGCCCCCCGGCGACCCCAAGGACGAGCTGGGGCGCCTGGCCCAGTCGTTCAACCACATGGCGGGCAGCCTTCAGCAGCAGATCACCCGGCTCGAGGAGCTCTCCCGGCTCCAGCAGCGTTTCGTCTCCGACGTCAGCCACGAGCTGCGCACCCCGTTGACGACGGTGCGCATGGCCGCCGACCTGCTGCACGACGGAAGCGAGATGCTCGACCCGGGAACGCGCCGGGCATCGGAGCTGATGCAGTCCGAGCTCGACCGCTTCGAGTCGCTGCTGTCGGACCTGCTGGAGATCAGCCGCATCGACGCAGGTGCCGCGGGCCTCGACCTCGAGCAGGTCGACCTGCGTGACGTCGTCTCCAGCGTCTGCGACGGGCTCAGCGCCGTGGCGCGCGACGCGCACACCGACCTCGTGCTCGCCCTGCCACCGCACGAGGCCGTCGCCGTCCTCGACCCACGTCGGGTGGCGCGCATCTTGCGCAACCTGGTCGCCAACGCGATCGAGCACGGCGAAGCGCGCCCGGTGCAGATCACGGTCGGGGCCAACGACGAGGCCGTCGCGGTGAGCGTCCGCGACCACGGCATCGGGCTCGACCCGGAGAAGCTCGAGCTGGTGTTCAACCGGTTCTGGCGTGCCGACCCGGCTCGCGCCCGCACGACCGGCGGCTCCGGGTTGGGCCTGGCCATCTCGTTGGAGGACGCCCGCATCCACGGTGGCGACCTGTCGGCCTGGGGAGAACCTGGCCACGGGTCGTGCTTCCGGCTCACGCTGCCGCGTGCGGCCGGGCAGACCGAGGTCGTCTCGCCGCTGGCGCTCGTCCCTGATGACGCCCCCACTCAGTCCCTTCGTGCATTGGAAGCTGCTGCGAACAACGAGATGGGAGACCAGGCTGCGGCACCGGCCACCTCCGGCCCGGACGCGACGGTGCGCCCGTGAGACGGCTGGTCGCGATGCTGGTCGCGGTGACGCTCCTCGTCTCCGGGTGCGTGTCGGTGCCGACGGACGGCCCGGTGGTCGAAGGCCGGCCGGCCGGTGAGCCCGTCGCACCGCCGAACGTCGCCGTGATCGTGACCGGGCCGCGCCCGGGGGACAGCCCCCTGGCCATCGTCGAGGGCTTCCTGTCGTCGATGGCCTCGTACGAGCCCGGCTACCCGACCTCGCGGGAGTACCTCACCCCGGAGGCGTCCGCGGCCTGGCAGCCTGAGTCGGGCATCGCCGTCTACGGCGCGGGGGAGGGCTCGCGCAACGTCTCGGCCACCGACGACGGTGTCACCATCGCGTTGCGGCTCGAGGCGAGCGTCGGCCACGACGGCAGCTACACACCGGCCGAGGTGGGCTCGCGCCTCGTGCTCGACCTCGCGGTCACTCAGGTCGACGGCGAGTGGCGCATCGACTCCCCGCCGGACGGGCTCGTCATGACGGAGTTCGACTTCAACCGTGAGTTCGCCGCGTACGCGAGCTACTTCTTCGACCCGCGGTACTCGGTTCTCGTCCCCGACCTCACCTACCTGCCCGTGCGCGGGAACCTGCCGACGCTTCTCGTCCAAGACCTGCTCGACGGCCCCACCGAGTGGCTCGACCCGGGGGTGCGCTCGGCACTGGGCCCGGGGGTCACGCTCACCTCCGGGTCGGTGGTGCTGTCCGGCACGGTGGCCCAGGTCGATCTCAGCTCGCAGGTTGCCCTGGCGTCATCGGAGCAGCGCGAGCGGCTGGCTGCCCAGCTTGCCTGGACCCTGCGTCAGGCGCCCGGCGTCGCCGAGGTGGCCGTGATCAGCGACGGGCGACCGGTGCCGCTGCCGACCAGCCCGACGGGGGTCGTGTCCGCCGAGCAGTTCGCGTTCTACGACCCTGCCGCTGTTCCGGCCGGTGATCTGCTCTTCGCGGTCGCCGACGGCCGGATGGTCGTCGTCTCCGACGACGGGGCGACACCGGTGGCCGGCCCGCTCGGGTCGACCGGCCCCTTCCGGTCGGTCGCGGCGGGCCTCACCGCCACCTCCGCCGCAGCCGTGTCGGCCGACGGACGGTCGGTGACGACGGCGGGCCTCACCGACGGCAGCACGGCCCAGACCGCTGACCTCGGCACCGACCTGTCCACCCCGTCGTTCGACCGGCAAGACCGGGTCTGGGTCGTCGACAGGGACGGCGAGACGAGCCGCGTGCTGCTCCTGGACGACGGCGTCGAGGCGCGGCAGGTGCCGGCGGGGGCGCTGGAGGAGGTGCGCGTGCAGCGCATGCAGGTCGCTCCGGACGGCGTGCGGCTCGCCGCCGTCTACGAGAGCGAGGGCGTGAGCAGGCTGCTCCTCGCCCTCGTGATCGACTCGAGGGACGGCGAGACAAGGATCGGCCGGGTGCGCGACCTCCCGTTGGAGCAGGTGGAAGCGGTCGACGTGGCCTGGGCCTCGGCGACGGCGTTGGCGCTGCTGGCTGCCGACGCGGAAGACGTGCAACCCTTCTTGGTCGAGATGGCCAATGCTGCGCTCAGCTCGCGCGGCCAGGTCGCTGGAGCCGTCAGCCTGGCAGCCTCGCCCGGCCAGGCCCTGGTCATCGGCACTGCCCCCGCGCAGCGACCCTCCGCCGACTCGGCAGCGGCCGACGACGCCGTGCCCACGCTGGTGCGCCAGGACGCTCTGCAGGAGTGGGTGCCTCTGCTGGAAGGCTCGGCGCCGACCTACGCCGGTTAGGCGCGGCTCGTCCCCAGCACGGCTTGTCCCCAGCGTGGCTGGCTGCGGCGCGTCGTCCCCAGGCGGCAGACAGCGCTCGCCGGCTCAGCACCCGGGCACCCATTGTCGTGGCATGGAGGGGTGGACAGCGCTGGGGGCGGCTGCGCGTGACCTCGTGCTGGGCGAGACCTGTGCCGGGTGCCAGGCGCCGACCGGTGGCGGTCCGGTGTGCTCCGGCTGCTGGGCCGGGCTCGCTGTCGACCCGCGGCGCGTTCGTCCGCTCGACCCGCCTCTCGACTTCCCGCCCACGTTCGCGGCCCGGGACTACGAGGGCGTCGTCCGCCGACTGCTCGTCGTGCACAAGGAGCAGGGCCGGCTGTCGCTGGCCCGACCGCTGGGCGCGCTGCTCCAGGCGGCAGTGGTGGCTGGGCGAGCAGGACGACGCGGTCCCGAGGTGCTGGTGCCGGTGCCCTCCCGCCGCTCGGTGACCCGTCGCCGCGGCCACGACCCTGTCACCCGGATGGCCCGCGTGGCAGCACCGGCGTTGGGTACGTCGGTGTCGGTGCGACCGGTTCTCGGCCACCGCCGCCGCGTGATCGACCAGAGCGGGCTCGACCTCGAGCAGCGCCGGGCCAACCTCGGCGGTGCGCTGGCGGTCATCGCGTCGCCGGCGCAGCTCGGCGGCCACGACGTCGTCCTGGTCGACGACATCTGCTCGTCGGGGTCGACGCTGGCGGCCGCGTCCCGGGCGCTGCGTTCAGTCGGCGTGCCGGCCGAGCGGATCCGGGCAGCCGTCGTCGCGACGCCCGTGCTGCGCCGGGCCTGGCCCGCAGCCACGAGTAGGGGCCATCCGCTGCTACCGGGCCGGCCCCCGCGCGACTAGCGTGGAGGTCCAATCGTGACGCGGAGGTGGCTGTGGAGATCGTGGTCAGGGGTCGCAAGACCGAGGTGCCGGAGCGATTTCGGGAGCACGTGCAGGACAAGCTCGCGAAGCTCGCCAAGTACGACGACCGGCTGAGCCGCATCGACGTCGAGGTCACGCGTGAGAACAACCCGCGGCAGGCTGACGAGGCCGAGCGCGTCGAGATCACGGCACGGTCCAAGGGCCCGGTCATCCGGGCCGAGGCGGCCGCTCCCGATCGGTACGCCGCCCTCGACACGGCTGTCGGCCGCCTCGAGGCTCGCCTGCGTCGTGCCGCCGACCGACGTCACGACCGTCGCAAGGCCGGCGCCTCGACCGGCATGCCCGACGGTCTGCCCGAACCCCTGCCCGCCGACCTGCCCCCGGTGGCGGCGCTCGACGGGCCGGAGGAGCCGGCACTGTCCGAGGCGGAAGATGCCGCCCTCATCGTCCGGGACAAGACGCACGAGGCCGAGCCCATGAGCCTCGACCAGGCCCTCTACGAGATGGAGCTGGTCGGGCACGACTTCTACCTGTTCGTCGACGCCCAGAGCCGCCTTCCGAGCGTGGTCTACCGACGGCGGGGCTACCAGTACGGCGTGATCAGGCTCGCCGTCTGAGGTCGCAACCACGGCGGCTGTCGGTGGCCGCCGCGCGTCGGGTCGCGCTCGGCGCCCAGGGTCTCGCTCGACGGCCGAGCCGGGCTGCGCGCCGAGCCGACGTGCTCGCCACCGTAAGGCGCCTCGGGCTCGTGCAGATCGACTCCGTCAACGTGCTGACGCGGGCGCACTACCTGCCGCTGTTCAGCCGTCTGGGTCCATACCGCCGCGAGTGGCTCGACGACGCCGCAGTTCCCGGACGGCGTCCGGTCGCGCTCACCGAGTACTGGGCCCACGAGGCGTCCCTGCTTCCGGTCGAGTCGCACCCGCTTCTGCGGTGGCGCATGCAGACTGCCGACTCCGACGCCTGGGGCGGCATGCGCCGCATCGCGCTCGAGCGCCCCGACCTCGTCGCGCACGTGCTGGCCGGCGTGGCTGCCGAGGGGCCGGTGACCGCCGCCGAGCTCGAGGCCCGCCACGGCAAGAACGTGCCGCAGGGCAACTACTGGGGCTGGCAGTGGAGCGAGGTCAAGCGGGCGCTGGAGTACCTGTTCTGGTCGGGTCAGGTCGTCTCCGCCGGACGCGGCTCGGGCTTCCAACGGCGCTACGACGTGCCGGAGAGAGTGCTGCCGCCGAGTGTGCTGGCGGCGGCCACGCCGAGCCGCGACGACGCCATTCGCAGCCTGGTCGAGATCGCGGCCCGCGCCCACGGCATCGCGACCGAGCCCGACCTTCGCGACTACTTTCGGCTGCCCGCGGCGGAGAGCCGACGTGCCGTGGCCGAGCTGGTCGAGGAGGGCACGCTGCTGCCCGCCAGCGTGCGGGGCTGGTCGCCCTCGGCCCTGCTGCACACGGGCGCACGCGTGCCCCGGACGGTGAGTGGTCGTGCGCTGCTCGCGCCGTTCGACCCGCTGGTCTGGACCCGACCGCGCGCCGAGTCGCTGTTCGGGTTTCGGTACCGGCTCGAGATCTACGTCCCGGCGGCCAAGCGGGTGCACGGCTACTACGTGCTGCCGTTCCTGCTCGGTGACCGCTTGGTGGCCAGGGTCGACCTCAAGGCCGACCGGGCGCCGGGGGTGCTGCGCGTGCGCTCGGCCTGGGCCGAGCCGGAGCCGGACGACGCGACAGCCGCCGAGCTCGCCGCGGCGCTGGTCGAGCTGGCCGAGTGGCTGTCGCTGCACCGCGTCGAGGTCGAGCAGACCGGCGACCTCGCCCCGCACCTCGCACGGCACCTACCATGGTGAGTCGTGGCCACTTTCTTCGATCGACTGATGCGCGCCGGTGAGGGCAAGATCCTCAAGCGGCTCACCCTGCTGACGGCACAGGTCAACCGCCTCGAAGACGACATGGTCGGGCTGTCGGACGCCGAGCTGCGCGCCCTGACCGGGGAGTACCAGGCGCGGGCGCGTGACGGGGAGTCCCTCGACGACCTGCTGCCCGAGGCGTTCGCGACGGTGCGCGAGGCCGCCAAGCGCACCCTGGGCCAGCGTCACTACGACGTGCAGATCATGGGTGGGGCGGCGCTGCACCTGGGCAACATCGCCGAGATGAAGACCGGTGAGGGCAAGACCTTGGTGTCGACGCTGCCGGCGTACCTCAATGCGCTCGCCGGCGACGGCGTGCACGTGGTCACCGTCAACGACTACCTGGCCAGCCGCGACTCCGACTGGATGGGGCGGGTCCACCGCTTCCTCGGCCTGTCGGTGGGAACGATCCTCGCCCAGATGCCGCCCGCGACGCGGCGCGAGCAGTACGCCGCCGACATCACCTACGGCACCAACAACGAGTTCGGGTTCGACTACCTGCGCGACAACATGGCCATGATGCGCGAGGACCTCGTCCAGCGCGGTCACCACTTCGCGATCGTGGACGAGGTCGACTCGATCCTCATCGACGAGGCCCGCACCCCGCTGATCATCTCCGGCCCGGCTGACCAGCCCACGAAGTGGTACTCGGAGTTCTCCCGCCTCGCGGCGTCCATGGAGCGCGACGTCGACTACGAGGTCGACGAGAAGAAGCGCACCGTCGGCATCCTCGAACCGGGCATCGCCACGATCGAGGACCACCTGGGCATCGACAACCTGTACGAGTCGGCGAACACCCCGCTCATCCAGTACCTGAACAACTCCATCAAGGCCAAGGAGCTGTACCGGCGCGACAAGGAGTACATCGTCATGGACGGCGAGGTGCTCATCGTCGACGAGCACACCGGCCGCGTGCTCTCCGGCCGCCGCTACAGCGAGGGCATGCACCAGGCGATCGAGGCCAAGGAGTCGGTCGAGATCAAGCAGGAGAACCAGACGCTCGCCACGGTCACCCTGCAGAACTTCTTCCGGCTCTACGAGAAGCTCGGCGGCATGACCGGCACGGCCATGACAGAGGCAAGCGAGTTCGACAAGATCTACGGCCTCGGCGTCGTGCCCATCCCCACCAACCGCGACATGGTGCGCCTCGACAAGTCCGACTTCATCTACCGCACCGTCGAGGCGAAGTTCGACGCCGCCGTCACCGACATCGTCGAGCGGCACCGCAAGGGCCAGCCGGTGCTGGTCGGCACCGCGAGCGTGCAGACCTCCGAGCAGCTGTCGACGCTGCTGAGCGGGCAGGGCATCGTCCACGAGGTGCTCAACGCCAAGCAGCACGCCCGAGAGGCCACGATCGTCGCGCAGGCGGGCCGCCGTGGTGCCGTGACCGTGGCGACGAACATGGCCGGACGAGGCACCGACATCACCCTCGGCGGCAACCCTGAGGTGCTGGCCGCCCAGGAGCTGGCCGACCGGGGTCTCGACCCGGCCGAGGACGCCGAGGCCTACGAGGACGCCTGGACCCCGGCGCTGGAGAAGTACAGCGCCCAGGTCAAGGCCGAGCACGACGAGGTAACTGCCCTCGGCGGCCTCTACGTCATCGGCACCGAGCGCCACGAGTCACGCCGCATCGACAACCAGCTGCGTGGCCGGTCGGGCCGGCAGGGCGACCCGGGAGAGTCGCGCTTCTACATCTCGCTGCAGGACGACCTGATGCGTCGCTTCGGCGGTGCCCTCGGGCTGATGGATCGCGCCCTGGGTGGGCTCGGCGACGACTCGGTGCCGCTGGAGTCCAAGACCGTGAGCCGCACGATCGAGCGGGCGCAGAGCCAGGCCGAGGCGCAGTACTTCGAGATCCGCAAGGACGTCCTGAAGTACGACGACGTGCTCAACGCCCAGCGCGAGGTGATCTACGCCGAGCGGCGCCGCGTTCTCGACGGTGAGGACATGGCAGACCAGATCCGGCACATGATCGACGACGTGGTCGAGGAGTACGTCCGCGCAGCGACGTCCGAGGGGTACCCCGAGAGCTGGGACCTCGAGAAGCTGTGGACCAGCCTGCGCACGCTCTACCCCATCACCCTCACGGTGGCCGGCATGGAGCAGGAGGCCGGCGGCCGGGAGGGTCTGACGTCTGACTTCTTGGTCACCGCGATCGTCGAGGACGCGCAGCGCTCCTACGTGGAGCGCGAGGCCGAGCTGAGCCCGCCGGTGATGCGTGAGCTCGAGCGCCGGGTGGTGCTCACCGTGCTCGACCGGCGCTGGCGCGAGCACCTCTACGAGATGGACTACCTGCGCGAGGGCATCGGCCTGCGGGCCATGGCGCAACGCAACCCGCTGGTGGAGTACCAGCGGGAGGGCTACGACATGTTCTCGACGATGATGGACGGCATCAAGGAGGAGTCGGTCGGACTGCTCTTCCACGTCGAGGTGCAGCAGCCCGAGCCGACGACCGGTCAGGCCGAGGGCGCCGGGGTGCTCATCGCCGACGGGCTGGTCTCGGCCAAGGCGCCGGCCCAGCTCGAGTACACCGCACCCACGGTCGACGGTGCCGGTGAGGTGATGCACCGGACGGTCGCGGCGAGCGCGGCCAACGGTGCCGACGCCGGTGGCGAGAGCGACAGCGGTGAGGCTGCGGAGGGCAACGGCGACGGCCGCACCCGCGGGCGGCGCACGCGGTCGAAGGGTCGCCGCCGCTAGACGATGTCGAGGGCGGTGCACAGCCACCGCCGCTCGAGCGCTTCCAGCCGCATCGCCATGGCCCGGCAGCGCGTGCCGTCGTCCACGACGGCCACGACCTCAACGGCACCCTCCAGCGACGTGCTGATGCGCACCCGCCGTACGCGCACCGGAGGCCCGCCAGGTGCTCGGCGCACGCTCGGTGCAGACCTCCGCAGCCGTTCGTGGATCTCGGGGTCGACCCACCGCAGCACCTGAGCCGCGGGACGACGTCCACCGAGGATCTCCACCACCGCCTGAGCCAGCAGCGCCGCCCATCGCCGAGGCTCGGGGAGCGCACCCAGGTCGGGCGTGCGAGGCGGCGGCTCGTCGGCGTCGCGCCAGGTCACCGGGTCGACGACCGGAGCTGTCGGCTCTGCCGGCACCAGCGCGAGAGCCGGGGTGCCGCTGCCGCGGCGCCCGACGTGCGGCGCGGGCCGGGGGACAGGGATCAGTCGCATCGGCCGTGCCGGTGGCTCGCCGGCTGGCAGCGCCGTCATCGTGCCACCCGCTCGGGTGCCGGCGGGCGAAGGTGGGTGCCGACCAGGATCAGGTCGGGGTCGGGGCCGATCCGAGCACGGTTCGCCTCGTACCACCGTGGCCAGTGCGCGGCGACGGCCGGTGTCGTCGCGCCGGGGCCGAGGTGCCTCGACGCGATCCGCCACAGCGAGTCACCCGGCATCACCGTCACCCGGGCGGGCACGTGATCGGCCACGGGCGCTGACCGGACGGCAGCCGGGGCTGCGCTGGTGGTCGGGCGGTCGAGTCGGGGAAGGGCAGCGTCCGGTGGCGCGGCTGCGTCCATCGCCGCCACCGGCGTCAGGCTGCCGACTCCGCTCACCCCGCCGACCGTTGCGGCAGTGGTCACTGCGACGCGCATCGCGGCCGGCACCAGCAGGCGCCAGGCGGCGCCGGCGACCTGCCCGAGCAGGCCAGCACGTCGGCGAAGCCGGTCGAGCGCCCCTGCGGCCGCGACCCAGGCCAGCACCACGACCAGTGCCACGAGCATGACGTCACCGAGCAGCGTGGCGGCCGTCCGAGTCGTCAGCTCGTCGGCCGGCGGGCCCCAGGCACCGGCGACGTAGCGGGACGTGGTCAGGCTGACCGTTGCCAGTGCCACGAGACGTAGAACCATCACAACCCCCTGTTTGCTTCTGTTTGCATCATCTAAATTGCGTTGAAGGTCGGTGTCAACAGTATGGCTGCGCTGTGGGTAACCTGAGGCATGCGCTGGGAGAGGCTCTGGGACGACCTCGGCGCGCAGGCCGACGCGTGGGACCGCGACGACTTCGACGCCGAGGTCGACGACAGGGCCCGCGTGGAGAACGCGGCGCTCACCCTGATGGACAGGGTTCGTGCCTGCTCAGGTCGCCGGTTGCAGGTCGAGGTGCGCGGCGCCCGGCGCTGGGACGGCGCTCTCGTCGCCCACGGCTCCGACTGGCTCGCCCTTCAGTCCGACCCGTCCGCCGGGGGCACGCAGGTGATCGTCCCGACGACGGCCGTGCTCACCGTGCGGGGCCTCGGTGCCCGCGCCGTCCCGATCGCCGCTCTCGGGCCGGTCGCGGGGCGGGTGTCGCTGGCCATGGTGCTTCGTCGGGCCGGCGAGAGTGCTCAGCAGGTGTGCCTGCACCTGGACGACCGCCGGCTGCTACGGGGCGACGTCGCACGCGTCGGGCGCGACTACCTCGATGTCGTCGACGACGACGCGCTCACCTGGTCGGTCGCGACCGGGGCGATCGTCGGCGTCACCGCTCCCTGACCCTGCTGGGCCCGGTCTGGTCGGGCTCCACGCCGTCGCCGGGGCCGAAGGGGTGGTCGGCGACGAACCGGGCGGTCTCGGCGTACATCCGGGCGATGTAGTTCTCCAGCTCGGACTCCTCCACCCGCCACTGACCGCGGCCGCCGATCTTGATCGCGACGAGATCACCACTGCGCACCAGCGCGTACACCTGGTTGGCCGAGGTGCTCAGCACCTCGGCGACGTCGGCCAGCGTCAAGAACCGGCGTGTGCTCACGGCGGCGATTGTGTCAGGACGCGTGTGCATGCGCCCGTGTGGACACGAACTCCTGTGGATGACGGCGGACGCCATTGCCCGCGTGTGCCTAGCCTGTCTCCAGGACGTGCCCAGAACGAAATGAATTCTGACTGTGTGTCACTATATGTACCGAATAGCGTGTCGCGGCTACCTGGGGGAGGTCGTATGGGCCTGACGGCGACATCCGAGCGCAGCGACGCCGGCCTCGACTTGCGCACGACCCGGGCGTCCTCGCCGCCGGCAGTGCGCCTGCCGGGACGACGATGGCGTGACTGGCGTCTGCTGCTGGGCGTGCTGCTGGTGCTCGGCTCGGCGGCGGCGGGCGCGGCGGCGCTGGCAGCGGCCGACGACACCGTGGACGCCTGGGCCGCCCGTGACGATCTCGTCGACGGCGTCGTGCTCTCCGTCGACGACCTCGTCTCGGTGCCCGTGCGGCTCGAGGCCCCGGTCAACCCCTACCTGACCGGGCCGGTCCCGCAGGGATACGTGCTCGTCCGGCCCGTCGGCGCAGGCGAGCTGGTGCCTGCCTCGGCCGTGGCTGCGGCGAGCGAGGTCGCCGGGGAGTCGCGCCTGGTGGCCGTCGCCGTGTCACCCGAGGGCCTCCCCGGCACGTTGCGAGCCGGGGACGAGGTCGACGTCTGGCTGGTGCCCGACGACCTCGCCGAGCCCGACACGGCCGCCACGCTGCTGGTCGATGCGGTGTCGGTGGCATCCGTGCCTGTCGTCGAGTCGAGCTTCGCAGGCGGGGCTGCCGGTGAGTCGGTCGTGCTGCGCCTCACCTCGGACGTGCGGTCAGAGGCCGACCTGGCCGAGGTGACTGCTCGGCTGGTCGCGGCCTCGGCTGCCGGACGGGTCGCCCTGACGCTGGACCCGTCGCCACGATGAGCGGGTCGGTCCTGCCGGTGCCCCCACCGGCGCCGGTCGATGCCGGCGTCGCGCTCGCCTCGGCCGGAGCGGCATGGGAGCCGCAGATCGTGCCGCTGATCGACAGGCACCGCAGCGGTCTGCACCTCGTGCGCCGGTGCGTCGACCTGGCCGACCTGGTCGCGCTGTGCCGCGCCGGTCTGGTGAGCGTGGCCGTCGTCTCTGCCGGGCTTGCCCGCCTGGACGGCGACGAGGTCGCCCGGCTGCGCAGCGCGGGGGTCTCGGTGCTCGTGATCGAGGACGACGCCCACGCCGGTGTCGCTCTGTCGTGGGGCGTCTCCGACGTCGCCACCGCGAGCACGCCACCGACCACGCTGGTGGAGCGGATCGCCGCGCTGGCGGACCGGCGCGGCGAGGATGGCGCGTCGACGCGCTCGAGCGGTGACCCCGACCGCACCGACCGCGCCGACCGCGACGGCCGCGGCCACGCGGCCAGCGCGGCAGCCGCCGGAGACACGGTCAACGGCACCGCGGCCTCCCCGGGAACCGTGGTCGCCGTCTGGGGGCCCACGGGCGCCCCGGGCCGCAGCACCGTGGCGGCGAACCTGGCCGTCGAGGCGGCGACGGGTGGCGCCGACACCATCCTGGTCGACGCCGACCCGGCGGGAGGATCGCTCAGCACCCTGCTCGGCATCCTCGACGAGGCTCCCGGCCTGGCCGCGGCTTGTCGCACCGCCGCCCGAGGGCGCCTGGACGCCCCGGGGCTCGCCGCCCACGCGGTGCAGGTGGGCGAGCGTCTGCGGGTGCTCACCGGAGCCACCCGCCCCGACCGGTGGCGAGAGCTGCGTCCGGCCGCGCTCGGCGCGGTGCTCGACGCCGCCCGGCAGGGCGCCGAGCTGGTCGTGGTCGACCTCGGCGCCGGTCTTGCGTCCGGCGACGGTGGGGCGGGCGGCCCGGGCGTGGTGGCCGCCTCCGTCCTCGATGCCGCGGACGTGGTCGTGGTGGTCGGCGCCGCCGACCCGCTGGGGCTGCTCCGCCTCGTGCACGCCCTCGACCAGCTGGCCGAGCACGCGCCTGGTCAGGCTCCGGTGGTCGTCGTCAACCGGCTGCGCGAGAGCGTCGTCGGCACCCGGCCCGGCCAGCAGGTGCGCGACGCGCTGGCTCGTTTCGCGGGCGTCTCGGCGGTGCAGCTGCTGCCCGACGACCCGGCCGGTACCGACCGGGCGCTGCGGCTGGGCCGACCGCTGGCCGAAGCCGCGGGGTCGAGCCGGCTACGGGCCGCGATCGCCGAGCTGTCCCGTCTGGTCGCCCCTGCCAACCCGGTACCGCCGCCACCGCGGGGCAGACGCCGAGGGCGGCGCTCCGTACCATCGACGGGGTGACCTCCGATGCGCAGCCGCGCGGCCTCGTCGTCGACTGGGGCGGGGTGCTGACCGAGGACGTGCGCGTCGCGATCGCCATGTGGGCGCAGTCCGAGGGCATCGGGACGCAGACCATGCGCTCGGCGTTTCGGCGCTGGCTGGGCCCTGCCGAGGCCGAGCGCGAGATGGTGAACCCGGTGCACCTGCTCGAACGCGGCGAGATCGAGGTGGCCGAGTTCGAGCACTACCTCGCCGGGGAGATGCGCGATGCGGGGCACCCGATCGTTGCCGAGGGGCTGCTGCGCCGCATGTTCTCGTACTTCACCCACGCCCCGGCGATGACCTCGCTGGTCTGGCGCGCGCACGAGTCGGGCATCAGCACCGCGCTGCTGTCGAACTCGTGGGGCAACTCCTACCCCGCGCAGGTGTGGGACGGGATGTTCGACACGGTCGTGATCTCCGGCGAGGTGGGCATGCGCAAGCCTGAGCCGGAGATCTACACCCACACGTGCAGCCGGCTCGGGCTGGCCCCCGAGCAGTGCGTCTTCGTCGACGACCTGGCCCACAACGTCGAAGCAGCGGCCGCGCTGGGCATGCACGGCGTCCACCACGTCGCCTACGAGTCGACCGCGGCCGAGCTGAGCGTGCTCTTCGGTCGCGACCTGACGGGCAGCCGGGACGTGGAATAGTGGCACCGGCGACCACAGACACCGCCCGATCACCGCGGTGCACACACATGGGGAGGCGGCGTGCCTGACCGGCTGAGCTCCACCGACGTCTCCTTCTTGAACGCCGAGCGTGCCCAGACGCCGGCGCACAGCGGGACCGTGCAGGTGCTGCGTGCGCCCGACGAGGGGTTCGACTACGACCGGCTGTTCACCCTGATCCGCGAGCGCATCGCCTTCGTCCCGAGGTACCGGCAGCGGCTGCGCACGGTTCCCGGGCACATCGCCAACCCCATCTGGGTGGACGACACCGACTTCGACCTCACCTACCACGTGCGCCGATCGGCTCTCCCTCGGCCTGGAACGGACGACCAGCTGGCCGAGCTCGTCGCCCGCATCATGAGCCGACGGCTCGACCGCGACCGTCCGCTCTGGGAGGTCTACCTGGTCGAGGGTCTGGAGGGCAACCGGCTCGCCATCTTGTCCAAGACCCACCTGGCGATGGTCGACGGGCTGCGGGGCATCGACATCGCCCAGGTGATGCTGGACGTGAGCCCGCAGCCGCGCAGCAGCCGTCCCGACACGTGGGCGCCGCACTCGGCGCCGACGTCGGCCGAGGTGCTGCTGGGCGTCGCCAACGATTTCGTCCGCCGGCCCACCGCGGCCATCGACCTGGTCAAGGGCGGGGTCACCGAGGTGCGCACCACGGCCGAGCGATTGCTCGCCGCCGCCGACAGCGCCGTCCACGTGGTGCGCCAGGCAGCCAGCCCTGCCCCACCCAGCCCGCTCAACCCGTCCATCGGCAAGGCCCGCCGGTTCGCCACTGTCGACCTCGAGCTGGCCGACCTCAAGCGGGTGAAGGACTACCACGGCACCACCGTCAACGACGTCGTCCTCGCGGTCGTCACCGGCGCGCTGCGCGACTGGCTTCTGATGCGGGGCGAGGTCGTGCGCACGTCCACCACCCTGCGGGCCATCGCGCCGTTGAGCGTCTCGGCGCCGGAGGAGAAGGGCGGCCCGAACCACGTCGCGCCCTTCGTGATCGACCTGCCTGTCGGCGAGCCGTCGCCGGTCGTGCGACTGCAGCGCATCGCCTACTCGATGCGCGGCCTTCCCGAGGTCGGGCAGCCAGTGCCCGCGCTCGAGATCGCCGGCGTCGCCGGGTTCGCACCGCCCACCCTGCACGAGCTCGGCGCGCGCACGGCGACCGAGGCCCCGAGCCGCGTCTACAACCTGATGGTCACCAACGTCCCTGGTCCGCAGATGCCCCTCTACGCGGCCGGCGCGTTGCTGGTGGGCTCCTACCCGGTGGTGCCACTCACCCGCGGGCACGGTCTGGGCATCGGCGTGACCTCGTACAACAGCGGTGTGTTCGTCGGCCTCAACGCCGACCGGGACGCCATCGGCGACCTCGACCTGCTGGCCGCCGAGATCGTCGGCGCCAGCGACCTGCTGACCGACACCGTGCGGGGCAAGCGGTCACGCGGAGCGGCCCGTCTGCGATCGGCCAGCCCCAGCGCGTGAAGCCCGATAGGGTCGTCTGACACCCACGGATGGGCAAGAGGCACTTGCCTTTTGGAGTCAGAAACGGACACTGGAGCCTGTGGCCAAAGGTTCGAGCGATACGCCACGTCGTCGCGGGATCGTCCTCGGCGGCGGCGGAGTGCTCGGTGCTGCCTGGATGGTCGGGGCGATGTGCGCCCTCGAGGATGCCTTCAAGATCGACCTGCGTGACTGCGACTACATCGTCGGGACGTCCGCCGGGTCGGTGATGGCGGCGCTGCTCGCCGCGGGAGTCACCCCAGACGAGATCCGCCGTCACCAGCTGGGTGAGCCGGTGCACGAGGGCCCGCTCGCCGGGTTCTGGTGGGACTACGACAACGCCACGGGCGGGAGCCGTCCAGGCGTCCCCAGCTTCGGCCCCGGCTCTGCCGGGCTGCTGCGCAACCTGGGTCGGTTGCGGTCGATGCCGCCGACCGCCGTCCTGTCGGCGTTCCTGCCGGAGGGCAAGGGGTCACTTGCCCGCATCGGTCACCTCGTCGAGGCCGTCAACCCGGCGGGTGAGTGGACGCCCCACCGCGGCACATTCATCTGCACGATGGACTACGAGACGGGCGAGCGAGTGGCGTTCGGCAGCCCGGGAGCCCCACCGGCCGACCTCGCCGAGGCCGTCATGGCCTCGTGCGCGATCCCGGCGTGGTTCTCCCCGGTCGTGATCAACGGTCGGCGCTACGTCGACGGCGGCACGTGCTCGGCCACCAGCGTCGACCTGCTCGCCGATCTCGGGCTCGACGAGGTGTTCGTCGTCGCCCCGATGGTGTCGTTCGCCGTCGACCACCCCACCTCGCTGCTCACCCGGCTCGAACGCCGGTGGCGCGTGCAGATCACCAAACGGTGCCTCACCGAGGCGGCCAAGGTTCACCGCTCCGGCACCGAGGTCACCATCCTCGGCCCCGGCCCGGAAGACCTGGAAGCCATGGGCGCCAACCTGATGGACGTCAGCCGACGCCCGCTCGTGGTCGAGACGTCGTTGCGCACCTCAGCGGCCGCGCTGAGCGAGCCAGGGCACTACGCCGACGACGACTCCGGTATCGGGCCCGGCCAGCGACTCATCGTCAGCTGATGCCCCCGCGCCAGCCACGGGCACGTGTCTACGTGCCGGCGACGACAGCCATGCTGGTCGAGCTGGTGCAGTCCGGGTCGATGCCGACCCGGGGCATCGGGCACGCCGTCACGCCGCAGGTACGCGCGGCCGGCCCCGACGGCGACGACGACGAGTGGGAGTTCGAGGCCTTCGGCGACGCGGCCGCGGCCTGCGTGGCGCTGCTCAACGGCGTCTCCGGCGGGCTGCGCCGCGTGGTGGTCTCGGTCGACCTCGACCCGGCCGACGTGGCGCCCGCTGACGGTCCACCGCCCAGTGTCGTGGCCGTGCCGGACGAGGTGAGCCGACGCAGCGTGGCCGCGGTGCACGTCGACGACGAGCACGCCGCAGCTGTGGTCGCGCGCGTCCTCGACGGGGCCCCCACCGGGCTGCTCGACGACGTCGCGCTGGACTGGTTCGACGCCTCCGAGATCGAGGCGCTGGTCGATCAGCTGTCCAGAACCTGACGGACGAGCTCCCCAGCACGGGTCCGCTGATCGCGCCGGACGCTGTGGCCCGCGCCTGCCACCTCGTGCACCTGCCAGCCCGGGTAGGCGGCGAGCTCGCGAGCCACCTGCGGCCCGCACGCGGCCTCGCGCGACGGCTCACCGACGAGCAGCAGCGTGGGGCAGCGGACGTCGCGCGCCACGGTGGCCCAGGTGCGTCGCAGCCAGTGCTGCTCGGCGTCGAACAGCGTGAGGTCGACCGACGCCTTCGCCCGCGCCCAAGGGTCGCGCTCGTCGGCGGGCCAGGTCGGGTTGTGCTCGTCGATCCAGGCCAGCCGACCGGCGTGGTCGGTGCCCTGGAGCCCGGCCAGCCAGTCGCGGTGCGGGTTGGAACGCTCGGCGGCCCGGTCGTCGGGGCCGGTCCCGTCCGGGGACGTCGGTGGCTGCCAGGGCGGGTCCTCCAGCACGAGCGCGGCCACCAGGTCGGGCGCGCTCGCCGCGACGCCGGCCGCGGTGCTCGCCCCCAGGGAGTGCCCGTACAGCAGCACCGGCCGCCCGGCCGCCGCGACCGCCTGCTCGAGCACCGGGCGCACGTCCGCCACGAGCGCGGCGTGCGTGAAGCCGACGTCGGGCGGCATCGTGCGTCCGCCGTGCGCGAGCAGGTGCGGCAGGGCCACCGGCTCGGCGCCGAGCGAGGTGAAGAACGGCGCGAGGCACTGCGCGGAGTCGCCGAAGCCGTGCAGCCCGACCAGCGCAGCGCTCATCCCGACCGCTCGGTCAGCCAGGCCGACCCCACCTGCTCCTCCTTGCGGGCAGCCAGCAGGATGACCTCGCCGATGGCCTTCTCGATCTTGCCGCCGACAAAGGGCACCTTGGCTCGGACGTCGGCCTCGATGCGATGGATGGAGCTGCCGTCGTTGGGGTCCAGGGTCAGCTCGCCGGAGAGGTTCACGGGGGCGGCCGAGATCCTGGCGGTCATGCGGCCCGTGCGAGCGCCGTCGGGACGGGCCGGGCCCCAGTCCTCCGTCTGCACCACCCGGATCGTGTCGCCGACGAGCGGGCGGACGAAGTCGGGAACCATGGCCGGCAGCGTCCGCTCCAGTCGGATGCGCGCTCCGCCGTCGGCGAGCGGCGTCACCGAGACGTCGTGCTCGAGCGCCCCCATCGCCGTGGCCTTGCGCATGACGTACTGCTCGTCCGTCAGCATGGCGAACACGACGTCGGCGTTGGCCGGGAACACGACTGCTGCCTCGATCTTCACCCGCCGGATCGTGCCACGTGCTGAGCAGGAGTCGGGTGCGAACCGCCCGGCGCCGCTAATGTCGAAGCCATGTGCTCGTCGCGGGCGACGCGCGTCACCGGCCTTCTGGCCGACGTGGACGCGCAGGTCGTGGCCGCTCGCGGGGCCGGCATGGCGATCGCGCACCGCTACTGGCGCGACGCCGCTCCCGACGACCTGCTGTGCCGCCGGGCCGACGACGTCGCGGGACTCGCTCTCGCGCACCTCGACCTCGCGACGAGCCGGCCGGACGGCACGCTCGCGCTGCGGGTGTTCACCCCGACCGTTGCCGAGCACGGCTGGTCGACCGGGCACACGCTGATCCAGGTCGTCGTGGAAGACATGCCCTTCCTCGTCGACTCCGTGGTTGCCGCGCTGTCACGGCTCGACGTCACGGTGCACGAGCTCATCCACCCGGTGCTCGTCGTGCGCCGCGACGTCACCGGCGCCCTGCTGGAGGTGCTCGACCAAGACCCGCCCAGCGGCCGGCAGCGCGGCACCGACCGCCGCCACGAGTCGTGGATCACAGTCGAGATCGGCCGGGAGACCGACGAGGCCACGCTCAGCGAGATCGAGGCGACGCTGCGCCGAGTTCTGCGCGACGTCGCCGACGCGGTGGAGGACTACCCGAAGATGCGCCAGCGGGCCCTGGACGCGGCCGCAGACGTGCTGAGCACGTCCTTGCCGGTCAGCGACGCGGAGGTGACCGACGCCGAAGAGCTGCTGCGCTGGCTGGCCGACGACCACTTCACGTTCCTCGGCTACCGCGAGTACCGCCTCGACATCGTGGACGGCCTGGACGTGCTGCGGCCGGTGACGGGCACCGGGCTGGGCATCCTGCGCGCCGACGGCCAGGTGTCGGCCGGGTTCGCCAAGCTTCCGCCGGCGGGACGCGCCAAGGCGCGCGAGAAGCACCTGCTCGTGCTGACCAAGGCCAACTCGCGCTCCACGGTGCACCGCGCGGCACACATGGACTACGTCGGCGTGAAGGTGTTCGACGACGGCGAGGTGGTCGGCGAGCGCCGGTTCCTCGGCCTGCTGTCGTCCTCTGCCTACTACGAGAGCGTGCTGCGGGTGCCGCTGCTGCGCGAGAAGGCCCGCCGGGTGATGGTCGAGGCCGGCTACGCCCCGGCCAGCCACAACGCCAAAGACCTGCTGCACGTGCTGGAGACCTACCCCCGCGACGAGCTGTTCCAGACGCCCGTGGAGTTCTTGGTCTCGGTCGCCCGTTCGGTGGTCGGCCTGCAAGACCGAGGACGGCTTCGGCTCTTCGTCCGCCCGGACGACTACGGGCGGTTCCTGTCGTGCCTGGTGTACCTGCCCCGCGACCGGTACAACACCGACGTCCGCCTGGCCGTGCAGAAGGTGCTGATCGAGGCCACCGGGGGGGAGTCGATCGACTACACCGCCCGGGTCGGCGAGTCGTTGCTCGCTCGGCTGCACGTGGTGATCGGCATGCCCGTCGGGCAGTCGCTGCCCGACCTCGACCTGGCTGCGTTGCAGAGCCAGATCGCCGCGGCGATCCGCGACTGGGCCGACGAGTTCGGCGCGGCTCTCGTCGAGGCGGTGGGGGAGGAGCGCGCCGCGAGCCTGGCCCGCCGCTACCGCGGCGCCTTCTCCGACGGCTACCGCGAAGACTTCTCCCCGCGCGTCGGCGTGACCGACGTCCTGGCGCTGGAGGCGCTGGCCGAGCCCTGCGACCTGTCGGTCACGCTCTACCACCCGCCGGCACTGGCCCCGGACGAGCGCCGGTTCAAGATCTACCGCACCGGCCCGGAGCTGGCACTGACGCAGGTGCTGCCGATCCTGACCGCTCTCGGTGTCGACGTCGACGACGAGTGGCCGTACGACATCGTGCGCGGTGACGGGTCACGGGCGTCGATCTACGACTTCGGGCTGCGGGTGCCGGCGGCCACGATGCTCAGCACCCCGGCCGACAGGTCGCGGTTCGAGCAGGCGTTCGTGGCCGTCTGGGACGCCGCTGCCGAGAACGACGGCTTCAACAGCCTGGTGGTGCTGGCCGGGATGACGTGGCGTGAGTGCGCCGTGCTGCGCGCCTACGCCAAGTACATGCGCCAGATCGGCAGCGCGTTCTCGCAGGCCTACATCGAGCAGACGCTGCGCGAGCACCCGCCGCTGGCGGCCGACCTCGTCCGACTGTTCGAGGCGATGCTCGCCCCGCAGGCCCACGACCGACGGGCCGCCGTGGCAGCCGCAATGCAGCGGCTGGAGACCGGGCTCGACCAGGTGGCCGGGCTCGACCAGGACCGCATCCTGCGCTCCGTGCTGGCGCTGGTGCAGGCCACGCTGCGCACGAACCACTTCCAGACCGACCAGGGCGTCCCGAAGCCCTACCTGTCGCTGAAGATGGACTGCTCGGCGGTGCCGGGACTGCCGGCGCCGCGTCCGCTCACCGAGATGTGGGTCTGCTCACCGCAGGTCGAGGGCATCCACCTGCGGTTCGGACCGGTGGCGCGCGGCGGGCTGCGCTGGTCGGACCGACGTGAAGACTTCCGCACCGAGGTGCTGGGCCTGGTGAAGGCCCAGGCGGTGAAGAACTCCGTCATCGTGCCGGTCGGGGCCAAGGGCGGGTTCGTCGTCAAGGGTGGCGACCGCACGCAGGCCTACGTCCAGCTCGTCCGCGGGTTGCTCGACCTCACCGACAACCGCGTCGTCGACGGTGCCGGGGCGGCGCAGGTGGTGCCGCCACCGGACGTCGTGCGCCGTGACGACGACGACACCTACCTGGTCGTCGCCGCCGACAAGGGCACCGCCACGATGTCCGACGTCGCCAACCGCGTGAGTGGCGACTACCACTACTGGCTCGGGGACGCCTTCGCCTCGGGCGGCTCAGCCGGGTACGACCACAAGGCGATGGGCATCACCGCGCGGGGCGCGTGGGAGTCGGTGCGCCGCCACTTCCGCAACCTGGGGAGACGCATCGACGGGGGCGAGTCGGGCGGGCTGAGCGTCGTCGGCATCGGCGACATGTCCGGTGACGTGTTCGGCAACGCGATGCTGCTGTCTCCCGGCATCGCGCTGGTCGCGGCGTTCGACCACCGGCACATCTTCATCGACCCCGATCCCGACCCGGCGGCCTCGTTCGAGGAGCGCCGCCGCCTGTTCGGCCTCGACCGCTCGTCGTGGGCCGACTACGACCATGCGCTCATCTCCGCCGGAGGCGGTGTCTGGGCGCGGACGGCGAAGACCGTGCCGGTCTCGCCGCAGGTGCGCGCGCGGCTCGGCCTGGAGGAGTCGGTCACCGCCCTCACACCACCGGAGATGATCCACGCCCTGCTCATGGCCCCGGTCGACCTGCTCTTCAACGGCGGGATAGGCACCTATGTGAAGGCGGGCGGGCAGACCGACGCCGAGGTGGGCGACAAGGCCAACGACGCGGTGCGCGTCGACGCCCACGAGCTGCGCTGCCTGGTGGTGGCCGAGGGCGGCAACCTCGGCCTCACCCAGCAGGCCCGCGTCGCCTACGCGCGTCGCGGCGGGCGCGTCAACACCGACGCCATCGACAACTCCGCGGGTGTGGACACCTCCGACCGCGAGGTGAACATCAAGATCGTCCTGGACGCGGTCGTCGCCGCCGGAGAGCTCACCGGCAAGCAGCGCAACGCTCTGCTCGCGTCGATGACCGACGAGGTCGCCGACCTCGTGCTGCGCACCAACTACCGGCAGAACGTCGCCCTGGAGATGGCACTGGCGCAGGCCCCGTCCCTGATCAACGTGCACGAGGCCTACCTGGGCGAACTGGCCGGCTCCCGCGGCCTTGACCGCGTCGTCGAAGACCTGCCCGACGAGCGCGACCTGGCCTCGCGGCGCGCCGCCGGAACCGGGTTCGTCGGTCCCGAGCTCGCGGTACTGATGGCCTACACGAAGAACCTGCTGTTCGCCGACCTGCTCGACGCGAGCCTGCCCGACGACCCCGAGCTCACCACGATGCTCGCTGACTACTTCCCGGCCCCGCTGGCTGCCCGCTACCCCGACCAGGTCGCCCGCCACCCGCTTCGCCGCGAGATCCTGGCCAGCCAGGTGGCCAACCGCGTCGTCAACGAGGCCGGCATCACGTACCTGCACCGCCTCGGGCTGGAGACGGCCGCCTCGGTCGACGAGCTGACGCGGGCCCACCTGGTGGCCGCGGCGGTCTTCGGCCGGGCCGCACTGTCCGATGCGATCGACGCGCTCGACCTGCAGGTCGACTCCGCGACCCAGGTGGGCATGCGCCTGGAGCTGCGCACCCTCGTCGAGCGGGCCGCCCGCTGGTTCGTGCTGTCGCGGCCTGCGCCACTCGACCTGGCCCGCGAGATCGCCCTGTTCGCCGAGCCGGTCGCGACGATCCTGGCCGCGCTGCCCACCCTGCTGGTCGGACGCCCCGAGCGTGAGGCCGCCGCCCGGCGCGACACGCTGCTGGCCGACGGCGTGCCCGACGACCTGGCCGCCTCGCTGTCGGTGCTGACATGGTCGTTCCCCGCGCTCGACGTTGCCGACATCGCCCAGCGCAGCGGCACCGACCTGCTGGACGCCATGCGTGTGCACCTGGCCGCCGGTGAGGTGCTCGAGCTCCAGTCCCTGCAGCGGCGGGTGATCGCCCTGCCGCGCGACGACCGCTGGCAGACGATGGCCCGGGCCGCTCTGCGTGACGACCTCTATGCCGCTCACGCGCGCATCACGCAGTCCATCGTCACGACGACCGCGCCGGGAGACGCGCACGCGCGCGTGACGGAGTGGATCGAGGCCGACCCCAAGACCATGGCCCGGGCCCGCCGGCTGCTCACCGACGTGCTCGGCGACGACACCCCGGACCTGTCGCGGCTGTCGGTGGGGCTGCGCGCCGTGCGGACCCTGCTCAGCGAGCGGGCCGCGAGCGCCAGTCCGCCGGGTCACCCAGCCACGCCGCCACCCCGTCCAGCAGGTGACGCTTGAGCGCCGGCGGCGCCTGCGACCCGTCGATGGACGAGGCGGCCAGCCCGGCCAGGACGGTGTCGTCCAGCCCGTGCACCTGCCGGGCCATCGCGTACTGCGCGGTGAGGCGGTGGCCGAACAGCAGCGGGTCGTCGGCGCCGAGGGCGACGCGGGCTCCGGCCTCGACGAGCCGGGGCAACGGCACCGACGTCGGGTCGGGGTAGACGCCGAGGGAGACGTTCGACCACGGGCACACCTCCAGCACCGTGCCGGCACCCACGACCGCCTCCAGCACCGTCGGGTCCTCCACGCTGCGCACGCCGTGCCCGAGCCGGTCGGCACCCAGGTGGGTCAACGTGTCGCGCACGCTGCTCGGCCCCAGCAGCTCACCGCCGTGCGGGACGGAGGCGAGGCCGGCCTGCCGGGCGATGCGAAACGCCGGGGCGAACGACTCCGCGCTGCCCCGGCGCTCGTCGTTGGACAGACCGAAACCGACGACGCCCTGCCCGGCGTACTGGGCGGCCAACCTGGCCAGCGTCCGGGCGTCCAGCTCGTGGCGGGTGCGGTTCGCGGCCACCACCACGGCCATGCCGAGACCGGTGCGGGCCGAAGCGTCGGCGACGGCGTCGAGAACGAGCTCGAGGAACGCGCTGATGCCGCCGAAGCGGGCGCCGTAGCCGGAGGGGTCCACCTGGATCTCCAGCCAGCCCGAGCCCTCGGCCACGTCGTCCAGCGCAGCCTCGAGCACCAGACGGCGCACGTCATCGGGCGTGCGCAGCACCGAGCGGGCGACGTCGTAGAGGCGCTGGAAGCGGAACCAGCCGCGTTCGTCGGCGGCCGACAACGGCACCGGCGAGCCAGTGGCCAGCGCGTGGGCGAGCGTGTCCGGCAGCCGGATGCCGTCGCGGGCAGCGAGCTCGAGAACCGTCCCCGGGCGCATCGACCCGGTGAAGTGCAGGTGCAGGTGTGCCTTCGGAAGCAGCCGAAGATCGCGGGACGGGCTCAGGACGACGGGCCGAACAGCTGCTGCAGTCGGGTGACCCCCTCGACGAGGTCGGCGTCGGACAGCGCGTAGGACAGGCGTAGGTACCCACTGGGGCCGAACGCCTCACCTGGCACCACGGCCACCTCGACCTCGTCGAGGATGAGCGAGGCGAGCTCGGCGGAGGTGGTCGGCACCCGTCCGCGCACCTCACGACCGAGCAGGCCGGTGACGCTCGGGTAGACGTAGAACGCCCCGTCGGGCATCGGGCACACCACGCCGTCGATCTCGTTGAGCATCGACACGATGGTGTGCCGACGACGGTCGAACGCCTCGCGCATCTCCTCCACCGCCGTCAGGTCGCCGGACACCGCGGCCAGCGCCGCGCGCTGCGAGACGTTGGCGACGTTGCTGCTCAGGTGGCTCTGCAGGTTGGTCGCGGCCTTCACCACGTCGCTCGGGCCGATCATCCAGCCGACGCGCCAGCCGGTCATCGCGTACGTCTTGGCCACCCCGTTGAGGATCACGCAGGTGTCGGCGAGCTCGGGCACCTCGGCCAGGATCGACGGCGCGGACGCGTCGCCGTAGACCAGGTGCTCGTAGATCTCGTCGGTCACCACCCACACGCCGTGCTCCAGTGCCCACTGCCCGATGGCGCGGATCTGCTCGGGCGGGTACACCGCGCCGGTCGGGTTGGACGGCGAGCACAGCAGCAGCACCTGGGTGCGCTCGGTGCGCGCGGCCTCGAGCTGGTCGACGCTCACCAGGTAGCCCTGGGTCTCGTCGGCAAGCACCTCGACGGGGACGCCGCCGGCCAGGCGGATCGCCTCGGGGTAGGTGGTCCAGTACGGGGCGGGCAGCAGCACCTCGTCGCCCGGGTCGAGCAGCGTCGCGAAAGCCTCGTACACCGCCTGCTTGCCGCCGTTGGTCACGAGCACCTGCGAGGCGGCGACCTGCACGCCGGAGTCACGCAGCGTCTTGGCGGCGATGGCGGCCTTGAGCTCGGGCAGGCCGCCGGCGGGGGAGTAGCGGTGGTTGCGCGGGTCGGCACATGCGGCCTCCGCAGCCGCCACGACGTAGTCGGGGGTGGCGAAGTCGGGCTCGCCGGCCCCGAAACCGATCACCGGACGTCCCTCGGCCTTGAGGGCCTTGGCCTTGGCGTCCACCGCCAGGGTGGCGCTCTCGGCGATGGAGGCGATGCGACGGCTGATCCGGTGCGACACGGCGGGGCCGGGGGAGCTGGTGGTCATGGTGGCATCGTGGCATGCCCCCGGGTACGGCCACGATCGGGTTCGACCCCAACACCGGTTGGCACGTACACTGATCGGCTGGCGGACGTCCGCCCCGAGGGCAGTAGCTCAATTGGAAGAGCTCCGGTCTCCAAAACCGGCGGCTGGGGGTTCGAGTCCCTCCTGCCCTGCGCCAGACCTGACCGACCGACCGACAGGACGACCAACGTGACAGACACCCGCACCAGCCTCTGGTCGCGGTTGACGCTCTTCCTGCGACAGGTCGTGGCCGAGCTCCGCAAGGTGGTGTACCCGACTCGGCCTCAGCTGATCAACTACACCATCGTGGTGCTGGTGTTCGTCGCGATCATGATTGCGCTGGTCACGGTGCTCGACCTGGCGTTCGGCGAGGCTGTCCGAGCGGTGCTCGGATGACGAACCACGAGAAAGCAGCGGTGGCTGACGCAGTGACTGACGAGAACGCGACCGAGCAGGCTTCCGCCGCGCCCGACCCGCTGGAGGAGTTTCGTGCCGCCCTGCGCGCCAAGCCGGGCGACTGGTACGTCATCCACTCCTACTCCGGCATGGAGAACCGGGTGAAGGCGAACCTGGAGAGCCGCATCGGCAGCCTCAACATGGAGGACCACATCTTCGAGGTGGAGGTTCCCACCGAGGAGGTCTCCGAGATCAAGTCCGGCCAGCGTCGCCTGGTGAAGCGCGTGCGCTTCCCCGGCTACGTGCTGGTGCGCATGGAGCTCACCGACGAGTCGTGGGCCGCGGTGCGCAACACCCCGTCGGTCACCGGTTTCGTGGGCAACGCCCACCAGCCGCTCCCGCTGTCGCTGGAGGAGGTCGAGGGCTGGCTTGCCCCGACGATCGTCGAGCCGGCTGCCGCACCCGGTGCCACCGGGGCACGCCCGCAGACCGAGGTCGCCGACTTCGGCGTGGGCGACTCGGTCATGGTGATCGACGGGCCGTTCGCCTCCCTGCACGCCACGATCAACGAGATCAACCCGGACGCCCAGAAGATCAAGGGTCTGGTCGAGATCTTCGGACGGGAGACGCCTGTGGAGCTCTCCTTCAGCCAGATCCAGAAGATCTGACCGCCCACCCCCACTCCGCTCACGCACAACGAAGGAACACCCCATGCCCCCCAAGAAGAAGAAGAAGGTCGCCGGCCTCATCAAGCTGCAGATCCAGGCTGGTGCGGCGACCCCCGCGCCGCCCGTCGGCCCGGCGCTGGGTCAGCACGGCGTGAACATCATGGAGTTCTGCAAGGCCTACAACGCCGCGACCGAGGCCCAGCGCGGCAACGTCATCCCGGTCGAGATCACGGTCTACGAAGACCGCTCGTTCGACTTCATCACGAAGACCCCGCCGGCTGCCAAGCTCATCCTCAAGGCCGCCGGCATCGACAAGGGCTCCGGCGAGCCCAACCGGGTCAAGGTCGCCTCCATCAGCCGCGACCAGGTGCGTGACATCGCCACGCAGAAGATGCCCGACCTCAACGCCAACGACCTCGACGCCGCCGAGAAGATCATCGCCGGCACCGCACGTCAGATGGGCATCACCGTCACCGGCTGACGCACCACCTCCGACGCGCCGGCGCCGCCGGCCGTGTCACGTGGGAGGACGACGCGCTCGTCCGCAACCACACTCTCCCCCCGTCTCGTCAAGGAGATCTCATGAAGCGCAGCAAGGGCTACGACAAGGCCGCCGCGACCGTCGACCGCGACAGCGTCTACCAGCCGGACGACGCCGTCGTGCTGGCCAAGCAGACGTCACCGACCAAGTTCGACGCCACCGTCGAGGTCGCTCTGCGGCTCGGCATCGACCCCCGCAAGGCCGACCAGATGGTGCGCGGCACCGTCAACCTGCCGCACGGCACCGGCAAGACCGCCCGGGTGCTGGTGTTCGCCGCCGGCCCCAAGGCCACCGAGGCGCAGGAGGCAGGCGCCGACATCGTCGGCTCCGACGACCTGATCGCCGAGGTGCAGGGCGGACGCCTCGACTTCGACGCCGTCGTCGCCACGCCCGACATGATGGGCAAGGTCGGTCGGCTCGGGCGCGTCCTGGGCCCGCGCGGCCTCATGCCGAACCCCAAGACCGGCACCGTGACCATGGACGTCGCCAAGGCCGTGGGCGACATCAAGGGCGGCAAGATCGAGTTCCGTGCCGACCGCAACGCCAACCTGCACTTCATCATCGGCAAGGTGTCGTTCTCTGCCGAGCAGCTGCTGGAGAACTACCAGGCTGCGATGGACGAGGTCATGCGGCTCAAGCCGTCGGCGGCCAAGGGGCGCTACGTGAAGAAGGCGACGCTCTCCACGACGATGGGCCCGGGCATCCCGCTCGACCCGTCCGCGGTGAAGGCTGCCGCCGCCACCGACGCCTGAGGCGTTCGACCTGACCACCGAACGACGCCTGCCGGCCCGCCCACGGGTCGTGCCGGTGGCGCTCGTCCTGCTTGCCGTGCTCCTGCTGGGCGCGTGCAGCAGCCCGGGGACCGACTCCTCCGCCCCGAGCCCCAGCCCGACCGTGCAAGGTGCGGGCCGGTTCGCCGACCCCGCCGAGCTCGGCACGGCACTGCAAGACGCCGCCCTCGCGGCCGGCAGCGCCCAAGGCGACCTGATCGCCAGCAGCGCGGACGGTCGGGTGGACGGTGCGGTGGCGTACGAGTTCGCCACCGACGACGTCGCGATCTCCGCCGATGTCTCGGTCTCCGGCCCGATCAGCGCCGATCTCGGCGTCGTCCTCGCCGACGGCACCGTCTACCTGCGGGTGCCCACGCTGTACCAGCTGTTCACGTCCGCCCCCTGGGTGCGCCTGCCCACCGGGGCCGGTAGTGATATCTCCGACCAGGCGGACGGCCTGGTCGAGGCGCTGGCCGCGGAGGTGCCCGGAACCTCGCTGGTGGACCTCGACGACCCGTCGAGCACCCTGACCTTCCTGGGCAGCGACAGCATCGACGGCGTCGCCGTCGAGCTGTACGAGGCGCGCGCCACCGTCGACGGCGTCGACATCGAGCGCACCTACTGGGTGGACGACGACGACCTGCTGCGCCGTCTCGACAGCATCGCTCGTGACCCGGCGCAGAGCGTCCCCGCGACGAGCCGCCACACCT
>CAVQON010000017.1:0-322373 GCA_963714455.1 uncultured Actinomycetota bacterium
ACACCGAGTGGGGCGAGCCGGTGAGCGTCGAGGTGCCCGACCCGGCCGACGTGGCCGACTTCCCCGAGGGCCTGCTCTAGCGCGATTTGGCCCGCGTGCTTTCCGCACGTACTCTTGGCTCGCCGAAGACCGCCGGACAGCCGTGCAGCCCTACGCCGCACAGCGTGAAAAGCCCTAGGGCGTCCCGCGCAGGCCTGGACCACCACGCAGCAGCGTGGCACGCCCTGGCCTCGTGCCGGGGCGTTTCTCATGGGGACGCCCGTCGCTTCGGCACCGACCCAGCGAAGGAGACCCATGGCCCGGCCAGACAAGGTCGCAGACGTCGCCGAGCTCGTCGAGGAGTTCCGCTCGTCCGACGCCGTCGTGCTCACCGAGTACCGCGGCCTCACGGTGGCGCAGATCACCGAGCTTCGCCGCACCCTCGGCGACGACGTCACCTACACCGTCGTGAAGAACACCCTGGCCCGTCGTGCCGCCAAGGAGGCCGGCGCCGAGGCGCTCGTGGACGAGTTCTCCGGCCCGTCCGCCGTGGCCTTCGTCAAGGGCGACCCGGTCGTGGCGGCCAAGGGCCTGCGCGACTTCAGCAAGGCCCACCACGCCCTCGTGCTGCGTAGCGGCCTGCTCTCCGGGCGCGTGCTGGACGCCGCCGAGATCGCCAAGCTCGCCGACCTGGAGTCGCGCGAGGTGCTGCTGTCGAAGCTGGCCGGCGCCATGAAGGCCTCGGCGAGCCAGGCCGTCAGCCTGTTCGCCGCGCCCCTGTCGCAGACCGCCCGCGTCGTGGACGCCCTGCGCCAGCAGGTCGAGGCCGCGTCGCCGCAGTCCGAGGCGCAGGCCGAGGACGCTTCCGGAGGCGTCGACCGAAGGGAGCCAGCCGAGGAAGCGTCCTCGGCCGGAGCCGACGTGAGCGATCCAGCCGAGGAAGCGTCCTCGGCCGGCCCCGACGACTCGACCGCCAACTAACCACCCCACCCCAGACCTCACCACAGCAACGAGAGGAACCACCATGGCCAAGCTGAGCACCGACGAGCTGCTGGACGTCTTCAAGGAGATGACCCTGCTGGAGCTGTCGGACTTCGTGAAGCAGTTCGAAGAGACCTTCGGCGTGACCGCCGCTGCTCCGGTCGCCGTGGCTGCTGCCCCGGCCGCTGGCGGCGGTGGCGAGGCCGCCGTCGAGGAGGAGCAGGACGAGTTCGACGTCGTCCTCGAGGGCGCCGGCGAGAAGAAGATCCAGGTCATCAAGGAGGTGCGCGCCCTGACCAGCCTCGGCCTGAAGGAGGCCAAGGACCTGGTGGACGGCGCCCCCAAGCCGGTGCTGGAGAAGGTTGCCAAGGACGTGGCCGAGAAGGCCAAGGAGCAGCTCGAGGCTGCCGGCGCGTCCGTCTCCGTCAAGTAGTCGCCGGCGGGCCGCACACCGGCCTGCCGACTGCTTCACCCGCACCACGTCGGTCCTCGACCGTAGCCTGCCTACGGTCGAGGACCCTTGCGAGTTGTGCGCACGCACGATTCGACAACCGTGTAGCCCGGCGCTACAGTGGTGCGTTGCGCTGGCTGCCCCCTGCCCTTACATCGAACGCCCTTCGTCGGGCGGGCTGAGCCGCGCCTACAACCGAATGTGCCACATGTCGTGCCAGTAGGGAAGGACCACACTTGGCCTCCACGCGCAGCACCCGCATCTCTTTTGCCAAGATCGACGAGCCACTCGAGGTCCCGAACCTCCTGGCCCTGCAGAGCACCAGCTTCGACTGGCTCATCGGCCACGAGCGGTGGCGCGAGCAGGCCGCGGCTCGCGGTGAGACCGACGCCCGCTCGGGGCTGGAGGAGATCCTCACCGAGATCAGCCCGATCGAGGACTTCTCGGAGTCGATGGAGCTGAAGTTCTCCGACCCGAGCTTCTACGAGCCCGCGCACACCGTCGAGGAGTGCAAGGTTCGTGACTTCACCTACTCCGCCCCGCTGTACGTGACGGCGGAGTTCACGAACAACGAGACCGGCGAGATCAAGCAGCAGACGGTCTTCATGGGCGACTTCCCGCTCATGACCGACAAGGGCACGTTCATCATCAACGGCACCGAGCGGGTCGTGGTGTCCCAGCTCGTGCGCAGCCCCGGCGTGTACTTCGAGCGCTCGCTGGACAAGACGTCGGACAAGGACATCTTCGTCGCGCGCGTCATCCCTTCTCGCGGTGCGTGGCTCGAGTTCGAGATCGACAAGAAGGACATGATCGGCGTCCGTCTCGACCGCAAGCGCAAGCAGCACGTCACCGTGCTGCTCAAGGCGCTGGGCTGGGACACCGAGCGCATCATGGCCGAGCTCGGCGACTACGAGTCGGTGCGCAACACCCTGGAGAAAGACACCACCACCGCCCAGGACGACGCGCTGCTCGACCTCTACCGCAAGATGCGCCCGGGCGAGCCCCCGACGCGGGAGGCTGCCGAGCAGCTCATCAACAACGCGTACTTCAACCCGAAGCGCTACGACCTCGCCCGGGTGGGCCGCTACAAGATCAACAAGAAGCTCGGCCAGGTCGACAAGGACGACAAGGTCCTGACGATCGACGACATCGCCGCGACCCTGCGCTACCTGGTCAAGCTGCACGCCGGCGAGGTGAGCATGCCGTCCCCGGTCGGCGAGCTGCCGCTGGAGACCGACGACATCGACCACTTCGGCAACCGCCGGCTGCGCACCGTGGGCGAGCTCATCCAGAACCAGGTGCGTACCGGCCTGGTGCGCATGGAGCGGGTCGTCCGTGAGCGGATGACCACCCAGGACGTCGAGGCGATCACGCCGCAGACCCTGATCAACATCCGCCCCGTGGTGGCCGCGATCAAGGAGTTCTTCGGTACCAGCCAGCTGAGCCAGTTCATGGACCAGACCAACCCCCTGGCCGGGCTGACGCACAAGCGTCGCCTGTCCGCGCTGGGGCCGGGCGGTCTGTCGCGTGAGCGGGCCGGGTTCGAGGTGCGCGACGTGCACCCGTCCCACTACGGCCGCATGTGCCCGATCGAGACCCCGGAAGGCCCGAACATCGGCCTCATCGGGTCGCTGTCGACCTACGGGCGCATCAACCGGTTCGGGTTCGTCGAGACCCCCTACCGCAAGGCCAACCACGGTGTCGTCACCGACGAGGTCGTCTACCTGGCCGCCGACGAAGAAGACCGTTTCGTCATCGCCCAGGCCAATGCCGAGCTCAACCCCGACGGCTCGTTCGCCGAGCCCAAGGTGCTCGTGCGCAAGCGTGGCGGTGAGGTCGAGTACGTCCCGGCCGAGATCGTCGACTTCATGGACGTCAGCCCGCGCCAGATGGTGTCGGTCGCGACCGCGATGATCCCGTTCCTCGAGCACGACGACGCCAACCGGGCGCTCATGGGCTCGAACATGCAGCGCCAGGCCGTCCCGCTGATCCGCAGCGAGGCGCCGCTGGTCGGCACCGGCATGGAGCTGCGTGCCGCCGTCGACGCGGGCGACGTGGTCGTCAACGTCGATGCGGGTGTCGTGACCAGCGTGAGCGCTGACGACGTCACGGTGATGGCCGACGACGGCACGTACCGCACCTACCGCCTGTCGAAGTTCCGTCGGTCCAACGCCGGCACGTGCATCAACCAGAAGCCCGTCGTCGACACCGGCGACCGGGTCGAGGCAGGCGCGGTGCTGGCCGACGGCCCGTGCACCGACACCGGCGAGATGGCGCTCGGCAAGAACCTGCTGGTCGCCTTCATGTCGTGGGAGGGCCACAACTACGAGGACGCCATCATCCTCAGCCAGCGTCTCGTGCAGGACGACGTGCTCACCTCGATCCACATCGAGGAGCACGAGGTCGACGCCCGCGACACCAAGCTGGGCCCGGAGGAGATCACCCGCGAGCTGCCCAACGTCGCCGACGACGTGCTGGCCAACCTCGACGAGCGCGGCATCATCCGCATCGGCGCCGAGGTCGTGCCCGGCGACATCCTGGTCGGCAAGGTCACGCCCAAGGGCGAGACCGAGCTCACCCCGGAGGAGCGCCTGCTGCGCGCGATCTTCGGCGAGAAGGCCCGCGAGGTGCGCGACACCTCGCTGAAGGTGCCGCACGGTGAGTCCGGCAAGGTCATCGGGGTCCGCGTCTTCCGTGACGAGGACGGCGACGAGCTGCCCCCGGGCGTCAACGAGCTGGTGCGGGTCTACATCGCGCAGATGCGCAAGATCCAGGACGGCGACAAGCTCGCCGGCCGCCACGGCAACAAGGGCGTCATCTCCAAGATCCTCCCGGTCGAAGACATGCCCTTCTTGCCCGACGGCACCCCGGTCGACATCGTCCTGAACCCGCTCGGCGTGCCGAGCCGGATGAACCTCGGCCAGATCCTGGAGACCCACCTCGGGTGGGTCGCCTCGGCGGGCTGGGACGTGCCGGCGGACTCCACCGAGGAGTGGGCCGAGCGCCTGCGCTCCATCGGGGCCGACTCCGGCGAGCCGGGCACCAACGTCGCGACACCGGTGTTCGACGGGGCGCGCCAGGACGAGATCGACGGCCTGCTGGCCTCGACGAGGCCGGGCCGTGACGGGAGCCCGCTGGTCAACCCCGACGGCAAGGCGACGCTGTTCGACGGCCGGTCCGGGGAGCCCTTCCCGCACCCCGTCGCCGTGGGTCAGATCTACATGCTGAAGCTCAACCACCTGGTCGACGACAAGATCCACGCCCGCTCGACCGGCCCGTACTCGATGATCACGCAGCAGCCCCTGGGCGGCAAGGCCCAGTTCGGCGGCCAGCGGTTCGGCGAGATGGAGGTCTGGGCGCTGGAGGCCTACGGGGCGGCCTACGCCCTGCAGGAGCTGTTGACCATCAAGTCCGACGACGTGCTCGGTCGCGTCAAGGTCTACGAGGCGATCGTCAAGGGCGAGAACATCCCCGAGCCGGGCATCCCGGAGTCGTTCAAGGTGCTGATGAAAGAGATGCAGTCGCTGTGCCTCAACGTCGAGGTGCTCTCCAGCGACGGCCTGGCGATCGAGATGCGCGAGACCGACGAAGACGTGTTCCGTACCGCTGAAGAGCTCGGAATCGACCTGTCCCGGCGTGAGCCGAGCAGCGTCGAAGAAGTCTGACCCGTAGCTCACCTGCACGACTTAGAGAGAACGAGAGAGGGAGCCTGAGTGCTCGACGTCAACTTCTTCGACCGGCTTCGTATCGGCCTGGCCACGGCCGACGACATCCGCACCTGGTCCCACGGCGAGGTCAAGAAGCCGGAGACCATCAACTACCGCACGCTCAAGCCGGAGAAGGACGGACTCTTCTGCGAGAAGATCTTCGGTCCCACCCGCGACTGGGAGTGCTACTGCGGCAAGTACAAGCGCGTCCGCTTCAAGGGCATCATCTGTGAGCGCTGCGGCGTCGAGGTCACTCGCGCCAAGGTGCGTCGTGAGCGGATGGGCCACATCGAGCTGGCCGCGCCCGTCACGCACATCTGGTACTTCAAGGGCGTCCCGTCCCGGCTGGGCTACCTGCTGGACCTCGCCCCGAAGGACCTCGAGAAGGTCATCTACTTCGCCGCCTACATGATCACCGAGGTGGACGAGGAGGGCCGGCACCGCGACCGGCCCAACATGGAGGCCGCGCTCGACATCGAGCGCCAGCGCGTCGCGCAGCGTCGCGACGCCGACATCGAGACCCGGGCCGCCAAGCTCGAGGGCGACCTCGCCGAGCTCGAGGCCGAAGGTGCCAAGGGCGACGTGCGGCGCAAGGTCAAGGAGTCGGCCGAGCGCGAGATGGCGCAGATCCGCAAGCGCGCCGACGCCGAGATCGCCGACATGGACGAGGTCTGGGACCGGTTCGTCAACCTCAAGGTCCAAGACCTCGAGGGCAACGAGATCCTCTACCGCAAGATGCGGGACCGCTACGGCCGCTACTTCAAGGGCGGCATGGGTGCGGCGGCCATCAAGGACCGCCTGGAGACCTTCGACCTCGAGGCCGAGGCGCTCTCCCTGCGCGAGACCATCCGGTCCGGGCGCGGCCAGAAGAAGGCGCGCGCGCTCAAGCGGCTCAAGGTCGTCTCGGCATTCCTGACCACCACGAACGACCCCCGCGGCATGGTGCTCGACGCGGTGCCGGTCATCCCGCCGGACCTGCGCCCGATGGTGCAGCTCGACGGTGGCCGCTTCGCCACGTCCGACCTCAACGACCTGTACCGCCGGGTCATCAACCGCAACAACCGCCTGAAGCGCCTTCTCGACCTCGGGGCTCCCGAGATCATCGTCAACAACGAGAAGCGCATGCTCCAGGAGTCGGTGGACGCGCTGTTCGACAACGGCCGCCGCGGCCGTCCGGTCACCGGACCGGGCAACCGGGCGCTGAAGTCGCTGTCGGACATGCTCAAGGGCAAGCAGGGCCGGTTCCGCCAGAACCTGCTCGGCAAGCGCGTGGACTACTCCGGCCGCTCGGTCATCGTCGTCGGACCGCAGCTCAAGCTGCACCAGTGCGGCCTGCCGAAGCAGATGGCGCTCGAGCTGTTCAAGCCGTTCGTCATGAAGCGACTGGTCGACCTGAGCCACGCGCAGAACATCAAGAGCGCCAAGCGCATGGTCGAGCGTCAGCGCGGCCAGGTCTGGGACGTGCTGGAGGAGGTCATCGCCGAGCACCCGGTTCTGCTGAACCGGGCCCCGACGCTGCACCGCCTCGGCATCCAGGCGTTCGAGCCGCAGCTGATCGAGGGCAAGGCCATCCAGATCCACCCGCTGGTCTGCACCGCCTTCAACGCCGACTTCGACGGCGACCAGATGGCCGTGCACGTCCCGCTGTCGGCCGAGGCGCAGGCCGAGGCCCGCATCCTGATGCTGAGCAGCAACAACATCCTCAAGCCGGCCGACGGCCGGCCGGTCACCATGCCGACTCAGGACATGGTGCTGGGCATCTTCTTCCTCACCGCCGGTCGTGACGGTGAGGTGGGGGAGGGCCGGGTGTTCGGCTCGGTCGCCGAGGCCACCATGGCCTTCGACGCCGGTGCGATCACGCTGCAGAGCAAGATCCGCATCCGCATCGACGGCTACGTGGACGAGAACCGGGTGCCGGCCGACGGCCCCGTCCTGCTCGACACGACCCTGGGTCGGGTGCTGTTCAACGAGGCCCTGCCGGTCGACTACCCGTACGTCAACCTCGAGGTCGACAAGAAGCAGCTCGGCGGGATCGTGAACGACCTGGCTGAGCGCTACCGCAAGATCGACGTGGCGACGACGCTGGACGCCCTGAAGTCGGCCGGGTTCCACTGGTCGACCCGCTCGGGTGTGACGGTGTCGGCCGACGACGTCATCGAGCCGGTGCACAAGGCCGAGATCCTCGAGAAGTACGAGGAGCGGGCCGACAAGGTCGAGCGCAACTTCGAGCGTGGCGTGATCTCCGACGGCGAGCGCCGCGAGGAGCTCATCGACATCTGGACGGATGCCACCAACGAGGTCGACAACGACATGCGCGCCGGCTTCGTGGCCGACCCGACCAACTCCATCAACATGATGGTGAGCTCGGGCGCCCGCGGTAACTGGATGCAGATCCGCCAGCTCGCGGGCATGCGTGGCCTGGTGGCCAACCCGAAGGGCGAGACGATCCCGCGTCCGATCAAGTCCTCGTTCCGCGAGGGCCTGTCGGTGCTGGAGTTCTTCATCTCCACCCACGGTGCCCGCAAGGGCCTGGCCGACACGGCGCTGCGCACGGCCGACTCCGGGTACCTCACCCGGCGCCTGGTCGACGTCAGCCAGGACGTCATCATCCGCATGATCGACTGCCAGACCGAGCGCGGGATGAAGATCCCGCTGGCCGCACCCGGTGCGGACGGTCAGCTTCGGGTGCGCGACGACGTCGAGACCGGCGTGCTCGCGCGCTGTCTCGCCGAGGACGTCGCCGACGCCGAGAGCGGCGAGCTGCTGGCCAGCCGCGGCGACGACATCACGCCTGCCATCGTCGACCGCCTGGTCGGCCATGGCGTCGCCGACATCCGGGTGCGCACGGTCCTGACCTGTGAGAGCCCGACCGGGGTTTGCGCGACCTGCTACGGCCGGTCGATGGCGTCGGGGCACCTGGTCGACGAGGGCGAGGCGGTCGGCATCATCGCGGCCCAGTCCATCGGCGAGCCTGGTACCCAGCTGACCATGCGCACGTTCCACACCGGCGGTGTCGCCGGTGAGGACATCACGCACGGTCTGCCGCGTGTGGTCGAGCTGTTCGAGGCCCGCGCCCCCAAGGGCAAGGCTCCGATCACCGAGGTCGCGGGGCGCGTGCGCTTCGAGGCCGACGGCGCCAAGGGGCCGCAGCTGGTCGTGGTCCCCGACGACGGCAGCGAAGAGATGGTCTACCCCATCAGCCGCCGCGTGGCCGAGTTCGTCCGCACACGCACCGCCGGCATCGCCCAGTGGCGCGTGCAGGACGGTGACCACGTCGAGGTCGGCGAGCAGCTGCACGCCGGCACCCAGGACCCGCACGACGTGCTGCGGATCCTCGGCGTGCGCGCCGTTCAGAAGTTCCTGACCGACGAGGTGCAGGAGGTCTACCGCAGCCAGGGCGTGTCGATCCACGACAAGCACATCGAGATCATCGTGCGGCAGATGCTGCGCCGGATCACGGTGCTGGAGAGCGGCGAGGCACACCTGCTGCCGGGCGAGCTCGTGGAGCGCACCCGGTTCGAGGCGGAGAACCGCCGGGTCGCCGGTGAGGGCGGGCAGCCCGCGGCCGGCCGCCCGCAGCTGATGGGTATCACGAAGGCGTCGCTGGCCACCGAGTCGTGGCTGTCGGCGGCCTCCTTCCAGGAGACCACGCGGGTGCTCACGGAGGCGGCCATCAGCGCCAAGTCCGACCCGCTGCTCGGGCTGAAGGAGAACGTGATCCTCGGCAAGCTCATCCCGGCCGGTACCGGCCTGGCGCAGTACCGCAACATCCGGGTGGAGCCCACGGAGGAGGCGAAGGCGGCGATGTACTCGCTGCCGGAGTACTCCGCGGACTACTCCGAGTACACCTTCGGGCAAGGCTCGGGCGAGGCCATCCGGCTGGAGGACTACGACATGGGCTCCTACGGATGAGCACCGTCTCGTTCGACGGCTGATGCCGTTTTGACCTGCTCTGCGGCAGGCCGGTACCCTTGCGGGGCTGTGCCTGCCGCAGAGCAGGCACCTCGGGCGCGCTCGGACGCGCCCCACCGACGATCGTCCTCAGTACCACCCCGCACGAACACAGACCGGAGAAGCACGAGTGCCCACGATTCAGCAGCTGGTCCGCAAGGGCCGCACGGACAAGGCCGCCAAGGCCAAGACCCCGGCGCTCAAGGGGAGCCCCCAGCGCCGCGGGGTGTGCACGCGTGTCTACACCACCACTCCCAAGAAGCCGAACTCCGCCCTGCGCAAGGTGGCACGTGTGCGCCTGTCCAGCGGCATCGAGGTCACTGCCTACATCCCGGGCGTCGGGCACAACCTGCAGGAGCACTCGATGGTGCTCGTGCGCGGCGGTCGTGTGAAAGACCTGCCCGGTGTTCGCTACAAGATCGTGCGAGGCGCGCTCGACACTCAGGGCGTCAAGAACCGCAAGCAGGCTCGCAGCCGCTACGGCGCGAAGAAGGAGAAGAGCTGATGCCGCGCAAGGGGCCGGCCCCGAAGCGGGCCATCGTGATCGACCCGGTCTACGACTCGACCCTGGTCACCCAGCTGGTGAACAAGGTGCTGACCGACGGCAAGCGGTCCACCGCCGAGGGCATCGTCTACGGCGCCCTCGAAGGCTGCCGCGCCAAGAACGGCACCGACCCGGTGATCACGCTCAAGCGTGCGCTCGACAACGTCAAGCCCACCCTCGAGGTGCGCAGCCGCCGTGTCGGTGGCGCCACCTACCAGGTTCCGGTCGAGGTGCGCGCCGGTCGCTCCGGCACCCTCGGCCTGCGCTGGCTGGTGCAGTACTCCCGCGCCCGCCGCGAGAAGACGATGACCGAGCGGCTCATGAACGAGATCCTCGACGCGTCCAACGGCCTCGGCGCCGCGGTGAAGAAGCGTGAGGACACCCACAAGATGGCCGAGGCCAACAAGGCCTTCGCCCACTACCGCTGGTAACCAGCGGACCGCTGACCTTCTCAAGACAGAACGGACACCCCCGTGGCCACCGACACCGCGCTGGACCTCTCCCGAGTACGCAACATCGGGATCATGGCGCACATCGACGCCGGCAAGACCACCACGACCGAGCGGATCCTCTACTACACCGGCATCAACTACAAGATCGGTGAGGTCCACGAGGGCGCGGCGACGATGGACTGGATGGAGCAGGAGCAGGAGCGCGGCATCACCATCACGTCCGCGGCGACCACGTGCTACTGGACCGACCACCAGATCAACATCATCGACACCCCCGGCCACGTCGACTTCACCGTCGAGGTGGAGCGCTCGCTGCGCGTGCTGGACGGCGCCGTCGCCGTGTTCGACGGGGTGGCCGGTGTCGAGCCCCAGTCAGAGACCGTCTGGCGCCAGGCCGACCGCTACAACGTGCCCCGTATCTGCTTCGTGAACAAGCTCGACCGGGTCGGTGCGGAGTTCCACCGCACCGTCGACATGATCGTCAGCCGGCTGCACGCCGTGCCGCTCGTGCTGCAGATCCCGATCGGCGCCGAGTCCGACTTCCACGGGCTCGTCGACCTCGTGCAGATGCGCGCGCTGATCTGGTCTGCGGAGACGCCGCTGGGCGAGGCCTACTCGGTCGACGAGATCCCGTCGTCGCACACCGAGGCGGCCCGCGAGTGGCGTGACCGGCTGCTGGAGACGCTGGCCGAGGCCGACGACGAGATGATGGAGCTGTACCTGGAGGGTCAGGAGCCCGACCTCGACTCCCTCAAGGCCGCCATCCGGCGCGCGACCATCGCCGGCTCGCTGACCCCCGTCCTCACCGGCTCGGCGTTCAAGAACAAGGGCGTGCAGCCCATGCTCGACGCCGTCGTGGACTACCTGCCCAGCCCGCTGGACGTCGAGGCGGTCGAGGGCCACGAGGTCGACAACGAAGACGCTGTGATCCCGCGTCGTCCGGCCGACTCCGAGCCGTTCTCCGCCCTCGCGTTCAAGATCATGAGCGACCCGCACCTGGGCAAGCTCACCTACATCCGGGTCTACTCCGGCGTGCTGAAGGCCGGCACGGCGGTGCTCAACCCCACCAAGGGCCGCAAGGAGCGCATCGGCAAGATCTACCGGATGCACGCGAACAAGCGTGAGGAGATCGACAGCGTCGGCGCCGGGCAGATCGTGGCCGTGATGGGGCTCAAGGGCACCACCACGGGGGAGACGCTCTGCGACCCCGCGCACCCCGTCGTGCTGGAGTCGATGAGCTTTCCGGCGCCGGTCATCTCGGTGGCCATCGAGCCGAAGACCAAGTCCGACCAGGAGAAGCTCTCGCTGGCCATCCAGCGCCTGGCCGAAGAAGACCCGACCTTCCAGGTTCGCTCGGACGAGGAGACCGGTCAGACGATCATCTCCGGCATGGGCGAGCTGCACCTCGAGGTGCTGGTCGACCGCATGAAGCGCGAGTTCAAGGTCGAGGCGAACGTCGGCAAGCCGCAGGTGGCCTACCGCGAGACGATCCGCCGCGCGGTGATGAAGGTCGACTACACCCACAAGAAGCAGACCGGTGGGTCCGGCCAGTTCGCCAAGGTGCTCATCAACCTCGAGCCGACCGGCGGGGAGGGCGACGGCGGATACGAGTTCGTCAACGCCATCACCGGTGGCCGCATCCCCAAGGAGTACATCCCGGCCGTCGACGAGGGCTGCCAGGAGGCCATGGAGTTCGGCGTCCTCGCCGGCTACCCCCTGGTCGACGTCAAGGTCACCCTGGTGGACGGCGCCTACCACGACGTCGACTCCTCCGAGCTGGCGTTCAAGATCGCCGGGTCGATGGTGTTCAAGGACGCCGCCCGCCGCGCCGACCCCGCGCTGCTCGAGCCGATGATGGCCGTCGAGGTCGTCACCCCGGACGAGTACATGGGTGATGTGATCGGCGACCTCAACTCCCGTCGTGGGCACATCCAGTCCATGGACGAGCGTTCCGGGGCTCGCGTGGTCTCCTCGCTCGTCCCGCTGTCGGAGATGTTCGGCTACGTCGGTGACCTGCGCAGTCGCACCCAAGGACGGGCCAGCTACTCCATGCAGTTCGACTCCTACGCCGAGGTTCCGCGTAACGTGGCCGAGGAGATCATCAAGAAGGCCCGCGGGGAGTGAGCACCGCCCCCGTGCGCAGCACGACCGCAACGCACTAGATTCTGCCCCCAGCAGCTACCACCCAGCACACGAAGCCGGACGGGTCGTCCTACGACCAGTCCAGTACCAGTCCACAGGAGGACCAAGTGGCGAAGGCCAAGTTCGAGCGGACCAAGCCGCACGTCAACATCGGCACCATCGGTCACATCGACCATGGCAAGACGACGCTGACCGCGGCCATCACCAAGGTCCTTCATGACAAGTACCCCGACCTCAACCCCTTCACGCCGTTCGACGAGATCGACAAGGCGCCCGAAGAGCGCCAGCGCGGCATCACGATCTCGATCGCGCACGTGGAGTACCAGACCGAGAGCCGGCACTACGCGCACGTCGACTGCCCAGGTCACGCCGACTACATCAAGAACATGATCACCGGCGCGGCCCAGATGGACGGCGCGATCCTCGTGGTCGCCGCCACCGACGGCCCGATGCCCCAGACCAAGGAGCACGTGCTGCTGGCCCGTCAGGTGGGCGTGCCGTCGATCGTCGTCGCGCTCAACAAGGCCGACATGGTCGAGGACGAGGAGCTGCTCGAGCTCGTCGAGCTCGAGGTGCGCGAGCTGCTGAGCGAGTACGAGTTCCCCGGCGACGACATCCCGGTCGTACGGGTCTCCGCGCTCAAGGCGCTGGAGGGTGACGCCGAGTGGGGCAACACCGTCCTCGAGCTGATGAACGAGGTCGACTCCTACATCCCCGAGCCCGAGCGCGAGATCGAGAAGCCGTTCCTCATGCCGATCGAGGACGTCTTCACGATCACCGGCCGCGGCACGGTCGTCACCGGCCGTATCGAGCGCGGCGTGCTCAAGGTCAACGAGGAGGTCGAGCTCGTCGGCATCCGCGAGGGCTCGCAGAAGACCGTCGTCACCGGCGTCGAGATGTTCCGCAAGCTGCTCGACGAGGGTCGCGCGGGTGAGAACGTCGGCCTGCTGCTGCGCGGTACCAAGAAGGAAGACGTCGAGCGCGGCATGGTCGTGGTCAAGCCCGGCTCGACCACCCCGCACACCGAGTTCGAGGCCCAGGTCTACATCCTGAGCAAGGACGAGGGCGGCCGGCACACGCCGTTCTTCAACAACTACCGTCCGCAGTTCTACATCCGTACCACCGACGTCACCGGCGTGGTCGACCTGCCCGAGGGCACCGAGATGGTCATGCCCGGCGACAACACCGAGATGAGCGTCACGCTCATCCAGCCCATCGCCCTGGAGGAGGGCCAGCGCTTCGCCATCCGCGAAGGCGGCCGCACCGTGGGCGCAGGCCGCGTGACGAAGATCCTCAAGTAGCACCACCGCGCGGACGGGGGCGGCCGGTTACCGGTCGTCCCCGTCTTGCGTGCCCGCCCGCGCCCCCGCCACGGTCGGGAAACGATCACGTGACGGCGCTGATTTGGGGGTTTCCAAGGCAGATCTGCCTTGGAAACCCCCAAACTTCCCGCTTCACGTGATCCTTTGGGGTGCTGTGATGCGGTCTGGACGGCGGGCGGACGGCCCCGGCGAGCTCGTGGGAGCCGATTTGGGTCGGGGGACGGGCTCTGGCATACTTGGATGGTCTGGCCGGAACGCCGTAGCCTCCTGGCACCACCGGGGGCCGACACGGAGATCCGGCCACAATGCTGGCTGAGAGCCAGCAGGTCCGACCCACCCGAACGGTTCACGACTCGGGGCGCAGAGTGCCCCGAGTTGCGACACGCCCGAGCGCGGGGGTCGGAAGTAGCAGGGACGTTCTCCAGCGAGAGCGCCCACCACGGTTTCACACGAGAGAAGGATGACGGGCAGACATGGCGGGACAGAAGATCCGCATCCGGCTCCGGGCCTACGACCACGAGGTCATCGACACGTCGGCGCGCAAGATCGTCGACACGGTCACCCGGACCGGCGCGACGGTGGCAGGGCCGGTGCCGCTGCCGACGGAGAAGAACGTCTACTGCGTCATCCGGTCGCCGCACAAGTACAAAGACAGCCGCGAGCACTTCGAGATGCGCACGCACAAGCGCCTCATCGACATCATCGACCCGACACCGAAGACGGTCGACTCGCTGATGCGCCTGGACCTCCCGGCCGGCGTCGACATCGAGATCAAGCTGTAGGGCGAAGGACATGACTGCTTCCACTGTTGCGACGAGCGGGACCACCCGCCGCGTCGTCGGCCTCCTCGGGGAGAAGGTCGGCATGACCCAGGTGTGGGACGCCGACAACCGAGTCGTCCCCGTCACGGTCATCGCCGCCGGCCCCTGCGTGGTCACCCAGGTTCGCACGCCGGAGACCGACGGCTACGACGCCGTCCAGATCGCCTTCGGCGCCATCGCGCCGCGCAAGGTGACCAAGCCGCAGGCGGGCCACTTCGCCAAGGCCGGGGTCACCCCGCGTCGCCACGTCATCGAGCTGCGCACCTCCGACGCCTCGGAGTACACGCTCGGCCAGGAGCTCACCGCCGAGGTGTTCGAGGCCGGCCAGGTCGTCGACGTCGTCGGCACCAGCAAGGGCAAGGGCTTCGCCGGCGTCATGAAGCGCCACGGCTTCTCCGGCCTGCGCGCCAGCCACGGTGTGCAGCGCAAGCACCGTTCCCCCGGGTCGATCGGCGCCTGCGCCACCCCGGGTCGCGTGTTCAAGGGTCTGCGCATGGCCGGCCGCATGGGCGGCGAGCGCGTCACCGTGCAGAACCTGAGCGTGCACAGCGTCGACGCGGAGAAGGGCCTGATCCTGGTGCGCGGCGCCGTCCCCGGTGCTGCCGGCGGTGTCGTGGTCATCACGAGCTCCGCGAAGGAGGGCACCCAGTGACCACCAAGCAGAACGTCGAGCTGCCCGCCGAGATCTTCGGCGTCGAGGTCAACGTGCCGCTGATCCACCAGGTCGTGGTGGCCCAGCTGGCCGCGGCCCGGCAGGGCACGCACAAGACCAAGACCCGCGGCGAGGTCGCCGGCGGCGGCCGCAAGCCGTACAAGCAGAAGGGCACCGGCCGCGCCCGTCAGGGCTCGATCCGCGCCCCGCAGTTCGCCGGTGGTGGCGTGGTGCACGGCCCGCAGCCGCGCTCCTACGTCCAGCGCACGCCCAAGAAGATGAAGGCCGCCGCGCTGCGCGGAGCCCTGTCCGACCGGGCCGGCCACGGGCGCGTCCACGTGGTCGACGCGCTGGTGACCGGCGACACGCCCAGCACCAAGGCTGCGATCGCGGCGCTGGCCTCGGTCAGCGACCGGGCCAAGCCGCTGGTCGTGCTCACGCGCGACGACGAGGTGAGCTGGAAGAGCCTGCGCAACCTGGGTCACGTGCACGTGCTGGCCGCCGACCAGCTCAACGCCTACGACGTGCTGTGCGCCGACGACGTGATCTTCACGTCTGCCGCGCTCGACTCCTGGCTCTCCGGGCTGGGCATCGAGCGGGGCGAGGCCGCACCCGCACCCGAGGCCGCACCGGCTCCCGAGGCCGAAGCTGCGCCCGAGGCTGTCGAGCAGACCGAGGAGGAGTCCGCATGAGCACCACGCTGCCCCCACGTCGCACGCACCGCGACGTGCTGATCGCCCCGGTCGTCTCGGAGAAGAGCTACGGCCTGCTGGACGAGAACAAGTACACGTTCGTCGTGGCGCCCGACGCCAACAAGACCGAGATCAAGATCGCGGTCGAGACGATCTTCGACGTCACCGTCACCAACGTGAACACGATGAACCGTGCGGGCAAGCGCCGCCGCACCCGTGCCGGGTGGGGCAGCCGTCCTGACACCAAGCGCGCCATCGTCACGGTGGCCGACGGACAGCGCATCGACATCTTCGGTGGACCTGTCGCCTAGCGGCGACCGCCCGAATGCAGACGAGGTAGACCAATGGGAATCCGCAAGTACAAGCCGACAACGCCTGGCCGCCGCGGCAGCTCCGTCGCCGACTTCGTCGAGGTCACCCGCGCCGAGCCGGAGAAGTCGCTGGTCCGCCCGCTCCCCAAGAAGGGCGGACGCAACAACTCCGGTCGCATCACGACCCGTCACCAGGGCGGTGGGCACAAGCGCCAGTACCGCGTCATCGACTTCCGTCGCGGCGACAAGGACGGCGTGCCCGCCACTGTCGCGCACATCGAGTACGACCCGAACCGCACCGCTCGGATCGCGCTGCTGCACTACGCCGACGGGGAGAAGCGCTACATCCTCGCCCCGAACCGGCTGCGCCAGGGCGACACGATCGAGTCTGGCCCGGGTGCCGACATCAAGCCCGGCAACAACCTGCCGCTGCGCAACATCCCGGTCGGCTCCGTCGTGCACGCCATCGAGCTGCGACCCGGCGGCGGGGCGAAGATCGCCCGCTCGGCCGGCGCCTCGGTGCAGCTCGTCGCGAAAGAAGGAACCTGGGCCCAGCTGCGGATGCCGTCCGGCGAGATCCGCAACGTGGACGCCCGGTGCCGCGCCTCCATCGGTGAGGTCGGCAACGCCGAGCAGTCCAACATCAACTGGGGCAAGGCCGGCCGCTCGCGCTGGAAGGGCAAGCGCCCCACGGTGCGCGGCGTCGTCATGAACCCGGTCGACCACCCCCACGGTGGTGGTGAGGGCAAGACCTCCGGTGGCCGCCACCCGGTCAACCCGAAGGGCAAGCCCGAGGGCCGCACTCGCAAGGCGCACAAGCCGAGCGACCGCCAGATCGTCCGCCGTCGCAAGACCGGCAAGAAGCGCTAGGAGCCGAAGTGCCACGCAGCCTGAAGAAGGGCCCGTTCGTCGACGAGCACCTGGCCAAGAAGGTCGAGGAGCAGAACGAGCGGGGAACCAAGAACGTCATCAAGACCTGGTCGCGCCGGTCGATGGTGGTGCCGGAGATGATCGGCCACACCATCGCTGTGCACGACGGGCGCAAGCACGTCCCCGTGTTCGTCACCGACGCGATGGTCGGGCACAAGCTCGGCGAGTTCGCGCCGACCCGCACGTTCCGCGGCCACGAGAAGGACGACCGCCGGGCTCGGCGGCGCTGACGACATGTCGACAGGAGTAATCATGGAAGCCAGGGCCCATGCGCGCTACGTCCGCGTCACGCCCATGAAGGCGCGTCGCGTCGTGGACGTCATCCGCGGGATGAAGGCCGACGAGGCCGTCGCCACGTTGCAGTTCGCCCCCATGGCGGCCGCTGAGCCGGTTCGCAAGGTGCTGCAGAGCGCCATGGCCAACGCCGAGAACAACGAGGGGCTCGCCCCGGCCACGCTGTGGATCAGCGAGGCCTACGTCGACGAGGGCCCCACGATCAAGCGGATCCGGCCGCGTGCCCAGGGCCGCGCCTACCGCATCCGCAAGCGCACCAGCCACATCACCGTGGTCGTCGAGTCCAGGAAGGACCGCTGATGGGTCAGAAGATCAACCCCAAGGGCTTTCGCCTGGGGATCAGCAGCGACCACACCAGCCGGTGGTACGCAGACAAGATGTACAGCGACTACGTCGCCGAGGACATCGCCATCCGTCGCCTGCTGTCCACCGGGATGGAGCGCGCCGGCATCTCGCGCGTGGAGATCGAGCGCACCCGTGACCGGGTTCGCGTCGACATCCACACCGCACGCCCCGGCATCGTCATCGGACGTCGCGGCCAGCAGGCCGACGAGCTTCGCGGCAAGCTGGAGGAGCTCACCGGCAAGCAGGTGCAGCTGAACATCCTCGAGGTCAAGAACCCCGAGCTGGACGCCCAGCTGGTGGCCCAGGGCGTGGCCGAGCAGCTGTCTGCTCGCGTCTCGTTCCGCCGCGCCATGCGCAAGGGCATCCAGACCACCATGCGCGCCGGTGCCAAGGGCATCCGGGTGCAGGTGTCGGGTCGCCTCGGCGGCGCGGAGATGTCGCGCACGGAGTTCTACCGCGAGGGACGCGTCCCGCTGCACACGCTGCGGGCCAACATCGACTACGGCTTCTACGAGGCCAAGACGACCTTCGGCCGCATCGGCGTGAAGGTGTGGGTCTACACCGGTGACGTGAGCGGCAGCCGTCTCGAGCGCGAGGCGGCCGCGGCCGCGCAGCGCGTCGCGCAGCAGCGCCGTCGTCCCGAGCGTCGCCGTCCGCGCTCCGGCGCCGAGGGCGGCGAGGCGAGCGCCCCGACCGAGACCACAGAGGCTGCAACCGCGCCGTCGGCTGCGGCCACGAGCACCGCCGAGCCTGCGACGCAGGCACCGGCCAAGGAGGGCTGACACCATGCTCATGCCCCGTCGCATCAAGCACCGCAAGCAGCACCACCCGAAGCGCTCGGGCATGGCCAAGGGCGGCACGACGCTGACCTTCGGCCAGTTCGGCCTGCAGGCTGTCGAGGGTGCCTACGTCACGAACCGGCAGATCGAGTCGGCGCGTATCGCGGTGACCCGGCACGTCAAGCGTGGCGGCAAGGTCTGGATCACCATCTACCCGGACCGTCCGCTCACCAAGAAGCCGGCCGAGACCCGCATGGGCTCGGGCAAGGGCTCGCCGGAGTGGTGGGTGGCCAACGTCCGCCCCGGCCGCGTGATGTTCGAGCTGTCCTACCCGGACGAGAAGGTGGCCCGCGAGGCGCTCACCCGCGCCATGCACAAGCTGCCCATGAAGTGTCGGATCATCACCCGGGAAGGCGGTGAGTTCTGATGGCCGTCGAGACATCTGCCGAGGTGCTGCGCACCAAGTCGGACGACGAGCTGCGCGAAGAGCTGGTGCAGGCCAAGGAGAGCCTGTTCAACCTGCGCTTCCAGGCCGCCACCGGTCAGCTGGAGAGTCATGGCCGGCTCACCGCCGTGCGCCGCGACATCGCGCGGATCTACACGATCATGCGTGAGCGCGAGCTCGGCATCACCACGGTTCTGAGCGAGCAGGAGAGCGCATGAGCGAGAACGAGACACCCCAGGTCACCGCCACCGCGGAGGCTGCTCGGGGTTTCCGCAAGGTGCGGGAGGGGTATGTCGTCAGCGACAAGATGGACAAGACCATCGTCGTCGCCGTCGAAGACCGCTTCACCCACCCCCGGTACGGCAAGGTCGTGCGGCGCACGAGCCGCCTGAAGGCGCACGACGAGCAGAACGACGCTCACACCGGAGACCTGGTGCGAGTCATGGAGACCCGTCCGACGTCAGCCACGAAGCGCTGGCGCCTGACGGAGATCCTCGAGAAGGCCAAGTAGGAGCGAGGAATGATCCAGCAGGAGTCGCGGCTGCGCGTCGCGGACAACACCGGTGCGCGGGAGCTGCTAGTCATCCGCGTCCTCGGTGGCTCCGGTCGCCGGTACGCCGGTATCGGTGACGTCGTGGTCGCCTCGGTCAAAGAGGCCATCCCCGGTGGCACCGTCAAGAAGAAGGACGTGGTGCGCGCCGTCATCGTCCGAACCGCGAAGGAGCGTCGTCGTCCCGACGGCAGCTACATCCGGTTCGACGAGAACGCGGCCGTCATCATCAAGGAGGGCGGCGACCCGCGCGGAACACGCATCTTCGGCCCGGTGGGCCGCGAGCTGCGGGAGAAGAAGTTCATGCGCATCGTGTCGCTCGCCCCGGAGGTGATCTGAGTGAAGATCCGTAAGGGCGACCGCGTGGTCGTCATCGCAGGCAAGGACAAGGGCATCGTGGGCAAGGTCATCGTGGCCAACCCCCGCGCCGGCACGGTGATCGTCGAGGGCGTCAACCGGGTCACGAAGCACACGAAGGTGGGACAGACCACGCGTGGGTCGCGCACCGGCGGCATCGTGCACACCGAGGCGCCGATCAAGATCTCCAACGTCATGCTGGCGGTCGAGACCGAGGTCGACGGCGAGAAGAAGGTCGTGGGCAGCCGTGTCGGGTACCGCATCGACGCCAGCGGCACGAAGGTGCGCGTCGCCAAGCGCACCGGTGAGGACATCTGATGAGCGACGTGACCGCACCGGCCGTCCCGCGGCTGAAGGAGCGCTACCGCGCCGAGGTCGTCCCGGCCCTTCGCGAGCAGTTCGGCTTCGACAACATCATGCAGGTGCCGACGCTGACCAAGATCGTGGTCAACATGGGCGTCGGCGAGGCTGCTCGTGACGCCAAGCTCATCGAGGGCGCCGTGCGCGACCTCACCACGATCACCGGTCAGAAGCCCGTCGTCACGAAGGCCCGTAAGTCGATCGCGCAGTTCAAGCTGCGCGAGGGCATGCCGATCGGCGCGCACGTGACGATCCGCGGCAACCGCATGTGGGAGTTCCTCGACCGCACGCTGTCGCTGGCGCTGCCCCGCATCCGCGACTTTCGCGGACTGTCGCCCAAGCAGTTCGACGGCTCGGGCAACTACACCTTCGGGCTCACCGAGCAGGTCGTGTTCCTGGAGGTCGACCCCGACCGCATCGACCGCGCTCGCGGCATGGACATCACCGTGGTGACCACCGCGGCCAACGACGACGAGGGACGCGCGCTGCTCAAGGCGCTCGGCTTCCCGTTCAAGGAGAACTGACGTGGCGAAGAAGGCTCTGGTCGTCAAGGCCAAGCGCAAGCCCAAGTACAAGGTGCGTGCCTACACCCGCTGCCAGCGGTGCGGGCGTCCCCAGGCGGTCTACCGCAAGTTCGGGCTGTGCCGGGTGTGCCTGCGCGAGATGGCGCACGCCGGCGAGCTGCCCGGCATCACGAAGTCGAGCTGGTAGCGGGTAGAGAGAGCAGACGATCATGACGATGACAGACCCGATCGCGGACATGCTTGCGCGGCTGCGCAACGCGAACTCCGCCTACCACGACACCGTCGCGATGCCGTACAGCAAGCTCAAGGTGAGCATCGCCGACATCCTCAAGGCCGAGGGCTACATCGGTGGCTACACCGTCACCGAGCCCGCCGAGGGGGAGGTGGGCCGCACGCTTCGGCTCGACCTCAAGTACGGCCCGCAGCGCGAGCGCTCGATCGCCGGCTTGCGCCGCGTGTCGAAGCCCGGCCTGCGGGTGTATGCCAAGTCCACGAACCTGCCGAAGGTGCTCGGCGGCCTGGGGATCGCGATCATCTCGACGTCCCAGGGGCTGCTCACCGACCGCCAGGCTGCGAAGACAGGCGTGGGCGGGGAAGTCCTCGCCTACGTCTGGTAAGGGAGAACAGCCATGTCTCGCATCGGCAAGATGCCGGTCCCGGTCCCGTCCGGGGTCGAGGTGCAGATCGACGGTGACACGGTCACCGTGAAGGGCCCGAAGGGCACGCTCAGCCACACGCTGGCGGGGGGGATCAGCGTCGAGAAGGCCGAGGACGGCTCGCTGGCCGTCGCGCGTCCCGACGACGAGCGCGACAGCAAGGCGCTGCACGGCCTCTCCCGGACGCTGGTGGCCAACATGGTGACCGGCGTGACGCAGGGGTACGAGAAGAAGCTCGAGATCGTCGGCGTCGGCTACCGCGTGGCGGCCAAGGGGTCGAACCTGGAGTTCGCGCTCGGGTTCAGCCACCCGGTGCTGATCGAGGCGCCGGACGGCATCTCGTTCGCCGTGGAGTCGCCGACCAAGTTCTCCGTGCAGGGGATCGACAAGCAGCAGGTCGGGGAGACCGCGGCCATCATCCGCAAGCTGCGCAAGCCCGAGCCGTACAAGGGCAAGGGCATCCGCTACGCGGGCGAGCACGTCCGCCGCAAGGCTGGAAAGGCCGGTAAGTAGTCATGGGTATCGCGATCAGCAACAAGCGCGGTCACAGCAAGGCAGCCGCCCGCAACCGGCGGCACCTGCGCGTGCGCAAGCGCATCACCGGGGACGCGGGACGCCCGCGCCTCGTGGTGTCGCGCTCGCTTCGCCACGTCGTGGCCCAGGTCGTCGACGACACCACCGGCCACACGCTCGCGTCGGCCTCCACGATGGAGGGCGACCTGCGCACCGACAGCGGTGACAAGACCGCCAAGGCGCGCACCGTCGGCCAGCTCGTCGCCCAGCGCGCGCAGCAGGCCGGTGTGTCCACTGTCGTGTTCGACCGGGGCGGCAACGCCTACCACGGTCGGGTCGCCGCGGTCGCCGATGGCGCCCGCGAGGCCGGACTCACGTTCTAGAGACCAGAGAGAGAGTCATCTGATGAGTGGAACGTCGCGTCGCGACGGCGACCGCCGTGGCCGAGACGACCGGCGTGGCCGGGACTCCGACAAGAACCAGTACCTCGAGCGCGTCGTCGCGATCAACCGTGTCGCGAAGGTCGTCAAGGGTGGTCGCCGGTTCAGCTTCACCGCGCTCGTCGTCGTCGGTGACGGCAACGGCACCGTCGGTGTGGGCTACGGCAAGGCCAAGGAGGTGCCCGCCGCCATCGCCAAGGGCGTCGAGGAGGCGAAGAAGAGCTTCTTCCGCGTCCCGCGCAGCGAGGGCACGATCCCGCACCCGGTGCAGGGGGAGAAGGCCGCCGGCGTGGTGCTGCTGCGCCCGGCCTCGCCCGGTACCGGTGTGATCGCGGGTGGCCCCGTGCGCGCCGTGCTGGAGTGCGCCGGCATCCACGACGTGCTGAGCAAGTCGCTCGGGTCGTCCAACCCCATCAACATCGTCCACGCGACGGTCGCTGCCCTGCAGATGCTGGAGCGCCCGGAGCAGGTCGCCGCCCGTCGTGGGCTGCCGCTGGCCGACGTCGCCCCGGCGGCGCTGCTGCGAGCCGGCTCCGCCGCGCCGAAGGTGACCGAGCCGGAGACGGCGGTCGGCGCATGAGCCAGCTGCTCGTCACCCAGGTCCGCTCGTCGATCGGGGGCACCTCGAACCAGCGCAACACGCTGCGCTCGCTGGGGCTCAAGCACGTCGGCGACAGCGTCGTCAAAGCAGACCGGCCCGAGTTTCGGGGCATGGTCGCCACGGTGGCCCACCTGGTCACCGTCGAGGAGGTTTCGAAGTGACCACGTCGTCGGAGTCCACGGGCTCCCCGCTCAAGCCCCACCACCTGCGTCCGGCCCCCGGATCGAACACCGCCAAGACCCGCAAGGGCCGCGGCGAGGCGTCCAAGGGCAAGACGTCCGGGCGGGGCACGAAGGGCTCGAAGGCCCGGGGCACCGTCCCCGACCGCTTCGAGGGTGGCCAGATGCCGCTGCACATGCGGGTGCCCAAGCTGAAGGGCTTTCGCAACCCGTTCCGCACCGAGTACCAGGTGGTCAACCTGGGCCGGCTCGCCGAGCTCTTCCCCGAGGGCGGGGACGTCACCGTCGCCGACCTCGTCGCCAAGGGCGCGGTGCGTGACGGCCTGCCCGTCAAGGTGCTGGGCACCGGGGACGTGACCGCCGCCTACCAGCTGCGCGTCGACGCCGCCTCGGCCAGCGCCGCGGAGAAGGTTGCCGCCGCCGGCGGGAGCATCACCACCGCCTGATCGCCACGCTGGCCGCGCCGCAGGGCGGTGTGACCGGATACTGTCAGGCTCGTCCCCACTCGGGAGGTTGAGTGCTCTCCGTCTTCAGTGCGGCTTTCACGACGCCGGACCTACGGCGAAAGCTGCTGTTCACGATCGGCATGATCGCCGTGTTCCGGCTCGGCTCGGTCGTGCCGACCCCCGGCGTGGACGTCACGGCGATCAACACGTGCTTCACCGACGCCGGCAACACCGGCATCTACGGGCTCATCAACCTGTTCTCCGGCGGTGCGCTGCTCCAGCTCTCGGTGTTCGCGCTCGGGATCATGCCCTACATCACCGCGAGCATCATCCTTCAGCTGCTCACGGTGGTGATCCCCCGTCTGGAGGCGCTGAAGAAGGAGGGCCAGGCCGGGCAGGCCCGGATCACCCAGTACACGCGCTACCTGACCATCGGCCTCGCGGTGCTCCAGTCGGCCAGCTTCATCACGCTGGCCCGCACCGGCAACCTGTTCCCCGGCTGCAACGAGGTCATCATCCCCGACGAGTCGGTGTGGAACCTCGCGCTGATGATCATCATCATGACGGCCGGCACCGCGGTGGTCATGTGGCTCGGTGAGCTCATCACCGACCGCGGCGTCGGCAACGGCATGTCGGTGCTGATCTTCACCTCGATCATCGCGACGTTCCCGGCGGCCCTGTGGAGCATCCGGCTCGAGACCAACGTGACGACGTTCTTGATCGTCTGCGCGGTGGGCCTCGCCGTGATCGTGGCCGTGGTGTTCGTCGAGCAGTCGCAGCGGCGCATCCCGGTGCAGTACGCCAAGCGGATGGTCGGACGGCGGATGTACGGCGGGTCGTCCACCTACATCCCGCTCAAGATCAACCAGGCCGGCATCATCCCGGTGATCTTCGCGTCGTCCATCCTGTACATCCCGATCCTGCTCACGGTGCTCAACCCGGAGGCAGGGTGGTCGGTATGGCTGCAACGCACGTTCGGCGCGTCCGGCGACACGGCGATCTACATGATCACCTACGCCCTGCTCATCGTGTTCTTCACCTACTTCTACGTGGCGATCACGTTCAACCCGTCCGAGGTCGCCGACAACATGAAGAAGTACGGCGGCTTCATCCCCGGCATCCGCGCCGGCAAGCCGACCGAGGAGTACCTCGACTACGTGCTGTCTCGGCTGACGTTCCCCGGCTCGATCTACCTGGCGATCATCGCGCTCATCCCGAACATCGCCGTAGCCCTGCTCGGCGTCTCGGCCAACCTGCCGTTCGGTGGCACTAGCATCCTGATCATGGTCGGAGTGGGCCTGGAGACGGTCAAGCAGATCGACTCCCAGCTGCAACAACGAAGCTATGAGGGGTTCCTGCGCTGATGCGACTGATCATCATGGGCCCGCCCGGTGCGGGCAAAGGCACCCAGGCGGCGCGGCTCGCCGAGCGGTACGCGATGCCGGCCATCTCCACCGGCGACATCTTTCGGCTCAACCTGGCCGAGGGGACGCCGCTGGGCGAGCAGGCCAAGACCTACATGGATGCCGGTGAGTACGTCCCGGACGAGGTGACCAACAACATGGTCGCCGACCGGCTCGCTCAGGCCGACGCCGCTGCGGGGTGGCTGCTCGACGGCTACCCGCGCACCCTGGCTCAGGTGGCGGCGCTCGAGGGAGTCCTCGCAGACTCCGGCAGCGCTCTCGACGCGGTCCTCGAGCTCACGGTCGACAGCGAGGCCGTCATCGAGCGTCTGCTCAAGCGGGCCGAGATCGAGGGCCGCGCGGACGACAACGCCGACACGATCCGTCGCCGCATGGAGGTCTACCTCGCCGAGACCGCGCCCCTGACCGCCGCCTACGCCGAGCGCGGGCTGCTGGTGCAGGTCGACGGCATGGGATCGGTCGACGAGGTCACCGAGCGCATCTTCGCCGCGCTGAGCAGCTAGCGCCGATGGGTCTGGCCACCAAGACGCCGGACCAGGTTCAGGCGATGCGACGGGCCGGCCTGGTGGTCGCACAGGCGCTGGCGCAGGTGCGCGCCGCCGCTGTCGTCGGGGCCACTCCGCGTGACCTCGACGCCGTCGCCGCCGGCGTGATCGCCGATGCCGGGGCGACCCCGTCCTTCCTCGGCTACCACGGCTACCCGGCGACGCTCTGCACGTCGGTCAACGATGTCGTCGTGCACGGCATCCCCGACGACCGGCCGCTGCGCGACGGCGACGTCATCTCGATCGACTGCGGCGCTGTCGTCGAGGGCTGGCACGGCGACGCCGCCATCAGCGTCGGTGTGGGTGCTCTCGCCTCCGAGGTCGCAGCGATGGTGCAGGCGTGCGAGCGGGCCCTGGCCGCGGGCATCGCCACGATGAGGCCGGGCGCCCGCCTCGCCGACATCGGAAGCGCCGTCCAGGCGTCGGTGGAGTCGTCCGGGCGTTACGGCATCTTGACCGATTTCACCGGGCACGGCATCGGCCGAGCCATGCACGAGCCGCCGTTCGTGCCCAACCATCGCACCCGCCGTCGGGGTCCCAGGCTGGACGTGGGCGTGGTGCTGGCCGTCGAGCCGATGATCACGCTCGGCTCGCCCGAGGTCAGCACCGATCCCGACGGGTGGACGGTGCGTACCGACGACGGCTCGTGGGCCGCGCACGTCGAGCACACGATCGCCATAACCCCGGCAGGGCCGTGGGTGCTCACTGCCCTGGACTCCCCAGAACCCGTCACCGCGGTGGAGACGTCGTGACTCTCCCGGAGCACCGAGCCGGGGACGGCGACCGCGACCGGGTGGCCGCGGTGCTGCGTGACGCCCATGCCGAGGGGCGGCTGGACCTCGACGAGCTCACCGAACGCCTCGACGCCACCTACCGCGCGAAGACCTTCGGCGAGCTGGCGACGCTGACCGACGACCTACCGACACCGAGGCCGCGCTCGCGTCCGCCAGGCTCGGAGCCGGCCGTGCCGACGAGCGGGTCGGTGCCGGCCCGGCGTGGCGACAAAGACCTGCGGGCAGTGTGGACGGCGTGGGCGGTCGCTGTCGCCGTCAACGTCGTGATCTGGGCTCTCGTGTCGTTCAGCGCCGGGCAGGCCATCTACTTCTGGCCGATGTGGGTCGCGGGGCCGTGGGGAGCGGTGCTGCTGGTTCGCACGATCACCCGCCCACGCTGACCGGTGGCCCCGGCGAGCACTCGCCGGTTTGGGTCAGGCGCGGCGAGCGCGTAACATAGGCCGACGGCCGGGGATCCCTGGCCGACAACCATGCCTAGAGAAGAAGTGCGGAGGACATGCCGAAGAAGGAAGGGGTCATCGAGCTCGAGGGAACCATCGTGGAGGCGCTGCCGAACGCGATGTTCCGAGTCGAGCTCGCCAATGGGCACAAAGTGCTCGCCCACATCTCCGGAAAGATGCGTCAGCACTACATCCGCATCCTCCCCGAGGACCGTGTGGTCGTCGAGCTCAGCCCGTACGACCTCACCCGCGGACGCATCGTCTACCGCTACAAGTGACGCCGGCCCGACTGGTGCAGGACGAGAAGAGAGCAGCATGAAGGTCAAGCCAAGCGTCAAGCCCATGTGCGACAAGTGCAAGGTCATCCGTCGCCACGGGCGCGTCATGGTGATCTGCGAGAACCTGCGGCACAAGCAGCGGCAGGGCTGATCACCTGCCCCGCGACCGGCGGGGCATCCAAGCGCACCTGCTACCGCGTGCTCGTCACGCGGTGCACCCCCGGAGCGGAGGCCGGGGCCCGAGCCCACCAGGGCACCGGGACGCGGTGCGCACGACACCTCTGCGAGAGCACCAAGGAGAACGTCGAGAAGTGGCACGACTCGTCGGCGTCGACCTCCCGCGCGACAAGCGCCTGGAGATCGCGCTCACATCCATCTTCGGCATGGGTCGCACCCGTGCGAAGGAGACACTGGCCGGCACCGGCATCAGCCCCGACCTGAGGGTCAGCGACCTCGGGGACGACGAGCTGATCAAGCTGCGTGACTGGATCGAGCAGAACTACAAGGTCGAGGGCGACCTGCGCCGTGAGGTGCAGGCCGACATCCGGCGCAAGGTGGAGATCGGGTCCTACCAGGGTCTGCGGCACCGCCGCGGCCTCCCGGTGCGGGGACAGCGGACCCACACCAACGCGCGTACCCGCAAGGGGCGTCGCAAGACCGTGGCCGGCAAGAAGAAGGTCGGCAAGTAGCCACCCCTCGCACCCTCGACTAGGAGAAGCAATGCCCCCCAAGTCCCGCGCCGCCGGCGCGAAGAAGGTGCGGCGCAAAGAGCGCAAGAATGTCGCTCACGGCGTCGCCCACATCAAGAGCACGTTCAACAACACCATCGTCACCATCACCGACCCGAGCGGCGCCGTCATCGCCTGGTCGTCCTCGGGCCAGGTCGGCTTCAAGGGGTCGCGCAAGTCGACGCCCTACGCCGCGCAGATGGCCGCCGAGGCGGCCGCTCGTCGTGCCCAGGAACATGGCATGCGCAAGGTCGACGTCCTGGTGAAGGGCCCCGGTTCGGGCCGCGAGACCGCCATCCGGTCTCTGCAGGCCGCGGGTCTCGAGGTCGGCTCGATCGCCGACGTGACCCCTGCGCCGCACAACGGTTGCCGTCCGCCCAAGCGCCGCCGCGTCTGAAGCCCGAGGAGTAGCTACCCATGGCCCGATACACCGGACCCCTCACGAAGAAGTCCCGGCGACTTGGTGTCGACCTCGTCGGCGAGGACAAGTCGTACGAGCGTCGCCCCTACCCACCGGGGCAGCACGGCCGTACGCGGCAGAAGGAGAGCGAGTACCGCACCCAGCTGCACGAGAAGCAGAAGGCGCGGTACGCCTACGGAGTGCTGGAGAAGCAGTTCCGTCGCTACTTCGAAGAGGCCAACCGTCGCAGTGGCAAGACGGGTGACAACCTTCTTCAGATCCTCGAGTCGCGTCTCGACAACGTCGTCTACCGCGCCGGCTTCGCGCGCACCCGCCGGCACGCCCGCCAGCTCGTCGTGCACGGTCACTTCACCGTGAACGGCAAGAAGGTCAACGTGCCGTCCTACCGCGTCAGCGCGCACGACGTGATCGACGTGCGGGCGAAGTCGGCAGAGATGACGCCGTTCATCGTGGCTCGCGAGACCCACGGCGAGCGCAACGTGCCGGCCTGGCTCGAGGTGCTGCCCTCGCAGATGCGGATCCTGGTTCACCAGCTCCCCGTCCGCGAGCAGATCGACATGCCGATCCAGGAACAGCTCATCGTCGAGCTCTACTCGAAGTAGTCACCCCCCTGGCCACCGCCTGGTGGCCTCGTCGTCGCGGCGTCAAATAGCGGTCGTCGCGGAGAGGAAACACCTGTGCTCATCACCCAGCGCCCCGTCCTGACCGAGGACGTCGTCGAGCCCACCCGGTCGCGGTTCACCATCGAGCCGCTCGAGCCGGGCTTCGGCTACACCCTCGGCAACTCGCTGCGCCGCACCCTGCTGTCGTCGATCCCGGGGGCCGCGGTCACCTCGATCCGCATCTCCGGCGTGCTGCACGAGTTCTCCACCATCCCGGGGGTGAAGGAGGACGTCACCGACATCATCCTCAACCTCAAGGCCCTGGTGGTCTCCAGCGAGCACGACGAGCCGGTCACCATGTTCCTGCGCAAGCAGGGCCCCGGTGAGGTCACCGCCGGTGACATCGCCCCGCCTGCCGGCACCGAGGTGCACAACCCCGACCTCGTGGTGGCGACGCTCAACGACGAGGGCTCGCTGGAGATGGAGCTGACCGTCGAGCGTGGCCGCGGCTACGTCTCGGCCGTGCAGAACAAGCAGCCGGACGCCCCCATCGGGGTCATCCCGGTCGACTCGATCTACAGCCCCGTCCTGCGCGTGACCTACAAGGTCGAGGCGACCCGCGTCGAGGGACGCACCGACTTCGACAGCCTGGTCATCGACGTCGAGACGAAGCCGAGCATGCAGCCACGCGACGCCCTCGCGTCGGCCGGCTCGACCCTGGTCGAGCTCTTCGGCCTCGCTCGCGAGCTCAACGTGAACTCCGAGGGCATCGAGATCGGCCCGTCGCCGATGGACGCCCAGCTGGCCCAAGACCTGGCCATGCCGATCGAAGACCTGACGCTCACCGTCCGCTCGTACAACTGCCTCAAGCGTGAGGGCATCCACGCCGTGGGCGAGCTGATCGCGCGCAGCGAGGCCGACCTGCTCGACATCCGCAACTTCGGGCAGAAGTCGATCGACGAGGTCAAGGCCAAGCTCGCCGAGCTCGGGCTGGCCCTCAAGGACAGCGCCCCCGGCTTCGACCCGACCGCCGCCGTCATCGCCTACGACGACGACGAGGACGTGTCGTACGCCGAGGACGAGCAGCTCTGACGCATCACGACTGACAGGAGAACACCATGCCATCCCCCGCCAAGGGTGCGCGTATGGGCGGCAGCCCCGCCCACGAGCGTCTGATGCTGGCCAACCTCGCCACGGCGCTGTTCGAGCACGGCTCGATCACCACCACCGAGCACAAGGCCAAGCGGCTGCGTCCGTACGCCGAGCGCCTCGTCACCAAGGCCAAGCGCGGTGACCTGCACGCCCGACGACAGGTGATGTCGCTGATCAAGGACAAGTACGTCGTGCACGTCCTGTTCACCGAGATCGGTCCGCGCTACGAGAACCGCCACGGTGGCTACACCCGCATCACCAAGCTCGGCCCGCGCAAGGGCGACAACGCGCCGATGGCCGTCATCGAGCTGGTCGAGCCGCTGGCCGAGCAGACCGTCAAGGCTGCCGAGGCCGCCACGCGCCGCGCCGCTTCGACCAGTGGGGCGGCTACGGGCTCGGCGGCTGCCGCGTCCTCCGCTGGCTCCTCCGTCGACGCTCCGGACGCGGCACCCGCCGAGCCCGCCGAGCCGGCGCCGTCCGACGGGTCCGAGGCAACGTCCTCGGCTGACTCCCTGCGGTCGACGCCTCCGGACGCCGCCTCGGACCCGGCGGACGTCTCCAGCGAAGGCTCTGCGGACGCCCCCGCTGGGTCTGACGCGTCCGACGAGGATGCCGAGACCAAGGACGCCTGAGGTCGACGCCACGGCGCGGCTACGGCTGGACCTGGCCTACGACGGCTCGGCCTTCCACGGCTGGGCCGCGCAGCCCGGGCTGCGCACTGTCCAGGGTGAGCTGTCCGCGGGCCTGCACCGCGTCCTGCGACTCGAGCACCCACCGGCTCTGGTGGTCGCTGGTCGCACGGACGCCGGGGTGCACGCCCGCGGGCAGGTCGTCCATCTCGACGCCCCGGCTGAGCAGGTGGCGGCACTGCCGGGCCGTTCGAGTCGAAGCCCCGAGGTAGCCCTCGTGCACCGCCTCGCCGGGGTGCTGCCGCACGACGTCGTGGTGACCGCGGCTCGACTGGTGCCGGCGGCCTTCGACGCACGGTTTTCGGCGACCGGGCGCCGCTACTGCTACCGCGTCGCCGACACGCCGCACCGCCCCGACCCGCTGCTGCGCTCGCACGTGGCGTGGGTGCGCGGGCCGCTGGACACGGCCGTCATGCACCGAGCCGCGCAGGGGCTGCTGGGCGAGCACGACTTCATCGCCTACTGCCGTCCCCGGCCCGGTGCGACCACGATCCGCACCCTGCGTCGGCTCGACGTCGCCCGCCGCACCGACGGGGTCATCGAGGTCGACGTGGCCGCCGACGCCTTCTGCCACAACCAGGTGCGCGCCATGGTCGGTGCGCTGCTCGCGGTGGGGGCCGCGCAGCGCGACGAGGCCTGGCCCACGCAGGTACTGGCCGGTGCGCGCCGCGACGGCGCCGTCCACGTGGCGCCCTCGACCGGGCTGACGCTCGAAGCGGTCACCTACCCGCCCGATGACGAGCTTGCGGCGCAGGCCGAGCGGGCTCGCTCCGTGCGCGAGATGCCGCGATGACCGACCACTACTTCGCCCCTGACCCCGACGCCGGGCACAGCCCCCGCGAGCTGCGCTTTCGGATGGACGGACGCACGTACACGTTCGCCTCCGACAGCCACGTGTTCTCCGCCGACCGGCTCGACCCGGGGACCCAGGTGCTGCTGCGCGACGCGCCGGCGCCGTCCGGTGACGTGCTGCTGGACCTCGGCTGCGGCTACGGGCCTATCGCCTGCCTGCTGGCTGAGCGGCTGCCGGGGGCGACTGTCTGGGCCGTCGACGTGAACGAGCGGGCGCTCGCGCTCACTGCCCGCAACGCCGACGCTCTCGGCGTCGGTGACCGGGTGCGGACGGTCGCACCCGACGACGTGCCCGCAGACGTGACCTTCGACGAGATCTGGTCGAACCCACCGATCCGCATCGGCAAGTCGGCACTGCACGCGATGCTGACGCACTGGCTCGCTCGGCTTCGTCCGGACGGCACCGCCTGGCTGGTGGTCGCCAAGAACCTGGGGTCGGACTCCCTGTCGCGCTGGCTCGTCGACCAGGGCTACTCCTGTGCCCGGCACACGAGCGTGCGCGGCTACCGGCTGCTGAAGGTGCGTCATGGCACACGTTGAGCTCAGCGAGGTCAGCTACGTGCTGCCCGACGGGCGCACGCTGCTGGACGAGGTGTCGTTCCGGGTCGGCGACGGCACGACGACCGCGCTCATCGGCCCGAACGGGGCCGGCAAGTCGACCCTGCTGGCCATGGTCGCCGGTCACCTCGCGCCGCACGAGGGAGCCGTCGTGCGCTCCGGCACGCTGCTGGCGATGCCGCAGTTCGTCGCGGGCAACCTGCCCGGCGCCGACACCGTCGCCGACCTGCTGCTTGCGGTGGCGCCCGAGCCGCTGCGGGTCGCCGCTGCCGACCTCGCCGCCGCCGAGCTGACGATGATGGAGCGCGACGACGAGAAGACCCAGCTGGCGTACGCACACGCGCTCACCGCCTGGGGAGACGCCGGCGGCTACGACATCGAGGTGCTGTGGGACGAGGTGTGCACCGTGGCGCTGGGCGCGCCGTTCCGCACCGCGCAGTACCGCGACCTGCCCACGCTGTCGGGTGGGGAGCAGAAGCGGGTGATGTTGGAGGCGCTGCTGCGCTCCGACGCCGACGTGCTGCTGCTCGACGAGCCCGACAACTACCTGGACGTGCCCGGCAAGCAGTGGCTCGAAGAGGCGTTGCACCGCACGTCCAAGTCGGTGCTGCTCGTCAGCCACGACCGCGCGCTGCTGGCGCGGGCGGCCGACCGCATCGTCACGATCGAGCTCGGCGCGGCGGGCAACACCGTGTGGACGCACGGCGGCGGGTTCGCCTCCTACGCCGACGCCCGCGACGAGCGCACCAGCCGTCTCGCCGAGCTGCGGCGACGCTGGGACGACAAGCACGAGCAGCTCGTTCGGCTCGTGCTCAACCTTCGGCAGGCCGCGGCGAACAGCGACGGCTTGGCCAGCCGCTACCACGCGGCGCAGACGAGGCTGGCGAAGTTCGAGGCGGCCGGTCCGCCGCAGGAGGTGCCGCGCACCCAGCGCGTGTCGATGCGCCTGGGCGGGGGTCGCACCGGCAAGCGGGCGGTCATCTGCGAGCGGCTGGCGCTGTCCGGGCTGACCCACCCGTTCGACCTCGAGGTCTGGTTCGGGGAGCGGGTTGCCGTCCTGGGCGCGAACGGAACCGGCAAGTCGCACTTCTTGCGGCTGCTGCAGGCTGCCGGCGACCCCGACACCGCGGGACAGGTGGTGGCGCACACCGGCGTCGCGCGGCTCGGCGCGCGCGTCCAGCCCGGGTTCTTCACCCAGTCGCCGGACCATCCCGAGCTCGTGGGCCGCACGCTGCTCGACATCCTGCACCGCGGGGACGGGGAGCGTCGCGGCATGCCGCAGCACGAGGCGGCGCGGGTACTCGACCGCTACGAGCTTGCCTATGCGGGTGAGCAGAGCTTCGAGACGCTGTCGGGTGGGCAGCAGGCGCGCTTCCAGATCGTGCTGCTCGAGCTGTCGGGCGCCACGTTGCTGCTGCTGGACGAGCCCACCGACAACCTCGACCTGGCCTCGGCCGAGGCCCTGGAGCACGGGCTGGCCGGCTTCACCGGCACCGTCCTGTCGGTCACCCACGACCGCTGGTTCGCGCGCGACTTCGACCGCTACGTGGTGTTCCGTTCCGACGGCACGGTGGCCGAGTCGACTGAGCCCGTCTGGGACGAGCCCCGAACCCCGCCCCGCCGCCCTCTCCCGCCCCAAACGATCACGTGACGGCGGAAGTTTGGGCGTTTCCACGGAAGATCTGCCTTGGAAACCCCCAAGGTCCCGCCGTCACGTGATCGTTTGGGGGTGGCGGGAGGGTGGCGCTGGGGCGTTTTGACCGCTCGGACGCGTCTGCCGTATTCTGGAAGGCCGTGGCCGGACGTCTGCGTCCGGTGCAGGTAGGCAGGACTCCTCCCGTCTTCATCATCTACGACAACGAAGGCCGACAACTGTGCGCACGTACACCCCGAAGCCGGGCGAAGTCGAGCAGGCGTGGTACGTCATCGACGCCACCGACGTCGTTCTGGGCCGCCTTGCCAGCCACGTCGCCACGCTGCTGCGCGGCAAGCACAAGCCCCAGTTCGCCCCGCACGTCGACACCGGTGACTTCGTGATCGTCGTCAACGCCGGCAAGATCGCCCTGACCGGCGCCAAGCGTGAGCAGAAGATGGACTACCGGCACTCCGGGTACCCGGGCGGGCTGAGCGCCACGTCCTACGTCGAGCTGCTCGAGAAGAACCCCCGCCGCGCGGTGGAGAAGGCCGTCAAGGGCATGCTTCCGCACACCACGCTCGGTCGCCAGATGCTTACCAAGCTCAAGGTCTACGCCGGCCCCGAGCACCCTCACCAGGCCCAGCAGCCGGTGCCCTTCGAGATCTCGCAGATCTCCCAGTAGCTCTCCAGACGAACGAGGTTTCCCAGGTGACGACCGACGCCAGCATCACGCCCGACTCGACGACCGATGCGCCCACCGAGGACGCGCCGCTCGAGGGTGGCAGCTACACCAGCCAGACGACCAAGGAGCGCGTGAGCGGCATCATCGCGCCCGGGCAGGCCACCGGCCGCCGCAAGGAGGCCGTCGCGCGCGTGCGTCTCGTCCCCGGCACCGGCACGGTGTCGGTGAACGGCCGCCCGCTCGACGTGTACTTCCCGAACAAGGTGCACCAGCAGACCGTGCTGTCGCCGCTGGTCGAGCTCGGCCAGGACGACGCCTACGACATCATCGCCCGCGTGCACGGCGGCGGGACGTCCGGTCAGGCCGGCGCGCTGCGCCACGGCGTGGCCCGGGCACTGAACTCCATCGACCTGGACGCCAACCGCGCGCCGCTGAAGAAGCAGGGCTACCTCACGCGTGACCCGCGGGCCAAGGAGCGTCGCAAGGCCGGCCTCAAGAAGGCCCGTAAGGCTCCGCAGTACAGCAAGCGTTGATCGCCGCGGCGCCCGCCGTGGTGGCAGCAACGTGAGCCTGTTCGGCACGGACGGCGTCCGTGGGCTGGCCAACGTCGACCTGACGGCCGAGCTTGCGCTCGACCTGTCGGTGGCGGCGGCCCACGTGCTGTCCGAGCGCGGCGTGTTCGCCGGGCATCGTCCGTTCGCGATCGTCGGGCGTGACCCGCGTGCGTCGGGGGAGTTCCTCGAGGCCGCCGTCGTCGCGGGCCTGGCCAGCGCCGGCATCGACGTCGTGCGGGTCGGCGTGCTGCCGACCCCGGCCGTCGCCTGGCTCACGGCCTCGCGGGGGGCCGACCTCGGTGTGATGCTCTCGGCGTCGCACAACCCGATGCCCGACAACGGCATCAAGTTCTTCGCCCGCGGTGGGCACAAGCTGCACGACGACCTCGAGGCGCAGATCGAGGCCCGCATGCGTGAGCCGTGGGAGCGGCCGACCGGCCAGGCCGTCGGGCGGGTGCGCGACGACGACGCAGCCCTGGACGAGTACGTCGACGCCGTCGTCGCTACCGCCCCGGCGCGGCTGGACGGCATGACGCTCGTCGTCGACGGCGCCAACGGTGCCGCCTCGGTGACCAGTGCCCGTGCGTTCGAGCGGCTCGGCGCCCAGGTCGTGCTCATGCACTGCGAGCCGGACGGGCTCAACATCAACGAGTCGTGCGGCTCGACGCACCCGGAGGCGCTGCAGCAGGCGGTCGTGAGCGTGCGCGCCGACGCCGGGATCGCCCACGACGGGGACGCCGACCGCTGCCTCGCCGTGGACGCCGACGGCAACCTCGTGGACGGCGACCAGATTCTCACGGTGCTGGCGGTCGCCATGCGCCGTCGCGGGACGCTGCGCGGCGACACCGTCGTCAGCACGGTGATGGCCAACGAGGGATTCCGCACCGCCATGCGCGCGCACGGGATCGCCTACCTCGACACGGCGGTCGGTGACCGCTACGTCCTCGAGGCCATGCGCTCGGGCGGCTACAACCTCGGCGGGGAGCAGTCCGGCCATGTCGTCCTGCTCGACCACGCCACGACCGGCGACGGACTGCTGACGGCTGTGCACCTGCTGGGCGAGGTCGCCGCATCCGGACGTCCGCTGCGTGACCTTGCCGGGGAGATGACCCGGCTGCCGCAGGTGCTCGTCAACGTCGGCGGGGTCGACAAGGCGGGGGTCACCCGCGACGCGGTCGTCTCGGCGGCCGTGCAGGAGGCCACTGCCGAGCTGGCCGGCACCGGGCGCGTGCTGCTGCGCCCCTCGGGCACCGAGCCTGTCGTCCGCGTGATGGTCGAGGCTCCCTCGGAGAGCCAGGCGTCGCAGATCGCCGGCCGCATCGCCTCCCTGGTGACCGACCGGCTCGTCGCTCGTCCGCCGCTGAGACCCGGCTCGATGCCGGGGCACCCACCATCGCCCAACTAGGCTCGCGCCCATGTGCGGGATCGTGGGCTACACAGGGCACCGTCCAGCCGTCGCTGTCGTCCTCGGCGCACTACGCCGCCTGGAGTACCGCGGGTACGACTCCGCCGGCATCGCGGTCGTCGGCGAGGACGGCCGGCTCAGCACCCTCAAGCGGGCCGGCAAGCTCGCCAACCTCGACGCCGCCCTGACCGCAGCACCGCTGCCGGAGTCGACCACCGGCATCGGGCACACGCGCTGGGCGACGCACGGCCCCCCGACCGACCCCAACGCGCACCCGCACACCGACGAGGCCGGCCGGGTGGCCGTGATCCACAACGGCATCATCGAGAACTTCGCCGAGCTACGCGCCGAGCTCGAGTCCAGCGGCACCACGCTGGCGTCCGACACCGACACCGAGGTGGTCGCCCACCTGCTCGGGGCCCTGCTGGGCGACACCGACGGCGACCTCGCCGAGGCCATGCGGCGGGTCTGCCGTCGGCTGACCGGTGCCTTCACGCTCGTCGCGGTCGCCGCCGACGCGCCGAGCCGGGTGGTTGCCGCCCGTCGCAACTCGCCGCTGGTTGTCGGCCTGGGCGAGGGGGAGAACTTCGTCGGTTCGGACGTGTCGGCGTTCATGGAGTTCACCCGCACCGCGATGGAGATCGACGACGACCAGGTGATCGACCTGACCCCCGACGGAGTGATCCTTACCGACCTGGCCGGCAACGTCGTGCCCGGCAAGCAGTACACGATCGACTGGGACCTGGAGGCCGCCGAGAAGGGCGGCTACGACTACTTCATGCTCAAGGAGATCGCCGAGCAGCCCAAGGCCGTCGCCGACACGCTGCTCGGCCGGCTCGGCCCGGACGGGCGCCTCACCCTGGACGAGATGCGCCTGGCCGACGAGGAGATCCGCGAGATCGACAAGGTGATCATCACGGCCTGTGGGACGGCGTTCCACGCCGGGCTCGTCGCGAAGTACGCCATCGAGCACTGGACGCGCATTCCCTGCGACGTCGAGATGGCCTCGGAGTTCCGCTACCGCGACCCCATCGTCGACAAGCAGACGCTCGTCATCGCGATCAGCCAGTCGGGGGAGACGATGGACACCCTGATGGCTCTCCGGCACGCCCGTGCACAGGGTGCGAAAGTGCTGGCGATCTGCAACACCAACGGCGCGACGATCCCGCGCGAGTCCGACGCCGTGCTCTACACGCGCGCGGGTCTGGAGATCGCGGTCGCCTCGACCAAGGCGTTCTTGACCCAGCTCGTCGCCTGCTACCTCGTGGGCCTCTACCTGGCGCAGGTGCGCGGCACGAAGTGGGGCGACGAGGTCGCGCTCATGCTGGACGAGGTGGCCGACCTGCCCGCCAAGGTCGACCAGGTGCTGGAGACGATGGAGCCGGTACGCGACCTCGCCCGCCACCTTGCCGACGCCACGTCCGTGCTGTTCATCGGACGTCATGTCGGCTACCCGGTGTCGCTCGAGGGCGCCCTGAAGCTCAAGGAGATTGCCTACATGCACGCCGAGGGCTTTCCCGCCGGCGAGCTCAAGCACGGCCCGATCGCCCTCATCGAGAAGGGTATCCCGGTCGTCGTGGTCGTCCCTTCCCCGCGCGGGCGAAGCGTGCTGCACGACAAGATCGTGTCGAACATCCAAGAGGTGCGGGCCCGGGGTGCGGTCACCATCGTGATCGCCGAGGAGGGCGACGAGGCGGTCGTGCCGTACGCAGACCACCTGATCCGCGTGCCGGTGACGGCGACGCTGCTGCAACCGGTCGTGGCGACCGTCCCGCTGCAGGTGTTCGCCTGCGAGATGGCGGCGTTGCGCGGCTTCGACGTCGACCAGCCCCGCAACCTGGCCAAGTCCGTCACCGTCGAGTAGCGGTCGGGGCAGCACACATGGCCGTCGTCGGCATCGGGGTGGACGTCGTGGACGTCGCCCGCTTCGCCGCCGCCATGGCTCGCACGCCGGGGCTCTCCGCCCGGGTGCTCACGGCCGGCGAGCGCTCCGATCGCGTGCGAAGCATGGCGGCGCGGTTCGCCGCCAAGGAGGCCCTCGCGAAGGCATTGGGCGCGCCGCGGGGCCTGCGGTGGCACGATGCTGAGGTGCGCAACGAGCCGTCCGGTCGGCCGACGCTCCACGTCACCGGCACTGTCCGTGATGCCTGCGAGCAACAAGGGGCGCGCACGCTGCACCTGACCCTGAGCCACGACGGGGGCCTCGCCGTGGCGATGGTGGTGCTGGAGTCGTGACGTGATCGCCGCCCACTCTGTCGCTGACGTCCGCGCCGCGGAGCACGCCCTGATGGCGCAGGTGCCCGACGGTGCCCTCATGCAGCGCGCGGCCACCGGCCTCGCTGTGGTCTGCATGCGTCTGCTCGGTCGTACGACGGGCAGCCGCGTCGTCCTTCTGGTCGGGGGCGGCGACAACGGCGGCGACACGCTCTTCGCCGGCGCGCGGCTCGCCGCCCGCGGCGCACGGGTACGGGCCGTGCTGCTGGACGAGGCCAAGGCGCACGCCGCTGGGCTGGCCGCCCTGCGCGCGGCCGGAGGCCGGGTGGTCACCGGTGAGACCGCGGCGGACGAGATCGCCGCGGCTGACCTGGTGCTCGACGGCATCGTCGGCATCGGTGGAAAGCCCGGGCTGCGACCCGCCGCCGAACGGTGGGCACGCGCGGCAGCGACGTCAGCGGCTGTCACCGTCGCCGTCGACCTGCCCAGCGGCGTCGAGGTCGACACCGGCCGCACGCCCGAGCCGCACGTCACGGCGGACGTCACGGTCACCTTCGGCACGCACAAGGTCTGCCACGTGGTCGACCCGGCGGCCGCCGCGTGCGGCAGGGTGCACCTCGTCGACATCGGGCTTCAGCCGCTGCTGCCGGCGCCGACGGTCGAGCGCCTCGACGATGCCGACGTGGCTGCCCTGGTGCCGGTGCCCGGACGTGACGACGACAAGTACCGCCGTGGGGTGCTGGGGGTGCACGCGGGCGCAGTGGAGTACGCCGGGGCGAGCGTGCTCGCGACGACGGCGGCGATCCACTCCGGCGCGGGCATGGTGCGTCTTCTCGGTGAGCAGTCGGTGACCGCCGAGGTGCGCCGGGCCTGCCCCGAGGCTGTGCTGGCCGACGGACGGGTGCAGGCGTGGCTGGCGGGTCCGGGCATGGACCCCGACCAGGCAGTCACGGTCGTCCCACGGTTGCTCGACACACAGGTGCCGCTGGTGCTCGATGCCGGCGCGCTCGGGGCGGCGCCTCACGCCCTGCGGGCCGACGTGCTGCTCACGCCGCACGCCGGCGAGCTCGCCCGGCTGCTCGACGTGCCCCGCGACGCCGTGGAGGCCGACCGGCTGGCCTCGGTCACCCAGGCGGCCACGAGGTTCGGCGCGACCGTCCTGCTCAAGGGGTCGACCACGCTCGTCGCCACCCCCGACGGGCGCGTACGCGCCAACGGCACGGGCACCCCGTGGCTCGCCACGGCCGGCTCCGGGGACGTGCTGGCCGGCCTTGCCGGGGCGCTGCTGGCCGCCGGCCTGTCGGCCCTGGACGCCGGCAGCGTCGCCGCGCACGTCCACGGTCTCGCCGGCCGACTGGCGGCCGAGCAGGTCGGGGCGCCCAGCGCGACGGACGTGCTCGCGGCCCTGCCGGCTGCGCTGCTGACGCTGCGCCTGGGACAATCGTCGGCGTGAGCCCACCCGTCGTCCCGCATGCCCTGGTCGAGATCGACCTCGGCGCCGTGCGCGACAACGTCGCCGTGCTCGCGGCCAAGGCAAGCCCGGCCGCGACGATGGCCGTGGTCAAGGCCGACGCGTACGGGCACGGACTGGTGCCGGCCGCCCGCGCCGCCCAAGCCGGGGGGGCGACCTGGCTCGGTACCGCGGTGCTCGCCGAGGCCCTCGCGCTGCGCGAGGCGGGCCTGACCGGACGCATCCTGGCGTGGCTGTCAGCCCCCGGGGAGGACTACGACGCGGCCCTCGACGCCGATATCGACGTCGCCGCGTACGCAGACTGGCAGCTGGACGAGATCGCCCACGCCGCCCGGCGCACCGGCCGACAGGCGCGCGTGCACCTCAAGGCCGACACCGGGCTCACCCGGGGCGGCGTCATGCCGGCCGACTGGCCCGCCGTCCTCGACCAGTCGCTGGCCCTGGAGGCCGAGAACGTCGTGCGCGTGGTCGGCATCTGGACGCACTTCGCCTACGCCGACGCGCCGGGCCACCCGACGATCGCGTCCCAGCTGGACGCCTTCCGGCACGCGGTCGAGCTCGCGCACCGGGCGGGTCTGCGGCCCGAGGTGCGCCACGCCGCCAACTCCGCCGCCACGCTCACGCTTCCCGAGGCGCACTTCGACCTCGTCCGGCCGGGCCTGGCGGTGTACGGGCTGTCGCCGATCCCCGAGGTGGCGAGCGCCGACGAGCTGGGCCTGCGCCCGGCTATGCGCCTGAGCGCCCAGGTCGCCCTGGTGAAGAGCGTCCCGGCGCATGAGGGTGTCTCCTACGGGCACACCTACACGACGACCGGCGACACCCGGGTCGCGCTCGTCCCGCTGGGCTACGCCGACGGTGTGCCGCGCCACGCGTCCAACACCGGTCCGGTGCGCGTCGGTGGGGCCACGTTCCCGGTGGCCGGGCGGGTGTGCATGGACCAGGTCGTGCTCGACGTCGGTGACGCACCGGTGGCACCGGGCGACACTGCCGTGCTGTTCTCCGACGGACGTGACGGCGAGCCCACCGCGCAGGACTGGGCACAGGCCGCGGGCACCATCTCGTACGAGATCGTCACCCGCGTCTCCTCCCGGCTGCCTCGCCGGTACCTCGGTGTCGGCCCCGTGATCGGCCAGACGGGCACCTCCGATGGTTGACCGCCTCGCCCTCGCCCGGTCGGCGGCCGCTCTCGGCGCGGGCGGATTCGTCGCCGTCACCGGCGCGGCGGTCGGGTTCGCCACCGAGCGCTACGCCATGGGACGGGCGCTGGGTGGTCACGACCCGTACGTCAACGAGCCGCTCGGTGGCCTGCGCGGCACTCCTTACGCCTTGGAGACCTCCGACGGCGTGCAGCTGCACGTCGAGATGGACGGCGGCGACGAGCCCGGCCCCACGATCGTGCTCGCCCACGGGTACGCCCTGAACCACGACTGCTGGCACTTCCAGCGGCGCGACCTGCGCGCGACGTCCCGGCTGGTGCTCTACGACCAGCGCTCCCACGGACGTTCCGGGCGCGCCCCCAGCGACGAGACGTCGATCCGCCGCCTCGGCATCGACCTCGGGGAGGTGATCGACCACGTCGTGCCGCCCGGCCCGGTCGTGGTCGTCGGTCACTCGATGGGCGGCATGTCGGTGATGTCGCTGGCTGACCAGCGCCCTGAGCTGTTCGGCGAGCGCATCGTCGGGGTGGGGCTGGTCGCCACGAGCGCGGTGCTCGTCCGCGCCGACGAGATGGGCCTTCGCGGACGAGCCACCCAGGCTCTGCACCGGTACGGGCCGGCTGCTGTCGCCACCGCCGCGAAGCAGCCCGACCTGGTCGAGTCGGTGCGTCGCACCGGCAACGACCTCGGCTACGTGCTGACCAAGCGCTTCTCCTTCGGCCGCAGCGACGTCTCCCCGTCCCTGGTGGAGTTCGTGGCGGCCATGGTCGCCGGCACGCCGGTCGGGGTGATCGCCGACTTCTTGCCGCAGTTCGGCACGCACGACACGCGCCGCGCCCTCGCCGGGCTGGACCGGGCCGAGACTCTCGTGCTCGGGGCGGGTCGCGACCAGATGACGCCGGTGCAGCACAGCCGCGACATCGTTGCTGCCGTGCCCAGCGCGGACTACGTCGAGATCCCGGACGCCGGGCACATGGTGATGCTCGAGCACCCCGAGCTGGTCACTGCGCACCTACGCTCGCTGCTGGCCCGCGCGACGCGCAAGACGGCCCACCCGGTCGACGACCCGGGCGCGGTACCCGTCCCCCTGCCCCGCCCCTCTCGGCGTGCTCGGCGGGGACGGCTGCGCCGGTCGTGACCGGTCCCGACGCCCCGGCGAGCGGCACCTGGCACGTCCCTACCGCAGAGCACATGCATCACCTGGGTGTTCGCCTCGGTGGCCTGCTGCGGGCCGGTGACGTGGTGCTGCTCGACGGCGGCCTCGGGGCCGGCAAGACCACGCTCACCCGCGGCATCGCCGAAGGCCTCGGGGTCGCGGGCCCGGTGACCTCGCCGACGTTCGTGATCGCCCGCGAGCACCCGCCGACCGACGCCGCCCCCGGCCTGGTGCACGTCGACGCCTACCGCGTGTCGTCGCCGGACGAGCTCGACGACCTCGACCTTGCACCGGCCATGGCCGGCAGCGTCACCGTCGTGGAGTGGGCGAGAGGCAGGGCCGAGCACCTCGGCGAGCACCGGCTCGAGCTGACGCTGCTGCCGAGCCCGGACGACTCTCGTGAAGTGCGCTGGAGTGCGGTCGGGGTGCGGTGGCAGCCCGACGTCAGCCGCGTAGCGGGTTGTGGCGGGCCGTCATCGCCGCCACCCTCTCCGGGACGACCTGCCTGACGAGGCCCTCCTGCACGACGGCCGCCACGAGTCGGCCGTCACGTGCGAACAGCCGGCCCATCGCCAGGCCCCGCGCACCGATCGCGGACGGGCTCATCGCGTCGTAGAGAAGCCACTCGTCGGCGCGGAACGGACGCTGGAACCACAGCGCGTGGTCGAGGCTCGCGCCCATGATCGGGTCGAGGCTGAACGAGACGCCGTGCCGGGCCAGCACGGGGTGCAGAAGCGACACGTCGCTCATGTAGGCCAGCATCGAGGCGTGGACGACGGGGTCGTCCGGCAGGCGGCCGGCCGCCCGCATCCAGACCCGGTGCCGGGCCTCCTCCCGAGGGCCGAGGTCGCGCTGGGCGAAGGGGTGGGGGTCGATGGCGCGCAGGTCGATGGTGCTCGCGAGCGCCGACGACACCGGCAGCCGGTCGGCGTAGGGCGCCAGCGCCTCGTGGAACGTCGGCAGCGTCTCCGGGTCGGGAACCTCCGGCATGGCGTCCTGATGGTCGAAGCCGGCCTCCGGCGTCTGGAACGAGGCGGCGAAGGAGTAGATCGGCTTGCCGTGCTGGATCCCGTGCACGCGGCGCATGGAGAAGCTGCCGCCGTCGCGGATGCGGTCGACCTGGAACACCGTGGGCAGGGTCGGGTCACCGGGCCGCAAGAAGTACGAGTGCAGCGAGTGGATCGACCGCTCGGGGTCGACGGTGCGTGACGCCGCGACGAGGGCCTGTGCCGCCGTCTGCCCACCGAAGGTGCGGGCGAGGCCGCCGCGCGGGTGGTGGCCTCGGTAGATGTTCTCCTCGATGCGTTCCAGCGCGAGCACGACGAGCAGCTCGTCCACCGCTTCTTGGCCGTGGGACGGGGCAGGGGCGGGGTCGGCGGACATGCGCCGAGGCTAGCCACCGGCAGTCGCCCCGGGGCAGCCGCGCCTACGCTGGAGGGGTGCTGCTGGCCTGGGACACCTCCACCGACGTGGTGACGGTGGCGCTGCACGACGGGACGGCTGTCGTGGGCCACCGAACCGGTAGCGGGGCGCGCCGCCATGCGGAGGTGCTCACCCCACTCGTCGCCGGCCTTCTTTCCGATGCGCAGATGCAGGGCGCCGAGCTCGACGGTCTCGCCGTCGGGGTGGGTCCCGGCGCGTACACCGGGTTGCGGGTCGGCCTGGTGACGGCGCAGGCGCTGGCGCTGGCCTGGGGCGTGCCCGTGCGTGGCGCGTGCAGCCTGGACGCCCTCGCGCTGCAGGCGGTGGCCGAGCACCCACACCGCTATCCGAGCGGGCTGCTCGTCGTCACCGACGCCCGGCGCCGGCAGGTGTTCTGGGCTCGCTACGACGCCACGGGAGCCAGGGTGTCGGGACCTGCCGTCGACACGCCGGACGTCGTGGCGAGCGGTGGGCCAGCAGGTGGGGGGCTGCCGGCAGTCGGGTCGGGGGCCGTCGCGCATCGCGGGCTCTTCCCGTCCGCGCTCGAGCCGACGCACCCGGACGCCGCGTGGCTTGCTCAGGGGCTGACCGACGGGACCGTGAACTCCTTGCCGGTGGAGCCGCTCTACCTGCGCCAACCCGACGCCACGGTGGGCGCCGGGGCGAAGCCCGTGCTGCAGCCCGGGCGTCCGCGCTGAGCCTCGACCCGGCCCAGCGCAGCGGCCCGGTCGCGTTGCGGGCGATGCGCTGGTGGGACGTCGAGCAGGTGGCGGGCATCGAGGCGACGGTGTTCGCCGACGAGGGGGCATGGTCGGTCGAGCAGCTGTGGGCCGAGCTTGCCGGGGTGCCGGCTCGCCGACGCTACGTCGTGGCCGAGGCGGCGCAGACCGTCGTCGGCTACGCCGGGATCTCGCTCGCCCTCGACACCGCCGACGTGATGACGGTCGCCGTGCATCCCGGGTGGCGCGGCAGGGGTGTGGGTCGACGGCTGGTCAGAGCCCTGCTGGACGACGCCGACACGCACGGGGCCCGGGAGGTGCTGCTGGAGGTGCGCGCGACCAACCAGGCGGCGATCGCCCTCTACGCCAACCTCGGCTTCGTGACGATCTCGACGCGACGCCACTACTACGGCCAGGGGCGCGACGGCGTCGTCATGGCCCGGCGAGCACAATGAGGCGACCATGACCGACCGACCGCTGGTGCTGGGCATCGAGACCTCGTGCGACGAGACGGGTGTGGGCATCGTGCACGGCTCGACGCTGCTGGCCAACGAGATCGCCTCCAGCGTCGACGAGCACGCCCGCTTCGGCGGCGTCGTGCCGGAGGTGGCCAGCCGCGCCCACCTCGAGGCGATGCTGCCCACCGTCGAACGCGCCTGCCGCGAGGCCGGGGTCCACCTGGCTGACGTCGATGCGATCGCGGTCACCAGCGGACCGGGGCTGGTCGGGGCGCTGCTGGTCGGGGTGGCAGCGGCCAAGGCGCTGGCACTCGGGCTGGGCAAGCCCCTGTACGGCGTGAACCATCTGGCAGCACATGTTGCCGTCGACACGTTGGAGCACGGACCGTTGCCGCAGCCGGCTGTGGCGTTGCTCGTCTCCGGCGGGCACTCCTCGGTTCTGCGGGTGGACGACCTCACCGGCGACGTGTCGCCGCTAGGGGCGACGATCGACGACGCGGCGGGGGAGGCGTTCGACAAGGTGGCACGGGTGCTCGGTCTGCCGTTTCCTGGTGGACCCGAGATCGATCGGCTCGCCGGGGACGGGACGTCGTCGGCCATCGCCTTCCCCCGGGGGCTCACGTCCCAGCGGGACATGGGGCGCCACCGCTACGACTTCTCGTTCTCCGGGCTCAAGACCGCCGTGGCGAGGTGGGTCGCGCAGCGCGAGGCTGCGGGGGAGTCGGTGCCGCGCGCTGACGTCGCCGCGTCGTTCCAGGAGGCGGTGGCCGACGTGCTGTCGGCCAAGGCCGTGCTGGCCTGCACCGAGCACGGCATCGAGACCCTGCTGCTCGGCGGTGGCGTGGCCGCGAACTCACGGCTGCGGGTGCTCACCCAGCAGCGCTGCGAGCGTGCGGGTGTCACGCTACGGGTACCCCGACCAGGTCTCTGCACCGACAACGGCGCGATGGTCGCGGCGTTGGGGTCGTTGCTGGTCGCCGCCGGCCGGCACCCCTCCGCGGACGAGCTGGGCGCCTCGTCGTCGCTGCCGGTCGACGTCGTGACGATGTAGCCCGCTCATGGGCGCGCTGCGGGTGAGGCTGCTCGTCGACACGGGCGTCGACGACGCGTTGGCTCTCGTGGCGGCGGTGCTGCACCCGGGGCTCGACCTGGCCGAGGCCGTCGCGGTGGGCGGCAACGTGCCACTCGACCGGGTGCTGACCAACACCCGCTTCGTGCTCGGTCTGCTGGGTGCCGACACGGTGCCGGTCACGGCCGGGGCCGCCCGGCGCGCGGACGGGTCGGCCTTCCAGGGGCGGGCTGTGCACGGCTCGGACGGGCTGGCCGGGCTTGCGCCCCACCTCCCGCCCGCGGCGGTGTCGTCGGAGTCTGACGACACCGTGTCGGCGGCTGACGCGCACGGGTCCGACGACGACGCGCTGCTCGTGTGCCTGGGCCCGCTCACCACCCTGCTCGACTGGACCCCGGCTGCCGTCGTCGCAACCTACGCCCGCCCCGGGCAGGCCAACCACGCACTGGACCCTGTCGCCGCCGAGCGCGTCCGCGCCACCTGGCAGGTGCGAGACGTGCGGGCCGGCCCCGACGCCGTGAGACTGCCCGGCGGCCGGCCGCGCACCGACCTCGGCCGCTTCGTGGCTGCCCTGCTGGACCACCGGGCCACTCGAGGAGTCGGCCTGGGTGACGCTGACGCCGTGCTCCGGCTGGCAGGTGAGACTCGACCGGCCGACACGATGGCTGAGCAGTTGCGGACGTGGGAAGGCGTGAGAGCCTGACCGCTCTATGCGTGCACGACTGAGCGCGCCAGTGATTCTGGCTCTTGCTGTTGCCCTCGCCGTGTCCACCCTCGGCTGCTCGGCGGATGACAACGCGGCGACGGCACCACCGGTCCCATCGGAGGCTGGGGAGCCGCTGGCGTACCGGTCAGCACTGCCACCTGAGCCGAGCCCGTCCCCGACCGTGCCCGCGGTCGCCCAGGCACCGCGAGAACCACGCGACCGCGACTGGGGACCGAGCGGGCAGAGCTGGCAGCGCGCCGACGAGCTCGTCGCTGCGATGTCGCTGGAGCAGCGCGCCGGGCACGTGATCGTCGGCACCTACGGCGGTCTGGAACCACCCGTCGACCTCGTGCGCGACCTGGGCCTCGCCGGAGTCATCCTCATGGGCGACAACGTGCCATCAGGGTCCGACAGTGCATCGGCCCTGGCCCGGACGACGGCGCGTCTGCAGGCCACCCTGGACAGGCCCTACCCGCTGATCGTCTCGGTCGACCAGGAGGGCGGTCCGGTCGCCCGGGTCGGTCCGCCGGCGACCCAGTTCCCGCCCGGCATGGCGCACGGTGCGGCCGGCGACGCCGACGTGAGCCGTGCGGCCGCCCATGCGCAGGGCAGGGAGCTGGCCGCGCTGGGCTTCACCATGAGCTTCGCGCCGGTGGCCGACGTCACCGCCGGCCTGTCCGACCCCACCATCGGTGTGCGCGCCCCGGGGGGCCGACCCCGGCTGGTGGGCCGTGTCGCCACCGCTCAGGCTGCCGGTCTTGCCGAGGCCGGCCTGGTGCCGGTGGTCAAGCACTTTCCTGGGCACGGCAGCGTGCCGGCCGACAGCCACGTCGAGCTGCCGGTGCAGGCAGCGTCGCTCGAGCGGCTCACCACGCACGACCTCGTCCCGTTCGCCAGCGCGGTCGCGGCCGGCGTGCCCGCGGTGATGGTGGCCCACCTCGACGTGCGCGACGTCGACCCCGGGGTGCCGTCGTCGCTGTCCGCCCCAGTCGTGCGCGGCCTGCTCCGCGGCGATCTCGGGTTTCACGGGGTGGTGGTGACCGACTCGCTGTCGATGGCGGCCGTCACTCAGCGCTACTCCGCGGCGCAGTCGGCGGTGGCCGCGCTGCGGGCGGGCTCTGACCTGCTGCTGATGCCTCCCGACGCTCGCGCCGCCCGCGACGGGATCGTCGAGGCCGTGCGCAACGGGCAGCTGCGACCGCAGCGGCTGAGCACCGCCGTCCGGCGCGTGGTGGCCCTGCAGCTCCACCAGGCCGACCTGCGCGACCAGGCGGGCGCCGTCGAGCTGTCCTACGTCGGGTCGCCCGCGCCCACGAAGGCCTCCCGGCGACTGTCCGCGTCCGCCGTCACGCTGGTGTCCGGGCGCTGCGACAGCCCGCTGGTCGGGGCGTCGGTGCAGGTGGTGGGCGGTACCGAGACCGACCGCGCCCGCTTCGCCGCCGCGGCCCGCCGGGCCGGGCTGGGCACCGGGGCGGGCGACGTGGTCGTTCTCCTCGGCTCGCCCGGGTCAGCCGGCGCCGGTGACGTCGTGGTCGCGCTGGACATTCCGTACGGACTGGCCCGCAGCAGCGCGTCGTCAGCCATGCTGGCGCTCTTCGGACGCACCCCGACGGCCTTCGACGCCTTGCTTGGCGTCCTGACCGGGCGAAGCCCCGCCTCGGGGACGTTGCCGGTGCGGGTCGACGGCGTGCGGCCCCCCTCGTGCTGAGCCGGCAACACGGTTGGCACTCGGGTTGACCGAGTGCTAAGCCTGTTCTAGTGTCTGACTTGGCACTCGGAGTACCCGGGTGCCAGCCGTCCAGCACCTGACCGGCACCCGCGACGACGGTCCGGCGCAACGGCCACCAGACATACAAACATCGACGTCCCGCGAAAGGGGAGTCAGCACGTGTCCGTGTCGATCAAGCCACTTGAGGACCGCGTCCTCGTCAAGACCCTCGACGCCGAGCAGACCACTGCTTCTGGCCTGGTTATCCCCGACACCGCCAAGGAGAAGCCCCAGGAGGGCGAGGTTCTGGCCGTGGGCCCGGGCCGCTGGGACGAGGACGGCGAGAACCGCGTGCCGCTCGACGTCAGCGTCGGCGACAAGGTTCTGTACTCGAAGTACGGCGGTACCGAGGTCAAGTACCAGGGCGAGGAGTACCTCATCCTGTCCGCTCGCGACGTCCTGGCCATCCTCGGCTAGTACGTCAACCCTTCATCTCCCGCCGGCGGCTCCGGACGGTCCTTCGGCCGTCTGGAGCCGCCGGTCTCACTTGTGCTGAGAGGACATCTGCTTCATGTCAAAGATTCTGAGCTTCGACGAGGACGCTCGCCGGGGCCTCGAGCGGGGCGTCAACGCCCTCGCTGACACCGTCAAGGTGACGCTCGGCCCGCGTGGCCGCAACGTCGTCATCGACTCCAGCTGGGGCGCGCCGACGATCACCAACGACGGGGTGACCATCGCCAAGGCCGTCGAGCTGGACGAGCCATACGAGAACATGGGCGCCCAGCTCGTCAAAGAGGTCGCCACCAAGACCAACGACATCGCCGGGGACGGCACGACGACGGCGACCGTGCTCGCCCAGGCACTGGTGCACGACGGCCTGCGCCTGGTCGCTGCCGGCGTCGGCCCGGCCGGGCTCAAGCGGGGCCTGGACGCCGCCGTCGAGGCCGTGACCGCGCACCTGCTCGACACCGCGCGCCAGGTCGAGACGGCCGGCGACACCGCGGCCGTGGCCACGATCTCTGCGCAGGACGCCGAGATCGGCGCCATGATCGCCGAGGCCTTCGACAAGGTCGGCAAGGACGGCGTCATCACGGTCGAGGAGGGCACCACGCTCGGCACCGAGCTGGAGGTGACCGAGGGCCTGCAGTTCGACAAGGGCTACCTGAGCCCGTACATGGTCACCGACACCGAGCGCATGGAGGCGGTGCTGGAGAACCCGTGGATCCTGTTCGTCCAGACCAAGATCTCCGCGCTCAACGACCTTCTGCCACTGCTGGAGAAGGTCGTGCCGACCAGCCGTCCGCTGCTGATCATCGCCGAGGACGTCGACGGCGAGGCGCTGTCGACCCTGGTGGTCAACAAGATCCGTGGCACGTTCACCAGCGTCGCGGTCAAGGCCCCGGGCTTCGGTGACCGCCGCAAGGCCACGCTGCAGGACATGGCCGTGGTCACCGGCGGCCAGGTCGTCGCCGAAGAGGTGGGCCTGTCGCTCGACACCGTCGGCCTCGACGTGCTCGGCACCGCGCGCCGCGTGGTGGTCACCAAGGACGACACCGTCATCGTGGACGGCGCGGGCGAGCACGACGCGATCACCGCACGGATCGACCAGATTCGCGCCGAGATGGAGAACACCGACTCGTCCTGGGACAAGGAGAAGCTCAACGAGCGACTCGCCAAGCTTGCCGGCGGCGTGGGCGTCATCAAGGTCGGCGCTGCCACCGAGGTCGAGATGAAGGAGAAGAAGCACCGGGTCGAGGACGCCGTCTCGGCGACTCGCGCTGCGATCGAAGAGGGTGTGGTCGCCGGTGGCGGCACCGCCCTCGCCCAGGCCACCCCGGTGCTGGCCGACTCCCTCGGCCTCGAGGGTGACGAGGCCACCGGCGTCCGGCTGGTTGCCGGCGCGTTGGCCAAGCCGCTGTACTGGATCGCCGAGAACGCCGGCGTGTCGGGTGCAGTCACCGCTATCAAGGTCGCCGAGCAGGACGCGGGCGTCGGGTACGACGCTCGGACGGGCGAGTTCGTCGACATGGTCGGCGCCGGCATCATCGACCCGGTCAAGGTCACCCGCTCTGCTCTGCAGAACGCGGCCTCGATCGCCGGGATGCTGCTGACCACCGACGTGCTGGTCGCCGACAAGCCGGTGAAGGCCGAGTCGGCGGATTCCGGTCACGGCCACGGGCACGGCCACTAGCACCACCCCACGACCCCACCACCCCACCGACCCGCCGTGATCTTGGCGTAGGAGCCGCATAGTCCGCAGGATGTGGCCACCGCGCCAAGATCGCGGGTGGGGGACGCGGTGGGGGAGGCGAGTCAGGGACGACAGAAGGGGCTGGGGTTCGGGCGTGATGCCCGAACCCCAGCCCCTTCTGGGCCGTCCGGCCTAGCTCGCGACCGGCACCAGCGCGGGGACGACGTGCTCGCCGGCGTAGATCGCCTCGCGCTCGTCCTCGGTCAGCCCACCCCAGACGCCGTACGGCTCGCGCACGAGCAGCGCGTGCTCGCGACACTGCTGCAGAACAGGGCAGCTCGCGCACACCGCCTTGGCGGCGGCGTCGCGGGCGGCCTTGCGCGGGCCGCGCTCACCCTCGGGGTGGAAGAACAGGTCGGGGTCGGCCGAGCGGCACGCCCCGTCGTACTGCCACTCCCAGATGTCGGCGATCGGTCCGGGAAGGCGCGATATGTCAGCCATGGTCATCTCCTCGATCAAGGGAAGGCGTTCTCTTGTCTTGTTGTTCCCGATCGAGGTGCCGACCGGATGCAGGTAACTCTAGAAACGATTCAGAAGCGTTGCAAGACCCTGAATGAATCGTTTACGTAACGGTTACGTTCGGGCAGCCGTCAGGAAGTCTGCGCAGGTCAGGCGCGTCGAGATGCGGGGAGCCCGAATCGGTTCCACAATCGCTTCATGTCAGTGATCGAGTCGCACGTCGTCCAGTCACGCGAGGCGACGCTCACTGTTGCCACGGTCGCCCGCCGTCTGGGCATCTCCCCGACCACGCTTCGCACGTGGGACCGTCGTCACGGACTCGGCCCGTCCGAGCACGAGGCCGGCACCCACCGCCGCTACTCCTTGACCGACCTGGCCCGCCTGGAGCTCATGCGTCGGCTGACCCTGGAAGGGGTGTCGGCGGGCGAGGCCGCACGTGTCGCCCTCGCCACCGACGACATGGAGCTGCCGCGCGTCAGCCTCGACTCCGTTACCGATGTGGGCAGCCTGCGGCGAACGGTCGTGCCCATGGCGCGGGCCGAGGACAAGGTGCGTGGCCTGGTCAAGGCGGCGGACGCGCTCGACTCGCACGCGGTGAGCACGATCATCCGCGAGTCGCTGGAGCGCCGCGGCGTGATCGCGTCCTGGGACAGCCTCATCGTCCCGGCGCTGGTCACGGTCGGGCAGCGGTGGGCCAAGACTGGCCAAGGCGTGGACTCCGAGCACCTCGTCTCCGAGTGCGTGCTCGGCGTGCTACGCCACCACGTGCAGCGGTTCACCGCCAACCCGGTCAACACCAGGCCGATCCTGCTGGCCTGCGCGGAGGAGGAGCAGCACTCCCTGCCCCTGCACGCCGTGTCGGCGGCGCTGGCCGAACGCCACGTCGCGACCAGGGTGCTGGGTGCCCGCGTGCCGGTGGACGCGCTGGGCTCGGCGATCCGGCGCGCGGGGCCGGCCGGTGTGTTCGTCTGGGCGCAGCGCCCGCACACCGCCGACCCTCGACAGCTCGCGACGCTCCCCGAGATCCGTCCAGCCCCGGTGATCGCTGTCGGCGGTCCCGGATGGCCGCCGCACCCCGAGCGTTGGGCGCCGCGCCAGCGCATCGTCGCCGTGCACGACCTCTCCGAGGCCGTCTCCCTGATGGCCCGTTCGGTCGGCGCCTGAGCCGTTGCTGAGGCGGTCTAGCATGGCCGCGTCATGACGCTGCTTGATCCGCCCACCGGTCTCACGTACGACGACGTCCTGCTGCTGCCCGGGGCCAGCGACGTCATCCCCAGCCAGGTCGACACCGCAAGCCGGGTGTCGCGCCGCATCACCGTGTCCATCCCACTGCTGTCATCGGCCATGGACACCGTGACCGAGGCGCGCATGGCGATCGCCATGGCCCGTCAGGGCGGCATCGGCGTGCTGCACCGCAACCTGCCTCTGGAGGACCAAGCCGCCCAGGTCGACCTGGTCAAGCGGTCCGAGGCCGGCATGGTGAGCGACCCGGTCACGGTGCGTCCGGACACGACGATCGACGAGGTCGACGAGATCTGCGGCCGGTTCCGCATCTCCGGCACCCCGGTCGTGGACGACGACGGCATGCTCGTGGGCATCATCACCAATCGCGACATCCGGTTCGAGACCGACCGCAACCGGATGGTCGGTTCCGTCATGACGCCGATGCCTCTGGTGACCGGCCCCGAGGGCATTGCCCCCGACGACGCCATGACGCTCCTGCGCCAGCACAAGGTCGAGAAGCTGCCGCTGGTGGACGCGGCCGGGCGGCTCACCGGGTTGTTCACGCTCAAGGACTTCGTCAAGCGCGAGGCGTTCCCGTTGGCGACCAAGGACGAGCGCGGACGCCTTCGCGTCGGCGCCGCCGTCGGGGTGGGGGCCGATGCCCACGAACGTGCCCTGGCTCTCGCCGCCGCCGGAGCCGACCTGCTGGTGGTCGACACCGCGCACGGACACTCCCGGTCGGTGCTGGAGATGGTCGCCACGCTCAAGGCCGACCTGCCCGACGTCGACGTCGTCGGCGGCAACGTCGCGACGTACGAAGGCGCGCAGGCGCTCGTGGACGCGGGCGCCGACGGCATCAAGGTCGGGGTCGGCCCCGGCTCCATCTGCACCACCCGGGTGGTGGCCGGGGTCGGCGTCCCCCAGGTGACCGCGATCTACGAGGCGGCGCGGGCCGCTCGTCCGGCCGGTGTCCCGGTGATCGGTGACGGCGGGCTCCAGTACTCCGGGGACGTCGCCAAGGCGATCGTCGCCGGCGCCGACACCGTGATGCTCGGCTCGCTGCTGGCCGGTTGTGCCGAGAGTCCCGGCGACCTGGTGTTCATCAGCGGCAAGCAGTACAAGACCTACCGCGGCATGGGGTCGCTCGGCGCGATGCGCTCGCGTGGTGCCGCAGGCTCGGCCGACAGCGCCTCCTACGCCAAGTCCTACTCGCGCGACCGCTACTTCCAGGACGACGTGCTCAGTGAGGACAAGCTGGTGCCCGAGGGCGTCGAGGGTCAGGTGCCCTACCGTGGCCCGCTGTCGGCCGTCGCCCACCAGCTCGTCGGTGGCCTGCGTGCGGCGATGGGCTACGTCGGCGCACCGACGGTTCCCGAGCTTCAGCAGCGCGGACGCTTCGTGCGCATCACCGCGGCCGGTCTGCAGGAGAGCCACCCGCACGACGTCCAGATGACCACCGAGGCACCCAACTACAGCCCGCGATAGGGGAGAGCCGTGGCAGAGGTCGAGATCGGCCGAGGTAAGCGAGGCCGGCAGGGCTGGCAGCTCGACGACGTCGGTATCGTCCCGAGCCGGCGCACCCGAGACCCCGAAGAGGTCTCCACGGCCTGGCAGATCGACGCCTACCGGTTCGACACCCCGATCATGGCGGCGCCGATGGACTCGGTCGTCTCGCCGGCGACCGCAGTCGAGATCGGACGCCTCGGCGGTCTGCCGGTTCTCGACCTCGAGGGGCTCTGGACGCGCTACGACGACCCCGAGCCGCTGCTGGCCGAGATCGCCGAGCTGGACGGCGCACAGGCCACCGCCCGGCTGCAGGAGGTGTACTCCGCGCCCATCCGTGACGACCTGATCGCTGCGCGCGTCGACCAGCTGCGCACCGAGGGCATCACCGTCGCCGCCGCGCTGTCGCCGCCGCGGGTGCTGGCGTTGCACAAGGCGGTGCTGGCCGCCGGGGTCGACATGCTCGTCATCCGGGGCACGACGGTGTCGGCCGAGCACGTCTCGGGTCAGACCGAGCCGCTGAACCTCAAGCAGTTCATCTACGAGCTCGACGTGCCGGTGATCGTCGGCGGGTGCGCCACCTACCAAGCCGCGCTGCACCTGATGCGCACCGGCGCCGCCGGGGTGCTGGTCGGCTTCGGCGGGGGAGCGGGCGGGACCACCCGGTCGGTGCTCGGCGTCTCGGTGGCGATGGCCAGTGCCGTCGCCGACGTCGCGGCGGCACGACGTGACTACCTCGACGAGTCCGGCGGACGCTACGTCCACGTCATCGCAGACGGGTCCATCGGCAGGTCCGGCGACATCCCGAAGGCCATAGCGTGTGGGGCGGACGCGGTGATGATCGGCTCTCCGCTCGCTCGAGCGCTCGAGGCCCCGGGGCGGGGCTGGCACTGGGGGGCGGAGGCCTGGCACACCGAGCTTCCCCGCGGCGAGCGGGTGTGGGTCGGTGCGTCCGGGACGCTGGAGCAGATCATGCGCGGTCCGTCGAGTGCGGCCGACGGGTCGATGAACCTGGTCGGGGCGCTGCGGCGAGCCATGGCGACCACCGGGTTCACCGAGGTGAAGGACTTTCAGAGGGTAGAGGTGACTGTTCATGGCTGACTGGGACGTCGTCGTCGTCGGCAGTGGGTTCGGTGGGTCGGTGGCGGCGCTGCGTGCCGTCGAGAAGGGCTACCGGGTACTCGTTGTCGAGGCCGGCAAGCGGTGGCGCGACGAGGACTTCCCCAAGACCAACTGGAACGCCCGCAATTACCTGTGGGCCCCGGCGCTGGGTGCCTACGGGCTGCAACGCATCGACATCCTCAAGCACGTCATGGTGCTGTCCGGCGCCGGCGTCGGCGGCGGGTCGCTGGTCTACGCGAACACGCTGTACCGACCCCTGGATGCCTTCTACAACGACGCTCAGTGGCGTCACATCGCCGACTGGAAGGCCGAGCTCGCTCCCTACTACGACCAGGCGACGCGGATGCTCGGTGTGGTCGAGAACCCCGAGATGACCCCCGCCGACGAGGCCTTCAAGGCGGTCGCCGAGAAGATGGGTGTCGGCGACACCTTCCGGCGGACCCCCGTGGGTGTGCTGTTCGGCGCCCACTCTGGGGCGACGGTGAGCGACCCCTTCTTCGGCGGGGCCGGACCCGCTCGCACAACGTGCACCTCCTGCGGCGGGTGCATGACCGGCTGCCGGGTCGGGGCCAAGAACACCCTGGTCAAGAACTACCTGCACCTCGCCGAGAATGCCGGGGCTCGCATCGCCGCCATGACGACAGTCAGCACTGTGCGCCCCCTGGCGGGGGGTGGCTATGCGCTCGATGTGCGACGCACCGGTGGTAGCGGTCCTGGCGCCACGAAGACGATAACGGCAGACCAGGTCGTGCTCGCCGCAGGTGCGCTGGGCACGCAGCGCCTCATGTTGAGGATGAAGGGCGAGGGCCATCTCCCCGCCCTGTCGGACCGTCTCGGACACTTGTTCCGGACGAATAGCGAGGCGCTTCTCGGGGTGGAGACGTTCGACTACTCGACCGACCACAGCCGGGGTGTGGCGATCACCTCGTCGTTCCATCCCGACCACGAGACCCACGTCGAGCCTACTCGGTTCGGCAAGGGTGCGAACGCCATGCTGCTGCTGTCGACGTTGCTGGTCGAGGGCAACCTTCCCGGAGAGGACGGCCCCCCGCGCTGGCGACGCTTCTTGAGCGAGTTGGCACGAGACCCCTCGGAGATCGTCCTCACTCCGTGGGTGCACCGGTACTCCGAGCGAGGTTTCGTCATCCTGGTGATGCAGTCGCGCGACAACTCCTTGACGGTGTCGCTCGACCGGGGCCTGACGGGCAGAGCCAAGCTGGTCACGTCGGAAGGGCACGGAGAGTCCAACCCGTCGTGGATCCCCCAAGGCCACGACGTCGCTCGTCGAGTCGCCGAGGCTGTCGGGGGACGTCCCCGCGGGTCGTGGCCCGAGATCGCCGACATCCCGATGACAGCGCACATCCTTGGCGGCGCGGCCATCGGCGACTCCATCCAGACCGGAGTCATCGACCCCTGGCACCGGGTGTACGGATACCCCGGGCTCCACGTCACGGACGGGGCGGCCGTGTCGGCGAACTTGGGCGTCAACCCGTCACTCACGATCACCGCGCAGGCGGAGCGGGCGATGTCGTTCTGGCCGAACAAGGGTCAGGACGACCCGCGGCCGGTCGTCGGGGCGGACTACAAGCGAGTCGCGCCGATCGAGCCGAAGAGCCCGGTCGTGCCCGCGGACGCCCCCGGGGCGCTGCGCCTGCCCGTCGGCTGACCGGGCCGGTCCGCGATGGGAGCGGGATCGCGGCGCTCCCATCGCCGGACGGGGCCTCAGCGGCGGGCGGCGGCCCTCATCTCGGCAGCGCCATGGCCATCAGCTCGGCCAGGTGCAGCACCGTCACCGACGACTTGCGCTTGCGCAGGCCCCCGATCAGCTGGCGCTGGCAGATCGGGTTGACCGCCACGACGTGGTCGACGCCGAGCGCCTCGATCTCGTCCAGCTTGGGAGCCAGCACGGCAGCACTGTCTTTCGGGCGCACCACCGAGTAGGTGCCGGCGGCACCGCAGCACGAGCCGGCCGAGGGCAGCTCGACCACGTCGGCGACCATGCCGGCCACCTCGCGTGCCTCACGATGCGTGCCGAGCCCGTTGCGCAGGTGACAGGAGTCCTGGACGGTGACCCGCAGAGGTCGGCCGTCCTTGGTCAGCGGTCGCAGCAGCGACGCAGTCGAGGTCGGGTCGTCGACCCACGCGCTGGTCAGATACTCGCTCAGCTCGACCACCCGGTCGCGGCCGAGCTCGTGGGCGAGGTGCGTGGCGCAGCCGCCGGCCGTGGTCAGGATGGTGCGCGGAAGAGCCTCGGCGAGCTCGTGGGCCATCTGCCTGCCGCCCGTGCTGTCACCGTTGTGCGAGTGCAGCGCACCGCAGCAGCCCTGCCCGGACGGGATCTCGATGCCCGGCAGCAGCCGCGCTACCGCCTTGGAGACGCCGGGGAACAGCGAGCGCTCGAAGCAGCCAAGCATGAGCTGCATCGAGTCCTGCGGCGGGGCGCTGGCTGCGGCCGGCCACGACCCCTCCGGTTCCGGCGCGCGCCCCGGGCCGGTGGTGCGGGCGTGGCGGCGCACCGTCCCCGCGATGCTGAGCGGCAGGGCGTTGCGAACCCCGAGCCGTAGCCCGGCGACCAGGACGGGGCCGCGGCGGCCCCGCCACTGGTGGTCGCGCCACTGCTCGAGCAGCTCGCCGTACTTGACCCCGGCCGGGCAGACCGTCTCGCAGGCCCGGCAGCCCAGGCAGTAGGACGACTGCTCCAGCAGCGTCGGGTCGTCCTCGTCGAGGCGGCCGGTCTCCAGCGCCCGCATCAACGTGATGCGCCCGCGGGGGGACGAACGCTCGTCTCCGGTGATCTTGTACGTCGGACACACCGGCAGGCAGAAGCCGCACGAGATGCAGGTGGAGAGCAGGTCGGGGTCGAAGATGCCCCGCGTCGTCGCCCCTGAGGCTCCGGTGGGCAACGCCGGCGCGCTCACGAGCCCAGCTTTCCGGGATTGAGGATGCCCGCGGGGTCGAATGCCGTCTTGATGCGGCGCAGCAGGTCGACCTGGTCGTCGCCGAGGCGACGGCCGAGCCAGGCCCGCTTGGCCGCACCCACCCCGTGCTCGCCGGTGATCGTGCCACCGAGGTCGAGCGCCGCCGCGAACACGTCGTCGAAAGCGGCGTGCGCCGCGGCGGTGACGCCGTCCTCGGCGGGGTCGAACACGATCGTCGGATGCAGGTTTCCGTCGCCGGCGTGCCCGAACGTCGCGCACACCACGCCATGGCGCTCCGCGATGGCCTCGATGCGCTCGACCATCTCCGGCAGCCGCGGTCGCGGCACCGTGGCGTCCTCGAGCATGGTCACCGGACCGAGCCGAGCCAGGGCCGGCAACGAGCAGCGACGCGCATACAGCAAAGCGTCAGCCTCGGCGACGTCGCGGGCGAGCGTGACGTCGCGGGCCCGGTTGGCCGAGCAGGTGTCGGCCATGCGACCCAGCGACGCCGCTGCCGTGTCTTCCCCACCGTCGTCGCCGAAGAGCAGCAGCGCCCCGGCGTCACGGTCGAGGCCGAGGGCGGCGAAGTCGTCGACCGCGGCGATGCAGCGCTGGTCGAGAAACTCCAGCGTCGCGGGCAGCACGCCGTCGGCGATGATTGCTGCGACCGCCGTCGAGGCGTCGGCCAGGGAGTCGAAGTAGGCGACCCCCGTCCGTGACGTTGCCGGCATGGGCACCAGGGCCACCGTGACCTCGGTGATGACGCCCAAGGTGCCCTCCGAGCCGGTGAGCAGGCGGGTGAGGTCGTACCCGGCGACGTCCTTCCACAGCCGTCCACCGGTGCGGATGATCTCGCCCGTCGGCAGCACCACCTCGAGCCCCAGCACGTAGTTGCGGGTCACGCCGTACTTGAGCCCGCGCAGGCCGCCGGCGCACATGGCCACGTTGCCGCCGACGGTCGAGACCGTGCGGCTGCCCGGGTCGGGCGCGTAGAGCAGGCCCTGGGCTGATGCGGCCACGTCGAGCTCGGCGGTGGTGACACCGGGCTCCACGACGGCGAGCAGCTCGTTCGGGGCCACCTCCCGGATGCGGCGCATCCGGGTCAGGGCAAGCACGATGCCGCCGTGCTCGGCCAAGGTGGCACCGGACAGGTTCGACCCGGCGCCGCGTGGGATGACCGGGACGCGCCGCGCGGTCGCCAGCTTCAGCACCGCGGCCACCTGTTCGGTGGTCTCCGGCAGCACCACGCAGTCGGGTGTCGCCTGCATCAGGGGAGTGGCGTCGCGGCTGTAGGGCTCGACGTCGCCGTCGGTGGACAGTACGTACTGCTCGCCGACGATGCCGCGCAGCTCGGCGAGCACCGTCTCATCCACCGGTCCGTAGGTCCGGCCTGCCGATGGTTCGGCCGGCGTGCCGACGGTCGCGGCGGTCACGGGAGCATCCATCGCAATCGAGCGTGACCGGCAGCCGCATGCGGACGAGGGTGGCCGTTCGGTCGTGGGCCACGCCGAGGGGCCGGGGGTGGTGCGCCCGGCGAGACGGATGTGCTGACCATCACGCGTCCCTTCAGTCGAGCGGCGGCCGCCGCTGCTGTGGACCAGCTGTGCCGTCGTGGTAACGGGTGGCCGCCGGGGATGCGCGGTGAGCGTAGCGGATGGCATGACGAGCGGCCCGCCGCGGACTCCGGTGGCGCGATGTCCGTGAGCACCCGGCGACCGGCCCGCCACGGGCGGATCGGATGCTGCCCCACTCCCAGGTCGTCTGCACCTGTCTGGCGACGAGGAGTCAGCAGACTGCCCACCGCGAAGTCCACCGTCATGTGCCGAAGAGGAGGTTGAGCGGACAGAAAGTTGAGCCAAGGGCTAGTGGCGGCGGCCTACCAAGTGCTTGTATGACGCACCCGTTTCCCGTTCCCCACTTGCCGCGGGTCGACAAGGGAGGTCAACGATGGACAATCTTCTGGCGCTCAGCCTCTTCGCGATGTCGCCGATCATCGTCGTGGGATTCTTGCTCGTTGGCTTACGCTGGCCGGCCAAGCGTGCGATGCCGGTGGGCTTCATCGTCGTCGTCTTGGTGGCCCTGTTCGTCTGGGACGTGGCGCCCGTCGCGGTGGCTGCGGCCACGGTCCAGGGGCTCATCATTGCCGTCACTCTGCTCTACATCGTCTTCGGTGCCCTGCTGCTGCTGGCGACGCTGACCAAGAGCGGCGCGATGGCGACGATCCGAGCCGGCTTCACCACCATCAGCCCGGACCGCCGGGTGCAGGCCGTCATCATCGGCTGGCTCTTCGGCAGCTTCATCGAGGGAGCCTCAGGCTTCGGGACGCCGGCGGCTGTCGTGGCTCCCCTGCTGCTCGCTCTGGGCTTCCCCGCCATGGCCGCAGTCATGGTCGGGCTGATCATCCAGTCGACCCCGGTGAGCTTCGGTGCCGTCGGAACGCCCATTCTGATCGGGGTGACCGGGGGTCTGGAAGGTGGGGCCGGAGTCGACGAGCGGGTTGAACTCCTGGGACTGACCTTCCCCGCCTACATCAACGGCATCGCGATCAACGTCGCCATCATGCACGCCCTGGTGGGTCTGCTCATCCCGCTGATCCTCGCCTGCATGCTCACCGGCTTCTTCGGCGAGCACAAGCGCTTCGGTGACGGTCTCAAGATCTGGAAGTTCGCGCTGTATGCCGCGCTCGCCTTCACCGTGCCCTACGTGCTGGTCGCCTGGCTGCTCGGCCCGGAGTTCCCGTCCCTGCTCGGGGGCGCCTTCGGCCTGGCGCTGGTGATGTACACCTCGAGCAAGGGCTTTCTCATGCCCAAGGAGACGTGGGACTTCGCTCCCCGCGAGAACTGGCTCGACCGGTGGACGGGCAGCATCACGCCGGATGCCGGGGTCGCGGACGCCCGGATGTCCATCATCCGGGCGTGGACTCCCTACGGCCTTGTCGCCCTGCTGCTCGTCCTCACGCGCGTCGTCGACCCGATCACCAACTTCCTGACCACCACGACCGCCGTCCCCTTCAGCAACATCGCGGGCACGGACATCAGCACCACCGTGCAACCGCTCTACCTGCCCGGCACCGTCTTCCTCGTCGTGTGCGTCATCACCTACTGGCTGCACAGGATGAACCGCACCGAGATCGCCGCCACCTGGAAGATCGCCGGCGGACACATCCTGGGAGCTGGAGCTGCCCTGCTGTTCGCGCTTCCCTTGGTTCGGGTGTTCATCAACTCGGGTCCTGCCTTCAACACCTCCGACCTGCCCAGCATGCCGCTGACGCTCGCCGAAGGCGCGGCCGCGGCCGCGGGCAGCGGGTGGCCGCTCGTAGCCCCGTGGATCGGCGCGCTGGGCGCCTTCCTGGCGGGCAGCAACACCATCAGCAACCTGACCTTCTCGCTCTTCCAGTTCTCCACGGCCGAGCAGATCGGGGCGAACCCGGAGGTCATCGTGGCGGCCCAGGCCGTCGGCGGCGCTGCGGGCAACATGGTCACAATCCACAACGTGGTCGCCGCCTCGGCGACGGTCGGGCTGCTCGGCCGCGAGGGAGACCTGATTCGCAAGACGGTCATCCCGGCGTCGTACTACTGCCTGACCGCCGGAGCCATCGCCTACGTCTGGACCTTCGGGTGGGGGCTCAACGTCGGGACGATCCTGCTCGCAGGGATCTTTGTCGGGCTTGCCGGCCTCGCACGGCACTTCAGCCGGCAGCCGGATCCGCCGAGGACGCCGAGCACCATGGCCCCCGTCGACCGTGCCGGCGGTGGACCACTGGGGTAGGTCCTGCCGCCCTGCAGGAGCGACGCCCTAGACGGTCGGTGTGCTCGTCTCGCCCTGCCACGACTCCCACAGGGCCGCGTAGGAGCCCCGGGCGGCCACCAGCTCGTCGTGGCTGCCCAGCTCGCTGATCCGACCGTCCTCCACGACAGCCACTCGGTCGGCGTCGTGCGCGGTGTGCAGCCGGTGCGCGATCGACACGACTGTGCGCCCGTCCAGCACCCGCCCGAGCGAGCGCTCCAGCGACCTGGCGGCGCGCCGGTCCAGCAGCGAGGTGGCCTCGTCGAGGATCAACGTGTGCGGGTCGGCCACCACGAGCCGGGCGAGCGCGATCTGCTGCGCCTGCACCGGTGACACGCTCGCCGCACCCGACCCGACCTCGGTGTCGAGGCCGTCGGGCAGCCGGCGGGCCCAGGTGTGCGCCCCGACCACCTCGAGCGCGTGCCACAGGTCGGCGTCGGTGGCGTCGGCCTTGGCGAGCAGCAGGTTGTCACGCAGCGGCCCGACGAACACGTGGTGCTCCTGGGTCACCAGAACCACGTGACGACGGATCGCCTCGGGCGCCATGGCCGACACGTCGGCGCCGCCGAGGCGCACCTCACCCGTTCGGGCCGGGTGCACGCCCGCCAGCAGCCGCGCCATCGTCGACTTGCCCGCCCCGGACGGACCCACCACGGCCAGGCGCTCACCCGGCACGACGCCGAGGTCGATGCCGCGCAGCACGTCCTGGTCGTCGCGGTAGCCGAAGTGCACGTCGCGGGCCTCGAGGTGCTCGTCGGCCGGGCGCGCATCCGGGTCGCTCGGCGGTGCGCTCACCTCGGCCACGCCCAGCAGCCGCGCCAGGGATGCCTGCCCGACCTGCAGCTCGTCGAACCACATGAGCACCAGGTCGACGGGCTCGATGAGCATCTGGGTGTAGAGCACGGCGGCGGTGAACGCGGCGATGCTGATGCGGCCGTCGGCCACGAGCCAGCCGCCCATGCCCACGACCACGGCGAGTGGGACGACGTAGGCCGACTCGACCGAGGGGAAGAACACCGACCGCAGGTACAGCGTGTAGCGCTCCCAGTCGAGCCACTCACCGACGCGTCGGTCGGTCAGCTCGACCCGGGCACCGCCGAGCCGGTAGGTCTCGACGGTGCGTCCGGCGTCGACGCTCTCGGCGACGACGGCGTTGACGGCCGCGTACGCGCCCATCTCCGACCGGTACGCCGCCGGGGCCCGACGGAAGTACCAGCGAGAGACGACCACGATGGGCGGGATGGCCAGCAGCCAGGCCAGCGCCAGCGGGGGAGCGGTGACGACCAGCGCTGCACCGATGACGAGCACGCTCACCAGGGCAATAGCGATCTCGGGGACGGCGTGGCGCACCGCCCAGGTCAGGCGGTCGACGTCGGTGGTCGAACGGGTGACGAGGTCGCCCGTCCCGGCGCGTTCCACCTCGCTCGGCGGCAGGTCGACGGCGCGGCGCAAGAAGTCTTCGCGCAGGTCGGCCAGCACCGACTCGCCCAGGATGCTCGCCCGCAGCCGGGAGGAGCGCGTGGCCACGGTCTGCACGACGACGGCGACCCCGAAACCGCCGATCAGCCAGCCCAGCGCGTCGACCTGACCGTCGCTGAGCTGCTCGACCAGGGCGCCGAGCACCTGCGGGCCGACGAGCCCGGCGAGGACAGCGACGCCATGGATCGCGACCACCGCCAGCATCGTCGTGCGGTGGCGGCCCAGGAGCAGGCGCACCTCGGCGCGCATCGTTGCGCCGGAGGCGACGGGAAGCCGGTGCACGCGCGTGGCGTCCTCGCTCGGCGCCGGTGGCGTCCTCATGAGTCCTCCCTCGTCACGATCGCCCGGTAGCGAGCATCCGTCATCAGGTCCGTGTGGCTGCCCCGTCGCGCGACCTGGTCGCCCTCGATCAGGACGACCTCGTCCAGTGCGCCCAGCACGAGCGGGCTGGCCGTGGCCACGACGGTGGTGCGGCCTTCCCGCAGCGCCGTCAGCGACGATGCGATGGCGGCCTCGGTGTGGGAGTCCACGGCGCTGGTGGGTTCCTCCAGCACCAGGATGTCGGGGTCGGCGCGCAGCGACCGGGCCAGAGCGAGGCGCTGGCGCTGCCCGCCCGAGAGCGAGCGACCGCGCTCGGGAAGCTCGGAGTCGAATCCCCCGAGCCCCTCCAGCACGTCCTGGGAGCACGACCCGGCGACGGCCTGCTCGGCAGAGACCCGTCCGCTGCGTGGGACGTCGAGCAGCGCGTCGAGCGAGCCGGAGAGCAGGACGGGGTCGGTGTCTTGCACGACCACCCGTCGCCGCACGGTGTCGGTCGGCAGGTCGGCCAGCGCGACGCCGGCGAGGGTCACCCGCGCCGGCTGCGTCCCCGCGACCGGCACGTCACCGAGGCGGCGCACCAGTGCGGCAGTCGCGGTCGGGTCGGCGCTGACCAGTCCGACGGTGCGCCCGGGGTGGACGACCAGCCCGGTGACGGGGTCCACGAGGTCTCCGGTGGCAGGCTCGGCGACGGCCGTCTGCGGCTCGTCACGCAGACGCTGGAGCGAGAGCACCTTCACGACCCGACGAGCGGCGACGCGGGCCGCGGTCAGCTTCTCGGCGGCCTCGGTGAGCGTGCGCAGCGGCAGCACGAGAAAGGCGGTATAGCCGTAGAAGGCGACCAGGGCACCCACTTGCAAGGTGCCGTTGGCCACCTGCATCGCGCCGAGCCCGGTGACGACGACGACGAGCACCCCCGGCAGCGCGACCTGCAGGGCGTCGAGCACGGAGCGCACCCGTGCGGTGTGCACACCGGCCTGCCGCGCCCGTTGCGAGGCGTCGGCGAAGCGCGAGAGAAAGAGCCCTTCCCCGCCGATCCCGCGCAGCACACGCAGCCCGGCCACGGTGTCGGCGGCGCGGGCGCCGGCGATGCCGATGCGCTCGCGTTGTGCCGCCTCGCGCCGCTCCAGCGGCCGCACCAGCGGCAGCACGCCCAGCGACAGCAGCGGCACGCCGATGAGCACGATGAGGCCCAGCGACACCGACCTGCTCAGCAGCAGGGCCGCGACGACGAAGAACGAGACGATGGCGCCGGCGAAACGGGCCGTCACGTCGAACAGCGACCCGACGCGCTCGACGTCGTTCGCGGTCACCGTGACGACCTCGCCGGTAGAGACCTGCCCCGCGAGGTCACCGCCCAGGCTGCTGGCCTGGCGCGACACGAGCTGCTGGGTGCGCGACGCCGCGGTGAGCCAGTTCGTGACGGCAGCCCGGTGGCGCATGATGCCCGCGAAGGCCTGCACGGCCCCGAGGGCCAGCACGACCAGCCCCCAGCGGACGGCGCCGGCCGGGTCGGCGTCCACCACCGTCTGCACGCCCGCCCCGAGGGCGCCCGGTACCAGGGCCTGGGCCCCCATCCACGCGATTCCCCATGCCACGCCGATGAGCAGGGTGCGCTTCTGACCCCGGGCCACCCACCAGAGAAAGCGCTCCGCGCTGGCAAGGTCGGGTGTCCCGGGATCGGTCAGGGGCAGGCCACGCACAAGGGGCGACGGTAGACCGCGGGTACGACGGTTCCGAAACGAATTTCTTGCCGACAGCCCGACGCGCTGCGCCGTGGGCCGGGGCGACCGGCTACTCGGCCGCGCCCGCGTGGCGGCGCCGAGCCAGCTCGTCGGCCCGGGCGACGGCCCGCTCGATCTCTTGCGCGGTCACGTGCGCCGCGGACTGCCAGGCGACCGCCCTGATGCGGTCCAGGTGCATGGCCAGCTCGGCGGACGTGGCGTCACCGGCGTAGGACTGTCCGGCCTCGTCGGTCCACAGGCCCACGAGGTCTTCGGCCATGCTGCGGATGCGTCGGCGCACCAGGTCACGGCCACGGGCGCTCAGCGACACGTCGATGCCCATCTCGGCCATCTGCAGCGCCGCGCGAAGCAGCGGCAGGTCAGGGGCGTGCCAGCGGCGCCCTGCCTCGGTCTGGACCACCTGCAGGTACCCGACGGCGACCAGCTCGTTGAGCAGGCCGAGGTTGGCCTCGCCGAGAAACTCCGCGACACCCGGGGCGTCGAACGTCTTGGCCGACTCGATCAGCCACCTCTCGCTGGCGGCGTCGGGCCCGAGCAGGGCGACGACCGGCGCCTTGCCGAGCGACCCGGCGTCGACCATGTCACGGATGGCGTCCAGCTTGAGCCCGCGTGCCCGCAGGTCACCGATGAGCTCGAGGCGGGTGCGGTGCTCGTCGTCGTAGACGGCCGCGCGGCCCTCCCGGCGAGGCTTGGGCAGCAAGCCGCTGGCCTGGTAGAAGCGGATGGTGCGCGGCGGGAGCGCTGCGTGCTCGGCGAGCTCGTCGAGCGAGTAGCGCGTCACGCGCGCAGCCTAGACTTCGGTGGTGACTGCGCACGACCTCGTCCTCGTCGTCGACTACGGCGCCCAGTACGCCCAGCTGATCGCCCGACGGGTGCGGGAGGCACGGGTGTACTCCGAGATCGTGCCGCACACGATGCCGGTCGCACAGATGCTCGAGCGCCGCCCGGCGGCGATCGTGCTGTCCGGGGGACCGTCGAGCGTGTACGCCGAGGGCGCTCCGGCCACCGACCCGGCGTTGTTCGACGCCGGCGTCCCGGTGTTCGGCATCTGCTACGGGTTTCAGGCCATGGCCCGCTCCCTCGGCGGCCAGGTCGCCCAGACCGGGCTGTCGGAGTTCGGCCGCACCCGCCTGAGCGTGGCTCCGCACGGCACCCTGCTGGCCGGGCTGCCGGCGACGTTCGACGTGTGGATGAGCCACGGGGACGCCGTGATCACGGCCCCGGCCGGGCTTCGGGCCCTGGCGCAGACCGACGGCGCGCCGGTGGCGGCCTTCGAAGACACCGACCGACGCCTGGCCGGGGTGCAGTGGCACCCCGAGGTGATGCACTCCGAGCACGGCCAGCGGGTGCTGGAGCACTTTCTCTACGACCTGGCCGGGTGCCGCCCGACCTGGACCACGTCCACGATCGTGGACGACCAGGTGGCTGCTGTGCGTGCCGAGGTGGGCAGCAAGCGCCTGATCTGCGGCCTGTCCGGTGGGGTCGACTCCGCGGTCGCGGCGGCGCTGGTGCAGCGCGCCGTCGGTGACCAGCTCACGTGTGTGTTCGTCGACCACGGCCTGCTACGCGAGGGCGAGGCCGAGCAGGTGGAGCGGGACTTCGTCGCCGCGACGGGCGTCGAACTCGTGGTCGTGGACGCCCAGCAGCGCTTTCTCGACGCGCTGGCGGGGGTGAGCGACCCGGAGGAGAAGCGCAAGATCATCGGCCGCGAGTTCATCCGGGTGTTCGAGCAGGCGGCGGCCGACGTGGTCGCGGCTGCGCCGCAGCGCGAGCACGGCGTCGAGTTTCTCGTGCAGGGAACGCTGTACCCCGACGTGGTCGAGTCCGGCGGCGGCAGCGGCACGGCAACGATCAAGAGCCACCACAACGTGGGAGGGTTGCCCGACGACCTGGAGTTCCGTCTGGTCGAGCCGTTGCGATCGCTGTTCAAGGACGAGGTGCGCGCCGTCGGCGAAGAGCTGGGGCTGCCCGCCGAGATCGTGTGGCGCCACCCGTTCCCCGGCCCGGGCCTGGCGATCCGCATCGTGGGGGCCGTGGACGCCGACCGGCTCGCCACGCTGCGGGCAGCCGATGCCGTCGCACGCGCCGAGCTGACCAGGGCCGGCCTCGACCGCGACATCTGGCAGTTCCCCGTGGTGCTGCTGGCCGATGTCCGCTCGGTCGGGGTGCAGGGCGACGGGCGCACCTACGGGCACCCGGTCGTGCTCCGGCCGGTCGTCAGCGACGACGCCATGACGGCGGACTGGGCCCGGCTGCCCGCCGACGTGCTCGAACGCATCTCCACCCGCATCACCAACGAGGTGCGTGAGGTCAACAGGGTGGTTCTGGACGTGACGAGCAAGCCGCCCGGCACGATCGAGTGGGAGTAGGTCAGCGCCGCAGCAGGTAGGCAGGGCACGTGTGCTGCGACTGGCCCACCAGCTCGATGCGGTAGAAGCCGGCGTCCTTCGCGTCCTCCACCGACAGCGGCGCGCACGTGTCCAGGATCGCGAGGCCCTCGTCGCCGAGCAGCCTGGCCAGCACGCCGAGCATCTGCGTGTCGGTCGTGTCCACCGGATGGTCAGGCCGGGTGAGCACCCCCACGGCGATGACGAGGTCGAAGTTGGCAGCCATGCGCGGGTAGGTGGGCGAGCCCCACTGGCACAGCACCCGGTCGCGCACGCTGCTGCGGTGGAACCGCGTGGATGCCTCCTCGACCTTCGCCTGGTCGTCGTCTATCCCGTACACCGTGATGTTGGGGAACGCCGCGGCGAGATCGACCACCTCTCGGCCGTCCTCGCAGCCCAGCACCAGCACCCGGTCCGGCGGCTCACGGCGCAGGCGTGAGGCCACGTCGGGCCGGTCGAGGATCCACTCCAGCGGCCTGCCGGTGCGGGTGGCCAGCTCGGCCGCCGAGAACTGCTCGTCCATCGTCCCCTCGTCGTAGCGTGGTGCTGGTGTCATTGTGATCCTCCCACGCTGCGGAGAAAGAGGCTGATCGGATGAAATGTCGCTAGATCGTCCGATGGTGGTCGGGCACCGCGGAGCGTCCGGACGATTCCCCGAGCACACCGAGGCGGCACTGGTGGCCGCGATCGACGACGGCGCCGACGTGATCGAGGTCGACGTCGTCGCGACCGCCGACAACGTGCTGGTCGCCCGGCACGACTGGGCGCTGTCGGTGACCACCGATGTTGCTGACCGGGTGGGCTTCTCAGCCGCTCATCAGAAGCGGGACGGTCGGTTCGGACCCGTCACGGACTGGTGGGTCGACCTGGTGACGTCGACGAGGCTGGCCGAGCTGCGGGCTCGGGAGCGTTGGCCGCAGGTGCGGCCCGGCAGCGCGAGCGCCGACGGGCGGTGGCCCGTGCTCACTCTGCGCGAGGTTCTTCGTCTCGCCCGTCGCGAGGCCGGCGCCCGCGGTCGACCCGTCGGGGTGGCGATCGAGCTCAAGGACGTCGGCGCGGCCTACTCGGTGCGTGGCCTGGATGTCCTCGCCGCCCTGGCGGGCGACCTGGCAGCAGTCGGCGAGTCGTCCGCTGTCCCGATCTGGGTGATGGCCTTCGAGGAGAAGCCGTTGGGCGAGCTTCAGGCGCGGCGTGCTGCTGGGATGCTGCCGGCACTGGCCCTGGTCCAGCTCGTCGAGTACACGGCGCCGTCCGGAGCGCAGGCGTGGGAGTCGATCGCGGCTCGCGCCGACATCGTCGGCCCCTGCATCGACCTGGTGCTCGCCAGCGCAGGCGCGACCGACGGTTCGTCGATGCTGGCGGCCGCCTCGGCGCACGCTCTGCCCGTCTGGTGCTGGACCCTGCGCGCCGAGAACGCCTTTCTCCCCGAGGCGCTGCGATCCAGCGACGACCCGCGCGAGCCCGGTGCCATGGCTGAGCAGGTGCTCGAGGCACGCCGCAGCGGTGTTGCGGCGCTGATCGGCGACCAGCCTGCGCTGATCAGGCACGCTCTGTCAGTAACCTCCTGACTGTGGAGACTGTCTACGAGATCGTTGTCGTTCTGCACTTCCTGGGTCTGGCGAGCCTGATCGGGGGGTGGCTCGTGCAGATGCGTGCCCGGGGCGAACGGGTGGTCAACCCGGCGATGCTGCACGGCGCGCTGACCCAGCTCGTCACCGGGGTGATCATCGTGGGTCTCGGCGAGGCAGCGCTCGACCGGGAGTTCGACTACGCGAAGATCACGACGAAGCTCGTGATCACGGCGATCGTGCTGCTGCTCGTGTGGGTGAACCGGCGCAAAGACCTCATCCCGGACGGGCTGTACTACCTCATCGGTGGCCTCTCGATCGTCAACGTGGCGATCGCCGTCCTCTGGTAGCCCTCAGCCGAGGCCGGTGCGCAGCCATCGCTCGGACGCGGCGCGAGGGGCCAGGGTGACCACTCGCGCGATCATCCAGACGCCGATCGACGCCCACAGCGCAGCGATCCCGACCACGCTGCCGCGGGTGTCGGCGAGGGCCGCGGCCAGCAGTGCCGCCGGGACGAACGCCACGGTCGCCGCGATGGCCGCCAGCGCCAGGTACCGGCCGTCCCCGGCGCCGATGAGGATGCCGTCGAGGACGAACACCCAGCCGGCCAGCGGCGCAAGCACCGCCACCACGAGCAGGGCGACGACCAGCAGGCGGTGCACCTGCGGGTCGTCGGAGAACAGCGGGGCGATCGGGATCGCGACCGCCGCCGTCACCAGCCCGAGCGCCAGGCCGCCCACCAGTCCCCAGCGCACGAGGCGCGCGGTCAGTGCCCGCACCGGGCCGGGGTCCCCGGCGCCCAGGTACCGACCGACCAGGGCCTGCGCCGCGATCGCCAGGGCGTCGAGCGCGAGCGCCAGCAGCCCCCAGATCACGTAGGCGACGTTGAACGCCGCGAGACCGGACGTGCCCAGGCGGGCGGCCACGGCGGTCGCGACGAGCAGCGCGACGCGCATCGCCGCGGTGCGCACCAGCAACGGCCAACCGGCTCGCCACGACGAGGTGAGGTCGCCGCGGTGCGGCCTCAGCCCGACGTCGTGCGCCCGCGCTCCCCGCGCGACCACCAGGCCCAGCGCGAGGGCCATCGCGACCTCGGTCAGCACAGTTCCGAGCGCCGCACCGGCGATCCCCAGCCCGAGGACGAGCACGAGCACCACGTTGAGCACGACGTTGACCACGGCCCCCGACGCGGCCACGACCAGCGGGGTGCGGGTGTCTTGCAGGCCGCGCAGCACGCCCGTCCCGGCCAGCGACACGAGCAGGGCCGGCACTCCCCACCAGCCCACCTGCAGGTACGCGACCGCCTCGTCGGCCACGTCGTCCGGTGCGCCGAACAGCGCGACGACCGGCTCGCTGACGGCCCACCCCACGGCGGCCGCGACCGTCCCGATGCCGGCACCGAGCCACATCGCGCTGACACCGTGGCGCAGCGCACCGGGCACGTCGCCGGATCCGAGCAGGCGGGCGACCGACCCGGTGGTGCCGTAGGCCAAGAAGATCGACAGCGCGGTGACGGTGGTGAGCACCGCCCCGGCCAGGCCGAGACCGGCCAGGGGCGCCGAACCCAGGCGGCCGACGATGGCGGCGTCGGCCAGCAGGAACAGCGGGGGCGCCAGCAGGGCGCCGAGCGCCGGCACGGCGAGGCGGGTGACCTCGCGGTCGATGGCCCGCCCGGCGGGGACGGCGTCGTCCTGCTCGGGTGGGCTACCCGGTCTTGTGGGCACGGAACACCTCGGCCAGGCGTCCCGCACCGAACCCGGCCCGCTCGGCGTTGGCGCCGAGCCATCCCGACACCCACTCGCGCACGTTCTGCGGCTCGGGGTGCTGGGACTGGTGCGCCATGATCGCGGTGATCTTTCGTTCGAACGTGTCGGTGACGTCGACGTAGGTGTTGGGGTCAGGCACCGCCATCACCCAGACCTCCTCGACCGTCCAGGGCTCCAGGCCGTCGGCCAGCAGCTCGGGGAACGCGAACGGGTTTCGTGCGAACGGGTAGATCGCGCGGATCGCGGCCTCGCCGGCTGCCATGTGGTCGGGGTGGCTCGCACCGATGCGGTCCCACCAGCGGTCAGGGTTGGGCAGCATCACCCGCTGCGGGCGGACGTCGCGGATCACCGCGACCAGCTCGCGTACCAGCTCGCGCGTCGGCTCCAGCTCGCCGTCGACATGGCCGAGAAACCGGACGTCGCTCACGCCGACCGCGGCGGCAGCCGCCCGCTGCTCGTCCCGACGGATCTCCGGCATCCGTTCCCGGGGTACGGCTGGGTCGAAGCCCCCCGCCTGGCCGTCCGTGCACACGCAGTAGGTGACCGCCACGCCGGCGTCGGTGAGCGTGGCGATCGTCCCGGCCGAGCCGAAGTCGATGTCGTCGGGGTGGGCGGTGATCGCGAGCACGCGCTCGACGTCGGTGTGGGCGGGGATGGTCTCGGCTGGTTCGGCGGTCATGGCGGTCCTCCACGCGGGTCGACGGTGCGGCGTCACGCTACCTGCGGTGTCGGTGGGTCCACGTACCCTGACCGGTGTCATGGAATCCCTTGCTCGCGATGCCGTCGCCACTGTCGACCCCGCTGCCCAGCCAGCCGAACCACGAGGCGGTTTCGCCAGTCCTGACCTGGCCGACCTGCTCGACGGGCTGAACCCGCCGCAGCGTGAGGCGGTGCTGCACGAGGGCAGCCCGCTGCTGGTCGTGGCCGGTGCCGGCTCGGGCAAGACGCGGGTGCTCACCCGGCGCATCGCCTACCTGCTGGCTGCTCGTGACGTGCACCCGGGGTCGGTGCTGGCCATCACCTTCACCAACAAGGCCGCTGCCGAGATGCGTGAGCGGGTCGCCGAGCTCGTCGGACCGCGCGGGCGGCACATGTGGGTGAGCACGTTCCACAGCGCGTGCGTGCGCATCCTGCGGCGAGAGATCACCCGTTTCGGTATGAAGTCGTCGTTCTCGATCTACGACGCCGCCGACAGCCAGCGCCTCATGACGATGGTCACGCGCGAGCTCGACCTCGACCCCAAGCGGTACCCGCCACGCGCCTTCTCCGTCCAGGTGAGCAACCTCAAGAACGAGCTGGTCGACTACGAGACCTTCTCCGCGCGGGCGAGCAACGACACCGAGCGGATGCTGGCCGAGGCCTACTCCCGCTACCAGGCACGCCTCACCCAGGCCGGCGCGCTCGACTTCGACGACCTGATCATGACCACCGTCCACCTGATGCAGGCGTTCCCCGACGTCGCCGAGCACTACCGGCGGCGGTTCGAGCACGTGCTGGTCGACGAGTACCAAGACACGAACCACGCCCAGTACGTGCTGGTGCGCGAGCTGGTGGGAAAGTCCGGCGAGCTGTGCGTCGTCGGCGACGCCGACCAGTCGATCTACGCTTTTCGGGGCGCGACGATCCGCAACATCCTTCAGTTCGAGCGCGACTTCCCGAACGCCCGGACGGTGCTGCTGGAGCAGAACTACCGCTCGACGCAGACCATCCTGAGCGCCGCCAACGCGGTCATCGCGAAGAACCCGAAGCGGCCGGAGAAGCGGCTGTGGACCGACTCCGGCGACGGCGAGCGCATCGTGGGCTACGTCGCCGACGACGAGCACGCCGAGGCGCAGTTCGTCGCCGACGAGGTCGACCGGCTCACCGACGCCGGGCTGGCCCGGCCCTGCGACGTGGCCGTGTTCTACCGGACGAACGCGCAGTCGCGGGTGTTCGAAGAGGTGTTCATCCGTACCGGGCTGCCGTACAAGGTGGTGGGCGGCGTGCGCTTCTACGAGCGTCGTGAGGTGCGCGACGGCTTGGCCTACCTGCGCGCGATCGGCAACCCCGACGACACCGTGTCGCTGCGCCGAATCCTCAACACGCCTCGGCGCGGCATCGGCGACCGGGCACAGGCCCAGCTCGACGCCTACGCCGAGCGTGAGCGCGTCAGCTTCGTCGACGCCATGCGTCGGGTCGAGCAGGTGCCGGCGATGGCGACCCGGTCGGTCAATGCCGTCGAGGGGTTCACCGCGATGTTCGACGCCTGGGTCGCCTCGGCCGAGGCGGGGACGCCCCCGGCCGAGCTGCTCAACGACGTGCTGGAGCGCACCGGCTACCTGGCCGAGCTCACCGAGTCGAGCGACCCGCAGGACGCCACCCGCGCGGAGAACCTGCGCGAGCTCGTCGCGGTCGCCACCGAGTTCAGCGAGGTGCGTCCGGACGGCACGCTGACGGAGTTTCTCGAGCAGGTGTCGCTGGTGGCCGATGCCGACGAGATCCCCGACGACGAGGACGGCGGCGGCGTCGTCACGCTCATGACCCTGCACACCGCCAAGGGGCTGGAGTTCCCCGTCGTCATGCTCACCGGCATGGAGAACGGCGTGTTCCCGCACCAGCGTTCCCTGGACGACCCGAAGGAGCAGCAAGAAGAACGACGGCTGGCCTACGTCGGCATCACCCGGGCCCGCGAGCGGCTCTACCTGACGCGGGCGGCCGTCCGCACGTCGTGGGGCGCACCGCAGTACAACCCGCCGTCGCAGTTCTTGGACGAGATCCCGGCCGAGCTGGTCACCTGGCAGCGGACGGGGGAGGAGGCCGCGGCGTCACAGACGTCGTGGCGCTCGGCCGCGCGGTCGTCGGCCCAGGCCGGCAGCCGGTCGGCGAGCGGACGCGGCAGCGCCAAGCCGGTGCCCAACCTGGGCGTGGGCGACAAGGTGACTCATGACGCCTTCGGTCTGGGCACCGTGGTCAGCACCAGCGGGGGCGGATCCGACCTGCAGGTGAGCGTCGACTTCGGCTCGTCGGGCATGAAGACCCTGCTGGTGCGCTACGCGCCGCTGGAGAAGCTGTAGGCGGCCCAGCCGGTCGCGTTCGGCGTCCTCGGGCGTCTACAGCGTGATGCCCTTGCCCTGCAGCCAGCTGTAGGGGTTGAGCTCGGAGCCGTCGGGCCCGTGCACCTCGAGGTGCAGGTGGTTGCCGTAGCTGTTGCCGGTCGAGCCGACGGAGCCGATGACCTGACCTGTGGTGACGGCACCGCCGGACACGGCGAGGCTGGACATGTGGGCGTACCAGGTCTGCGTGCCGTCGGGGTGGGTGATCTCGACCTTGTAGCCGTAGGCGCCGTCCCAGCCGGCAAAGGTGACCTGCCCGGAGTGCACGGCCGTGATCGGCGTGCCGTAGCTCGCGGTGAGGTCGAGACCGGTGTGGTAGCCGCGCGACCAGACGTAGCCGGGCACGCCGTACTGGGTCGCGACGCGGTAGCCCTCGAGCGGCTTGCTGTACATGCTGGCCAGCCGGGCACGCTCCGTGGCCTCGCGGGCAGCACGCTTGGCGGCCAGGCGTCGCTCACGTTCGCGCTTGGCCTTCTTCTTCTCGATCTCGGCGGCCCGGATCGACTCGTGGCCGGTCGTCGCCGCTTCTTCGGTGACTTCAGTCAGGGCGGTCGCAGCGACCAGGATGTCGGCGAACGGGTCCGCACTCGCGCCCGTCACGGCCGCAGCCGGACGAGTGGGGGCGTTGAGGGCCCGCATCGTCTCGCCGGCGGACCCGTTGGCACCAGCGGTGCTCACGGTCAGCGAGCCGGCAACGGCAACAGCGAGGGTCACGGTGCCCGCCACGGCAGGCAGCGGAAGGTGGCGTTGCCGCGCTCGACGGTGCTTGCCCTTCCTTCGTGTCGCCATGAGAGATGTCCTTACCTGAGGGGGAGGATGGTCGATTTGTCCGACCCGAGCGGCTTCTCCGTGCTTCTAAGGTAACGGTTTGGTATCGGAGGGCCAAATCGCCGTCCACACGCTGGCATTCAGCGGGGGTCCGCATGCCTTCGTGGTTGCTGTTGCCGTCTCGTGATCGGGTGACAACTCGAGCCTTCCCGGCGCGCCCCGCCGTCAAACCCCGAGTGACTAGCCTGAGGCGTATGGAGCCGGGCGTTCGTCTGCGGGTGGTTGTGGCCAAGCCGGGGCTCGACGGCCACGACCGCGGGGTGAAGATCGTCGCCCGAGCCCTGCGTGACGCGGGAATCGAGGTGATCTACACCGGGCTGCACCAGACGCCCGAGCAGATCGTGTCGACCGCGCTGCAGGAGGATGCCGACGCGATCGGACTGTCGGTCCTGTCTGGGGCTCACCTGACGCAGTTCCGCCTGGTCACTGAGCTTCTGGCGCAGCGCGACGCCAGCGACATCGTCGTCTTCGGCGGTGGGATCATCCCCGACGAAGACGTGCCTGAGCTCGAGCGGCTCGGCGTCGCCGCCATCTTCACCCCGGGCGCGACGACCACCGAGATCGTGGACTGGGTGAAGGACAACATCGGACAACGTCCGACCTAGCCCGTTGTCCCCAGGCGGGACGTGGTCGGCGCGTCGTCCACTGCGGCGTCGGTGTCGGTGACGACCGAGGGTCGTGCCCGGGTAGTCGTGGGCCATGCATCCGCCCAGGTACCTGTCGAGCGTGACGTCCGCGCAGGATGGGCTGGTCTCGCGTCGGCAGGCGCTGGAGCTGGGCATGACGGCGTCGTCGCTGCGTCATGCCACGAGGCCGGACGGTCCGTGGCAACGCGTCCTCCCGGGCGTGTACGCAACGTTCACGGGACCCCTCACCTCTGGCCACCTGCTGCGCGCCCTGCTGCTGCGCGCCGGTCCGCGCGCGGTCATCAGCGGTGCGCCCGCGTGCCGGGCGTACGGCCTCTGCTACCTGCCCGGGCAGGCGCGCACGATCGTCCTCGTCCCGGCCGAGCAACGCGTGACCCTTCCGGACGGCGTCGTCGTGGTGCGCACCCGACGGCTGCCCGATGCGATCGAGCGCCGAGGCTTGCCCATGGCCCCGGTCGACCGTGCGGTTGTCGACACGTGCGCGGCGACCCACGTGCTGCGGGACGTCCGAGCGCTCATGTGCGAGGCGGTGCAGCGCAGGCTGACGACGCTCGACCGGCTCGGCGCCGAGTTCTCCGCCGCGCCGGTGCGCCACTCGCGGCTGATCCGAAGGACGTTGAACGACCTTCAGCTCGGGGCTCGCAGCGCACCCGAGTGTGAGCTGCTCGACCTGCTGGCCACCAGCCGCGTGCTGCCGCCGGCCATGCACAACGTCGCGCTGCCCGACCTGCCCGACGTCGTCGGCGATGCCTGGTGGCCGCAGGCCCGGCTGGTCGTCGAGGTGGACTCGGTCGAGCACCACCAGCTCGGCGACGGCCCCGACCTGACCCAGCGCCGACATGCTCGGCTGGCCGCGGCCGGGTGGACGGTTCTTCCGATCAGCCCACGCCGCCTGCGCGACGACCCGGCCGGCGTGCTGCGCGAGATCGAGGCCGCCTACCGGATGGGCCTGCTGCGCACGGTGTAGGCGCGGCCCGCCGGACGTGGGTGGCGTTCCGCTGTCGTTCCCGCTGCTGTGGGTGGAGGCTGGGTGCTGCTGGGGCGGCACCAACGCGCCACCCATGGGCCGGCGGGCAGCACCAAACCGCCACCCACGCGGCTCGGCGGCGTCCACGAGCACCTGGCGCACCTCGGGTCGCGCGGACGGCGACCGCTCGTCGTCGTCGCGCGTCCGCTCAGCCGCCTGTTGCGCGCGACCTGGCGACCTCGCGTCCTGCGCCCCGGTCGGGCTGGATACGCTCATCACGTTCCTGCCGAGCCGAGTCGTAAGGACGTGACGCGCGTGGATCTGATGGAGTACCAGGCCAAGGAGCTCTTCACCGCCCATGGAGTGCCGGGGCTGCCGGGCTCGACGGCGGACGACCCGGACGCTGCGCGTGCGGCCGCCGAGCAGATCGGCACGACTGTCGTGGTCAAGGCGCAGGTCAAGACCGGTGGACGCGGCAAGGCCGGCGGGGTCAAGCTCGCCGAGACGCCGGACGAGGCGCAGCAGAAGGCCGAGGCGATCTTGGGCCTCGACATCAAGGGCCACGTCGTCAAGCGCGTGCTGGTGACCCAGGCGACCGACATCGCCGCGGAGTACTACGTGTCGTTCCTGCTCGACCGGGCGAACCGCACCTTCTTGGCCATGGCCAGCGCCGAGGGCGGCATGGAGATCGAGCAGCTCGCGGTGGAGCGTCCGGAGGCCCTGGCCAAGGTCAGCGTCGACGCGCTGGCCGGGGTGGACGAGGCCAAAGCCCGCGAGATCGTCGAGCAGGGCAACTTCGCCGCGTTCGCACCGCCGGCTGTCGTCGACGCGATCGTCGACGTGCTCGTCAAGCTCTGGGACGTCTTCGTGAAGGAGGACGCGACGCTCGTCGAGGTGAACCCGCTCGTGCGCACCCCCGACGACGCGGTGCTCGCCATCGACGGCAAGGTGAGCCTGGACGAGAACGCAGCCTTCCGGCACCCCGACCACGCTGCCTACGTCGACAAGGACGCCGACGACCCGCTGGAGCGCGCCGCCAAGGAGAAAGACCTCAACTACGTCAAGCTCGACGGCGAGGTCGGCATCATCGGCAACGGCGCAGGTCTGGTGATGAGCACGCTCGACGTCGTCGCCTACGCCGGTGAGGAGTTCGGCGGGGTGCGCCCGGCCAACTTCCTCGACATCGGCGGTGGGGCATCCGCCGGCGTCATGGCCAACGGCCTGGAGATCATCCTGTCCGACCCGGCGGTGCGCAGCGTGTTCGTCAACGTCTTCGGCGGCATCACCGCCTGCGACGCTGTCGCGAACGGCATCATCGCCGCCATCGAGATGCTCAAGGGCCGCGGCGAGACCATCGACAAGCCGCTGGTCGTGCGCCTCGACGGAAACAACGCACGCGAGGGACGACGCATCCTGAAAGAAGCCGAGCAAGACATCGTCGAGCTCGTCGACACCATGGACGATGCCGCGCGCCGCGTGGCCGAGCTGGCAGCACAGGGGGCCTGAGCAGTGGCGATCTTTCTCAACGACAACTCCAAGGTCATCGTCCAAGGGATGACCGGGTCCGAGGGCAGCAAGCACACCCAGCGGATGATCACCTCGGGAACGCAGATCGTCGGCGGGGTCACCCCCGGCAAGGGCGGCCAGAAGGTCGACTTCGCCGGCGCCACGGTCCCGGTGTTCTCGTCGGTGGCCGATGCCGTCGCCGAGACCGGTGCCGACGTGTCGGTGGTGTTCGTGCCGCCGAAGTTCGCCAAGGCTGCGGTGATCGAGGCCGTCGACGCGGGCGTCCCGCTGGTCGTGGTGATCACCGAGGGCATCCCGGTGCACGACACAGCCGGGTTCTACGCCTACGCCGAGAAGTCGGGGACCACGCGCATCGTCGGCCCGAACTGCCCCGGCCTGATCAGCCCCGGAAAGTCCAACGCGGGCATCATCCCGGCTGACATCACCAAGCCCGGGCGCATCGGGCTGGTCAGCAAGAGCGGCACGCTGACCTACCAGATGATGTACGAGCTGCGTGACATCGGCTTCTCCACCGCCGTCGGCATCGGCGGCGACCCGGTGATCGGCACCACGCACATCGACTGCCTGCAGGCGTTCCAGGACGACCCGGAGACCGACGCGATCGTCATGATCGGCGAGATCGGCGGGGACGCCGAGGAGCGCGCGGCCGACTACGTCAAGGCCCACATCACCAAGCCGGTCGTCGGCTACGTGGCGGGCTTCACCGCGCCCGAGGGCAAGACGATGGGGCACGCAGGGGCGATCATCTCCGGCTCCGCCGGCACGGCGCAGGCCAAGAAGGAGGCGCTGGAGGCCGCCGGCGTGCAGGTCGGCAAGACGCCGAGCGAGACCGCGCGGCTGATGCGCGAGGTCATGGCCCAGCTCTGACCGGCGTGTTGCACCCGCCTGCGGACGTGGCGGGGACGACCATGGGGACGTGAGCTCTGCCCTGGCCGATCGTCCCCGCCTGCACGCCGATGCTCCCGATTCGGGCGTCCCGGTCGCGCGGCTGCTGCTGCACGGGGCGGCCGTGGCGGTGTGGGTGTGCGTGGTCGGGTTCGGCGTCGTCGCGGCCCCGGTTCTTCTCGCGTGGCTCGGATCCGGCGCGACCGAGCCGCTGGGTGATGCCCTGTCGATCGCCGCGGCGGGGTGGTTGCTCGGCCTCGGAGCGACCCTGACCGGCGCGGACGCCTCGTGGAACCTCACCCCGCTCGGCCTGACACTCGTCTCGCTCGTGCTGGCCTACCGCGGCGGCATCTGGGCCGCGGAGTGGTCACGCCCGATCACCGGGGCACGGGCAGGCGCGCTGGCGGCATCCACCTGCGTCACCGCAGCGGCTCTCGGAGCCCTCGCGGCCAGCGTGCTGACCGTGCCGCAGATCACGATCGACCCGGGGGAGGCCGCCGCCCAGACCGCGCTGGTCACCCTCACCGGTGCCGCGGTGGGCTTGCTGGTGGCCGAGCCGCGCGTACGCCGGCTGACGCTCGCACGTCTGCCCGACTGGCTGCGTGGAGGCGCGATCCCTGCCGCCGGGGCGCTGTCGACCCTGCTGATGGTCTCGGCGGCCGTCATGACCGTCGCCCTTGTGGGCGCGTTCGGCACCGTCTCGTCGCTGGCCGAGCAGATCGATCCCGGGGTCGCCGGCCTTGTCACCCTGCTGGTGCTGACGCTCGTGTACGTCCCCACGCTGCTGGTGTGGACGCTCGCGGTCCTCGTCGGACCAGGCGTCAGCCTCGGCACACAGGTGAGCGTCAGCGCCCAGGACGTGCAGGTCGGGCCGCTGCCCGGGTTTCCCGCGCTCGGCATCGTCCCGGAGTCGATGCCCAGCTGGGTCGGCGTCGTCGGGGCGGTCGCCCTGGTGGGCGCGGGCGTCGTCGCCGGCCTGCTCGTGCGGCGCCGCGACCCGGCGGGTGCCGCGTGGTGGCAGGGCCCAGCCAGCGCCGCTCTGGCGGGCCTGCTGGTCGCCCTCGCGGTCAGCGTGCTTGCCTGGGCTGCCAGCGGCGGCATGGGGCCGGACGACCTGGCGTGGGTGGGTGTGCGCTCGGCAGTGGCCGGTCTGGTCGCCGGCGTGGCGGTCGGGCTGTCGGGCGCGGCCACCGCGGCGCTCCTGGGCTGGCGCGGACGGCGCTACAACCCAAGCCGCGACGTCAGGGCGTCGGTCAGCGCGTCCTGACAGTTCTGCTGCGCCTGGCGCGTGTTCGCACCCTGGACGCACTGGTTGTAGTCGACGAGCTCGGTACGGAACACCCAGGCGACGACGCTGACGGCGACTCCGACCACGATGGCGATCGAGCCGGCCGCCAGGGCAATGGCTCGCACCCGAGGCGGCACGCTGCCTTTCGACCGCACCGCGAGCACGACCGTCACGACGCCGAGCACCGCGCCGATCGGCCACGCGAAGAAAGCGGCCGCCACCGCTGCGACCGAGATGATCGCGAGGCGAAGCGCCAGCGCCCGTGACTGCGGCGTGGGCTCGACGGAGCCGGGTGGTGGCTCCGGCGGCGATGACGGGCCGCCGGACTCCGCACCGGGCTGCTCGGGAGCCGGGGTCGGGGGAGCGTCGGTGCGAAAGGGGTCGTGCGGGTCACCACCACTCGCGCTCACCGGACTATCCTCCCTCATCGCAGGGCTGTCGCTGGTGCTGGCCCGCCCTCCCGCTGCCCACAGGAGCCGCCTCGTGCCCGAGCCCGTGACGTCGCCCGCTCGCGTCGTCGTGCTGGCGTCGGGGTCAGGCAGCGTCTTCGCGGCATTGGCGGAGGCCGCTGCGCGCACGTCCGACGACGCTGCCGGTGCCGTGCGCATCACACGACTGGTCTGCGACCAGCCCGACGCCGGGGTCATGGCGCGCGCCCGCGAGGCCGGTGTCGAGGCCGTCGCCGTCCCTCTGGTCGACCGGTCGGCTCGTGCGCAGTGGGACGTCGCGGTTGCTGACGCCATCGCGGCGGGCGAGCCCGACCTGGTGGTCAGCGCAGGTTTCATGCGAATCCTCGGCCCGGCGGTGCTCGACCGGTTCACCGACCGCGTCATCAACACCCACCCCGCGCTGCTGCCCGCCTTCCCCGGCGCCCACGCGGTGCGCGACGCCCTGGCCTACGGGGTGCGGGTCACCGGGTGCACGGTGCATCTGGTGGACGCCGGCGTCGATACTGGACCGGTGCTCGCCCAGCGAGTGGTCGAGGTACGTCCGAGCGACGACGAGGAGTCGTTGCACGAGCGCATCAAGACCGAAGAACGCCACCTGCTCCCGGAGGTCGCCTTCGGGATGCTGCGCAACGGCTGGACCATCGACGGCAGGAGAGTGACCATCCCGTGAGCCCCACCGCGACCACAGCAGAGCGGCGCCCGGTGCGCCGAGCCCTGGTGAGCGTGTCGGACAAGACGGGGCTGGTCGAGCTGGCCACGGCCCTGCACGGCGCGGGCGTCGCCCTGGTGTCGACCGGGTCGACTGCCGCGCGCATCGCCGAGGCCGGCATCCCCGTCACGCCGGTCGAGCAGGTCACCGGCTTTCCGGAGTGCCTGGACGGCCGCGTGAAGACGCTGCACCCCGCGGTGCACGCCGGGCTGCTGGCCGACCCCCGCCTCAGCGAGCACGACCGCCAGCTCGACGACCTGGGTATCGAGCCGTTCGACCTCCTCGTCGTCAACCTCTACCCGTTCACCCAGACGGTGGCCTCCGGCGCGAGCGCGGACGAGTGCGTCGAGCAGATCGACATCGGCGGGCCCGCGATGGTGCGAGCCTCGGCCAAGAACCATGCCCGCATGGCGGTCGTGGTCTCCCCGCAGCGCTACCCCGAGCTCGTCGATGCCGTCGCAGCCGGTGGGTTCACGATGGCCGAGCGCACCGCGCTGGCCGCCGAGGCGTTCGCGCACACGGCGTCCTACGACGTGGCGGTGGCGTCGTGGATGGCGTCTGCCCTGGTGACCGGGGCCGAGGCCGCGGCCGGCGCCGACTCGGGGGAGCAGGCGCAGTTCCCACGCTGGCTCGGTGCGACGTGGCAGCGCGCGGCAACCCTGCGCTACGGCGAGAACCCGCACCAGGCGGCAGCGCTCTACCGGGACGGCCGCGACTCGGGGCTGGCCGGTGCCGTCCAGCTGCACGGCAAGGAGATGTCGTACAACAACTACGTCGACGCTGACGCAGCGCTACGCGCCGCCTACGACTTCGCCGAGCCGGCCGTCGCCGTCATCAAGCACACCAACCCCTGCGGGCTGGCGGTGGGCGCCGACATCGCCGCCGCGCACGCCGCCGCGCACGCCACCGACCCCGTCTCGGCCTTCGGGGGCGTGATCGCCGCCAATCGGCGCGTGACGGCGGCGATGGCACGCCAGGTGGCCGAGGTGTTCACCGAGGTGGTCGTGGCACCGGGCTTCGACGACGACGCGCTCGCGGTGCTGACGGCCAAGAAGAACGTCCGCCTTCTCACCGTCGAGCCCCCGGAACTGTCGGGCGCGGAGTGGCGTCCGGTCAGCGGCGGGCTGCTCCTCCAGCAGCGTGACCGAGTCGACGCGCCCGGGGACGACCCGGCCGGATGGACGCTCGCCGCCGGCGAGCCCGCCGACGACGCGACGCTCGCCGACCTCGCCTTCGCGTGGCGGGCCTGCCGGGCGGTCAAGTCGAACGCGATCCTGCTGGCACACGCCGGCGCGGCGGTCGGTATCGGCATGGGCCAGGTGAACCGGGTCGACTCGGCGCGGCTCGCCGTCAGCCGAGCCGGCGAGCGCGCGGCGGGGTCGGTTGCGGCGTCGGATGCCTTCTTCCCGTTCGCAGACGGACTCATGGTGCTGCTGGACGGCGGCGTCCGGGCGGTCGTGCAGCCGGGGGGCTCGGTGCGTGACGACGAGGTGGTCGCCGCCGCGCGGGCGGCCGGAGCGACGCTGTACCTCACCGGCACGCGCCACTTCTTCCACTAGCCGACGATGAAAGGATCGACGCCATGACAGCAACGATCCTCGACGGCAAGGCGACCGCGACCGAGGTGAAGGCCGACCTCGCCCAGCGCGTCGCCGCCCTGCGTGATCAGGGAGTGACCCCCGGGCTCGGGACCGTCCTCGTCGGCGACGACCCGGGCAGCCACGCCTACGTCGCGGGCAAGCACCGCGACTGCGCCGAGGTGGGCATCGAGAGCATCCAGGTCGAGCTGGCGTCCGACGCCACCCAGGCCGACGTCGAGACGGTCGTGGACGACCTCAACGCCGACCCCCGGTGCACCGGCTACATCGTCCAGCTTCCGCTGCCGGCCGGGCTGGACGCGAACGCGGTGCTCGCCCGCATGCACCCGGCCAAGGACGCCGACGGCCTGCACCCGACCAACCTCGGATGGCTGGTGCTGGGGCGCCCGGCCCCGCTGCCCTGCACGCCGCGGGGCATCGTCACTCTGCTGCGCCGCTACGACGTGGCGCTGGCCGGGGCGGAGGTCTGCGTTGTCGGGCGCGGCGTCACGGTGGGGCGTCCGCTGGGGCTGCTGCTGACCCGGCGCTCGGAGAACTCCACGGTGACGTTGTGCCACACCGGTACCCGTGACCTGGCCGCGCACCTGCGCCGGGCCGACGTCATCGTCGCCGCGGCCGGCGTGCCCGGGCTGGTGACGGCTGACGTGGTCAAGCCCGGGGCCGCCGTCCTCGACGTGGGGATCACCCGGACCGACGCGGGGCTGGTCGGCGACGTGGACCCGGGCGTGCGTGACGTGGCCGGCTTCGTCGCGCCCATGCCCGGCGGGGTCGGGCCGATGACCCGGGCGATGCTGCTGACCAACGTGGTGGAGTCGGCCGAGCGCAGCGCGGCCGGCTGAGGACCGCGAGCATGCCCGACCCGTCGTCGTCCGAGACACCGCCCACCGGCGGTGCGGCCGAGGGCTGGGACTACTACGACGAGTCCGACGAGTGGGGGCGTGGCGAGTGGACCCAGGAGGTCGAGCAGCCGCCGCGGCCGTGGCCGTCGGTCAGCGTCGCCTACCTGGTGGTCGTGCTCGTCGGCACGGTCGGGCTGGTGCTGATGGCCATGGTCGGCTGGGGGCAGGCCGACGACGGCCTGTTCCGTCCCGGGGCTCTGCTCGTCGCCACCGCGGTGTGCCTGGCTGCGCTCGGACGAGTGTTCTTGTCCGACGAGGCTGCCGGCATGCTCGTGCTGCGCTCCCGGCGCGTCGACGTCCTCGTGTACGGGGTGCTCGGTGTCTCCGCGGTCGTGCTGGCAGTCGTGGTACCCCCGCCCGGCTGAGGGCGCGCCTCGCTAGGCTGGCCGAGGGGCCGTAGGCCCCGATAGGGGGGCGTGGTCCCCGACAGCAACGACACACCTCGGAGGTAGCGATGGGCAGCAAGTCGGGCAAGGTCACTGTGGTGGGAGCGGGCTTCTACGGCTCCACGACGGCGCAGCGGCTGGCCGAGTACGACGTGTTCGAGACCGTCGTCCTCACCGACATCGTCGAGGGCAAGCCCGAGGGCCTGGCGCTCGACATGAACCAGTCGCGCCCGGTCGAGGGCTTCGAGACCACGGTCGTCGGCGTCACCACCGGCATGGACGGTTCTGGCTACGAGGCCATCGAGGGGTCTGACGTGGTGGTCATCACCGCCGGCTTCCCCCGCAAGCCCGGCATGCTGCGCATGGACCTGCTGGAGAAGAACGCCGGCATCGTCCGTCCGGTGAGCGAGAGTGTCGCGCGCTACGCCCCGGACGCGGTGATCGTCGTCGTCACCAACCCCCTGGACGAGATGACCGCCCTGGCCCAGATCGCCTCGGGCCTGCCGTACAGCCGGGTGATGGGCCAGGCCGGCATGCTCGACACGGCGCGGTTCACCAACTCGGTCGCCGTCGAGCTCGGCGTGCCGGTGGGCAGCGTGAAGACGCTGACGCTCGGGTCGCACGGCGAGACGATGGTGCCGGTGCCGTCACGGTGCACCGTGGACGGCAAGCCGCTCACCGAGATGCTCCCCGCCGACACGATCGACGAGCTGGTCACCCGCACCCGCAACGGCGGTGCCGAGATCGTCGCGCTGCTCAAGACGGGCTCGGCGTACTACGCGCCGTCCGCCGCTGCCGCGCGCATGGCGAAAGCCGTGATCGAGGACGCCGGAGCGGTCATGCCGGTGTGTGCATGGGTCGACGGCGAGTACGGCATCTCCGGCGTCTACCTCGGGGTCGAGGCAGAGATCGGCCGTGAGGGCGTCCGCGCCGTGGTCGAGACCGACCTGACCGAGTCGGAGCGCGCCGCCCTGGGCGAGGCCGCCGACGCCGTCCGCGCGAAGCAGGCCGACGTCGCGAACATGTGATTCGGCTCCACCGTTACTCAGCAAGCATCTGACAAGCCAGGTTTCTGACAGAGAGGCAGACCCATCCGCATGAGCAAGATCAAGGTGAACGGGCCCGTCGTCGAGCTCGACGGCGACGAGATGACGCGCATCATCTGGGCCTTCATCAAGGACCAGCTGATTCTGCCGTACCTCGACGTCGACCTGCGCTACTACGACCTGTCGATCGAGTACCGCGACGCCACCGACGACCAGGTGACCGTCGACGCCGCGAACGCCATCAAGGAGCACGGCGTCGGCGTCAAGTGCGCGACGATCACTCCCGACGAGGCGCGGGTCGAGGAGTTCGGCCTCAAGAAGATGTGGCGGTCGCCGAACGGGACGATCCGCAACATCCTCGGCGGTGTGGTGTTCCGCGAGCCGATCATCATCAGCAACATCCCGCGGCTGGTGCCGTCGTGGACCAAGCCGATCATCATCGGCCGTCACGCCCACGGCGACCAGTACAAGGCGACCGACTTCAAGGTGCCGGGCGCCGGAACCGTGACCATGACCTACACGCCGGCCGACGGCAGCCAGCCGATGGAGCTGGAGGTCGCCTCGTTCGGCGACGACGGCGGCGTGGCGATGGGCATGTACAACTACAAGAACTCCATCGCCGACTTCGCTCGGGCCTCGTTCGAGTACGGGCTCGAGCGCGATTACCCCGTCTACATGTCGACGAAGAACACGATCCTCAAGGCTTACGACGGGATGTTCAAGGACACGTTCGAGGAGGTGTTCGAGGCCGACTACGCCGAGCGCTTCGCCGAGGCCGGCCTCACCTACGAGCACCGGCTGATCGACGACATGGTGGCCGCCGCGCTCAAGTGGGAGGGCGGCTACGTCTGGGCCTGCAAGAACTACGACGGTGACGTGCAGAGCGACACCGTCGCGCAGGGCTTCGGCTCGTTGGGCCTGATGACGTCCGTGCTGCTGACGCCGGACGGCCAGACCGTCGAGGCCGAGGCCGCCCACGGCACCGTCACCCGGCACTACCGCCAGCACCAGCAGGGGAAGCCGACCTCGACCAACCCGATTGCGTCGATCTTCGCCTGGACCGGAGGCCTCAAGCACCGCGGCAAGCTCGACAACACCCCCGAGGTGACGGCGTTCGCCGAGACCCTCGAGCGGGTCTGCGTCGAGACGGTCGAGGAGGGCAAGATGACCAAAGACCTCGCCCTGCTCGTCGGCCCGGACCAGCCTTTCCTGACCACGCAGGACTTCTTGGGCGCGCTGGACGAGAACCTTCAGCGCGCGATGGCCTGAGCCGGGGGCGCGACTTCTCCCCGGTGATCACGTCACCTGGGTATCGGTCGGCTTGGCGAGGTGTACTCACCTGGCCGAGCCGACCTTCTTCTCGCCCAGCGCCCGCCATCGCCCGCGCCTGGGGATGAGTTCTGCGGACGGTCACCCGTCGCGGCCAGTCTTGGTGCATGGACGACCGCACCGCTGTCTTCATCCGCCACCGGGGTGTGGCGCTCCGGCGTGACCTGCTGAGCGGTGGGTACAACCCCGACGACATCCGACGGTGCTTGCGGACGGGCCAGCTCGTGCGTGTTCGCCACGGCGCCTACGCCCAGCGCATGCTCTGGGAGAGGCTCGACGAGGCGGGACGTCATCTGCTGCGGGCACGAGCAGTTCTCGCGTCGCTGCACGAACCGGCGACGCTGAGCCACGTGAGCGCCGCCATCGCACTCGGGCTGCCGGTGTGGGGCGTCGCCCTCGAGCAGGTACACGTCACCCGACCGCTGCGAAGCCAGTCGCGGCACGAGGGTGACGTCGTTCACCACAACGGCAAGCTGCCCGACGACCAGCTGGTCGAGGTCGACGGTCTGCGCGTCACGCGCGCCGATCGCACGGTTGTCGACCTGGCCAGGCTTGGCGGCTTCGAACCGGGCGTGGTCACGGCTGACGCCGCGCTGCACCGCGGGCTCGTCACGCCCGCCGCCCTGCTGACGCGCGCCAACGACCTCGCCGACTGGCCCGGCTCACGGGTCGTCGGGAGGGTCGTGGCGTTCGCCGATGGCCGTTCGGAGTCGGTAGGGGAGTCTCGAACACGGGTGCTGTTCCGCGTCGAGGGACTACCACCGCCCAGGCTCCAGGTGGAGATATGGCAGGACGGACGACTTCTCGGCCGAGGTGACTTTCTCGACGAGGAGTCGATGACCATCGTCGAGTTCGACGGACGCATGAAGTACCGGCTCGGCGAGTCGGCTGACCCTCGCTCGCTGGAGGACGTGCTCTGGGCCGAGAAGTGCCGGGAGGACGACATCCGGTCGCTCGGGTACGGCTTTGCCCGCGTGACCTGGCGCGACCTCGACAGACCGCGCCGAACGGCGTCCCGGCTGCAGGCGACGTTCGCCCGAGGCCGTGCTTCGCGCGGACTCTGGCAACCCGGGCGAGGAGAGCCTGCTTGACGAGCCGAACGTCGGCTCGACGAGGTGAATGCACCTCGCCCAGCCGACCGACACCCAGGTGACGTGATCAACGGGAGGGGGCGACGGGGCGACGGGACGGAGTCGCGGGAGAGGCGCGCGGCGGTCGCTGAACGGGCATATCGGGGCGTCTGGTCTATGGTGGTGACCACACCCCGGGTTTGGGTTGTCGCTGTTGCAGGTGGCGGTCTGGCACCGGACGACCACTGACGGCGACGAAAGGGCGCACTGTGGACGGCCTGCTCAGTTGGTTCGACTACGTCGCCAACAACCTGGACGACATCTGGGAGGCGACTCTCCAGCACGCCCAGCTGGTGCTGGTCGTCATCCTCGCCGCCACCGTCTTCTCGGTGGCTCTCGGCGTCGTCGTCCAGCGCAACAGCACCGCGCGACAGGTCACGCTGAGCATCGCTGGCATCTTCTTGACCATCCCGTCGCTGGCTCTGTTCGCTCTCTTCATCCCCCTGGTCGGCATCGGCAACCCGCCGGCGATCATGGCCCTGTTCCTCTACGCCCTGCTGCCGATCCTGCGCAACACGGTCACTGGCCTGGACGAGGTGAGTCCCGCGGTCGTCGAGTCGGCGCGCGGCATGGGGATGAACACCCGTCAGCAGCTGTTCAAGGTGCGCCTACCGCTCGCCTGGCCGGTCATCATGGCCGGAGTTCGGGTGTCGAGCCTGCTCGTGGTCGGTATCGCCGCCATCGCCGTGCTCGTCGGCGGCGACGGGCTCGGCACGTTCATCCAGGGGGGGCTCACGAGGCTCGGGTTGCCCGGCAGCGTCGAGTCGGTCTGGGTGGGGACCGTGTTCGTCGTGCTGCTGGGGCTGCTGCTCGACCTCGGCTTCGCCGCCGTCCAACGACTCACGACCTCGCAAGGCCTGAGGATCTAGGAGACCACGATGTCTGACCGATCGATGATCCATCTCGACAAGGTGACCAAGGTCTACCCGGGCACCACCGACCCCGCCGTCGAAGAGCTCACGATGGACATCGAGGAGGGCGAGATCCTTGTCCTCGTCGGCCCGTCCGGATGTGGCAAGTCCACGACGCTGAGGCTCATCAACCGGATGATCGAGCCGTCCGGTGGGCACATCTACTTCGACGGCGAGGACGTCACCGACGTCGACCCCGACAAGCTACGGCGCCGGATCGGATACGTCATCCAGCAGATCGGGCTCTTCCCGCACCAGACCATCGGGCAGAACATCGCCACGGTGCCCAAGATGCTCGGCTGGGACAAGAAGCGGACCGCCGAACGGGTCGAGGAGCTGCTCGACACCGTCGGTCTGCCGGCCGCGGAGTTTCGCGACCGCTACCCCAAAGAGCTCTCCGGCGGTCAGGCGCAGCGCGTCGGCGTCGCCCGCGCGCTCGGCGCCGACCCGGCCGTCATGCTCATGGACGAGCCGTTCGGCGCGATCGACCCGATCACCCGCGACCGCCTGCAGAACGAGTTCTTGCGGCTGCAGAGCGAGCTGAAGAAGACGATCGTGTTCGTCACCCACGACATCGACGAGGCGATCAAGATGGGTGACCGCATCGCGATCCTCGGTGATCGCAGCGTGATCCGTCAGATCGACACGCCCGAGCGCATCCTGGCCTACCCGGTGGACGACTTCGTCGACGACTTCATCGGGTCGGGCTCAACGCTCAAGGGGTTGAACTTCGAGCGCGTCTCCGGGCTCGACCTCTCGTCGTACCCGACGATGAAGGTCGGCGAGGCGCCGGAGAACGGGCTGCGCGCCATGGACGAGGCCAACCGCGAGTGGGTGCTGCTGCTGGACGGCGAGCACAAGCCCACACGCTGGCTGCGCCGCACCGACCTCGAGCGCGGCGACGGCGACCTTGCCAAGCGGGGTCAGCACATCCGGGCCGAGGTCGAGCCCAACGCGACCTTGCACGACACGCTGGAGGAGATGCTCAACGAGTCGACGGGCATCTGCTGCGTCGTCGACAACCGTGGGCACTACCAGGGCGTGGTCGAGATCAGCGACCTCACCGAGGTGATCCGCCGCCTGCGGACGGAGGCCAAGGAGCACTACGACGCTCTGGAGAGCGTCTCATGAGCCAACGGATCATCGCCGACCCTGAGCGACAGCGTTCCGTCGACCGCTCGATGAGCACGGACGACGACGAGACCGATCTCGCGGTCGCATCGGCCGAGGCGGCCAAGGAGCGCTCCCGCCCGATGGGGCTGCTGCTGGCCCCGCTGGGCATCCTCGCCATCGTCGCCGCCCTCGTCGTCTACTACAACAGCCTCAACCTCGACCCGGACGTCAACATCCAGCAGGCCAGTGCGCTCGACTGGAGCACCAAGCTCTGGCCGCAGACGGTGGAGCACCTCACGATCGCCTTCTGGTCGACCGTGATCGTCGTGCTGATCGCCATCCCGCTGGGGGTGGTGCTGACGCGCCCGGCCATGCGCCGGTTCGGCCCGGTCATCCTGACGATCGCCAACTCCGGTCAGGCGCTGCCCGCCTACGGGCTGCTCATCCTGTTCCTGATCCTGCTCGGCCAGGGCACGACGACGGTGATCTGGGCGCTCGTGCTGTTCGCCCTGCTGCCCGTTCTGCGCAACACCATGGTGGGCCTCGACAACGTCGACCGGTCCACGATCGAGGCCGGTCGCGGCATGGGCATGACCAAGTGGCAGGCCCTGACCCGCATCGAGCTGCCGCTGGCCGTCCCCGTCATCATCGCGGGCGTGCGCACCGCCATGATCATCAACATCGGCATGGCGACGCTGGCGTTCCTCGTCGGTGGCGGTGGGCTGGGCATCACGATCAACTCCGGCCTGAAGCTGCAGCAAGACCCGGTTCTCATCGTCGGTGCCGTCATGGTCGCACTGGTGGCGCTCACCTTCGACTGGCTCGGCGCCGTCGCCGAGCGCTACCTCAAGCCGCGGGGTCTCTAGCCCGAGGCCCGAGGCCCCCGGCGATCTTGGCGGTACGGCCGCATGCGCGCACGGTTGTGGCCGCTGCGCCAAGATCGCGGCGGGAGAAGCGGGCGCTGCGAGGCAAGTGCGGGTCAGGCGGACGTGACAGCGCCCCCGCCCGGAACGACCGCGGCGGGGGCGCTGGCTGTGCCGGTGGTGCCGGCGAAGCGTGCTGCTACAGCAGACCGTTCTCGGCCAGGAACTCCCCGGCCACGTCCTCGGCGTCTTCGCCGTCGACGTCGACGGTCGCGTTGAGCTCGGCCATCTTCTCCTGGGTCAGCGGCTCGAGGATCGCTTCGGCGATCTCGGTGTAGGTGTCGGCGTGCTCCTGGAAGACCTCGTCACGGAAGGTGAACGAGACGTTGTAGAGGATCGACACGCCCGGGTCTTCCACCAGCTCGATGTCGAGGGCGGCGATACGCCCGTCGGTGGTGAAGACCTCACCGAACTGGCAGGCCCCGTTTGCGGTCTCGGTGTAGATGAGACCTGTGTCGAGGATCTGGATCTGGTTCTGCGGGATGGTCACACCCGTGGCGTCCTCGAACAGGATGAGGCCGTCGGGACGGTCGGGGAACTCCGACTCCATGCACACGATGGCGTCCGGGTTGGCCGCGACGTAGTCGAACATGCCCTGCACGTCGAACGGGCCGCCGTTCTCCTCCACCAGCGTGCCGTTGGCTGCGAAGCCGTAGGTGTTGTTGAACGACGAGCTGCCGACCCACTGGATCTGGTTGTCGGCCAGGTCTTGCTCGGCGGTCACATCGAACAGCTCGACGGGGTTCGAGCTCGGGTCCTGGTTGCCGAGATGGACGGTCCAGCCCGTGCCGTTGTACTCGGGGTAGACGTCGATGTCGCCGGACAGCAGCGACTCGCGGTTCACGGACGTGCCACCGAGGTTGATCTGGTTGGTGACGTCGGCGCCCTGCGCGGCAAGGGCCTGGGCGAGCATCTCGCCGAGCAGGATGTTCTCGGTGAAGTCCTTCGAACCGACGGTGATGCTCACGCCGTCGAGGGCGCTGGCGTCCACCTGCGAGTCGGTGGTCGTGTCAGTGGTGGTGTCGTCGTCGCTGCCGCAGGCGGCGAGCACCAGACCGGCGGTTGCGAGAAGAGCGAGGGGGGCGAAGCCCCGGGAACGTGCGAGAGTCACAACTGGCTCCTGGATCGGGTACATGGACGTCCGTGCCGGCACTGACGCCGGCGTCCAAACCGACTCACAGCAGACCGCAATGGCGCCACACCATGGGGCACCGGGCAAGGTCCGCCGAGTGAAAGCCCTCGGCACGGTCGTCGTCGACCATAACAACCTCGGCCACGGATCGCTCCTGGGTACATCCCGCGTGCCGGACTGCAACCTAACTGTGACCTGGCGGCCGACGTCGACCGGAGGTGACGGCCGCCTGGAGGGCGGCGTCGACGGCGGGGTCGCGGGTACCGTCGGCGTCCACCGGCGTCCAGGGTTGCGATGCCACCCACTGCGAACCGCACGACTGGCAGGAAAACAGCCTCTCAGCTGCGACGACGCGCTGCGTGGGTCGCCACCGGCACTCCTGTCGGCAGGGGTGGACGGCCAGTGCGGGCGAGCTCTTGTCAGGCATCGCGCAGGTGCCACTCGCTGCCGTCGACGGTGTCGCGCACCTCGACCCCCCGGTCGGCCAGCCCGTCGCGCACCGCGTCGGCGGCCGGCCAGTCACGGGCGTCGCGGGCCGCCTCCCGGCGCGCGAGCAACAGCTCGACGAAGGGCCCGACGACAGTGCGCGGGTCGGTGACACCGGCACGGGCCAGGTCGCCGAGGCGCACCACCAATGCCCGCAGGGTGCGTCGCGCGTGCGTGGCGTCGTCGCTCTGCGTGGTGTCGGCCGACCAGTCGTGGATGGCCTGCTCCAGTCCGAGCACCGCGGCCACGGCTGCCTCGGCGTCGCGCGCGTCGACTGCGACGGCGAAGGCCGCCTCGGCGGCGTCGCTCGCGTCGCGCAGAGTGGCCGGGGACAGCACGCCGTCGGGGTCCGCGTCGTCGCCGGCACCGCCACCGTCCACCCGCCCGGCACCGATCCTCTCGGCCGCGACCCGTGACTCGACCGCCCTCGCGTCACGTCCCGCCAACCTCTCCCGCAGAGCGGCGATCGAGATCTCGGCCCCGGCCGGCCAGACCGTCTCGACGCCTCGGTACCGCGCGGTCACGGTGCCGCGCCCGTCGACGACGGCTGTGCCCGCGTCCGGGTCGATCAGCAGCGCCGTGTGCTCGTCGACCCCGAGGATGCCCACCCCGTCGGGCAAGGCGGCGTCGAGCCGCGCGAGGCGGTCGGCACCCAGGTAGCAGAACCGTGTGTCGTGGTTGCCGCCCTCGTTGTTGTCCCAGTGCGGGACGACGGCCGCGCGGATGCCCGTCACCCGTTCGAGCACACCGAGCCCGGGACGCCAGGCCGGCTCCTCGCCCACCTTGTACACCTCGTAGACGGGGACGGTGTGCGACCCGAGCGTCAGCGCGGCAGCACTGGCGAAGACGCTGGCGCCGCCGCGCGCCACGACTCCGGCGACCTCGGCGTCCAGTCCACTGCCGGCCCAGACTCGCAGGGCGTAGGTCGGCGAGCCGGGCCCGGCGAAGGCCCAGCGGGCCTCGCGCATCCCGGCCACGGCGCGATCGGCTGCCGTGGCGTCGCCGGGCACCCGCCACTGCAGGGGGCGCACCGCCCTGTTCGCCACGTCGGCGAAGTAGGCAACCGCCCGGTCACTGAGGTCGTCGGCATTGCCCTGAAACCCGTAGGGAGTGTCAAGGAGCAGGGACGGGCCGTCCCCGACGGACTCGAACACCCGCCGGTGCACCTTGACCATCGTTGGGGCGGTCTCGCCTGATCCCATGATGACGAGCAGGCTCACAGCAGGCTCCTGATGTCGGCGGCGACCTCGTCGGGTCGCTGCAGGTGAAGGTCGTGGTGCGCGCCCGGGTACGGACGCACCGTGGCTCGGGGGATGGACTGCGCGGCACCGGCGACCTCGTCGGGCAGCGTGTCGCCGCTCGTCGCGGGCATGAGCACTGTCGGGGCGCTCACCGACGGGTACCACCGCGTCGGGTCGTCCTCCCACATCGAGCGCAGGATCCTCAGGTGGCGCGCGACGGTGAGACGCCGCCGGATCGTCCCGTCCGGCAGCTCGCGGACGACGGACGTGGCGGCCTCGACCGCCCCGGGCGGAAAGTCGGCCAGCGAGCCGGCCACCATCGAGCGAAAGGCTGCGGCGTCCATGCCGTCGATGGCAGGTGGGGTGAGCACGGCGAGAGCCGACTCCCACGAGTCGAACCGGCGCGCGAGGTCGATCCATCCACCGTCGACGAGGGCCAGCCCGGCCACCAGGTCAGGTCGCCGCGCAGCGACCTGGAGAACGACGTTGCCGCCCCATGACTGGCCGGCCAGCAGGACCGGTGTCCCGCCCATCGAGTCGAGCACCGCCACCACGTCGTCAGCCGCGGTGCCGGTGTCATAGCCGTCGTCCGGAGCGTCCGACTCGCCGTGCCCGCGCAGGTCGACCGCCACCGTCCGGTGGCCCAGCGCCGCCAGCCGTGCGCCCACCCTGTCCCACAGCCGCGACGTCGAGGCGAGCCCGTGCACGAGGACGGCCGTAGGAGACGACGAGGTCGCGCCCCACTCGCGCGCCGCGAGCTCGACGCCGGGCGCCACGGCAATGCGCCGCTGATCGACGACCGTTCGCAGCTCAGGCACGACGGGCAAGCCTACGAGCTCATGCCTGCCGTCGCCTTCTCAGACGACGTCTGCGGGCGCGACGCCTGGGATCAGGTGGACGAGATGAAAGCCCACGCGTCGGCGACGATCCGCTCCAGCCCGTGCTCGACCGTCCACCCGAGCCGCTCGGCGGCGCGCGCGTTCGACGCCACGAGCTCCGGCGGGTCTCCGGCGCGACGGGGCTGCTCGACCGCGGGGATCTCGTGCCCGGTGACCGTCCGGCACGCCTGCACCACCTCGCGCACCGTGTAGCCGGTACCCGTGCCGAGGTTGCAGATGAGGTGCTCGCCGGGCACGGCCTTCTCCAGGGCCAGCAGGTGCGCCCGGCCCAGGTCTTCCACGTGCAGGTAGTCGCGCACGGCGGTGCCGTCGCGGGTGGGGTAGTCGGTGCCGAAGATGGCGACCTGCTCGCGGTCCCCGGTGGCGACGGCGAGCACGTTGGGGATCAGATGCGTCTCCGGGACGTGGCGCTCGCCGCGGTCGGCGAAGGCCCCGCCGACGTTGAAGTAGCGCAGCGACACCGCGGCCAGCCCGTGCGCCGCGGCCTCCCCGGAGAGCATGTTGTCGACGGCCAGCTTGGTCTGCCCGTACGGGTTGATGGGGACGGCTGGGGTGTCTTCGGTGATCGGGCTCACGCCAGGCTCGCCGTAGGTCGCCGCCGTGGACGAGAACACGATGCGCCTCACGCCGGTGCGGCGCATGGCGTCGAGCAGCGCCAGGCTGCCCACGACGTTGTTGCGCCAGTAGATCTCCGGGGCCGCGACCGACTCGCCGACGAGCGACTTGGCCGCGAAGTGCACGACCGCCTCGATTCCGTCGGCCAGCACGTCCTGGGCCTCGTCGATGCGGGCCTGCACGTAGGTGGCGCCCTCGGGGACGGCGTCGCGATGCCCGGTGTCGAGGTTGTCGAGCACCACCACCTCGTGCCCGGCGCTGAGCAGCTGGGTTGCGACGACCGACCCGATGTACCCGGCTCCACCGGTCACGAGAAGCTTCATGGACGTCCCTTTCGTCGACTGCCTCACCCAAGCCTGGCCAGCGGTTCGCTGCCCACTGTGGACCGTAGTCGAGCGGCCATGTCCTCTGGAACGATGTCGTTGATGAAGGCGCCCATCGCCGACTCCGAGCCGGCCAGGTACTTGAGCTTGTCCGGCGCGCGGCGCACCGACATGACCCGCAGGTGCAGCCAGGCCAGGTCGCGATCGGCACGGGTCGGGGCCTGGTACCACGCGGCGATGTAGGGCAGGGGGACCCCGAACAGGTCGTCGAGGCCCCGCAGCAGCCGCAGGTAGGCCGCGGCGAGGTCGTCGCGCTCGCCGTCGTCCAGCTCGGTGAGGTCGGCGACCTGTCGGCGCGGGTAGACGTGCACCTCGACCGGCCATCGGGCGGCGACCGGTACGAAGGCGACCCAGTGCTCGGACTGCAGCACGACTCGCACGTCGGCCTTGAGCTCGGATGCGAGCAGGTCGCCGAACAGGTTGCTGCCGGTTCGGTCGCGGTACCTGCGTGCCACGTCGAGCATCGTCCGCAGAGTCGGCGGGACGAAGGGGTAGGCGTAGATCTGGCCGTGCGGGTGGGAGAGGGTCACGCCGATCTCGGCCCCACGGTTCTCGAAGCAGACGACCGCTGCCACCTCGGGCAGCGCGGTCAGTGCGGACGTCCGGTGCGCCCACGCGTCGACGACCACTCGGGCCTGGTCGACGTCGAGGTCGGCGAACGAGGCGTCGTGGCGCGGCGAGAAGCACACCACCTCGCAGCGCCCGACAGCCGGACGGCGCTGGTCAAGGGGGTCGTCCGACGGGGGCTCCCATCCCTGGGCGGACTGGACGGCGAAGCTGGGAAAGCGGTTCTCGAACACGACCACGTCGTAGTCGGGTTCGGGGATCTCGGTGAGCCGGTCGGCCGTGGACGGGCACAGCGGGCAGAGCTGTGTCGGCGGCTGGTGGGTACGCGACTGGCGGTGGGCCGTCACCGCCACCCACTCGTCGGCGAGGGCGTCGTAGCGGATCTCGGCCGAGATGCGCACGGGGGGCAGGTCGCGGGAGTCGACGACGGGTCGCGCGACGTCAGAGCGGTCGAAGAAGACGATCTCGCGCCCGTCGGCGAGATGGCCGACCGTGACGTTCACGTCGGCTCGCCAGGGTCGACCAGGTGCAGGTCGCCCACGATCTCTCGCAGCCGGTTCTGGTCGGCGAGGTCGAGCCCGGTGTCGCTGATGACGAAGTCGGCGGCGTCGAGCGGGGCGATGGTCGACAGCCCGACCTGACCCCACTTGGTGTGGTCGGCCAGCACGACCAGACGGTGCGCGGCCTCGACGAACGCCCGGTTGACGTCGGCCTCCAGCAGGTTGGGCGTGGAGAACCCAGCCCGTTCGGTCATGCCGTGCACGCCGAGGAAGAGCAGGTCGAGGTGCAGCTGGCGCAGGGCGGCGACGGCGACCGGTCCCACCAGGGCGTCCGACGGTGTACGCACGCCGCCGGTGAGGATGACGGTGCGTCCGGACGGCGTGACGCCTTGGAAGACCTGCGCCACCTGCATGCTGTTGGTCACCACGGTGAGCTGAGGGACCTCGGTGAGGCGCTGGGCCAGCGCCCACGTCGTGGTGCCGGCAGACAGGCCGATGGCCATGCCGGGCTCGACCAGACGGGCCGCAGCCCGCGCGATGGCGGCCTTCTCGTCCTGCTGCCGCACCCACTTCGCCTCGAACCCGGGCTCGTGCGTGCTGAGCGGGGCCGGCGCGGTCGCACCGCCGTGCACCTTGTCGAGCAGTCCCTGGCTCGCCAGCACGTCCAGGTCTCGGCGGATCGTCATGTCGGAGACCCCGAGGATGTCCGACAGCACCGCGACGCGCACGGCGCCCCGTCGCTTGACCTCGTCCAGGATGCGGGCCTGACGTTCCGAGGCGAGCACGCGACACCCCCTCAGCGAGTCGACGGACGTCTTAGTCTCTCACCGACGATTCAGATGTCAACAGGATATGAACAAGAACTGACACATACGGGGCCATCAGTTGGGGATTTGTGGGGGGTTCGGAGGCCGTCCCCGGGTTGTTCGTTGCCATCTTGTTGCATGCTTGTGACGTCAGTTGGTCCCATGACTCTTGACAGGGCCGCTGGAAGTTACGAAAGTGAGCACATCGCGAACAGAAATGTTCGAACACGTTCACCCCGTGGGGGGGTTCCCCGCGGTCGGTACGCCCAGGGAGGCATCCATGTCCAAGCCCCGCAGTGAGGCCGAGTACCTCGCCCGCATTATCCCGCCGAGCGTGGCCGCAACGAGCGTGCCGCGACGGTCGTTCTTGCGTGGCGCGGGCATGGTGGGGGCCGGCTTGGCAGTCCCTGGCCTGCTGGCCGCGTGTGGAAGCGACGACACCGACACCGGCAGTGCTGCGACGGGTGACGCCGGCGCCGCCGGCGGCCAGGAGGTCACGTTCGGGCTGAACGAGGGTGACGGCAGCGGTCCCGCCTACGACCGTCGTGTCGTGGCCGTCGACGCCTATGAAGCCGAGTCGGGCAACACGGTCGTCACCAATGCCGTCGACCACAACACGTTCCAGGAGCAGTTCAACAACTATGTCCAGTCCAACCCGGACGACGTGTTCACGTGGTTCGCCGGGTACCGCATGCAGCAGTTCGCCGCGGACGGCCTCTTCCGCGACATCTCCGACATCTTCCCGACCGACCAGATGTCCCAGGCGTTCAAGGACGCCTCGACCGGTGAGGACGGCAACCAGTACTTCATCCCGGAGCAGAACTACCCGTGGGCGGTGTACTACCGCAAGAGCCTGTGGGACGAGAACGGGTGGACGCCCCCGGAGACGCTGGACGAGTTCAAGGCCCTCGCAGCAGACATGGAATCGGCTGGACTCGTCCCGATGTCGTTCTCGGACAAGGACGGCTGGCCCGCGATGGGGACGTTCGACATCCTCAACATGCGCATCAACGGCTACGACTTCCACATGGAGCTCATGAGGACCGGCCAGGGCTGGGACAGCGACCAGGTGAAGGCCGTCTTCGCGGAGTGGACGGATCTGCTCCCCCTCATGCAGCCGGATCCGCTCGGCCGCACCTGGCAGGAGGCAGCCACGGCGTTCCAGAAGAACGAGACCGGCATGTACTACTTCGGGCAGTTCGCCATCACCGACACGCCCGCCATCGCCGAGGAGATCGACGACTTCGGGGTGTTCCCGTTCCCCGAGATCGACCCGGCCATCGGCAAGGGCGCGATCGATGCTCCGATCGACGGCTACGCCATGGCCGCGAATCCCAAGAACCTGGACGGGGCCACGAACTTCCTCACGTGGCTGGGCAGCTCTGCCAACGGCGATGCCCAGACGGCAGGCGGCTACCCGCAGCTGTGGGCGAACTCCTCGGCCACCACCGCCGAGCTGAGCGAGGTGCAGCAGGCCGGCGCTGAGCTGATCAACTCCTCCGAGGCGATCGCCCAGTTCCTCGACCGCGACACAGACACGGGTTTCGCCTCGACCGTCGTGATCCCATCTCTGCAGAGCTTCTTGCAGAACCCGGCTGACGTCGACTCGATCCTCGCCGACATGCAGGCCCAGGCGCAGACGATCTTCGGCTAGGAGGGTCTTCCGTGGCCACGGCAGCACCCGCGAGGGTCACCTCCCCGCCCGGTGAGGGCGGGGAGGGTGGCCGCCCCAAGAGGACGAAGAAGGTCAGCGACCTCAAGAAACTGAGTCGCAAAGACAAGACCGTCGTCGGCTTCTTCCTCGGTGTACCCCTGGTCCTTGTTCTCGTCCTGGTGGTCTTCCCGGCCATCGCGACCGTCGTCTTGAGCTTCGGCAAGTGGGACGGCATCGGCGGGCTGGACCAGATCGAGTGGATCGGCGTCGAGAACTACGTCAACGCCACCACGATCTACCCGCCGTTCTGGCCGGCCATGCAGAACAACCTCGTGATGCTGGTCTTCTTGTTCACGGTGCCGACCGTGCTCGGGATCTACCTTGCGGTGCTGCTGGACCGGCAGCTGCGGTACAGCTGGTTCTACGAGACGTCGTTCTTCATGCCGGTGGTGCTGTCCTTGGCCCTCACCGGTTTCATCTGGCAGCTGATCTACTCGCGCGACCAGGGCCTGATCAACGCCGTCACCGGGGGGACGACCGACTGGTACGGCGACCCGAGCGTGAACTTCTACGCCGTTCTCGTCGCCCAGGGCTGGCGGCACACCGGCTACATCATGCTGATGTACCTGGCCGGGCTGAAAGGGGTCGACATGGCGCTGCGCGAAGCCGCGCTGATGGACGGCTGTACCGAGCGACAGACGTTCTTCAAGATCGTCTTCCCGGTGATGAAGCCCATCAACATCATCGTCCTGGTGATCACGGTGATCGAGTCGCTGCGTGCGTTCGACATCGTCTGGGTGATCAACAAGGGACGCAACGGGTTGGAGCTCATTGCGGCGCTGGTGACCCAGAACGTCAGCGGCGAGGCGAGCCGTATCGGCTTCGCGTCTGCCCTGGCCACGATCATGCTCCTCATCTCCACCGTCTTCGTCATCATCTACCTGCGGGTGGTCATGAAGGACGAGCCCGGAGGCTCCCGATGAGCGCCGTCGCTGCACCGTCGCGCAAGCAGAAGAAGGCCGCCGACCGCCAGGTCACCTACCCGGGCCAGAAGCAGCAGAACAAGCTGCTGACCTACGGCCTGCTGACCTTCATGTCGCTGGCCTGGTTGTTCCCGCTCGTGTACGCGCTCGCACAGTCGCTGCGCAGCTACGAGTACACCCAGGCCAACGGCTACCTGTCCTTGGGTGGCTGGACGTTCGACAACTACGTCGAGGCCTGGGACCGCGGAAACATGGCGCAGGCGTTCCAGAACACGCTCATCATCACCGTTCCGGCGGTACTGCTGACGCTCGTACTCGCGTCGATGTTCGCGTTCGTGCTGTCCCGGTACTCGTTCAAGTTCAACCTCACGATGCTCGCGCTGTTCCTGGCGGCCAACCTGCTCCCGCCGCAGGCGCTCCTGGTGCCGGTCTTCCGGATGTTCCTGGCGACACCAGTGCCTGAGTGGCTCAACCCGAACGGGAACATGCTCAACACCCACCTCGGACTGATCCTGGTCAACGTGGCGTTCCAGACCGGGTTCTGTGCCTTCGTGCTGAGCAACTACATGAAGACGCTGCCCAGAGAGATGTACGAGGCGGCAGAGGTCGATGGCGCCTCGGTCTGGCGGCAGTACTTCCAGCTGACGATCCCCCTGGTGAGGCCTGCTCTGGCGGCGCTGGCGGTGCTGCAGACGACGTGGATCTACAACGAGTTCTTCTGGGCGACGGTGCTGCTTCAGGACTCCTCGAAGTTCCCCATCACGTCGTCGCTCAACAACATGCGCGGCACGTTCTTCACCGACATCAACCTGGTGGCTGCTGGTTCGGTGATCATCGCCATCCCCACGCTGGTCGTGTTCTTCGTGTTGCGCAAGCAGTTCGTCAGCGGCCTGACGATGGGCTCGGCCAAGGGGTGACCGATCTGGTCCACCTTCGGGCCGCGGGCGTCTCCGTGCTGGTGGATGTCGGCGGGGGTCGGCTGCCGCAGATGCTGCACTGGGGCGCCGACCTGGGGCACGACGCCGAGGTCACCGACCTCGCCCGAGCCATGACTCCTGCCGTCGTGCCGGCGGGGCTGGACGTGCCGGTGGTCGCCGAGGTCGTCCCCCAGCACAGCCGGGGCTGGCTCGGGATGCCGGGGCTGCGTGGGCATCGTGACGGCCGCGACTGGTCGCCGTTGCTGGCGACCACAGCGCTGGACGTGACCTCGGACGGCTCGTCGGGTGGCTCGGTCGTGGTGCACGCGAGCGACCCGGTGGCCGAGCTCTCGTCGGTCATCGAGGTGCGGCTCGAGGCGTCCGGGCTGGTGCGCGTGCGAGCGAGCGTGACCAACGACGACGCCGAGTCGCCGTTCACGGTCGACGGGCTGGTCACGGCGCTTCCGGTGCCGATCGAGGCCAGTGAGATGCTCGACCTCACCGGTCGCTGGACCCGGGAACGCAGCCCGCAGCGTGGCCCGGTGCTCGTCGGCTCGCACGTCCGCGACATACGGTCCGGCCGGACGGGGCACGACTCGCCGACGCTGCTGTGCGTGGGGCGGCCCGGCTTCGGGTTTCGCCATGGGCCGGTGTGGGCGGTGCATGTCGCCTACAGCGGCAACCAGCGCACCTACGTCGAGCGACTACCGAGCGCGACGACGCTCCTCGGTGGGGGTGAGCTTCTGCTCAGCGGCGAGGTACGGCTGGGCCCGGGGGAGACGTACGAGGGTCCGTGGCTTGTCGCGTCGTACGGCGACGGGCTGGACGACGTCGCGTCGCGCATCCATCGCTGGCTCCGCGACCGCGACAGCCATCCCCACCGACCACGGCCGGTCGTGCTCAACACCTGGGAGGCCGTCTACTTCGACCATGACCTGGCCACGCTCACCCGCCTGGCCGACACAGCCGCGGCCGTCGGCGTCGAGCGGTTCGTGCTCGACGACGGGTGGTTCCGCGGGCGTCGGGACGACACCGCCGGGCTCGGCGACTGGACGGTCGACTCCGACGTCTGGCCCGATGGCCTTCACCCGCTCGCTGATCACGTCCGGGGTCTGGGCATGGAGTTCGGCCTGTGGGTCGAGCCGGAGATGGTCAACCCTGACTCGGACCTGGCCCGCGTCCACCCCGACTGGCTCCTGAGCGCCGGGGGGCGGGTTCCGCCGGAGTCGCGCCATCAGCAGGTGCTCGACCTCGGCCACGCAGCCGCCTACGACTACCTGCTGGCCCACCTTGACCACCTGCTCGTGGAGTACCCGATCGCCTTCCTCAAGTGGGACCACAACCGCGTGCTCGTCGATGCCGGGCACAGTCCTGGTGGCGAGCCGGGGGTGCGCCGGCAGACCCTGGCTTTGTACCGGTTGATGGACGAGCTGCGCGCTCGGCACCCCGGGCTCGAGATCGAGTCGTGCTCCTCCGGTGGTGGGCGCGTCGACCTGGAGATCCTGCAACGCACCGACCGGGTGTGGGCCAGCGACTGCAACGACGCCCTGGAGCGTCAGCAGATCCAGCGCTGGACCGGCCTGATCGTGCCGCCGGAGATGATCGGCGCCCACGTCGGACCTGAGGCGTCGCACACGACCGGTCGACGGCACACCGTGTCGTTCCGGGCCGGCACCGCTCTGTTCGGGCACTTCGGGATCGAGTGGGACATCGCTTCGGCCGACGAGGCGGACCGAGCGGAGCTCACCCGGTGGATCACTCTCTACAAGCGGCTGCGTCCGCTGCTGCACGCCGGCCAGGTCGTCCGTGCCGACGACCCCGACCCGGCGCGGCTGGTGCACGGCGTCGTCGCCGACGGCCTCGACCACGCGGTGTTCGCCGTTGTCGGCATGGCCACGAGCGCCTTCTCCCCGCCGCCACCGGTGCGGTTGCCAGGACTCGACCGCTCGACCGTCTACACGGTCGTGGCACTCGAGCCCGGTGCTGCGCCGCCTGCGGTCGGCTACCCGCCGTGGCTGCCGGGCCCGGTTCGGCTGTCGGGCGCGGCGCTTGCCGACGTCGGGCTGGCCATGCCCTCGATGTGGCCCGAGCAGCTGCTTCTCATGGAGGTGACAGCGGGATGACTGGTGCTCTCGATGTGTTCGGCCCTCGCACCTGGGCTCGGCCTGAGGTGGTGCACATCGGACGGTTACCGGCGCGGGCCACTGCCTATCCGTTCCCGGACGAGGCCGGGGCACGAGGGGGCCGTGAGGACAGCCCCTGGTTCCAGTCGCTCAACGGCACCTGGCGCCTCGTCCGACGTGAACGGCCCGAGATGGTCGAGGCGGCCGACGTCACCGGAGCCACCGCGGGCGAGCACTGGCACGAGGTCGCAGTCCCCGGCGTCTGGACCATGGCGGGCCTCGGGGATGACCCCGCGTACCTCAACCTGGTCTACCCATGGGACCTCGACACCGACAGCGCGCCCGGCCTGGAGGCCCCCGCGATCCCTGACGACAACCCCACCGTCGTCTACCGACGGTCGTTCGACCTGCCCGACAAGTGGGGGACGCGGCGCACCGTGCTGCACGTCGGCGCGGCTCTGTCGGGCCTCTACGTCTTCGTGAACGGCCACCCGGTGGGCATGGCCAAGCCGGGCCACCTGCCCAGCGAGTTCGACGTGAGCGCCGCCGTCCGCATCGGCGCCAACGACCTCGCGCTCGTGGTGACTCGGTGGAGCGACGCCTCGTGGATCGAGGACCAGGACCAGTGGTGGCAGGCCGGGCTGCCCCGCGAGGTGCTGCTGCTGTCCACCGACCACGTCTATCTCGCTGACCTGGCCACGCAGACCGACGTCGAGGATGGCGTCGGCCGTCTCGACCTCGCTGTCCACGTCGGCTCCCCGGGCCGGCTCGAGCCTGGCTGGGGTGTCGAGGTGAGCGTCGAGACCCTCGCCGGCGAGCCCGTCGCGCTCACCGGCGGTTCGGCGTTGGCCGGTGACATCCCCAGGTTCGACGGGACGTCGCACGGGTCGGCCACGGTGTGGGCGCACGCCTGGCCGGGGCAGGTGGTTCGGCTGCGCGCTGAGCTTCCAGGCGTCGCCGTCTGGACAGCCGAGAATCCGCACCGCTACCGGGTGCTCGTCTCGCTTCGCGACCCGTCCGGCAAGGTGGTCGAGGTGTCGAGCCTTGTCGTCGGGTTCCGGTCGGTGCGGGTGACCGACCGCGCGCTGCTGCTCGCCGGGCAGCCCGTGCGCATCCAGGGCGTGAACCGTCACGACGACCATCCTGACCGCGGGCCGGCCGTCACCGCCGACGACATCAGAGCAGACCTGCACATGATGAAGGCCGCCAACATCAACGCGGTGCGCACGTCGCACTACCCCAACGACCCCGTTCTCTACGACCTGTGCGACGAGCTGGGGCTGTGGGTTCTCGACGAGGCCGACGTGGAGTCTCACGGGCGCACGGCGAGCCTCACGCACGACAGCAGGTTCGACGCGCACATCCTCGACCGGGTGCAGCGCATGGTGGTGCGCGACCGCCACCGTCCGAGCGTCATGGGCTGGTCGTTGGGCAACGAGTCGGGCTATGGCCCGGTGCACGACGCGGCGTCGGCGTGGATCCACCGGGTCGACCCTGGACGGTTCGTCCACTACGAGGGGTGCCATCGACTCGACGCCGGCTCCGTGCCAGGTCAGGCCACCGATGTGGCGTGCCCCATGTACCCGAGCATCGAGCAGGTGCAGGCGTGGGCAGACGGGGACGACCCCCGCCCGATGGTGCTCTGCGAGTACAGCCACGCGATGGGCACGACGAACGGCGGCCTGGACGAGTACTGGGCGCTCTTCGAGCCGGGTACGGGGGTGCAGGGCGGGTTCGTGTGGGAGTGGGCCGACCACTCGCTGCGTCGCGACGGTCGGCTGGTCGTCGGCGGCGGCTTCGGCGAGCCCCACCACGACGGCGCCTTCTGCGCCGACGGGCTCGTGGACGCCGACCGGCGTCCCCACGCGGGCCTCACCGAGCTGGCATGGCTGGGACGCCCCGTGCGGGTCGCGCTCGACGCTGACCCAGCGAGGGCACTGACCGTCCGCGTGAGCAACGAGCGTTTCCACCGCGACATCAGTGACCTGTCGGCATCCTGGGCGGTGCGCGCAGACGGCGCGGTGGTGGCTTCAGGTCCGCTCGACCTGCCGCCGCTGGGCCCACGCGACTCGGTCACGATGACCATGGACGCCGCGCCGCCGCTGGCCGATCTGGTCGGGGGAGCCAGCGAGGCGCACCTGGACGTCGTCATCGCCCAACGTGAAGCCACGGCATGGGCCCCCACCGGACACGTCGTCGCCTGGGACCAGCACCCGCTGCCGGTGCCCGCACCGGCTGCCCGACGGCTGCCGTCGGTGGAGTGCGTGCTCGACGTCGTCCCCGGCCCGTCGGGGTGGGACGCGGTGCGCATGGACGACACCGAGGTGCTCGGCCGCCTCGGTGCGACCCTCTGGCGTGCCCCGACGGACAACGACGGAACCGTCGGCGGTCCCGCGTGGCAGCGTGGCCGTGCGGGCGACTGGCACACCTGGGGACTGGACCGGCTGGAGGCCCAGTGGGAGACGCCGGTCGTCTCCGACTACGACGGTGTGCTGCGCGTCGAGGCCAGCGGACGCCTCGTGTCTCCGACGGGGTACGGGCAGGCGACGTGGACGCGCACCGTCACCGCACCACCGTCTGGGCCGCTGCGGATCGACGAGGTCGTCGTCGTTCCCGATGCCTTCGCCGACGTCCCCCGGGTCGGCGCGGTCGTCGAGGTGGCAGCCGGCCTCGACGACGTCGAGTGGTGGGGGCTCGGGCCACACGAGTGCTACCCCGACCGGCGGGCCTCCGCCGTCGTGGGGCGCCACCGTCGACGAGTCGATCAGATGGCCGAGCCGCTCGTCCACCCGCAGGAGCACGGCACCCGGGTCGAGATGCGTGAGCTTGCCCTGGTCGGCCCGGTCGGACGTCTCGTCGTCGCAGCCGATCCGGACGGGCCCCTGCTCGCATTCCGGGTGGGCCGCGACCGCGACGCAGACCTCGAGGCGACCGCGCTGGCGTCCGACCTGCCGTCGCGCCCGGGCTGCGAGCTCCACATCGATGTCGCCGTTCGCGGCGTGGGTACCGGCGCCTGCGGTCCTGACACCCGGGAGGCGTCAAGGGTCGGCCCCGGCACCTACCGCTGGACGTGGTGGGTCGGTGCGGCGGGACCGGCGGCGAGTGGGACCGCCGTCACCGCAGGCTGACCTCGCCTACCCTCGGCGCCGTGGACGAGTACGACCATCCCGCCGCTGAGACGGTGAGCAGAACGTGAGCCAGACCTGGCAGAACCTCGCTCTCGTCATGCTCCTTGTGCTCCTCGGGGGACTGTTCGCCGCCGCCGAGATCGCGCTCGTCTCCCTGCGCGAGAGCCAGATCAAGGCCTTGTCGGCACGAGGACGTCGCGGTGGGCGCATCGCGCGGCTGGCGGCCGACCCGAGCCGCTTCTTGGCTGCGGTGCAGATCGGAGTGACCCTTGCGGGCTTCCTGTCCGCCGCCTTCGGTGCGGCGACGCTGGCCGACGACCTCGCCCCCGTGCTGCAGGGCTGGGGCCTCGAACCCGCGGCAGCGCAGACCACAGCGCTCGTGCTCATCACCGTCATCATCGCCTACCTCTCGCTCGTCTTCGGTGAGCTCGCCCCCAAGCGGCTGGCTCTGCAGCGCAGCGAGCGGGTCTCGTGGGCGCTCGGGCCGCCCCTGGACGTGCTGGCGACCCTGTTCCGGCCGGTCATCTGGTTGCTCTCGTTCTCCAGCGACCTCGTCGTGCGGCTGGTCGGTGGCGACCCGAGCATCGGTCGCGGCCAGATCACGCCGGACGAGCTGCGCGACATGGTCTCCGGGCACGAAGAGCTCGGCGAGGAGGAGCGCCGCATCGTCGGCGACGTCTTCGACGCCGGCGACCGGCAGATTCGCGAGGTGATGGTGCCGCGCACCGAGGTCGAGTTTCTCGACGCCCACCAACCGGTGAGCAAGGCCGTCACCGAGGCCATGGCCCAGCCGCACTCCCGCTACCCGGTGACCGACGGGTCTCCGGACGACGTGGTCGGCTTCGTGCACATCCGTGACCTGCTCGACCCCAAGATGGCCGGACGCAGCGTCCGGGTCGGGGCACTGGCGCGCGACGTCATCTTCTTGCCCGACACGAAGCAGCTGCTGTCGGCGCTGAGCGAGATGCGACGCGCCGGCTCGCACCTGGCCATCGTCGTGGACGAGTACGGCGGCACCGATGGCATCGTCACCATGGAAGACCTGGTCGAAGAGCTGATCGGGGACATCCGCGACGAGTACGACGCGCCCGGCGCCGACGAGCGGGAGCCCAGCCTCGGCGAGGTGGACGGGCTGCTCAACCTCGACGAGTTCGCCGAGCAGACCGGGGTGACGTTGCCGGACGGTCCTTACGAGACCGTTGCCGGGTTCGTCGTCGCGCAGCTCGGCCGACTGCCTGCGGTAGGGGAGTCCGTCGAGGCCGTCGGGCACCGGCTCGAGGTGCGTTCGCTGGACGGGCGACGCATCGCCCGGGTTCACGTGAGCGCGCTGCCCGGTGCGTCGGGCACCCCCTGAGCCGTTTGCTTGAATGCCCTCATGCCGACGGACACCCCCGCTCTCGCCATGCCCCGGGTTCTCTCCGGCATCCAGCCCACCGCTGACTCTTTCCACGTGGGCAACTACCTCGGTGCGGTTCAGTACTGGGTGTCGATGCAGGAGGACCACGACGCCTTCTACTGCGTCGTCGACCAGCACGCCATCACGGTCGAGCACGACCCGGCGACGCTGCGCCGCCGCACCCTGCTGGCGGCTGCGCAGCTGCTGGCCGCCGGCCTCGACCCGCAGCGCTGCACGCTGTTCGTGCAGAGCCAGGTGCCCGAGCACGCCCAGCTCGCGTGGGTGCTGTCGTGCCTCACCGGCTTCGGCGAGGCCAGCCGTATGACCCAGTTCAAGGACAAGTCGGCCAAGGGCGGCGCCGACCGGGCCACGGTCGGCCTGTTCACCTACCCGGTTCTGCAGGCCGCCGACATCTTGCTCTACCAGGCCGACCGGGTGCCGATCGGCGAAGACCAGCGCCAGCACCTCGAGCTCACGCGCACCCTGGCGCAACGGTTCAACTCACGCTTCGGCGACACCTTCGTGCTGCCGGAGTCGGCGATCGCGCGCGACACGGCCAAGATCGTCGACCTGGCGGACCCGACGGCGAAGATGAGCAAGTCGGCCTCGGCTCCCACCGGCATTCTCGACCTGCTGGACGACCCGAAGGTCAACGCCAAGAAGATCCGTTCCGCGGTGACCGACACCGGCCGCGAGGTGGTGGCCGACCCGCAGAACAAGCCCGGGGTCACCAACCTGATGACGATGCTGGGCGCCCTGACCGGTCAGTCCCTCGACGACGTCGAGGCATCGTTTGCCGGACGGGGATACGGAGACCTCAAGAAGGAGCTGGCGGAGGTGTTCGTCGAGAGGTTCACCCCCTTCCGCGAACGGACGCTTGCGCTGATGGACGACCCCGACGCGCTGCACGACATCCTGGCGCACGGAGCGTCCCGGGCCGCCGTCGTCGCCTCCGACACATTGCGCGCCGTCTACGACCGCATCGGGTTCGTCCCAGGAAGCCGCTGACCCCTGCCTACCGTCGGAGTCATCCTGCCCGTCCCGCGCCCCGCCGGCGGGGAGCTGGACGAGTACCGCACGGCCCTGTCCGGGTATCCGCCGCCGACGCCAGCGCACATCACCCTCGTCCCGCCGACCGAGATAGAGACCGACGAGTGGCCGGCGGTGGTCGAGCACCTGGCGAGCGCGGCAGCCGTGACAGCGCCCTTCGACGTTCACATCCGCGGCACCGGGACGTTCCGCCCGGTGTCGGCCGTGGTGTTCGTCGGTGTCGTCGCCGGCATCAGCAGCTGCGAGGTGCTCGCCGGCCGCCTTCGCGCAGGACCGCTGCACACCCGCCAACGCTTTCCCTACCACCCGCACGTCACGATCGCCCACGACCTGCCCGACGACCAGCTCGACCGAGCCTTCGACGAGCAGGCTCTATTCGACACCGCCTGGGCCGTGACGGCTTTTTCCCTCTACGAGAGCACGCACCAGGGATGGCAGGCCCGTCGCGACTTCCGTCTGGGGCGATAGCGCGTGGCTACCGTGCAGGAGCGGCCTGGCACCGGTGCAGCGACAGCACGCGGGCTGTGGCGCCGCACCCGCGACCGGGTGCATGCGACGACCCAGTGGGCCAAGGCGACGCCCGTCGGGCGTGCCCTTCACCGGTTCAACCACTTTCGCGGGACGAGACTTGCCGGCACGGTCACCTTCTACGGGTTCCTGTCCGTCTTCCCGCTGCTCATCCTGGGCTTCTCGGTCGCCCTCCGCGTGGTCGGCAGCGACGGGGTCGCCCAGCTCGAGGAGTTCGTGGAGCAGTACGTTCCGGGCATCTCCGACGAGCTGCGGCTCCAGCAGGTGCGCAGCAGCGCGGCTTCCCTGCAGATCGTCGGTGTCGCCACGCTGCTGGTCACCGGGCTCGGGTGGGTCGACGCGACACGAGCGTCCATCCGGGCGATGTGGGGTCTGCCCGACCGTGACGGCAACCTGGTGCTGCGCAAGCTCATCGACCTGCTGGCGCTCGTGGGTCTCGGTGCGCTGGTCGCGTTGTCGCTGGCGGCCAGCACCTGGGTCTCCGGCGAAGGAGAGCGGCTGCTCGCCCTGACGAACCAAGAGGGGTCGACCGTCGGGCTCGTCGCCTCGAACGTGCTGGCACAGACACTGGCCCTGCTCACCGCAAGCCTTCTCGTCGGCTACATCCTCGCGGGCCTGCCGCGCATCCTCATGCAGTGGCGCGTGCTGCTCCCGGCGGCTCTCGTCGGCGGTCTCAGCCTGGAGCTGCTGAAGCGGCTGCTCATCGGCTACATCTCCGGCTTTGCCGGCAACAGCACTTACGGCGCCTTCGGGGTGCCCGTGGCGCTGCTCATCTGGATCTACGTCATCGCCCGGCTGCTCATGGTGATCGCCGCGTGGACGGCCGAGCGCAGCGGCGCCCCTCTCGTCCAGCCGCGGTTCCTCGAGGCTGCCGCCGCCATGCGGGCGGCCGGGGACGCCGAGGAGGCCAGGCAGGAGGAGCAGTGGGAAGCCGAGCATCTCGCGAGGGGTTCCGACGGCACCACCTCCGACCGACGCGGCCGCTCACGTCGGCGCGACATGGCTGTCGCTGCGGCCATCGGCGTGGCGATCGGCATGGCTCTTCGGCGCCGCCGCTAGCCGCGGCCGTCGCGACACAGGGTGCATGGCGCGAGACGGGAGCCCGACCCTGCTGAGATCCGGCTCGGGCCGGTCGAGAAGCAACCGCGTGCAGGCGACCGCTGCCGCGAGCGGGACGCTGCGCGGCGGAGTGGGTCACCCCAGCCGAACGCCCGCGATCGTCGCGGTCATGATGGCCCCCTACATGCGGCAGATCCGCGCATCCGTCGTCCGGTGTCCCGCGGCTTGTCGCGCGATGATGGGTGTCGTCGTGGCCGTGTGACCGGAGGTGGCGGGTGCAGGAGGGCTCGATCAGCTCGTGGCACGAGCGGGTGCCGAAGCGAACGACGATGCTGCTGGCGATCGTCGCCGGTGTCGGACCCGTCCTGTACATCGTGCTCACCGTGGTGCTCGGCCTGCTGTGGGAGGGCTACGACCCGATCCGCGACACCCAGAGCGAACTGGGCGCCGTGGACAGCCCGTACCAGTGGGTGATGAACGTGGCCGGGTTCGGTGGGCTCGGGTTGTCGATCCTGGCTTTCGCGGCCTGCTACGCCCTGGTCCTGCGCGGTGGCTGGCCGCAGGCGGTGGCGGTGGTCTTCCTCGGGGTGGGTGGGGTCGGCATGGTGATCGTCGGCTTCTTCCCCTGCGACGCGGGTTGTGTCGATGTCACCGCCACAGGCCGGCTCCACGGCGTGTTCAGCGTGCCCGGCGCCATCGGCCTGCCCGCCGCGGCGATCCTCTCCGCGTGGGTGTTCGCGCGCGACGGCCGCTTCAGCACCCGCTGGCAGGTCTTGTCGATGCTGGTCGGCATCTTCACGCTTGCCTCCGGGCCCGTCATCCAGTCCGAAGTCCTCACCGGCGCCAACGGCTTGCTCCAACGTGCTGGCATGTGGCCTGCACTGCTGTGGATGACCACGGTGTCGATGCGACTGCTCACCCTGGACCGACGCGCGCCTACCGCTGCAAGCCGCAGCCGCTAGCCGAGAGCCACGCCACGACCCGAGCCCATCGGTGCATGGGTGTCGCTGACTCACCTTGACCAACCCCGGGTCACGCCGGGCGTCGGCGTGACCCGTCAGCGGAACGTCCGCCCATGAAGGCCGGGTGAGAGTCCTACTGCGGCTCGGCTGGTGTGCGGCGGCTACGTGCTGGTGTCGCGGAGGTGTGTCGCGTACGCGGTGAGGAAGGCGCTGCCCATCTTGGCGCTGCCGAGCCGGCGGTAGAAGAACCCCAGCACCCCGGAGGCTGTGAGGTCGCTGATGATCAGGCGGTGGCTGACGCCGGTGTCGGTGGGGGTGAACTCGTCGCGGAAGTGCGCCGTGGTCGTGACTGACGTGCCGGCCTGGTACTCCTCGTCCACGTCCAGGGTGACGGGGTCGTGGTCAAGGCTCACGGTGATGGCCGTGCGAGTCATGGTGCCTTCGTTGGTCTGGATGACGACCGAACCGGCTGACTTCTCCAGCACCTCGACGCTGGTCATCCCCGGCATGTGGCGCACGACCCCCGCGTAGAGGTCGCCGGGGTCCTGAAGCGCGCGCTTCACATCCTCGATGCTGCAGTCGATCTGCTGGGAGCCGTCAAACCACACTGACATCTTGGATCCTTCCACGAACCGGGTCCCGGGGGGTCGGCGCGGCGGCTTCCGCGTTCTCGTCGCGCAGGGCTGGCACTCAGGGACCAGCGTACGCGCGTACGCCCCCGGCAGGAGGGCCTGCGCCCCGTGGGCCACCCCGTCGCCTGCGGCTGCGCTACCGGATCGCGGTCATGACGCACTGCCTTCGTGACAGCCGAGCGCACTGTCGCGGATCAGGGCACACCTTGCAGATGGACAGTGAGGGCCTGGGCCGCCACTCCGACAGCGTTGTGGTCCTCCGGGCGGCCTCGGCCTGTCCCGCGTCGTAGTAGGGAGTCAGGGAGTCGATCTTGAGCTCGCCGTCCTCCTCGGCGGTGCGAATCAGGTACAGAGTCTCATCGTCGAGCATGGAGCCCCTCTGGGCGATGACGTAGGACCCGTGCTTGTCGACCACGACCGGGTCACCGATCCGTCGGACCACCAGGCTGGACCAGCCTGATATCGCTTCCCTCAGGTTGGATTCCTGTGCCGGAAGGTCCCACCGAAACGTCATCGGTCAGCAGTGCCAACACCGCGTCGCCATCTCCCGCCGCAGCGGCCGCCCAGTAGTCCTCGACCCTCAGCGACCGCCCGCCGCACGCGGTCAGCGTTCACTCTCCCACCGCTGAGGATCCACGGGGATACCACCGCTTGATCGGTGGCAGCGTCGAACTCGGCGAGTCGCATCGCGACGCCATCGTGCGCGAAGTGCGCAAAGAGCTGGCCGCGACGGTTCACCACCTCACGTTCCTTGCGGTGCTGGAGAACATCTATCGGCTCAACGGCGAGCTCGGGCACGAGATCGTCTTCCTGTACTCGGGTCGACTCGACCCGGTTCCCCCTGATGCTGACGCGACGCTCACCGAGGCCGACGGGACGGTGGTCCTGGTGGTCTGGCGTTCCTTGCGTGGAGATCATGAGGACGTGCCTCTCTACCCCACAGCCGCCGAAGTCTGGGCCCGTGACCTCGCCGAGCGGAATTCCACCAAGACCACGAACTGAACAGCCCTCCGGGGCCGCTCCCGGACTCCCCGCCGCTACCCGGCGGAAGGTCAGCAGGACTGCGGACGAGGGCGGTCCGCAGCGCCCGGCAGGCCCCACACGACCAGGGCCCAGGGTCGGCAGTCAGTCGCGCATCCATGGGATCAGGGCCTGGCCTTGCGGGGACAGAATCCACGCCCACGTGCCTGCGGAGAATGCCAAGGTCAGGACACCCGCGGTTCCGGTAGGGCGTTCAGCGGAGTCGGTTGGCGACATCCAGGGCAAGGTCGAGGCCGAAGCGGCAGGTGAGTGCCCGGCGGGCCAGTAGCTCGTTGTGGGCTGCGGGGTCGCGGTCGGGACGGTGGTCGACGAGCAGGGCCGTGAAGACCGACCTGATGGCCAGGGCAATGGCCCACCCGGCCTCGACGAGGTCCGGGTCGACGTCGAGGCCTTCGTCGGCCAGGCCATCGAGGTAGGCGGGCAGCAGCGTCGTCCGGATCGCGTCGAGGTCGTGCTCGGTGGCTGCGCCGGACTCGAACCGGCCGACCAGAAGCTGGCCGAGGTCGCTGCCGAGGGCGCCAGGTCCGACGTAGCTGAGGTCGATCGCGACGGTGTCGCCTGGGGTGGGTTCGTGCAGGTTGTCCGGTGTGGCGTCGCCGTGGGCGAGTGCGTGGGGCAGGTTCTCGTACGCCTCGACCAGTGTGGGTGCCACCGCGGCCAGCCGGTCCAGGTCGCCGCGCAGGTCGCCGTGGCGGGCGGTCGCGGCCTGCAGGGCCGGTGTCTGCCACAACGCGTCGTCGGCGAGTGCGGGCAGGTCCGCATGGGTGACCTTGCTGAACAACGTCTGCACATGTGGCCGGCGGCCCAGTCCGAGCTCGTCGACCACGCGGTGTTCGGGCCACCGGCCGGCGAGCCGCCCGAGCCGGCGGGCGGTGCGCAGGTAGCGGGCGGTGTCCCACGGCCCGGTGTCGTCGACGTCCTCCAGCCACAAGGTGATTCGCTCCTCGCCGTGGTCGACGGCGAACACGTGGGGGAACCGCACGCCGGGCGGTAGGTCGCGAGCCAGCGGGCTGGCATACACGCGTGGTTCGTCCTGCCAGTTCAGCGTGCGCCGGACCTGCTCGTGGAACTGCGGCGGGATCAGCTCCCACTGCGGGGCGTGCCAGGCCGGTCGCAGCGTCTTGGCGAACACCCGCCAGGGCGTGCCGTCGCTCAGGGTCCCCCACACGTGGGTCAGCGCCTGAGTCGTGTAGTTCTCCACCCGATGTGAGGCCGGACGGACCCTGACGGTGGCGAGCTGCGCGTCGGGTCGTCCGGTCACGCGGCGCACGACGGCGGTGAGCTGTTCTTGGTCCGGGGCCGCCGCCGGGTGGGTGTCCGGGTCGATGGTGGCCTCGTGGGTCTGGGTCGTGTCGACTCCCATGGGGAGCACCTCCGGCGGGTGGCTTCGGGCAGCTCCCCGGAACGTAAACCAGATTGACTACTATGGTCAAGTAGATTGACTACCGAGCCCCTGTTCGACGGTGAGAAGCGAGGTCGCATGTCCTCCCGGCCAGAGATGACGTCCCCGAACGTGCTGGCAGCCGTGGAGTGGCTGACCCGTCGCATCGCCGAGGACGTGCGGGCACTGCGGCAGACCCACCAGGTGCCCATCACGCGCGGATCGCAGGGGCTGATCCTGCACCTGCTCCCCGAGGACGGGGCACGCCCGACCGAGCTCGCCGACGGTCGGTGGGTCTCCAAGCAAGCCATCGGCCAACGAGTCCGTGAGCTCATCGACCTCGGACTCGTGCGCACCGACCCGGACCCGACCGACCGACGAGCCGTGATCGTGCGACGCACCCCCGCCGGCGACCGCGTCGCCGCCCAACTCCACCGCCACATCGCCGACCTCGAACGATCCTGGGCCCGGCAAGTCGGCGAGGACCGGTACGCGACCTTCCGTGCCGTGCTCGACGAGCTCGGCGCCGACCACGCGCCCACACTTCTCCATCAGCACCCCCCCGAGGCGAATCACTGACCAGCGATCCACCGCGAACGCCGCGACCGTCCACGGCAGCCGGCCGAACGCCAGCACGTGCCACTGTGGGGGCGGTCGAGCGGCAGTCGGCGTGACGTGCCTCGCGCTCACGTCCAGCCGGAGATCGCCCCGCCGACGATGAACGTGGCAACCACGGCCGCAGCAGTGATCGGTGGAGCATCCGAGCTAGCGAGCTGCCCAAAGCGCCACGCCGTTGCGCCGCTCCACGTACTCCGACAGCATGATTTCGCTCCTTGTCTATTCGCGGGCCCTCACAGACTCGCTCCTGCGACCCGGAGTCCGGACAGTCGCCACCGATGGCGTGGGTCGCTGGCCGGGTTCGCCGGTGGCGGTCGGGCCCCGGAACCTGTCGCGGTAGTCGGCGGGAGTGACACCGACGAGCCGGCGGATCGAGCGGTGGAACGTCTCGACGGTCGTGTACCCGCACTTGCGCGCGACGCGTCCGAGTCCGTCGTCGGTGCGCTCCAGTTGTCGCCGCGCGGCAGAGCCTGGCCGAGACCGCCGACCGCGTGGCCGACGTGATCCGCACACAGACGCCGGACGGCCGTGCCCACGTCGTCGTGCTCTCACTCGGTGGGCTCGTCGGCCTTCACCTCGCGGTCCGGCACCCGGACGCCGTACGGACGCTGCTGGCCTCCGGTGTCCCGCTGGGCAGCCTGAGCACGCCTCTGCGCCTCGCCAACCGGCTCCTTGCGTGGCTCTACGTCAAGCCGTGGGGGCCCCTGTCGTCGCTCGAGCCCGCGGCATGCCCGACAAGGAGTCACGCGCAGCGTTCATCGACGCAGCCACCCGGACGTCCCCTGCGGCACTGTCGCGGACAGGACGAGATCGCCAACGGTGCAGTGCCGCCCCTGGACGACCTGCAGGTGCCGACCCTGGCTGTCGTGGACAGCAAGGACAGTGCGCCGGCTCGCGCTTTCGTCCACGAGCTACCGAGCGTGGCGCCCGCAGCGACAGCGGCCGTCGTCGACGCGGCTTCCACCAGTGGAACGCCGAGAAGCCCCAGCCCTTCAGCGACCTTGTGCGGGCGTGGCTGACCGATCAGCTGCTACCCGCAGGTGTCCGCCCGACCTGAGTCAGGGCTGCTTCGCCATGAGCCTCGACGCCATAGTGCTGGTACATCTGCTCGTGCCCGGTGAGGACCAGATCGACGCGCTGGCGCACCAGCAGGTTCATGAGGTCCGAGCCCGCCGTCCTCGCCGCGGTCGGCTCGGCCGGCAGGCGCGTCTGGCTGCGACGCCAAGATCCGGCCGACGCGCCCGCCCCGCTCGCCCACGCCTTGCCGTACCAGGGCTAGACGGTGAGGATCACGCGTCCGCGGGGTTCGCCATCCATCAGGTAGCGCAGCGCCGCCGCCGCCTCGGCGAGCGGGTAGGTGCGCGCGATCACCGGTGTGAGCTGCCCAGCCCCGGCCAGGTCGGCGAGCGTGTGCATCAGGGCGCCCATGTCTTGGCTTGTCGTCAGGCCGGGAAGCTGCTGCGTGAACGGGGCGCGGACCGTCAGCGACAGCATCGCCGGGATGCTTCCCAGCCACTTGTTGCCGCTGCGGCCAAAGTCGTCGTGGCCGATGGCCAGGTAGCCCCCGTCCGACTGAAGGGCGCGTCGGGCCTGGGAGAAGGGATGGTTCATCGGGATGTCGACGATGAGGCGGTAGCGCCCTGCGGCGGCGGTGTAGTCGGTGCGCGTGTAGTCGAGCACCTCGTCGACGCCCAGGCTGCGCATGAACTCCTGCTTGCCCGGCCCGTCCACACCGGTGACGTGCGCGCCGGCGGCCTTGGCGATCTGGATGGCAACGGCGCCGACCGTGCCCCCGGCCCCGTTGACCAGCACCCTGTCACCGGGGCGCAGGTCGGGGGCCTGCTCGATGTTGGCGAGGGCGATGAGTCCCGGTGCGGGGATCCCGGCCGCCTCCTCGAAGGACAGGTTCTTCGGGGCCCTAGCCAGGACGGCCTCGGGCGCCGCCGCGAACTCGGCGAACGTGCCTGCGTTGACCCACTGCTTGTTCGGCGGCGCCACCTGACCGAAGACGGCGTCCCCGGGTGCGAACCGGCTCACGCCCGACCCAACCGCCTCGACGGTGCCGGCCAGGTCGATGCCAGGCACCGGGTGCCTCGGACGACGCAGCCCAGTGATCGCCGGGCGCGCGAAGTATGGCAGCCCGGCTACGGCGTGCCAGATGTCGGCATGGACCGACGTAGCCCGCACCCGCACGAGAACCGTGTCGTCGGCCACGTCCGGTCGATTGACGTCGGTGAGTTGCAGAACTTCCGGCGGACCGTAGGTGCGCTGAACGATGGCCTTCACACCGGGCAGTGTTCACTAGCCGTCCCGATCCTCCAACAGAGCCAGATGCGCCGTTCACCGGCGAGACAGCGACCGACCACAGCCCCATACGGAGGCTCTTGTTCCCTCAGGCAAGCTCGCCCCGCGATCCCCAGGGCGCCTCCAAGGTGGGAGTCATCTCCACCACGCTCGTCAACAGGCTCCCCAGGCACCAGAGATGCTCGGCGTCTGACCGCGAGTCTTCGCGCATCATGGTGCGTGAAAGGTCCCGCCGAGCTCGACAGCGGTGCCGTCGTCACCCGTGGTGACTGCTACACGCGCCCGAAGATCAGCGCGCGCTTGACCTCTTGGATCGCCTTGGTGACCTCGATGCCGCGGGGGCACGCCTCGGTGCAGTTGAAGGTTGTTCGGCAGCGCCAGACGCCCTCGGTGTCGTTGAGGATCTCCAGCCGCTGGGTCGAGCCCTCGTCCCGGCTGTCGAAGATGAAGCGGTGCGCACCGACGATGGCCTGCGGCCCGAAGTACTGCCCGTCCGTCCAGTAGACCGGGCACGACGTGGTGCAGGCCGCGCACAGGATGCACTTGGTGGTGTCGTCGAAGCGCTCGCGGTCGACCTGGCTCTGCAGCCGCTCCCGCGTCGGCTCACTGCTGTCGTTGACGAGGAACGGCATCACCGAGCGGTAGGCGTCGAAGAACGGTTCCATGTCGACCACGAGGTCTTTGAGTACCGGCAGGCCCTTGATGGGCTCCACCGTGATCTCCTTGCCCGGCCCCATCGTGCCGTCACCCATCTGGGTGAACGCGTCGAGGTCTTTGACGAGCGTCTTGCAGGCCAGCCGGTTGCGTCCGTTGATGCGCATGGCGTCGGAGCCGCAGATGCCGTGGGCGCACGAGCGACGGAACGTCAGCGTGCCGTCCTGCTCCCACTTGATCTTGTGCAGCGCGTCGAGGATGCGGTCGGTGGGCTGGGCCGCAACCGTGTAGCTCTCCCAGTGCGGCTCGGCGTCGAGCTCTGGGTTGTACCGGCGGATCTTGAGGGTGACCTGCATCAGTACTTCCGCTCCATCGGCTGGTAACGCGTCATCACGACCGGCTTGTAGTCCAGGCGCACCTCGCTGCCACCGAACCCGGCGCCGGCCTCGGCGCGGTAGGCCATGGTGTGCTGCATGAACTGCTCGTCGTCGCGGGTGGGGTAGTCCTCGCGGAAGTGCCCGCCGCGCGACTCACGTCGGGCCAGGGCGCCGACCACCAGCACCTCGGCGAGCTCGAGCAAGAACCCGAGCTCGAGCGCCTCGAGCAGGTCGGTGTTGAAGCGCGCGCCCTTGTCCTGCACGGTGACGTTGGCGTAGCGCGAGCGCAGCGTGGCCAGGTCGGACAGTGCCTGCTTGAGCGATGCCTCGGTGCGGTACACCTGCGCGTTGATGTCCATGGTGGCCTGCAGCTCGGTGCGGATGGCCGCGACCCGCTCGCCGCCGTCGCCGTCGCGCAGCCGGGCGAGGTCGCCGACGACGGTGGCCTCGGGCGACTCCGGCAGGGGGACGAACTCGGCGCTCGTCGCGTACTCGGCGGCGGCGATGCCGGCCCGGCGGCCGAAGACGTTGATGTCGAGCAGGGAGTTGGTGCCCAGCCGGTTGGCGCCGTGCACCGACACGCACGCGACCTCGCCGGCGGCGTAGAGGCCCTTGACGACGGTGTCGTTGTCGCTGAGCACCTCGGTCTCGACGTTGGTGGGGATGCCGCCCATCGCGTAGTGCGCGGTGGGGTAGACCGGCACGGGCTCGGTGTAGGGCTCGACGCCGAGGTACGTGCGGGCGAACTCGGTGATGTCGGGCAGCTTGGCGTCGATCTGCTCACGCGGCAGGTGGGTGAGGTCGAGGTAGACGTAGGCCTTCTCCGGCCCGCAGCCTCGTCCCTCGCGCACCTCGTTGGCCATCGCTCGGGCCACCATGTCGCGTGGCGCCAGGTCTTTGATCGTGGGGGCGTAGCGCTCCATGAAGCGCTCGCCCTCGGAGTTGCGCAGGATTCCGCCCTCGCCACGGGCGGCCTCGGACAGCAGCACCCCGAGCCCGGCCAAGCCGGTCGGGTGGAACTGGAAGAACTCCATGTCTTCCAGGGGAAGTCCGCGCCGGTAGAGGATGCCCATGCCGTCACCGGTGAGAGTGTGGGCGTTCGACGTGGTGCGGAACACCTTGCCGAACCCGCCGCTGGCGAACACCACCGACTTCGCCGCGAACACGTGGATCTCGCCGGTGGCCAGCTCGTAGGCCACCACGCCCGAGGTGACCTTCTCGCCGTCCACCTCCTCGACCAGCACGTCCAGCACGTAGAACTCGTTGAAGAACGTCACGCCGTGCTTGATGCACTGCTGGTAGAGGGTCTGCAAGATCATGTGGCCGGTGCGGTCGGCCGCGAAGCACGAGCGCCGCACCGCCGCCTCACCGTGGTTGCGGGTGTGGCCGCCGAAGCGCCTCTGGTCGATGGTGCCACCGGGCGTGCGGTTGAACGGCAGGCCCATCTTCTCCAGGTCGAGCACGGCGTCGATGGCCTCTTTGCACATCACCTCGGCCGCGTCCTGGTCGACGAGGTAGTCCCCACCCTTGACCGTGTCGAAGGTGTGCCACTCCCAGTTGTCCTCTTCGACGTTGGCCAGTGCGGCACACATGCCACCCTGCGCGGCACCGGTGTGCGAGCGGGTCGGGTAGAGCTTGGTGAGCACTGCCGTGCGGGTGCGCTGGCCTGACTCCAGGGCAGCGCGCATGCCGGCGCCACCGGCGCCCACGATCACGACGTCATATCGGTGCTGCTGCATTGCTCTCCTTGTCGCTGGTCGAGCGCTGTCGTCGGCTGTGGTGCGACCTCAGCCGATCTGGCAGACGTCGAGGGTGGACTCCGGGTCGATGCACGGGTCGAAGGTGAAGATGGTGAGCGTGCCGATCACGATGATGGCGCTGGCCGACACGACCAGCAGTGCCTTGAGCCAGAACCGGGTCTGGTCTTTCTCGGCGTAGTCGTTGATGACGGTGCGCAGACCGTTGGCCCCGTGGATCATCGCCAGCCAGAGCATCAGCAGGTCGTAGACCTGCCAGAACGGGTTGGCCCACTTGTTGGCCACGAAGCCGAAGTCGATCTGCTTGATGCCCTCGCCGAGCATCAGGTTGACGAAGAGGTGCCCGATGACGAGGACGACGAGCAGCACGCCGGAGACGCGCATGAAGAGCCAGCCGTAGAGCTCGAAGTTGGTACGCCCGGCACGAGCCCGCTGGGTGCGCGGGGCCGAGACGGGCGGCGGAGGAAGCTGCGCGGTGGCCATCTGACTCACTCTCCTCCGAAGACGATGCTGAGGTGACGGATCGTGAAGGGGATCATCATGGCGACCCAGAGGCCCAGGACGCCGTAGAGCATCTGCTTCTGCACCCGCGGCCCCTTCGCCCAGAAGTCGATGAGGACGATGCGCACCCCGTTGAAGGCGTGGAACAGCACGGCCGCGACGAGGCCGACTTCCAGCAGGCCGACGATCGGGTTCTTGTATGTCTCGATCACCGTGTTGTAGGCCTCGGGGGACACCCTGACCAGGGCAGTGTCGAGGACGTGGACGTAGAGGAAGAAGAAGAGCAGCACACCGGTCACCCGGTGGGCGACCCACGACCACATCCCCTCCCGACCGCGGTAGAGGGTCCCGGCAGGTGCGGTTGGCACTGGACTCACCTTCCTCGCGCACGGGGCTTCGACGAGCCCGAGAGGGGCATCGTATCGACCCTGATCATCGGGCAGTACCTGGTGAAACGCTCATGTGAGGCACTCCACCCGTCTGGGTCGTCGTGGCCGGTACCCTGAGACCCATCCCGGCGGTGCCCTGAGCGCGGCGTTGTGGGCTTTCGACGTCCGGGCCACGTGTCGAGGTGGGTGTCTGGCGTTGTCTGCGGTCGAGCTGCTCGGCGAGGTCGACCGGCTGGCCAAGCAGCACGAGGCCGACATGGTCGAGCTGCGCCGTGACCTGCACGCACACCCGGAGCTCGGACGCGCCGAGGTGCGCACGACGCGCACCGTCGCCGCCGTGCTGCGCCGGGCCGGTCTGGCACCCCGCCTGCTGCCCACCACCGGGCTGGTGTGCGACATCGAGCCCACGGCTGCGGCCGACCCGGGCACGCCTCGGCCGGAGACGATCGCCCTGCGCGCCGACATCGACGCGCTCCCGGTGCGCGACGAGAAGCCGGTCGCCTACCGGTCCCAGGTTCCCGGTGTCTGCCACGCCTGCGGGCACGACGTGCACACCGCGGGCGTCCTCGGCGCGGGCCTGGTGCTCGCCGACCTCGCTCGCCTCGGGTTGCTGGCCCGGCCGGTGCGGCTCATCTTTCAGCCCGCCGAAGAGATCATGCCGGGCGGCGCGCACGACGTGATCGAGGCGCACGGCCTCGACGGGGTCGACCGCATACTCGCTCTGCACTGCGACCCGCGCCTGGACACCGGCACCCTCGGGCTCACCGTGGGCCCGATCACCTCGGCCAGCGACCGCATCTTGGTGCGGCTGTCCGGCGAGGGCGGGCACACCGCCCGTCCGCACCTCACCCAGGACGTGGTGCACGCGCTGGGTGTGCTGGTCTCGCAGCTGCCCGCCGTGCTGGGCCGTCGGCTCGACCCGCGTGCCGGCGTCAGCCTCGTGTGGGGACGGGTGACCGCCGGGCACGTAGCCAACGCGATCCCGGCGGAGGGTTGGGCCGAGGGCACCATCCGGTGCCTGGACGCGGCTGCCTGGGAGACCGCGCCGGCGCTGGCCGCCGAGCTGGCCGCCCAGCTCGTCGCCCCGTTCGGGGTGACCGCGGAGGTCGACACGTACCGCGGGGTGCCGCCGGTCGTGAACGACGAGATCTCCGTCGCTCTGCTCCGCAGCGCGGCCACGGCCGTGCTGGGACCGGAGGGCCCGGTGCCGACCGACCAGAGCCTCGGCGCGGAGGACTTCGCCTGGTACCTCGAGCACGTGCCGGGTGCACTGGCGCGGCTCGGCACCCGCCCGCCCGGCGAGCAGCACGCGCCCGACCTGCACCAGGGCACCTTCGACCCGGACGAGGACGCGATCGGTCTGGCGATGCGCCTGCTGGCGGCGTCCGTGCTGCTGGGCCCCCACGTCGCGGACTGACGACGTCGCCAGGGGTGAAGGTATCGTTGCCGCCGACCCTGGCCAGAAGTGTGCCCGGGGAAGAATCCACTTCTGTACGGGAGGGTTAGTGAACATCACACTGCGTTCGGCGGCACTGTTCGGTGCTGCCGCGCTCGTCGTCGCTGCGTGCGGCACGGCACCGGAGGACGAGGCCGACGCCACCACGGCGGCGACCGACGACACCGCGGCCGCCGAGGTCGACTTCCAGGCCTGCATGGTCTCCGACGCCGGTGGCATCGACGACCGTTCGTTCAACGCGTCCGCATGGCAAGGTCTGCAGGATGCCGAGGCCGAGCTGGGCGTGAGCTCCAAGTTCGTCGAGTCCCAGGCCGACACCGACTACGCGCCGAACATCAACTCGTTGCTGCAGGAGGACTGCGGGATCATCGTCACCGTCGGCTTCCTGATGGGTGACGCGACCAACGAGGCCGCGACGGCGAACGCCGACCAGCCCTTCGCCATCGTCGACTCCGGCCCTGAGGAGCCGATCGACAACCTCAAGCCGCTGTTCTTCGACACCGCACAGGCGGCCTACCTGGCCGGCTACCTGGCGGCCGGACTGAGCGAGACAGGGACGGTCGCCACGTTCGGCGGTATCCCGATCCCGCCAGTCACCGTCTTCATGGACGGCTTCGTCGACGGTGTCGCCAAGTACAACGAGGTCAAGGGCGACGACGTGGAGGTGCTCGGCTGGGACAAGGACGCCCAGGACGGCTCGTTCACCGGCGACTTCGAGGACCAGAACAAGGGCAAGCAGGTCACGGCCAACTTCATCCAGCAGGGTGCCGACATCATCCTGCCGGTGGCGGGTCCGGTGGGCCTGGGCGCGGCAGCCGCGGCTCAGGAGGCTGACGGCGTCAACCTGATCTGGGTCGACAGCGACGGCTTCGAGACCGCGCCGGACTTCGCCGAGCTGTTCATCACCTCCGTCCTCAAGCGCATCGACTCGGCGACCTTCGCCGCCACCGAGGAGGCGCTGGCCGACGACTTCTCGAACGAGACCTACGTCGGCACGCTTGAGAACGACGGTGTCGGGCTCGCCCCGTACCACGAGTTCGAAGACCAGATCGACGAGGACCTCAAGGCCGAGGTCGAAGACCTGCGCCAGCAGATCATCTCCGGCGAGATCGTCGTCGAGTCGCCGGCGTCGCCCCAGGGCTGACACGCCAGGGTCCCAAGGACCCGGTACGGCCCACAGCGTCACCTGGCAAGATCCGGGGGGCGGACCCCACGGTCCGTCCCCCGGTCTGCTGTCCGGCTGGCCTCGACGATGGAGGACGAGTGAAGCTCGAGCTTCGAGGGATCACGAAGCGCTTCGGCTCCCTGGTGGCCAACGACCGCATCGACCTGACTGTCAACCCCGGTGAGATCCACTGCTTGCTCGGGGAGAACGGTGCCGGCAAGAGCACTCTGATGAACGTGCTGTACGGCATGCTGCAACCGGACGAGGGCGAGATCCTCATCGACGACGAGGTCGCCACGATCCACGGACCGGGTGATGCGGTAGCCGCTGGAATCGGCATGGTGCACCAGCACTTCATGCTGGTGCCGGTGTTCACTGTGGCCGAGAACGTCATGCTCGGCTACGAGTTCACCCGTCAGCTCGGGATGCTCGACCGGGGCGCCGCCCGCGACCAGGTGCTGACCCTCTCGTCCAGGTTCGGCTTCGACGTCGACCCCGAGGCAACGATCGAAGACCTGCCTGTTGGCGTGCAGCAGCGCGTCGAGATCATCAAGGCGCTGTCCCGCGACGCGCAGGTACTGATCCTCGACGAGCCCACAGCCGTGCTGACGCCGCAGGAGACGGACGAGCTGATGCGGATCATGCGAGGACTCGCGGATGACGGCACCTCGATCGTGTTCATCACGCACAAGCTGCGCGAGGTGCGTGCCGTCGCCGACCGCATCACTGTCATCCGTCGCGGTGCGGTTGTCGGCGAGGCCTCGCCGGGCACGACCGAGTCCGAGCTGGCCGCGATGATGGTCGGCCGGACCGTCGAGCTCACCGTCGACAAGCAACCGACCGAGCCGGGGCCCGCGACGCTGGCCATCGACAACCTGTACGTGATGGACCCGGCGGGCCGCGCCCTCGTCGACGGCGTCAGCTTCGACGTGCACGCCGGCGAGATCGTCGCGGTGGCCGGTGTTCAGGGCAACGGCCAGACCGAGCTGGTCGAGGCGATCATCGGTCTGAACGAGCACGTGGTGACAGGCTCGGTCATGCTCGATGGCGTCGAGCTGGTGGGCCAAGAGACGGCCCAGATCCTCGACCACGTGGGCTACGTGCCGGAGGACCGGTCGCACGACGGGCTGGTCTCGTCGTTCTCCCTGGCTGAGAACCTCGTGCTCGACCAGGTGTCGACGCCCACCTACTCCGCGCGCGGATCGCTGCGACTCGACGTGATCAAGGACGTCTCGACCGCTCTTGTCGACCAGTTCGACGTACGCACACAGGGCATCGAGTACCCAGCCAGCTCGCTGTCGGGCGGCAACCAGCAGAAGCTGGTGATGGCGCGGGCGCTGTCGAGGCCCATCGACCTGCTGCTGGCGTCCCAGCCGACCCGTGGTGTGGACGTCGGCTCGATCGAGTTCTTGCACTCCCGGATGGTCGCCGAGCGCGACAGCGGCACCGCGGTGCTCATCGTGAGCACCGAGCTGGACGAGGTGCTCGCCCTCGCCGACCGCATCGTCGTCATGTACCGGGGCCACGTCGTCGGGATCGTGGGACCGGACACCTCCCGCCACGTGCTGGGCCTGATGATGGCCGGTGTTCCCCGTGACGAGGCGGCGGCGCAGGCTCCCCCTGATGACGTCGATCATCAGGGGCCCGTGGTGGACGGAGGTGCCCTGTGAGCGCTCCACCGACGGTGCAGGCCACACCCGCCGCGCCGCAACCGGAAGCAACGCCACCCAAGGTCCGTTCGCCGCTGTGGGACACCGCGCTGGTCACCTTCCTCTCGTTCGTGCTGGCGCTGGCGATCGGGGGCGTGCTCATCGCGGTCTCCGACCCGGACGTCGCGGAGGCGGCCGGCTACTTCTTCGCCCAGCCGATGGACACCCTGTCCGCGGCGTGGGACAGCGTGGCCGGCGCCTACCTGGCCCTCTTCCAGGGCGCGGTCTACGACACGTCGGCGAGCACCCTTCAGGCGGCCATCCGCCCGCTCACCGAGACCTTGACGGTGGCTGCGCCGTTGATCGTCGCCGGGCTCGCTGTGGCGCTGCCGTTCAAGGCCGGGCTGTTCAACATCGGTGCCGAGGGCCAGATCATCCTGGGTGCGATCGGGGCGGCGTACGTCGGTTTCGCCTTCTCCCTGCCGTGGGGTGTCCACCTGCTCCTAGCGGTGGTTGCAGCGCTCGTGATGGGTGCGGCGTGGGGCAGCATCGTCGGCCTGCTCAAGGCCCGCACTGGTGCGCACGAGGTGATCGTCACGATCATGCTCAACTACGTCGCCCGCTTCTTGCTGGCCTACCTGCTGACGACGACGCTCTTCCAACGGCCCGGCCGCAACGACCCCATCAGTCCGATCGTGGACACCACCGCGCAGTACCCCCTGCTGCTCGGCGACTGGTCACGACTTCACCTGGGGTTCGTCGTGGCACTGCTGGCGGCCGCGTTCGTGTGGTGGCTGCTGAACCGCAGCGTGCTGGGCTTCCAGTTCCGCGCGGTCGGTGCGAACCCCAGCGCCGCTCGCACGGCCGGCATCAAGGTGGAGCGCAGCTATGTGCTTGTCATGATGATTGCCGGCGCGCTGGCGGGGCTGGCCGGGAGCTTTCAGGTGCTGGGAACGGAGAAGGCCTTGTCCGGCGGCATCTCAGCCGGCATCGGGTTCGACGCCATCACCGTGGCGCTGCTGGGCCGGGGAAGCCCGACGGGCACGGTGCTGGCCGGCATCCTCTTCGGTGGTCTTCGCGCCGGCGGCGTGACGATGCAGGCACGTACTGGGACGCCGATCGACATCGTGCTGGTCGTGCAGTCGCTCATCGTCCTGTTCGTCGCGGCGCCGCCGCTGGTGCGGGCGATCTTCCGACTCAAGAGCGGCGGCAGCATCGACACGCTGCAGGTCTCGAAGGGGTGGGGCGCATGAGCACCACGTCCACCGCTCCGCCGCCGAGTTCAGTCGAGCCGCACCAGCCCCGGCTGCCTGTCTCACGCAAGACGTCGGTGTCGCTGACGCTGTTCGCGCTGCTGGCCCTTGTCGTCTTCGGGCTGCTCGCCCCGTCCGGCGTGAGCAGCACCTTCGCCCTGTCGCTCCCGGGCGACGAGACACAGCTGTCGCCGGTCACCCTGCCCTCGCAGGCGACAGGTCTTGCGCTGGGCGTCGTGCTCCTGGGCCTGGCGGCGTTCTCGTGGGCGCGCACGGTGGCCCGCCGGAGCACCCCGGCGTGGGTGAGCATCCTGTTCGGCGCGGTGTGGATGTTCGGGTTCCTGGTCTGGGCAGTAGCCGACAAGAGCATGTCGCTGACGGGCCTGCTGCAGGGGTCGCTGCTGCTGGCGGTGCCACTCGTGTTCGGCTCGCTGTCCGGGGTTCTCTGCGAGCGGGCCGGCGTGATCAACATCGCGATCGAGGGTCACCTGCTGGCCGGCGCCTTCCTCTCCGCGGTCGTCGCGTCGCTGACCAACAACCTGTGGGCGGGCCTGCTGGCTGCGCCGCTGGCCGGGCTGCTCGTCGCGATGCTTCTCGCGCTGTTCACGATCAAGTACTTCGTCGACCAGATCATCGTCGGCGTCGTGCTCAACGTGCTTGTCATCGGTGTCACCGGGTTCTTGTACGGCCGGCTGCTGGTGCCCTACCAAGACACCTGGAACACCCCCGGGACGTTCTCCCCGTACAAGATCCCCCTCCTGGGCGACATCCCTGTGCTCGGTCCGGTGCTGTTCAACCAGTCGGTGATCGTGTACCTGATGTACGTCGTCGTCACGGTCGTGCACGTCGCGCTGTTCAAGACCAGGTACGGGCTGCGCGTTCGTGCGGTAGGAGAGCATCCCGCCGCTGCCGACACCGTGGGTATCCGGGTGAACGTCGTCCGGGCCCGCAACGTGCTGATCGGCGGCCTCGTCGCCGGCCTCGGCGGGGCGTTCTTCACCCTTGGGTCCGTCGGCGCCTTCGGCAAGGAGATGACTGCCGGCAAGGGCTTCATCGCCTTGGCTGCCATGATCTTCGGCCGTTGGACGCCGCTGGGAGCGCTGGCCGCGGCTCTGCTGTTCGGATTCGCCGACAACCTGCAGAGCGTGCTGTCGATCATCGGCACGCCCATCCCGAGCGAGTTCATGCTGATGGCGCCCTACCTGGCAACCATCTTCGCCGTGGCCGGTCTCGTCGGACGGGTGAGGGCGCCGGCGGCGGACGGGAAGCCCTACATCAAGTCGTGACGTGCTCGTGCGCGGATAGGCTCGCATGGTGACGACCAGCGAGGGCCGCTCCCCGAGCCCGGGTTCACCGCCCGGCGGTGCGACGGTGGACTGGGACTCGCTACGAGCCGCCGCCCGGGCCGTGCGTGCGCACGCGTACGCGCCCTACTCCGGCTATCTCGTGGGCGCCGCAGCACTCGCCGCCGACGGCCGTCTGCTGACCGGCTGCAACGTCGAGAACGCCTCGTTCGGCATCACGTTGTGCGCCGAGTGCGGCGTGGTCTCCGACCTGCACGCGACGGGGGGCGGGCGGCTGGTGGCCGTGGCGTGTGTCGGGGGCACTGCCGACGAGCCGGCCAGAGTGGTGCTGCCCTGCGGTCGGTGCCGACAGCTCCTGGCCGAGAACGGTGGGGGCGACCTGCTCGTGGACGGGCCGGACGGCCCTGTCACGCTCGAGACGCTTCTTCCGCACGCGTTCTCTGCCGCAGAGATGGTCGTCGCCGCACCCGGCGGCGCGCAGGGCGCCCGATGACCGAGCCGTACGCCGCCGTCGACGTGATCCGGGCCAAGCGCGACCGGGAGCGCTTGACCGACGAGCAGATCGACTGGGTCGTGGACGCCTACACCCGGGGGGTCGTAGCGGACGAGCAGATGTCGGCGCTCGCGATGGCCATCCTGCTCAACGGTATGGACCAGGCCGAGATCGCTCGCTGGACGCGGGCCATGATCGGCACCGGCACCGTCATGGACTTCTCCACGCTGAGCCGGCCGACCGCAGACAAGCACTCCACCGGCGGCGTCGGTGACAAGATCACGTTGCCCTTGGCGCCGCTGGTCGCCGCCTGCGGCGCGGCGGTGCCCCAGCTCTCCGGACGCGGCCTCGGCCACACCGGCGGCACCCTGGACAAGCTCGAGTCGATCCCGGGCTGGCGCGCGTCGCTGTCGAGCGACCAGATGCTGGCCCAGCTCGGAGACGTTGGTGCCGTGATCTGCGCCGCCGGGGACGACCTTGCCCCCGCCGACCGCAAGCTGTACGCGCTGCGCGACGTCACCGGCACCGTCGAGTCGATCCCGCTGATCGCGTCGTCCATCATGAGCAAGAAGATCGCCGAGGGGACGTCGGCGCTCGTGCTCGACGTCAAGGTGGGCACCGGGGCGTTCATGAAAGACCTCGACACGGCTCGGCACCTGGCGCGGACGATGGTCGCCCTGGGCACCGACGCGGGCGTGCGCACCGTCGCGCTGCTCACCGACATGTCCACGCCGCTAGGTCTTACCGCCGGCAACGCTTTGGAGGTGGCCGAGAGCGTCCAGGTGCTCGCCGGTGGTGGCCCGCCCGACGTGGTCGATCTCACCGTTGCCTTGGCGAGAGAGATGCTGATCGCAGCAGGCATCACCGACGTCGACCCAGTCGATCGCCTCGCCGACGGCAGCGCCATGGACGTCTGGCGTCGCATGGTGAGCGCGCAGGGCGGCGACCCGGACGCCGCGCTTCCCGTCGCCAAGGAGAGCGAGACGGTGCTTGCCGCGGCTGACGGCGTGCTCGTGGCGCTCGACGCCATGGCTGTCGGCGTAGCCGCCTGGCGGCTCGGGGCCGGTCGCAGCCGCAAAGAAGACCCGGTGAGCCCCGGCGCCGGCGTGGTGATGCACGCCAAGCCCGGGGCCCGGGTACGGGCCGGCGAGCCGTTGCTGACGTTGCACACCGACGACCCGGCTCGGTTCGTCGGGGCGCGCTCGGCCCTGGCCGGGGCGGCGATGATCGCGCCCGAGCACTCCCGGCCGTCGCCCGTCCCGCTCGTGCTCGACCGGATCGCCGACCCCGAGGAGAACTGATGCCTCAGCTCATCGCCACGCCGACCGCTATCCCCGTGCCCGGCGGCAAGCAGATCGACGAGTACGCCGGCCGCGTCGTCAGCGGCGACAGCCGCGTCAGCGTCGCCGTGATGACCGCACCGGCCGGCTGGTCAGAGCCCGCCCAGCAGCCGGAGTTCGACGAGGTCACCGTCGTGCTCGCCGGTGAGGTCGTGGTGGAGCACGCCGCCGGGGCGCTGCACGTCGCCGCGGGCCAGGCCGTCATCACCCGGGCCGGTGAGCGCGTCCGCTTCGCCGTCGGACCGCAGGGCGCCCACTACGTCGCAGTCTGCACTCCGGCGTTCGACGTCGACCTCGCCCACCGCGACCCCGAGTAGTCGCCGACCCAGCACGACCCAGCACGACCCAGCACCACGCACCGCCGCCCGACCCGCCGCGCCCACCCACCCACACTCGCGATCTTGGCAGCCCGGCCGTATGGGCCGGCGTACGCGGCCGCACCGCCAAGATCGGCGGCTGGCGTGGGCTGATGGCGTGGGGTGGCGTGGGCTGATGGGGTGGGCGGCGTGGGGTGGCGTGGGGTGATGGGGTGGGTCAGTCGCCGACCAGGCGCAGCGACTCCCGGGCGATCTCCAGCTCTTCGTTCGTGGGAACCACGAGCACCGCTACCCGGGAGTCGGCGGTCGAGATGACCGGACCCAGCCCTCGCGGGTCGGCGTTGAGCGCCGGGTCAAGGCTGATGTTGAGCCCCTCCAGGCCCTCGAGCACCTTGGCACGCATGCGGACGTCGTTCTCGCCCACCCCGGCGGTGAAGACGATCGCGTCCAGCGACCCCAGGGCCAGGGCGTAGGCGCCGATGTACTTGCGGATGCGGTAGGCGTAGGTGTCCAAGGCGTTCTGCGCGTCGGCGTCACCGTCATCGGCCATGGCCCACACCTCGCGCAGGTCGTTGGCGCCGGCGAGGCCGAGCAGCCCGCTCTGCTTGTTGAGCAGCGTGTCGATCTCGTCCACGGTCATCTCGCCCACGCGGCGCAGGTGGAACGTCACGGCTGGGTCGATGTCACCTGACCGGGTTCCCATCACCAGCCCCTCCAGGGGCGTGAGCCCCATGGACGTGTCGATGGAGCGCCCACCCTGCACCGCCGAGGCCGACGCACCGTTGCCCAGGTGCAGCACGACGATGTTGAGCTCGGCGCGGTCACGCCCCAGCAGGCGGGCGGCCTCGCGCGACACGTAGGAGTGCGACGTGCCGTGGAAGCCGTACCGGCGGATGCCCAGGCGGGACGCGACGTCGCGGTCGATGGCGTAGGTGTAGGCGTGGCGGGGGAGCGTCTGGTGGAAGGCCGTGTCGAAGACCGCGACCTGCGGGACACCGGGGAAGACCCGACGGGCGACCTCGATGCCCTCCAGGTTGGCCGGGTTGTGCAGGGGCGCGAGCGGAACCAGGTCGGCTATCGCGGCCAGCACGTCGTCGTCCACCAGCGCCGGGTCGGCGAACCTGTCACCGCCGTGCACGACTCGGTGCCCGACGGCAGCCAGTCCGGCATCGGCCAGGTTCGGGCCGTGGCTCTCGAACGCGCCGATCACCGCGCGAAGCCCGGCCTCGTGGTCGGCGAGCGGACCCTCCAGCACCGTGTCGCCGCCGGGTCCGGTGTGCCGGACGACGGCGTCGTCCGCGCCGATGCGCTCGACCAAGCCCTTGGCGCTGGCCTGGCCCGACTCGGCGTCGATCAGCTGGTACTTGATGGAGGACGACCCACAGTTGACGACGAGGACGCTGCTGCTCACGACTACTCTCCCTGCGCCTGGACGGCGGTGATGGCGACGGTGTTGACGATGTCGTCCACGAGCGCTCCCCGGGAGAGGTCGTTGACGGGCTTGTTGAGGCCCTGCAGCACCGGGCCGATGGCGAGCGCCCCTGCGCTGCGCTGCACGGCCTTGTAGGTGTTGTTTCCGGTGTTGAGGTCGGGGAAGACGAACACGGTGGCTCGTCCGGCGACGGCCGACTCGGGCAGCTTCGTGCGCGCGACGCTGGCGTCGACGGCCGCGTCGTACTGGATCGGGCCCTCGACCGACAGGTCGGGGCGGCGCTCACGCACCAGCTCGGTGGCCGTGCGCACCCGCTCGACGTCCGCGCCCGACCCTGAGCTGCCCGTGCTGTACGACAGCATCGCGACGCGTGGCTCCACCCCGAACTGGGCGGCCGTGTCGGCCGAGGAGATGGCGATGTCGGCGAGCTGCTCGGCGTTCGGGTTCGGGTTGACCGCGCAGTCGCCGTAGACCAGCACCCGGTCGGCAAGCAGCATGAAGAACACGCTGGAGACGATGGACGTGCCTGGCTTGGTCTTGATGATCTCGAACGAGGGACGGATCGTGTGGGCCGTGGTGTGCACCGAGCCGGACACCATCCCGTCGGCGAGCCCGCGGTGCACCATGAGCGTGCCGAAGTACGACACGTCGGCGACCACGTCGAGAGCGGCGTCGTAGGTGACGCCCTTGTGCTGGCGCAGATGCTGGTACTCCTCGGCGAACGACGCCCGCAGGTCGGTGGTGAAGGGGTTGATCACTGTGGCCGCGGAGACGTCGACGCCGAGGTTGGTCGCCACGGCCCTGATCTCGGCCTCGTCACCGAGCAGCGTCAGGTCGGCGATGCCACGCCGCAGCACCGTCTCGGCGGCCCGCAGCACCCGCGGCTCGCTGCCCTCGGGAAGGACGATGCGCCGGGGCTGCGAGCGGGCCTGCTCCACGAGCTCGTACTGGAACATGAGTGGCGTCACCGCGCCGACCGCCTCCATCGCCGCCTCGTCCAGCAACGCCTCGACGTCCACGGCGTCGTCGACGAGCGCGAGCGCAGTCTCGATCTTGGCCGCCGAGTCGGCGTGGATGCCGCCGCGGGCGTCGGCCAGGGCCGCCGCCGTGCCGAAGGTGTCGAGCTGGGTCGAGATGACGGGCAGCCGCGCACCGACGCCCTCGACGAGGCGCCAGACCTCGTCGCGCGGGCGCAGGCCGCCGGTCAGCACGAGGCCGGCGAGCGAGGGAAAGGCGTCGGACCGATGCGCCGAGAGCGTCGCCAGCACGATGTCTTCACGGTCACCGGGTGTGACGACGACCGACCCCTCGTGCAGGTGGTTCAGCACGTTGGGCAGGGTCATCGCGGCCACCACCACGCCCTGGGCCTCGCGCGAGAGCAGCTCGGGGTCGCCCAGCAGAAGCTCGCCGTCGATGCGCGCGGCCACCCCGCGCATGATGGGCGCGAGCAGCAGCGGTGCGTCCACCATCACGTCGACGGGCACGTCGAGGCCGGCCACCTCGGCTCGGATGGCGTCGACCGCGGACGGGTCGGCGCGGTTGACGACCACACGCATCAGCGACGCGTGGTTGGTCGCCAGCACGTCGCTGGCGAGGTCGATGGCGAAGTGCACCTCGGTGGGGCTGCGGTGGTGCGCGGTGACGACGAACAGCACCGGGGCACCGAGGTTGGCTGCCACGCGGGCGTTGAACTGCAGCTCGGCCGGCGCGCCGACGTCGGTGAAGTCGGTGCCCAGGATGAGCACGGCGCTGGCCTTGGACGCGAGCGCGCGGTAGCGGTCGATGATCGTGGCGAAGGCGTCCTCCGGCGCGCGCAGCACGTCGGCGTAGGTGACTCCGAAGTGCTCCGCGGCGGACAGGCCGATGCCGCCTCGCGAGCGGAGCAGATCGATGGCGGCGTCCGGCTCGTCGGCGGAGCGGACGACGGGCCGAAAGACGGCGATGTCGCTGGAGCGGCGCAGCGCGTGCTCGTACAGCCCGAGGGCGACGGCGGACTTGCCGCTGTAGGGCTGTGCGGCGGCGATGTAGAGGCTTCGGGTCACGCCTGCTCACGCTACTGACCGCTACGCCGGCACGCCGGGCACTAGGCCGAATCGGTGGCCGGTTCGCGGCCCCATCGCGCCAGCGCGTCCGTCGCCCGAGAGGCGGTCAGCGGCCGGCAGCCGGCGGCGACGAGAGACGCTACGAGCGCCCGCTCCTCGGCCATCAGCGCCCGACCACGGCGGATGACGGTCATCGGGGGCTTGCGCCGCTCGGCGAGGTCGCGGGCCAGGCGCCGGGCGTAGTTCTTCCACGGCGCCCGGTCCACGACGATCGCGTCGGCCAGCAGCCCCGCGTCGCGGCATCGGGCGACCACCTGCCCGACGAAGATGCCCTCCGCGACAAACGCGGGGCGATCGTCGCGGGAGAACAGCGTGGTGCCGACGGCCCGGTCTCGGGAGATGTCGTACGTCGGCACGTCGCACGAACCGGTGCGGCAGATCTGGTCGAGCGCGGCCATGGCGGCGTCGGCGTCCCACGAGGCCGGGTCGTCCCAGTCGACGATGCCCAGACGCTCGTCTCGCGGGCAGGTCGGGTCTCGACCGTCCTTGTAGAACTCGTCGAGGCACAGCACCGGCAGGCCGGACGCGCGAGCGAGGTGTGACTTGCCGCTGCCGGACGGACCGGCGAGCAGCACGACCCGCCCGTGCGAGGCGGCTGGTTCGCTCACGTGCCGACGGGGTGCCACACGGTCTTGATCTCGAGCACGTCCAGCATCCGTGACAGGCCCGGGACGTCAGCGAAGTCATGGCGAGGCTCGGGTCGGCGGACGCGCTTGAGCGTGCCGGCTGCCGCCGACTCCAGCTCGTGGGCCAGGTCGGGGTCGTCCACGCCGCTGAGGTCCACAGCGTTGACGTCGCCGTGACCGGCCAGCCACGGCGCCATCTCGGCGACCGAGCCGGTCAGGATGTTCACGACGCCGGCCGGGACGTCCGAGGTGGCCAGCACCTCGGCGAGCGTGACGGCGGGCAGCGGCCTGTTCTCGCTGGCGAGGACGACCGCGCTGCAGCCGGTGGCCAGCACCGGCGCGACCACCGACACCAGGCCGAGCAGTGACGACGACTGCGGGGCCACGACGCCGACCACCCCGGTCGGCTCCGGGACGGAGAAGTTGAAGAACGGGCCGGCCACCGGGTTGGCGTTGCCGTGCACCTGGGCGAGCTTGTCGGTCCAGCCGGCGTACCAGACCCACCGGTCGATCGAGGCGTCCACCAGGGCGCCCGCCGGACGCTTGGCCAGTCCCTCGGCTGCCGCGACCTCGGTGACGAACTGGTCGCGGCGGCCCTCCATGACCTCGGCGACCCGGTACAGCACCTGGCCGCGGTTGTAGGCGGTGGCCGCCGACCATCGCACGAAGCCCGCGCGGGCGGCGGTGACGGCGTCGCGCACGTCCTTGCGCGAGCCCTGGGCGGCGTTGGCCAGAAACGCCCCGCTCGTGTCGGTCACTGGGTAGGAGCGCCCGCTCTCCGAGCGGGGGAAGGCGCCGCCGATGTAGAGCTTGTACGTCTTGCGGATCTGCTCCCGGGCCATCAGGCCGACACCTCCGTGGTCTCGTCGGCCACCAGGTAGGCCGCCAGGCCGTGCCGGCCGCCCTCGCGTCCGTAGCCCGACTCCTTGTACCCGCCGAACGGCGACGTCGGGTCGAAGTGGTTGAAGGTGTTCGCCCACACCACCCCGGCGCGAAGGTGCTGGGCCATCCACAGGATGCGCGACCCCTTCTCGGTCCACACCCCGGCCGACAGGCCGTACGGGGTGTTGTTGGCCTTGGCCAGCGCCTCCTCCGGCGTTCGGAACGTGAGCACCGAGAGCACCGGGCCGAAGATCTCCTCCCGGGCGATGCGATGGGTCTGGGCGACGTCGGTGAAGACCGTCGGGGGAAACCAGAAGCCGCGCTCAGGCAGGTCGCACTCGGCCGACCAGCGGGTGGCGCCCTCGTCCTCGCCGATGCCGGCCATCTCGGTGATGCGGGCCAGCTGCGTGGCGGAGTTGATGGCGCCGATGTCGGTGTTCTTGTCCATCGGGTCGCCGAGACGCAGCGTCGCAAGCCGCCGCTTCAGGGACGCGACCACCTCGTCGGCCACCGACTCCTGCACCAGCAGGCGGGTGCCGGCGCAGCAGACGTGGCCCTGGTTGAAGAACACCCCGCGCACGATGCCCTCGACGGCCTGGTCGATCGGGGCGTCGTCGAACACGACGTTGGCGGCCTTGCCGCCGAGCTCGAGGGTGACCTTCTTGTGGGTGCCGGCCACCGCCGACGCGATGCCGCGCCCCACCTCGGTGGAGCCGGTGAAGGCGACCTTGTCGACGTCCGGGTTGGCCACCAGCAGTCGCCCCGTGGCTCCGGCGCCGGTGACGATGTTGACCACGCCGGGCGGCAGGTCGGCCTGCTGGCAGATCTCGGCGAAGGCCAGGGCGGTCAGCGGGGTGGTCTCGGCCGGCTTGAGCACGACGGTGTTGCCGGCCGCCAGGGCGGGGGCGACCTTCCAGGCCAGCATGAGCAGCGGGAAGTTCCAGGGGATGATCTGCGCGGCCACCCCGTGCGGGCGAGGGTTCGGCCCGAGACCGGCGTAGCCGAGCTTGTCGGCCCATCCGGCGTGGTAGAAGAAGTGCGCGGCGACCAGCGGGATGTCGACGTCGCGGGTCTCGCGGATGGGCTTGCCGTTGTCGAGGGTCTCCAGCACGGCGAGCTCGCGCGCACGCTCCTGCACGAGGCGGGCGATGCGAAAGAGGTACTTGCCGCGCTCGCGTCCGCCCATGCGCGACCAGATACGGGTGTAGGCCGAGCGCGCCGCCTGCACCGCGGCGTCGACGTCCAGCTGTCCGGCCTCGGCGACCTCGGTCAGCACCTCCTCGGTGCTGGGCGAGATCGACTTGAAGCGCCCGCCGTCGGTGGGCTCGACCATCTGCCCGCCGATGAACAGCCCGTACGACGCGGCGATGTCGACCACCGCACGCGACTCCGGGGCGGGGGCGTACTCGAAGAGGCTCACGGGTGCTCCCTAGTCCATGGTCACGTAGTCGGGGCCGGAGTAGTGCCCGGTGCGCAGCTTCTGCCGCTGCATGAGCAGGTCGTTGAGCAGGCTGGACGCGCCGAAGCGGAACCACTCGGGGCACAGCCAGTCCACGCCGACCGTCTCGTTGACCAGAACCAGGTAGCGCAGCGCGTCCTTGGTGGTCTTGATGCCGCCGGCCGACTTGACCCCGACCATCAGCCCGGTGGTCTCGCGAAAGTCGCGCACCGCCTGGAGCATCACCAGCGTCACCGGACGGGTCGACGCCGGCGCCACCTTGCCGGTGGACGTCTTGATGAAGTCGGCCCCGGCGAGCATGGCGAGCCATGACGCACGGCGGACGTTGTCGTAGGTGGCGAGCTCACCGGTCTCCAGGATCACCTTGAGGTGCGCGTCGCCGCACGCCTGCTTGACCGCGACGATCTCGTCGTGCACCTGCAGGTAGCGACCGGACAGGAACGCTCCACGGTCGATCACCATGTCGATCTCGTCGGCGCCGTCCGCCACGGCCTCGGCGGTGTCGGCGAGCTTGACCGCCATCGACGCCCGCCCGGACGGGAACGCGGTGGCCACCGCGGCGACGTTGACCCCCGACCCGGCCAGCGCCGCGACAGCGGTCGCGACGAGGTCGCCGTACACGCACACGGCCGCGACCCGGGGGGTGGCGGGGTCGAGCGGATCGGGGCGCCTCGCCTTGGCACACAGGGCGCGCACCTTGCCCGGGGTGTCCTGGCCCTCCAGCGTGGTGAGGTCGACCATCGAGATCGCCAGGTCGACAAGGCGGGCCTTGGCCTCGTTCTTGATCGAGCGGGTGGCCAGCTCGGCGGCCCGGCTCTCCGCTCCCACCTGGTCGACGCCGGGAAGCCCGTGCAAGAACCGGGTGAGGTCGGCCTCGGAGCGGGTGATGTCGTCGACCCGCAGGTCGTTCGCCGGGGTTCCTGCGATCACGGCCACGGCGGCGATCCTAGGCGGGCGAGGTCAGCAGCGCCTCGACGTCGCGGCGCAGGCGGTCCATCGACGTCGCTGCGGCCGCGCGGGCGGCGGCCAGCGCGTCGTCGGAGCCACCGGCGACCGTCGCCACCACCTCGAGGTAGCACTTCACCTTGGGCTCGGTGCCCGAGGGACGCACGATCACCCGGGCTCCACCGTCAAGGTGCAGGCGCAGGCCGTCGGTGGGGGGAAGCGGACCGTCCGGGTCGAGAAGGTCGTCGACGGCGAGCACGTCCAGGCCGCCGAGCGCGGTGGGTGGGGTGGCCCGCACTCGCGTCATGGTCGCGTCGATCACCGCCAGGTCGTCGACTCGGACGCTCACCTGGCTGGTGGTGTGCACGCCGTGCTCGCGGGCGACGGCGTCGAGCTCGTCGTGCAGCGTGCGGCCCCGCGATCGCAGGTCGGCGGCCATCTCGCACACGAGCAGCGCCGCGGTGACGCCGTCCTTGTCCAGCACGGCCTCGGGGTCGCAGCAGTACCCGAGTGCCTCCTCGTAGCCGAAGCGCAGGCCGGGGGCCTTGGTGATCCACTTGAAGCCGGTAAGGGTCTCGGCGTGCGTCTGCCCCGCCGCTGTCACCACCTTTCCGAGCAGTGTGGACGAGACGATGGAGTTGGCGAACGTGCCTGTCGCGCCGCGGTCGAGCAGGTGGCGTCCGAGCAGGACGCCGACCTCGTCCCCGGTGAGCATGCGCCAGGCGCCGTCACGCCCGGGCAGGGCGACCGCGCACCGGTCGGCGTCCGGGTCGTTGGCGATGACGAGGTCGGCGCCGCTCTCGGCGGCGAGGTCGAGGGCGGCGTCGATGGCGCCAGGCTCCTCCGGGTTAGGGAAGGCGACGGTGGGAAACGCGGGGTCGGGCTCGGCCTGGCTCGCCACGACCTGGGGCTCGGCGAACCCGGCGCGCGCGAAGGCGTCGAGAAGCAGGTCGCGGCCGACGCCGTGCAGGGGGGTGTAGACGACGGACAGTGCGCGCGGCCCGTCGGGGTCGAGCAGCGAGGCGGCCCGGTCCAGGTAGGCGTCGACGACCGAGTCGTCGAGCGTGACCCACCCGTCGTCGGCCCGTGCGACGTCGGACACGGATGCGACGGCGTCGATCTGGGCGGCGATCTCGGTGTCGGCGGGAGGCGCGAGCTGCGACCCGTCCCCGAGGTAGACCTTGTACCCGTTGTCCTGGGGCGGGTTGTGCGAGGCCGTGACCATCACGCCGGCGTCCGCGCCGAGGTAACGAAGCGCGAAGGCGAGCACGGGCGTGGGGAGCGGGCGAGGCAGCACCATCGCCTCGACCCCGGCGGCCTCCATCACCGCACACGTGTCGCGGGCGAAGACGTCGGAGTAGTGCCGGGCATCGAAGCCGACGACGACGGCCCCACCGTCGTCTGCGCGCAACCATCGGGCGAGCCCCGCTGCGGCGCGGATCACGACGGCCCGGTTCATCCGGTTGGGTCCGGCGCCCACCTCGCCACGCAGGCCGGCGGTGCCGAACTGGAGCGTGCCGGCGAAACGGTCGGCGAGATCGGCGCGGGCCTCGGCTGCGTCGATGCCGTCGGTCGCCCGCTGAGCCAGCGCCGCCAGCTCGTGCCGCATGGCCGGGTCGGGGTCGTCGGCGATCCAGACGTTGACCTGGTCGAGCAGCTCGTCCATGGCGTCTACACCCTTTCCACGATGTCGCTGAGAAGGCGACCGAGCCGGTCGGCCGCGGCCCGTCCGGACTCGAGCACCTCGGCGTGGTCGAGCGGCTGGCCGGACATGCCCGCGGCTGCGTTCGTCACAAGCGACAGGCCGAGCACCTCCAGGCCGGCGGCCCGTGCAGCGATCGCCTCCAGCGTGGTCGACATGCCCACCAGGTCGGCGCCGAGCGTCCGGAGCATGCGGATCTCGGCCGGCGTCTCGTAGTGCGGTCCGGGCAGCTGGGCGTACACCCCCTCTGGCAGCGCCGGGTCGACGTCGCGGGCCACCGCGCGAAGGCGGGGGGAGTACAGGTCGGTGAGGTCGACGAACTCTGCTCCGCGCAGAGGCGACGTGGCCGTGAGGTTGAGGTGGTCGCTGATCAGCACGACCGTGCCCGGTGCCCAGGCCGGGTCGAGACCGCCGCAGCCGTTGGTGAGCACGACGCGGGTGCATCCGGCCGCCGCGGCAGTGCGGACGGTGTGGGCCACCGCGTCCACGCCCCTGCCCTCGTACAGGTGGGTGCGACCGAGAAAGACCAGGCACCGGTTGTTCCCTTGGCGCACGCTGCGGACGGTTGCCCCGTGCCCGGCCACGGACGGGGCGCTGAACCCCGGAAGGTCGCCCAGAGCGAGCTCGACCTGCGGCTCACCGATCAGGTCGGCGGCCTTGCCCCACCCCGACCCCAGGACGACGGCGACGTCGTGGCTCTCGACGCCCATGGCCTCGGCAAGACGGGCTGCCGCCCGCTGGGCGAGTGCGAGGGTCGGGTCGTCCGTCGTCACCCACCTGACTCTAGGTCGTCCATGGGTCTCAGCGGCACGGGCGAGCGCGCAGGTCGGCGACGTAGTCGCCGGGGGCGCCGGCCGCCTCGGCGGCATCGGCCAGCATGCCGAGGTAGCGGGCGGACGGCAGCCCGCCCTCGTAGGAGTCCACCACGTACAGCCAGGCCGGCACCGGACCGTTCATCGTCTCCACGCGCACCCGAAGCTTGCGGAAGGTGCGCAGGTCGAGGCCCTCCCACTCGTCCATCGACGACTCGTCGGCGTCGCTGACCTCGTACAGCGCGACGAAGACCGATGGTTCGGGCAGGTCGGCCTCGAGGTCGCTCGCCTGCACAACGGTCGCGATCGAGCCCTCCCAGCCCAGCTCCTCACCGGCGAACGCCAGCCGCCAGCCCGCCAACCAGCCGGTTGCCCGCAGCGGCGAGTGCGGGGCACGGCGCAGCATGGTCTCCGGATGCATGCTCGAGGCATACGCGGCGTACAGCACGACCCGGAAGATTACGTAGGTAGGTTGGCCCGCTGTGACTCGGGTAGCGATCATCGGCGGCGGCCCCGGCGGCTACGAGGCGGCCCTGGTGGCGGCTCAGCTCAGCGCTGAGGTGACCGTCGTCGACAGCGACGGCATCGGCGGCTCGGCGGTGCTCACCGACTGCGTGCCGAGCAAGACGCTCGTCGCGACGGCTGACCGGATGGTGGACGTCGCGGAGTCCGGCGAGCTCGGGGTGCGGGTGGGTCGCACGCGCGACGCGGCGTCGTCGACGTCGGTCTCCGGTGTCGGAGTCGACCTCGGCGCGGTCAACGCCCGCGTCGTCGCGCTGGCGCAGGCGCAGTCGGGCGACACGGCCCGTCGTCTCGTCCGCGACGGGGTGCGCGTCGTGGCCGGACGCGGTCGCCTGGACGGGCCGAACCGGGTCGTCGTCGACCTGCCCGGGGGTGGCACCGACGTGGTCGACGCCGACGTGGTGCTGGTCGCCACCGGCGCGCACCCGCGTGAGCTTGCCAGCGCGCTTCCCGACGGCGAGAGGATCGTGAGCTGGACCCAGGTCTACGACCTCGACGAGCTGCCCGAGCGGCTGATCGTCGTCGGCTCGGGGGTGACCGGGGCGGAGTTCGCCAGCGCCTACCACGCGCTCGGGAGCGACGTCGTGCTCGTGTCGTCGCGCGAGCGGGTGCTGCCCGGGCAGGACGCGGATGCTGCTGCCGTGCTGGAAGCGGTCTTCGAGCGGCGGGGGCTCAGCGTGCTCCCGCGGTCGAGGGCGGTAGCCGCGACTCGGACGGCGGACGGGGTGCGCGTCGAGCTCGAGGACGGGCGCGTGGTGGACGGCAGCCACTGTCTGATGGCCGTCGGGTCGATCCCCAACACAGCCGGGCTGGGCCTGGACGAAGCCGGAGTCGCCCTCGACGAGGGCGGCTACGTCACGGTCGACCGAGTGAGCCGGACGTCAGCTCGGGGTGTGTATGCGGCGGGCGACTGCACCGGCGTGCTCATGCTCGCCTCGGTCGCGGCCATGCAGGGCCGGACGGCGATGTGGCACGCCCTCGGCGACGCCGTGGCCCCGCTCGACCTGACCACCGTGTCGTCCAACGTGTTCACCTCACCGGAGATCGCAACCGTCGGGTGGACGCAAGAGATGGTCGACTCCGGCGAGGTGGCCGCGTCGGTGGTCAACCTGCCCCTGGCGACGAACGCGCGAGCGAAGATGAGCGGCATCCACGACGGCTTCGTCAAGGTGATCTGCCGTCCTGGCACAGGCATCGTGATGGGCGGGGTGGTGGTGGCACCGCAGGCCAGCGAGCTGATCCACCCGGTCGCGCTGGCCGTGGAGTGTCGGCTGACCGTCGACCAGCTGGCGCGAGCCTTCACCGTCTACCCGTCGCTCTCGGGCTCGGTCGCCGAGGCCGCACGACGCCTGCGTCGACGCACCTCATGATCCGCGCGGTCGTCCCGTCGCCGACGACGTCGAGGTGGGCCCGAGGAGGCCACCACGGCATCGCGGTGCAGCTCGGGTCACGGGAGCCTCGTCGAGGTGCGGCTCAGGTCGCGCTACCAGCCGTCGCGGTGCGGCTCAGGCTGCCCTGACTACCCACATGCCGCCTTGACGCTTGGACGGGAGAGCCGGCTAGAAGTCGAAGCCTCCGCCGAAGTCCCCGCCGCCACCGAAGTCCCCACCACCGCCGAAGTCGCCGCCACCGGCGTCACCGCCCGCGTCGCCACCGGCGTCCGAGCCACCGTCACCCTCGAAGCCGCCACCGTCCATGCCGTAGCCCATCGGGGCCCACAGCATCGATCCCAGCATCGTGCCGACCAGCATGCCGTTGAGCAGGTAGGCACCCTGCGCGCCGTACCACCCCCGGGCCCAGGGTCCGTACTCCGGCCCGGCTTCCCAGTACGGACGCTCGCCGTCGGCGGTGGGGACGGTACGGGCGTCGGGAGAGATGCCGTCGGCGATGCGCGTCGCGCAGGCCGCACACACCGGCACGTCGCGGGGAGCCCCGCCCGGGGGAGCCCACGAGGAGTCCTGGATCGAGATGCCGTGGCGTTGGTCGAAGAAGCAGGGGCCGCGCCGGTTGGGCAGCTCGCGGCCCTCTCGACGCGCTGCGAGGGTGGCGAGGGCGAACCGTCCGTCGTCCAACGCCCGCGTGACCCAGGCCAGGTCTTCTGGCGTCGCGGCGTTGTCGAGCGCGGCCTTGGCGTTCTCGTAGGCGTCCAGGGCGCGCTGCCAGTCGGCGTACGCCTCGTCGCCGAGCCCCTCGGGGATGGGCTCGCGCTGCAGCTGCTCACCGAGCTGCGTGACGTCTTCGGACGCCACCCGGCGCACGGCGTCCATGCGCGGGTCGGGCTGCCCGCCTCGGCGACCACGGCCGACCTGGGCCGGCGCGGCACCGTCGGCAAGACGGCCTTGGTTGGTCGACTTGCCCACGAACCAGAAGATCGCGCCCACAACAAGCAGGATCAGAAGCAGCTCCACGCTGCTATGTCTACCTCAGGCGGCGTGCGCAGGCCATGCGGCGTCTCGCCGGCCGGGGTCGTTCGGCTGCGTGGACACGGGGGCCTCGTCCGGCTGGCGGCTGCGGCCGAGGAACATGAGCAGCTCCCCGAAGGCCCGCTGGCGCGCCACGCCGGGCTCACGCGGGTCGATCACCAGGTCGGTGAGCACGCTCGGGGCTCCCTGCCGTGCGGCGCTGCGTACCACCTGGGTGACGGCGCTGCGATCGGTGTCCACGCCGTCGGCGGCGACGCGGAACGCAAGGTCGTCGAGGGTGCCGATGGACTGGGGCGAGAACTGGCGCATACCAAGACGGTACGCCCGGATTGTCATAAGCACAAACGATGATCTCTTATGGTGATGGACGGCTATGCTTATGACTATGGGCAGCCTTCGCAATGCCGACGTCCGTCAGCTGCGGGCACTGCAGGCGGTGGCGCGCGAAGGGTCGTTCGGTCGCGCCGCCGCCGTCCTCGGGTTCTCCCAGGCTGCGGTGAGCCAGCAGATCGCGGCCCTGGAGAAGGTCGTCGGGGCGAAGCTGTTCGACCGGCCGGGCGGGCCGCGCGCTGCGGTGCTGACGCCGGCTGGTCGCCTGCTGGTCGAGCACGCCGACGCCGTGCTGGCGCGCCTCGACGTGGCCGACCGCCAGCTCGCCGACCTCGCGGCCGGGGTGGGCGGACGGCTGCACGTCGGCACGTTCCAGAGCGCGTCGGTGGCCCTGCTGCCGCCGGTCATCGCCGATCTTCGACGTGAGGCGCCGGCGCTGGACATCACCTTGCACGAGCAGGACGTGAACGCCGACCTGCTCAGCGGTCTGCTCGGCGACGAGCTCGACGTCGCCTTCGTCCTCGGGCCGGTGGACGACCCGCACCTGGACGGGACGCATCTGTGCTTCGACCCCTTCGTGGTCGTCACGCCCGCCGAGGAGTGCTCGGTGCCCACGCGGCGCGCACGAAACCGGGCCGGGGCCGCGCCGCAGCCGGCGGCGCCGGTCATGCCGATGTCGAGCCTCGACGGGTACCCGGTGATCGCCGGCAACGCCGACGACTCGTGCCAGGTGCTCATCGACGACGGGCTCAAGGCGCGCGGCGTGTCCCCTCGCTATGTCTTCCGGTCCAACGACAACGCCGCCATCCAGGCCATGGTCACCGCTCGGATGGGAGCCGCGGTGATGCCCCTTCTTGCCGTCGACCAGGACGACCCGACGATCCACATACACCCGCTCGACCCGCCCCTGGCGCCGCGCGAGATCTGCGTGGCGCTGCGCGCGGACCGCACGCACGCCCCAGCCGCTCGGCGCCTGGTCGAGCTCGCGGTGCGCCACACCCCGGACGTGGCGTCCGTCCCGATGACGACGCACTCAGCCCGCGCCTAGAGCGACCGGTCGGCTGGTCGATACGTTGGGCGGCATGGACGCGCGCTCGCCACGGCCCCGGCTCGATCTCGTGGTGCTCGACTGCCCCGACGCGTCGGCGCTCGGCCGGTTCTACGCCGAGGTGCTGGGGTGGCAGGTCGAGGACGGCTCGAGCGCCGACTGGACGACGCTCGTGCCCCCTGGCGGCGGTCTCACCCCGGACAACCCGGACGGCCGCGCAACCCTCGCCTTCCAGCGGATCGACGACTGGGTCGCGCCCACCTGGCCCGGCGGCAGCCACCCGCAGCAGGTGCACCTGGACTTCTCCGTGGCAGACATCGACGCTGTCGAGCCTGCCGTGCTGGCAGCCGGGGCGCGCGTCCACGAGCACCAGCCGTCGTCCGACGGCTCGTTCCGGGTGTACCTCGACCCTGCCGGGCACCCGTTCTGCCTGGTAGCGGGGTAGCGCTACTCCACGATGTCGCAGATCACCGCGCCGCTGGACACGGTGGAGCCCACCTCGGACGTGAGGTTGGTGATCGTGCCGGCCTTGTGAGCGTTGAGGGGCTGCTCCATCTTCATGGCCTCCAGGACGACGACGAGGTCGCCGGCCGCCACGATGTCACCCTCGCTGACCGCCATCTTCACGATGGTGCCCTGCATCGGCGAGGCCAGGGAGTCGCCGGACGCGCCGGCCGCAGCACCGCCACCGCGCTTGCCGACGCGGCGGGCCTGCGGACGCCCGGCGGTTCCCGCTGCCCCCGGCGCCGCGCTGACGGCGAGCGACCCGGGCAGCGTGACCTGCAGGCGCTTGCCGTCCACCTCGACGGTGACGCTCTGTCGCTGGGCCGCCTCCTCGGCCTCGGCACCAGCGGCGACGAACGGCTCGATGGTGTTGTCGAACTCGGTCTCGATCCAGCGGGTGTGCACCGAGAATGGTGTGTCGGGGTCGTCCGGCGCGAACGCCGGGTCGGCCACCACCACCCGGTGGAACGTGAGGGCCGTTGCCATGCCGTCGATCTCGAACTCGGCCAGGGCGCGGCGAGAGCGCTGAAGGGCCTGCTGGCGGTTCGCCCCGGTGACGATGAGCTTGGCGAGCAGTGAGTCGAAGTTCTGGCCGATCACGCTGCCCGCCTCGACGCCGGCGTCCACGCGCACGCCGGGGCCGGACGGAGGGTCGAACACGGTGACCGGGCCGGGCATGGGCAAGAAGCCGCGGCCCGGGTCTTCGCCGTTGATGCGGAACTCGATCGAGTGACCACGGATCGTCGGGTCGTCGTAGCCGAGCTCTTGGCCCTCGGCGATGCGGAACATCTCGCGCACCAGGTCGACCCCGGCGACCTCTTCGCTCACCGGGTGCTCGACCTGAAGCCGGGTGTTGACCTCGAGGAACGAGATGGTGCCGTCCTGGCCCACCAAGAACTCGACGGTGCCCGCGCCGTAGTAGCCGGCCTCGCGCAGGATCGCCTTGCTGGCTGCGTAGATGTCGGCGTTCTGCTTGTCGCTCAGGAACGGCGCAGGCGCCTCTTCGACCAGCTTCTGGTGGCGACGCTGCAGCGAGCAGTCACGTGTGGACACCACGACGACGTTGCCGTGCTGATCGGCCAGGCACTGGGTCTCGACGTGGCGGGGCCGGTCGAGGTAACGCTCGACGAAGCACTCGCCGCGTCCGAAGGCAGCGACGGCCTCGCGCACCGCCGAGTCGAACATCTCGGCGACCTCACCCATCTCACGGGCCACCTTGAGCCCGCGCCCGCCACCGCCGAACGCGGCCTTGATGGCGATCGGCAGGCCGTGCTGCTCGGCGAAGGCAACCACCTCGTCCGCGCCGGCGACCGGGTCGGGGGTGCCGGCCACCAGCGGCGCGCCGGCGCGCTCGGCGATGTGCCGGGCGCTCACCTTGTCGCCGAGGGACTCGATGGCCGACGGTGGTGGGCCGACCCAGATCAGCCCGGCGTCGATGACGGCCTGGGCGAAGTGGGCGTTCTCGGACAAGAAGCCGTAGCCAGGGTGCACGGCGTCGGCGCCGGAGCGCCGGGCCACGTCGAGCAGCTTCTCGATGTCGAGGTAGGTCTGCGCGCTCGTCTCCCCGTCCAGGGAGTACGCCTCGTCGGCGACGCGGACGTGCTGGGCGTCGCGGTCGGAGTCGGCGTAGACGGCGACCGAGGCGATGCCGGCGTCCTTGCAGGCTCGGGCGACGCGAACAGCGATCTCGGCACGGTTGGCGATGAGGACCTTGGTGATCGTCGGCACGGCTCGAAAGTCTAGATGCACGGCGTCGGCGGCGGGCAGGGTCGTCCGTCACAACCACGACCCCCTACCGTGAGGCCCATGAGCCATGAGCTTTCTGCCGATCACGAGGCGTTCAGGAAGGTCGTGCGCGACTTCGCCGAGCAGGAGGTCGCCCCGCACGTGGCCGAGTGGGACCGCAAGCACCACTTCCCGCTCGAGACCGTCGCCGCGATGGGCGAGATGGGACTGTTCGGCATCACCGCCCCGCCGGAGTACGGGGGCGCCGGCGGCGACTTCACCAGTCTCTGCATCGCCATCGAAGAGCTGGGACGCGTCGACCAGTCGGTGGGCATCACCCTGTCGGCGGGTGTGGGCCTCGGCATCACCCCCATCGCCATGTTCGGCACCGACGAGCAGAAGCAGCGCTACCTGCCTGACCTGGTCGCCGGCCGGGCACTGGCGGCGTTCGGTCTCACCGAGCCAGAGGCGGGCTCGGACGCGGGCGGCACGACGACCCTCGCCCGGCTCGACGGCGACGAGTGGGTGATCACGGGCGCCAAGGCCTTCATCACGAACTCCGGCACCGACATCACCTCCGTGGTGACCGTCACGACACGTACCGGCACACGCGCGGACGGCAGGCCCGAGATCTCAGCCATCCTCGTGCCCGCCGGGACGCCGGGGTTCATCGTCGAGCCGCCCTACGACAAGCTGGGCTGGCACGCGTCCGACACCCACGGCCTGACGTTCGACGGGGCCCGCGTGCCGGCGGCCAACCTGCTGGGGGAGCGCGGCAGCGGCTTCCGCCAGTTCTTGGCCACGCTCGACGACGGACGCATCGCCATCGCCGCTCTCGCCCTCGGCCTGGCCCGGGCGTGCCTGGAGCAGTCGGTCGCCTACGCCGGCGAAAGGATGGCCTTCGGCCGTCCGATCGGGTCGAACCAGGGGGTGGCCTTTCCGCTGGCCGACCTCGACGTCGCGGTCGAGAGCTCGACCCTGCTCGTGTACAAGGCGGCGGCGCTCAAGGACGCCGGCGCTGACCCGGCGACGGTGGCCCGTGCTGCCGCGCGCGCCAAGCTGTACGCGACCGAGGCGGCGGTGAGCGCCACGCGGGTCGCCACGCAGGTGTTCGGTGGCTACGGCTTCATCGAGGAGTACCCCGTCGCCCGGTTCTACCGCGACGCGAAGATCCTCGAGGTGGGCGAAGGCACCAGCGAGGTGCAGCGTCTCGTGCTGGCTCGGGCCTTGGGGCTTCCGGTCGGCTGATGTCCCACGACCACTGGTCCGAGGTCGCCGCGGCCCGCGAGCGCACCCTGGCACCGTCCGAGGCGGGCGCGACCAAGCTGGCGTCGCAGAACAAGCTGCACGTACGGGAGCGGCTCGACCTGCTGCTCGACGCCGGCACGTTCATCGAGGACGGTCAGCTGGCCAATGCGCTGGCCGACGGGCTGCCGGCCGACGGCGTCGTTACCGGCCGGGGGCTGGTGGACGGTCGACCGGTCGTCGTCGTCGCCAACGACCCGACGGTCAAGGCAGGCTCGTGGGGCGCGCGCACGGTCGAGAAGATCGTCCGGGCCACCGAGATGGCGCTCTCCGAGGAGCTGCCGATCTTCTGGCTGGTCGACTCCGCCGGGGCGCGGATCACCGACCAGGTGCAGCTCTTCCCGGGACGCCGCGGGGCCGGGCGGATCTTTCGCAACCAGGTGCTGCTCTCGGGCAAGGTGCCGCAGATCTGCTGCCTGTTCGGGCCGAGCGCGGCCGGCGGGGCCTACATCCCGGCGTTCTGCGACATCGTGATCATGGTGGAGGGCAACGCCTCGATGTACCTCGGGTCGCCTCGTATGGCGGAGATGGTGGTCGGTGAGCAGGTGACGCTGGACGAGATGGGCGGGGCTCGGATGCACGCCAGCGTCTCCGGCTGCGGCGACAACCTGGCCGTCGACGACGCCGACGCGATCGAGCAGGCCCAGGCGTTCTTCTCCTACCTCCCGTCGACATGGCGGACGGCGCCGCCGGTGTACGCGGCCGGAACACCCGAGCGGGAGTTCGCCCGCGACCTCGTCCCCGACGACGAGGCGATCGGCTACGACGTGCACGCCGTGGTGGACGCCCTCGTCGACGAAGGCTCGTTCTTCGAGGTCAAGCCGTTGTTCGCGCCCGAGATGGTGGTCGGGTTCGGCCTGCTGGACGGGGCTCCGATCGGGGTGCTGGCCAACAACCCCGGCGTGAAGGGCGGCGTGCTGTTCGCCGACACCGCCGACAAGGCCGCCCGCTTCATCTGGCTGTGCGACGCGTTCAACGTGCCGCTGCTCTACCTGATGGACGTGCCCGGCTTCATGATCGGCTCGGCCGTGGAGCGTGCCGGCATCATCCGGCACGGGGCGAAGATGATCACCGCTGTCGCCGAGGCGACCGTCCCGACGGTGTCGGTGGTGCTGCGCAAGGCCTACGGCGCCGGGCTCTACGCCATGGCCGGTCCCGGGTTCGCCCCCGACGCCTGCCTCGCCCTGCCCAGCGCGAAGGTCGCCGTGATGGGGCCGGAGGCCGCGGTGAACGCCGTCTACGCGAACAAGATCGCCGCGATCGACGACCCCGCCGCTCGCGAGACGTATGTGGCCGCGCTGCGCGAGGAGTACGAAGAAGACATCGACATCCTGCGGCTGGCCGCTGACCTGGTGATCGACGCGATCATCGAGCCGCACGAGCTGCGCGCCGAGCTGATCGCCCGGTTCGCCGCGGCGTCCGGCAAAGACCGCTCGCGGCCCGCGAAGCGCCACGGCGTCCCGCCGGTCTGACCCGCAGCCTGGCCATCGGCGAGGGCGGCACACGTTCTCTACACCTAACGTGCATACTAGGTGTATGACCCGGGTGCGCACGAACATCGAGATCGAGGACGACCACGTCCGCACGATCATGGACCGCTACAGCGTCCACACCAAGACCGAGGCCGTCGAGCTGGCGCTGCGGCACCTTGCCGGCCAGCCGATGACCCGTGAGCAGGCGCTGGCGATGCGTGGTGGTCGGGCGATCGGCGACGTCCCGGGGGACGTCGCTCCGCGTGGCGGCGCGTGATCCTGGCCGACACCTCGGCGTGGGTCGAGTACGACCGAGCCACCGGCAGCCCAGCGGACCGACGACTGGCCGCGCTCATCGCCACCGACGGCCCGCTGCTGGTCACCGAGCCGGTGCTCATGGAGGTGCTTGCTGGTGCGCGCAGCGACGTCCGCGAGAGGGATCTACGCCGCCTGATGCTGAGCTTCGGATGGGTGTCGTTCGACGCGGTCACCGACTTCGAAGGAGCCGCACGCATCTACCGCCGCTGTCGGCAGCAGGGTGTCACCCCTCGAGGGATGGTCGACTGCATGATCGCGATGGTCGCCCACCGTGCCGGAGCCGCACTGCTCTCGTGGGACGTCGACATGGAGCGAGTCGCTCGGGTGATCGGAGTCTCGCTGGACGAGGGATCGCTGCACGCGTGACGGCCGGCGGCTGGTGGCCTCAGGCGCGCCAGAGGGACGGCCAGGCGACGTCCATGCCGGCCAGCAGGCGGCGCAGCAGCGGCAGCGACAGACCCACGACGGTGTGCGGGTCGCCGACGACCCGCTCGACGAAGGGCCCGCCGAGCCCGTCGATGGTGAACGCCCCGGCCACGTGCAGCGGCTCCCCGGTCGCGACGTAGGCCGCGACCTCGTCGTCGGACACCTCGGCGAACGTCACCTGCGCCGACGCCAGTCCCGACGCCGACTGGTCGCTGCCCAGGTCGACCAGGTGGTGCCCGGTGTGCAGGACGCCGGTGCGTCCGCGCATCGCCTGCCACCGCGCGACGGCGTCGGCGGCGTCACGGGGCTTGCCGTAGGCGGCCCCGTCGAGCTCGAACACCGAGTCGCACCCGAGCACGAGCTCGCGTCCGATGTGCAGCCGGTCCTCACCCAGGCGCGCAGCGACGGCCTCGGCCTTGAGCCGCGCCAGCGCAACGGCGGTCGCGGCGGGCGAGCCGGCATCGACGCCGTCCTCGTCCACGCCGCTCACCACCACCTCGGGCTCGATGCCCGCGGCACGCAGGGTCGCCAGGCGTGCGGGGGAGGCCGAGCCCAGAACCAGGCGAACCGACAACGGCGTCAGCGCTTGAACATGAGGTGGTACGGAAACGCCTGCGTCTCGTCGATCGTCGCGACCCGGCCGGGGTGGATGTAGGCCAGCAGCGGCGACCCCGCCAACGCGTCGTGCTCGTCCTTGTTGATGCGCCGCACGAGCTTGGCCGAGGCATGCACCGCGACCACCTTGCCGAGCAGCAGCACGTTGTGGCCCAGGCCCTCGACGGTGTCGTGCAGCTCGCACTCCAGGTGCAGCCGGCACCCCGCGATCAGGTGCCCGTCCACGGCGGAGGCCGGGATGAAGTGCAGCATGTCCAGCGTGGGCTTGGAGCCGTCTGACTCGCGCGGCGCGGCCGCCAGGCTCGCCTCGAGCAGCATGGTCGGCGAGGGGTAGCCGACCGTGAACACGCCGGTTCGCAGCGCGTTGCGGTACGTCCCGTGGTCGGGGTGGCACACGAAGCCGAACCAGTTCTCCCAGCTCACGGGCATCGCCAGGTGCTTCGGCGCGACGTCGGGGGAGCCGTCCGGCTCGGTCGTGGCCACCAGCACGAGCGGGGCGACGATGGGGAACCGCTCCCAGATCGGTCTGTCCAGCGGGATCTCGACGTATCCCTCGGGCTGACTGGTGGTCTGGCTGGCGCTCATGAGCCCTCCCGGCGTCGGCCTGAGACTTCTGTCACAACGCCGACTCGAGTGAGGCTATCGGAGGATGGGTGGTGTGCGGGGGTACAAAGTCCGGGCCGAAGGTCCTTACCCGGACGTCCACCCACTGGCCTGCCACGCACCCGGACCGACCTGCACCGGTGCCCGGTGCCCGCGCCAGTGCGCCGACCAGCCGCCGAGGTCGCCCGCCTGCGCAGGTGCCTGGCCGCCGCCGAGGGTCGCAGCCGCCGCCGCAGCGGCGGTCAGGGCCGTCACGACAGCAGCGACCTCGACGTCACTGGGGTTGCCACGAATCCGCCAGGTGGAGCCCGACGTGTCAGCGGCGCTCACAGCGGGATGTTCCCGTGCTTCTTCGGCGGCATGCTCTGCCGCTTCGTCCGCAGCGCGCGAAGCGCCTGGGTCACGGCGACCCTGGTGCGCGACGGCTCGATCACCGCGTCCACGTAGCCGCGGTCGGCGGCGACGTAGGGGTTGGCGAGCGTGTCTTCGTAGTTCTTGATCAGCTCGGCCCGCGCCGCCTCGGCGTCGTCGGCCTCGGCGAGCTTGCTGCGGTGAAGGATGTTCACCGCACCCTGCGCGCCCATGACGGCGACCTGTCCGGTGGGCCACGACACGTTGATGTCGGCACCGAGGTGCTTGCTGCCCATGACGACGTAGGCGCCGCCGTAGGCCTTGCGGGTGATCACCGTCACCTTCGGGACCGTGGCCTCGGCGTAGGCGTAGATCAGCTTGGCGCCGCGGCGGATGATGCCGTCGTGCTCCTGGCCGGTCCCGGGCAGGAAGCCGGGCACGTCCACGAACGTGATCACCGGAACGTTGAACGCGTCGCAGGTGCGCACGAACCGAGCGGCCTTCTCCGAGGCCCCGATGTCGAGCGTGCCGGCGAACTGCATGGGCTGGTTGGCGACGATGCCGACGGCGTGGCCCTCCACGCGTCCGAAGCCGGTGAGCATGTTCTGCGCGTACAGGGGCTGGACCTCGAGAAACTCCCCGTCGTCGAGCACCGCCGAGATCACGGTCAGCATGTCGTAGGGCTGGTTCGCCGAGTCGGGGATCAGCGTGTCGAGCGCGAGGTCGCTCTCGGTGGCCTCCATGGGCAGCGGGTCGAGCGCCTCGAGCACCGGTGCCTTCTCGTGGTTGTTCGACGGCAGGTACGACAGCAGGTCGCGCACGTAGTCGAGGGCGTCCTTCTCGTCCGAACCCAGGTAGTGGGCGTTGCCCGACACCGCGTTGTGCGTGCGCGCCCCGCCGAGCTCTTCGAAGCCGATGTCTTCGCCGGTGACCGTCTTGATCACCTCGGGGCCGGTGATGAACATGTGGCTGGTCTGGTCGACCATCACCGTGAAGTCGGTGATCGCGGGGCTGTACACCGCGCCGCCGGCGCACGGGCCCATGATCAGCGACACCTGCGGCACCACGCCGGAGGCGAGCACGTTGCGGTAGAAGATCTCGCCGTACAGACCGAGGGAGACCACGCCCTCCTGGATGCGCGCGCCCCCGGAGTCGTTGATGCCGATCACCGGGCAGCCGATCTTGAGAGCGGTGTCCATGACCTTCACGATCTTCTCGCCGAACACCTCGCCGAGGCTGCCGCCGAACACGGTGAAGTCTTGGGCGAAGAGCGCCACCTGGCGACCGTCGATGGTGGCCAGGCCGGTGACGACGCCGTCGCCGTAGGGTCGCGTCTCGTCCAGCCCGAACGCGGTGGACCGGTGCCGGGCCAGCTCGTCGAACTCCACGAACGAGCCCTCGTCGACCAGGGCGGCGATGCGCTCACGGGCCGTCATCTTGCCGCGGGCATGCTGCTTCTCGACGGCCTTGGCCGATCCGGCGTGGATGGCATCGTCGGTTCGTGCCGTGAGGTCGGCCAGCTTCGCTGCGGTGGTGCTGACGTCCCGGACGGGGACGTCAGCGGCGGGGTCGCCAGACATCGGGTCCTCCTGAGCCAGGTTCGGCGGGTGCCGGGTGCGAGCCACCCGGGCTGAGCCCAGCCTAGTAAGGCCGCGGACGGTGTCGACTGAGCAGGCCCGAGAAGCCCGCCCGCACTAGCCTTTCCGACCGTGCCCAGCCCCGCGCAGCCGCCGCTCGCCCGGTCGTCCGCACGGCTGGACGTGCCCGACGAGCTGCGCGCCGACGTGCGCATGCTCGGCGAGGTGCTGGGCGACGTGCTGGTCGAGTTCGGTGGACAGAGCCTGCTCGACGACGTCACGACGCTGCGTCGGCTCGTGATCGCTGCCCACGACGTCGATGCGGACGGGGCGTACGGGGGAGGCGGGGCAGCCGGGTCCGGGGAGCCCGGGGCGGGGGAGCAGGCCGCAGGCGCGGCGCAGGCGCTGATCGACTCGTGGCCGCTGCAGCGCGCTGAAGAGGTGGCGCGGGCGTTCGCGGTGTTCTTCCACCTGGTCAACCTGGCCGAGGAGTACCACCGCAAGCGCATGATGAGCCGGGCCGGTTCGGCGCAGCAGCCGGCCCCGGACGGCGTGGGCAGCGCGGTGTCGGTGATCGAGGCCGCACACGGGGCCGCCTACGCCCAGGCCATGCTCGCCGGGCTCGAGATACGACCGGTGCTCACCGCGCACCCGACCGAGGCTCGTCGCCGTTCCACCGTCCGGGCGATCCGGCGCATCTCGGCCCTGCTGGAGCAGCAGGACGACCCCCGCACGTCCGCCGCGGAGCGCTCCGAGGTGCGCCGCCGGCTGCTGGAGGAGGTCGACAGCCTGTGGCGGGCCGGCCTGGTGCGCGACGAGCGTCCCGGCCCGCTCGACGAGGTGCGTACGGCGATGGCCGTGTTCGACGAGGTGCTGTTCGCGATCGCGCCCCGCACCTACCGGCGGGTCGAGACGGCGCTGAGCCCCGACCAGACCGGCGCCGTCCCCCCGCGAGTCCCGGCGTTCATCCGCTGGGGCTCGTGGATCGGCGGGGACCGCGACGGCAACCCCAACGTCACCGCGTCGATCACTCGGCAGGCGATGGCCATCCAGTCCGACCACGTGCTGCGCGCGCTGGAGGACGCCACCTCGCGCATCGCCTGGGCGATGACGGCGGGCGCGTCCAGCACCCCGCCGAGCCCTGGCGTGCGTCGGCTGATCGCCGATGCGCGGGCGATGGCACCGGAGGTGATGGAGCCGCTGGCCGCGCGCGCGACCAGCGAGCCGCACCGGCTGGCCCTGCTCGTGTGTGCCGAGCGCATCAAGGCCACCCGTGAGCGCAACGCCGACACCGCCTACCCGGCCGCCGCCGACCTGCGCGCAGACCTGATCACGGTGCAGCGCTCGCTCGCCGCTGCGGGAGCTGCGCGGCTGGCGTACGGCGAGCTGGCGCACCTGGTCTGGCAGGTGGAGACGTTCGGCTTTCACCTGGCCGAGCTCGAGGTGCGCCAGCACAGCCAGGTGCACGCCCGTGCCCTCGCCGAGGTGCGCGCCGGCGGCGAGCTCTCACCCGAGACCGAGGAGGTGCTGGCGACCATCCGCGTGATGGCCCAGATCCAGGCGCGGTTCGGGCCGGACGCCGCGCGGCGGTACGTGGTGTCGTTCACGCGCAGCGCCGACGACATCGCCGCGGTCTACGAGCTTGCCCAGGCCGCCGGCGCGGAGCAGATGGTGCTGGACGTCATCCCGCTCTTCGAGACCGGGGACGACCTGGCCCGCAGCGTCGATGTGGTCGACGAGATGGTGGGGCTGGCGCCGGTGCGCCACCGGTTGTCGGCCACCGGCCGTCGCCTCGAGGTGATGGTGGGCTACTCCGACTCCGCGAAAGACATCGGCCCGGTGTCGGCGACCCTCGCCCTCTACGACGCCCAGGACGGCCTGGCTCGCTGGGCGCAGCGCCATGCCATTGCGCTGACCCTCTTCCACGGCCGGGGCGGTGCCCTCGGCCGCGGTGGGGGCCCGGTGAACCGCGCGGTGCTGGCCCAGCCCCCCGGCTCGGTGTCCGGCCGGTTCAAGGTGACCGAGCAGGGCGAGGTGATCTTCGCCCGGTACGGCGACCCCATGCTGGCCATGCGCCACGTCGAGCAGGTGGCCTCCGCGGCCCTGCTCGCCTCGACCCCCACCGTCGAGGAGCGCGCCAGCCGCGCCGCGCAGACCTTCGAGCACCTCGCCGACCGGCTCTTCACCTGCGCGCGCGACGCCTACTGGGCGCTGGTCCGGCGCGAGGGTTTCGCCGACTGGTTCGTCAAGGCCACCGCGCTGGACGAGATCGGCCGGCTGCCGCTGGGCTCGCGACCGGCCCGACGTGGTCTGTCGCTGGACTCGTTGGACGACCTTCGGGCGATCCCGTGGGTGTTCTCGTGGGCGCAGAGCAGGGCGAACGTCCCCGGCTGGTACGGCCTCGGCTCGTCGGTGGAGCAGGTGGACGACCTCGACCTGCTGCGAGCGGCCTACGCCCAGTGGCCGCTGTTCACGGTGATGATCGACAACGCCGAGATGTCGTTGGCCAAGACCGACCGGCGCATCCTCACCCGCTACCTCGCCTCCGGCGACCGGCCCGACATCGTCGAGGCGATCCTCGACGAGCAACGCCGCAGCGTGGCGGCCGTCCTGGCCGTCACGGGTCAGTCACGCCTGCTGGAGAACCACACGGTGCTCGGACGCGCGGTGCAGATGCGCAACCCCTACGTGGACGCGCTGTCGTACCTGCAGATGCGGGCACTGTCCGAGCTGCGGGCCGTGCGCGCGGACGACAGCGCCGACCAGGCCCGCACCGAGGCCCTCAACCGTCTCGTGCGCCTGACGGTGAACGGCGTGGCGGCCGGGCTCCAGAACACCGGCTGAGAGCCGACCGGTGCCCGACGACATCCCCCTGACCTGGGTCGACCAGGTCGACTCGACCCAGGTGACGCTCGTGGCCAGGGCGCGGGAGGGGGCGCGCGTGCAGGCGCTGGCGACCACGCACCAGACGGCCGGGCACGGTCGTCGCGACCGCGCGTGGGTCTGCCCACCCGGCGGCGGGCTCGCGCTGTCAGTGCTGCTGCACCCGCGGCGCTCCGACGGCTGGACCTGGCTGCCGCTGCTCACCGGGGTCGCCGTGGTGCGAGCGCTCGAGCGGCTGCGGCCCCTCTCGGTCCAGCCGTCGGCCCAGCCGCCCGCCCAGGTGCTGCGGCTCAAGTGGCCCAACGACGTGCTCGACCCTGACGGCGCCAAGCTGGCCGGCCTGCTCGCCGAACGGATCGACCAGCCGTCCGTCCCGGTGGCGTGCGTGCTCGGGATCGGGGTCAACCTGCGGACCGCCGACGCTCCCGCGGGGGCCGTGGGGCTGGACGCGCTCGGCGTCCGGTGCTCGGCGAACGACCTGGCGCGGGCTCTGCTCGACGAGCTCACCTGCTGGGTGTCGCGCTGGGAGCACGACGACGCGGCTGTGGCGCAGGCCTACCGACACGAGTGCTCGACGCTCGGGCAGGTGGTGCGGGTGAGCCTGCCGGACTCCACCCACGTGAGCGGGCCGGCCGTGGGCGTCGACACCCACGGGCGCCTCGTCGTGCAGCAGGGCTCGCACGAGGTGGCCCTCTCGGCCGGCGACGTCGTGCACGTGCGGCCCGCTGTGCGCTGACGCCGGGAATCGCGGCACGCCGGGGGCTCGGTCGCGCCGTTGCGGCACACGAGCATGCCAGGATGCGCGCCATGGGATACCCCGAAGACGCCTTGGGCAGCGGCGAGGCCGTGCTGGTGCACACCCGTACCCACTGGAAAGCCCTGATCGGGTCGATCCTGTGGCTCGCGCTCGGCGTCGTCGCCGTGGTGCTCCTGCTGGTGCTGCTGCCCAGCGGGAACGTCGAGGACATCGTGCGATGGGTGGGTCTGGTCGGCGTCGGGCTCGCCGTGCTCTGGTTCGCGCTCTCGCCCCTCATCCGGTGGCTCAGCTCGAGCTACACCATCACGACGCAGCGCATCATGGAGCGCAACGGCCTGCTGCGCCAGACCGGGCGCAACATCCCCCTCAAGCGGGTGAGCGGTGTCTCGTTCGAGAAGGACGTGATCGACCGGATGCTCGGCTGCGGCACCCTGCTGATCGAGTCGTCGGCTGAGACGTCGAACGTCGTCTTCAAGGACGTCCCGGACGTCGAGAACGTCCAGCGAGTGCTCACCGACCTGATCACCGACGTCTCCGACGACGCCTGACGACAGGCCTCAACCGGTGACGTCGACGGCCTGCGGCTGCGGCGCCTTGAACACCCAGCGTCGGTAGGACCAGAAGCGGAAGGCGGTGCCCAGCGCGAGGCCGACCACGTTGGCTGCGATGTTGTCGGCCAGGGGGCTCGTGAAGCCGAGCACGTAGTGGCTGATCGCGAGGGTCACGACGGCGATGGCCATGGCGATGCCGTTGAGCACGAAGAACAGCGCGTACTCGCGCACGACGCCCGTGCGCTCGCGGTGGCGCCACGTCCAGGCGCGGTTGCCTGTGTAGGTGACGATGGTGGCCACGACCACCGAGATGATCTTGGCGGTGAGCGGCTTGTCGACGAGGACGCCCTCGCCGTCGCCGAGTCCCAGGTTGAAGCGCAGCAGGTTGAAGACGGTCACGTCGACCACGAAGCCCACGCCGCCGACGGTCAAGAAGCGGGCGATCTCGCCGGATGCCGACCGGAGTCGCGACAGCGTCGCGTCCGGTATCAGCACCGACTCAGTGTATCCGCGATCTAGGCTGTCGGTCGTGGCCGACAACGTGACGCCCGTCCCCTCGTTCCGGCCGGTCGTGGGCGTGGTGGGGGCTGGTCAGCTGGCCCGCATGATGGCCCCGCCGGCGATCGAGCTCGACATCGACCTGCGGCTGCTGGCCGCGCGCGGGGACGACAGCGCTGCGCAGGTGATCCCGGCGACGACGGTCGGCGACGAGCGCGGCCTCGACGACCTGGAGAGGTTCTCCTCCGGGCTGGACGTGCTGACCTTCGACCACGAGCACGTCCCCACGGCCCATCTGCACACCCTGGAGTCCGCCGGCGTGCGTGTGCGACCCGGGTCGCACGCCCTGCCCTACGCCACCGACAAGGCGGTGATGCGGCGCGGCCTGCGCGACGCGGGTTTCGGTGTGCCGCGCTTCGAGGTGATCGAGGCACTCGACGAGCTCCCCGGGGCGGTCGAGCAGGTCGGCGGCTGGCCCGTCGTGCTCAAGACTGCCCGCGGCGGCTACGACGGCCGTGGGGTGTGGGTCGTGGAGTCGGTCGAGCAGGCCGCAGACGCGTTCGCCGCACGGGTGCCGGTCGTCGTCGAGGAGTGGGTGCCGTTCGTGCGTGAGCTGGCGGCTCTCGTGGCCCGCGCGCCGTCCGGGCAGGCGGTGTCGTACCCGGTCGTCGAGTCGGTGCAGCGCGACGGCATCTGCGTCGAGGTGCTGGCTCCCGCACCCGGGTTGAGCGAGCAGACCTCGATCGCTGCGCAACGCCTCGCGCTGGACGTGGCCGCGACCGTCGACGTCGTCGGCGTGCTCGCGGTGGAGCTGTTCGAGCTGGAGGACGGCTCGGTGCTGGTCAACGAGCTGGCGATGCGCCCCCACAACACCGGGCACTGGACGATCGACGGGGCGCGCACGTCGCAGTTCGAGAACCACCTGCGTGCGGTGCTCGACCTGCCACTCGGCCAACCGACCGCGCTGGCGCCGGCGGCCGCGATGGTGAACATCCTCGGTGGCGAGGAGCCTGAGGTGCACCGTGCGCTCCGGCACGTGTTCGCGCACGATCCCGCTGTTCGTGTGCATCTTTATGGCAAAGAGATACGCCCGGGACGCAAGATCGGCCACGTCACCGTCGTCGGTGACGACATGGATGACGTGCGGGCGCGGGCCCGGCATGCCGCCGAGCACATCAGCCGGGTGGTCGAGCGGTGAGCACGGCGCACGAGGCGGTCACGCTGCCCGTCGTGGGCGTCGTCATGGGTTCGGACAGCGACTGGCCGACGATGCAGCCCGCCGCGGACGTGCTTGCCGATTTCGGCGTCGCGCACGAGGTCGACGTCGTGTCGGCGCACCGGATGCCGCAGGAGATGCTCGCCTACGGGGAGTCTGCGGCGCAGCGGGGTCTGCGCGTGGTCATCGCCGGTGCCGGCGGGGCCGCCCATCTGCCCGGCATGCTCGCCTCGGTCACGCCGCTGCCGGTGATCGGCGTCCCGGTGCCGCTGAAGGTGCTGGACGGCCTGGACTCCCTGCTGTCCATCGTGCAGATGCCGGCTGGTGTGCCGGTGGCCACGGTCGCCGTGGGGGGCGCCCGCAACGCGGGCCTGCTCGCGCTGCGGATCCTGGCCAGCGGTGACGGCGCCGAGGCGACCCGGCTACGTGCGGCGATGGTGGAGTTCCAGCACGACCTGGCCGAGGCTGCCCGGGCGAAGGGTCAGTCGCTCAGGCAGCAGGTCCGAGACGGGGCCACTCGATAGCCGGGCATCGGTCCATCACCATGTCGAGCCCGGCGTCGCTGACGCGTGCGGCCGCGTCGCGGTCGATCACGCCGAGCTGGAACCACACGGCACCCGCCCCGATGCCGATCGCCTGGTCGGCGATGTCACCGGCCAGCTCGGAACGGACGAAGACGTCGACGCAGTCGACGTCGAACGGGATCTCGGCCAGGCTCGCGTAGCCGGGCTCGCCGTGCACGGGCTCGGCCTTGGGGTGCACCGGCACGATCTGCTTGCCATGGCCCTGCAAGAAGCGAGCCACACCGAAGGCAGCCCGGGACTCGTTCGTCGACAGACCGACGACCGCCCACACCTCGCAGTCCTCCAGCACCCGCCGGATCATCAGGTCCGAGGGCTCGTGCGGGGGTCCCGCCGTCCTCATGGTCGGCCCAGCCCGCGGTAGGTCCAGCCCGCCGCGCGCCACCGGGGCGCGTCCAGCGTGTTACGTCCGTCGATGACGACCTGCTGCTTCACGAGGGTGCCCATCTCGACGGGGTCGAGGGCGGCGAACTCGGCCCACTCGGTGAGGTGCAGCACGATGTCGGCGTTCTGCGCCGCGGCCGTGACGGAGTCGACGTAGTGCAGCGTCGGGAACATCCGCGCCGCGTTGTGCATCGCCTTGGGGTCGTAGACCTTCACCTGGGCTCCCTGCAGCTGCAGCTGGCCGGCGACGTTGAGCGCGGGGGAGTCGCGGACGTCGTCGGACTCGGGCTTGAAGGCGACGCCGAGCACCGCGACGTGGGCGCCGAGGACGGTGCCGCCCAGAAGCTCGCGGGTGATCTCGACGGCACGCTGGCGGCGGCGCATGTTGATCGAGTCGATCTCGCGCAAGAAGGTGAGGGCGTCCGACGCCCCGATCTCGCCGGCGCGCGCCATGAAGGCGCGAATGTCCTTCGGCAGGCAGCCGCCGCCGAACCCGAGCCCGGCGTTGAGAAAGCTGCGGCCGATGCGGGCGTCGTGGCCGATGGCGTCGGCCAGCGCGACGACGTCGGCGTCCACCACCTCGCAGATCTCGGCGATCGCGTTGATGAACGAGATCTTGGTGGCCAAGAACGAGTTGGCCGCCACCTTGACGAGCTCGGCGGTCGCGAAGTCGGTGGTCACCGTGGGGGTGCCCGCGGCCAGTGCGGTGGCGTAGACCTCGCGCAGCGTGGTCTCGTCCTCGGGCCGCACGACGCCGAAGACGAGCCGGTCGGGATGCAGCGTGTCGTTCACGGCGTGGCCCTCGCGCAGGAACTCCGGGTTCCAGGCCAGCGAGGCCTGCTGGCCGGCGGGGGCGGTGGCATGGATCAGGTCGAGCAGGCGGCTCGCCGTGCCGACGGGCACGGTCGACTTGCCCACCACCAGGGCCGGTCGGCGCAGGTGCTCGGCCAGCGCGGTCACCGCGGAGTCGACGTGGCTCATGTCGGCGGCCAGGCTGTCGGGCCGCTGCGGGGTGCCGACGCAGACGAAGTGGACGTCGCCGAAGTCGGCGGCCTCGGCGAACGACGTGGTGAAGCGCAGCCGTCCGGACTCGACGTGGCGGGCCAGCATCGGCTCCAGCGCCGGCTCGTAGAACGGCACCCGTCCGTCCGCCAGGGCTGCGAGCTTGGTCTCGTCCACGTCGACGCCGATCACCTCGTGACCCAGCTCGGCCATGCAGGCGGCGTGGGTCGCCCCGAGGTAGCCGGTGCCGATCACGGTGATGCGCGCACTCATGGGCAGCAGGCTATTTCAGCAGCCGCGGCGGGACGCGCGTGCCCTCGCGCACGGCCGACCAGAGCGCCTCGGCCTCGGCCTCGTCCCACAGCACGACGGAGCCGGCGTCGGTGGTGGCGTACCCGCCGAAGGGGACGGTGAGCATCTGCCCGTTCTCGCCCGTGGCGCGCACCGCGGCCAGACCGAAGCGGGCGAGGTCGATCGGGCCGGAGCCGTCGTCGACGGTGAGCGCGTCGCCGATGGTGGCGAACAGCGGTACGGCCACGAACGGGTTGAGCAGGACGGCGGGGCTGGTGATCTCGGCGGCCAGCGCGGAGACGAACTGGCGCTGCCGCTCGACGCGGCCGAAGTCGCCGTCGGGGTCGGTGTAGCGAGCGCGGACGAACCCCAGCGCGTCGGCCCCGCCGAGGGTCTGGCAGCCCGCGGGCAGGTCGATGCCCGCCCGCTCGTCGTCGATCGGGGCGTCCAGACACACCTCGACCCCGCCGACGGCCTGCACGATCTCGAAGAACCCGTCGAAGCCCACCTCGACGTAGCCGTCGATGCGGACGCCGGTGGCCCCCTCGACCGTCTGCACCAGCAGCGGCGGGCCGCCGAACGCGTAGGCCGCGTTGATCTTGTTCTGCCCGTAGCCGGGGATCTCCACCAGGGAGTCGCGGGGGATGCTGATGAGCGTGGCCACCCCGTCGGGGGCGGTCGTCAGCATCATGATGGTGTCGGTGAGGCGACCGTCGGACGAGCCGGTCGACAGCTCGTTCCTCTGCTCGTCGGTGAGGTTCTCGCGGCTGTCGGAGCCGACGAGCAGCCAGGTGCGTCCCGGGCCCGGCGCCGGCCGCTCGCCTGCGGGTGTGGCGTCCACCCGGTCGAGCCCGGTGTAGGCGATGCCGACGAGAAGCAGGCCGTAGCCCAGCAGGACGGCCAGCAGGACCGCGACCACGCGGAAGAACCAGCGCACGGGCCCGCGCCGCCGCTTCGTCGGAGCATCCGGGCCGGGTGCGCTGGGCAGCACGGTCGTTGCGCCGGCGTCGGCGTCGGAGACCCGGCGGAACACCTGTGTCTGCTGCATCGGGTCGTCCTCGGGGACGCGCCGACCCTCGTGGGGGCTCACGTCTGGGAACCTACCCCGATGCGGGAGCGGTCAACCCTCGACACCGACGACCTCGCCCGGCTGGTGGAACGGCTGGCCGACCGGCTGGCGCACCTCTCGACGCCCCGTCTGGCGCCGATCGAGGCCGAGGTGCGGGCGGCGCTGGTCGACGTGGCGGCGCTGTCGCTGTCCGCGCAGGGCGAGCCGGCTCGGCCGCTGCCCCCGGTGGCTCCGCGGGCTTGGGGCGACCAGCTGTCGGTGCTCGGCCGCGACCTCGTCGAGGGGCTGCGCCGTCGTCCCGACCCCACGACGGCGGCCCGTGCGCAGACGCTGCTGGTGGCGCTTCGACGCGCGTTGCCCTGATGCGTCGCTGCGGTGGCGCACGATGCGAGGGACGGCGCCCGGCATGCCTAGAGTCGGACGGGTGGACTACGTCACCTCGGTGGTCGACCTTGTCGGCCACACGCCCCTCGTCCGCTTGCGCCACGTGGTCGACCCGGACGGGCCGCTGGTGCTTGCGAAGGTGGAGTACCTCAACCCCGGCGGGTCGGTGAAGGACCGGATCGCGCTGCGCATGGTGACGGCCGCCGAGGCCAGCGGTGAGCTGCGTCCCGGCGGCACGATCGTGGAGCCGACCAGCGGGAACACCGGCGTCGGCCTGGCCATCGTGGCCCAGGAGCGCGGCTACTCGTGCGTGTTCGTGGTGCCCGACAAGGTGTCGACCGACAAGATCAACGTGCTGCGGGCCTACGGCGCGCAGGTGCACGTCTGCCCCACCGCGGTGCCGCCGGAGCACCCCGACTCGTACTACTCCGTGTCCGACCGGCTGGTGCGCGAGATCCCGGACGCGTGGAAACCCGACCAGTACGCCAACCCGAACAACCCGCTGTCGCACTACGAGACCACGGGGCCGGAGGTGTGGGAGCAGACCGACGGGCGCGTGACGCACTTCGTGGCCGGCATCGGTACGGGCGGCACGATCACCGGGGTGGGCCGCTACCTCAAGCAGGTCTCCGACGGGCGGGTGCAGGTCGTGGGTGCCGACCCGACGGGCTCGGTGTACTCCGGCGGGACGGGTCGCCCGTACCTCGTCGAAGGCGTCGGGGAGGACTTCTGGCCGACCACCTACGACCCGGCGTTCTGCGACCGGGTGATCGAGGTGAGCGACGCCGACTCGTTCGCCATGACCCGGCGCCTGGCCCGCGAGGAGGGGCTGCTCGTCGGCGGCTCGTGCGGCATGGCAGTCGTCGCCGCGCAGCGCCTCGCGGCCGAGCTGGCCGAGCAGGGCCGTCTCGACGACGTGGTGGTGGTGCTGCTTCCCGACAGCGGTCGCGGCTACCTCTCGAAGGTGTTCGACGACTCCTGGCTGGCCCGCTACGGCTTCTTGCACGCCCATCCCGACGACGAGACCGTCGGTGAGCTGTTGCGCGGCAAGAGCGGCGACCTTCCCGCGCTCGTGCACACCCACCCGAACGAGACTGTCGCCGAGGCGGTGGGGATCCTGCGGGAGTACGCGGTGTCGCAGGTTCCCGTGGTGCGGGCCGAGCCGCCGATCATGGCGGCCGAGGTCGCCGGCTCGGTGTCCGAGCGCGAGCTGCTCGACGCGCTCTTCACCGGACGCGCGTCGCTCACCGACTCGGTCGAGGCGCACATGGCCTCGCCTCTGCCGTCCATCGGCTCCGGTGAGCCGGTCGCAGCCGCGGTGCGGGCGCTGCGCCAGGCGGACGCGCTGATGGTGCTTGACGACGGTCGGCCCGTCGGGGTGCTCACGCGGGCGGACCTGCTCGAGCAGGTCACCCCGGTGGCCGGCACCGACACCCTGGCCGCGACGAGAGGAGACGGCGATGGACGCTGAGCAGTGGGACGAGCGGTACGCGGCATCCGACCTGGTGTGGTCGGCCGAGCCGAACCACTTCGTCGTCACCCTGGTTGCCGACCTCACGCCGGGTACCGCCATCGACGTGGCGGCCGGCGAGGGCCGCAACGCGCTGTGGCTGGCCGAGCAGGGCTGGGCGGTGACCGCCGTCGACTTCTCCTCCGTCGCCGTCGAGCGGGGTCGGGTACGTCCCGGCGGTGATGCCGTCGACTGGCAGGTCGCCGACATCACCACGTACGCCCCGGACGACCGGTTCGACCTCGTGCTGCTCTGCTACCTGCACCTGCCCCGCGAGGTGATGCGCACGGTGCTGCGCCACGCCGCGTCGTGGGTCGCCCCGGGCGGCCATCTCGTGGTCATCGGGCATGCGGTGCGCAACCTGCACGAGGGGGTCGGCGGCCCCGACGACGTCGATCGGCTCCAGGACGAGGAGCTCTACGCCGAGGCCGCGGCGAACCTCGTCGTCGAGCGCCTCGAGGAGGTCGAACGCGACACCCCCAACGGGACGGCGATCGACGTCGTCCTTCGGGCCCGCCACCTCTGACGCAGGCACGGGCTCCGCTGGGCACGCGCCGCCCGACATGGGGGCACCCGCGGCCCAATGACTCTGGCGGCGGGCGCGTCAGCGGCCGATCATGACAGTTGGTCGGCGTGGCTTCGCGAGAGGGGGAGTCGCCATGAACACGACCCAAGCAGGATTCGTCGCAGCGCAAGCCCACCACGTCGAGCCGAGGACGCAGGTTCGGTCCCTGGCATGGCTCGCAGTCGCCGTGACGCTGGCCGTCGTGGCCATCCTCGTGCTGGGCACGATGGCCGAGGCCCGCTGGTGCGGCGCCGAGCTGTGCGTCGAGTCATCGCTCTTCTGAGCGACGCGACGCCGTCGACGGGGAGCGCGGTGTGCTCAGCCGCCCCGCGTCGGTCGCGTCACCCGAGGTCCAAGCCGACGCCGCACGACACGCCGGTTCCGCCGAGCCCGCAGTAGCCGTTCGGGTTCTTGTGCAGGTACTGCTGGTGGTACTCCTCGGCGTAGAAGAACGGGCCGGCGCCGTCGGCATCGTCGGGTGACAGCGGACGGATCTCGGTGGTGATGTCGCCGTAGCCCGACGCATGCAACCGGGTGGCGTAGGCGTCGCGCGTGCGCTCGGCGGCGTCGCGCTGCTCGTCGGTCGTCCAGTAGACGGCCGAGCGGTACTGGCTGCCGACGTCGTTGCCCTGACGCATGCCCTGAGTCGGGTCGTGGCCCTCCCAGAAGGTCGCGAGCACCGTCTCCAGCGGCAGCACCGCCGGGTCGAACACGACGCGGACGGCCTCGGTGTGCCCGGTTCGCGCTGTGCACGTCTCCTCGTAGGTCGGGTGGGGGGTGTACCCGCCGGCGTAGCCGACGGCCGTCGTCCACACCCCGTCGAGGCGCCAGAACAGCCGCTCCGCGCCCCAGAAGCAGCCCATGCCGACGACGATCTCCGACATGCCCGCCGGCGGCTCGGCCTCGATCGACGTGCCGAGCACTGTGTGGGTCCCGGAGAGCACGTAGGGGCGCACGGCCCGCCCGCTCAGCGCCTCGTCGGGCTCCACCAGCGCCGTCTTGAGCGCGCTGCCACGAAAGAGGAAGTCGAACATCACCGTCTCCTTGTCGCCGTCGGGTCGCCGGTCACCTTGCCTGCCGGACACACATCTCGACACCCTGTGACAACCCTGACTCCGCCGGAGGTGTTCCGCGACTTGCCGCAACGCCTGCCAAGGTGATCGGGTGCGCCCATGACCTTTCCCACCGTGGGCGACCTGCGCACCCTGGAGCTCGGCAGCCCCGGGTCGATGCGCACCGAGCTGAACGCGCTCGTGCTGGCCGGGCGCAAGACGGCAACAGCCGGCCTGGTCGAGGAGTACGAGGCCGAGGACGAGCTGCCCGAGCAGCCAGGGGAGCGCCTGGTGCTGGTCGACGACACCGGCTCGCGGGTGGGCGTCGTCGTCGTCGACCGTGTCGAGCGCACCCGCTTCGCCGACGTCCCGTGGGCGTTCGCGCAGGCCGAGGGCGAAGGCTTCTCGTCCGTGGCCGACTGGGCGCAGGGCCATCGCACGTTCTGGGCCGGGGAGGGCCACGACGTCACCGACGACACCGAGGTCGAGCTGGTCTGGTTCCACCTCGAGCAGGGAGTCGACACCCGCGCGATCCACGCCGGGCAGGACCCCGACCCGGCGACCGGGGCGGTCAACGTGCCGATCTACGCCACCAGCACCTTCGCGCAGGACGGGGTCGGCGGACTGCGCACCGGCCTGGGGACCGGGTACGACTACGGCCGCAGCGGCAACCCCACTCGGACTGCACTCCAGGAGTGCCTGGCCGCGCTGGAAGGCGGACGGCACGCCTTCGCCTTCGCCTCCGGCATGGCCGCGCAGGACACGCTGATCCGCGCGCTGCTTCAGCCCGGCGACCACGTCGTCATCCCGGACGACGCCTACGGCGGCACGTACCGCCTGTTCGCGCGGGTGCTCGACCGCTGGGGGGTGCGCTTCACCCCGGCCCCGCTCGACGACCTCGCCGCTGTCGCCGCCGCGGTGACCGACGCCACCGCGATGATCTGGGCCGAGACGCCCACCAACCCGCTGCTCACCGTGGCCGACATCGCGGGGCTGGCCGACATCGCGCGCAGGTGCGGGGCGCGGCTCGTCGTCGACAACACGTTCGCGACGCCGGTGCTGCAGCAGCCCCTCGCGCTCGGCGCGGACGTCGTCGTGCACTCCACCACCAAGTACCTGGGGGGGCACTCCGACGTCGTGGGCGGTGCGCTCGTGGTCGACGACGACGGGCTCGCCGAGACGCTGGCCTTCCACCAGAACGCGATGGGAGCGGTGAACGGGCCGTTCGACGCGTTCCTCACCCTGCGTGGCATCAAGACGCTGGGGGTACGGATGGACCGGCACTGCGACAACGCCGAACAGGTCGTGGCGCTGCTGGTCGAGCACCCCAGGGTCGAGTCGGTGCTGTACCCGGGGCTGGCCGGGCACCGCGGGCACGAGGTCGCGGCGCGACAGATGTCGCGGTTCGGGGCGATGGTCTCGTTCACAGTGGCCGAGGGGCCCAAGGCCGCCGCCGAGGTCTGCGCCCGCAGCCGGCTGTTCACCCTCGCGGAGTCGTTGGGCGGCGTCGAGTCGCTCATCGAGCTGCCGGGGCAGATGACGCATGCGAGCGTCCATGGGTCGGCGTTGGAGGTGCCCGGTGACCTCGTGCGTCTGTCGGTCGGCATCGAATCGGTTGTGGACCTTCTGGACGATCTGCGATGGTCTCTGGGTACGTAGCATCGGGAGCAGGTCGTCCGTGGTGAAGAGGGTGTTGTGGTGAGTCGAGGTCCAGCGCTGCTGCTGGTGGGCTCGCTCATGCTCGCCGGGGCCGTGACCGGGGCGGCGAACGCCGCCGAAGCGCCGCCGGTGGAGGTCGCACCGTCGGTCGCGCTCGACGTCGCGACGTCGGCCGTGCTCGACGTGACGAGGCCCCTGACCACGGCTCCTGCCTACGTCAACCTGGCCGAGCACCTGGCGCACGCCCAGGTGGGGGTCGCCGACGACGCGCCGGCCCAGAAGAAGAAGCCGCCGAAGCCCAATCGCAAGGCCGAGAAGGCCCAGGCCGAGGTCGCCGCCGCGCGAGTGCTGCCGGACGGCCCGTCGCCGAGCGGTGCGCTCGGCATCCCGGAGCGTGCGATGACGGCCTACCGCGCCGCCGCGGAGGCCTACGGCTCGAGCTGTGGGCTGCCGTGGGAGGTGATCGCCGCCATCGGCCGCGCCGAGAGCGGTCACGCCAACGGCGGCCGGCTCTTCCCGGACGGCGTCACGTGGGAGCCCATCCTCGGTCCGGTGCTCGACGGGTCGCCGTTCGCGGCGATCAGCGACACCGACGGCGGTGCGTTCGACGGAGACAAGACCTGGGACCGAGCCGTCGGTCCCATGCAGTTCATCCCCGGCACCTGGACCTGGATCGGGGCCGACGCCGACGGCGACGGTGACGCCGACCCGAACGACATCGACGACGCTGCGGCTGGCGCCGCTCGGTACCTGTGCGTGCACGGCGGCGACCTCTCCGACCTCGACCAGCTGCGCACCGCTCTGCTTCGCTACAACAACTCCGGCGCCTACGCCGACGCCGTCATCGCCTGGGCCGACGGGTACGCCGGACGGGCGAGCATCATCGCTGACCCGGAGTCGCCGGCGAAGCCGGAGAAGGCGCCCGAGAAGACACGCGACGCCACGCGTGAGCCGAAGCCGGGCGACGGCAAGACCGACGACGGCGACGAGAAGGCGGGCGCGGGCACAGGGTCTGACCGGACCGCCGAGCCACGCCCCGCGCCCACCGCTCCCGCCCCCAAGCCGACGCCGTCCCCGACGCCCACCCCGACACCCGAACCCCCGGCGCCGTCACCCACGCCGACGCCGACGCCTTCTCCTACCCCTGCCCCGCCGCCGCCGGCGCCGGAGGAGGAGCCGCCGGATGCCCAGACAGTGACACCCGCTGCCACGAGCACGCCGCCCGCGACCGGCACGAACGAGCCCGCGAACGGCGAGCCCGCGGACGGCTAGCGCCCGCGCCGCGCCCGCACGTAGTCGTTGACGACGTAGTCACCGAGCCGGTCGACCGACGGGCTCAGCACGCGCCCGCCGCTGCGGCGAGCCAACGCGTCCACGAAGCGTTCCAGGCCAGGGTCGTCGCCCAGGCGCACGAGCGTGAGCGCTGCTCCGAGCCTGGTCAGGGCGTCGACTTCGGTGACGGTGGCTGCGACCGTCTCGCGCATCGGTGGCCACGAGAACACCGCCTCGCCGGAGGTGTCGAGGTGCGCGGTCGGCTCACCGTCGGTGACGACCAGCACGACAGGCTGGGCGGACGGGTGCCGCCGCACGAAGCGGTGCGCCAGCGCGAGGGCGTGGGCAAGGTTCGTGCCCGGGATGTAGGACGGCTCGACGGTGGCGAGCTCGGTCGTCCCGATCTCGCGCGCCCACCGGTCGAAGCCGACGATCTGCAGCGTGTCACGTCGAAACCGAGTGCTCACCAGGTGCTGCAAGGCCAGCGCCGTCTGCTTCATCGGTCCCCAGCGGCCCTCGGCGGCCATCGAGTACGACAGGTCGACCAGCAGGGCGACGGCAGCCGAGGTGCGGGTCTCGGTCTCCAGCACCGTCAGGTCGGCCGGCAGCAGCCGGGCGTCGTCGTCCGTGCTCCGGTCGATGCCGGCGGCTGCCCGACGCAGCTGCGCCTGCGTGAGCGTGCGCACGACGTCGAGCGGCTGCTCGTCACCGAGCTCCCATGCCCGTGACGCGCCGGTGGTCTCGCCCGCGGCCCCTGCCCGGTGCACCTCGTGCGGGCCGCTCCCGGCCTGGCGTCCCTGCTCCAGGACGCGCCGCAGGGCGGTCTGGCCGAGCCTTCGGACGGCCTTGGCCGACAGCTCGAGCGAGGTGCGGGTGCCGGTGACCCATCCCTGGTCCTCGAGCTCGCGCTCCAGGCGCCGCAGGGCGGCGAGGTCGGTAGCGGCCGCGGGTCCGAGGTACTCCGTGACCGCCTCGACGTCGATGTCGTCCAGCGTGGCGCCGGGGTAGCTCTGCCCGAGCTGGTCGATCAGGTCGTCGAGGCGCGCCGACTCGCTGAGCGCGTCGGTCGCCTCGACGTAGCCCAGCGGCTCACCCGAGCCGGTCGAGCGGCCGGGGCGGCGGTCCATGCCCGGCCGCAGGGTCGCCAGGTTGTCGCGCAGCTGCTGCATCTGCGAGGCCAGGTCGATGTCGTCGGCCAGCGCCTGCTCGATCAGGTCGCGCAGCTGCTCGCGCTGCTCGGGCGACAGGCTGGCCAGCAGCTTCTCGGCGGCTGCTGCGCGCTGAGCCAGCAGGTCGACCAGCTCGTCGGTGGTGCGCGGGTTCTCCGGAAAGGCCGCACCGTGGCGCGCCATGAACGCGCCGAACTGCTCGGTGGTGTCCTCGCCGCGGGCGTGCGCGTCGAGCAGCGCGTTCAGGTCGGCCAGCATGTCTTTGAGTGCCGCGGTGTCGGCCGGCTGACCGTCCGGGCGCGACCGGTCGAGCTGCTGGCGCAGCACGTCGTCGCGCACCTGCCCGCGGATGCTCTCGTACAGCGTGCGGGCCTGCTCGGACCTCCACTCGTAGTCGGCAAGGTCGCGGACGGCCTGGGCGACGTTGTCGGGCAGCCGGTCGAGAGTCGCCTCGTCGTCGCGTGCCCGGGGCGAGTCGTCGTCGGCGAGGGCCGCCCGTTCGGCCTCCAGCGCGTCGTCGAGGGTGTCGCGGGCCTGCTGCAGCGCACCGTCGAGACGTCCCCGGCGCAGCTCGTCACGACGGCGGCGCAGCTGCTCGCGCAGCTCGGCCAACCCCCGGCGCCCGCCGTCGCCGCGCTGGAGCAGCGCGTCGCGGGCCTCGGCGACCGACGCGCCGTCCAGCACGTCGCGTCCCATCCGGTCGACCGCGCCCGACACGTCGTACGGCGGGGCCAGCGGGTCGTCGCCGCCGCGCCATGCGCCGTACCGGTACCGGCTCACGCCGAGTAGACCGCCCGTCCGTCCGCCACGACGTCCTTGGCGAGACGTCGCGTCAGGTGCAGTCCTTCCAGCATCATCTCCACCCCGGCGGCGGCCTCAGCCGGGGTGGACGCATCGGCGAGGCCGAGCGCGTCGAGCATCCGGGCCAGACCCGGGACGGGGCCCAGCTGGTCGAGCAAGGAGGCCGACGCGACGAGGTCGCCGTCCTCGACCGTCGCACCCTCGGCGAAGCGCTGCGTGAGCGGCGCGAGGTCGTGGCCGCGCATGCGCTCACGGAACACGTCGGCGACGGCGACCCGCAGCAGGTGGTCGAGCACGTCGCGCTCACGGCCCTCGTGCCCCATCTCGAACTCCACCTTGCCGCGCAGCGTCGGGACGACGGCAGCGAGGTCGCTGACCCGGGCCACCGGGTCGGCCTCGTCGGTGAGCGCGCCACGGCGAAGGGCGGACGCGGCCGCTCCTTCGGCGCAGGCGACCGCGAAGCGGGCCGAGACGCCGGATCGCTGGTCGACAGCCGGCGAGGTGCGCACGCCGCGGGCGAACTGCGCCACGACCTGAAGAACCGGCACGGGGACGTCGGCGACCAGCTGCGCCTCCTGGCGCACGAGGTCGACCTCGTCGGTGACGGTCAGCGGGTAGTGGGTGCGCACCTCGGCCCCGAAGCGGTCTTTGAGCGGCGTGATGATGCGACCGCGGTTCGTGTAGTCCTCCGGGTTGGCCGTCGCTACGAGAAGCAGGTCGAGCGGCAGGCGTAGGGAGTAGCCACGCACCTGGATGTCGCGCTCCTCCAGCACGTTGAGCAGGGCCACCTGGATGCGTTCGGCCAGGTCGGGCAGCTCGTTCACCACGAAGATGCCGCGGTTGGTGCGTGGCACGAGGCCGTAGTGCACGGTCTCGGGGTCGCCCAGGCGTCGACCCTCGGCGACCTTGGTGGGGTCGACGTCGCCGACAAGGTCGCCGACGCTCGTGTCGGGGGTCGCGAGCTTCTCCCCGTAGCGCAGCGAGCGGTGCAGCCACGACACCGGCAGGTCGTCGCCAAGCTCGGCGGCCATCCGCAGCGCCCATGGCGTGACGGGCGCGAACGGGTGCTCGGCGATCTCCGCCCCCGTGATGACGGGCGTCCACTCGTCGAGCAGGTCGACCAGTGAGCGAGCAAGCCGCGTCTTGCCCTGGCCGCGCTCGCCGAGCAGCACCAGGTCGTGCCCGGCCAGCAGCGCGCGCTCGAGCTCGGGGACGACCGTGTCGCCGTAGCCGACGATGCCGCCGAAGCGCGGCTTCCCGGCACGCATGGCAGCCACCAGGTTGGTGCGCACCTCGTCCTTGACCGACTGGTATGTGTGGCCGGACGCGCGCAGCTCGCCCACCGTGGCCGGGGTGGGCGGGGGAGTGGGGCCGGACGCCTGGGTCACGGTCGCGACGCTACGTCGCCCTCGTCGCCCACGCCTGGTGACAACCGACTCGTCCGCGCACCGGAGGTACGCGTCTCGGGCATGGTCAGGCTGACCAGGGCACCGATCGCAACCACGCCCGCGGTGACCGCGAAGGCCAGCTGGTACGACCCGGTCTGCACGAGCAGCCCCGCCACGAGGGGGCCGACGATAGCGCCGACGTCCGACGCCATCTGCGACACCGCCACCACGGTGCCGCCGCGGCTGCCGACCACGTCACCCACCACCGCCGCGGGCGCAGTGCCGAGCAGGGCAGCCCCGGCTCCGTAGACCGCCATCGAGATCAAGAACACCGGCTGCGTCGGCCACAGGGCGAGCAGCGCGATCGCGACGCTCGCCACCACCCCACCGCCGACCATGCCGGGGCGGCGCCCGACGGTGTCGACGAACCGTCCGGCCGGGATCAGCAGGGCCCCCTGCACGACGGCGCTGATGACGAAGCCGATTCCCACCCATCGGGCGGACAGGCCCAGGGAGTCGGCGACGAACAGCGGGATCAGCGACGAGCGGATGCCGAACAGCGCCCAGCCGGTACCCACCTGGGTGACGAGGGCGGCGATGTAGGCCCGTGAGCGCAGCGCGGTGCGCAGCGAGGTCACCGGCTCGGTCGACTCCGGCGTCCCCGCCTCGCGGCGCGCGGTGGCGGCGCCGCGCAGCGCGATCCCGGAGATGAGCGCGGCGACCCCCAAGGTTCCCGCGTAGACGAAGAACGGCGCGCGCAGCGACGCCTCGGCCAGCAGCCCGCCGATGGCAGGGCCGGCGATGCCGCCGAGCAAGAAGCCGCCCTGCACCATGCCCGCGCCGCGTCCCCGCATGCCGGGCGACACCACCCGGTAGAGCAGCGCGAAGGCCGAGACGGTGAACATCGCCGACCCGATGCCGCCGGCCCCGCGCATCACGAGAAGCTGCGCGTAGGTCTGCGCCGAGCCGGCGAACAGGCTCGACACGGCCACGATCGCCAGCCCTGCGGTGAGCACCGACTGCTCGGAGAACCGGTTGACCAGGCGTCCGCCGAGCAGGCCCGACACCAGGCGCATGCCCGCGAACACCGACACCACGGCACCCGCGGCAGTTGGGCCGACACCGAACTCGGTGGCGTACAGCGGGATGACGGGCGCGACGATGCCGAACCCGACGGCCACGGCGAAGGCGATGGCCGCCAGGATCAGCACCTCGACCGGTAGGTCCCCGCGCAGCCGACCCCGAGTTGCGCGGGGCGTCACGCCATCGGCTCGCGGGCGTCCTCCTGAAGCCCGGACGTCTCGCGCAGCTTCAGCTCCTTCAGGAACAGCGTCAGCACGAAGGCGACCAGCACGACCGGGACCGCGACGAAGAACACGCGGTCGATGGCGTCCATGAACGACGCCAGCAGCGGCTCCCTGGCGGCGTCGGGCAGCGCCTGGATCGCCTCCGGTGTGCCGGAGATCGCCGACGGGTCAACCCCTGCGGGCGTCCCGCTGGGGAACCGCTCGGCCAGCGAGCTGGTGAGGGTCGCGGTGAGGATGGAGCCGAACACGGCCGTGCCGATCGCTCCGCCCATGGAGCGGAAGAACGTGTTGCTGCTCGTCGCGACCCCCAGGTCGCGCGGGGCGACGGCGTTCTGGACCGCCACCACCAGGGTCTGGATGACCAGGCCCAGCCCGAACCCCAGCACGAAGATGCGCAGGGAGACGTTCCACATCGGTGTGTCGACCTGGAGCGTCGACAGCCAGAGCATCGCCGCCGCGATGATCGCCAAGCCGGCCACCGGAAAGATCTTGTAGCGACCGGTGCGCGTGATGAGCAGACCCGACCCGGTGGATGTGATGAAGATGCCCAGCACCAGCGGCAGCAGCAGAAGGCCGGAGGCCGTCGGCCCGTACCCACGCACGACCTGCAAGTAGACGGGCAGGTAGATGATGCCGCCGAAGAACGCGATGCCGAACAAGAAGCTGACGGCGCTGGTGTTGCTGAACACCGGGTTCTTGAACAGCCTCATCGGCAGCAGCGGCTCGGGCACGCGCAGCTCCCACGCGACGAACACCCCGATCAGGGCGACCCCGAGCACGGCCAGGCCGATGATGAGGGGGTCGTCCCACTCGTACTCGTTGCCGCCCCATACGGTGACCAGCAGGATCGAGCTCACAGCGGCGACGATCAGCGCCGCACCCACGTAGTCGATCGAGTGCTCCACCCGCTTCTTGGGCAGGTGCAGAGTGCGCTGGATCGTGATCAGCGCCACCAGGCCGAGCGGGACGTTGATCCAGAACACCCAGCGCCACGACAGCGACTCGGTGAAGAAGCCACCCAGCAGCGGACCGAGGACACTGGAGATGCCGAACACGGCACCGAAGAGACCCTGGTAGCGGCCACGTTCGCGCGGGCTGACTATGTCGCCCACGATGGCCAGGGTCAGGGCGATGAGGCCGCCGGCCCCGAGGCCCTGCACGGCGCGGCCGATGATGAGCACACCCATGCTCGTGGCGACGGCCGAGACAAGAGACCCGAGCACGAAGATGACGACGGCGGCCTGGAAGACCGACTTGCGTCCGTAGAGGTCGCCGATCTTGCCGTACAACGGGGTGGAAGCCGTGGCCGTCAGCAGGTAGGCCGTGACCGTCCACGAGTACTGCTCGATGCCGCCGAGCTCGCCCACGATGGTCGGGAGTGCGGTGGCGACGATCGTCTGGTCGAGCGCGGCCAGGAAGAGCCCGACCATGAGCCCGCCGATGACGACGAGCACCTCGCGGTGGGTCATGGCTGCCGGGACGCCGCCCGGGGGGATCGGTTCGCCCTGTCCTGGTGCTGCCGCGGGCTGGCTCCGTTCGGTCATGAGGTCTCCTCAGCAAGGTGGTCGAGGCCGTCGGCCAGCCGGCCGAGAAGCGTGTGCAGGGTGGCGACGTCGGCGGCTGGCCATCCGGCGAGCGCATCGGCCACGGCGATCTCGCGGCGTCGAAAGGCGTGGGTCATCACGGCGGTCCCCTGCGCGGTGACGCTCACCAGGTGGGCGCGGCCGTCGCCGGGGTCGGGCTCGCGGGCCAGCAGCCCGTCGTGCTCGAGGGTGCGGACGTGTCGGCTGACCGTGGAGAGGTCGAGGCCGAACTCCAGGGCAAGGTCGGATGGCCGGCGCGGACCCTCGCAGCCGAGCTTGTGCAGCAGCATCATCGCGGTGACGTCGACGGTGGGGGACGAGCCGCCCGAGGTTCGCAGCCTTCGGATGATCCGGTAGAGGTCGGGCACCAGCGACGGGTGCCCGGGCGCCGATCCTGACGAGGCCGGCGCGATGGTTGGTTGCACCACGCAACCATAAGCGACGTGCCCTGAGCAGTCCACCATCTCGCGGTCGGCGGGTGGTCGAAGGGTCCAGACTGCGCGCATGAGTGACCTGTCGTCCACGGTCGCCGCTGACGCCGTCGTGGCCGCTGCCCAGATGAACGACGTCGTCCGGCGCACCCCGCTGGCCGACGCTCGGTGGCTCAGCGAGCCGCTGGGGGTGCCGGTGCACCTCAAGTGCGAGAACCTGCAGCGAGCCGGCTCGTTCAAGATTCGCGGCGCCTATACCCGCATCAACCGCCTCTCCGCAGAGGAACGCGCACGTGGCGTCGTGGCGGCCAGCGCCGGCAACCACGCCCAGGGTGTGGCGCTCGCCGGGGCGATGCTCGACACGTCGGTCACCGTCTACATGCCCGAGGGCGCCTCCCTGGTGAAAGAGCGGGCGACCCGCGGCTACGGCGCCGACGTGCGCAACGCTGGGGCGACCGTCGACGAGGCGGTCCAGGAGGCGCTGCGCCACGCCGAGCGGACCGGTGCCGTGTTCGTGCACCCCTTCGACCACCCCGACGTGGTGGCGGGCCAGGGCAGCGTGGGTCTGGAGGTGCTCGAGCAGGCGCCGGACGCCGCGACCGTGGTCGTCTGCTGCGGCGGCGGCGGCTTGCTCGCCGGCATGGCCACGGTGATCAAGAACGCCCGTCCCGACATCAGGGTTGTCGGTGTGCAGGCGTCAGGTGCCTCGGCCTACCTCCCGTCGCTGGCCGCCGGTGAGCCGGTCGCGCTGACCCAGATGAGCACCATGGCTGACGGCATCGCCGTCGCCCGTCCCGGGGACCTGCCGTTCGCGCTGATCACCGAGCACGTCGACGAGATCGTGACGGTCGACGAGGACGCCATCGCGGCCGCGCTCGTGCGGCTGCTCGAGCGCAACAAGCTCGTCGCCGAGCCGGCCGGGGCGGTGGCCGTCGCCGCGCTGGCCGGCGGCAAGGTGGACGTGTCGGGCCCGGTCGTGGCCACGGTGTCCGGGGGCAACATCGACCCGCTGCTGGTGATGCGTGTCATCCGGCACGGCATGCGAGCCGACGGCCGCTACCTCGCCTTCACCACGCCCATCCGGGACTCGCCCGGCGGCCTGGCTCAGCTGATCGCCCTGCTCGCCGATCTCGGCGCCAACGTGCTCGACGTCGTGCACGAGCGCACCCGAGCGACGCTGGCGGTCGGCGACGTCTACGTGGCCGTGAACGTCGAGACGCGTGGACCGAAGCACCGTGCCACAATCCTGGCCGGGCTGGCCGCGGAAGGTTACGTCGTCCGGGAATGACGGGCCGCACTATCGGCTTCTTTCACCACGTGAGCACCGCACGAAGGGTTTCCCATGAACGCGATCGAGGCTGAGGGCCTGGTCAAGATCTTCCACACACGCGGTGCGGGCGACGTCCGCGCGCTGGACGGTGTCGACCTGGAGGTGCCCGAGGGCAGCGTGCTCGGCCTTCTCGGGCCGAACGGCGCCGGCAAGACCACCACCGTGCGCATCCTCGCCACGCTGCTGCGTCCCGACGGTGGCCGGGCCACCGTGGCCGGGCACGACGTCGTCACCCAGGCCCAGCAGGTGCGTCGCTCGATCGGTCTTTCCGGTCAGTACGCGGCAGTGGACGAGAACCTGACCGGCCGGGAGAACCTGACGATGTTCGGCCGGCTCTACCAGATGCCCCGGTCCGCGGCCCGTGAGCGTGCCGACCAGCTGCTGGAGCAGTTCACCCTCTCCGACGCCGGCGACCGGGTGGCCAAGACCTACTCAGGCGGCATGCGACGACGGCTCGACCTGGCCTCGGCGCTGATCGGGCACCCACGGCTGCTGTTCTTGGACGAGCCCACCACCGGCCTCGACCCACGCAGCCGCCTGGGCATGTGGGAGGTCATCCGCGACCTGGTGCGCGAGGGGACGACGCTGCTGCTCACCACCCAGTACCTGGAGGAGGCCGACGAGCTGGCCGACACCATCGCGGTGGTCGACCACGGTCGCATCATCGCCCGCGGGACGGCCGACGAGCTCAAGTCGCAGGTCGGCGGGGAGCGCATCGAGGTCGTCGTGCGCGACGCGTCGCGCATCGACCAGACCGTGGGTCTGCTGCAGACCGACGCCCTCGGCCCGCCCGAGATCGACGTGCACACCCGCCGCGTCACGGTGCCCGCCAGCGGCGGCGCCACCCACCTGATGGAGGTCGTGCGCAGGCTCGACGCCGAGGGCATCGCCCTCGACGACGTCGCGCTGCGACGACCCACCCTGGACGACGTCTTCCTGTCGCTCACCGGCCGGGCGGCCGAAGCCGTGGAGGACGACGACACGGATGCGACGCAGGCCGTCGCCGGTGCGAGGAGGAACGCGTGACCACGACCCCGACCACGGCGACGACCACGGCTGGGCAGGCGCCCACCGGCACATCCACGGGTCTGTCCGGCGCGCTGGCCGACGGCCAGGTGATCGTCTGGCGCAACCTCAAGCGCATCACGCGCATCCCCGAGCTGGCGATCTTCGCCGTGCTTCAGTCGATCATGTTCGTGCTGCTGTTCGCGTTCGTGTTCGGCGGCGCGATCCCGGTCGGCGACGGCGGCGCCGAGGTCTACCGCAACTACCTGATGCCCGGCATCTTCGTGCAGACCCTGGGGTTCGCTGCGATCACGACGGCCGTCGGGATGAACGACGACATGAACAAGGGCCTGATCGACCGCTTCCGGTCGCTGCCGATGGCCCGCTCGGCCGTGGTCGGTGGCCGCGTCGTCGCCGACGTCATCTACAACGCGCTCATCCTCGTCGTCCTGATGCTCAGCGGACTGGCGGTGGGCTGGCGCATGAACGGCACGGCGCTCGAGTTCGTCGGCGCGGTGCTGCTCCTCGGCGCCTTCACCTTCGCCATGACCTGGATCGGTGTGTGGCTCGGCATGAAGGCGCCGACCGTCGAGGTCGTGCAGCAGATGGGCTTCATCACGATCTTCCCGCTGTCGTTCATCTCCAACGTCTTCGTCCCGCTGGAGTCGCTGCCCGACTGGCTGCAGCCGGTCGCGGAGTGGAACCCGTTCAGCGCCGTCACGCAGTCGGTGCGCGAGCTGTTCGGCAACCCGGTGGCGTCCACCGGCTCGTGGCCGAGCGAGAACCCCTACCTGCTCTCGGCCATCTGGATCGTCGTCATCGTGGCGATCTTCGCCCCGCTCGGCGTGCGCAGCTACAACCGCACCAGCCGCTGAGCCGGCCGATCAGGCCAGCGGCTTGGCGTCGATGATCGCGACCTCGACGCTGCGCCCGGTCGGGGTCTCGTAGGTCACGACGTCGCCGGCGACGTGGCCGTCGATCGCCTTCCCGAGCGGCGAGTTGGGTGAGTAGACCTCGTGGGTGACGACGGCGTCCATGCTGGCCATCTCGCGTGACCCGAGCAGGAACGTCTCGGTCTCGTCCCCGGCGAAACGGACGGTGACGACCATGCCGGGCTCCACGACGCCGTCGTCGGCCGGCCGCTCGCCCACCTTGGCGCGGTGCAGCAGGTCTTGCAGCTGGCGGATCCGTGCCTCCTGCTTGCCCTGCTCCTCCTTGGCGGCGTGGTACCCGCCGTTCTCCGACAGGTCACCCTCGGCGCGTGCCAGCTCGATGCGCTTGGCGATCTCGGGGCGCCCGACGGTCATGAGCGAGTCGAGCTCGGCCTTGACCGTGTCGAAGGCCTCTTGGGTCAGCCAGGCCACGTTGTCCGAGGTCGAGGTCACAGCAGGCTCCTTGCGGGGTCGGTGACGGGGGTTACCCCGCGCTGGTCAGTCAGCGAGAACGACAAGCCTAGCCCGGGCGGCGCACCCCGGGCATGTCGCGACGACGGCTACCCGACGGGCTGGCACGAGAGCAGGCGGGCAGCCAGCGGCGGTGACGCGGTGTCGATCACCACGGTCACCACCGCGCGCTCAGCACCGCCGATGGGCACCTCGACACGCTCGGCGCCCACGTCGAGCTGCTGGTCGCCGACCGCGGCGACGTCGCAGACGACTGCCTGGTTCGGGTCGCGGACGACCTCGAGGGTGATGGAGATCGTCGAGGGGGTGATGTCGCCGAACGCGAGCACCCCGGCCCGCACCCCGGTGCTGCGCTGCGACAGGCCCCACGCCGCGGCCAGCAGAGCGCCGATCAGCGCCACGGCAAGCACCACCAGGGGGAGCCGGGCGCGCCAGGTCGGCACGGTCAGCCCGTACCGCTCGGCGAGGTCCGGGCGGTCCGGCGGCAACGGGGGAACGCTCGGCACGGCATCATTGTCGCCCGTGCCCACCTCGGACGACGCCGCCGCCCCTACCGAGCGCCTTCGGCTGATGCACGTGCACGCCCATCCCGACGACGAGTCGAGCAAGGGCGCCGCGTCCACGGCGAAGTACGTCGCCGAGGGGGTCGACGTCCTCGTCGTCACGCTCACCGGTGGGGAGCGTGGGTCGGTGCTCAACCCCGCGATGGACCGTCCGGAGGTGCTGGCCGACATCAGCGAGATCCGTCGGGCGGAGATGGACCGTGCCCGCGAGATCCTCGGCGTGCGCCAGGAGTGGCTCGGTTTCGTCGACTCCGGCTTCCCGGAGGGCGACCCGCTGCCGCCCCTGCCGGACGGGTGCTTCGCCCTGGTTCCGCTGGACGAGGCGGCCGGACGCCTCGTCGAGGTCATCCGTCGCTTCCGCCCGCACGTGGTGACCACCTACGACGAGAACGGCGGGTACCCGCACCCCGACCACGTGCGTTGCCACGAGGTGACGGTCGCGGCCTTCGACGCTGCCGGGGACGCCGAGCGCTACCCCGAGGCCGGTGCTGCGTGGCAGCCGGCCAAGCTCTACTACCACCACGCCTTCCACCGGCAACGCACGGTGGCGCTGCACGAGGAGATGCTGCGCCGCGGCCTGGAGTCGCCCTACGCCGAGCGCCTGGAGCAGTGGGTGCCCGACCCCGCCCACGACACCAGGATCACCACGCTCGTGCCCTGCGCGGAGTTCTTCGCCACGCGCGACGCCGCGTTGCTTGCCCATGCGACCCAGATCGACCCGCTCGGAGCATGGTTCGCCTGCCCCCGCGACGTGCACGAGGCCGCGTGGCCGACCGAGGACTACGAGCTGGTGCGCAGCACCGTCGCCACCGAGCGGCCCGAGAACGACCTGTTCGCCGGCTTGCGCGACGTCGAGGGCTGACGCCGCGACGGACGCCGCGACTGACGTCGGGGCGCAGATGGGTCACAATGGGCGGGTGGAACAGCTTGCAGCCGTGGTCTCCGTGCTCGTCCAGGACTCCACCGAAGAGGGCTTCGGCCTCCAGGCCGGCCCGTACGCCTTCTTCTTCTTCGTGGCTATGGGCCTGGCGCTGGTCTTCTTGCTGTTCAGCCTGCGCAAGCAGATTCGCCGCATCCGCTTCAACGACCAGGGTGAGTCCGACGCCGAGCGCATGACCGGCACGCCTCGCGCCGAGACGCCCGACGGCGGCCAGCAGCGCGCTTGAAGCCGTCGCTCAGGACCGGTACATCGTGAGCAGCATCACGGTCGGTTCGAGCGCCCGCACCGAGTGAGGCAGCCGCGGGGGCATGTGCACCCAGCCGCTGGGGCCCAGCGTGGTCTGCTCGTCCTCGCCCAGGGTGATCGCGAGGCGTCCCGACACCACTTGCACGGTGACCGCCAGGGCTGACGAGTGCTCGGTGAGCTCCTGCCCAGCGGCGAAGGCGAACCCCACCAGACGAAGGGTGTCGCTCTGGTAGAGAGTCTTGCTCAGGGTGCCATCGTCAGGGACGGGTAGCTCGGCGAGAAGATCGGCCAGCACGGCGGCAGCGGGCATGCCGGGCAGCCTAGATGTCGCGCCGGCAGGCCGTCCGGTGTCGGGACCAAAGTATGTGCCCGCGCGTGCCGTCGACCCCCTAACGTCGGTGCATGACTTGGGCCTGCATCGACGGCAACGAAGCCGCCTCTCGCGTCGCGTACTCGTTGTCCGAAGTGCTCGCCATCTACCCGATCACTCCCGCCAGCCCGATGGGGGAGTCGGTCGACGCCTGGAGCGGCGGGCAGCAGGCCAACCTGTGGGGTGACATCCCCCGGGTGGTCGAGATGCAGTCCGAGGGCGGTGCAGCCGGCGCCCTGCACGGCGCGGTACAGGCCGGTGCCCTGGGCTCGACCTTCACTGCCAGCCAGGGCCTGCTGCTGATGATCCCGACGATGTTCAAGGTCGCCGGCGAGCTCACGCCCACCGTGATGCACGTCGCGGCGCGGGCCCTGGCCACGCATGCGCTGTCGATCTTCGGCGACCACTCCGACGTGATGTCCACGCGCAGCACCGGTTTCGCGATGCTGGCCAGCAACAGCGTGCAGGAGGCCCACGACCTCGCCCTCGTCGCGCACGCCGCGACGCTGCGTGCGCGCGTCCCGTTCGTGCACTTCTTCGACGGCTTCCGCACCTCGCACGAGATCGACAAGGTCTCGCTGCTCGAGCCGGCCCACCTGCGGGCCCTCGTGCGCGAGGACGACGTCGTCGCCCACCGGCTGCGCGGCCTGAGCCCGGAGCGTCCTGTCGTGCGCGGTACCGCGCAGAACCCGGACGTGTTCTTCGCCTCGCGCGAGGCCTCGAACTCCTACTACGACGAGGTGCCCGGCATCGTCTCGACCGTCATGGACGAGCTGGCCGAGCAGGTCGGTCGGCAGTACCACCTGGTCGACTACGTCGGGCACCCGCAGGCCGAGCGGGTGCTCGTGCTGATGGGCTCGGCGGCCGGCGCCGTCCGGGAGACGGTGGCGGCCATGGTCGCCCAGGGCGAGAAGGTCGGTGCCGTGCTGGTGCGCCTGTACCGCCCGTTCCCGATCGAGGACGTCGCCGCAGCCATCCCGGCCGCCGCGCGGGTGGTGGCCGTCATGGACCGCACCAAGGAGCCGGGCGCCCCGGGGGAGCCGCTCTACCTCGACGTGGTCACCGCGTTGCACGCGACCGGCCGCCACGCGCTGCCGGTGATCGGCGCCCGCTACGGGCTCGGCAGCGCGGAGGTGCGCCCGGGCGACATCGCGGCGCTGCTCGAGCGAGCCCGCACGCCGGAGTCGGGCCCGCGCGTCGTCACGCTCGGGATCGACGACGACGTCACCCACCTGTCTCTGCCCACCGATGAGTCTTTCCAGGTACCGACGAGTGCCGTGCAGGCGGTGTTCTACGGTCTTGGCTCGGACGGCACAGTCGGGGCGAACAAGACGGCCATCACCGTGATCGGCGAGCAGACCGACCTGTACACGCAGGGGTACTTCGTCTACGACTCCAAGAAGGCCGGCTCGGTCACCGTCTCGCACCTTCGGTTCGGGCCCGACCCGATCACGTCGACCTACCTCATCGAGCCGGGGTGCGCCGACTTCGTCGCCTGCCACCAGTACAGCCTGCTGACCAGGATGGACGTGCTCGCCAGCGCCCGGCCCGGCGCCACCTTCTTGCTCAACGCCCCCTACGCGCCGGACGAGCTGTGGGACCGGCTGCCCGCGGAGGTGCAGCAGGCGATCATGGCCAAGGGCCTGAACGTCTGGGTGATCGACGCGCACAAGGTGGCCCGGTCGCTGGGTCTGGGCACCCGGATCAACACCGTGATGCAGCCGTGCTTCTTCGCGCTGTCCCAGGTGCTGCCGGAGCAGCAGGCGCTCGCCGCCCTCAAGGAGGCCGTCAAGGCCCGCTACGCCAAGCGAGGCCCCTCGGTCGTGGACCGCAACCTGGCTGCCATCGACCAGGCGCTCGAAGGCCTGGCCCACATGAGCGTTCCCGAGGCGATCACCGGGCAGCCACGCCCGCAGGTCGTCGTGCCCGAGTCGGCCGAGGAGTTTCTCGGGACGGTCACGGCGCCGATGATCGCCGGCGAGGGCGACCGCCTTCCGGTGAGCCTGCTGCCCGCCGACGGAACGTTCCCGACCGGTACTGCCGCCCTGGAGAAGCGAGCCCTCGCCGTCAACCTGCCGGTCTGGGACCCGTCGCTGTGCATCGACTGCGGCAAGTGCGCCATCGTCTGCCCGCACGCCACCGTCCGGCTCAAGGTCTACCCGCCGGAGCAGCTGGACGGTGCCCCGCCGGGATTCCAGTCCAAGAAGTTCCGCGACCGGTCGATCGCCGACCACCTGCTCACCGTGCAGGTGGCCCCCGACGACTGCACCGGCTGCGGCATCTGCGCCGACGTGTGCCCCGCGCGCGACAAGTCCGACGCCAGCCACAAGGCGCTGGACATGCGGCCCGCGGCCGAGCTGCGCGAGGACGAGCGTCCGCGCTGGGACTTCTTCCTCTCGATCCCCGAGATCGACCGCAGCACGGTCAAGCAGTCGACGGTCAAGGGATCCCAGCTGCTCCAGCCGCTCTTCGAGTTCTCCGGTGCCTGCAGCGGCTGCGGCGAGACGCCCTACGTCAAGCTGCTCAGCCAGCTCTACGGCGACCGCCTCGTGGTCGCCAACGCGACCGGCTGCTCGTCCATCTACGGCGGCAACCTGCCGACCACGCCGTGGGCGAAGGGCCCGGACGGGCGTGGCCCGGCGTGGAGCAACTCGCTGTTCGAAGACAATGCGGAGTTCGGGCTCGGCCTGCGCCTGGGCATCGACGCGCACACCAACGGTGCCCGCCGGCTCATCTCCGAGCTGGGCTGGGCGCTGGGCACCGAGCTGGTGTCCGGGCTGCTGCTCTCCGAGCAGGACACCGAGGCCGAGGTGCAGGCCCAACGGGCACGGGTGGAGGCGTTGCAGAACCGCATCGCACGCCTGGTCGCCGAGGGCGAGACCGACGAACGCCTGCCCCGCCTGGCGCAGCTGGCCGAGAACCTCGTGCGCCGCAGCGTCTGGGCCGTCGGCGGCGACGGGTGGGCCTACGACATCGGGTTCGGCGGGCTCGACCAGGTGCTCTCCTCCGACCAAGACATCAACGTGCTGGTGATGGACACCGAGGTCTACTCCAACACCGGTGGGCAGGCGTCCAAGGCCACCCCGCGCGGCGCGACGGCGAAGTTCGCCACCACCGGCAAGGCGAGCGCGAAGAAAGACCTGGGTGCGTTCGCGCGCTCGTACGGCAACGTGTACGTGGCGCAGATCGCGATGGGGGCCAACGAGGTGCAGACCGTCCGGGCGCTGCTCGAGGCGGACGCCTGGCGGGGGCCGTCGCTGGTGATCGCCTACTCGACCTGCATCGCGCACGGCATCGACATGTCGACGTCGATGACCCACCAGAAGGCCGCGGTGTCGTCGGGGTACTGGGAGCTCTACCGCTACGCACCCACGCCCGACGAGCACGCGCAGCCCTTCAAGCTCGACTCCAAGGCGCCCACCACGCCGCTGCGCGACTTCTTGCTCGCCGAGACGCGGTTCTCGTCGCTGGCGCGCAGCGACCCGGCCCGGGCGCGCGAGCTGTTCGCCCTTGCTCAGCACGACGTCACCGAACGTCGGCGCTACTACGAGCAGCTCGCAGGAGTAGAACGGGCCATCGCCCGCACAGACAGCGGCGACGACGATCTCGACGAAGGGGTGGACGACTGATGGAACCCGACCTGAGCACCACGTACCTCGGGCTGACGCTGCGCACGCCGCTGGTGGCCTCGCCCGGTCCGTTGACCGGACGCGTCGAGTCGTTGCTCGCGCTCGCCGAGGCGGGCGTGTCCGCCGTGGTGCTGCCGTCGCTGTTCGAGGAGGAGGTGGAGGACGAGCCCCTGCACCGCGCGCAGACGATGGAGGCCCACCAGGAGAGCTTCGCCGAGGCGACTACCGAGAGCGGCTTCTTCGCCGACCTCGACCTGCACGACTTCGGCCCCGGCGTCCACCTCGACCTGCTGGTCGATGCCAAGGCCGCGCTCGACATCCCGGTGATCGCCAGCGTCAACGCCCGCTCGCCCGGTGGCTGGGTGCGCTACGCGCGCATGCTGGCCGACGCCGGTGCCGACGCGATCGAGCTCAACCTCTACGACGTGGTCACCGATCCCGACGAGGACTCTCTGAGCGTCGAAGACCGGCTGTGCGACGCCGTGCGTGCCGTGCGGGCCGAGCTGGCTGTTCCGTTGGCCGTGAAGATCTCGCCGTACTACTCCGCACTGCCGGCGCTGGCGGTGCGGCTGGCCGCCGACGGCGCGGACGCGCTGGTGCTCTTCAACCGCTTCTACCAGCCCGACATCGACCTGGAGACCCTCGGCGTCGAGGCCAAGGTGGCGCTGTCGCACCCGAGCGAGCTGCGGCTTCCGCTGCGGTGGATCGGCATCCTGCGACCGCTGCTGCCCGAGCTCGGGCTGGCGGCCACGTCCGGCGTGCACAGCGGCGCCGACGCGATCAAGGTGCTGCTCGCGGGCGCCGACGTCGCCATGATGACGTCTGCTCTGCTGCTGCACGGCGCGGAGCATGTCGGCGTCGTCGAGGCCGAGCTGTCGAGCTGGCTGAGCGAGAACGAGTACTCGTCGGTGAAGCAGATGCAAGGCAGCGTGTCGTACAAGACGGCAGCCGACCGATCCAGCTACGAACGGTCGCAGTACATCCGTACGTTGAGCTCGTACCTACTCGACCACGCCCTGGGGAGCACACATGATCACTGAGGTCGACCTACTGATCATCGGAGCGGGGCCCACCGGTCTCTACGCCGCCTACTACGCCGGCTTCCGGGGGATGAAGGTCGCGCTGGTCGACTCGCTCACCGAGCCCGGCGGCCAGCTGATGGCGCTCTACCCGGAGAAGCCCATCTACGACGTCGCCGGCTACCCGTCCGTGCTGGCCCGCGACCTGGCGAGCAACCTGGTCGAGCAGGCCTCGGCCGCCGACCCGACGTACCTGCTCGGACGTCGCGCGGAGAAGCTGGTGCGGCACGACGACGGCTCGCTCGTGGTCGACCTCGACAATGGCGACTCGGTGCACACCAAGGCCGTGATCATCTCCGCCGGCATCGGGACGTTCACGCCACGCGCGCTGCCCGGTGGCGACGCGTTCGTGGGCAAGGGACTTCGCTACGTGGTGACCGACCTCTCGGTGCTGCACGACAAGCACGTCGTGATCGTCGGGGGTGGCGACAGCGCCGTCGACTGGGCGCTGGTGCTGCAGGACAAGGCGTCGTCGGTGACGCTCGTGCACCGGCGCGACCAGTTCCGGGCGCACGAGGGCTCGGTGGCGCAGCTGCGCGCGTCCAAGGTGAACGTGCTCACCCCGTACGTGCCCCACGAGATTCTGGCCGCCGACGACGGCCGCGTGCGCGCGGTGGACGTGGTCGACAAGGAGACCGACGAGCACACGGTGATCGAGTGCGACGAGGTGGTGGCCGCGCTCGGCTTCATCGCCGACCTCGGCCCGATGCAGAAGTGGGGCCTCGAGCTGGCCAAGCGCCACATCGTCGTCGACACGCACATGTCCACCAACATCCCGGGGGTGTTCGCGGCCGGTGACGTGGTGGAGTACCCGGGCAAGGTGCGGCTCATCTCGACCGGCTTCGGCGAGGCCGCCACGGCCGTCAACAACGCCGCCCCGGTGATCGACCCGACGGCGAAGGTGTTCCCCGGCCACTCCTCCGACCCCGGCAAGCACTGAGCCTGCTGCGGGCCGGCTCGGCCCGGGTGCCGCGGCTCATGGTGCAGTTCAGGTAGCCCCAGCGACCCGGAACGTCCCATGATCATGCTGCGGGCTACCCGCAGCGCACCGTGATCACCAGATCTCAGCACGACATGCACCGTGACGGCGGCTACCGGACGACCAGACCCGCGACCACGAACAGCAGGACGCCGGCGCCGAGCATGCGCCGGAACGGGTTGACCCCGCGCGCGACCTCGTCCAGGGCCCAGACCAGCAGCGCGGCGGTCGCTACGACGTCCAGCACCACACCGGCCGTCCCGCTGGGTGACCAGGCCCAGCGCAGGGCAGCCGCGACGACGAACAGCAGCAGCGCAGCGTTGGGGAACTGCCCCACGACGTAGCGGCCGTCGACCCGGCTGCGGAACATCCAGTCGACGCCGGCCTGTACCCGCTCGCCGAGGCCCACCACGCGAGTCTGCCTCGTGGGCACCCACGCCGCCTCGCCGGTCCGCTCGTCGCCTGTACGTGAATCCCCACATTCGCTGACTATGCAGCGATCTGACCTGGGCATATGCCCGAGCAAAGGCGGGTAGGCACCCCGAATGTGGGGCTTGCGGTACGGCGGCACACCCGCGCGTGCCGCGCCGTCGTGGTGAGACCGTCGCTGAGGACGGCCACCACATGGGGAGTTCCTCCTGTCGGTCACGGGGGGACGCCCTGCGGGGCAGGTCGTTTCCCAGCGCTCGTCCCCGTCACCGGACGACGGTACGGTCGATTGGGTGCCCAACCGGCTGACCTCCTCGACCTCGCCCTACCTGCAGCAGCACGCCGAGAACCCCGTCGACTGGTTCGAGTGGGGGGATGAGGCCTTCGCCGAGGCACGACGCCGTGACGTGCCCGTGCTGCTCAGCGTCGGGTACGCCGCCTGCCACTGGTGCCACGTCATGGCCCACGAGTCGTTCGAGGACGCGGCGACCGCCGAGGTGATGAACGCCGGGTTCGTCAGCATCAAGGTCGACCGGGAGGAGCGTCCCGACGTCGACGCTGTGTACATGGAGGCCGTCCAGGCGATGACCGGTCAGGGGGGCTGGCCGATGACGGCCTTTCTCACGCCGCAGGGCCGGGTGTTCTACGCCGGCACGTACTTCCCCAAGCAGCAGCACCACCAGATGCCGTCGTTCACCCAGGTGCTCGCCGCCGTCACCGATGCCTGGACGACGCGCCGCGACGAGGTGGAGTCGACCGGCGCGCGCATCAACGCCCAGCTCGCTGCGCGCTCGGTGCTCGTGGGCGAGCACCCGCCGACCGCCGCCGAGCTCGACGCCGCGGTGAGCGTGCTCGCGGCCGACTTCGACCACACCGACGCAGGGTTCGGCACCCAGCCCAAGTTCCCCCCCTCCATGGCCCTGGAGTGGCTGCTGCGCCACCACCACCGCACAGGCCGAGCCGACGCCCTCGCCATGGTCGGCGCGACGTGCGAGCGCATGGCCCGCGGCGGCATGTACGACCAGCTCGCCGGTGGCTTCGCCCGCTACAGCGTCGACCGCGCCTGGGTCGTGCCGCACTTCGAGAAGATGCTCTACGACAACGCGCTGCTGCTACGCGTCTACCTGCACTGGTTCAGCGCGACGGGCAGCCCGCTGGCCGAACGGGTCGTCCGGGAGACCGCTGGCTTTCTGCTGCGCGACCTCGGCACCGACGAACGCGCGTTCGCCTCCGCGCTGGACGCCGACGCCGAGGGAGTCGAAGGTCTCACGTACGCCTGGACCCCCGCACAGCTGGCCGACGTGCTCGGCGACGACGATGGCGTGTGGGCGGCCGACCTGCTGACGGTCACCCCCCGCGGCACGTTCGAGCACGGCATGTCGACCCTGCAGCTGCGGACCGACGCCGACGACGCAGCCCGCTGGGCCGACGTGCGGGCGCGCCTGCTGCTCGCTCGGGCCGGCAGACCCCAGCCGGCCCGCGACGACAAGGTCGTGGCGGCGTGGAACGGTCTCGCCGTCACCGCGCTCGCCGAGGCATCCGTCGTGCTGGACGAACCGGGCTGGCTCGACGCCGCCCGCTCGTGCGCCGACCTGCTGATGGCGGTCCACTGGCGCGACGGCCGGTTGCGGCGGGTGTCCCGCGACGGGGTCGCCGGTGAGCCCGCCGGCGTGCTGGAGGACTACGGGGCTGTGGCCGAGGGGCTGCTCGCCCTTCTCGCTGCCACCGGCGAGCACACGTGGCTGAGCCACGCGCAGCGGCTCCTCGACGTCGCCCTCGACCAGTTCACCGACGAGGGCCAGCTCTACGACACGGCGGCTGATGCCACGGACGAGCGGCTGGGCCGCCGTCCGCTCGACCCCACCGACAACGCCGCCCCGTCAGGGCGCTCGGCGATCGTGCACGCCCTGCTGCTGGCCGGTGCCTACACGGGCGAGGCGCGGTACCGCAGCGCTGCCGAGCACGCCCTGGGCACGGCGCAAGCGCTGGCCGGGCGGGCGCCACGGTTCGTCTCATGGGCCCTCGCCGCCGCCGAGAGCGCCGTCGACGGCCCGCTCGAGGTCGCTGTCGTGGGAGACCCCGACGACCCGTCGACGGCAGCGCTGCACCGAACAGCGGTGCAGGTGGCGATGCCCGGGTCTGCCGTCGTGAGGGGTGAGCCCCGCCGGGACGACCACGGCGCGAGCCCCGTCCCACTGCTCGCTCACCGCGATCTGGTCGAGGGCCGGCCCGCGGCCTACGTGTGTCGAGGTTTCGTGTGCCGACGCCCGGTGACCGACCCGGCCGCGCTCGCCGCCGAGCTCAGGAGCCCAGGGCCGCGCTGACCACCGATCGGGCCTCGTCCTGGATCTCGGCCAGGTGCTCCGGCCCGCGGAACGACTCGCCGTAGATCTTGTACACGTCCTCGGTGCCTGACGGACGCGCGGCGAACCAGCCGTGGTCGGTGGTCACCTTGAGGCCGCCGATCGCCGCCCCGTTGCCGGGCGCCTTGGTGAGCACGGCCGTGATCGGGTCGCCGGCCAGCGCAGTAGCGCTCACCTGGTCAGGGGACAGCGCGCCCAGCTTCGCCTTCTCGTCACGGGTGGCGGGGGCGTCGATGCGGGCATAGGCCGGGGCGCCGTGGCGCTGCGTCAGGTCGGCGTAGTGCTCGCTGGGGGAGCGGCCGGTGACGGCGATGATCTCGGCGGCGAGCAGGCACAGCAGCAGACCGTCCTTGTCCGTGGTCCACGTCGTGCCGTCCATGCGCAGGAACGACGCGCCGGCGCTCTCCTCCCCGCCGAAGCCGATGGACCCGTCCTGCAGCCCGGGGACGAACCACTTGAAGCCGACGGGCACCTCGTCGAGGCGTCGTCCCAGGTCGGCGGCAACGCGGTCGATCATGGACGACGACACCAGCGTCTTGCCGATGCCCGCGTCACCCGGCCAGCCGGGACGGTTCTGGTACAGGTAGCTGATGGCGACCGCGAGGTAGTGGTTGGGGTTCATCAGCCCCGTGTCGGGGGTGACGATGCCGTGCCGGTCGGCGTCGGCGTCGTTGCCTGTGGCCAGGGCGTAGCCGGCGGTGGCGTTCGGGCCGATGACGCGGTCGATGAGAGACGCCATCGCGTGCGGGGAGGAGCAGTCCATGCGGATCTTGGCGTCCCAGTCCAGCGTCATGAACCGGAACGTGCCGTCCACCAGCGGGTTGACGACGTCGAGCGCCAGGTTGTGACGCTCGGCGATGGCGCCCCAGTAGTCCACGGCCGCCCCGCCCATGGGGTCGGCGCCGATGCGCACGCCGGCTGACCGGATGGCTTCGATGTTCACCACGGACGGCAGGTCGTCCACGTAGGCGCCGAGGTAGTCGTAGGTGCCGGTCGTGTCAGCGGCGCGGGCCCGCGCGTAGGGGATGCGCGCGACCCCGTCCAGGCCGGCATCGAGCAGCTCGTTGGCCCGGTCCTGGATCCAGCGCGTCACGTCGGTGTCGGCCGGACCGCCGTTGGGCGGGTTGTACTTGAACCCACCATCGGGTGGCGGGTTGTGCGACGGGGTCACGACGATGCCGTCGGCGAGCCCGGGGCCGCTGACCCGTCCTTTGTTGTGCCGCAGGATCGCGTGCGACAGGGCCGGCGTCGGGGTGTAGCGGTCGGCGGCGTCCAGCAGCGTCGTGACGCCGTTGGCGGCCAGCACCTCCAACGCCGTCACCTGGGCGGGGTCGGAGAGCGCATGGGTGTCGCGCCCCACGAACACAGGACCGTCGATGCCGTTCGCGGCCCGGTAGTCGCAGATCGCCTGCGTGGTCGCCGCGATGTGGTCGTCGTTGAAGGAGCCGCGTAGCGCCGAGCCACGGTGACCGGACGTGCCGAAGGAGACGCGTTGCGCCGGGTCGGCGAGGTCAGGGTGCTCGCTGTAGTAGGCGGTCACCAGACGGGCCAGGTCCACCAGGTCGCCGGGCTGGGCAGGTGTGCCGGCGCGCGGGTCGATGCTCATGCCCCCACCGTAGGGTTTTCGGCCCCGCCGTACGCGCCCTTCGCGGCGGCTGCGGCCACCGGCCGCTCAGACGCGAGCGAGGCTCACCGCGATGCCGGCGTAGAACGCCAGCCATGCCCCGATCGTGAGTGCGTGGAACACCTCGTGGTAGCCGAACCACCGGGGGCTCGGGTCGGGCTTCTTCGTCGCGTAGACGACGGCCCCGACCGTGTAGAGAAGCCCGCCGAGCAGCATGAGCACGAGGATGACCCAGCCACCCGCCTCGACCAGGTCACCGATGAAGAACAGCGCCACCCATCCGAGTGCGATGTAGGCGGTGACGTAGGTCCAGCGCGGCGCGCCGAGCCAGAAGAGGCGGAAGAACACGCCGGCGACCGCTCCGCCCCACACCAGAACCATGAGCAGCCGTGCACGTTCCGGCGACAGCAGCAGCACGGCGTAGGGGGTGTAGGTGCCGGCAATGATCAAGAAGATGTTCGCGTGGTCGAGCCGACGCAAGAAGCCCTCCATGCGTGGGCTCCACGAGCCTCGGTGGTACACCGCACTCACCGAGAACAGCAGCACGCTCGTCGCGGTGTAGACGGCGACAGCCAACCGGTCGGCCGGGTCGTCAGCGACGACCAGCAGCACCAGGCAGAGCAGCGCAGACACCGGGATGGCGACCAGGTGCAGCCAGCCGCGTAGCTTCGGCTTGACGTCGGCGGGCAGCCTGTCGAGAGCCTCCTGCATGCGGGTCTCGACGCGGTCGGCGAACGCGTCGTAGGCGGCCTCGGCCCGGTCGCGGGTGCTGCGCTCGACCTTGGAGTCGTTGTCCATCGCACCCGTCCTGTCGTGGTCCGCCCTGGCCCGCGAGCCGGGTCGGCTCGCGAGCACCAACCTACTGATGCGTAACTTACGCGACGCTCACCCGTTTGGCCCTGGGCTCGAGGCCGGGCCCGGGTAGCCTGAAAACGTGGCGCTGACCGACCTCGCCTACGGGGTGTACGAGCGCCGACTCGCACGCTCGCTCGACCCGGCCAAGCTGCCGCACCACGTCGGCGTCATCTTGGACGGCAACCGGCGCTGGGCCCGCAGCGCCGGCTTCGATGCGAGCACCGGCCACGAACGGGGCGCGGCCAAGATCGTCGAGTTTCTCGGGTGGTGCGACGACGCCGGCGTCGAGCTGGTCACCCTCTGGATGCTGTCGACCGACAACCTCGCTCGCCCTGCCACCGAGCTCGAGGCCCTCGTGTCCATCATCGAGCGGGCCGTCGACTCGATCGCCGACACGCGCCGTTGGCGAGTTCATCTGGTCGGCTCGCCGGACGTGCTGCCGGCGTCCCTGCACCGCACGCTCAAGGACGCCGCCGACCGCACCGCCGACATCGACGGCATGCTGGTCAACGTCGCCGTCGGCTACGGCGGGCGTGAGGAGATCGCCGACGCCGTCCGGTCGCTGCTCGCCGAGCACTCCGACGCGGGGACGTCCTTGGCCGACCTGGCCGAGCAGCTGAGCGTCGAGCACATCGCCGCGCACCTCTACACGCGTGGGCAGCCCGACCCCGACCTGGTGATTCGCACCTCGGGTGAGCAGCGTCTCTCCGGATTTCTGATGTGGCAGAGCGCGCACAGCGAGTTCTACTTCTGCGAAGCCATGTGGCCGGACTTTCGGCGCGTCGACTTCCTCCGAGCCCTTCGCGCGTACGAGCAGCGCGAGCGAAGGTTCGGAGGCTGAGCAATCGTTGGTACCCCGACCCCGACCCTGACCAGAGAGGAGTCGTCCATGCCTGGACGACGGACGTATGTGATCGACACCAGCGTGCTGCTGTCCGATCCGTATGCCCTGCTCCGCTTCGACGAGCACGAAGTGGTGCTGCCTGTTGTCGTGATCACCGAGCTGGAGGCCAAGCGCCACCACCCCGAGCTCGGCTACTTCGCCCGCGCCGCGCTGCGCCTGCTGGACGAGATGCGTATCGAGCACGGTCGCCTGGACGCCCCGCTCACCGTGGGCAGCCACGGTGGATCGTTGCGGGTCGAGCTGAACCACACCGACGCCGACGTGCTCCCGCCCGGCTTTCGCCTCGGCGACAACGACAGCCGGATTCTCGCTGTCGCCCGCAACCTGCAGGCGGAGGGCTACGACGTCACTCTCGTCTCCAAAGACCTGCCCATGCGGGTCAAGGCGTCATCGGTGGGGCTGCACGCCGAGGAGTACCGAGCCGAGACCGTCGTCGAGTCGGGCTGGACGGGCATGGCCGAGGTCGAGGTCGCCTCGTCCGTGCTGGACGAGCTGTACGACGCCGGGGTCGCCGACCTGGAGCAGGCCCGCGACCTGCCCTGCCACACCGGTCTGGTGCTGCTGAGCGAACGCGGGAGCGGCCTGGGTCGGGTCACCGCCGACAAGCGGGTGCGGCTGGTGCGCGGTGACCGAGAGGTGTTCGGTCTTCGCGGACGCTCCGCGGAGCAGCGCGTGGCCCTTGACCTGCTGCTCGACCCCGACATCGGCATCATCAGCCTCGGCGGGCGTGCCGGCACCGGCAAGTCGGCACTGGCGTTGTGCGCGGGGCTGGAGAGCGTGCTGGAGCGCCGGATCCACCAGAAGGTCGTCGTCTTCCGACCCATCTACGCCGTCGGGGGCCAAGAGCTCGGCTACCTGCCCGGCAGCGAGGCCGAGAAGATGAACCCCTGGGGCCAGGCCGTGTACGACACGCTGACCTCGGTGACGACGCAGGACGTGGTCGAGGAGGTGATCGGGCGCGGCATGCTCGAGGTGCTGCCCCTCACCCACATCCGCGGACGGTCGCTGCACGACTCGTTCGTCATCGTGGACGAGGCACAGTCGCTGGAGCGCAACGTGCTGCTGACGGTGCTGTCGCGGATGGGGGCCAACGCCCGGGTGGTGCTCACCCACGACGTGGCCCAGCGCGACAACCTTCGGGTCGGCCGATACGACGGCGTCGTGGCGGTCGTGGAGAAGCTGAAGGGCCACCCGCTGTTCGCCCACGTCACCCTGAACCGCTCGGAGCGCTCGGCGATCGCCGCGCTGGTCACCGAGATGCTGGAGGACCTGCCTCAGTAGGTGTCGACGGGGGCCGGGTCATGGCCAGCACGTCGAGCGCCTCGTCGAGCTGCTGCTCGGTGAGGACGCCACGGTCGACGTGGCCCTCGTCGAGCACGACCTCGCGGATGCTGCGCTGCTCGGCGAGCGCGCGCTTGGCCACCGCGGCGGCGGCCTCGTAGCCCAGGTACCGGTTGAGCGGGGTGACGATGGCGGGCGAGCCCTCGGCCATCGCCCGGGCGTGCTCGGCGTGCGCGGTGATGCCGTCGACGCAGCGGGCAGCCAGCAGGTCGGCGCTGCGTCCGAGCAGGCGGGCCGACTCGATGAGCGCCTGGCCCATCACCGGCATGGCGACGTTCAGCTCGAACGACCCCGAGGCGCCCGCCCATGCGATCGTCGCGTCGTTGCCCACGACCCGGGCGCACGCCATCAGCGTGGCCTCGGGCAGCACCGGGTTGACCTTGCCCGGCATGATCGACGAGCCCGGCTGAAGGTCGGGCAGCGCGATCTCGCCGAGCCCGCCGCGAGGGCCGGAGCCCATCCAGCGCAGGTCGTTGCAGATCTTGGTGAGCGACACGGCGGCGCCGCGCAGGGCGGCGCTGGTCTCGACGAGCCCGTCGCGCGCGGCGTGGGCCGCGAAGTGGTTCGGCGCCTCGCGCAGGTCGAGCCCCGTCTGCTCGCCCAGGCGGCTGACGACGTCGGCGGCGAAGCCAGGTGCGGCATTGAGCCCGGTGCCGACGGCTGTCCCGCCGAGGGGAACCTCCAGCAGCCGCGGCACGGTGACCTCGATGCGGGCGAGGGCGTGCTCGACCTGGGCGGCGTAGCCGCTGAACCGTTGGCCCAACGTGACGGGCGTGGCGTCCATGAGGTGCGTGCGGCCCACGGTGACGACGGCCGCGAGCTCGTCGGCCTTGGCGTCCAGGCTTGTCGCGAGGCGCCGCAGCCCGGGCATCGTGACCTCGCTGACCTGGACGGCGGCGGCGAGGTGCAGGGCCGTGGGAAACGTGTCGTTGCTCGACTGGCCGGCGTTCACGTGGTCGTTGGGATGAACGGGCCGCCCGAGCGTGCGCTCGGCCAGCGTGGCCAGAACCTCGTTGACGTTCATGTTCGTGCTGGTGCCCGACCCGGTCTGGTAGACGTCGACCGGGAACTCCTCGGCATGCTCTCCGTCGGCCACCGCGCGTGCCGCCCGCTCGATGGCACCGGCGACGTCGGCGTCGATGACGCCGAGGCGGGCATTCGCGGCGGCGGCGGCACCCTTGAGCATCGCCAACGCCTCGATGATTGCCGGGTCGAGACGTTGGCCGGAGATCGGGAAGTTCTCCACGGCCCGTTGCGTCTGCGCCCGCCAGAGGGCGTCGACGGGCACCTGCACCTCGCCCATCGTGTCGTGCTCGGTGCGCGTCTCTCGCCGGGGCTGCGGGCTCATGGCTTCATCCTGCTGCGCGCCGGCGTCGTGCGCCCGTGCTCACGGCTCTCGATCTACGGTGTCGCCCGTGGCAGGTGGACGTCGGTGGGACCGCGGCACATGGCTGGTGGCGGCGCAGGTCGTCTGCCTCGCCGTGATCTGGCTGTGGCCGGCCCCGCCGATGTGGAGCCTGCCGGGGTGGGTTGTCGCCGGCTGCTGGGCCGTCATCGCCGGCGCGCTGCTGCTCGGGCTGTGGGGGGCCGGCGGGCTCGGCCGGTTCTTGCGTGTGCACCCGCGTCCGGCCCAGCGGGCCGAGCTGCGCACGACCGGCGCCTACCGGCTGGTGCGCCACCCGATCTACGCCGCCGTGCTCGTGGGCTCGGCCGCCGGGGCCGTGCTGGCGGCCCGTCCCGAGCCCCTGATCGGCTTCGTGGGGCTGTCGCTGGTGCTGCACGTGAAGGCCGGCTACGAGGAGGGCCTGCTGCGCGAGCGTTTCGGCGATGCCTACGACGTCTACGCCTCTCGCGTACCCCGGTTGCTGCCGGGAACGCGGGACGAGTGGTTCACCCGCAGGTAGTCACTGCGGCGGGCGGCGTCCGATGCTGAGCGTCGGCTTGGAGGTCTCGGCGAAGAAGTCGTTGCCCTTGTCGTCGACGACGATGAACGCGGGGAAGTCCTCGACCTCGATGCGCCAGATCGCCTCCATGCCGAGCTCGGGGTACTCGATCACCTCGACGTGCTTGATGCAGTCCTGCGCGAGTCGTGCGGCCGGGCCGCCGATCGAGCCGAGGTAGAAGCCGCCGTGTGCCGCGCAGGCGTCGGTCACCTGCTGCGACCGGTTGCCCTTGGCCAGCATCACCAGCGAGCCGCCCGCGGCCTGCAGCTGGGCCACGTAGGAGTCCATGCGCCCGGCGGTCGTCGGGCCGAACGAGCCGGACGCATAGCCCTCGGGTGTCTTGGCCGGGCCGGCGTAGTAGACGGGGTGGTTGCGCAGGTAGTCGGGCATCGGCTCGCCGGCGTCGAGACGCTCGGCGATCTTGGCGTGCGCGATGTCGCGGGCCACCACGAGCGGGCCGGTGAGCGAGAGCCGGGTCTTGACCGGGTAGCGGGTGAGCTCGGCGCGAATCTCGGCCATCGGTCGGTTGAGGTCGATGCGCACGACGTCGCTGTCGTCGAGGTGCTCGTCGGTGACGTCCGGGGTGAAGCGGGCCGGGTCGGTCTCGAGCTGCTCCAAGAACACGCCGTCGGCGGTGATCTTCGCCATCGCCTGCCGGTCGGCCGAGCACGACACGGCGATGGCGACGGGGCAGGACGCACCGTGGCGGGGCAGGCGCACGACGCGGACGTCGTGGCAGAAGTACTTGCCGCCGAACTGGGCGCCGATGCCGAAGCTGCGGGTGAGCTCGAGCACTGCGAGCTCGAGGTCGAGGTCGCGGAAGCCGTGGGCGTCCATGGTGCCCTCGGTGGGCAGCGCGTCGAGGTACTTGGCCGAGGCCAGCTTGGCGGTCTTCATCGCGTACTCCGCGCTCGTGCCGCCGATGACGATGGCCAGGTGGTACGGCGGGCAGGCGGCGGTGCCGAGGGCACGCAGCTTCTCGTCCAAGAAGCGCATCATCGCGTCGGGGTTCAGCACAGCCTTGGTCTCTTGGTAGAGGAACGACTTGTTGGCCGAGCCGCCACCCTTGGCCATGAACAGCAGCTTGTAGGCGGCCGGGTCGCCGCCGGGGTCGTCGGCGTAGACCTCGACCTGGGCGGGCAGGTTGGAGCCGGTGTTCTTCTCCTCCCACATCGACAGGGGCGCGAGCTGGGAGTAGCGCAGGTTCAGCCGGGTGTAGGCGTCGAAGACGCCGCGGCTGATGTGCTCGGCGTCGCGGCCGTCGGTGAGCACGTGACGTCCCCGCTTGGCCGAGACGATCGCGGTGCCGGTGTCTTGGCACATCGGCAGCACGCCGCCGGCGGCGATGTTGGCGTTACGCAGCAGGTCGAGGGCCACGAAGCGGTCGTTCGGAGATGCCTCCGCGTCGTCGACGATGCGGCGCAGCTGGGCCAGGTGGGCCGGGCGCAGGTAGTGGGCGATGTCGTGCATCGCCTCGTCCGTGAGCAGCCGCAGCGCCTCGGGGTCAACCTCCAGGAACGTCCGTCCGCCCGCCTCGACGGTGCGGACTCCTTCGGTGGTGAGCAGTCGGTACTCGGTGTCGTCCGGACCGAGGGGCAGAAGGTCGGAGTAGCGGAACTCAGGCACGACCCTGAGCCTACGAGGGACGGGTTGCGACCCGACGTCCTGCTCCCGAACGACGGTGGCCAATACCCCACAGATCTTCGGGAGCAGTTTGCCAGGCACGTTCTCTCGGTCGCTATCCGGCCAGTGGCCGTCGACGCTGGAGCCCCGGTCTCCAGCCGCAGCGCCGCAGGGCCTCCTCGGCCTGGTCCATGGCCCGGCCCGGGTCGAGGCGAAGAGCCAGCACCGGGAAGCGCAGGACCCGGCGTCCGTCGATGACCACCTCGTTCTGCCGCCAGGAGTCGTCGAGCCACGTCGCGACCTGCATGTGAGCGACCCCGTCGATCTCGGCGGCGAGCGCCCACTCCTCCCACTCGACGTCGAGGTAGCGCCGGCCCCCCGCGGTGATCACCATCCGCTGCCGAGTCGGTTCCGGCAGACCTCGGCGTCGGCACAGCCGAGCGAAGTCGAGCTCACCCAGGGCGTGGGCACCGTCGGCGACGTCAGCAACGACCGACGTGAGCAGGGCTCTGCGTGGCTGGCGCCGCGACCGCGCCAGCACGTCTGCGATCTCGGCCGCCTGGACGATGCGCTGCTGGACGGGCGCGACGACCATCAACGCGGCCTGGCGGTCCGAGCGTGCCCACGTCGCTGCCTGGACGACCGCGACCGCCGGCCGGACCCTCGGGATGCCCACCGCGGCCACGTCGTCCTCGCGCAGCAGGGTCGTCTCCCGTGCGCGCACGCCTGGCACCCGGCGAGGATGTGACGACGACGGGACGACGACGTCGATCACCTCTGCGCGAATGCCCGTGAGCCCCGACGCCTGCAGCGCGCTCACCCCGGCGAGGGCGACGGTACGTCCGACGCCGAGGACGGCCGTCCACCAGAGCGCCTCGCGAGACAGCGGTCCGGTGTGCGTCGCCACCACCCCACGCACATGCCGTGCCCAGCGTCCCGCCGCCACCTCGGCGTCCACCTGCCACCGAGACCAGCCCGCCGCGTAGAGCTGGCGGTGCGACAGAACCCCTCCTTGGCACTCGGCCAACGCGTGGGCCTCGCGACGGCGCCTGGCCCGGGACTGTGCTGTCGACGACATGGCGCCCATGGTGGAGCGGCACCGCCATCGCCCTGTCACGCCGTCCACAGGCCGACCGGACGACCTTCTTCGACCGACGGATCGTGGCCCATCACCCACGCCTCTGCGGTCGGACGCCGGTATCCACGATTGTGCGGTCGCAGGCACGGCGGTCAGCCGATGAGGCGCAGGCGCATCGTCCGGATCGCCAGCCACCCCATCAGCGTCGCGAAGAACGCGAGCACCCCGACGTGCACCAGGTCGACCCACGACAGGTCGACGAACACGGCGTCACGCACGAGCTCGACGCAGTGGTAGAGCGGGTTGACGTAGGCGAGGCGCTGCGCCCACTCCGGGGCCCCGTCGAGGGGGAAGAACGTGCCCGACACGAGGAACAGCGGGGTCACCACCGCCGAGGTGATGTAGTTGAACGAGTCGATGGACGGCACGCTCGCCGACGCCAGGATGCCGAAGAGCGCGAACCCGAGCCCGGTGAGAAACCCGATGAACGGCACCAGCAGCATCCCCCACGACGGGGGCAGGCCGAACGCCATCGCCGCCAGCAGTGGGGCGCAGCCGTAGACGCCGGCCTTCGTCGCCAGCCAGAGCGCCTCACCGATGACGATCTCGTGGACGTCGATGGGCGCGGCGAGCAGCGAGTCGTACGTCTTCTGGAACGTGCGCCGGATGTAGGTGGTGTACATGCCGGCGAACACCGACGTGAACAGGACGGCGGAGGCGACGATGCCGGTGCCCAGGAACTGGATGTAGGGGATGTCGCCGATGAAGGCGATCAGCGAGCCGAAGCCGAAGCCGAACGCCAGCAGGTAGACCAGGGGCTCCACGAGCGCGGAGAACGACGTCGAGCGCCAGTAGCGGCTGAAGAGGGTCACCTCGCGGGTCCAGATCGCGGCGATGGCCGACGGCTCGATCCAGCGCAGGGCTGCGGGGTTCGCCGCGTTGCGCAGCTCGGTGGCGGTGTCGCTCATTCGACGTCCTCTCCCGTCAGCAGCACGAACACGTCCTCCAGGGTGGTGTCGCGGACGCCGCCGGGCTCGCCGAGGCGCTCGAGCAGCGAGTCGGGCGCCTGCTCGGCGCGCAGCAGGCTGACCGACGGGCCGGTGCTGCGCACGTCCATGCCGGCGTCACGGACGGCGGCGCTCACCTCGGCCAGGCGCGCCGGGGCGCCGTAGTACTCGAAGGCGCGCTCACCGACGTGCTCGGCCATGAGCCCGCGCGGCGTCCCCCGGACGACGACCTGCCCGCGCGACATCATCGCGACGTGGTCGGACAGTCGCTGGGCCTCCTCGATGTAGTGCGTGCTCATGAGAAGGGTGACTCCTTGTGAGCGAAGGTCGTCGACGAGGGTCCACAGCTCGGTCCGCACCTGCGGGTCGAGCCCGACAGTCGGCTCGTCCAGCAGCACGACCCGTGGGGAGTGGACGAGGCCTCGGGCGATGAGCAGCCGACGCTTCATGCCGCCGGACAGGTCGTCGGCGCGGGTGGTCTCGCGGTCGCCGAGCCGGGCGACCTGCAACGCCCGGTCGACGGCCGTGCGCCGCGCGTCCCCGCGCAGGCCGTACAGCGTCGCGAACACCTCGAGGTTCGACCGCACGCTCAGCTCGCCGTCCAGGTTGTCCTGCTGGGGGACCACCCCCATCACGGCCCTGGCCTGCTTGGACTGCGCCGGTACCTCGTACCCGAGAACGCTGATGCGACCGGCGTCCGCGCGTACCTGGCCAGTGATCATGCGCATGGTCGTCGACTTGCCGGCACCGTTCGGGCCGAGCAGACCCATGCAGATACCGGGTGGCACGTCGAGGTCGAGGCCGTCGACGGCGCGCAGCGACCCGAAGCTCTTGACGAGCCCCCGAAGCGAGACCGCATCCACCCGCGCACTGTACGAAGCCGCTGCGATGAGTACCGTCTGAGCAGTGAGCGACGTCGAGCCCCGCGGAGAGCCCGGTGCGGTGGCCGACCCGCGCGACCTGCGGTGCTCGGACGCCGAACGCGAGCTGGTGGCCGAGGTCGTGCGCCAGGCGGCCGGTGACGGACGTCTGACGCTGGACGAGCTGCTGGAACGACTCGACGTCGTCTACGCGGCTCGCACGTACCGCGAGCTCGAGGCCGCGGTGCACGACCTTCCGGGGGCGCGTGTTCCGGGCATGCCCGCGCCGCCCCCGCAGACCTCGAACGTGCCCGAAACCAGGCAGGGCAACCCCGTGGTGCTCGGCGGCGGGACGAGCGACAGCGCGGTGGCCATCTTCAGCGAGAACAAGCGGGTCGGTGCGTGGGTGGTTCCCGCCGAGTTCGCGAGCGTCGCGGTGTTCGGCGGGGTCGAGCTCGACCTGCGCGAGGCGTCGCTCGCAGCGTCAGAGGTGTCGATCCAGGCCAACGCCGTCTTCGGGGAGGTCAAGGTGCTCATCGGGGACGGCGTCACCGCGAGCACGCTGGGCAACGGGGTCTTGGGGGAGTACGACGGTCCGCACGAGCAGCCCGAGCCGGGCAAGCCGCACGTGGTGATCAACGGGCTGGCTCTCTTCGGCAGCGTCAACGTCAAGCGCAAGCCGCTCAAGAAGAGTCGGCGCTGACCTCACCCGCCCATGCGGGCGCTGCGAGCGTCGGCGCTCCCAGCGCGGCGGCGAGCTCGTTGGCGCTCGGCGGGTCGCATCCGGGCCGCGTGACCGTGATGCCTGCGGCCGCGGCAGCGGCTCGCAACGCGGTCGCCACCTCGGCGTCGGTGAGGTCGGTCAGAGAGACGGCGGGGTCGCCGCCGGCAGGCATCAGGTCGATCAGCGTCGTCAGCAGCCCGGCGGTGAACGTGTCCCCGGCCCCGATCGTGTCGGCGACCGTGACGTCCGCGCTGGGCACGACGACGTCGTCGCGTCCAGGTCGCATGGCCCGAGCACCCTCGCTGCCGGCGGTCACGACGACCAGCGACGGGCCGAGGTCGAGCCATGCCCGCGCCGACTCGAGCGGGTCGGTGCCCGGATGCAGCGCCGCGACGTCCTCGTCACTGACCTTGACGACGTGGGCGGTCGCGATGGCCGCTCTGATCAGCTCAGGGCTCTCCGCGCGCACCAGCGCGGGCCGGATGTTGGGGTCGTAGGAGACAAGGCAGCCGACCTCTCGAGCGCGAGCCAGCATGGCGATGATCGCCTGGGCACCCGGTGGCGTCCACGACGCCACCGAGGCGGTGTGCACCGCGCGGGTTCCGGGGGAGGGAGCCGCGGCGAGCTCGTCGTCGGTCCACTGCCAGTCAGCGGTGCCGCTCGTCCAGAACGCGTAGGTGGCGTGACCCTCGGAGTCGGTCGTCGCCACGGCCAAGGTGGACGGCTCGGTGGCGTCCACGCTGGCGCTCAGGCCGACGCGGTTGTCGATGAGACGGGCGCGAGCGCGCTCGCCGAACACGTCGTTGCCGAACCTGCCGAGAAACTCCACGTCCGCGCCCAGGCGAGCGCAGGCCAGGGCCGTGTTCGCCGGGCTGCCGCCGGGAACCGGCCGCAACGTCCCGTCCGGCTGCTCGATCAGGTCTGCCACCATCTCGCCGCACACAGTGATCACAGCAGCACCGTAGGACACCTCGGTGCGCGGCGGTGGTGAAGACCAGGGACGATGGGGGCATGGCACGCAAGCGCGGCACCGAGACCGTGGGCGACATGGCGCGCTCGATGCTCGTCGTCCTGATCCCGGTGGCGTTCATCGCCGGGCTGGTCGGCCTGATCCGCCCGTCCAGCGAGACGCTGCGCGACGTGGAGTGGGAGCCGGCCCTGGAGTCCGCACGCGACGCGGCCGAGTACGACCTGGTGGGGCCGCAGAGCGTGCCCGAGGGGTGGACTGCTACCCGGGTCTCCTACGAGGCGGGTACCAGTGTCGACGACGGGGTGTGGCGGATGAACTTCGTCACCGACGATCGGGGGTACGTCGGACTGGTTCAGCGCTCCGGTGACGTTCAGTCGGTCGTGCGGCGCGAGCTGCCGGAGTTCGAGCCCGACGGGACGTCAGTGGTGTCGGGCGAGCAGTGGGACCGCTACCGCGAGACCGGCGAGGACGACCCGGACGTCGCCCTGGTGCAGGAACGACCCGACTCGGTCGTCGTGCTCATCGGGTCGGACGGCTACGCCGAGCTCGAGTCGTTCGCCTCCTGGCTGCGCTGAGCGGCGTCGAGGCGCTGCTGGGCGTCGTTGAGCAGCTGCTCGCACCGGTCGGCGAGCTTCTCGCCGCGTTCCCACAGCGCCAGTGACTGCTCGAGCGACAAGCCGCCTGCCTCCAGCCCGCGCACCACGCCGGCGAGCTCGTCGCGCGCCTGCTCGTAGGTGAGGTCGTCGACGGGCTGGACGGCCGGGCTGTCTGTCATCGCCGTCACTCTAGGCCGACGTCGGGGGGTCGGTCTCGCCTCGAGGGTTCGAGCCCTCGGGTCCGGCCTCAGCGACGGCCGCCACCTCGCCGTGGGCCAGTCGCAGCCGTAGCCGTTCGCCGGGGTGCACGTCGTCAGGAGAGCGCACCACCGCCCCGCTCTCGCCCTGGACGACGGCGTAGCCGCGGGCGAGCGTTGCCGCCGGCGAGAGGGCGCTGACCTGGGAGCGAGCATGCTCGATGCGTGCTCGCTCGTGTCGAAGCACGTCCGTCACGTCGCGCGTCGCGTCACGCCGCGCCTGCTGCACCTGGACGCGGCGCGGCTCGATCAGCACGGCGCCCGGGGTTGTCAACCCTGGACGAGCACGCATGCCCTCGACACGAACGTGCTCCTGCTCCAGCAGCGCCCGGACGCGGCGGCTCAGGCGACGCTGTGCCTCGCGTACCCGACGCAGCTCGTCGGCCACGTCCGGGACGACACGCTTCGCGGCGTCGGTGGGCGTGCTGGCCCGCACATCGGCGACGAGGTCGAGCAGCGGTGTGTCGGTCTCGTGGCCGATGGCCGAGACGACCGGCGTGGTGCAGGCGGCGACGGCACGGACGAGCGCCTCGTCGGAGAACGGCAGCAGGTCCTCCACCGACCCACCGCCACGGGCGACGATGATGACCTCGACCCGAGGGTCGGCGTCGAGGCGTTGCAGTGCGGCGATCACCTCCGGGACCGCTGCCGCCCCCTGGACGGGGACGTTCTCGACGCGGAACGGGATGCCCGCTGCTCGACGGCGTGCGTTCTCCAGCACGTCGTGCTCGGCCGCGGACGCGCGTCCGCAGACCAGCCCGACCCCGGCCGGCACGAATGGAAGCCGACGCTTGAGCTCGACGGCGAAGAGGCCCTCGGCGGCGAGCAGACGCCGTACCTGGTCGACCCGCGCGAGCAGCGCCCCGACTCCCACGGGGCGGATGTCGTCGACGGCCAGGCTCAGCGTGCCGCGCTCGTAGTACCAGCTGGGACGCCCGCGTACGACAACTCGTGCACCCTCGACCAGCGGAGGAGCCGTGGCCGCCGCCACGTCGGCAGAGCAGGTGACCGTCAGCGACACGGTGGCCGACGGGTCGCGCAGCGTGAGGAACACCGTTCGTGCGCCGGGTCGCCGGGACACCTGAGTGACCTGGCCCTCGACCCACACGGTGCCCAGCCGGTGGATCCACGCCCCGATGTGCGTCGACACGACCCGAACCGGGATCGGGTTCTCCGCCGAGGTGTCGAGCGCCATCGCGCGGAGCCTACGTCGCGTCCTTACCATTGACGGATGAGCGACTCCACAAAGCGGACCCTCCTGGCATCCCCACGCGGGTACTGCGCCGGCGTCGACCGTGCGGTCGTCACCGTGGAGAAGGCCCTCGACCACTTCGGCGCACCGGTCTACATGCGCAAGCAGATCGTGCACAACAAGCACGTCGTCGAGGTGCTGGAGGAGCGCGGCGCGGTGTTCGTGGACGAGCTCACTGACGTGCCGGAGGGCTCGCTCGTGGTGTTCTCCGCACACGGGGTGTCGCCGGCTGTGCGCCAGCAGGCGATCGACCGCAACCTGCGCACGATCGACGCGACGTGCCCCTTGGTCACCAAGGTGCACGCCGAGGCTCGTCGGTTCGCTGCCGACGACTACGAGATCCTGCTGATCGGTCACGAGGGCCACGAAGAGGTCGAGGGCACGGCGGGCGAGGCGCCCGAGCACATCACGCTCGTCCAGGACCCGCACGAGGCGTCGGAGGTCGAGGTGAAGGACCCGAGCAAGATGGTGTGGCTGTCGCAGACGACGCTCAGCGTCGACGAGACGATGCAGACCGTCAGCCGGCTGCGTGAGCGGTTCCCAGGGCTGCAGGACCCGCCGAGCGACGACATCTGCTACGCCACCCAGAACCGACAGGTGGCGGTGAAAGAGGTCGCTCCCCAGGCTGACCTGCTGATCGTCGTGGGCTCGGCCAACTCGTCGAACTCGGTGCGGCTCGTCGAGGTCGGCCTCGACGCGGGTGCGAAGGCCGCCCACCGCGTCGACAACGCCGGCGAGATCGACGAGGCCTGGCTGGACGGCGTGCAGACCGTAGGCGTGACCAGCGGAGCGTCGGTTCCTGAGTCGTTGGTGCGCGGAGTGATCGACTACCTCGCCGCGCGTGGCTTTCCGGTGCCGGAGGAGATCCTCACCGCCAAGGAGTCCGTGGTGTTCTCCCTTCCGTCCGAGCTGCGCCGCGAGCTCAAGGCCAACGGCAAGCGCTGAGCGGCGCTGGTCGACGTGGTGGGCGGCGAGCGCGAGCCGTCGACGTACGTGTCGGGGGAGCGAGTCTTCGGCCCTCCGCTCGGCACGTTCGACGTCGAGTGGGTGGCCCGCGAGGTGCAGCGCCTGACCGGAGCCGACGTCGCCCAGGCCCATCGCTCGGTGGAGGCGGCGTGGTCCGTTGCGCGCGAGTCAGGGTCGGCCGAGGCCGAGCAGCTCGACGAGGCACTGTCGGCCCGCGGTGTGCCCGCGTCCGTGTCGCAGGTGACAGCGGCCCTGGTCGAGGGCTACTGCACGGCCTACGACGTCGATCCCGCCGCTCGGTGAGGCCGAGCCGAGCCACTCAGCGTGACCTGCTCAGCCGGCGGCCGACCGGCCTGGCAGGGACCGCACCGTCGACGCGTCGATGGCCTTCTCCTCCCAGGCGACCAGCTCGGCCGCGGTCATCGGTCGAACCGACTCCTGCACGCCGGACAGCGTGGGCAGCTCGTCCGCGACGATGCCGAGCTCGTTCATGCGGCGGGCGCTGACGAGAACGCTGCGTTCCATGGAGCCGATGGCCTTGTTGTAGTCCTTGACCGTGGTCGTGATCGAGCGGCCCAGCTTGTCGAGGTGCTCGCCCATGGTTCCGAGGCGCTTGTACAGCTCCCGGCCGATGCTCGACACCTCGATCGCGTTGTCGGTCACGGACGCCTGCTGCAGCATGAACGCGGCCGTGCGCAGGACCGAGATCAGAACCGTCGGCGTGGCGATGACCACCCGCTTGGCGAACGCGTCGTCAAGAAGCTGCGGGTCGTTCTCCAAGGCCGGGGCCAGCATCGACTCGCCAGGGACGAACAGGACGACGAACTCGGGGCTCTGCGCGAACTGGTCCCAGTACGACTTGTGAGCCAGGTCGTTCACGTGCTCGCGCAGGCTCTTCGCGTGGGCCTTCATGCGCTCGGCCTGGTGGACGGGGTCGCTGCTCTCGAGAGCGTCCAGGAACGCCGCCAGCGACACCTTCGCATCGACGACGATGTGCCGCCGCTCCGGAAGGTTGATGACCATGTCAGGGCGCTGACCACCCTCGCCGCTGATCGTCGTCACCTGCTCTGAGAAGTCGCAGTTCGGCACCATCCCGGCCAGCTCGACCGCCCGACGCAGCTGCGTCTCGCCCCACTGGCCGCGCGTCTGCGGCTTGCGCAGGGCAGTCACCAGCGCTGTCGTCTCCGTAGTGAGCTGCGCCTGCGTCTCCGAGAGCGACTTCACCTGCTGGGAGAGGCCGGAGTAGGCCTCGGCCCGTTTCGCCTCCAGCTCGCGGACGTGGGCATCGACCTTCGACAGCGACTCACGCAGCGGCGCGACCAGGTTCTCCACGCTGGTCGAGCGCTTGTCGAACTCCGCCTTCTGCTGCTCGCGGGCCTTGGCCAGGCTCTGCTCGGCCATCTGGACGACCGCCTCGGAGTTGGCGTGCAAGACCTGGGCGGCCACGGCCTCGAACTGCTCACGGAGCCGCTGCTGGGCCTCGGCCAGGTCGGTGGCCCGCTGCTGCGCAGCCGACCGCTCGTGCTCGAGCGTGGTCGACGTGCGAGCCAGCTCGGTCTGCAGCGTGCCTATCTGCTCGGCGCGGGTCGCGCCCTCGGCTCGCGCGGTGTCGAGGTTCGCGGCCAGGTTGTCGGCCCGGGCCACCGCTGCATCGCGGGCTGCTTCGGCGACGGCGGTGTCACTCCCCGCGCGGACCCTGGCCACGGCCCACCCGAGGACGGTACCCAGGGCGAGTGCGATCAGAGCCAGGACGAGATCTGTTGCTGTCATGCGTCCCACTGTGCCGGGGGGGTCCGACACAACCCGGGAACGGCGCGCGGCGGGGCCGCCCCTGCAGGGCGAATACGATCCTCGTCCCGTGGCCCTCACCATCGGAATCGTCGGACTCCCCAACGTCGGCAAGTCGACGATGTTCAACGCCCTCACCCGCAACGACGTGCTGGCTGCGAACTACCCGTTCGCCACGATCGAGCCGAACGTCGGAGTCGTCGGCGTCCCCGACGCACGTCTCGCCGTCCTGGCGGAGATCTTCGGCTCGGCCCGGCAGGTGCCGGCAACGGTGTCGTTCGTCGACATCGCCGGCATCGTCCGCGGCGCATCCGAGGGGGCCGGACTCGGCAACCAGTTCTTGTCCCACATCCGCGAGTCCGACGCGATCTGCCAGGTCATCCGCGCCTTCGACGACCCCGACGTCGTCCACGTCGACGGGCGCGTCGACCCCCGCTCCGACATCGAGACGATCAACACCGAGCTGATCCTCGCCGACCTGCAGACGATCGAGCGCGCCCACGCCCGCCTGGTCAAAGAGGCCCGGATGGACCGCAGCAAGGCCGAGGTGCTGGCCGCCGTCGAGCAGGCCCGGAACGTCCTCGAGGAGGGCCGGACGGTGTTCGAGGCCCAGCTCGACCCGGGGCCGCTCAAGGAGCTGTTCCTGCTGACCGCCAAGCCGTTCTTGTACGTGTTCAACCTCGACCAAGACCTGCTGACCGACACCGAGCGGCGGGCAGAGCTGGCCGCTCTGGTGGCTCCGGCGGAGGCCGTGTTCCTTGACGCCCAGGTCGAGTCGGAGCTCGTGGAGCTGTCACCCGACGAGGCGCTGGAGCTGCTGCAGTCGGTCGGTCAGCAGGAGTCCGGGTTGGACATGCTCGCCCGCGTCGGGTTCGACACTCTGGGCCTGCAGACCTTCCTGACCGCCGGGCCCAAGGAGTCGCGCGCCTGGACGATCAAGCAGGGGGCCAGCGCTCCCGAGGCTGCCGGCGCCATCCACACCGACTTTCAGAAGGGCTTCATCAAGGCCGAGATCGTCTCCTACGACGATCTGGTCGACGCCGGGTCGATGGCCGAGGCGAAGTCGCGGGGCAGGGTGCGGATGGAGGGCAAGGACTACGTCATGGCCGACGGCGACGTCGTCGAGTTCCGCTTCAACGTCTAGGTCGGCGATCTAGCCGATCCGCGCCCGCGAACGCTGCCGGCGGGGATACGTTCGGGCCCAACCCATGCTGGCCGCCTGACGAGGGGGGACGAGTGGACAGGTCAGACAAGCCCGTCGTGGCGATAGGACTTGCCGACAAGGACGGCATGCTCGCTGCGCAACGCGCCGCGAGCGTGAACGGCAACGTCGTCGTCGTAGCCGAGGCCGGAGCGGTCACGCCGTCGGGAGCTGTGGCAGTCGAGACCCGACCTGGCAAGGCCCGGATCGGTCGAGCCGTCCGTGAGGCCGCTGCTCGAGACTCGTGGTGGGTGGTCGTCCCGGCCGGCTTGGGCGAGCCCGAGTACCTGCTCGGCTCAGCCGTTCGCTCGGTCGCCAAGGTCGTCGACACCGAGCATCCGGGAGTTGCGCTGCTCACCTGTGCACCGGGGACGAGGTGGCCCTACCAGCGCATCCTGGTCGTCGTCGACCCGCTGGGTTCCACCGCATCGGGCTTCGCCGTCTGGGTGACCGTCGCTCTTGCCGAGCGAACCGGTGCCCACGTGGACGTGCTGGCGGTCGGCGTGCCGCCCGGCGCGCCGATGGCGTCGAGGGAGGCGCGGCAGAGCTACATCCCGATCGGGCGTCGCGCTGACCTGCTACGCCTGGCCCTTGACCGGATGGACGGGCTCGGCCTCGAACCGACGTGGATCGCTGGCGGGTCGGGAGTGTCGGCCGTCGATGCGTTGCGCGCCTTGCTCGCGAACGGCGCCTACGACGTGGTTGTCGACGACCTCGGGGGCGCCCGAATCCGCAAGCGCGTCGGCAAGCGCCGCAGCGTCAGACGGCTGCTCGCCGACGACGGAGGCGGAGCTGTGCCGCTGTGGGCGATGCGCAACGCCGGCTGCGACGTCCTGACGGTCATCGACGGCGTCGCCCTCGGGATGCTTCCCGCCGGTGTTCTGCGCACCGGGGCAGTCGCGGCGATGACCTTGGGCATGCTGGGCGCGGCCGTGCCGGCGATGGCTGCTCCGAGCACCGGGACGAGCGCACCGGCAGTGACCGCCTCGGCCCAGCCCGGCGACGTCGAGACCTCGTCGCATGACCGGTCCAACGCCGACGCCGCAGACACCCAGTCACCGGAAGCCCCCGCCGACGAGGTCGCCGAGCAGCTGACGACGGCACACGACTGGGTCCACGGCCTCGGCGAGGACGTGTCCGTCGACGAGCACGACGTGGCGATGGCAGCCCTTGACGACGCCCAGAAGCAAGCGTCCAAGGCCACCAAGCAGGTGGACAAGCACACGGCCGTGCTCGACCAGGCCGAGGCGGACGTGGCCAAGGCTCAGAAGCAGGTGGACAAGGCTGACGCCGGCGCCGAGCCCAGCGCCGACGGCGTCGCTGCCGCACGCAGCGACCTCACCGCCGCCAGGGCCGACCTCGCTGTTGCCCAGGACGAGCACGAGGCGTTGGCACGCAGCGCGTCCGGATTGAGCGGGCTTCTGCCCTTCAGCGCCACCCCGGACGACGTTGCTGCCGCTGAGGCGTCTGTCGCTGCGGCAGAGGATGCGCTGGCCCAGGCCCAGGCGATGGAGGAGGAGCGCTACGCGGAGTACCAGCAGTTTGCCGCTGAGGTCGACGAGGCCGAGGCTGCGCTCGCCCAGGCGAACGACGACATGTCGAAGGCTGAGGCGGAGCTGGCGCTGGCGGCCGCAGAGGCCGAGGCAGCCCACGAGCTCGCAACCGGGTACGAGTCTCTGGCCGCCGAGGTGGACGAGGCGTTCCGCGCACAAGGCCTGGTCGCACCGGCAACCGGTGGTGTCACCAGCGTCTACGGCAACCGGGTCCATCCGGTGACCGGCGAGTACAAGCTGCACACCGGCACCGACTTCGCCGCCACCGACGGCAACTACTACGCGGCGATGGACGGGACGGTCTCCTATGCCGCCTACGACTCTGCCTACGGCAACATGGTGAAGATCGACCACGGCGAGATCGACGGCCACCACGTCGAGACCTGGTACGCGCACCAGCCAGACCTGCAGGTCAGCGTTGGCCAGGAGCTCAGCGCTGGAGAGAAGCTGGGCGACATCGGCAGCACCGGCTACTCGACAGGCCCACACGCCCACTTCGAGCTACGAGTGGACGGCAACCCGATCGACCCGGTGCCCTACATCCGCTGACCGCAGCGCGCCGCTAGTGTGGCGGCGCCATGAGCAGCAACTACCTCGGCCCGGCGCAGGTCGTCGACTACGCCGAGCAGTCGAGCGTGGCGTCGGCATCGATGTCAGGCGCGCGCTTCGTCGCGCGGGCCGTGCTGGGCGGAGCGTTCCTCGCGCTCGGTGGTCTGCTGTCCACGGTCGTGGCCGGGGGAGCCGTCGGCCTTGCCGAGACCAACCCTGGCCTGCAGAAGCTGGTCGCCGGAGCCGTCTTCCCGTTGGGCTTCATCGCCGTGGTGCTCACCGGCGCCGAGCTCTTCACCTCCAGCAGCGCCACGTTCACCGTCTCGCTCTACCGGCGCTCGATCGGCCTGGCGGCTGCGCTGCGGTCGTTGAGCACGTCGTTCGCGGGCAACTTCGCCGGATCGCTGCTGGCGGCACTGGTGCTCGGCGTCGCCACCGGCATCTACGTCGCGGGTGCCGACGCCACCGAGTACCTGCACCAGCTGGCCGGCGACAAGCTGGACCGCACCTATCTGCAGACCTTCACCCGCGGCATCGGCGCCAACTTCCTCGTCTGCATCGCCGCCTGGCAGGCGTACTCGGCGAAGGACACGATCAGCCGGATGGCGGGCATCTGGTTTCCGGTGATGGGCTTCGTGGCCCTCGGCATGGAGCACTCCGTCGCCAACATGTTCTTCATCCCCGCCGCTCTCTTCTCGGGCCTGGACGCCACCTGGGCGAGCTTCTTCGTCGACAACCTGGTGCCCGTGACCCTGGGCAACGTCGTGGGCGGCGCCTTGTTCATCGGCCTGGCCTACGCGTGGATCTACCCACGATCGACCGCCGAGGTCGGTTCCCGACCCGACACGTCCCAGTAGGGACGATGGCCGACGACGTCGCCAGTGACCTCACAGTGACGACCCGACTCGTCATCCCGCAGGCGGAGCTGCAGTGGCGGTTCTCTCGCTCGTCCGGACCGGGCGGGCAGTCGGTCAACACCACCGACAGCCGTGTGCAGCTCGGCTGGGACGCGGGCCGCTCCGACGTCCTCTCGCCGGCGCAGCGCGCCCGACTGCTGGAACACGTGCCGGACGGAGTGATCTGGGTGGTTGCGTCCGAGCACCGCTCGCAGTGGCAGAACAGACGAGCGGCGAGGCAGAAGCTGGCGGCCCTCGTGCGCGCGGTCGTCCTCACGCGTCCACGGGCGCGGCGCCCGACGCGGCCGAGCCGCAGCGCGGTGGAGCGCCGCCTGGGGGCCAAGCACCGTCGAGGCGACCTCAAGCGGCAGCGGCGCGGCACGGACGACTGACGCCCGTTGCGATGGTTCGCGGCTGTGCTCAGGCTGCGCCGTGGTGGCTCGCGATGCGGTCGATGCGCGCGGCAAGGTCGAGGTCGAGCGCGGTGACGCCGCCTGCGTCGTGGGTCGACAGCCCGAACCGAACCTTGCGCCAACGGATGTCGATGTCGGGGTGGTGGTTGGCCTGCTCGGCCTCGAGCGCCACGTCGTCCACGATGCTGATCGCGGCCACGAAGCTCGGGGCGGTGATGGTTCGCTCGATCGACTCTGTGGTGCCTGCCCAGGCGGGAACCGTGCTCAGGGCGGCTTCGAGGTCGGCGGGGGACAAGACGTCTGCCATGCCTGTCACCGTGGCACGGCGAGCCGAGCGCCGCGACCCGTGGAAGGGTGGAGCGTCGAGCCGGAGGGAGGTGCTGCTCGCGTGGACGCCGACGCAGGTGTGGTGGTCGGTGCTGCGATCGAGCGCGACGGGCGCCTTCTCGCTGCTCGCCGGAGCGGTCCGCCTGCCATGGCCGGCGGGTGGGAGTTTCCCGGCGGCAAGGTCGAACCAGGCGAGACCGAGGCCGCGGCCCTGGTGCGGGAGTGCCAAGAGGAGCTGGGGGTCACGGTGCGTCTCGGGCGGCGAGTCGGGCCCGACACGCCGCTGCCCAACGACCGCGTGCTTCGCGTCTGGCTCGCCGGCATCGTCGACGAGGGTTCGGCGCCCGCTGAGCCGCGTCCTCTGCAGGACCACGACGCCCTGCGATGGCTGGAGCCCGACGAGCTCTCCAGTGTCGCCTGGCTGCCCGCGGACTGGCCGATCGTGCACGCGCTCGCCGAGTGCTACCTCGGCGAGGTGCCGCTGCCCGGCGGGCGCGTCGGAGGAGCGGTGCGGGTCGGTGACACCGTGCGCCGCCCGACCGGGCCGTGGACGCCGGCGGTGCACGCACTGGTCGAGCACGTGTCCTCGGCCGGGGTGATGTCGGTGCCCGACCTGCTGGGCTTCGACCCGGGCGGACGCGAGGTGTACCGGTTCGTGCCGGGTACTACCGTCGGCGACGCCCCGACGACGCCGGCGGCCTTTCGCTCCTCCCGGCTCGTCGGGCAGGTGGGGGCGTGGCTGCGCAGCATGCACGAGGCGAGTGCCACGTTTCCCACTGAGCACCGGCAGTGGCGGCGCGGGCTCCTGCCGCGGCGTCCCGGTTCGGTGATCTGCCACAACGACATCAGCCCGCACAACGTGGTGCTCGACGCCGACGGGTCGCTGGCTGCCGTGCTCGACTGGGACATGGCCGCCCCCGGCGACCCCCGCGACGACCTCGCCTTCGCTGCGTGGCAGTTCGTGCTGCGACAGTCGCTGAGCCCAGCCGACGAGGCCCGGGGCCTACGCGCGCTGGCGACCGGCTACGGAGGTGAGCTCGGTGACCCGGTGCGCGTGCTCGATCGGGTCGCGCCGCGACTGCGGGGCGCCGTCCGGTTCATGCGACGGGGGGCGGCGGAGGGGGACCGAGGGCTGCAACGCCTGCTGACGTCCGGCATCCCGGAGGCGACCGAGGCCGGCGTCGAGGCCGTGCTGGCCCGCCGGGACGACCTTGCGCGGCTGGTGCGACTGGGCTGAGGCGCCCGCCGCACTCGGCCCGCACCCCGCCGTCCGCGTGCCCGCTGCTCACCCAGCGCGCATCGCGCGGCAGTTTGGGGGTTTCCACGGGAGATCTCCCTTGGAAACCCCCAAACTCCCGCCGTCACGTGATCGTTTCGAAAGGCGCGGCGGTGTCGCGGGGGCGGGCGGCGGGGGTGGGTGGTCGGGAGCACCCCTCGGTGGCCGTCAGACTTGTGCCATGCCTGCACGCTCCGACATCCGCAACGTCGCCATCGTGGCGCACGTCGACCACGGCAAGACGACGCTGGTGGACGCCATGCTCTGGCAGTCCGGGGCGTTCCGCGCCAACCAGGACGTCGCCGATCGCGTCATGGACTCCGGTGACCTCGAGCGCGAGAAGGGCATCACCATCCTCGCGAAGAACACCGCCGTGCACTGGGACCGCGGCAGCGCCGCCGAGCACCCGGTGACGGTCAACATCGTCGACACGCCGGGCCACGCCGACTTCGGCGGCGAGGTCGAGCGCGGCCTGTCGATGGTCGACGGCATCGTGCTGCTCGTCGATGCCAGTGAGGGCCCGCTCCCGCAGACCCGCTTCGTGCTGCGCAAGGCCTTGGCCGCCGGCATGCCGATCGTGGTGTGCGTCAACAAGACCGACCGTGCCGACGCGCGCATCGCGGCCGTCGTGGACGAGGTCTACGAGCTCTTCCTCGACCTGGACGCGTCCGAGGAGCAGATCGAGTTTCCTGTCGTCTTCGCCAGCGCCCGTGCCGGCAAGGCCTCGCTCGAGCAGCCGTCCGACGGCACCGAGCCCGACTCCGCCGACCTCACGCCCCTGATGGACACGATCCTGACCACCATCCCTGCTCCGCACTACACCGAGGGTGCTCCGCTGCAGGCCCATGTCACCAACCTCGACGCCAGCCCGTTCCTCGGCAGGCTCGCGCTGTGCCGCATCCACGAGGGGACGTTGCGCAAGGGCCAGACCGTGGCCTGGTGCCGCACCGACGGGACGGTGCAGCAGGTCAAGCTCGGCGACCTGATGATCACCGAGGCGCTCGACCGCGTGCCCACCGACGAGGCCGGGCCGGGCGACATCATCGCCGTGGCAGGCATCGCGGAGATCACGATCGGGGAGACCCTCGCCGACGTGGACGACCCCCGTCCCCTCCCGCTGATCACCGTGGACGAGCCGGCGCTGTCGATGGTGATCGGCACCAACACCTCGCCGCTGGCCGGACGCTCCGGCGGCACCAAGCTCACCGCCCGCCTGGTCAAGGAGCGTCTGGACCGCGAGCTCGTCGGCAACGTCAGCCTGCGCGTGCTGCCCACCGAGCGCCCCGACTCGTGGGAGGTGCAGGGACGAGGCGAGCTTGCGCTCGCCATCTTGGTGGAGACCATGCGCCGCGAGGGCTTCGAGCTCACTGTCGGCAAGCCGCAGGTCGTGACACGCGAGGTCGACGGCCGCCTGCACGAGCCGGTCGAGCGCCTCACCATCGACGCCCCGGAGGAGTACCTCGGCGCGCTCACGCAGCTCCTGGCCTCGCGCAAGGGCCGTATGGAGCAGATGGTCAACCACGGAACCGGCTGGATCCGCATGGAGTACCTGGTGCCGGCCCGCGGGCTCATCGGCTTTCGCACGCAGTTTCTCACCGAGACGCGAGGCACCGGGCTGGCCCACCAGGTGTTCGAACGCTACGAGCCGTGGTTCGGCGCGCTGCTGACCCGGCCGACCGGCTCGCTGGTGGCCGACCGAACCGGCCAGGCGACCTCGTTCGCGATGTTCAACCTGCAGGAGCGCGGCACGATGTTCGTCGGTCCGGGCACCGACGTCTACGAGGGCATGGTCGTGGGGGAGAACTCCCGCGCCGACGACATGGACGTGAACATCACCAAGGAGAAGAAGCTCAGCAACGTGCGCTCCTCGACCGCGGACGAGCTGGAACGGCTCGTGCCGCCGCGCATCCTGTCGTTGGAGCAGGCGTTGGAGTTCTGCCGCGACTCCGAGTGCGTCGAGGTCACGCCGGTCGCGGTGCGCCTGCGCAAGGTCACGCTCGCAGCCACCGATCGCGCGCGCGAGGCCGCACGACGCAAGCACGACAAGTAGCCGGCGCGGCCCGAGCGGCGGTCGCCGGCCGGTTTCCTGCCTGTTTCGCCCGAGAGACCCCGTTCCGGCTGTGTTACTCGCCGGTCACGATTCGGACACAGGGCCGTGCGAGGTTTGGGAACCCCGAGATCGCTGGCGTACATTCGCACGGTCTGACCAGCAGACTCGCGTCTGACCTGGGGCAAGACCCCAGCAGGACTCCCGCACCGCCCCCTCTGCCCCCGATCCGAGAGTCGTTGAAGCCCATGGCCGTTGGCACCGTCGAGACGCCCGAGGCGGCGTCTGCGGAGCAGACCGAGGATGTCGGTCGCTCGCTACGGGCCATCGTCTGGGGACGACTCAAGCGTGACCGCACGGCCGTCATATCGCTCATCGGCCTGACGATCATCCTGCTCACGGCGCTGTTCGCGCCGCTGATCACCCGCCTGATCGGTGTCGACCCGTACTCGTTCAACCCCGACCAGCTCAGCTCGGCGGGCTCGCTGCCGCTGGGCAACTGGGGCGGCATCACCTGGCAGCACCCACTCGGCGTCGAACCGCAGACCGGTCGCGACATCCTGGCGCGGCTGCTCTTCGGTGCCCGGCTGTCGCTGTTCATCACACTGATCGCCACGGTGATCACGGTCGTCCTCGGCACCCTTGCCGGCATCCTCGCCGGGTACCGGGGCGGCTGGATCGACACGGTGATCAGCCGGCTGTCCGACCTCACCCTCGTGTTCCCCGTGCTGGTGCTGCTGATCGCCCTCGGCCCGGTGGCCCAGCAGATCGCCAGCGACGCCGGCCTTGACCCCAACACGGGTCGGGTCACCTTCATCATCATCGTGCTCGGCTTGTTCGGCTGGCCCTACCTCGGCCGTCTGGTTCGCGGACAGGTGCTGAGCCTTCGCGAGCGAGAGTTCGTCGAGGCGTCGGAGTCGCTGGGGGCGTCCAACCGGCGCGTGCTGTTCGCCGAGATCCTGCCCAACCTGATCGCGCCGATCATCGTCGTGATGTCGATCCTGCTGCCCAGCTTCATCATCACCGAGGCGACGCTGTCGTTCCTCGGCGTCGGCGTCCTTCCCCCACCCCGACGTGGGGCAACATGCTCGAGGACTCCGTGAAGTTCTTCACCGTCGTGCCCACCTACATGTTCATCCCGGGGACGGCGCTGCTGATCACCGTTCTGCTGTTCAACCTGCTGGGGGACTCCGTGCGCGACGCGCTCGACCCGAGGGCGGGACGAGTATGACAACGACCGGCCGCTGAGCCGGTTCCACAGATTTCCGGTGCCGCCATCCCGGCACCGGGCAAAGGTCCGCCGAACCCGGCGGACTGGCCAGGGATCTGGGCACAAGGCCCAGGACCAGACCAGGAGGAAACACATGGCAAAGACCACATGGGGTCTGCGCGCTGTCGTCCTCGCTGCCAGCGGCGCACTTGTGCTCGCCGCATGCGGTGGCGGGGACAGCGACAGCAGCGAATCCTCGGGAAGCGGCAACGAGGAGGGCGCCCAGGGCGGCACCCTGTACTACCTCGACGTCTCCGAGCAGGTGCAGCACCTGGACCCGCAGCGCAACTACACCGGTGAGGACCTGGCGTTCGCCGGGTCGTTCCTTCACCGGACGCTGACCACGTACAACTTCAGCCCGGAGCCGGCGGAGGCCAACGAGCTCGTCGCCGACCTGGCCACCGACACCGGCACGCCGAACGAGGACGCCACCGAGTGGCAGTTCACCCTGATCGACAACGCCACCTGGGAGGACGGCCAGCCCGTCACCTGTGAGGACGTCAAGTACGGCGTCTCGCGCACGTTCGCGCAGGACGTCATCACCGACGGCCCGCAGTTCGCGGTCTCGCTGCTCGACATCCCCACCGACGACGAGGGCGCCTCGCAGTACAAGGGCCCCTACACCGGCGAGGGCCAGGAGCTCTTCGACGAGGCGGTGAGCTGTGACGGCCAGACCATCACGTTCAAGCTGAACAAGACGGTTGCCGACTTCAACTACGCCACCACGCTGCTCGCCTTCAGCCCCGTGCGTGAAGACCTCGACACCGGCGAGCAGTACACCGACGCCCCGGCGTCGAACGGCCCGTACAAGATCGAGGAGTACACGAAGGGCCAGCAGCTCGTGCTCACGCGCAACGAGAACTGGGACCCGGAGTCCGACCCGATCCGCCCGGCCTACCCGGACGAGATCGTCTGGCAGTTCGCGCTCGACGAGAACGCGATCGACCAGCGCCTGATCGCCGACTCCGGTGACGACCAGTACGCGATCGCGCTGGGGATCCAGCCGGCCAACAAGCCGCAGATCCTTGCTGACGACCCGCGGTTCAACGACCGTACGTGGGACGAGTTCGACCCCTACAGCCGCTACATCGCCATCAACACCCGGCTGGTGCCGAACCAGAAGCACCGCCAGGCGATCCTCGCGGCCATGAACCGGGAGAACATCCTCACCGTCCTCGGTGGCGACTTCGCCGGCACCGAGGGTGACGGCATCATCAAGCCCAACCTGGCGCTCGACTATGCCCCGACCGGCCTGTGGACCGGACTGCTCGGCGAGGAGATCCCGGCGCAGGGCAACCCCGAGTTCGCCCAGCAGCTGATCGAGGAGTCCGGTGAGCCCATGCCTGAGCTCATCTACGACTACCCCGAGACCGAGACCCGTGGCAAGGAGGCTGCCGCCTTCATCGAGGCCATGGACGCCGCCGGCATCTCCGTGACGCCGAACCCGATCGAGAGCGGCATCTACTACGGCACCGTCCTCGACCAGGAAGCCCAGAACCACCTCTCGTGGGGCGGCTGGGGTCCGGACTGGGCCAACGCCTCGACGGTCATCCCTGAGCTCTACGGCGCCCAGGGCGGCTTCAACCTGTCGCAGTACAACCAGGGTGGCGTCGAGGACGCGGAGTTCGAGGGGCAGATCCAGGAGGCGCTCGGCGAGACCGACCGTGACGCGCAGGCCCAGCTCTGGCAGGAGCTCAACACCCGGGGCTCCGAGCTTGCTCTCGTCGCTCCGACCCAGTTCGGTCAGGACCAGCGCATCTGGGGCTCCGGCCTGGGCAACGTGTACTTCTGGGCGCCTTACGGCTCCTACCCGTACGCGGAGATCTACATCGAGGGTGCGGGCTCGGAGGAGTAGGTCCTCCACCGGCACCTGAGGTGATCTGGTGACGCGGGGTCGGGACGCTCCCTCGTGGGCGTCCCGACCCCAGCACCCGAATCCCACCCCCCACCGGTCGGCCGTGGCAGGCTGACCGTCACCCACACACGAGAGGCCAGCAGATGGGCGGTTACATCGCGCGGCGGTTGTTCACCGTGGCGTGGATGCTGGTGCTGCTGAGCATCCTCGTGTTCGTCCTCTTCAACGCCGTCCCGGCCGACCCGGCGGCCCTCACGTGTGGCAAGGCCTGCAACGAGCAGGTGATCGAGGCCAACCGGGAACGCCTCGGCCTGGACAAGCCGCTGACCGAGCAGTACACCGACTGGGTCACAGGCATCTTCGTGGGACGAACCTACGGCTCGGGCAGTGCGGCCTTCGAGTGCGAGGCGCCGTGCCTCGGGTACTCGTTCGTCAAGCGCGAACCGGTGACCGACCTGCTCGTCGAACGATTCCCCATCACCGCATCCATAGCCGTCGGTGCCGTGGGGCTATGGCTGCTGATCGGTATCTCGTCCGGCATCTACGCGGCACTCAGACGCGGGCAGTGGCAGGACAAGACCATCACCGCGGTGGCGATGTTCTTCTACTCGTTCCCGACGTTCTTCTTCGGCCTCGTGCTGCTGTTCTTCGTCGTCATCAGATGGGGGCTGGTTCCCTATCCCAGCTGGATCCCGTTGTCCGAGGACCCGTGGGGCTGGTTCCAGACGATGATCCTGCCGTGGCTCACCGTCGCGCTGCTCTCCGCCGGCTTCTACACCCGGCTCACGCGCAGCCAGATGCTGGAGACGCTCGGTGAGGACTACATCCGTACCGCGCGGTCCAAGGGCCTGCGCGAACGCACGGTCATCCGCAAGCACGCCCTGCGTGCCGGCCTCACCCCGATCGTCACGGCCACCGGCCTCGACCTCGCGTTCTTGCTCGGTGGCGCCATCGTCGCGGAAGTGATCTTCACCCTGCCCGGCATCGGCAAGCTGTTCCTGGAGTCGGCCACCACCCTCGACCTCCCGGTGCTGGCCGCGACCACGTTGATCTCGGGAGTCTTCATCCTGTTCGCCAACCTCGATCGTCGACCTGCTCTACGGCGTCATCGACCCACGGGTGCGGCTCTCATGAGCGGGCAGGCGCCCGACGTGGAGGTCGCCACCGGAGGACGTGACCCCGGCCACGCCTACCTCGACGTGCGCGACCTGACGGTCGAGTTCAGCACCGAGGACGGCGTCGTGCGCGCCGTCGACGGCGTGTCGTACAAGGTGGAGCGCGGCAAGACGCTGGCTGTCGTCGGCGAGTCCGGCTCGGGCAAGAGCGTCACGAGCAACGCCGTCATGGGGCTGCTCAACCCGAAGCAGGCCACCATCACCGGCCAGGCCTTCCTCGACGGCGAAGACCTGATCACCGCCACGCCCGAGCGGGTGCGCGAGCTGCGCGGCAGCGAGATGGCGATGATCTTCCAAGACCCGCTGTCGTCCCTGCATCCCTTCTACACGATCGGCAAGCAGCTGGTCGAGGCCGTCCAGATCAAGAAGGACGTCGACAAGAAGGCGGCTCGGGCGCGCGCGCTCGAGATGCTCGAGCACGTGGGCATCCCGAACGCGGCGGCCCGCATCGACGAGTTCCCGCACCAGCTCTCCGGCGGCATGCGCCAACGCGTCATGATCGCCATGGCGCTCATCAACGACCCGGCCATGCTGATCGCGGACGAGCCCACCACGGCCCTCGACGTGACCGTGCAGGCCCAGATCATCCAGCTCATGCGCACCCTGCAGGACGAGTTCGGCACCGCGATCGTCCTCATCACCCACGACCTGGGCGTCGTCGCCGACATGGCCGACGACGTCATCGTCATGTACGGCGGACGTGCGGTCGAGCGCGGCAGCGCCCACGACGTCTACTACCGCGCGGAGATGCCCTACACGTGGGGCCTCATGTCGAGCGTGCCGCGCATGGACCTCGGCGAGGCCGAGCGGCTGATCCCCATCCCGGGCACCCCACCGTCGCTGATCGAGATGCCGCCCGGATGCGTGTTCCGCCCGCGCTGCACCTACCACCAGCACGCACCCGCCGACCTGTGCGACACCGTCCGCCCCGACCTGCTGCCGATCAACTCCAGCCACGACGTGCGGTGCCACATCCCCAGCGACGAGCGCAAGAGACTGGCCGCCGATCTGTTCTCCGAGATCCGTGGCACTGGAGGCCAGGCATGACCGACCCCCTGATGCAGATCACCGATCTGAAGAAGCACTTCCCGATCACCAAGGGTGCCCTGCTCAAGCGCACGGTCGGGCAGGTCAAGGCGGTCGACGGCGTCACGTTCGACGTGGCCCCTGGCGAGACGGTGGGACTGGTGGGAGAGTCCGGCTGCGGCAAGTCGACGGCGGGGCGGACGATGCTGCGCCTGCTCGAACCGACCGGCGGCTCAGTGCTCTTCGACGGCATCGACCTCACCACGCTCAGCCGCAAAGACATGGTGCTGAAGCGTCGTGAGATGCAGATGATCTTCCAGGACCCGTACTCGTCGCTCAACCCGCGGCACACGGTCGGCACGATCGTCTCGGCACCCTTCCGCATCCAGGGCATCGACCCGCCCGGCGGCGTCAAGAAGGCCGTCCAGGGGGTCATGGACCGGGTCGGGCTCAACCCCGAGCACTACAACCGGTACCCCAACGAGTTCTCCGGCGGTCAGCGTCAGCGCATCGGCGTGGCCCGCGCGATCGCGCTGAGCCCCAAGCTGATCGTGTGCGACGAGCCGGTGTCGGCCCTCGACGTGTCCATCCAGGCCCAGGTCGTCAACCTGCTGGAAGACCTGCAGGACGAGTTCGGCATCGCCTACGTCTTCATCGCCCACGACCTGTCCGTGGTGCGCCACATCTCCGACCGCGTCGCCGTCATGTACCTGGGCAAGATCGTCGAGTTCGCCGACGACGACGCCCTGTACGCCGAGCCGCGCCACCCGTACACCGCCGCGCTGCTCTCGGCCGTCCCGCTGCCCGACCCGGTCAAGGAGAAGGGCCGTGAGCGGATCGTCCTGGAGGGCGACCTGCCGAGCCCGGCGAACCCGCCGTCCGGGTGTGTGTTCCGCACGCGGTGCTTCAAGGCGCAGGAGAAGTGCGCGGTCGAGGAGCCGCAGCTCGTGCAGATCTCGCCCGGACACACCGTCGCCTGCCACTACCCGATGGAGCCGAACCTCGGTGCGATGCTCGGCACGACAGCCGACGACGCCGAGCTGCCGTCGTTCGGTCCGTAGGTAGCGCGCAGGCTCCCGCGTCCTGACCGGACACGCCGATCCCTGGTGATGGATGGACCATCTGCGTCGGGCTCTGGTGATCCACGGAACGGCAGCGTCGGTTTCGGCGTCGTTGACGGAACCAAGGCGTCGATATGCGCCGTATTGCTTCCGTGGATCACCGTCGAACCGACGCACATGCTCCGTGGATCGTCGGCGGGCAGCGCGTCCCTTCCGTCGATCACCCTGGGACGTGGCGGACGTGGCGGGCCCTTGCCGGAGCTGGGGGCTACAGGGAGGGCGCGGTCAGCGGGCGAGGGCTGCGGTGAGAAAGTCGCGCTGAGCCAGCAGCAGGTTCTCGGACACGACCTCCTGCGTCGTCATGTGCGTGACCCCCGACAATGGCAGCACCCGATGCTCGCGGCCGGCAGCCAGCAGCGCAGACGAGAGCCGCAGCGTGTTGGCGACCAGCACGTTGTCGTCGGCCAACCCGTGGATCATGAGCACCGGACGCGACAGTGTCGAGGCCCGCTCCAGCAGCGACTGGGCCTCGTACCGACCGGGGTGCTCGGCAGGCAGTCCCAGGTAGCGCTCGGTGTACGCGGTGTCGTAGAGGGCCCAGTCGGTCACCGGCGCCCCGACGACCGCGGCGTGGACGAGGTCCGGGCGTTCGAGCACGGTCAGCGCCGCCAGGTACCCGCCGAACGACCAGCCGCGGATGGCGACCCGGCCCATGTCGACCGAGTCGGTGAACCGTTCGGCCACCAGCTCCAGCGCCCGCACCTGCGCGGCCAACGCGGGGCCGGCTAGGTCTCCCGCCATGGCGCGCTGCCACGACGGGCTACCGGGGGTTCCCGGTCCGTCGGCGACCACGACGGCGTAGCCCTGGTCGGCCCACCACTGGCTCTCCAGGTAGGCCCGCGCTGCATCGACGACGCGCTGACCGTGGGGGCCGCCGTAGGGGTCGAGCAGCACCGGCAGCGGTGAGCCGTCGTGGTGCTCGGGCAGCAGCACCGCGATGCGCGGGTCGTCGGCGCGCTCGCGGGGCACGAAGGTGGGTCGCGGCTCCACCGGCGGGCGCACCACGTGAACCGCGAGGTCGAACGAGCCCGCAGCGGAGGTGACCGTCAGCGAGGGGATGGCCGAGTCCAGCGTGTCGCGCCGTACGACGAGCGTGCCGCCGGCAGCCGTCCCCGTCGTCATCCCTGCAGTCATGCCCGCGGCGGTGGGCTCGCCGGCGCTGAGCACCTCCCAGTGCCCGTCGACGTGCACCCGACACAGTCGCGTCTCCCGCTCCTCGTGCGCGACCACGACCAGCACCGAGTCGCCGTCGACAGCGGCCACCGAGGCCACGTTGACGTCCGGCGTGGTGAGCGCGACGCCGTCGGCCATCAGCCGGAAGACGTCGGCCTCGACGTCTCGCTGCACGGTCAGCAGCCGCTCGCCCCACCAGGCCGGGACGCCTGGCACGACGTCCACCCACGCCGGGTCGCTGACCTGCGCCAGGCGGCGCGGAGTCTCGTCGGGCTGCCAGCCCAGCACCTGCATCGTTCGTTGGTGCCGGTCGAGCACGGTCACCAGCGCGTCGCGCCCAGCGTCCCAGCGCACGTCCACGAGGTACTCGAAGGCGTCGTGGTTCCAGGGCACTTCGGTGCGTGAGCCGTCCAGACCGACCCTCCACAGCGTCGTGGACGCGTTCGTGCCGCCGGCGAAGGGGTAGCGCATCGTCGCGGCGGGGCGTTCGGGATGAGCCGGGTCGGCGATCGACACCTGGGTCACGGCCCTCTCGTCCACCCGGGCGACCAGCAGGCTCCGGGAGTCCGGCGCCCACCAGAAGGAGCGCAACCGGTGGAGCTCTTCGGCGTGGACGAAGTCCGACAGCCCCCACGTGACGGCGTCGTCCTCGTCGACGACCAGCGCGTGGCCCGCCACGTCGCCGGTGGCGGGCGCCACGTGCAGCCCGCCGTCGCAGTGGTAGGCCACCCAGGCGCCGTCCGGGGACAGCCGTGGGTCCACCGCCGGGCCGGTCACCGGCACCTCGGTGGCGAGCGCGGAGTCGGCGTCGATGACGAAGACGCGCCCGGAGAGCCCGACTGCAACCTGGTCGCACCCGGAGTCCGTGCTGAACGCCGTGATGCCCGCCCCGCCCTGGCGCATACGTTCGCGCCGGGCCCGCTCGGCTGCAGGCAGGTCTTCGTCGTCGCCGGACAGAAGGTCGTGCGGGTCGGCGAGCAGGCGCTCCTGCCCGTTCGCGACGTCGGCGGCCCAGAGCAGGCCGGTCGGCTGCGTCCCGGACCGTGAGCGCAGGAACAGCACCCGCGAACCGTCCGCCGACACCGTGACGGCGGTCGGCGTCCCCAGGGTGAACCGCAGCGTGCGCGCGGACAGCCGCGGGAACCCCACCTCGGTCACGTCCGCGGGCTCGCCATGGGCCTGGGTCGTTCTTGGGCTGCTCACCGGGGCAACGCTGCCATAAGGTGGAGGCGATGAGCGCTCCCACTCCCGCTGCTGCCGATGCCGAACGGCGTCTGCTGCTCGTCCACGCGCACCCGGACGACGAGTCGATCAACAACGGCGCGACGATGGCCCGCTACGCCGCACGCGGCGCTCATGTCACGCTCGTCACCTGTACCTCCGGGGAGGAGGGCGAGGTGCTCGTGCCCGACCTGGAGCACCTGGCCGCCCAGGCGGACGACGCGCTGGGCCCGCACCGACAGGGCGAGCTCGCTGCGGCCATGGCGGCGCTGGGGGTGCGCGACCACCGCTTTCTCGGTGGCCCCGGGCGCTACCGCGACTCCGGCATGATGGGGACCGCGTCCAACGACCGAGCGGAGTGCTTCTGGCGGGCCGATCTCACCGAGGCGTCCACGCTGCTGGCCGAGATCGTTCGCGAGGTGCGCCCGCAGGTGGTGGTGACCTACGACGAGGTCGGTGGCTACGGCCATCCCGACCACATCCAGGCCCACCGGGTCGCCACGTACGGGGTGGCGCTCGCCGCCGTCGAGTCCTACCGCACCGACCTCGGACCCGCCTGGGTGGTGCCGAAGGTGTACTGGAACGCCATGCCCCGCTCCTACGTGGCCGACGGCATCGAACGGATGAAGCAGGCCGGCACCGACTTCTTCGGCGTCGAGTCTGTCGACGACATCCCGTTCGTGGTGCCGGACTCGGCGGTCAGCGCCGCCATCGACGGGTCCGGCCACGTCGAGCAGAAGCTCGACGCGATGCGTGCCCACGCGACGCAGATCGCGGTGGACGGCCCGTTCTTCGCACTGTCCAACCACGTGGGCCTCGAAGCGTGGAGCCAGGAGTTCTACCGGCTCGCTGCCGGGCGCCCCGGACCGCTCGACCCGACCACCGGGTGGGAGAGCGACCTGTTCGCGGGGCTCGCGTGAGAGCGCTCGGGCTGGTGCTGCTCATCGCCCTGTCGGCCGTCGCAGGCGCTGTCGCCGGCTTCGTGCACCGCACCACGGTCGACATCCTGGGTGTCGCGGTTCCGGTGGGCATGGTGGCTGCGCTCGGTGCGCTCACCGGCCTCACGCTGCTGGCCCGCATGCTCGGACGCAGCCGCACGGCGGTGGCGCTCGTCGGGGCGGCGTTCGCGGTGCCAGTCCTCGTCCTCAGCCAGTTCCGTCCCGAGGGCGACCTCGTGATCGCCGAGGACGTCTGGGGGCTCACCCTGATCGGTGGCACGGCGCTGGTGGTCACCGTCGGCGTGGTCGTCCCCTTCCTGGCCGCGGCGCAGACGCCGACGGCCGCGTCCGTCCACGACCACCAGGAACCGCAGCTCACCGACGAGGCGTCGCCCACCCTGAGCACACCCGAGCGACCATGAGCGAGTCGATCCCACCCGGGCAGGCCGACGGCGAGGCGGCGACGGCCGACGTCACGGCCGGTGGGACCCAGGCGCGCTCGTCGAAGCGTCGCTGGCGGGTCGGCATCGGCGTCGTCGTGACCGTCCTGCTGCTCGGCGGCGCCTACCTCGCCGCCTACCTCAACGCCGGCACGACGGTCGCGAGCGGCACCACGGTGCTCGGGATCGAGATCGGCGGACTGACCCAGGAAGAGGCCGAGGCGACCCTGCGCGACGAGCTGCCGGCGATCGCCGACGTCCCCGTCACGCTGCTCGTCGACGCCGACAGCTATGCGATCGTGCCGTCGGAGTCAGGCCTGAACGTCGACGTCGCCGCGACGGTGCGCACGGCAGGTGTGGGCTCGTCGGACCCTTTGCGCCTGCTGGACGCCATCGTTCGGGGAGGTGGACCGGTCGACCCTGTGGTCACTGTGGACGAGCCGGCGCTGCAGCAGGCCATCGCCGACGTGGCTGAGCAGGCCGACCGCGAGGCCGTCGAGGGGACGGTCGTCTTCGCCGCAGGCAACGTCGAGGCGACGCTGCCCCAGCAGGGCCGCACCGTCGACCAGCCCGGGTCCGTCGAGGCGGTCGCCGACGCCTACCTGAGCAGGTCAGCGCCCGTCGACCTGCCCACGTCGTACGCCGACCCGCTGACCGACGAGGCCGAGGTGGAGCGCGCACTGAGCGAGTTCGCCGAGCCGGCGATGTCGGGGCCGGTCACGCTGGAGTCCGAGATCGACTCGAGCAAGCTGAGCACCGTCCTGCTCAGCACCGTGCTGAGCATGGAGGCTGACGAGGACGGCGCGCTGGTGCCGGCGCTCGACGGCGAGGCCCTGCTCGCGGCCTCGACCGACCAGCTGGCCGCGCTCGGCGACCCACCCACCGACGCGTCCGTCGTGATCCGTGGCGGCAGGCCGGTTGTGGTGACCTCGTCGGCGGGTCTTCAGCCGGACACGTCCGCCTACGTCGAGGACGTGCTCGCCGCGCTCACGGAGACCGGGGACGGGCGAGTCGTCCGGCTGCCGCTCACCACCGAGCCCGCGGCCTTCACCACCCGCGACGCCCGCGCCAGCGGGGTGCGCGAGGTGGTCGCCGAGTTCACCACGTTCTACCCGTACGCGGAGTACCGCAACATCAACATCGGCCGGGCCGCTGAGCTGGCCAACAACACGTTCCTCAAGCCTGGCGACGTGTTCTCGATGAACGACGTGGTCGGCGAGCGCCGCGTCGACAGGGGGTTCACCAGCGGGTTCATCATCGAGAGCGGTCGCTTCGCCGAAGCGGTCGGCGGTGGGGTCTCTCAGCTGGCGACGACGCTGTTCAACGCCGGCCACTTCGCCGGCTTCTCCGACATCGAGCACCACGCGCACACCCTGTACATCGACCGCTACCCCGTCGGCCGGGAGGCGACGGTCTTCTACGGCTCGCTCGACCTGCGTTTCGGCAACAACACGCCCTACGGCGCGGTCGTGCAGTCGTTCATCAGGCCCGCGACGCCCGGCACCCAGGGTGAGGTGACCGTGCGTATCTGGAGCACGCCGCACTGGGAGGTCGAGTCGGTCACCGGCAACCGATTCAACCCCCGGCCCTACGAGCGCAAGGTGATCGCCGGTGACTCGTGCGTGCCGTCCACCGGCTCGGACGGCTTCGACATCATCGTGACCCGCACACTCTCGCTCGGCGGCGAGGTGGAGCGGCGCGAAGAGATCTACACCCGCTACGAGGCGACACCTGAGGTCGTGTGTACCGGGTGACGCTCACGTGCGTAGGCTGGTCGCTGACCGGCTGGTACCCCACCTGACATGCGGAGGACCTGAGAGTGACGTACACGATCGCCTTGCCCTGCGTCGACCTCAAAGACCGCGCCTGCGTCGAGGAGTGCCCGGTCGACTGCATCTACGAGGGCGAGCGGATGCTCTACATCCACCCCGACGAGTGCGTCGACTGCGGTGCCTGCGAGCCGGTGTGCCCGGTCGAGGCCATCTTCTACGAGGACGACGTCCCCGAGGAGTGGCGCGGGTACACCGACGCCAACGCCGAGTTCTTCGACGACATCGGTTCACCCGGCGGAGCCGCGAAGCTCGGTGTCATCGAGCACGACCACCCGCTTGTGGCGGCACTGCCGCCGCAAGAGCACTGAGCCGACGACGCCTGGGTCCGGCTGCCGCGCTGCCGGACTTTCCGTGGGACCGGCTCGCACCTGCAGCCGACCTGGCACGGGCCCACCTCGACGGCATCGTCGACCTGTCGGTGGGTGCCCCCGTCGACCCGACGCCCGCGGTGGTCGAACGTGCCCTGGCGGCCGCCTCGCAGGCCCCCGGCTACCCGCTGACACGAGGTGCGCCGGCGGTGCGCGAGGCCGCCGCGACGTACCTGCACACGCGCTGGGGTGCGGATGTCGACCCCGACGACGTCCTTCCCGTCGTCGGCACCAAAGAGCTGGTGGCATGGCTGCCCACCCTGCTCGGCCTGGGCGAGGGTGACTCGGTCGCGTTCCCGCAGCTGGCCTACCCCACCTACGAGGTGGGTGCCCTGCTCGCCGGCGCCACGGCAGTGGCGGCGGGCTCGCTGACCGCCATCGGCCCCCGCCGGGTCGGACTGGCATGGCTCAACTCCCCGGCCAACCCGGACGGGCGGGTGCTTCCCGTCGAGCACCTCGCCAAGGTCGTGGCCTGGGCGCGCGAACGTGGGACGGTCGTGGCCTCCGACGAGTGCTACCTGGAGTTCGGCTGGGACGCTGAACCGGTCAGCATCTTGCACCCGGACGTGTGCGGCGGCTCCCACGACGGGCTGCTCGCCGTGCACTCCCTGTCGAAGCGGTCGAACATGGCCGGGTACCGCGCCGGATTCATCGCCGGTGACCCGGCCCTCGTCGCCGAGCTGCACGAGGTGCGACGTCACGCCGGCATGGTGGTCTCGGCCCCGGTGCAGGCGGCGATGGTGGCCGCGCTCGGCGACCACGCGCACGTCGTCGAGCAGCGTGGGCGCTACCGGGCCCGGCGCGAGATGCTGCGCGTGGCGCTGACCGAGGCCGGCTTCACCATCGAGCACTCCGAGGGCTCGCTGTACCTCTGGGCGACCCGGGACGAACCGGGCATCGACAGCGTGGGCTGGCTCGCCGAGCGGGGAGTGCTGGTCGCCCCGGGGGAGTTCTACGGTCCGGCCGGCGCCCGCCACATCCGGGTGTCGCTCACTGCGACCGACGAACGGGTCGAGGCGGGGTGCGCGCGTCTCACGGCGTGACCTGCACGTCCAGCCCGGTCATCGTCACCGCGTCGCCCACCTGCACGCCCGCTTCGGTGAAGGTGCCGCCGGTGGTCTCCACGGCGTGCGTGTACTCGGCCCCTGGGGAGTAGCGAGGGCAGGAGTCGTCGGCGGCCGGGCAGGGCTGCATCTCGGCGACGCCGACCACGGTGTGGTCGCGCACCCACACGATGGACAGGGGAACCTGGACGTTGCCCATCCAGAACGCGTTCGACACCGGCTCGGGGTAGACGAACACCATGCCGGTACCGGGGGGAACCTCGTCGCGTCCCATGAGGCCGGCGGCTCGGGCGGCGTCGTCGTCGGCCACCTCTACCGCGATCGGCTCAGCAGCGCCCACGACGACCGTGGGCGCCGACGCGGGCGTCTCGGTGCTGCAGCCGACCAGCCCGAGCACCGCAGCGGCCACCGCGGCGAGTGCTGGGGTCGGCCTCACGACCCGGCGACGACGTCGACGTGCACGTGGTCGAGGTGTCGGTCGGTGTCTGTCGTGCTGCCCGACGGGTGGCGGTAGTCACGCCACCCCTCCGCGCCGCGGCGGGCCGACCAGATCTTGTCGTCGTAGATCACCACCGAGACACCGAGGCGTTCGGCGTGCGCCACGAGCCAGTGCGCGGCGGCCCAGCCCTCGCGGCCGCCGCTGCCGTCCTCCATCGGGAAGAAGGCGTCGACGGCACGTCCCTCGTCGTGGGTCGAGGTGCCCCCGGAGGTCTGGTAGGTCGAGATGGGGGTGTCCTCGCCGAAGACGGTGCGCAGCTCGGCGGCCACCGCTTGGGCCCGCGGCGTGAAGCCTGCCTCGTCGGGAGACTGCGCGGCGAACCCGCTGTGGCGCACCACGCACGACAGGGCGGCCGGAGACCATCCGGTCAGGGCGGAGGCCAGCACCCGCGCGTCCGACTCGTGGTCGGCGTAGGCACTAGGAAAGGCGCTGCGCTGCACCGCCTGAGCAGCCTCGGTCACGGGCATCTCGGTGTAGCGGGCCACCTTCACCAGCTCGTCGTAGAACCGGCCCGCCGCGTAGACCGGGTCTTGCACCTGCTGCGGCGTGCCCCAGCCCTGGGACGGCCGCTGCTGGAACAGCCCGAGCGAGTCGCGGTCGCCGTAGTCGATGTTGAGCAGCTTCGACTCCTGGTAGGCCGTCGCCAACGCGATGGTGACCGCCCGCGCCGGCAGCCCGCGCTGCTCGGCCACGGCCGCGATCGTCGCCGCGTTGGCTGCCTGCTCCGGCGTGATGCGCACGCTCTGCCCGTCGACCGTCGCCTCGCACTGCTGCAAGAACCCCAGGCTGGACGCCCCGTCCACGACCCACCGGCCGACCACCACGACAAGCCCGCCGACCAGCGCGATCGTCAGCAACGTGGCCAGCGCCCGGCGACCCGCGCTGCCTCGACGCGGCGGTGGCGCAGGCGCTGCGCGCCGCTCGAGCGTGGACGACATAGTCGTACCAACGGTACCTGCGGCCGGGACGTTCCCGCGTCAGTCGTTCGCGTGCAGCGCGGCGTTGAGGCCGCCCCAGCTGCCGGTGCGCGGCAGCGCCTCGACCGCGCCGGTGAGCGAGTTGCGACGGAACAGCAGGTCGTGCGCGCCGGACAGCTCGCGTGCCGCGACCGTGGTGCCGTCGGGCAGCGACAGCTTCGTGCCGGCCGTCAGGTACAGGCCCGCCTCGACCACGCACCCGTCGCCCAGCGAGATGCCCAGCCCGGCATTCGCACCGAGCAGGCAGCCCTTGCCCAGCGAGATCACCTGGCTGCCGCCGCCGGACAGCGTGCCCATGATGGACGCCCCGCCGCCGACGTCGCTGCCGTCGTCGACGACGACGCCGGCCGAGATGCGGCCCTCCACCATGGAGGCGCCGAGCGTGCCGGCGTTGAAGTTCACGAACCCCTCGTGCATGACGGTGGTCCCGCTCGCCAGGTGCGCCCCGAGGCGCACCCGGTCGGCGTCGGCCACCCGCACCCCGGTCGGCACCACGTAGTCGACCATGCGGGGGAACTTGTCCACGCCGAGCACGGTCACCGGCCCGCGGGCGGCCAGGCGCGCACGCGTGAGCTCGAAGTCGTCCACCGCGCACGGCCCGGCCGAGGTCCACACGACGTTCGGCAGCACCCCGAACAGCCCGTCGAGGTTCTGCCCGTGCGGGCGCACGAGGCGGTGCGAGAGCAGGTGCAGGCGCAGGTAGGCGTCGGCGACGTCGACCGGCGGGGTGTCCAGGTCGACCACCACACGTACGAACGCGCGCTGCACGCCGCGCGCCTCGTCGACACCTTCCAGCGCCAGCAGGTCGGCCGGCGGCACCGTGCCCGGCTCGGGTCGCCCCAGGCTGGGCCGGGGGAACCAGGCGTCCAGCACGGCACCGGTCGCGGTGACCGTGGCCAGCCCGTCGGCCCAGGCGGAGCGCTCGGCGGCGAGGTCTGCCGGGTGGTCGGTCGGCCGGTCAGCGGGCGCGTCGGGCGGCGTCATGGCACCAGCCTGCCACCCGCCCGGTAGCGTCGCGCGGGTGCCGCCTCTCGACGTCGACGCCGGTGTCGTCGCCCTCACCACACAGCTGTGCAACATCCGCTCCGTCAGCGGGGACGAAGGCCCGCTGGCCGACGACGTGGAGCAGACGCTGCGCGCACTGGCGTCGTGGGAGGTGCTGCGCTCCGGCAACACGGTCGTGGCGCGTACCCGCCTGGGCCGCGGGCAGCGCGTCGTGCTGGCCGGTCACCTCGACACCGTGCCGGTCGCGCAGAACCTTCCCGTCCGCGTCGACGGCGACGAGGAGACCGGCGCCCTGCACGGGCGGGGGACGGTCGACATGAAGGGCGGCGTCGCCGTGATGCTGCGGCTCGCCGCCGCCCTCGACGAGCCCCGCCACGACGTCACCCTCGTGTTCTACGACTGCGAAGAGGTCGAGGCCACCCGCAACGGCCTCGGCCTGCTGGTGGCCGCGCACCCGGACTGGGTCGCCGGTGACGTCGCCGTGCTCCTGGAGCCCACCGACGGCCGGCTCGAAGGCGGCTGCAACGGCACGATGCGCATCGACGTGGTGGTACCTGGGACGGCCGCCCACTCCGCGCGCGCGTGGCGGGGCGTGAACGCGATCCACCAGGCCGCGCCGGTGCTGGCGCTGCTTGCCGACTACGAGCCGCGCGCGGTCGAGGTGGACGGCCTGGTCTACCGCGAGGGTCTCAACGCGGTCGGCATCAACGGGGGCATCGCCGGCAACGTCATCCCCGACCGGTGCGTCGTCACCGTCAACTACCGCTTCGCCCCCGACAAGGACGAGGCCACGGCCCTGGCCCACCTGCGCGACGTGTTCGCCGGCTACGAGACCGAGGTCACCGACAGCTCACCCGGCGCCCGGCCAGGCCTGCACCATCCTGCCGTGCACGAGCTCGTGGCGGTGGCCGACGAGCCGGTCGGGCCGAAGTACGGCTGGACCGACGTCGCGCGCTTCACCGCCCTGGGCGTGCCCGCCATCAACTACGGCCCCGGCAACCCCGAGCTCGCGCACCGTGATGACGAATGGGTGCCCGTCGACCAGCTGCACCGGTGCGAGAGCGTTCTCGCGCGCTGGCTCGGCTCGTCTGGATAGCCTGCCGGGCGTGGACGACCCCGATCCCCGGCTGCACGCCCCGGACGACGCGGCGGGCGCCGACGACGACCTGCCCGAGAACGGGCGGCCACCCGAGCGTCGCCGCGGGCGGGTGCGGCTTCGCCGCGATCAGGTCGAGCGAAGCACGACCGACCAGCGTCTGCTCGACTCCCGCGGACCCACCGACTGGGTGCACCAGGACCCGTGGCGGGTCATGCGCATCCAGTCGGAGTTCGTGGAGGGCTTCGGCACGTTGGCGGAGCTGGGTCGGGCGGTCAGTGTGTTCGGCTCGGCCCGCACCACGCCGGACGACCCGCGCTACAGCCAGGCCCGCGAGCTCGGACGGCGGCTGGCAGCGCAGGGGTACGTCGTCATCACCGGAGGCGGCCCCGGTGTCATGGAGGGCGCGAACCGCGGCGCGGTGGAGGGCGAGGGCGTGTCGGTCGGGCTGGGCATCGAGCTGCCGTTCGAGCAGCGGCTCAACGACTGGGTCGACATCGGCATCAACTTCCGCTACTTCTTCGCCCGCAAGACGATGTTCTTGAAGTACTCACAAGGGTTCGTCGTGTTCCCCGGCGGGTTCGGCACGATGGACGAGATGTTCGAGGCGCTCACCTTGACCCAGACCGGCAAGGTGACCCAGTTCCCGGTGATCCTCGTCGGATGCGACTACTGGTCCGGGCTGCTGGACTGGTTGCGCACGCAGGTCGCGCCGGCGGGCAACATCGACGTCGCCGACCTCGACCTGATCACGTGCACCGACGACCTCGACGAGGTGATGCGGGTGCTGACCGAGGCGGACGCCGCCCGCGCCGACCGCGACGACGCTCACCTGTACTGACCTGCTCTGACCTCAGGCCAGGCCACGGCGGGCCACCGACGGGGGCCGGTCGCCGAGGATCGAGGCGACCATGTCGAGCGTCTCCAAGGTGGGCGCCACCTCGTGGGCCCGGAACACCCGAGCGCCCTGCCAGCGCGCGACGGCGGTGGCGGCCAGCGTGCCGGTGAGTCGCGCACCCACCCCACGGTCGAGTGTCTCGCCGACGAAGTCTTTGTTCGACAGGCTCACCAGCACGGGGTAGCCGGTCGCGACCAGGGCGTCGAGGCGCCTCGTGAGCGTCAAGGAGTGGTAGGTGTTCTTGCCGAAGTCGTGGGTCGGGTCGATCAGCAAGCCGTCCGGTCGAGCCCCCAGGGCGACCGCGCGCTCGGCCAGACCCACGACGCGGGAGACGACGTCACCGACGACGTCGTCGTAGGCGACTCGGTGTGGCCTCGAGCGCGGGGCCAGCGGCCCGACGTGGCTGCACACCAACCCCACGCCGGTCTGCGCGGCGACGGCCGCCAGCTCGGGGTCGGCACCCGACCAGGTGTCGTTGAGCAGCGTCGCGCCGGCGGGGACGACCTCGCGGGCCACGTCCGCACGCCACGTGTCCACGCTGATCACCACGCCGGGGTGACGCTCGGCGACGGCCGCGACGAAGGGGACGACACGGCGCAGCTCCTCGGCGACGTCGACGTCGTCGCCCGGTCCGGCCTTGACCCCACCGACATCCACGATGGCCGCCCCCTCGGCCACCACCTGCTCCACGCGGTCGAGGGCCGCCTCGAGGGCGTAGGTCGACCCGCGGTCGTAGAAGGAGTCGGGGGTGCGGTTGACGATCGCCATCACCGCGTGCTCGTGCTCACCGACGGTGACCGGGCCCAGCCGCAGGTCCACGTCGCCCTCCTCTCCGACCCTCCGCAGGCGACACAGTCTGCCGCGTGGCAGCATCGCCCAGGTGACTGAGTCCTTCCAGGTGTCCGCCGACGTCGACGCGCCTGCGCAGGCTACGTGGTCGGTGCTCACCGACTGGGCGCGTCAGTCGGAGTGGGCGCTGCTGACCCACACCCGCGGCATCGGCCCGACCGGTGGGCGGGCCGTGGGCGAGCAGGTGCACGCCTTCACCGGGGTCGGTCGGCTCGGCTTCATGGACACCATGGTGATCGAGGTCTGGGAGCCACCGCAGCGGTGCCGGGTGCGCAAGACCGGTCGCGTCGTCCGCGGGGCGTCGGAGTTTCGCGTCGAGCCGATCGGACCGCACCGCTCCCGGGTGGTGTACGCAGCCGAGGTCGAGGTACCCGGTGGCCGCGTGGGGCTGGCGCTCTGGCCGCTCGCCCGGGCTGCGATCGCTGCCGGGTTCGGACGCTCCCTGACCACGCTCGCCGGCATCGTCGAGCGCGAGTCGTCCTCTCGTGTCCGCGCCGCGGGCGGCACCGAAAGCACGGCACCTGCCTAGGTGAGCCTGTCAGCATCGGCGGGGGTGCAGCCCGGACGGGACGGCCGGGCTCGCTGCCCCTGGGCCGCGGGCACGGGGCCCGACCGGTGGGCACCGGCGGACTACGTCGTCTACCACGACACCGAGTGGGGCCGGGATGTCCACGGCGACGCCGCCCTGCTGGAACGCCTCGTCCTCGAAGGCTTCCAGTCGGGCCTGTCGTGGCTGACGATCCTGCGCAAGCGGTCGGCGTTCCGGGCGGCTTTCGCCGGGTTCGAGCCAGAGGTCGTGGCCGGCTTCGGCGCCGACGACGTCGCGCGGCTGCTCACCGACGCCGGGATCGTGCGCCACCGAGGCAAGATCGAGGCGGCGCTCGTGAACGCCGCGGCCACCGTCCGCCTGTCGCAGGAGGAGGGCCCCGGCGCGCTCGACCGACTGGTCTGGGGCTTCGCCCCTCCTGTGCGTCCGGCGCCGCAGTCGGTGGCTGACGTGCCGGCGCGCACGTCGGAGTCGGCGGCCCTGGCCCGTGCGCTCAAGTCGGCTGGGTTCGCCTTCGTCGGCCCCACGACCGCGTACGCCACGATGCAGGCCTGCGGTCTCGTCAACGACCACCTGGCGGGCTGCGTCGCCCGTTGAGCGGGTGATGCGGCCGTCTACGCGGGGAGCGTCCTGATCGAGCGCTACATGGGGGATAATGGCGCAAACGACGCGCCACGATCCTCTGGCGCGTCCGGCGACTGGAAGGGGAGCGCACTATGGCGGCAATGAAGCCGCGGACGGGCGACGGTCCGATGGAAGTGACCAAAGAGGGCCGGGGCCTGGTCATGCGAGTCCCGTTGGAGGGCGGTGGTCGGCTGGTGGTGGAGATCAACGCAGCCGAGGCGGACGCTCTCGGTGACGCCCTGAAGGCGGCGGCGCAGCTGTAGGGCGCCGTCTCGGGCTGGTGACCCGGCGCCGCACGTCCAGCGCTGCGCCGTCAGCCCCGCAGCACGCCTCGGTAGACCTCGACGGTCTCGGCGGCGATGCTGTCCCAGCTGAAAGACTCGATCGCGCGCGCGCGACCGGCCCGCCCCATCTCGGCGGCTCGGTCCGGGCGCGCGATCATGTCGTTGACGGCCTCGGTGAGCCCGGCCTCGAACTCGTCGGTCTGGCGCGGGTCGTAGTGCACCAGCACCCCCGTCTCACCGTGCACGACCACCTCGGGGATGCCGCCGACGTCGCTGGCCACCACCGCCGTCTCACACCCCATGGCCTCGAGGTTGACGATGCCTTGCGGCTCGTAGACCGACGGGCACACGAACAGCGTCGCGTGCGTGAGCACCTGCCGCACGTCCTCGCGGGGAAGCATCGTCGACACCCACACCACCCCCGTGCGCTCCGCCGTGAGCGTCGCCACGGCCTCCTCTGTCTCCCGAGCGAGCTCAGGGGTGTCCGGTGACCCGGCCAGCAGCACCAGCTGGACGTCCGGGTCGACGCCGCGCATGGCCCGCAGCAGGTGCGGAACACCCTTCTGCCGGGTGATCCGCCCGACGAACGCGACCGACGGACGGGTGGGGTCGACGCCGAGGCGCTCCAGCACGTCGGTGTCGGGGTCGGGACGGTAGAAGTCGGCGTCGATGCCGTTGTGCACCACGCGCACCTTGGCCGGGTCGACGCGCGGGTAGGCCGACAGCACGTCCTCGCGCATGCCCCGGCTCACGGCGATGATCGCGTCGGCACCCTCGTAGGCCGAGCGCTCCGCCCAGCTCGAAAGCCGGTACCCACCGCCGAGCTGCTCGGCCTTCCACGGACGCAGCGGTTCGAGGGAGTGCGCGGTGACCACGTGCGGGCGCCCGTGCAGCAGCCCGCCGACGTGCCCGGCCAGGTTCGTGTACCAGGTGTGGGAGTGCAGCACGTCCGGGACGTCGTCGCGGGCGGCGAGGTGGGCGAGCACGAGATCGGTCGACAGCTGGGCCAGGGCGGGATTCGCCCCGGGCATGCGCGTGTCGGTCTCGCCGACGCAGGTCGCGCCCGGTCGATCGGCACCGGAGCACAGCACGTCCACCTCGAGGTCGGGCTGGCTGCGCAGGGCGGGCACCAGGTGGTCGACGTGGACGCCGGCTCCGCCGTAGACGAACGGGGGGAACTCTCTGGTCATGAGGGCGACGCGCATGTCGTCACACTATGGTGAAAGACATGAGCCGTGGAGGCAGAAGAGTCCTCGGGATCGTGCTGGCCGGCGGTGAGGGAAAGCGACTGATGCCGCTCACCGCTGACCGGGCGAAACCGGCCGTCCCGTTCGGTGGGTCGTACCGACTGATCGACTTCGTGCTGTCCAACCTCGTCAACGGTGGGATCGACCGCATCGCGGTGCTGACGCAGTACAAGTCGCACTCGCTCGACCGCCACATCTCGCTTACCTGGCGCATGAGCAACATCCTCGGCCAGTACGTCACGCCGGTCCCGGCTCAGCAACGCCTCGGACCGCGGTGGTACCAGGGCAGCGCCGACGCGATCTTCCAGTCGCTCAACCTCGTCTACGACGACGAGCCGGACTACATCGTGGTGTTCGGGGCCGACAACGTCTACCGCATGGACCCGTCGCAGATGGTGCAGGCCCACATCGACTCCGGCGCCGGACTGACTGTTGCCGGTATCCGGGTGCCGCGGGGTGAGGCCAGCGCGTTCGGCATCATCGAGACGACCGACGGCACGACGATCAACGAGTTCTTGGAGAAGCCGGCCGAGCCGCCGGCAGTTCCCGACGACCCCGAGGCGAGCTTCGCCTCGATGGGCAACTACGTGTTCACCACCGACGCCCTGCTCGAGGCGCTGCGGGTCGACGCGGGCGACGAGGGCTCGGTGCACGACATGGGCGGCAACATCGTTCCCCAGCTCGTGGGCGGCGGTGACGCTGCCGTCTACGACTTCAAGAACAACGTGATCCCCGGCAGCACGCCGCGCGACCACGGCTACTGGCGCGACGTGGGAACCCTGAAGATGTACCACGAGGCGCACATGGACCTTGTGTCGATCGACCCGATGTTCAACCTCTACAACCGTGACTGGCCCATCCTGACCAGCCACCCCCAGCTGCCCGGCGCCAAGTTCGTGCAGGGCGGGACGGCGCGGGAGTCGATCGTCGGGCTCGGGTGCATCCTCGCCGGGTCGTTCGTCGACCACAGCGTGCTGTCACCGGGCGTGCGGGTCGCCGAGGGGGCGACGGTGTCGCACTCGGTGATCATGTCGGGCTCACGTATCGGCCCCGGTGCGGTGATCCGCAACGCGATCCTCGACAAGGGCGTCACCGTTCCCCCGGGCGCCAGCATCGGCGTCGACCACAACCACGACCGCGAACGCGGGTTCACCGTCAGCGCCGAGGGCATCGTCGCGCTCGGCAAGGGCCAGCACGTCGACGTCTGACCTGCGCGCCGTGCGGTGTGTCAGCGCTTGACGGCAGCCAGCAGCCCGTCGCCGACGGGAAGCAGGATGGGGATGACGCGCTCGTCGTCGCGCAGCGCCCGGCCGAGCTCGCGGATCGCCACGGTCTCCGGGTCGCGCTGCGCCGGGTCGGCCACCTTGTCGTGCCAGAGGGCGTTGTCGAACGCCACCACGCCGCCTGTGCGCAGCAGGCGCAGCGCGTGCTCGAGGTACTCGGCGTACTCGGTCTTGTCGCCGTCGCAGTGCACGAGGTCGTAGTCGTCGTCCTTGAGCCGCGGCAGCACCTCGAGGGCACGGCCCGGGATCAGTCGGATGCGCGTGTGCGGGATGCCCTCTTCGGTGAACGCCTCGCGGGCGAGCCGCTGGTGCTCGCCCTCGCGGTCGATGGTGGTCAGCACGCCGTCCGGGGCCATGCCCCGAAACATCCACAGGCCGGACACGCCGGTACCGGTACCGATCTCGACGACCTTGCGCGCGTGCAGCGTGGCGGCCACGAAGCGCAGGGCCGTGCCGACGCCGACGCCGACGGGGACGACGCCCACCTCGTCGGCGCGGGCCCGCGCGCGGGCCACGATGTCGTCCTCGGTCAGGTACCCGTCGGCGTAGGCCCACGTCGCGGGCTTGGGAACGGGGCTGGTGGTAGCGATGGCGATCTCCCGAGTGGTTCTGTGTCGACGCTGCGCCGAACCGGTGCGCGCAGCCTATCGGCCCCGTGCGCCGGTGCTGGTGAAGGCCGCCCGGTGAACGCATCGTCAAGTCTTGTCAGAGTTCGGTCAGAACGGCCTGGCCGGCTGGCGACGCGCACCGGCGAGCGCCACCATGGAAGCCGCAGCGCAGCACGTAGCCGCGCGACGAGCAGAGGAGCGCCACGGTCATGTCGTCGGCAGGAGTCGTCGTCCCGCTGGGCTGGCAACCGCCCACCTGGGACGACGTGGTCGAGCACCGCTCCCGGGTCTACCGGCTCGCCTACCGGCTGACCGGCAACCCGCAGGACGCCGAAGACCTGACCCAGGACGTGTTCATCCGCGTGTTCCGGTCGCTGTCGAGCTACCGGCCCGGGTCGTTCGAGGGCTGGCTGCACCGCATCACCACCAACCTGTTCTTGGACGGCGTGCGCCGTCGTGCCCGCCAGCGCACCGCGCCGTGGCTCGACGACGACGCCGCCGAGCGCGTCGCCGACGTCGAGCCCGACCCCGGCCAGCTGCTCGACGCCGCGTACCTGGACGCCGACGTGCAGGCGGCGCTGGACGCCCTTCCTCCCGACTTTCGCGCCGCCGTGCTGCTGTGCGACGTCGAGGGCCTCACCTACGACGAGGTGGGCGAGGCGCTCGGCATCAAGCTGGGCACCGTGCGCAGCCGCATCCACCGTGGGCGGCGCCAGCTGCGGGAGGCCCTGGCGCACCGCGCCCCCCACCAGGTCGAGGACGCGACGCGTTCCGACGGTCCGCACAACTGACGAAGACGACTGACGAAGAGACGCGAGGGACGACTATGAGCGACACCACTTCTTCTGCCGGCGGCACAACCCCAGGGACTCCGCCGGGGCCACCTTCGGGCCCATCGGGAGGGACGCCCGCCGGGCCACCGGCGGACGGCTGGTGGTCGCGCCCCGCTGACGCGACCGAGCCCGCCACGCCCATGCCCGCCGCGGCGAGCGCCACCACCCGGCCGGTTCCGCCGTACGGGCGGCCGGCCTCGTCGGCGAGCGACCCGTGGGCCATGCCGCCCGGTGCCGCCGGTGCCGTCGGTGCCTCGCGTCCAGCGCCCACGGCGTGGCCTGAGCCGCCGCAACCCACGCCCACGCCCACGACGTCTCGGCGTCCCGGCTGGTTCGCTGTCGTGGCCACGGCCGGGGTCGCCGGACTGCTCGGCGCGCTCGTCGGCGTTCAGCTCGCGCCCGCGCCGGCCCCGTCCACGACGGAGGCCACCGGAGCCGAGAGCTCGGTGCTCGACACGACCACCCCCGTCGGTCGCGCACCGGAGTCCATCGCCGGCATCGCCGACGCGGCCCTGCCCAGCGTGGTCTCCATCAGCACCGCCACCGGAACCGGGTCGGGCTTCATCATCACCGACGACGGGTACATCATCACCAACAACCACGTGATCGCCGACTCCGGTGATCGAGGGGTGCAGGTGGCGCTGCAGGACGGACGCAGCGTCGAGGCCGACCTGATCGGCACCAGCCCCGCCTACGACCTGGCAGTGCTCGACGTCGACCTCACCGGGCTGACGCCGTTGGCGCTGGGGGACTCCGACGAGGTCGTCGTCGGAGACCCGGTCGTCGCCGTGGGCAGCCCCCTCGGCCTGGACGGCACGGTCACGTCCGGCATCGTCTCGGCCACCAACCGGCCGGTCTCCGCGGGCGGGCAGGGGGAGGCGAGCTTCATCAGCGCGATCCAGACCGACGCGGCCATCAACCCCGGCAACTCCGGCGGCCCGCTGCTGGATGCGCAGGGGCGCGTGATCGGCGTCAACTCCTCGATCGCCGCTCTCGGCTCGTTCGGTGGCCAGGCCGGATCCATCGGCCTCGGCTTCGCCATCCCCATCAACCAGACGCGCGTGACCGCAGAGCAGATCATCGCCGAGGGCGAGGCGTCCTACCCGGTGATCGGTGCGACGCTGCAGATGGACCCGACCGCCAGCGACGGTGCCGTGATCGGCGAGGTGATCCCCGGCGAGCCGGCGGCAGAGGCCGGGCTGCGCAGCGGTGACCGGGTCGTGGCCCTCAACGGCCAGCCGGTGCGGGGGTCCGACGAGCTGATCGTGGCTATCCGCACCAAGCAGCCAGGCGATACGGTGAGCGTGTCCTTCGTCCGTGGCCAGCAGGAAGAGACCGTCGAGATCACGCTCGGATCACGCGTGGGCTGAGGCGGCGCAGCAGGGAGAGACCAGCGTGTTGTCCGACATCGGCTTCGGCGAGATCCTCGTCATCGCCGTTGTCGGACTGCTGGTGTTCGGGCCCGACCGGCTGCCGGAGATGGCCAAGCAGGCCGGCGGGTGGCTGCGCGACCTGCGCACCATGGTGGCCTCGGCGCGCAGCGAGATGACCGACAACCTCGGCGTGGATGCGAAGTACCTCACCGACCCGAAGGGGTCTCTCACCAAAGACCTGCTGGGTGACGACCTGCCGAGGGTGCCGAAGGTGCCGAGCTCCTCCGACGCCGTCAGCAAGGCGCTCGGGCTGGACGACACCCCCACGAAGCCTCAGGTCGACGGTATCGACCCCGACGTGACCTGAGCGTCGGCCATCGGGCCTCGGCCGGCTCTCAGCGCCCCGCCGGGGAGAGGCCCAGCGACATGCCGGCCAGGCCGCGCTCGCGTTGTCCCAGCCGGGCGGCCACCGAGCGGATCGCGACTGCTGCCGGGGTGTCGGGGTGGTTCAGCACGAACGGCACGCCGGTGTCGGCGTCCTCGCGCAGGCCCTGGTCCATCGGGACCGACCCCAGCATCGGCACGTTCGCCCCGGTTGCCCGGCCGAGGGCCGCGGCGACCGTGTCACCGCCGCCCGAGCCGAACACCTCCAGCCTCTCGCCGCAGTGCGGGCAGGCAAGCCACGCCATGTTCTCGATGACGCCGAACACGCGTTGGCGGGTCTGCACCCCGATGCTGCCGGCCCGCTCGGCAACCTCCGCCGATGCGAGCTGCGGGGTGGTCACCACGACGATCTCGGCGTTGGGCAGCAGCTGGCCCAGCGAGATCGCGATGTCGCCGGTTCCCGGCGGGAGGTCGAGCAGCAGGATGTCCAGGTCGCCCCAGTAGACGTCGGTGAGGAACTGCTCCAGCGCGCGATGAAGCATCGGCCCGCGCCACGCCACCGGCGCGCTGCGCTCGGGCTTGAACATCTCCGTCGAGATGAGCCGTACGCCGTGTGCCGGGACGGGGAGGATCATCTCGTCGACCACGGTGGGGCGCTGCCCGTCCACCCCGAGCATGCGCGGTGTGGAGTGGCCGTAGATGTCGGCGTCGAGCACGCCGACCGACAGCCCGTCGTCGGCCATCGCCGCCGCCAGGTTGATCGTCAACGACGACTTGCCGACGCCGCCCTTGCCCGAGGCGATGGCGTAGACGCGGGTCAGCGAGCCGGGCTTGGCGAACGGGATGTCTTTGGCGGGCCCGCGCAGCTTCTCGCGCAACCCGACCCGCTGCTCGTCCGTCATCACGTCGAGGACGACCTCAACGCCGCTCACCCCGGGGACGGCGGACGCCGCGGCGGTGACGTCGCGCACGATCGTGTCGCGCAGCGGGCAGCCCGACACCGTCAGCAGAACGGTGACGCGGGCGTGGCCGTCGTCGGCGACGCTGATGTCGGCGACCATGCCGAGCTCGGTGATCGGCCGGTGGATCTCGGGGTCGTTGACCGACGCCAGGGCGGTGCGGATCTGGTCGACCACGGTGGGGGGGACGCCGCCGGGGGCGTTGCTCGGGCTGCTCACCGCCCCGATGCTACGTACCGCGGGCGCTGGTCGCTCCTTGCGCCCGGCGAGGCGGCGTCAGGCGTTGCGGCGGTGCCCGCGTTCGAGCGCGGCGAGCACGTCGGCGCGATACTCGGCGAACAGCGCGTCGGCGACGAGGCCCGCGGTGCGGGGACGGGCGAGACCGACGTCGATGTCGGCCACCACCCGCGCGGGACGGTCGGAGAGCACGACGACCCGGTCCGACAGCAAGATCGCCTCGTCCACGTCGTGGGTCACGAGGAGCACCGAGCGGCGGTCGGCCTCCCACACCTGCTCCAGCCACACCTGGAGGTCGCGGCGCGTGATCGCGTCCAGGGCGCCGAGTGGCTCGTCCAGCAGGATCAGCGGCCGAGGGACGAGGAAGGCGCGCAGCAGCGCCAGGCGCTGACGCATCCCGCCGGACAGCTCACCCGGCCAGGCCCGCTCGTACCCCGTGAGGCCGAACCGGTCCCACAGCTCGGCGGCCGACTCACGCGCCTGCCTTCCCGGCACCCCGGACACGACGGACCCCAGCACGGCGTTGTCCATGGCCCGCTTCCACGGCAGCAACGTGTCGCGCTGCGGCTGCATCGTGGCGGCACCGGGCCTGCCCAGCACCGACACGCCGCCGACGCTCGCGTCGCCCGCGTCGGGCACCAGCAGGCCGGCCAGCACGCGCAGCACTGTCGACTTGCCGCAGCCGCTCGGACCCAGCAGCGACACGAACTCCCCGGGACGCGCCGTCAGCGACAGCCCGTCGAGCACCTCGGTGACCGGCTCGTCAGGCCGGTCGCTGCCGAAGGCGTGGTGAAGCTCGGCGACCGTCCACGCCGCGCCCGGGCCGGCGCTCACTCGGGCAGGTAGTCGTTGGTGAACGCGGTCGTTCCGTCGACGGGCTCGTCCACGACCTGTGCGGAGGTCAAGAACTCGGCGAAGCCGGTCCAGGTCTGCTCGTCCTGCTCGCCCCACGCCCCCGACGGCCCGACGAAGAGGGGGGAGTAGTAGGCCACGGACGGGTCGACCAGCGCGGGGTCGAGCTCGGGAACGGCGTCCGTCAGCGCTGCGGCGGCACCGGCCGGGTCGTCCACCGCCTGCTGGTAGCCGCGGCTGGTCACCGCAAGAAAGTCTCTGACCAGGTCAGGGTCATCGGCCAGTGTCGACTCCGCCGCCAGGAACAGCGGCGTGTACCAGTTGGGGATGCAGTCGGCCCAGTCGGCGAAGCGGATCTCGTCCACGTCCACCTCCGCCACCTGCTGGGCCCGCAGGGCGTCCCATCCGGAGAACACCCACGCGGTGTCGAACTGGTCGGCGTCCATGCCGGCCAGGTAGTCGACGTTGCCGAGCGTGACGAACTCGACCGTGGCGGGGTCGGCGTCGTCGCAGCGCATGAGGGCGGAGATGATCTCGGTCTCCAGCGCCCCGCCGAAGCCGCCGTAGCGGGTGCCCTCGAGGTCACGGGGTCGGGTGATGTCGTCGTCGGCCAGGCTGAACAGCGACGAGTCGTTGACCGGCAGCACGGTGGCGACCGACACGACGGGGACGCCGGCAGCCCGGGCGGGCAGCAGCGACTCCGCCTGCGCCATGCCGATGTCGGCGGCACCGGAGGCCACCGCCGTCTCGACCCCGGCGTCGGCCGGCTCGATCACGGTGAGGTCGATTCCCGCCTCGTCGTACCACCCCTGCTGCTCGGCGGCGTAGATGCCGACGTGGTGGGCGTTGGGTGTCCAGTTGAGCATGAGCGTGACCGGACGCGACTCGGCGCTCGTGTCGGGCTCCGACGTCGTGGCGCAGGCGGTCGCCGTCAGGGCGAGCGCCATCACGGCGGAAAGCGCGACCCCGGAGCGGCGGCGGCTGGCGGTGGCAGCGGTCATCGGTGGTCTCCTTCGTCGGGCTGTTGGTCGAGCAGTCGCAGGTCGAGGGGTGTTCTCACCAGGGTCGGGTCGCTGCCCGTCGTTGCGCCCGCTCGGCGGCCTGCCAGGGCAAGGCGGCCCGTTCGAGTGCGAAGACGAGGCCGACCAGCGCCACGCTGACGGCGGCGATCACGAGCACCGCGGCGAACATCTGATCGGTGGCGAACGATGCCCGGGAACGTTCCAGGTAGAGCCCGAGGCCGGACGAGGCGCCGATCCACTCGCCGACGACGGCGCCGAACATCGCGTAGGACGCCGCGACCTTCAGGCCGGTGAACAGACTCGGCAGAGCACCGGGGACGAGGACGTGCTCGGCCAGGTCACGACGCGAGCCTCCCATCGCGCGCACCAGGTCGACCTGGTCGCGGTCGGCGGCGATGAGCCCGCTCACGGTCGCCACGGCGACCGGGAAGAACGCCACCAGCGCCACCACGAGCACCCGGGGCATGAGCCCGAAGCCGAACCAGACCACGAAGAGCGGGGCGAGCACCACCATGGGGACGCTCTGCGACACGACCACCAGGGGGTACAGCGCCGAGCGCAGCACCTGCGAGGCAGCCATGGCGGCGGCAAGGCCCACGCCCACGGCGGAGCCGAGCACCAGTCCGACGGTGGCTGTGATCAACGTCGACACCGTGTGCCCGCCGATCACCGCGGCGTTGTCGACCAAGGCGGCGAGCACCTCGGAGGGGGCCGGCAGCACGTAGTCGGGGATGTCCAGCACCGCCACAGCCAGCTCCCAGACGAGCACGAGCCCGCCCAGCAGCACCAGCGGGGGAGCCCAGACCGGCAGTCGTCGGCGCGCGGGCGCCCGGGCCGTGGTGAGCTCCTGCGTCGTCACGCTCACCGGTGAGCAGCCACCAGGTCGTCGATGCCGGGCCCGTCCGCGGTGGCGCTGAACGCCTTGATGACCGACACCACGCTGTCGGCGCCGGCGGCGATCGTCGCCTCGTGCGCCGTGCGCAGCACCGTCCAGACGTCGTCGGCGGGCCCTTCGACGGTGGTGCCCAAGGCGCCCACCTCGTAGCGCAGCCCGCTGCGCGCGACGACCGCGATCGCCGCCTCGATGTGGGCGTAGGCCGACGTCGGTGCCCCGGCCGGGCTCGGCAGGCACTGGATCTCGGCGATCATCGCTGGCTCCTCCTCACGTTCGACGGGAGGAGGGCGGTAGCGGCGGGTCCGCGGCGATGACTTCCTGCGCCGGCATGACCCGGATCAGGTTCGAGGGTCTGTGGTTCCGCCCACACTCTCAGCGCTTGCGCGCTCCCCTGTCGATCTCGGCTCAGCGTACCCCGTCGGACGCCTCCGCCTCGTCGCCGAACTCCTCGAGCTCTTCGACGATGTCTTCGGACATCTCGCGCAGCTCCGAGCGGATGAAGTCGCGGGTGGCCATCTCGCCGACGGCCAGGCGCAGCGCGGCGATCTCGCGGGCCAAGAACTCCATGTCGGCCCGCGACTGCGCGGCCACCTGCCGGTCCTGCTCCAGCGACACCCGGTCGCGGTCGTCCTGCCGGTTCTGCGCCAGCAGGATCAGCGGGGCCGCGTAGGAGGCCTGCACCGAGAGCACGAGGGTGAGAAAGATGAACGGGAACGGGTCGAACTGGGCGCTTCCGGCGGTCAGGCTGTTCCAGGCGAGCCAGCCGAGGATGAACACCGTCATGTAGACCAAGAAGCGGCCGGTACCGATGAAGCGGGCGATGCTCTCCGAGGCCTGCCCGAAGGCGTCCGGGTCTACCGACGGGCGGGCCCCGCGTCGCGGCGCACCGGGAAGGTCGAGGCGGTCACGTTCGGGCATGCGGTCCATCGGGGGCCTCCACTCGGTCGCGGTCCGCGCGGCGCCATTCCTCGCCGAGCAGGTGGTCGAGCACGTCGTCCACCGACACCGCGCCGAGCAGGCGTCCGTTGTCGTCGACGATGGGTGCGGCGACCAGGTTGTACGTCGCCATGTAGCGGGTGACCTCGTGCAGCGAGGCGTCGACCGACAGCGGCTCGGGGTCGCGGTCAGCGATCGTCGACACCAGCGCCGAAGGCGGCTCGCGCAGCAGCCGCTGGAAGTGGGCAACCCCGAGGTAGCGCCCCGTCGGCGTCTCCACCGGGTGGCGCGTCACGTAGGCCATCGCCGCCAGGGCCGGGGTGAGGTCGGGGTTGCGCAGGTGGGCCAGCGCCTCGGCGACGGTGGAGTTGGGCGCCAGGATCACCGGCTCGCTGGTCATGAGGCCGCCAGCGCTCTCGTCGTCGTAGTTCATCAGCTGGCGCACCGGGTCGGCCTCGTCCGGCTCCATGAGCGACAGCAGCTTCTCTGCGGTCTCCGGCGGGAGCTCGGACAGAAGGTCGGCCGCGTCGTCCGGACCCATCGCCTCCAGGACGTCGGCCGCGCGCTCGACCTCGAGCCGTCCGATCACGCGGATCTGGTCGGCCTCGTCCAGCTCTTCGAGGACGTCGGCGAGCCGTTCGTCGTCGAGGGCGGCGATCACCTCGGTGCGGCGCTTGTCCGACAGGTTGGCCAGCACCTCGGCGAGGTCGGGTGCGCGCATCGTGGACAGGGTGTTGAGCAGGTTCGCCGCGCCCTGCTCGCGGTCGCTGACCGCCCAGCCGCGCACCTGGGCCCAGTCGACGATCTGTGTGTCGGCGCGGCGGAAGCGGCCACCACCGCGTTGCACGGCGACCTTGCCCAGACGCCAGTCCCGCGAGCGCGTCGGCTCCAGGCCGACGTCGAAGACGACGGCGGGGTCGTCCGTGCCGAGCACGGTCACCTGCTGGTCGAGCATGTCTTCGAGCACGAGCGTCTCGCCCGGGCGGCGCTCGAAACGCCGCACGTTGATCAAGCCCGTGGTGATCACCTGCCTCGCCGCGATGCTGGTGACGCGGGTGACCGGCACGAAGATGCGTCGGCGCAGCGCCACCTCGACGACGAACCCGACGACGTGCGGCGGGCTGCCGTCGGAGTGGAAGCGCACCACGACGTCGCGCACCTTGCCGACGCGGTCGCCGACGGGGTCGAACACGTCGGTGCCGCCTAGTCGCGCGGCGAACACCAGTCCCGACCTGCTCGTCATGCTGGCTGAGGCTACCGGCGGCAGGCGCGTCGCCCGGTAGTCTGGCGGGCGTGCCTCGCCAGGTGACCACCACCACGACGGGCACCGCCGCAACGGTGTGTCTGGCTGTCACGGCCGCACTGGCGCTCGTGCTGACCGGCTGTGGTGGCTCCGCGGACGCCGGTGCGGACGACGAGGCGTCGCCAACGGGGCTCACGGCCGCCTCGGCCACCGCCGTCCCCGACGTCGCCGACGCCGTCACCAACAGCGTGGACGAGGTCGACCCGGCGGCCGCGCTCGGCCAGGCCCTGGCGGCCCTCGAGGCTGCCGTCGGCTACCGCGTGTCCGGGTCGCCGAGTGCCGGCGCACCGCTCGACCTGGCGTTCTCTGCCGGTGAGCCGGTGGGGCCGGGTCGCTCCGACATCGTCGGGCGAGGCGCGCGCGGCACGCTCACGCAGGACGGGTCGACCTTCGAGGTGCTGGCTGTCGACGGGGCCGTGTACGTGCGCGGCAACCTCGACTGGCTGGCCGACGAGGTCGCCGAGAGCGCCCGTCGGACACTGGGCGACAAGTGGCTGCTGCTGCCAGAGGAGCGCGCCCAGAGCCTGGCCACGATCACCGACCCGGACGCCTTCGCCGACGCGGTGCTCACCCCCTCCGGCGCCGTGCAGTCGGTGGGCGTGGCGTCGATCGAGGACGTGCCGGCGCTGGGCATCCGCTACCTCGACACGGATGCGACCGCATGGATCTCCGGCACCGGCGAGCCGTACCCGCTGCTCGTCGAGCGCCTCGGAGCCACCGCGACCGACGGCGTCCTGCGCTTCTCCGACGTGGACGAGCCGGTGACGCTCACCGCCCCGGACGTCGACCAGGTCGTCGTGGTCGAGGGGTGAGTGCCCCGGGCACACCGTCCGCGCCGTTGATGCGGGCCCCGACCGGGGCCGACATGCCGCTGCTCGCTCTGGCCGTGGTCGGCATCGGCGCCTCGGCGCCGCTGATCGCCACGATCGCCGCTCCCGCGCTGGCCATCGCGCTGTGGCGCAACCTCTTCGGCACCGCTGCGTTGCTCCCGTTCGCCTGGGCCGGGGCCCGGCGTGACCTCGCGACCGTCTGGACCGACCGACGTCTTCGCCGGGTCGTCGTCGCGTCCGGGACGGCGCTGGCCGTGCACTTCGCCACCTGGGTGCCCGCCGTCACCCTGACCACGGTCGCGGCGGCGACGGCGCTGGGTGCTGTCCAGCCGGTGTGGAACGCGCTGCTCGCGCGCGCCGGCGGGCAGCAGGTGGCCCGACGCGCCTGGGTGGGCATCGTGGTGGCGGTGCTGGGCGCCCTGCTCCTCACCGGGCTCGACCTGGGCGGTGACCCCCGGGCCATGCTGGGCAACCTGCTGGCGCTCGTGGGGGGCATGGCCGCCGCGGTGTACGTCGCGCTGGGCGCCAGGGCACGCGCGCAGGTGAGCACGCTGGCCTACTCGGTCTCGACGTTCGGCGTGTGCGCGGTGCTGCTGCTCGTGCTGTGCCTGGCCGCCGGAGTCCCGGTGATCGGCTTCAGCGCGCAGACATGGGGCCTGCTGCTCGCGCTCACGGTGCTGGCCCAGCTCCTCGGCCACACTCTGCTGAACCGGGCGGTCGGCACCGTGGGACCCGTCGTCGTGGCGCTGGTGATCCTGCTGGAGGTGCCGGCAGCCACCGTGATCGCTGCCTGGTGGCTGGGCCAGGTGCCGCCGCCGGCCGCCCTCCCGGCGGCCGGACTGGTGCTGGTCGGTGTCGCGCTGGTCGTCACGTCGCGCCAGCCCGTCCACGGGCCCCCGCTTCCGGACGCGTGAGCGATCTCACCGAGGGCACGTGTCTGGCGTGCGGACCGTCTGGCTACCCTGCGAAGCCATGACCCCAGGTGTGACTCCCGGTACCGACACGTCCACTTCCACCCGTCCGCTGCGCGCTCGCCGCTCGTGCCTGGCTGTTCCCGGCTCGAACGTCAAGATGCTCGGCAAGGCCCAGGGCCTGCCGGCCGACCAGGTGTTCCTCGACCTGGAGGACGCCGTGGCGCCGATCGCCAAGGAGGGCGCGCGCGACAACGTCGTGGCGGCGCTGAACGAGGGGGACTGGGGCGGCAAGACCCGGGTCGTGCGGGTCAACGACTGGACGACGCACTGGACCTACCGCGACGTGATCGCCATCGTCGAGGGTGCCGGGTCCAACCTGGACTGCATCATGCTGCCGAAGGTGCAGACGCCTGAGCAGGTTGTGGCGCTCGACCTGCTGCTCACCCAGATCGAGAAGACGAACGGCCTCGAGACCGGGCGCATCGGCATCGAGGCGCAGATCGAGAACGCCCTCGGCCTGGTCAACATCGACGCGATCGCGCAGGCATCGTCTCGCGTGGAGACGATGATCTTCGGCCCGGCCGACTTCATGGCCTCGATCAACATGAAGACCCTCGTCGTGGGGGAGCAGCCGCCCGGCTACACCGAGGGCGATGCGTACCACTACATCCTGATGCGCATCCTGATGGCCGCGCGTGCCTACGGCAAGCAGGCCATCGATGGCCCCTTCCTGCAGATCCGCGACGTCGACAGCTACAAGCGGGTGGCCGGACGGGCGGCGGCACTGGGCTTCGACGGCAAGTGGGTGCTGCACCCGGGGCAGGTCGACGCGGCCAACGAGGTGTTCAGCCCGTCCCAGGGTGACTACGACCACGCCGAGGAGATCCTCGACGCCTACGAGTACTTCACCTCTGCGGCGGGCGGAGCCCTCGGCGCGGTGATGCTCGGTGACGAGATGATCGACGAGGCGTCGCGCAAGATGGCGATCGTCGTCGCCGCGAAGGGGCGCGCGGCCGGCATGGCGCGCACCACCGCGTTCACCCCGCCGGAGAAGTGAGCTCCGCTTCACAAGAACCGGCACTTCGGCGGGGGTGCCCTCCCTAGGCTTCGAACACAAGCCACGCCGCGCAGGGGAGTGCCATGCAGGTCTTCGTCGACAACCCGCTTCTCACGCTGTTCTTCTGCGTCGGGGTCGGTACCGCCTTCGGGATGATCCGGTTCGGGCCGGTGTCGTTCGGGCCGGCGGGTGCGTTGTTCGCAGGGCTGGCCCTGTCTGCCCTCAACGCCGACGTGGCGCTGGGTCCGGTCTACTCCTCGATCGGCTTGTGCGTCTTCTGCTACATGGTGGGACTGGCCGCGGGCCCGTCGTTCATGCGAGCGTTCCGCACCTCGTACCAGCCGCTCATCGTGGCGGGTACCGCCATCGTCGTCATGGCCGCCAGCGGCCTGGCGGTAGGACGCGCGCTCGGGGTCGACACCTCCTACATCGCCGGCGCCTACGCCGGGGCCGGAACGGCCACGCCCGCCCTCGGCGCGGTGCAGCAGCAGCTGGCCGACGGCGGGGAGGTTCCGCCTGAGCCGGCCGTCGGCTACGCGGTGGCCTATCCGTTCGCGGTGCTCATCACCATCCTCGGTCTGATCTACCTGATGAACGTCGGCAAGCGGAAGCCGACCAAAGAGGACTCCGAGCAGGTGGCATCCCTGGTGGTCAAGACGGTCGAGGTCACCCGGCCGGTGTCGATGACGGTGGAGGCGCTCGCCGAGCAGTACGGAGCCGTCGTCTCACGCATCACCCGGGACGCCGACACCGTCGTCGCCCACGCCGACACAACCATTGCGCAGGGCGACCTCATCACGATCACGGTCTCCGACGACCAGCTGCCGCGGCTGGTGGACGACATCGGGGAGCTGTCGCAGCGCGAACCGTGGCACGACCGCAGCCAGATCGACTTCCGCCGGGTAGCAGTGTCGAACCGGGCCTTCGTCGGGCAGACGCTGGCGCAGCTCGACCTGGACTCCAAGTACGACGCGGCCGTGAGCCGTGTGCGGCGCGGCGACGTCGACCTCATCGCCACGCCCGACCTCGTGCTGCAGATGGGCGACCGGCTGCGCGTGACGGCCAAGCGCGACGTGCTGCCCGAGATCACGAAGCACCTGGGTGACTCCGAGCGGGCTGCCAACGACATCAACGCTCTCGGGCTCGGGCTGGGGCTGTCCATCGGGCTGGTGTTCGGCCTGCTGTCCATACCGCTGCCCGGCGGGGGCAACTTCGTGCTCGGCACGGCCACGGGCCCGCTCATCATCGGCGTCGTGCTCGGTGCGCTCGGTCGCACGGGACCGGTCGTGTGGCAGCTTCCGACGGGCGTCAACAACGCGTTCAACCAGCTGTTCCTGCTCATCTTCCTGGCCGCCGTGGGGACGGGGTCGGGCGACGACCTGGTCAACGCGCTGTCGTCCCCGCTGGGTCTGAAGCTGCTGGCGGTCGCGCTCACCTTCTGCGTCGTCCACGCCCTCGTCAACATCGTCGGACTGCGCTCGGTGCTCAAGTACGGCACGGCCCGATCACTCGGCGGTCTGACCGGCTCACAGCTCAACCCGGCGCCGTACGCGTATGCGATGGACAAGAACGGCGACCAGCGCATCGCCGTCCTCTACGCGATGATCTTCCCGGTGATCATGCTCGGCAAGGTGATCCTGGCTCAGTTCATGGTGATCTTCTTCTGACCCGGTTGTGACCAACCTGACGGTGCCATCGGGGCGCTGGCGGCGGATACTGGGGTGAGCCCGCCACCGGGCTATCTGGCCACGCCCCAAGGAGACTCATGGACCGCCTCGCGCAGACCGACGACCTCACCGACATCCAGCAGGAGATCCTGCGGACCGTCCGCGACTACGTGAACGAGCAGATCATCCCGGTGGCCACCGACCTCGAGCACAAGGACGCCTACCCGGACGAGATCGTCGAGGGCCTCAAGGAGATGGGCATCTTCGGGATCATGATCCCGGAGGAGTACGGCGGCCTCGGGGAGTCCCTGCTCACCTATGCGCTCGTCGTCGAAGAGCTCGCCCGCGGGTGGATGAGCGTCTCCGGCGTCATCAACACACACTTCATCGTCGCGTGGATGGTCGCCCAGCACGGCACCGAGGAGCAGAAGCAGCGGTGGCTGCCCCGCATGGCCGCCGGCGAGCTGCGCGGCGCCTTCTCCATGTCCGAGCCGGGCTGCGGCTCCGACGTCGCCGCGATCCGCACCGCCGCGACCAAGGTCGACGACGACACCTACGAGATCAACGGCTCGAAGATGTGGCTCACCAACGGTGGGTCGTCCAGCCTGGTGGCCGTGCTCGTCCTCACCGACGAGGGTGCCGACAGCGTCTACAAGAACATGACCACGTTCATCATCGAGAAGGAGCCGGGCTTCGGCGAGGTCGCTCCCGGCCTGACCATCCCCGGCAAGATCGACAAGATGGGCTACAAGGGCGTCGACACCACCGAGCTCGTGCTCGAGGGCTTCCGCATCGGCGCCGACACCATCCTGGGTGGCGAGGGTGGCAAGGGCTTCTACCAGATGATGGACGGCGTCGAGGTGGGCCGCGTCAACGTGGCCGCCCGGGCCTGCGGCGTCTCGAAGCGTGCCTTCGAGCTGGGCATCGAGTACTCCCAGCAGCGCGAGACGTTCGGCAAGCAGATCGCCCAGCACCAGGCCGTGATGTTCCGCCTGGCCGAGATGGCCACCAAGGTCGAGGCCGCGCACCTGATGATGGTCAAGGCCGCGCGCATGAAGGACTCCGGCGCGCGCAACGACCTCGAGGCCGGCATGGCGAAGTACCTGGCCAGCGAGTACTGCAAAGAGGTTGTGGAGGACTCCTTCCGCATCCATGGCGGCTACGGCTACTCCAAGGAGTACGAGATCGAGCGCCTGTACCGCGAGGCCCCGATGCTGCTGATCGGCGAGGGCACTGCCGACATCCAGCGCATGATCATCGGCCGCCGCCTGCTGGAGGAGTACAAGCTCAAGTAACCCACCCCCGCCGCCAAACGATCACGTGACGGCGGGAGTTTGGGGGTTCGCGAGGCAGATCTGCCGCGTGAACCCCCAAAGTCCCGCGTCAAGTGCGGCCCCAGGGCTCCAGGCGTGAGCAGGCGCACACCCGTCGGGGGTATCCACGCGGCGGCGATGGGGCACGATGAGCGGCATGAAATTCGGGCGCTTCTACGAAGACTTCGAGGTCGGGGCCGTCTACAAGCACTGGCCGGGCAAGACGGTCACCGAGTACGACGACCACCTGTTCTGCCTCATCACGATGAACCACCACCCGCTGCACATGGACGCGCACTACGCGCAGACGTCCACGCAGTTCGGCAAGAACGTCGTGGTCGGCAACTACATCTACTCGCTGCTGCTCGGCATGTCGGTGCCCGACATCTCCGGCAAGGCCATCGCCAACCTCGAGGTCGAGTCGCTGCGCCACGTCGCACCGACCTTCCACGGCGACACCATCTACGGCGAGACCACGGTGCTCGACAAGAAGGAGTCGTCGTCGAAGGACGACCGCGGCGTCGTCTCCGTCGAGACGCGGGGCTACAACCAGGACGGCACGCTCGTGTGCATCTTCCGCCGCAAGGTGATGGTCCCCAAGCACGAGGTCGTCGGCGACATGGAGCCCCGCCCCGAGCCGACCGGCACGTAGCCGCCCGCCGCGTCAGACACGCCGCGTCAGAACACGCCGAAGTCGCGCAGCGCCCCCAGCAACCCGGGGGACAGCTCGAGGTCGGCCATCTGCGACTCGCTGAACCAGCCGGCCTCGTCGGCGTCGTCCCCAGCCACGAGCGTCCCCCCGACGATGCGGCACGCGAAGTCGTGGATCTCGTAGTGCACCGTCCCCGCTGGGTCTTGACGACGGACGACGCCGAGCAGGTCGTCCACCTCGACCACCAGCCCGGTCTCCTCGAACACCTCCCGAGTGGCTGCCGCTCGGACGGTCTCACCGGGCTCGGCGCGTCCGCTCGGCAGTGACCAGGTGCCGGCGTAGGGCGCATGGCCGCGACGCACGAGCAGCACCCGACCTGCTGAGTCGGTGAGCACGCCGCCGGCGCACAGCGTCCAGGTGCCATCGTCCGACTGTCCCTGACCGCTGGGCGCCATGGGTCGACGCTACGACAGCAGGCGCGCAGTCGGGACCCCGTGCACTTGACGACAGATGCCTCGACCAGCAAACGTCCTGCCCATGGAACGCGCTGCCACGTGCCCGCGGTGTGCTCGCGAGATGACCCCGCCGGGAGTGTGGTCGAGCGAGTGGGAGTGCGCCGAGCACGGCGCCGCTGCCCCCGTTCATCCCGCGCCCGACCCGACTGCCGACTGGCTGCGCCACGTCGCCGCCACGTCGCGGGTTCCCGTCTGGCTGCCCTGGCCGCTGCCGTCGGGGTGGGTGATCAGCGGCGTCGGTCCGGTCGGGGACGACGTGCGCGGCATCTGTGCCGTCGCGACCGTCCTCACCGGTCCCAGCCCGTTCGGCGGCCCTGCCGAGATGCTGCTGGTCGCCGAAGAACCAGGCATCGGTCGTGGCGCCCACCTCGCCGGACTGGCCGGGCCCGACCCCGGCGACGTCATCGCGGGCGAGCCGTACACCCGGGTGGGTGTCGACGGGCACACGGTGCCCATGTGGCTCGTTCCCGCCGACACCGATCGGGCCGTGGCCGTGGGGGAGCGCGACCTGACGTGGATGTGGCTCGCCGTCCAGCCCGCATCCGCGGGCGCGCTGCTGGTGGACGGACTGACGTTCACCGACGCCCGCGGGATCGGCGAAGAGGTGCGCCTGCTGCCCTACGGTTCCCGCAGCAGCTGGTTGGACCCCGCCTGACGTGCGCATCGACCTGCACACCCATTCCTCGGTGTCCGACGGCACCGACTCCCCCACCGAGCTGGTCAACGCCGCAGCCGCAGCCGGCGTGGACGTGCTCGCGCTGGCCGACCACGACACGGTCAGCGGCTGGGACGAGGCGGGCGAGGCCGCCGCCGCAGCGGGCATCGAGCTCGTGCCGGCCATCGAGGTGTCGACGACGTGGCGCGGGGCCGACATCCACATGCTGGCCTACTGGCCCGACAGCGCCAGCTCGCCGCTGGAGGAGATGCTGGCGACGATCCGGGCCGGCCGGCTCAGCCGCATCCCGCAGATGCTCGGTGCGCTGGCCGCGCACGGCATCCGCATCACCGAGGAGCAGGTGCGCCGCGCCGCCGGTGAAGCGGTGTCGCTCGGTCGTCCGCACGTCGCCGACGCACTCGTGGCGGCCGGTGTTGTCGGCTCGCGCGACGAGGCCTTCGGCACGTGGGTCGGCGAGGGCATGCCCGGCCACGTCCCCAAGCCCGCACCGACGTTGCCGCATGCCATCGCGGTCGTACGGGCGGCCGGCGGGCTGCCCGTGATCGCCCACCCGTGGGGGCGGGGCAGCCGCCGCGTGCTGGACGACGACGCCTTCGCCGAGCTGGCCGAGGTCGGCCTCGTCGGGCTCGAGGTCGACCACATGGACCACGACGAGGAGGCCCGCGCCGATCTGCGCGCCATCGCCGAGCGGCTCGACCTGGTGGTGACCGGGGGCAGCGACTTCCACGGCACCGGCAAGCACGACGTGCACCTGGCAGCCGACACCACCAGCCCGCAGGCCTACGCCACGCTGCTCGAGCGCCGCGCACGGATGGGCCTGTGAGCCCGCCCCGGCTCGTGACGGCCTACCCGTCCCGCCTCGACACGTTCACCGAGTGCCCACGCCGCTACCGGTTCCGCTACCTCGACCGACCGTCCCCACCCCGCCGCGGCGCCTGGGCGCACACGACGTTCGGCGCGGCGGTGCACGTCGCGCTGGCCCGCTGGTGGGCGCTGCCGAGCGAGGAACGCACTCCCGCTCGGGTCGCTGCCGAGGTGCAGACCGCGTGGTCGGACGACGGCTTCGCCGACGAGCCCATGTCGCGGCGGTGGTTGGCCAAGGCCCGCGACATGGTGGCGGCCTACGTCGAGGCCGAGACCGACCGGCGAAGCGCCCTGGCACCCGCCGGCCTCGTCGAGCCGCGCCGCGTGGAGGCGTCGGTGGCGCTGCGGGCCGCCGAGGACGTCGCGCTGATGGGCAAGCCCGACCGCGTCGACGAACGTCCGGGCGCCGAGGGCACCGAGCTGGTGGTGGTCGACTACAAGACCGGACGACACCCGCCCAGCGCCGACGACGCCCGAACCTCCCGGACGCTGGCGATCTACGCCGCTGCCGCGCAGGCCACGCTGCGCACCCCGGCCACCCGGGTCGAGCTGCACCACCTGCCGACGGGCGCGGTGGCGGTGTGGCGCCACGACGAGGCCAGCCGCGACCGCCACGTCTCTCGTGCGGTCGCGGTGGCGCGGGAGTGCCGAGACGCCGAGGCGGCGCTGGCGGCCGGGGGCTCGGCGCAGACGCTGTTCGCACCGCGGCCGGGTCGGCTGTGCCCGTGGTGCGACTACCGCGATGCTTGCGCGGAGGGAGCCGAGGTCGGTCCGGCGGTGGACCCCTGGGCGGGGCTCGAGCCGGGGGGGACGACCCGGCAGGCCGCCGGGCTCCTCGGCTGACCGATCGGCATCCAGAACCACACGCGAGCCCCCTCGTCGGTCGTCCACCCGCCGCACCGGTGCGCCAGGGCAGCGACGATGGGCAGACCGCGTCCGTGGTGGATGCGTGAGTCGAGCTCGGGCCCACCGCCGGAGTCGGCCACGAGAACCATGACGAACCCGCCGCGCACGACTGCCTCGACGTCGATGGGTGCCTGCGCGTGCAGGACGGCGTTGGTGACGAGCTCGCTGGCCATCAGCTCGGCCTCGTCGCGACCCCGTCCGGGCAGAACCTGCCCGGCGAAGTCGCGGACGAGGTGCCGGGCCCGAGGCACCTCGGTCGTGTCGCCGGACAGCGCGGCACTCACGCGGCGCCGGCTCGGGCGCCACTCGTCCCAGAAGGCGACCAGGCCACGAGCCGTCCGGGCCGGGTCTTCGACGGCGGGGGAGTGACCCAGCCCGTCGAGCATGACGTGCTCGGCCCCGATGCTCGCGGCGAGGTCGACCTGCACCTGCACCGGCCACGCGTCGTCGAGCGAGCCGGTCATCACCAGCGTCGGCGTCGGTCGGTTGCGCAGCGGTTCGCGCTGGTCAGGGGTGTCGACGAGCATGCGGGTCTTCGCGAGCAGGGCCCCGGGGCTCGACGTCACGAAGCGCTCGCGCATCCACTGCTCGATCTCGTCGGGCACCACCTCGCCCCCTGCCGCGCGCTCGCGAGCGCGCATCGCCGCCCAGGTGGCTTCGGGGCCGTGCAGGGCCAACGAGTCGGCGACGGCGCCCAGGTCGCCATGCCGCTCGTCCGGGAGCGCGCCGGGGCCCGAGCACAGCAGCACCAGCGAGCCCACCGCGGACGGTGCCAGCACCGTGGCACGGGTGGCCACGAGACCGCCGAACGAGTGACCGAGCAGGTCGACAGGCTCGTCGGAGACCGCTGCCGCCACGGCCAGCACGTCGGCGGCCAAGCCGTCCAAGCTGTAGTCGTCCACGGACTCGGGTCCAGGGGTGTCGAGCTGGCCGCGCTGGTCGAGCGCCACGACACGGCGCCCGGTGGAGGCGATCTCGGGCAGAAGTGTGAGGAAGTCCTCCTTGCTCCCCGTCCATCCCGGTACGAGCACGACGACGGGAAGCTCGGACGACGCGGGACCGGCGGTGAGCACTGCGAACGACCCCACCGTCGTCTCGACCTGCGCACGCCGCACGCCGCTCGGCAGCCTCAACGTCCGCGGTGTGCTCACGGGCCGAACGTACCCACCGTCGCCACCGGCCAATCCTGCTTCGCCCTGGCAATCTGGAGAAGGCATGATGGGCTGCGTCCAGTCGAGGGCTCGCCGCCCTCGCGGCACACGAACAGCTGGGGAGGAGCCGGGTGGCTCGCACGATCGCCGTCACGAACCAGAAGGGCGGGGTGGCCAAGACCACCACTGCTGCATCCCTGGCCGTCGCGCTGGCCGAGCTCGGGCAGCGCGTGCTGGTGGTCGACCTCGACCCCCAGGCGTGCCTCACGTTCTCCCTCGGCGTCGACCCTGAGGATCTCGACGCCTCGGTCTCGCACGTTCTCACCCAGGGGATGGAACCGGCCGACGCGATCCTCGTCACCGACGACGGCATCGACCTGCTGCCGGCCACGATCGAGCTGGCCGGGGCCGAGGCGTCCCTGCTCACCCGCACGGGCCGTGAGCTGACGCTGCGCATGGCGCTGGAGGACGTGTCGTCCGACTACGACTGGGTGTTCCTCGACAGCCCGCCGTCGCTCGGCGTGCTCACCGTCAACGCGCTGACCGCATCACGGGAGGTGCTGATCCCGCTGCAGTGCGAGACGTTGTCGCACCGGGGGGTCGGTCAGCTTCTCGACACCATCCACGACGTGCGTCGGCTGCTGAACCCGCGGCTGAGGATCCTCGGGGTGCTGCCGACGCTGTTCGACAGCCGCACGAACCACGCCAAGGCCGTGCTGGCCGACATCGAGCAGCGCTACGAGCTGCCGATCCTGCTGCCCGCGATCCCGAAGTCGGTGCGCTTCGCCGAGGCGCCGGCGGTGGGGCGGTCGATCCTGGCGACCTCGCGACGCTCGAAAGGCGCGCAGGCCTACCGTGAGGTCGCGATGGGCCTGATGGGAACGTCGGCGACGAGCGTCCCGACCTCGGCGTAGCCGAGAGACTTCTCAGTCGTCGGTGCCCGAACCGGCGGGTGCTGCGCTCGACGACGAGGACGACCCTGTGCTCGATCCGCCCCGGGTGCGACGGCGGCGCCGCTTGCGTGGGGTGCCGGACTGGTTCGCCTGGCCGGGCTCGCCGCCGCTCGACGCGGCCGCCTCGACGGGGCCCGAGCCTGCGCTGCTCGACCCTGCGCCCGGCTGCCCGCCCGCGCGGGCCCGGTCGCGGCCACGGCCGCCGGAGGAGCCCGAGCGTGATCCGCGCGACCCGGACGAGCGTCCACCGCCGGAACCGCCCCGACGGCCCCCGGAGTCCGGGCGCGGCTCCACCGGGGTGCGGGTGACGCCCGGCATCATCCCGGTGGTTCCCGGCGGGATGCCCAGGTCGTGGAAAAGGTGCTCACTGGTGGAGTACGTCTCCGGCGGGTCGGGGTAGGGCAGGCCCAGTGCGGTGTTGATCGCCGACCAGCGGGCCATGTCTTCCCAGTCCACGAGCGTCACGGCCACGCCTGACGCGCCGGCGCGCCCGGTGCGTCCGATGCGGTGCAGGTAGGTCTTCTCGTCCTCGGGGCACGACACGTTGACCACGTGGGTGACGCCCTCGACGTCGATGCCGCGCGCGGCGACGTCGGTGGCCAGCAGCACGGTCACCTTGCCCGCCCGGAAGGCGGCCAACGCTTTCTCCCGGCCCTGCTGGTTGATGTCGCCGTGCACGGCCGCGACAGAGAACCCGCGCGCCTTGAGCTCGTCGGCGATCGACTGGGTCTGGCGCTTGGTACGGGCGAACATCATCACGAGGCCACGGTTCTCGGCCTGCAGGATGCGCGACAGGATCTCTTCTTTGTCCATGCGGTGCGCCCGGTACACGAACTGGGCGGTGGTCGGCACCGTGGCGTTCTCGTCCGGTGACTCCGCGCGCACGTTGACGGGGTGGCGCATGTAGCGGCGGGCCAGGGTGATCACGTCCGACGGCATGGTCGCCGAGAAGAGCATGGTCTGGCGCAGCTCCGGCGTCATGGCCAGCAGCGTCTCCACGTCGGCGAGAAAGCCGAGGTCGAGCATCTCGTCGGCCTCGTCGAGCACGACCACCTTGACGTGGCCGAGGTCGAGCTGGCGCTGGCGGGCCAGGTCGAGCAGCCGGCCCGGGGTGCCGACGACGACGTCGACCCCGGCCTGCAGGGCCTCGAGCTGGGGTTCGTAGGCACGCCCGCCGTAGATCACCTGCACGCGCATCGGACGGTCGGCCGAAGCGGCCTCCAGGTCGGTCGCGACCTGCAGCGCGAGCTCGCGCGTCGGGCAGATCACCAGTGACTGGGGCTTGCCGGGGGCCGCGAGGTCGGCGTAGTCGACCTCGGCCGGGCTGACGATGCGCTGCAGCAGCGGCAGCCCGAAGGCCAAGGTCTTGCCGGTCCCGGTGCGGGCCTGGCCGATCATGTCGGTGCCGGTCAGCGCCACCGGGATGGCCATGTGCTGCACCGGGAAGGGAACGGTGATGCCGCGTGACGTGAGGGCCGAGACGAGGCTGGGCATCACGCCGAGGTCGGCGAACGACTCGACGGGGGCCGGCGCGTCGGCGGTGTCCGCGGGCTCGGGGGCTTCCATGGGTGTGTCCTGGTCGACGCTCAGTCGTCCACTCCTAGCAATCGTCCTGCTACGCGTGGGGCCGGCTGGCAAGGGGCGCGGCGACCGAAGTGTGTGACGGCACGCGACATCGGCAGGTGAAGGTCAGGGGCGAGTCTAGTCTGCCCTCGTGGACTCCACTGACCGCACCGCGCCGTCGGCGTTGGACGACCCCGCCTACCGGGGCGCCGTCATCGACCTGCTGGGGCTGCTGGCCTACGGCGAGCTGTCCGCGTTCGAGCGGCTGGTGATCGACTCGGGCATGGCTCCCACGGTGTCGGACAAGATCGCTCTGTCGCAGATGGCCGTCGCCGAGTTCCACCACTTCGAGCAGCTGCGCGACCGGCTGACCGACCTCGGTGCCGACCCGCAGGCGGCCATGGAGCCGTACCGGGCCGCCCTCGACGGGTTCCACCAGTCCACCGCACCCAGCTCGTGGCTCGAAGGCCTGGTCAAGGCCTACGTCGGGGACGGGATCGGCCAGGACTTCTACACCGAGATGGCTGCGTTCCTCGACCCGGAGACCCGCGACCTGGTCGTGGACGTGATGGGCGACCTCGGGCACAGCGAGTTCGCGGTGGAGCGCGTGCGTGCGGCGATCGCAGCCGACCCACGGGTGGCGGGCCGCCTGGCGCTGTGGGGACGGCGGCTGGTCGGCGAGGCGCTGTCGCAGGCCCAGCACGCGGCCGCCGAGCGCGACGGCCTCGACGCCCTGTTCATCGGCACGACGTCGCGGCCCGGGATCGGGCTCGGCGGTGTCGGCGCCATCTTCCAGACGATCATCGACCGGCACGCGGCGCGCATGAAGTCGCTGGGGCTCGCCAGCTGATCCTGCGCCGGGCGACCCGACGCGAAGAGGGCTAGCCGGCGTCGGGCGGGGCGAAGCCGACCCGCCGCTCGACGGGCTCGCCGAGCTCGACGTAGGCGATGTTGGCGGCCGGCACCACGAACAGGCGGCCACGGTCGTCGGACAGGGTCAACGTGCCCCCGTCCTTGATCGCAGCGGCCACAGCCTTCTCGACCTCGTCGCGGTTCTGCGTGCTCTCCAGGGCGATCTCTCGCGGGGCGTTCTGCACGCCGATCTTGATCTCCACGGCCGTCAGGCTAGTCGGCGGCGTGGCACCCGCTAGTCGGCGCGCTCGCCGTCCAGCCGCGGGAAGCCGCGGATGCCGCGCCAGCCGAGGGTGCCGATGAGCGAGGTCGCGTCGTGGCGAGGCATTGTGTCTGCCGAGCTGAGCCAGAAGCGCGCGGCGACCTGAGCCATGCCGACCATGCCCGCGGCCAGCAGCTCTGACTCCTCGGTGGACAGCCCGGTGTCTTCGGCGATGACGGGCGCGATGGCCTCGGCGCAGCGCCGGGTGAGGGCGTCGAGACGGTCACGCACGGCCACAGCGCTGGTGAGGTCGTTCTCGAAGAGCAGACGAAACGTCTCGCCCTCGCTGCCGACGAACTCGAAGAAGGTGTCCATGGCGGCTGCGACGCGTCGCTTGTTGTCGTGGGTGGAGTCCAGGGCGTCGGCCACGCTCGCGACGAACTCGTCGATGCTGACGTCGAGCAGCGCCAGGTACAGGTCGAGCTTGCCGGGGAAGTGCTGGTAGAGCACCGGCTTGCTGACCCCGGCCCGGATGGCGATCTCGTCCATGGCCGCGGCGTGGTAGCCCCGCTCGACGAACACGTCCTTGGCCGCGTCCAGCAGCTGGGCTCGCCGTTGCGAGCGCGGCAGGCGTGCGCCGCGCAGCGTGGTGTCAGCAGGGGTGGTCACGGCCTCGTCGTCCTCGGTTGTCGTCGTTCGGGCGAGGGGCCGCCCGAAGCTCTTCCGATGTTACTCGCCAGTAGCCCCCAGCGATACTCCCTGTTCGGCGACGACCGGCCGAGTCCGGGAACACCCGCGCGGCGGGCACGGTTCTCCACCCGCAAGTGTTCGACGACTGCCGAGACCGAGGAGCCTGTCGTGGTGTCCCTGCCGCCCCTGGTGGAGCCGACTGCCGAGCTGAGTGTGGAGGAGGTGCAGCGCTACTCGCGCCACATCATCATCCCCGACGTCGGGATGGACGGTCAGCGCCGGCTGAAGAGCGCGAAGGTGCTGGTCATCGGTGCCGGCGGGCTCGGGTCGCCGGCTCTGATGTACCTGGCCGCGGCGGGTGTGGGCACGATCGGGCTGGTCGAGTTCGACGTCGTGGACGAGTCCAACCTGCAGCGCCAGATCATCCACCGCCAGTCAGACGTCGGCCGGCCGAAGGCGGAGTCGGCGCGCGACGCGATCGCGCAGACCAACCCGTACGTGGACGTCGTGCTGCACCAGACCCGACTGGACTCCGACAACGCGCTGGAGATCTTCGCCGACTACGACCTGATCGTCGACGGCACCGACAACTTCGCGACCCGCTACCTCGTCAACGACGCCGCCGTGCTGCTGGGCAAGCCCTACGTGTGGGGCTCGATCTTTCGGTTCGAGGGCCAGGCGTCGGTGTTCTGGGACGCCTACGGCCCGAACTACCGCGACCTCTACCCCGAGCCGCCGCCGCCCGGCATGGTGCCGTCGTGCGCCGAGGGCGGCGTACTGGGCGTGCTGTGCGCGTCCATCGGCTCGATCATGGCGACCGAGGCGGTCAAGCTCGTCACCGGCATCGGCGAGCCGCTGCTGGGTCGGCTGATGGTGTTCGACGCGCTGGAGATGTCCTACCGCACGGTCAAGATCCGCAAGGACCCGGCCACCGTCCCCATCACCGAGCTCATCGACTACGAGGCGTTCTGCGGCTCGCTGTCCACTGCGGCGGCCGACGCGGCAGTCGGCTCGACCATCGACGTCAAGACGCTGGCGCTGTGGCTGGAGGAGCGCGAGCGGGGCGAGCGCGACTTCGCGCTGGTCGACGTCCGGGAGAAGGGCGAGTACGAGATCAGCCGCATCCCGGGCGCGGTGCTGATGCCGAAGAACGACTTCTTGATCGGCAACGCCGTGGACGCCCTGCCGCGCGACAAGCAGGTGGTGTTCCACTGCAAGGGCGGCGTGCGCTCGGCTGAGGTGCTGGCCGTGGCCAAGGCCGCCGGCCTGGACGACGCGGTGCACGTGGGCGGCGGCATCAACGCCTGGGTGCGCCAGATCGACCCGTCCCAGCCGCTGTACTAGCCGAACCTCCGCCGGGCCCCAGCCCGACCGCGGTCCCACCCCACCGCCGTCCCTCCCGCGATCTTGGCGCTGTGGCCGCCTGCCGCCGCCCATGCGGCGGCTGCGCCAAGATCGGCGGTGGGTGGGAGTGGGCGGGGCGGGTGGGGAGCGGCGGCAGCGGCGGGGCGCTAGCGGTGGGGCGCTACAGGGCGCCGGCTCGCTGCAGGCTTCGCCAGGCGAACCAGCCCACCGGGATCGGCAGCCAGAAGGTGATCAGCCGGAAGAGGATCACGGCTGAGAACGCCTCACCGGCCGGGACACCGGCAGCGGTCAGGCCGGCGGTGAGCGCGGCCTCGACGGCACCGAGCCCACCCGGCGTGGGGACGATGCTGCCGACGGCGTTGCCCGACACGTAGATCAGGGTGGCGGTGGCGATCGGGATCTCCGCACCCACCGCGGCGACGCTCGCATACAGCGCGACGCCGTATCCCAGCGTGAGCAAGAGGTTGCCGCCGAGACCCATCGCGAGCCGCTTCGGGTCCTGGACGGCGTCGAGCAGGCGGGGCAGACCCCGTTCGACGAACGAGCGCCAAGCCTTGCCTGCCCGGGTACGTACCGCCGGCACCAGCCAGAGCACGACCGCCGCCGTCAGCACGACCGCGCCCACGGCCACCACGATGGTGGAGAGCCTGATGCCGAAGTTGACCTCACGGCCGGTGAGCAGCCCGAGCACCACGATCAGGGGCACGCTCACGATGAAGGCCGCGGCCTGCGAGGCTGCCACGCTCGCTCCCGCGGACGGCAGCGGGATCTTCATGCGGGTCAGCAGCCGGGTGTTCACGGCGGCGATGCCCAACGTGGAGGGGGCCACCAGGCGGATGAAGCCCAGCGCGACCTGGGCGGTGAACACCCGTCGTAGCGGGATCGTCTCGGGCACGAAGCCCACCAGCCCCCACGCGGCCCCCAGGTAGCTGAGCCCGAAGGCGATCAGGGCGACCAGGATCCAGACGGGGTTGGACGAGGCGACCGTGCCGATGATGTCGACGCCGACCAGGTTCGTCCCGATGAGGTAGACGGCCAGCAGGATCGACAGGGCCGACAGCAGCACCCGCGGGCGTAGGCGCTCGAGGCTGACCGTCTCGACCGTGGGCGGTTCGGCGCGCTCGCGCACCTGGTCGCGCACCTGCTCCAGCAGCTCCCCACCGCTGCCGAGGCGTGCCCGGGTGCTCGGCGGCAGAGCGAGCGGCTGAACGAGGGGGAGCGCGGCGCCCACCGCGTCGCGTCCGAGGTTGCGCACGGCTGCCGCCACCGCCCGCCGCGGGCCGACCACCGTCGCGGTGAGCACGAGCAGCTGCGCGACGTCGGCCGACATGGCCGGCGCGCTCGCGGCGACGGTGGCGCTGAAGTGCTCGAGGATCCAGGTGCACCCCCCGTCGAGGGCGATCGTCTCCAGCGCCAGCTGTCGGTGCGCGATGCCCGCTGCGTGCATCAGACGTACCTGGGTCCAGAGGTCGTCGAGCGTCGCGTCGTCCAGCATGCGAGCCTCGGGTCCGAGCGCCGGCTCGTCGAAGGTGATGCTCGCGTCGGCGTCGGCGTCGGCGTCGGCGTCGTCAGTTGCGACGTTCTCGCCCGGTGCCGACGGGTCAACCCGCAGAGACGTCGCATCCGGTTCTTCGGGTGCCGACTCGGCCACGGTTGCGGGGGCAGCGGCGACGCGGGCGCGTTCGGCGGCCAGCAGGTCGCTGAGCGGGACGGCGGCGGAGCGTTCGTAGACCAGCGCGATCGCGTCCGGGCCCAGGGCGAAGCTGGCGACGAGGCGAGGTGTGCGCACCCCCGCCTGCTTCAACGCGAGCGCGGCCAGCGCTCGCTGGTCGGTGCCGCCGCGCATGGTCACGCTCTCCCGGGGCAGGATGTCGCCGCGCAGACGCAGCCACTGCCAGGCGTTGGAGAGCAGCCCGGTGCCCTCGCGATCGCGGTCGAGCACGACGACGTCGAGGTGGGCGTCGGGCGTCCGCATCGCGTAGACGCGGGGCCAGGCGTCGTTCACGGCGGTGAGGCGGCGCACGTCGATCCGTTGCCGACGCAGGCCCGCTGCGATCGCAGCCCCGTCCGGACGCTCGGTGGGCACCCCGGACACGAGCCGCACGACCAGCGCGACCACGCGTCCGAACAGCAGGGCGAACGCCGCGCCCTGGGGTGTCACCTGGCCGCCGAGCAGAAGGTCGAGCACCCCGCCCACCACCGCGATCAGCGACAGCCGCTGCACCCAGGGCCGCTCGGCCCAGCCCACGATCGACACGAGCGCGATGGTGGCTGCCGCGCTGGTCGGGAACACCAGGCCTGTCGTTGCTGGTCGAAACGCGCTGGCCAGGGCGTCGGGCGCCAGGTCGGACTGCACGAACACCGACATGCCACCGAGCAGCACCGCGGTCAGGACGCCCGCGAGCACCATCTCGGCGGCGGTGCGGCCGCGGCGCTGGGCGATCTCCAGACCGACGAAGCCGATCCACACCGTCAGGGTGGCGAACGCGGCGACCAGCGTGAGCGGCAGCAGCACCCAGCTGGGCACCAGCGCGCTGGCCTCGTTGAGGTCGCCCTCGATGCCGGCGACCGTTCGCGACGCTGCCAACGAGAGCACGACGACGAGCACCATGCCGGTCAGCGTCAGGGCCAGGCGGGCAGCGTCCAGCGGCCGGCGGGAGCGACGGAGCGTGGGTGGCTCGTCGATCCGCACCGGCGGCTGCTGCTCGTCCACGTGGACGACGCTGGTCGACATCACCGCCGATCGTCCCACGGTCGCCCCGCTGGAGGTGCCTGTCGGGGGCGCGTGCCGCCGTGCGGCAGGCTGGTCGGGTGGATGCCGACAGCCGCGAACGCCCCGTCGACCTCGTGCTGGACCTGGTCTGCGACATCCCACCCGGTCGGGTCAGCACGTACGGCGAGCTTGCCGCGCTGGCCAGCGACCTCGCCCCGACCCCGGTCACCGCGCGGATGGTCGGGCGCATGCTCAGCGGGGCGGAGCGTGACGTCCCGTGGTGGCGGGTGGTCGGGCACGACGGACGACTGCCGCCCGGGCTCGAAGCCTCGGCCCGCGACCGGCTGGCGAGCGAGGGGTGCCCCATGCGGGGGAGCCGGGCCGACGTCCGCCGTGCCCGGTGGCCGGGCTGACCTGCGCCGCAGCGGCCGTGACAACGTATGCGTGGCGGGGCGGGGGTCAGCGAGGCTCGACGAACAGCGTCTGGTTGGCCGACCCGACGCCACCCTGGGCGTCCCCGAGCCGGGTGTGCGCATGGCCGATGCCAGCAGAGTCGAGCGTGGTGCGAGCCGCCATCCACACGGCGTCGCCGACGGGCTCGCGGTGCAGGTGGATGCTGAGCTCGGTGTTGACGAAGACCAGCCGGGAGGGGTCGGCGACGGCCGAGATGCCGCTGCCCGCGTCGGCCACGACGGCGGCGTGCTGGGCCCCCGTGGGCGGTTCTCCGTCGACGAGGTCGACCCGCAGCCGGGTCCACGTGGTGGCCGGGCCGGGCGCGGCGAACGACCCGTCGGTGAGCTCCCAGGTGACGGCCTGCAGGTACCCGCCTCCCCATCCGGGGGGCGTCGGCTGCTCGGTGCCCGGTGGTGGCGCCGGCTCGACCGGCGTGGTCGGCACGTCGAGCGGCTCGGCGGCGCGGCGCACGAGCCAGACCTGGGCGCGCATGAGGGGCTCGGAGGGGGCGTCGGCGGCGGCAAGGGTCGCGCTCGCCCAGGCGACCCGACGTCCAGGGCGGTGCAGCTCGGCACGCACGACGAGGTCGGCGACGGGGACAGGACGAAAGATCTCCGCGGTCAACCGAGCCGGCAGCGCGTCGGCCGGTGTCGGCGCGTCCGGGGCCCCGAGCTGCTGGACGGCCCGCATGAGCAGCGCGGTCGGCGGACCGGCGTGCTGCAGGCCAGGGTGCCAGGGGCCGACCGTGTGCTCGGTGGAGGAGTACCGGCCGGTGACCACCGCGCCGTCGCAGGCCTCGGTGGAGCGGACGTAGAACGACGACCTCGGCACCTCTCGAACCCTAGTGTCGGAGGTCTCTGCTGTGATCGTTGCCATGACCCCGACGGTGCCCAGCGAGGCGGAGCAGCGAGTGCTGGGGCACCGGGCCGGCCCGTTGCTCGTGCTCGGGGCGGCCGGCACGGGCAAGACCAGCCTGCTGGTCGAGCTGGTGGCCGCCCGCATCGACGAGGGCCTCGACCCGGCCCGCGTGCTGCTGCTGGCCCCGAGTCGTCGTGCCGGCGTGGAGCTTCGTGACCGGGTCGCGGCCCGGGTGGGCCGCACGATCCGTGAGCCGTTGGCCCGCACGGCGCACTCCTACGCGTTCGGGCTGCTGCGCCGCGATGCGGTGCAACGTGGAGAGCCGGCGCCTCGCCTGCTGGCTGGAGCAGAGCAGGAGGTGATGATTCGCGAGATGCTCGCCAGTCCTTCCGCGGCGTGGCCGGAGCAGCTGCGCCCGGCGCTGCAGACCCGCGTGCTCGCCTCCCAGCTACGCGACTTCATGCCCCGCGTGCTGGAGCGCGACCTGACGCCCGACGCCGTCGCCCGGCTGGGCGACCAGCACGATCGTCCCCTCTGGAGGGCTGTCGCCGCGTTCGTCGACGAGTACGCCGGGGTGACGGCACTGGCCCACCCGTCGGCGTACGACCCCGCCGAGCTCGTGCGCGCCGCAGTCCACCTCCTGCGCGACGACGCCGCGCTGCTGGCCGCCGAGCGCCTCGAACGGTCACTCGTCGTCGTCGATGACGTCGACGAGGCCGATCCCGCACTGCTCGACCTGCTGGAGGTGCTGGCCGGTGGCGGCACGACGTTGGTGGCCACCGCCGACCCCGACAGCACCGTGTACGGGTTTCGTGGCGCCGACCCGCAGGCCGTGCGGGAGTTCTCCCGGCGCTTCGCGCAGTCCGACGGCACTCCCGCACCCGAGGTGGTGCTCGACGTCTGCCACCGACTACCCGCCGCGCTGCTCGGAGCCGGCGCACGCGTGGCCGCCCGGCTGGGCGGCTCGGGCACGTGGCGTACCCCGAGGCCGCGCCCGGACAGCGGGGCGGACGCGGCGGCCCGCTCGCCTGCGCCGCTGGAGGCCCGGGTGCTCGCCAGCAGCTCAGACGAGTGGGCGCAGGTGGCCGCCACGCTGCGGCGGCGACACCTGCTCGCCGCCGTGCCCTGGCACGACATGGCCGTGGTGCTCCGCTCGGCCGCCGACCTGGCAGTGGCTCGCCGGGCCCTGGCGCGCCACGGTGTCCCGGTAGCCCAGCGCACCGACGAGGTCGCCCTCTGGCAGCAGGCGCCCGTGCGGGCTCTGCTCGACCTGCTGTCGCTCGTTGCGCACTACGAGCCCGGCCCGACCGAGATGGTGCTCGACCTGCTCATGGGCCCGCTCGGCGGCCTCGACCCGGCCCGGTGGACGCAGCTGCGACGCTCGCTGCTCATCGCCGAGCAGCAGCGGGGTGGCACCCGTCCGCCCGAGCAGGCGGTCTACGAGGCTGTCGCTCTCGACACACCATTGCCCGTCCGCGACGAGGCTGTCGAAGGGCTGGCCGCATCCGTCGCGAAGGGTCGCGCAGCGAACGCTGACGGGTCCGTCGAGGATGTGCTGTGGACGCTCTGGGAGAGCGTGGGCGTGGCGCAGCGCTGGCGCGCCGCCGCGCTGGCCGGTCAACGCGACTCCGCGGCGGCCGATCGTGACCTCGATGCGGTGGTCGCCCTGTTCGACGCGGCCGCGGCGTACACCGACCGCATGCCAGGAGCAGGCGCCGGGGCGTTCCTCGACCACGTCCGGGCCCAGCAGGTTCCCGGCGACTCATGGTCGACCGAGGCGCCGGCCCGCGATGCCGTGGCCGTGCTCACCGCCCACGCCAGCAAGGGCCGCGAGTGGGACACCGTGGCGGTATGTCGCGTGCACGAAGATCTCTGGCCCGACCTGCGACGTCGCCAGAGCCTCCTCGGGGTCGACGACCTCGTCGCCGTCGTCGACACCGGCCGGCTGCCGACGACGGCCGAGCAGGTGAGCGCGCTGCTGGCCGGCGAGCGGCGGCTGTTCCACCTCGCGATCACGCGGGCGCGCGAGCACCTGCTCGTGACGGCCACCGACGACGGCGAGACGCGCCCGTCCCGGTTCGTGGACGAGCTCGACCCCCGATCGTCCGACGACCGAGCGGTCGAGCGCGCCGCTGACGTGCTGAGCCTGCCGCACCTGGTGGCCGAGCTGCGGGCGGTGGCCTGCACGAGCACCGCCCCGCCGGTCGAGCGGGCCGAGGCGGCCCGGCTGCTGGCCCTGCTGGGCGCCCACGACGTACCCGGGGCCGACCCGGACGGGTGGTTCGGGCTGGTGCCGCCCACCGACGACGCACCGCTGTTCGACGGCGACGACGAGGTGACGCTCTCGCCGTCCCAGATCGAGGGATACCTTCGCTGCCCGTTGCGCTGGATGCTTCAGCGGGCCGGTGGGGAGAACGGCACCGCGCTGCGCCAGTCGATCGGCACGCTCGTGCACGACCTGGCCTTCGAGGCTGCCAAGAACGACTGGGAGCCGGCGCAGGTCTGGGAGCGCTACGAGCAGATGTGGGCGTCGATCGACGCCGGCCGGGGCTGGGTGGCGCGTCGCGAACGGGCGCGGGTCGACGCCATGGTCACGCGGCTGGTGGCCTGGATCACGGACAACCCGCGCGCGCTGGTCGACGTCGAGGTCGAGGTCACCACCGAGGTAGCCGGAGCGAGGGTGCGCGGACGGCTCGACCGCGTCGACCGCGACCCCGACGGTGGTCTCGTCGTCGTCGACTTCAAGACCGGGACGAGCATGCCCACCAAGGCCGACGTCGAACGCAACCCGCAGCTGGGGGTGTACCAGTGGGCAGTGCAGTCCGGGTCGGTCACCAGCGACGGTCCCGACCCCCAGCCGGCACGGGGCGGCATGCTCGTCCACCTGGGCATCCCGGGCACAGCCGCAGCGAAGGAGCAGCACCAACCGGCCCTCGATGACGCCGCCGACCCGGCGTGGCCCCAGACCATGGTGGCCGAGGTGGTCGCCGGTGTGCGACGGCCGGTGTTCGCAGCACTCGTCAACCCCGGCTGCGGGCACTGCCCGGTGCGCTCGTCGTGCCCGGCGCACCCGGACGGAGGGCAGCTGGTGCCATGAGTGGCCTGAGCCCGACCGTCATCGCCGCCCTGCTGGGCCGACCCGCGCCCACCGCCGAGCAGCAGGCCGTCATCACCGCGCCGCTCGGGCCTGGAGTTGTCGTGGCCGGTGCCGGCTCGGGGAAGACCGAGACGATGGCTGCCCGCGTCGTGTGGCTGGTCGCCAACGGGTACGTGGGCCCCGACGAGGTGCTCGGCCTCACGTTCACCCGCAAAGCGGCCAGCGAGCTCGCGCACAGAGTGCGGCGCCGGCTCGCAGCGCTGGAGGCGTCCGGCCGTGTGCACGTGGCGCCGGGTGAGCCGGTGATCTCGACCTACGACGCCTTCGCCGGGCGCATCGTGGCCGAGCACGGGGCTCGCCTGGGCCTCGAACCGGGACGCCGCATGGTGACGCCCGCAGGGGCGTGGCAGCGCGCCGCGCGGCTGGTGCACTCGTGGGACGGCGACATGAGCGACGTGGTCGCCGCGCCGGACACCGTCGTCGCCGACGTGCTCGACCTGCACGAGCAGGCGGCGTCACACCTGACCAGCCTCGACCTTGTCGCCGCGCAGTCCCGGACCCTGCTCGACCAGGTCGACTCGCTGCCACCCGGCCCGAGGCAGCGCAAGCCCCGCCACAGCCGGCTCGAGGGCGTGCACACCGCCCAGCGCACCCGGTTGCGCATCATCGACCTGGTCGACCGCTACCGCCGCGACCTGCGCCGGGACGACCTCGCCGACTTCGCCACCGTCGCCGCCGACGCCGCGTCGGTGGCCGGCGAGTTCGACGAGGTCGGCTCCACGCTTCGACGCCAGTTCAGGCTGGTGCTGCTGGACGAGTTCCAGGACACGTCCTACGCCCAGCTCGACCTGCTGCTGGCCCTCTTCGGTGCCGGCCATGCCGTGACAGCCGTCGGCGACCCCTTCCAGTCGATCTACGCCTGGCGTGGTGCCAACGCCGACACGCTCGCTGCGTTCGGGGAGCAGTTCGGTGGGGGCGCAGACGTGGCGCACCAGTCGCTGTCGACGAGCTTTCGCAACGCCACGCTGGTGCTGGACGTCGCCAACGTGGTCGCCGCGCCGCTGCGCTCGGGGCCGCATCAGGTGCAGTCGCTGGTCCCGGCCTCGTCGGCGGAACGCGGCGAGGTGTCCGTCGCACTGCACCGCACCAAGGCCGACCAGGCGGTGGCCGTCGCCGAGTGGGTGGCCGCAGTGTGGGGCGCGGGCAACACGACGACCGGATCGACCGACGCCGACGAGAAGGCTGCACCGCCGAGCATCGGGGTGCTGGTCCGCAAGCGGGACGAGCTGCCGATGCTCGAAGCGGCGCTTCGCGAGCACGGCCTGCCGGTGGAGGTGGTGGGGCTCGACGGGCTGCTCACCGTGCCGGAGGTTGCCGATGCCGTCGCGCTGCTCCAGGTTGCCGCTGACCCGGCCAGGGGCGACGCCCTCATGCGTCTGCTGACGGGGCCCTCGCTGCGCTTCGGGCCCCGCGACCTCGACGCGCTTGCCCGCTGGGCCCGGCACCTCTCACCCGAGGCGGCACCCGGGCAGCCGAGCTGGCAGGTGCCGCGGGCCGGCATCGCCGAGTGCCTGACGACCCCGCCGCCGCGCAACCGGCTCAGCCCGGCCGCCGGGCAGCGACTGCGTCGCCTGGCCCGGTCGGTGGACGCAGTGCGTGAGCGCCTCTCCCGGCCCCTGCCCGACGTCGTCGCCGAGGCGGTGACCGCACTGGGGCTGGACGTGGAGAGCCTGGCCCGGGCCCGACGCACCGGCGGGTCGGGGTCGAGCCACCTCGACCGGCTCGTGGACGAGGCGGCCCAGTTCGCCGAGGTCGCCCCCCAGGCCGGCATCCGCGAGTTCATCGACTACCTCGACGCTGCCGCGCAGCAGGAGCGCGGCCTGCGCCGCGCCGCCGAGGTGCACCTCGGCTCGCGGGTGCAGCTGCTCACGGTGCACGCGGCCAAGGGACTGGAGTGGGACGTCGTCGTGGTGGCGGGGATGAACGAGGGCGGGTTCCCCGCCCGCAGCCGCACCGGTGGGGCCTGGCTCACCGACCCCGGCACCCTCCCGTACCCGCTGCGCGGGGACCGGGCGCGGCTGCCGCAGCTGAGCACCGCCGGGGTCGACGACCAGTCCGACCTGGCGGCCCGCGTGGAGTCGTTCGTCGCCGAGGGTCGTGAGGTCGACCTGGCCGAGGAGCGGCGCCTGGCATACGTCGCGGTCACCCGGGCTCGGCACGTGCTGGCCTGCCACGGCTACCGATGGGGCGGTGGGCAGCGACCGCTCGACCCCTCGCGGTTTCTCGTCGAGATCGCCGCGTGCCCGGGCGTCGAGGTGCCGACCTGGACCCACGAGCCAGGCGAGCGCCCGGACGTCACCCTCGACGCGCCGACCTGGCCGCTCGACCCGCTCGGACGACACCGTGACGCGCTGGAGTCGGGTGCCGCCCTCGTCCGCGAGGCTGCGTCGGCGAGTACCGACGGCCGCCTGGAGAGCCGGCGGGGAGAGCTCTCCGGTCGGGGAGCGTGCTGGGCCGACGAGGTCGAGCTGCTGCTCGCGGAACGGGCCGCGCAGCGCGATGTCCGCCGCGCCGTCCGGCTGCCCACGCACCTGTCGGCGACGGCCCTGGTGGCGGCCCGCCGCAACCCGCAGGAGCTTCTGGACCGGATGCGTCGTCCCATGCCGGTGCGGCCCCGGGTCGAGGCCCGCCAGGGCACGGCGTTCCACGCCTGGGTCGAGCAGCGCTACGGCAACCCGCGGCTGCTTGACCTCGACGAGCTCCCCGGCGCTGCGGACGCCGCCGACCCGCCTGCCTCGAGCGACCTGGCTCAGCTTCAGCAGGCGTTCCTCGCCTCGGAGTGGGCCGATCGGGAGCCGCTCGACATCGAGGCGCCGTTCGAGATGGTGGTCGCCGGGGTCGTCGTGCGTGGCCGGGCCGACGCGGTGTTCCCCGACGGGGACGGCCTGGTGGTCGTCGACTGGAAGACCGGTCCACCGCCCACGTCCCCCGCTGAGGTCGAGGCCCGCTCGGCCCAGCTGGCGGCCTACCGCCAGGCGTTCGCCACGCTGCACGGGCTGGCCCCGCACCAGGTGCGGGCGGTGTTCCACCACGTCCGCGAGAACCGGACGATCGAGGAGCGCGCGAGCCCCGCGGGACTCGACGAGGTGGTGACGTCACTGGGCCCGACCCGGGTGCTGCGCACGGGCCGGAGCCCGGCTGGTCAGGGCTGAAGCGTCACGGCGACCGCGTTGTGGTCCGACACCGGCAGACGCAGCGACTCGATGCCACGCACGTGGCTCTCGTCGAAACCGTCGGCGAGCACATGGTCGAACTGCACCCGCGGCTTCCACGACGGGTAGGTCGCGATCCGGGCGAGCTGAGCCCAGCCGGTGAGCCACGCAGGTAGGCGGCCGGGCATGTTCAGGTCGCCGAGCAGCAGGCGCGGTCCCGGCTTGGTGCGCGCCCAGTCCACGAGGTGGCGCAGCTGGCTCACGTTGAAGCCGGGGACGAACGACAGGTGGGTGCCGATCACGGTGAACGGGCCGTTGGCGCCGACCACGACGGCCGACACTGCCACGCGCGGCTCGTCGTCCACCTTGACCATGCCCTGGCCGGGCACGAGCAGGGGCATGCCGAACGGGGCGGGTGGAAAGCGCAGCACGTCCCACTCGAGCACCTCCAGCCGGCTGACGAGCCCGATGCCGTACGCGGCACGGTCACCGTCGTCCGGGTCGTCGGGGTGCACGGGGTCCCACGAGCGCCCCGGCTCCCCCCACACGGCCGGCACGAACCGCCACGAGGTCGCTCCGGCCGCCTCGGCGACCACCTGGGTCTGGTGGGTGCCGCCGGAGCGGTCCTGGCGGCGGTCCACTTCTTGCAGCGCCAGCACGTCGGCGTCGAGCAGACGCGTCCCGGCTGCCAGCTCGTCGACGCGCACCTCGCCGTGGGACAAGGAGCGTCCGTGCAGAAGGTTCCAGGTCGCCGCTCGAAGTTCGCTCACCGCGACAGAGAGTAGGTGCTCAGGCGCGGATGATCGCGGCGAGCGTCGCCTCGATCATCGACGAGAACGTGCGCTCACGCTCCTGCGCGCTCGTCTCGTCGCCGGTGACCAGGCTGTCGCTCACCGTGCAGACCGCGGCTGCGCGCCGGCCGTGCTTGGCGGCCAACGTGTAGAGGGCCGCCGCCTCCATCTCGATCGCGAGCACGCCGTACTCGGTCAGCCGGTCGCGCAGGTCGGGCCGGTCGGAGTAGAAGACGTCCCACGAGGCGACCTGGCCGACGTGCACGTCGGCGTCGGTGCGCCGGCACTCCTCGACCAGCAGGCTGAGCAGGTCGAAGTCGGCCGTGGGGGAGTAGTCGATGCCCTCGAAGCGGTGCCGGTTCATGCCCGAGTCGGTGCTGGTGCTCAACGCGACGACGAGGTCGCGCACCTTCACCTCCGGGCGCAGCGCGCCGCACGAGCCGACACGCACCAGGGTCTGCACGTCGTACTCGGCCATCAGCTCGTGGGCGTAGATCGAGATGGACGGCTGGCCCATGCCGGTGCCCTGCACCGACACGCGCGTGCCCTGGAACTCGCCGGTGTAGCCCAGCATGTTGCGCACCGTGGAGTAGCAGACGGGGTCGTCGAGGTAGGTCTCGGCGATCCACTGGGCGCGCAGGGGGTCGCCGGGCAGCAGGACTCGGTCGGCGATCTGGCCGGGCTCGGCTCCGATGTGTGTGCTCACGACGGCGCATCCTGCCAGGCACGTACCGGAGGCCTACCCTCGGACGTCGTGCCCGCCCTCGTCCCACCGCCGTATGCGATCAGCCCCGCCGCGTTCGACCACGGGGGCCTCGACCGCATGGCCGAGTTCCGCGACGACCCGGGGCTGATGGCGCGGCTCTGGTCGCACGAGCGGGCGCGCGTGGCCGTCGTGCACTCCGGCCGGGCGCTGGTCAGCGCGAACGAGCTCGTGCTGGTTCCGACGGCCGACGCGCCCGCCGGGGAGCGGATGCTGCTCGGCGTCGGGCCCGACGGGCCGGTCTTCGTGGTGCACCCGAGCCGGCCGCTGGACGACGACAGGGCGCGCGGCATCCGTTCCGCGGCCGGGCGCCTCGCCCCCGAGCACCTCGCGCTGTTCATGCACGCCGTCGCCCTGACCGGCTGGCACGAGAGGCATCCGCGCTGCTCGGCATGCGGTGCGCCGACCGAGGTGCACCAGGCGGGGTACGCCCGACGATGCTCGACCGACGGCGGCGAGCACTACCCGCGCACCGACCCGGCGGTCATCGTCCTCGTGCTGGACGGCGGGCCTGCGGGGGAGGACCGGTGCTTGCTCGGACGACAGGCGTCCTGGCCGCAGGGCAGGTTCTCGACTCTGGCCGGCTTCGTGGAGCCCGGTGAGACCGTGGAGGACGCCGTGGCGCGCGAGGTCGCCGAAGAGGTGGGCGTCACCGTCGACGCGGTGGCCTACGCGGGTAGCCAGCCGTGGCCGTTCCCGGCAAGCCTGATGCTCGCCTACTACGCCGTCGCAGCCCCCGACGCTGACGGTCGCGACGACGAGGTCGGGGTCGACGGGCAGGAGATCGTCGAGGCGCGTTGGTTCGACCGGGCCGAGTTCGCTGCGGCCACCGAGAGCGGCGAGGTGCTCGTGCCGCCGGTGCTCTCGGTTGCCCGGCGCCTGATCGAGGGTTGGTTCGGCGGCCCGGTCAGCGGTGCGGGAACCTGGCGCTGACCGGGCGGGCTCGACGGTCGCTCACCTCAGGCGGCCATCCGCGTCTGCACCTCGGCCAGGCTCGGGTTGGTCGCGACCGTCCCATCGGGGAACACCACTGTCGGGACGACAGCGTTCCCCTCGTTGACCGACATCACGAGCTCGGCGGCGGCCGGGTCGTGCTCGATGTCGACCTCGGTGTACGGGACGGCCGCCCGCTCGAGCTGACGCTTGAGCCGGTGGCAGTAGCCGCACCACGCGGTGGTGTAGATGACCATGGGACGTCCCGTCTGAGTCGAAGTATGTAGTTGCTTCGTCAACGATTGGCTTCCGGGCGGCATTCCCACCTCGACTGTGGGCGAAGATGCTCCGGTGAGTGCTGTACGCCCGCCGAGCCGCCCCGCGTCGGGCAGCCCCGAGGACGTGCTGGTCGACCTCGACTCCGAGCAGCGGGCGGTCGCCACGACCCTCGCCGGCCCGGTCGTGGTCGTCGCGGGAGCCGGGACAGGCAAGACGCGGGCGCTCACCCGGCGCATCGCCTACGGCGTGGCCACGCAGACGTTCGACCCGGCCGGGGTGCTGGCCGTCACCTTCACCACGCGGGCGGCGGGAGAGATGCGCACGCGGCTGGCCCAGCTCGGGGTCCCGGGCGTGGCGGCGCGCACGTTCCACTCCGCGGCGCTCAGCCAGGTGCGCTACCTGTGGCCGCGCGTGTACGGACGCGCCTTCCCCGACGTGCTCGACAGCCCCGACGCCGTGCTTGCCGACCTCGCCGGCGCCGCCGGGCTCGGCGCCTCGGCGCGTGACCTGGCGACCGAGATCGGCTGGGCGAAAGTGAGCAACGTCGCCCCGCACGAGTACCGCGACCAGGCCGAGCAGCAGTCCCGAGCAGTGAGCGGAGCGAGCCCCACCCAGGTGGCGCGTCTCTACGCGTCCTACGTGGACGCCCTGGCCGCAGCCGACCGAGTCGACCTCGAGGACGTCCTGCTCGCCGCCGTCGGCCTGCTCACCACCCAGCCCGCCGCGGCGCGCGTCGTCCGGCAGCGCTACCGGTGGTTCAGCGTCGACGAGTTCCAGGACGTGTCCGCCCTTCAGATGCGGCTGCTGGAGTGCTGGGTGGGCGAGCGCGACGACGTCTGCGTCGTCGGTGACCCGCTGCAGTCGATCTACTCCTTCGCCGGGGCGCGACCGCAGATGCTGGCGCAGTTCACCCGGCGCTTCCCCGGCGCCGCCACGCTCGAGCTCACCCACAACTACCGCTCCACGCCGCAGATCGTGAGCACCGCCCAGGCGGTGGCCGCCCACGCCCGCCCGCAGCCGGACGGGCCGCGCCAGCCGCTACGCCCGACCCGTCCGGCCGGCGAGCGGGTGCAGCTGCGTGAAGCGGCCGACCAGCAAGACGAGGCCGACAGGGTGGCTCGGGCGGTGCGTGCGCTGGTGGGTGCGGGGACGGCCGAGCGAGACGTGGCTGTGCTCACCCGCACCCGGGCGCAGGTCGGCCTGCTGGTGCGCGCGTTGCACGACCAGCAGGTGCCCGTGGCTGCGGGAGGGGCGACGGCGTTCTACGAGCGTCCCGAGGTGCGCCAGGTGGTGGCGCTGCTCTCGGCTGCCGCCCGGCGAGGAGCCCAGGCGGCCTCCCTCGCAGGGACGCCGGTCGACCCATCCGACGGCGACGACGAGGTACTGGTGCCCTCGCTCACCACGGCAGCACGGGCGGTCATGGTCGAGGCCGGGTGGGTGCCGCAGCGCCCGTCCGCGCCCCGGGAGGCGGCCCGATGGGAGTCGTGGGCCGCGGTGCTGGGCGTCGCTGCCGACATCGAGGCGACCGCGGCTGCCGCCGGTGACCGGCCCCCGACCCTGACCGACCTCGTCGAAGACCTGCGCGAGCAGGCCCGCGCCGGCACGCAGCCGCGCGGCACCGGGGTGACGGTCGCGACGCTGCACGCCACCAAGGGTCAGCAGTTCTCGGCCGTGTTCGTGGTGGGCGCCCACGACGGAGGCATCCCGAACCGCGCTGCCCTGGGCAGGACGGCACCGCCGGACGCCGTCGCCGAGGAGCAGCGTCTGCTCTACGTCGGCCTCACCCGAGCCAGTGACCGGCTGTGCGTGAGCTGGGCCAGGCGCGCGGGACCAGACACCCCGGTGCGCCCGCCGAGCCGCTTCTTGGCCGGGATCCTGACCGGCCGACCAGACTTCGCCGATATTCAGTTGCACTCCGAGCCGAGGCGCGCCTAACGTCTGCGGTGGCTGGTGCGATGTGCATGCGGCCGGTCAGGCTCAAGTGAGAGGAGGGCGACATGTGGATCTTCACGAACCCGCCGGTGGTCGCCCTTGTTGCCGACCACGCTCGGATCCCGGCCTGCGCACGTCTATGAGCTGACGACGCTCTCCCCACGGCCACGGATCCGAACGGACCGTGGCCTTCTTGCTGTCTGGCTCCGGTTCGCCTTCGACCCTCACCAACGACGAACCGACCGGAGGTCCCCGGTGAGCACCATGTTGCTCGACATCTCGCACCTGCCCGTGCCGCCTGCACAGGCCAGCCTGCCGTGCACTGCCGAACCCGAGCTGTGGTTCGCGGAGTCGCCGAGCGAGCTCGAGCTGGCCAAGGCGCGTTGCGTGACGTGCCCCATCCAGGCTGCGTGCCTCGACGGGGCGCTCGAGCGGGCCGAGCCCTGGGGAGTCTGGGGTGGCCAGCTCGTCCTGAACGGCGTGGTCGTGGCCCGCAAGCGTCCCCGCGGACGTCCCCGCAAGAACGCCATGCCCGCCCCGGCAGCCGCAGCGCACCAGAACGTGGCATAGCCGCCACGCCCCGACCACGACGACGAGACCTACTGATCACCGCGAGGAGGTGACGTCATGCACGCTCCAACCCAGCCCATGCTGCGCCAGAACCTGGCCGACCGGATGGCAGCGGCGCAACGAGCCCGCCTCGTGCGCCGGGTACGCCGTCAGCAGCACTGATGCGGGCAGCCGGGGCTCCGTGGGGCAGTACGCCCTGCGGGGCCCCGACTCATGCCAGGGTGAGCTCGGGGTCGTCGGCGAAGCCCGGCAGCCATGCCTCCAGCTCGTCGCGGAACCGTGCGTGCGTGTCGAGCTGGCACAGCACCCCGATGCCGGCGAGCCACACCCGATGGATCAGCAGGTAGGACGGGGGCAGGTTGAGCTTCACGGCGATCGAGAAGTTCTCTCGCTTGGGGTCGTTGATCCGGGTGAACTGCTCCCGCATCCACGCGCGGCTGAACTGGAACGTCTCCACCGCGGCCGGCTCGATGAACGGAGCCAGGTAGTCGTGCAGCTCGGCAGCGTCGATGTGGGCGTGCGGCTTGACGAACCCCTCGTTGCGCAGCCCCTCGAGCATCGACTCGGCGTCCCCCTCCAGAGCCACGCGCATCAGCCGGCCGATAGCCGGGGACAGCCCGCCGGGTACCCGGGCGGCGGCCCCGTAGTCGAGCACGCAGAGCCGGCCGTCGCTGGTGATGCGGTAGTTGCCGGGGTGCGGGTCGGCGTGCAGCAGGCCGACCCGGGCGGGACCGGAGAACAAGAACCGGACGTAGAGCAGCCCGATCTCGTCGCGTTCCTCACGCGTCCCGGTCGCGATCACGTCGGCGAGCGGGCGCCCGTCCACCCAGTCGGAGATGATCACGTGCTCGGCGCCCTGCACGACGGCCGGGACGACGAACTCGGGGTCGTCCTCGTAGGCGACGGCGAAGGCGTCCTGCGCCTCGGCCTCGAGCCGGTAGTCGAGCTCTTCGATGAGCCGCTCGTTCAGCTCGTCCAGGATCGGCTTGACGTCGACGCCTGGAATCATGCTGCCGAAGACTCTGCCCATTCGACTGATCTGGGCGAGGTCGGCACGCAGGGCGTCGCCGGCGCCGGGGTACTGCACCTTGACGGCGACCTCGCGACCGTCGAACCACACGGCCTTGTGCACCTGCCCGATGGACGCGGCTGCGGCCGGGTGGTCGTCGAAGCTCACGAACAGCTCGCGCCAGTCCGGCCCGAGGTCGTCGGCCAGCACGTCGTGCACGGTCTCGGCCGGCATCGGGGGAGCCGAGTCCTGCAGCTTGGTGAGCGTGGCCCGGTAGGGCGTGGCCACCTCTTCGGGCAGCGCAGCCTCGAAGATGCTCATCATCTGGCCGAACTTCATCGCTCCGCCCTTGAGCTCGCCGAGCACGCGAAAGACCTGCTCGGCGGTTCTGACCTGCATCTCGGCGGCCACTGCTTCGGCGGGCGCCCCGCCCAGACGCTTGCCGAGCCCCCAGGCGGTACGCCCCGCGGTGCTCAGCGGGACCGCGGCGAGCTTGGCGGAACGGCTCGCGGCCTTGCGGGGGATGTCGGCCATGAGGCCATCTTGCGCCAGCGCAGGGCGGTTCGCCTATTCGAAGGCCCCAGCCGCGTCAGGTGACCACCCGCATCCGCATGCCGGGTGCACCGCCCACCGGCGACGCAGCACCTCGCCGTCCGGCTGCTCCTCCAGCGTCGCGTCCACCACAGCAGGACGTCCGCCGCGCAGCCACGCCAGTGCCTGCCGGGCTGCGAGCCCGGCCAGCAGGTGGACCGTCGCCTGCGCAGGCTGGGGTGCCCGTGCCTGCTCCCACGCCAGCGCGAGAGTCGGCCACGCCGGGTCGGTGTCGCAGCGGTGCAGGTCGTGGCAGCGCAGGCAGCTCGACCGGCCGGGGACGACCAGGGGTCCCACGACGGCTCGTCCGTCTCGCAGGTGCGCCCACAGGTGGGCCGTCCCGGCGCCGAGCAGGGCGTCGGCATGGTCGAGGCCTCGCGCATGGTCGGGGCAGACGACCACCAGGTCGGGTCGCGTCGCGCTGGGCTCGGCCGCGACGGTGCATCTGCCGACACCAGCCGTGCGCAGGCCGTGCGCCACGTGCTCGGCCAGGGTGCCGGCGCCGACGACCTCCACCCAGGCAGCCGAGAGGGTCTGACGTGGGTCGGTCGCGTCCAGCAGCCCGGCCGCGCTGAGCAGGCGGCGTGCCTGGGCGAGCTCGTCGGCGAGCCCGACCAGTCGGGACTGCGCCTCGACCACCTCCGACGATGCTGCCCCGCCCAGCGAGCGCAGCAGGTCGGGCAGTCCCGGCGAGACACCGTGCAGGGCAGCCGCCCGACGCGGGTCGAGCCCGACCTGCAGCGTCCCGGGCTCGCGCCACAGCATGCTGACGTGCGGGTCGAGATGGGCGGGGGCACCGGGCACGAGGCCTCCTGGTGGGTGGACGAGGGCACGGCTCGGCTTGTCGCCGGCCGGAGTAGCGTGCCGTGAGCGAGCGCCAGAAGGAGCACGATGTCCACAGCCCCGTCCGCAGGCAGCCCCCGGCAGGCCGAGTCCTGGGGTGACCTGGAGCACCTCAGCGTGCAGCGTGACCCCGACGGCCTGACCGGCGTCGTCCTCGTCACCCTCGACCTGCCGGAGCGGCGCAACTCGATGAGCGAGGGCATGACGCGCTCGTGGGGTGCGGTGATGCGGGCGCTGGCCGCCGACCGCACGGTGCGCGCGGTCGTCGTGACCGGGCGAGGACGAGCGTTCTGCGCCGGCGGCGACTTCTCGTGGCTCGGGGCGACGCCCGACGCCGGTGTGCCCGAGCTGCGCGAGCGGATGCTCGCCTTCTACCGAACGTGGCTCGCGGTGCACGAGCTGCGAGTGCCGACCGTCGCGGCGATCAACGGGGCGGCCATCGGCGCCGGTCTCGCCGTGGCGCTGGCCTGCGACATCCGCATCGCCGCCGACGACGCGCGACTGGCGGTGCCGTTCACGAGCCTGGGCCTGCACCCCGGCATGGCCACGACGTGGCTTCTGCGCCAGGCCGCCGGCGACACGCTGGCGCGCGACATGCTGCTCAGCGGACGGGCCGTCAAAGGTGCCGAAGCGGTGCCCAGCGGTCTGGTGTCGCGCTCCGTGCCGGGCGACGAGGTCTTGGCGAGCGCTCTGGCGACGGCCGGGGCCATCAGCACTGCGGCTCCGGTGGCCACCGAGCTCACCAAGGCAGCGCTCGGTCCGGGCGGGCCGCAGTCGCTGGAGGCCGCGCTCGCTTGGGAGGCCCTCGCCCAACCGGTGACGCTGGCCATGGACGACCTGCACGAGGGGCTGGCCGCGGCCCGGGAGCGTCGTCCCCCGCAGTTCCGCGGCCGGTGACGGCGCGGAGCGCCGCCGAGTCGCCGAGGGCCGATGCGGCCACGGCGGTCGAGAAGGCCCGCTCCCGCCTCGTGGCGATCGGACACGTCGACCCGGTCGTCGGGCTGCTCACGCCGCAGGGCACGCTGGTGCGCGGGGACGAGCACGAGCGGTTCGAGATCGGCTCGATCACCAAGGTGTTCACCTCCACGCTGCTGGCCGTGCTGGCCGCGGAGGGCACCGTGGCACTCACCGACCCGGTCAGCCGCTGGCTTCCGCACGCCACACCGACCGTGGACTCCCTTGCGCGTGTCACGCTGGAGAACCTCGCCTCGCACCGCTCCGGCCTGCCGCGCCTGCCGCCCGGGGCGTTGCGGGCCTCGCTGCGCCGAGGCGGCACCCGCGACCCCTACGCCGACATCGACGAGCAGACGCTGCTGGCGTCGCTGGCCCGCACGAAGGTGCGCGGCACCCCGGGGCAGACCCGGGTGCGCTACTCCAACTACGGGGCCGGTCTGCTCGGGTACCTGCTCGGGCGCGCCGCGGGGAGCGACTACCGCACCGCCCTCACCCAGCGGCTGCTCCAGCCCCTGGGCCTGGGCGCCACCGACTTCGCCGACGAGCCGCTGCACCAGGGTCGTGCCCGCGGCAAGCCGGTCGGGCCGTGGCACCTGGCCGAGCTGGCCGGAGCCGGCGGCCTGCGCTCGAACGCCCACGACATGCTCGGTTGGCTCGGCTCCGTCCTCGACCCGCCGGACTGGCTGGCCGGCCCAGTGGCTGAGATGAGCAGGCCGCGCGGCCGGACGGGCCCCGCGTCGATCGGGCTCGGCTGGTTCGTCCACGGGGCCGACCCGGTGGTGCTGACCCACGACGGGGGCACCTTGGGAGCGCGGAGCGAGGTACGCCTCGACACCAGCGCGCGTATCGGCGTGGTCGTGCTCGGCGATGCCCGTCGAGGCACGCCCGCGGCCGCCGACGGCGTCCTGCGTGCGCTGGGCAGCGGGCCACGCGGGAGGTAGCACCGCAGCGGTCGGCCGGGGCGGACCGGAGCAACCTCCGACCGGGACCGTGGGCCTTCCCCTGCTCACGGTGCGCCGGCCGGAGGTTGTGCGTGGAAACTAGGCCGTTCGACCTCGCAGCGTCAACGCTCTTTTCACAACTGGTGCGTGAAGCGTGACCTGGGCGCTCAGGCGTCCGGGGGAAGCTCCAGCGGGTTGCCGCGGCGTTCGGCGTAGCCGAGCGGGTCGTCCAGGTCGGTGGCGTCGGGCATCAGGTCGGGGTGGCCCCACACCCCGTCGCGCGCCTCGGCGCCCTGCTGGGTACGCAGGATCGCGAACAGGTTCGAGGCGTCGCGGGCGCGACGTGGCCGCATCTCGAGCCCGACCAGCGTGGCGAACGTGTCCTCGGCGGGCCCGCCGGCAGCCCGCGCGCGGCGCACCGACTCGCGCAGCGCCTCGGCCGCCGGCAGCCGTCCCTCGGCGGCCTGGGTGACCACGTCGTCCACCCATCCCTCGATGGTCGCGAGCGCGACCTCCAGGCGGTCGAGCGTGGCCTGCTGCTCGGGAGTGCGTTGCGGCTCGAACAGACCGGACTCGAAGGCCTCTTGCAGCGCCTCGGGCTTGCTCGGGTCGAGGTCGCGCACGGCGGACTCCAGCCGCGACGTGTCGATGGTGATACCGCGGGCGAACGCCTCGACCAGCGAGATGACGTGGCCGCGCAGCCACGGGGCGTGCGCGTGCAGGCGGTGGCGGGCGGCTTCGCGCAGAGCCAGGTAGAGGCGGATGTCGGTGGCTTCCAGCCCGAGCCCCTCACCGAACGCGGCGACGTTGCGGGGCAGCATCGCGACCTGCCCGGGCTCGGTGAGCGGGATGCCGATGTCGGTCACCCCGATCACCTCGGTCGCGAGGTGGCCGAGGCCCTGACCGACCTGGGCGCCCCACAGCGACATGCCGACCTGGCGCATGACGCCCACGAGCGGGCCGGCCATGGCGGCGGCCTCGGCGGGGATCGCCTGCCCCATCGCCGTCACGACCTGCTCGGCGACCGGCTCGACGAGCTTCTTCCAGCCGGGCAGCGTGCCCTCGATCCACTCGGCGCGGCTCCAGGCCTTCACCGAACGGGTGGCGGCGGGGAAGTCCGTCGCACCGTCCAGCCACAAGTCGGCCAGCCGGATCGCCTCGGTGACGCCGGCGCGGTCGCTGCTGCTGACCGACGGGTCGGGCTGGCCGGCAACGGTCTGACGTGCGGCCTGCTGCGCCAGGTCCCAGTTGACCGGGCCGCCCTGCCACGAGAGGAGCTGGCCGAGCTGCTGGAGGGCGGCGCCGATGTCCATGGGCTGCCCACCTGGGCCGGTCAGGTTGAAGGGAAAGCCCTCCGGCATGTTTGGCATGCCAGGCATCCCCGGGATGCCGGGCTGCTTGCCCCCGCCCTCCGGCGTGCCCTCGGGCTCGTCGTCGTCGGGTCGAAAGCCGAAGGGCACGTCACTCATGCCACCACGGTAGCCAGGCTCGGTGGTTACCCGCCCGTACAAGGCCCTCGGTTCGCCACGGGCCGACACGGGTCGCCCACCGGGCGCGCCGCGACGTGGCGTCGCGCGGCGACGTAATCTCTCGCCTCGTGTCACGACGCAGCGCCACCATGGTCGTCTCCGTCGTGCTCCTGTCCGGGCTTGTGCTGGTGGCTGCCCTGCTCCCTGTCCCGTACGTGGTGTTTCGCCCGGGACCGCTCACCGACGTGCTGGGTGAGGGCGACGAGGGACCGATCATCACGGTGCAGGGTGCCCGCACCTACCCCACCAGCGGTTCGCTCGACCTGACCACCGTCGGGGTCACCCCCGCCGGGGCCGACATGGACCTCGTGACTGCCATGCGGGCCTGGGTCGACCCCGACCTGGCCGTCGTCCCACGCGAGCTGGTCTACCCGGGCAACCCGACCACCGAAGAGGCGCGTGACCGCAACGCCGCAGTGTTCAGCTCGTCCCAGGAGCTCGCCAGCGTGGCGGCCCTGCGTCACCTCGGCTACGACGTACCGGTCGAGGCCGACCAGGTTCTCGTGCGTGAGGTGCTGGACGGGGCCGCGTCCGAAGGCGTCCTCGAGCCGGGCGACCAGGTGCTGGCGGTCGACGGGGAGCCGGTGAGCACACCGACCGACGTCGTGGACGGCATCGGGACGGTCGAGCCGGGGGAGAGCGTCGCGATGACGGTCGTTCGTGACGGGCAGACGCTGGAGGTGAGCGTGCCGACCTCGGAGTCGGAGGTGAACCCGGGGGAGCCCGCGATCGGCGTCATCGTCGGGCAGGCGTGGGACCTTCCGGTCGACATCAGCATCGACGTGCCCGGAGCGATCGGCGGCTCCAGCGCGGGCCTGGTCTTCGCGCTGGGCATCGTCGACACCATGACGCCGCAGGGGCTGCTCGACGACTCGTCCGTCGCCGGCACGGGCGAGATCAGCCCGGACGGCTCGGTGGGCCCGATCAGCGGGGTGCAGCAGAAGATCGCCGCAGCACGCGACGCCGACACCGGGCTGTTCCTCGCCCCGTCGGCCAACTGCCCCGCGATCCTGGGCTCGGCGCCCGCAGACATGCTCGTCGTCCCGGTCGACACCCTGGACGAAGCGGTCGACGTGGTCACCAGCGTGGTCGCGGGAGAGACCGACGGGCTGCCGACCTGCGACGAGTCCGCCTGAGCGGGCGCAGCCGTCTCCCGCACGGGTGCCGACCTGGCAAGATCACAATTCGGTCTACATGCCCCCAACTGGGGAACTTGGCGTTTGCTAGGTAAGTTCTTGTCATGTGAGTTCCCCGCCGCAGACCAGCCCGCCCGCGCCCGGGCGGTCGAGGTCCCGCGCCCTTGTGCCCACCCTGATCGTGCTGGGCGTCCTCGCCCTCCTGTTCGGCGTGTTCACGAACCTGTGGACAGAGCGCCTCTGGTTCAACTCGACCGGGTTCGGTGAGGTCTTCACCACCCAGCTCGTGACGCAGGTCGCGCTGTTCGCGGTGTTCGGCCTGCTGACCTTCCTGGCCATCGTCGGTACCGCGATGCTGGCCTACCGCCTGCGTCCGCGCTACCGGCCGATGAGCGTCGAGCAGCAGAGCCTGGAGCGCTACCGCGAGGCCATCGAGCCGTCGCGACGCGGGATCGTGCTGATCGGCTCGGCCATCCTGGCCGTGACGTCCGGCCTGGGGGCGGCTGCGGCCTGGCAGACGTTCCTGGTGTGGTGGAACCGCACCTCGTTCGGCGAGACCGACCCGCAGTTCAACGTCGACGTCGGCTTCTACATCTTCGAGTACCCGTGGTGGCGCTTCGTCCTGTCGTTCGCGTTCGCGACAGTGATCCTGGCGCTCATCACCGCGGCCGTCGTGCACTACCTGTACGGCGGCATCCGGCTGCAGACCCCGGGGGAGAAGATCACCGGAGCGGCCATCGCCCACCTGTCGGCCCTCGCCGCGGTTCTCATGCTGCTCAAGGCGGCGGCGTACTGGCTCGACCGCTACGGCCTGGTGCTCGAAGACAGCGCCCTGTTCACCGGCGCCGGCTACACGTCGGTCAACGCGATCCTGCCGGCGAAGACGATCTTGACCTTCATCGCACTGGTCTGCGCCGCGCTGTTCATGGTCGCCGTGTTCCGCCGCACCTGGACGCTCGCCGGGCTCGGCCTGGGCCTGCTGCTGCTCTCGTCCGTGCTGCTGTCGGCCGCCTGGCCCGCGCTCGTCCAGCAGTTTCAGGTGCGACCGAGCGAGGCCGACCGTGAGAGCGAGTTCATCGAGCGCAACATCGCCGCCACCCGTGACGCGTACCTGATCGGTCGCGACCGGGTGGACATCCAGGAGTACAACGCGGTCACCACCGCGACTGCCGGACAGCTGCGCGACGACGCCGACACGATCCCGAACATCCGTCTGCTCGATCCGTCCGTCGTCCCGCCCACCTTCCAGCAGCTGCAGCAGGTTCGTGGCTTCTACTCGTTCTCCGACCCGCTCGACGTCGTGCGCTACGAGGTGGACGGGGAGACCCGCGACATGGTCGTCGCCGTCCGCGAGATCGACCAGGCCGGCATCCCGACCGCCCAGCAGAACTGGATCAACCAGGCGACGGTCTACACGCACGGCTTCGGCTACGTCGCTGCCTTCAGCAACCAGCGCAACGCTGACGGAAGCCCCGTGTGGGCCGAAGAAGACATTCCGCCGGTCGGCGTGCTGGGCGACTACGAGCCGCGCATCTACTTCGGCGAGAACTCGCCCGAGTACTCGATCGTCGGCGCCCCCGAGGGTCAAGACCCGGTCGAGTTCGACATCCCGACCGACGCCGCAGAAGGCGGCGGTCAGCGCAACACCTACAGCGGCGAGGGCGGCGTGCCCGTCGGGTCGCTGTTCGAGAAGGCGCTGTTCGCAGTGAAGTTCCAGGAGGGCAACATCCTGCTCTCCAACCGGGTGAACGCCGAGTCGAAGATTCTGTGGGACCGCGACCCCCGCCAGCGCGTGGAGAAGGTGGCGCCCTGGCTCATCGCCGACGGCGACCCCTACCCGGTGATCGTCGACGGGCGCATCAAGTGGGTCATCGACGGCTACACGTCCGCGGCCAGCTACCCGTACTCCCAGCGCATCGGGCTCGAGGTGGCCACGAACGACTCGCGTACGCAGCGCGAGGGCGTAGCCAACCAGCCGCAGGCGGCGATCAACTACATCCGCAACTCGGTCAAGGCGACCGTGGACGCCTACGACGGCACCGTCACGCTCTACGAGTGGGACGACAGCGACCCGATCCTGCAGGCGTGGCGGGGCGTCTTCCCCGACGCGGTCGTGGACCGCGCGGAGATCCCCGAGGACCTGCTGGTGCACCTGCGCTACCCCGAAGACCTGTTCAAGGTGCAGCGCGGTCTGCTGGCTCGCTACCACGTCTCCGACGCCAACACGTTCTACGGTGGCCAGGACTTCTGGGAGATCCCGCCGGACCCGGCGGCCGACACCGCCGTGGCGGTACCGCCGTACTACCTCACGCTTCAGATGCCGGGCCAGGAGGAGGCCAACTTCTCGCTGACCACCACGTTCACGCCACGAAACCGGCAGAACCTGGCCGCGTTCATGGCGGTGAACGCCGACGCGGCGAGCAGTGACTACGGCACCATCAGGGTGCTGCGACTACCCGGCTCGACGCAGGTGGACGGGCCGTCCCAGGTGGCGAACGCGTTCGAGACCGACCAGGCCATCGCGCAGGCGACGCTGCCGTTGCGCCAGTCGGGAGCGGAGACGCGCGAGGGCAACCTCCTCACGCTGCCGGTCGGCGGCGGGTTGGCATACGTCCAGCCCGTCTTCGTGGAGCGGCGAGCCGGCGACGCGTCCTTCCCGTTGCTGCGACTGGTGTTCGCCTCGTTCGGTGGCACGGTCGGCGTCGGCGACACGCTGCAAGAGGCGTTGGACGACGTGTTCCAGGGCGATGCCGGTACCGACACAGGTGAGAACGTGCCCGGTGACGGCGGCGAGCCTGACCCCGAGGGCGGTGGCGACACCGGCACGGCCGAGGAGCAGCTCGACCGAGCACTCGTGGCTGCGCAGCAGGCGTACGACGACGCACAGGCCGCTCTGCGGGAAGGCGACTTCACCGCCTACGGCGAGGCCATCGACCGGCTGGGTCAAGCCATCGAGCGGGCAGCACAGCTGTCTGGGACGGAAATCGAGCCGCCTGTGGTGGAGCCCGTGCCCGAGGACGGAGGGGCCGTGGAGACACCGGCTCCCGAGGACGAGGCGACGGCGGAGACGGTCGTGTTTCGTCGATAGCGGGTCGCTCTCGAGCGGCGTGCGATTTGGCGGGTCCTGGGCGGTCGCGTAGACTCAGACCCATCAAGCGCACGCCGCTTGCGCCGCGGGGTGGAGCAGTTCGGTAGCTCGCTGGGCTCATAACCCAGAGGTCGCAGGTTCAAATCCTGCCCCCGCTACCAGAGAAAGTGCAGGTCAAGGGCCTGGTCACCGGAAACGGGACCAGGCCCTTGACCTGTCTTGACCTGTCTTGACCGCAGTCGGACCGCAGCCGGACGGCGCCAAAGGCGCGCGGGCTGTGGCGTTCGTGCAGGTCAACGCCCTCCACGGTGCGAGCGCGTTGTCGTAGCAACCCAGAGGTCGCAGGGTCCGATCCTGCGCCCGCGATCAAGGGCCCCCGCGAACGAGAACGCACAGGTCAGCAGCCCAGTGCCGGTGGCGCGCCGTGGTCGTACGAACATCGACGCGAGTCTTCGCGTCACGGGCTCGGGTGCCGCCGCGAGATGGTCGGGCCCCTGAACGGCCGCGGCAGCGGATGGCAGCAATGCGGCCACAAGCGGACGTTCGCCGCCGGCCTCGGCGGTGCTGCAGACGCGACGGGGACTCCTGCCTCTGGCGGGGTAGGGGTGGGTGTCCGTGGTGGCGTGGCTCATCGTGGGCCTCAGCATCGTCCTGCCGCGCCGGCTGTCACACGGGGACACAGCGATGGCATCGGCAGCGGGCGACACGCCGCGTCGCCGAGGCAAGCGAACACCTCAGATCGGACACGCACTCATCGGAGATGCCCACTAGTTGTCGCCGAGTACGCGGTCGGTGAAGGCGTTGCAGAGCACTCCGGCCGGGTCGAGACGACGCCTGAGCGCGTTGAAGTCGGCGAAGCGTGGGAGGACGGCTGCGAGGTAGTCCCGGTCGGCGGTGAACGTCTTGCCCCAGTGGGGTCGCCCACCGCACTCATGCAGCATCGCCTCAGCGGCCCGCGTGTAGGGATCCTCGCTGCGGATGTCTTGCGAGTAGGCGCCGAGCCAGCACGTGTCGCGCTGGTAGGCGGGGGACAGCCAGATGTCATCGGCGGCGGAGAAGCGAAGCTCTTGGATGAAGGCGATGGGGTGACCCCCGTTGCGGACGAGGTGCTCGAGGCGTGCGAACGCTTCGGCCCCGTCTGCCAGCGGTAGGCCGTACTCGATCTCGCCGTGCGCTGGCGGAACCGGCAGCCCCAGGATGTCGCGCGCCGGGCCGATACGCGTACGCCCGGACAGGTAGGCCGCGCCGACCAAGCGCATCACCGGTGGGGCCGCGATGTCGAAGCTGCGTGTCGTCGCGAGCAGGCCGCGCAACAGGTACTTGTTGACGATCGTCTCGTCAACCCAGCCCGTCACCGCCGAGAGGGTGGGTGCCTCGTCCGTGGGCCAGTACCGGAAGACCAACGCCTTGCCGGTGTGCGGGACCAGCCAAAGCTTGACGAATGGCGCGCTTGTCCGGATGGCCTCGAGGTCTCGCACCGCATCAGACGCATCGACCGGCTCGACCTCCTCGCGCAGCACGAAGTCCGGCACGACCCGCAGCGTCATCTCGGTGATGACACCGAGCGCACCGAGGCCCACTCGGGCCGCGTCGAACAGATCCCGGGACTGCGGGTCGGTGTCGTCGCTGGATACCGCGCGCACCATGCCGTCGGGGGTGACCAGTCGTAGCGCGGTGACCAGCGCGCTCAGGCAACCCTGCCCCGGGGCGCTTCCATGGGTGCCGGTTGCCGTGGCACCGGCGATGCTTTGCTCCGCGATGGATCCCCGGACCGGCAGCGACAGCCCTCGTTCTCCCAGCAGTCGCATCAGCTCCTTCAGCCGGGTTCCAGCACCCACCCGGATCGTCCCAACCTCGGCATCGACGGCCAGGACCCCCTGCATCTGATCCAACCGCAGCACAACCCCGTCGGTGAGTTGCGCGCCGCTCCAGGAATGTGAAGCCCCGATGGGCTTCACCCGCCGCCCGTTGGCTGCGGCCTCGGCCAGGATGTCCGCGACCTGTTCCTCCGACGCCGGCCGCAGGACCGCCTCGGGGCGGCTGGCCCTACTACCCGCCCAGGTCGCGATGGTTGACGGCATACGCCCCCGCCGCTCACAGCGCCTGCCCGCGACAGCACGGGCGATCCTCGGCGCCTGCTCGCTCGCCGCCGAGCGAGCGTAACGCCCCGCCAGCGACAGAAGCGTGCGGATATCGCCGGGCCTCGCGAGTGCTGCGGACGGGACTGGGGACTCCAGCTTCTGGCGGAGTAGCCCGACGAGGCGTATGGCATGGGTGAAGCCTCGGGAAGGGGAATCGTGGTGAACGACGTGATGGGAATGGCTCCCCGCGACGCAGGCCACCCGGCGCCCGCCTCGTCTGTCATCGCCATGGGGTTCCTGCTGACGAGGGTTCGGTTCGCGGTGCTCTGGCTCGTCGTTGCATGCGGGTTGGCCGGGCAGGCCACACACAGCGTCGTGGAGGCTAGCGAACACCTCGGATCGAAACGCACTGCTCGCGGCCAGACGCGGGCGTTCGATCAGCTCCGGTGATGCGTCTCTTGCGGCGGAGTGACGCACCATGGGAAGGCCCTCACAGCGGCAAAGGCATGCGCTTCTCGCTACCCCATCTCGTGTGTGCGGATCTTGTGTGGTCGTGGGCATGGTCATGCCGGCCCGTGCAGTGCAGGCTTCGGTTGCCAGAGACGTACCGGGTCGTCGCTGGGGGTCACGATGAGTCGCCCAGCCATTGACGTCACGACCGCGCTGTCACGGTGGATGTCTCCGATGTCCGGCTGGCTGCTGCCGACATCTAGCGGGGCCGGTTCTGCGGAGCGTCGCTTCTATGCGTTGTGGCGGCTCGCGTACCTGATCGGTGCACTCTCGCTGGTCGCCTTCGTCGTGGGCCAGGTCGCGCTCCACGACCAGGTGATGCCGACGTCCGATTCGACGGCGAGCGTGACCGGCTGACCCAGCCGAGCGCCTGGACACCCCTGGTGGTTGGCGATGACGGTCATGGCCGGTCCGGGTGAGAGGTGACTGCGCTGCCCTGGATCGGTTTGGGGGACGCCTGCCTGGGCTCGCCGCGCTTGGTCGGCCGCGGTGGGACACGCTTTCGGTTCTATCCGGTCGCCGATTGTTAGGGACAGACAATGATCAAGAGGTTCTCTGCAGTTGCTGCTACGGCGGCTGTTGCCCTGGTCGGTACTGCCGGCGGGGCCGTTGCAGGCCCGGGCGGGGCCGCGGGCGGCCAGCCGTTCGACGTGGACCTCGTCGCGGAAGAGGAGGTCGCGCCGTTTGTTGGCGTCGAGGGTGCCTCGGGCGAGGGCGTTGTGCGCTTCAACCGGGGGCAGGAGCGCATCTGCGCTGACATCGCGATCGACAACTTCACACCCGTGCTCGCGCACATCCATGTCGGGGCGGCGGGCACGAACGGGGGCGTGGTCGTGGACCTCACTCCGCTGATCACGGCGTCTGGTGACATCGTCGGCTGCGTCGACGCCGAGCGGTCGCTGGTCAAGCAGATCAGCAAGAACCCCGAGGACTACTACGTCAACACCCACGCGGACCTTCCGCCATCCGTCCCTGGCGGCTCAGCCGGGTTCTTCGACGGCATTCGCGGCCAACTGGCCTGATGCCGCGTCGAGGGTCTGATGCCGTCAAGGAGTCCGCATTGGCGAGCGGTCGGCCCTCGGGGCCTTCTTGCGGTCGTAGCTGCTTCCGTACCCAGGGCGTGGGCGTGATGCTCGTCGACACGTACGGCGAGTGACCGAGGTGTCGGTCCTTGGTGATGCGCAGAGCTGCCAGGGGGATGCCGGGTCGGTCAGCAGGCGGGTGGAGCGAGCGGCCGCAGCCGGTGGGGCGACGGTGCTCCAGGCGGCGACGGGAGGTCCTGACTGGGCATGGACGTCTCGGACGCTCTCACGCAGGTGCACGTCGTGTCGCACGCTCGGGTCGGTGACGCGGTAGGACGGCACGTTCACCTCGTGCAGGGAGGCTCGTGTCTCGGAACCGCGTATGCGTTGCGGGCACGTTGACCCACGAAATGGCCTCGCGGCTCGTCGACAGCGAGGGGGCAACTGCACGAATCGAGGACGACGGCCTTGACCCGGATCGAGGTGCAGTTCGTGCCACTACGAGCGGGTCTGCGCCGAGCCCTGCTTCAGGCAGTAGGGCCTCAGGTCAGGGACGCACAGACGTCGAACGTGCGGCCGACGTGATTGCCGTCGGCGTCGATGCGGCCGATGGCGCCCAGTAGGGCCGTGGCGCGTCCGCTCGTGCTGTCGACGGTGGCGAGCTCCGGGCCGCTGTACTTGTCCATGCTGCGTTCCCGGATGGTGGCCGTGGCACCGGTGGAGGTGGTGACGTCGATGGTGAAGTTGAACCAGCCCTGGCCACGTACCGCATCGCCGTCGGCGTTGCGGAACTGGACGAACCTGATCGTGCCGTCTCCGGTGATCTCGGTGACCTCAACACCGCAGCTGTCCTCGATGGACGTCTTGACCTCGCTGAGGAGGTCGTCCCCGACGGGGAAGGGACCGAACTTGACTGGGGGGACCGCGGCAGCGGGGTATGTCCCGGCTGCCAGGACAGCAAGCGCGGTGGCGACGGCGGCGCAGACACGACGGGGACTCATCAGGACCTCCAGTTGGGGCGGGATCAGGACCTCCGACACTGTCTCGCTGCAGCGTCGCGAACCTCTAGTAGACGTTCGCCGTAAGCCGCCGGTGCCCTGCGCACCCGCTCGTGCCGCTCAGTCGAGCAGATCGGCAGTCAGCCGGACGACCTGCGCTCGGTTGCGCGCCCCCGTTCTCACATAGATCCGCTCGAGGTGCTTGCCGATCGTGGCCTCGCTGACTCCGAGTCGTCGAGCCATCTGGGCATCGGTGTAACCGTCCCGCACCAGGCGCAGTATCTGCCTGTGCCGGGGAGTGAGTGCTGGGGATGACAGTCGTCGTACCGCGGCATCCACGTGCGGGCGCAGCAGCTGAAGCACCAGATGGTCCCGGTCGGTGAACGCCGGCCCCGGCCCTCGCGACCACACGACGATGTTGACCTGCGAGTCCGGGTGGGACAGCTCCATGCCCATCTCGTGGCGCACCCCTGCCGGCCGCCAGGCCTCCTCCCACAGCCACGTGCGCTCGAGCTGTTGCTGGGTCAGCACGTCGCTGACGGCAACCACCGGACCGAAACGACAACTCATCACCGGGTGCTCGGGTAGGTGATCCAACCACGGCCCCAACGGGGCACGCTTCGGCGGACCCGTCAGCGACGCCCCCACGAGGGCCCGCTCGTGCAGGCGGGGTGACACATCGAACCAGTCCCAGAAGACGACCTCTGCCGGGACCAGGCGAACCAGAGCATCCAACACCTGGGCGAGCCGGGTGTCGTCGCATGATGCCTCATCACAGGCACCAGCAGCGTCCATCAGGCGACGCAGATCCGCCTCGCCGAGCACCACATCACCCACGGGTCCACCTCCCGATAGCAGCAGGTCACGGAGCCGTGGGCGCAATGCTAGCCAGCAGGCGGACCGGACGTCGGCCGCAGCGAGTGTCGCGATCCCCCGTCCACCGGACGGGTGGCTTGTCGGTCGTTGGCCGCCGCTGTCCCTGGACCGCGCTGATGCTGCGAATGCGACCCGGGCTGCCCGAGCGGGGAACCCACGACTACCGCGCTGCACGCCACCTCGACCCTGGCCGCGGCGCTGAACATGCGCCCGGGAAGGTCACCACGACCCCGCAATCCGCGGCACCGCCACAAGGAACCCGTCCACGCGTGCGGGTCAGGTCACCGAGCACCGGTGGGGCGCGGGGAGTAGCGGCCGGTGGCGTAAGACTTCGGTAGCCGGACCGTAATGGTGGCGTTCTGGCAACTGGAGTCGGCGGGCGGTTGTGTCGAGGTGCGTCGCGATTCCCGCGCGCACCGACCCAGAGGAGGACCCATGCGTCCCGTCACCCGACTCACCGCCGCGGCCGCTGCCGCCTTGATGGCTGCTGCCGGTGCCGTCTCACCGGCCCTGGCCGCACCCGCCGAGGGAGCGACCGTTGTTCGGGGTCAGGCCTTCTACGTCGACGGCGGTCAGTACCGAACCGTGCTGACCCCGCGCGACCTCCCGTCCCGGGCGCCGGCGCACTCCTTCGATGTGCTCTACAACTTCCAGGGTGCCCAACCCGCGGTCGCTGAGGCCGCACCGGGGCTGCCCGGGTACAACGGGGGCCGGTGGATCGTCAACCTCGTCGACTACGCCGACGGCTGGCAGACCTACGCCGACGGCACCAACGCCGCCGGCGACCCGGTCTTCGTCAGCGACGAGGCCGTCGAGGCCGCCATCGCCGCTGACGCCCTGATCGTGACCTACGACGTGCGCCGGTTCGTCTGCCCCGTCATCAAGCTGTAGCCGGTCCTCACCCGGGTTTCGCGCAAGCCGCCCGCTGCACCAATGGGGCGGCTTGCGCGTCGGCGTGGGGCCCACGCAGCGGTCGCCTCCGGGGTCGGCGTCCAGGTACACCCCGGCCACCGAAGCGGCTGCGGGACAGCGACTGAACCCCTGCGCTACTCCGAGGGAGTGGGCAGCTGCTGGTAGTGGAACGCGCTGAGGAAGTACTTGCAGTCAGCCCGGTTCTTGGCCACGTAGGGGAAGGGCGGGTCGAAGTCCTCGACGTCTCCGTAGAACTCGTAGGGCCACTGGATGCCGAGGTCCTCAAGGAACTTGCACTGCGAGATGAACGCCGACCCGGTCAGAACGTAGGACCCGGGGAAGCCCTGCGCGACGCTGCTGGCACACCCGCCGTCGGACTGAATAGTCAGCGGGAACGGCTTGGTCTCATCCGGCGGGAACGTGTTATCGAGCGACTTGCAGACCTGGGCTGGAGCCTGCTCCTTCCCCTTCGCTGACGCCGGCATCGCGAGACCCCCAAACAGCAGTGCCGCCAATCCGATAACGATCACCAGGCGCTTCATCGCGTCTGCCCTTCCACGAGGAGTACGACCGAACTGACTGTGGCCTAGATCACACGCCACGTCAACAGTCCCGATCGCCGACCCCGCGCCGGGTGGGGCCAGCCCGACATGGAGTGGCTAACGGCGCACCCCCGGCCCCTCCCCTGCAGTCGGGGCTTCGCTACTTCCACGAAGACACAACACCACGGCCCCATTCCCTGACGGCAACCTCGTCGTCGCCGTCTCCGGGCAATCCGAGCGGTTGGCCTGGCTGCGAGCCCTGCGCCTCGAGGTCACCGGCATCGCGAAGAACACTGGGCCCACGCCAGGGTCACCCTGTCCGGCGCGATCCAGCTGCCCTGCAAGCTCACCAACGCCGCGCTCTCGCTGCTGCCCAGCCCGGCCGGCTACGACACCGTCATCAGTGGCATCGGCACCGGCGTCCGTGTCGTGGCCCGCGCCGCCGGATGGGCGCTGACCAATGCCGGCCAAGTCTTGTCGTGGCGCCGCGCACGACCGCCCGGCTCGTCGTGCGCGGCCGGTCGTTTCGCGGCGCAAGGACCCCATGGTGTATCCGTCTTCGTTGGGGTCGCTCGGCAACGCTCCCTCAGGCTGAGATGAGTAAGGGGGCGCCCTTGAACCGGTGGCGCCGCCGAGCCGCTCGGTCCCCCGCGCCCCAGTCGCGCGGGCGGTGTGGGAGGCGCAGCGTGGCGTGCATGGGGTGGACGGCCTATCGGCGGGGGCCGGTGCCGTCGACCTTGACGATCTCGTAGGGGGTTCCTGCCGGAGGCGTGCCGAATCGTGCGTTGACCGCGTACAAGGTCGAGCCGAAGGCGGCCACGGTTGTGGGGACCGCGAACTCTGGGTCGGTCAAGGTGTCGACGAGGGTGGCCGAGGACAGGTCGGGTGACAGCTTGAGCACGGCGATCTCGTTGAGCTGGTTGCGCACGACAGACAGCTCCCGACCACGAAGCAGGATCCCGTCACCCGAGGTCAGTTGGGTGTCCGTCTCGATGAGCGTCGCGGTCCCGGTGGCCGGATCTACCTCGTAGATCGCGCCTACGGTGCTGTTGACGATGATGAGGGACTTCCCGTTCGCCGTCGCTTCGATGCCGTTGGCATTGAAGACGAAGGATCCCGGGACCTGTTCCCAGTCACCGGTGAGCGGGACGGTCTGCACCTCACCGGTCGGTACCCCTCTGGCCAGCGCCACGCGGTAGATCTCCGGGGTGAAGGAGTTGGTGAACCAAGCCGCCTTCTTGGTCACGATCACGTCGTTGACGAACCCCGGCCCAAGGTCGAGCGTCGCGAGTTCCTCGCCGGTGTCGGCGTCGTAGGCATACCCCTGCCCGCTCAGACCACCCGCGACGAACAGGACCCCACGAGCGACTGCCAAGCCAACGGCAGCCCCTCCAGGGTTCTCCTCGACCAGGACAGACCCCTCACCGGTGCGCAGGTCGGCCTTCCACACCGCCCCCGTCGCCAGCGAGCCCGCGTAGACGTCGGTGCCCCGCCCCGTTGCCACTCCCTCCGCTTCCCAAGCCTCAGGCAGCGACACCGTCTCCGGGAAGACCGGCGGCGCCGCCGAAGCGGGGGCCATGAGCCCCGCGCTCAGCGCGCAGACGGCGGCGGTGGACAGGACTCGGCGCGTCACAGCTCGCATGCGGCGAACGTAGGGCAGCACATCCCGCGCTGCACCCCGGGCGGCCATCGACACCTCAGCGCCCCGCCTTGATCGCCCGGGTAGCAGGACGGCGCCCGTAGCCGATCGGACCGGTCGCCTGCGCCCAAAGACCGCTCTCGTCACGATGCGTCCACAGGCGGCGAAGTGGGTCACCCCAGCGGTGCGCGCGAATGTCGCGGTCATGATGGCCCACCCTCCACGCCGACGCCTTGGGCGCGCCGGCCGGAAGCACCGTTTCAGCGACAGTCCGCCGACTCGGTGGGGCGGCGACCGAAGCAGCCCGCCAAGGCGACGACGACTCCCAGTCCGGCCAGCCCGTAGTTGCCCAGGACCAGGCCGATCACGATGAGGATCAGACCGAGGGCAAGCCCTGCTGGCAACACAGCGTCCCGGACTCGCGCCACCGTTGAAGGCTATGGCGTAGCCGGGACCAACGGTGCCCCGTAGTGCCGATACCTAGCCCGACTCGCGGCTAGATGACACAGGTCTTCAGCCCCTCGGAGGACGTCCTGCGAATGCCATAAACTCGGCTGCCAATTTGGGGAAGATCACCTGTGGTCGCGTCGGTCTCTTCGGATCTCAAGGCCGATCATGGTAGGCCGCAGGAGTCGGTCGTCCGTCCGGACGGGGTGTCGCCGAACGGGACGTGAGCGGGGTGCGCCGGCGCTAGCGTTCGTACGTCCACCACATGGGGCTGGTGATCGGCGATGGGCACTCTTCGCGAGATCCGTGTGCACGGTGTCTCTGGGACACCTCCGGCGGCGATGCTCGACGTCGGGTCCGCCGAGAACGTCACGCGCATCGCCGGCGACGACGTCACTGGGTTTTGGGAGCGCACCCCGCAGGCCGAGGAGGCTCTTCCGGACTGGATGCGCACCCCGCCGCCGCCGGCCGGGGGCACGACATGGCGGGTCGAGGCGTACTCGTGGGGCGCGCTGACCTCCGGTGCCAAGGGTTCGCTCTCACGCGCGCTGTGGTTGCTGCTCACGCCGTTCGCGCTGGCCAATATCGCCGCCTGGGCACGCCCAGCGCTCTCCCTGCCACGCGACGGGCGAGCAGTCCCCCGCCGGCACTGGCCCGACGTACAGCTTCAGTCCCCAGCGGTGGTCGGCGCTCGTCGTTCGGCTGGCCGGGCTGGGGCTCACCTGCCTACTCATCACCGGCGCCGCCATCGTGAGCATCGACCTGGTCGCCTTCCAGTGCTTCCGCGGCGGTGACCTGCTCTGCCCGAGCCTGCCCTCCCAGCTGCAGTTCCTTTCCGAGCCCGACTGGGAGCACCCGATGCGGCGGGTGGCCATCGGGGCGGCCGGGCCGCTGCTGGTGCTGGCCGCGCTGTGGCTGCTGGGCCGACGCTACCGCCCAGCGCTACGAGGACGTGCCGGACCGCTCGGAGGGCACCGACGCCAAGCACAAGGCGGGCGCGACGCCGGCTGGCGGGAGCCAGCCGCCGGTCAAGCGGTACCCGCACCTGCTCGAGGCGACCGCGATGTGGAACGGTCGGCGCCGCTGGCGCTGGCTGGCGTCCACCCATCTGCTGGCCGGCCTGGCCACCGTGCTGGTGCTGACCGGCGCCGTGGCTCACCTGGTCAGCGGCGGCTGGTCGGCGTTGGCGGTGACGGGTGTCGGGCTCGGCGCGACGCTGGGAGTTCTGGCCGTGGCGTTCACGGTCCTCGCCTCCGACGGCCCTGAGACCGAGGGCCCGTGGGAGCCGGATCGCCGCACGCCGCCGGGCCCGCGACTGCGTCGCGTCGCATTGTGGGCCACCAGAAGCGGGGTCGCCTTCACCGTCGGCTACGTCGCGTGGCTGGGCGTGGACCTCGACGCCACCTCCGGTGCGGAGTTCATCGACCTCGACGTCCTCGCCGACGCCATGGTCGTGCTCAGCCTGCTCGTCGGGATCGGTGTCGTCCTCGGCCTGGTGACCTGGCGCGACCCGGGGCGCACCTCGTGGCCGATACGGGTCGGCGTCGTCGTGCCCGTCCTCGGTTCCGCCGGCATCGGTGTCGCGATGCTGCGCGGCGGAGGCGGCGGCTGGTACGCCGTCGTGCTGCTGGGGCTGCTCCTGGCCGCCCTCGTCCACCACGCCGGCGGCGATTCTGACCGGCGGCGGTCCTGGGGATTCCGTGGCGCCGGCCCCGGAGTGTTCCTCGGCGGCGCGCTCTTCTTCGCGCTGCTGTTCACTACCTCGGCCGTCGTCGGTGTGCTGGTGTGGCTCGGTGGCTCGGCCAACCTTGGCCAGGTGCCCACCGCCTACACCCCACCGGCCCTGTGCCCCGACCACCCCGGCGCGGGCGACACGCTGGACTGCTCCGCGGCCATCGCCGTCGGCGACCTCGAGCTGGTCGACGGCTCCGTCACCGGTCCGGCGTCGGCTCCTGTCGTCGAGTCCGGCCGGCTGTCGGTCGAGCGGCTGGAGGTCGCGCAGGACGGCCCCGCGCAGCTGGTCGCCGTCCCCTCGCTCACCGTCGGCAGCGGCGGGAAGATCAGCCTGGTCACCGACGCGGACGGGATCGCGCTGACCTCGAGCACCCCCGGCGATCGCAACGCGCAGCGCTTCGTCGTGTCGGCCGGCACGCAAGGCACGACCAGCATCACCGTGCAGCCCGGCGTGGTCGTCGAGGTCCGCGACCCCCCGTACTCCGGCGAGCTGGTGATCCCCGATGCCGTGCGGTCGTTCGCCGCCATGTTCCCCGTGGTGCTGCTCGGCACCGTCGTGATCGGGGTCTCGGCGCACACGCGCAGCCGCCGCATGACGAAGACCATCGAGGATCGGGTTACGGCGGACATCGCCGGCGCACGGCGCACGGTTCCGCCGTTCGACCTGCCGCCCGCCCTGCGCACCAAGATCGCCACCGACGCCGCGCACTACGCGGTACTCGAGGACCTTCCCCGCCACCGGTTGGCGCGAGCCATGGCGCGCAAGCGCCGCAGCGCCGCGCTCGCCCGCCGCGGCGAGACGCTGCTGGCTCAGCTCGGGCTGCTCGCCGGCGCTGCCATGCTCGTGAGCCTGGTGCACGCCGCCGGCTCCCGCCTAGCCGGGGCGCGCGGCGCGGACGCCGCGAGCGGCCTCGCCGACTCCTTCGCAGACCTGCCCGTGACTGCCGGGCTGTACCTATGCGTCGGTGCCGCGGCCGGACTCGTGGCGCTCGGGACGCGGGTGCACAAGGACTCCGCGATCCGCCGCCCGGTCGGCGTGCTGTGGGACCTGTCGTGCTTCTGGCCGCGGGTCGCCCACCCGTTCAGCCCCCCCTGCTACGCCGAACGCGCCGTCCCCGACCTGTACGAGCGGTTACGGTTCGCGACCACCGGGTCCGACCGGGCGCTGCTGTCGGGGCACAGCCTGGGCTCGTTCCTATGTGTGGCCGCCATCCTGCGCCTGCCGCACGACTACTGGGAGTCATCGCCGCCCGAGCCGCGCCAGCGATCCGCCGTGGCGCTGCTGACCTACGGCTCGCAGCTTCGCTACTACTGGGGCCGGGTGTTCCCGGGCGCCTTCGGGCCGCAGGTGCTGGGCAACGCCGCCGCCGCACCGGCTCCGGGGCGCCCGCCCGGTCGGCTGCGGCTGGGCACCTACGAGTACCCGAAGGAACCGCCGGCCGGCACGCCGAGGCCGGACGAGCCGGGGACGACTGCGTCCGCGGCCGTGGCCGCCCAGCTCGGGGCCGACCGGCCGGCGTCCACACGCTGGGTCAACATCTACCGCCCGACCGACCCCCTCGGGTTCACGGTGCTGGGCGACGACGCGGGCAACCCCGGCGGCGGCCGACAGCACCTGCTGGACCGGCCGGTGTCGGAGGTCACCCTCAGCGACGCAGGCGACCCGTCACCGCCGGTGCTGCTCGGCCACAGCGGCTACCCGCGCAGCAGCGACTACCACGAGTGGGCCTGGACCCTGGGCAAGCGCGTCAGCAGCCCGACCGCCTGAGCCGACCCGGCTGTCGGGGGCAGCAAGCCACACGCACACGCGCCGCGGCCTCCCTCCTGGGCACCGGCACCGGGAGATGCGCGGACGGTTTGCGGCTGCCGGCATGTATCACCACGCGGCTGACCGCCTCCTTGCTGATACGCCACCGATCGCCGGTGGCCGGGCCGTGCGGCCCGAACCCTGCGAAGGAGGCCACCCATGGCCCAGCAGTCCCCCGCGGAGCAGCGCGTGGAGCAGACAAGGTCGCAGCAGCGCGTGCTGATGGCGGCCAACCCCAACTACTTCGGCAACTTCCCGACCTCCGGGTTCAAGCCGGTCAAGGCGCTCTCGTCGGTCACCACCTACGAGGACCTCACCAGTGTCGGCTACAACCAGCACACCAAGCGGCTGTATGCGACCTTCGACATCAAGCACTCCACCGGGTACGCCGGTGACCTGTGCGACGACGGCTCGGACGAGTTCGTCCGCTTCTTCGTCGACCACGGCAGCGGATGGACCGACGTCGGCCTGGTGGCCACAGACGTGCACGACATCCCCGCCGGGCAGGACTGCGGCAGCAGCGACCACCACCCGCTCAGCTACTCCGTGGAGCTGCCGTACGCGCCGACGCGGCGCTGGTGCGTGACGCCTCAGCTGCCCCGCGTCCGCGCCATCTTGTCGTGGAACGTCGAACCACCCGCCGGCAACCCGACCTGGGTGCCCGTGTACGGCGCCGTCCGCGACTGCACCATCCAGATCGACAAGAGCTGGCTGCTCACCGACTTCGTCGACGTGCTGACCAGCACGGTGAAGCTGCCGCCGGGGCTGCTGGAGTCGCTGCCCCCGGTGCTCCCGCCGCTGGCGGACGAGCCGGTGATCCCGGACCTGCCCGAACCCCCGTTCCCCGCGGTCGACCCGTCCTTGCAGACCGCGAAGCCTGCGCTGACGTTGGAGCAGCGCATCGCCTCCTACACCGACCGCCGCGGCGACGGGCCGGGACGGCTCACCGTGGAGCCCTCACGGTTCGCCTTCGCCGAGGTCACGTCACTGCAGACATCCGCAGCGATCAGCGTGACCGGCGCGAAGCAGCTGTCCAGCGCCCTGGCCCCGTTCGATATCGACATCACCAAGCTGGTGGCCGTCGTCGAGGACACCACCGGCAACATCGACTACGAGGAGCTCGAGGACGTCGGCCTCGACCAGCGGCGCAGCAAGCTCGTCGCCACCTACCGCGTCAAGAAGCAGTCCGGGTTCTCCGGCGGGCTGTGCACCAGCGGCAGCCTGGAGCACGTGTCGTTCTGGGCCGACTGGGCCGACACCTGCGACTGGGAGTACCTGGGCACCGTGTCGCTGCGCGCCTACGACCTCACCACGCTGCCCGACGGCGGGCTGTGCTACAGCGCCGCGCTGCCGGTCGACGTCGAGGAGTTCCAGCGGCGCTGCTCCGACCCGCGGGTGGCGCGAGTACGCGCCGTGCTGTCGTGGAGCACGCCGCCGTCCTCCACCGACCCCGACGACGTCCCCACCTGGGGCAACCGGCTCGACGCGCACGTGCTGGTCCCGCGACTGGAGGGCGAGCCCGGACAGCTGTCCGTCGTGGGCGGCATCCACACCCGCGACATCAGCGACGTCACGGGCATGGCGTCGGCGTCGGCCAAGTTCGTCGACACCGGGACGACCGTGTACAGCCCGTCCGGGCAGGACGTGCCCTTCGGTGGGCTCATCGTGGTGCGCGGCCCGGCCATCACCGGCAAGCGCTACCGGCTGCAGGTGATCGACAGCAGCAGCGCGAGCCAGACCCTGACCGAGAAGATCTGGGTCACGCCGACGGTGGGCGCCTCGCAGTACCACACCGGCAGCGTGGACGGCTGGTTCGACTACCTGTCCCACCAGGACAACTTCGCCGGCATCCTCGGCTACTACCGCTCGAGCGGCGAGGACACCGTCACGATCCAGCTGGAGGTCGAGGGCGAGGGCGTCGTCGACACCCAGCGGGTGCAGCTCGACAACACCTGGCCGCACGTCGCGGTCTCCATCACCGCACCCGTGGGGGACTGCGGCCTCATCACCCCCGGAGTCACGCTGCAGGGTCTGGTCGAGGCGACCGACGTGCACATGGGCGCGTGGGAGGTCGAGATCGACGGCGGGCCTGCCGGCTTCGGTCCGGTCACCGTGCTCAGCGGCAACGCCGACACCGCTGTGGGCGGGACACCGTGGACCTTCGACACCACCGGGCTCGTCCAGTGCGGCTACGTGGTGCGAGTCGTCGCTCGCGACCGCGCGATCGTCGGCAGCATCTCCACCCAGCACTCGCGCTCGACTGACGTCGGCTTCTGCGTCCTGGAGGGCTGAGCGTCGAACCACCCGAGGGTGCTGTGCTCCCGGCCACCGCCGGCGGCACGGCACCCTCGGGCACGACCCAGGACGCAAGACTCACCCCCAGCAGGAATGGCCGATCGCGTCAGCCCGCGGGACGTACAGCTCCCGGACGTGTCTCTGCATCTGCGTACCGCAGCAAGTGATCATCGGGGTCGATCCCCACAAGTTGTCGGCCACGATCAAGGTCGTCCACGCGCACGAGGAACTCCTAGGGTCCGGACGGTTCACCACCGACCAGGCCGGCTACGCGGCGATGCGCCGGTACGCCAATACCTGGCCGGAGCGGGTGTGGGCGGTCGAGGGCGCGAACGGGGTTGGGCGTCCACTGGCTCAGCGTCTCCTCGAGGCCGGTGAGCGGATCGTGGATGTTCCCGCCAAGCTCGTCGCCCGCGCGAGGCTGCTCGATGTGGGGCACGGCCGCAAGACCGACGCCCATGATGCGCACTCGGTCGCGGTGGCCGCGGTCCGCGCCGGCAACCTGCGGGCGCTGAAGGTCGATGGGGAGCTGGAGGCGTTGCGGATGCTCGCCGACCGCCGCGAGGCGCTGTCGCGGCGTCGCGTGCAGACCGTGGACCGGCTCCAGGCGCTGCTGGCCGAACTCCTGCCGGGCCAGGCCAAGAAGGACATCACCACAGGTAAGGCCAAGGCCATGCTGGCCGGCGTCCGCCCGCGTGACATCGCGGGGAAGACCCGCCGCCGCATCGCCGCCGACGACCTGTCCGAGTTGGTCGCGGTCGAGGCGAAGATGAAGAAGGCTGACGCCGAGCCCAAGGCGATGGTGCTGGCCCGCCATTCACGAAGCCGCCGTCAGTTCCAGCACGCTGGCCAACACCGCTGGTGTGGTCCTGGCCTCTGCTCAGACCAGCTCGAGACTGATCGGCACGGCGTGGCGGCTCCACGGACGCCCCCCACACGCCGAGGAGGTCGCGCCATGGCCGACAGAGCCCGTGTTCACCGGTATGGATGCCCGGACCGGGCTTCAGGTGCGACGCACAGGCCGCCGAGTCAGCTCCCGCGATGAGATGAGATGGCCGCGTCGCCTCGTCTGTCAGAGTCCGAACTGGGCGCGCATGCATCGTCCCAGCGGAGCGTCGGGGACGTTGCCCTACCCGTTTGGATGAATGAATGGCGGGTCATGGACCAAGTCTCGGTGGGCCGGCTCCTCCGCCCGGCAGAAGCGGATGGCGAAGCGCTGTACGTAGCCCTTGGTCCCGGGCCAGAAGACGTTCGGATATGTCCTAACAGCGGGGGGATTGACGTGGACGCGGCGTAGGAGGAACGTCTGTGAAGAGCCCGGCGCTCGGAGTTGTATTGCGTCGTCAACTCCGACGGCGTTGAGGAGGGCATGATGGCCGACTTTGCGCTTTGGAATCCCGGAGACCGTCCGAGGGTTTGGATCAACTGGGACACGTTCACGGCCCAAGGCATTCCGAACTCCTGGAGGCAGCCGTTCCAGGAGGCGGTGATCAATGCCTACACTCGCTGGCAGATGTCGGCAGGTGTGGACTGCCGCTACCAGTTCTTCGGGTACACCACTCGGACCGAACCGGCCGATGGCGAAGTGCTCGTCACCATGAATGAGCGCCACTTCGACAGCACTCGAATCGCCTCGACATTTGGAAATTGGCGTAAGGCCAGCCTGGTCGTACACCGGAAGAACGGCTCGTCGCTGACCGACTGGAACTTCGTGCCCTGGAACGCTGACCCCGGCGAGATCGACTTGCAGGGCGTGCTCACCCATGAGTTCGGGCACTGCTATTGGCTCGACCACACCTCGTCGGCCACCGAGACGATGAATGGCGGCTACGAGTACCACCGGCAGAGGTTCGGCCCGTGGTCGGGCGACGTGGCTCGGGTGAAGGCAGTCTTCCGAGATTTCGACCGGAACCGGTTGCGCGAGTTCGCCTCCACCGACGCGGGAGCCACATGGGTTTCGATCCCAACGCAGATCACCGACTACAACCATTACCAGGCGCGCACCTGCCTGGCGCCCGGCGTGACGGCGATCGGCACGAGCGGGCTGTATGACCTGGCCTGGTCACACCCCAACCGCATCCCCACCTGGCTCCGTAACGACGGGTCGAGCTTCCTGTTCGCCAACTGGCGCTACTACGGGGGCGAGCGCGCGGTCCACGGGCACAGTCTGGCGAGCTCCTCCGACGGCACGCAGCTCTGGTGCTGGGTGGATGGCGACGACAACGGCACCATCAAGATCGTGCGCAGCACCGACGCGGGCGGCAACTGGTCGTGGGCCGGCGCCCCGGCCGGAGCCAACACCTACGGCCAGCCAGGGCTCGCGGTGACCGCTGTGGGTGGGGTGCGCACTTGGGTGCTCGTGTGGGCGCACTTCGACCGGGCTGACCACGCCGGGTCCGGCCACCTGCACGCGAGCATCTCCACCAACGATGGGTGGTCGTGGTCTACACCGACGGTGCTGGACGACTTCTACAAGTCTCTCTCCGGGGTAGCGGTCGCCGCGGCGCCCAACAACCGGGTGATGGTGGGGTTCGCCTGGGCTCCGCATTCGGCGTACGGGATGAATGCCCTCAGGACGCTGCACTGCACTGTCTCCGGAGGAGAGTTGTCGGGAAGCAGGGTCGGGTACACCAGCGAGGCGAGTCGCGCGCAGCCCTCGTTGTCCTACGACTCGGGCTCGGGACAGTTCGTGCTGGCCTTCCGGGAGCAGAACTTCTTGACGTCGTTGCGTGTGACCCGCAAGGACTGGAACGCGTCGACCTGGCCGGCGGCGGCTCAATTGGCAGGTACAACCACGAGCACCGCGCCCGCACTGGCGGCCGCACCCTCGGGCCGCCACGTCCTGTGGTACGGAGGAGAATGAAATGACGACGTACGGACCCACTTCTTTGACGCTGGCCGAGCGGCTGGCAGCAACCGACCTGGTTGCCAGGATCGCCGACGTCGAGCTGATCCGAACCGAGGACGACCCGGCCAGCGAGCACGGCCGAGAGCTCGGGGCGTTCCGGCTCAATATCGCCGAGGTGATCGACGGCGAACCGCGGGAGACGGTGGACATCACCGTCGCGAGACGCCGGGACGATGACTGGCCGCTGCCCGAGAAGGGCGAGTTCCTCGCGCTGGTGCGACTGGACGAGAGCGGCCGGTCCGGTCAACTCGTGCACGAGAGCGCGTTCCCGGTCAGCCGCGACAGCGTCCAGGTGGACGTCACGCGCGGTCTGGGCGGCGAACGAGTCCGTCCCGAGCGCGTGAGCCTCACAGCACTCCGCGACCTGCTCGGCGAGCGCGCGGACCTGCTCCGGCAACGGGACTCCCAGATGGACGAGCGGGAGCGGTCCGCCTTCACGCCGGAGCACCAGGTGCCCAATGAAATGCCGGACACGCATGGACTGCGCGACTGGCTGGACGTCAGCCACGGCGAGGGCGGTCGCTCCGACGAGCCGCTGCGGGCTCCGCGGTCGCAGCGGCCGCCTGACCCGAAGGTCGATGAGTAACTCGACGCATCCCTGAGTTGGTCGTGACGGCGTTCGCACCGGGTAGCCGTCGGTGCCAAACTCGAGCACGTACAGGTCCAAAGGTCACTGCCAACTCATTGCTCACCGGAACGGTCTCCACGAGAAATCGCCGCATGGTGGACCCGGACCTCGCATCGACATGTGAGGGCTCTGCTGCATTGGTCGATCGCAGGGCGTGTGGGCTCGCGGGGACATGGGGGTCGCGGTCAGATCAGTGCCTGGAGATCGTCGAAGGCGGTGGCCAACCGCAGCGAAGGTGTCGCCTCGGTTGCGAGTTCGTAGTGGCCGCGGCGCGGGTTCTGCACCAAGGCGTGACCGCGGATCAGCACGCTCGGCGTCCGGTCGCTCGCAGACCGCGCATCGGTCGTAGCCGGGCCTTGAGCCGCCCGTGATCGCATTCCACCCGGTTGGTGGCGCACTGCTCGGTGGTGTGCAGCGCCGCTGGAAGCAGGTCGTCGATCACGTGCGCCAGGGGTGCGGCTCGGTCGGTGACCACCTCGGCCGGCTCAGGCTGGTGTGCCACTGATGCGGTGAAGAACGTGCGGGCCGCGGTGATGTCGCGGTGCTTCGACACGTAGACGTCGATGACCTGGCCGTGCTGGTCCACCGCCCGATACACGTAGCGCCACGCCCCGGCGACCTTGACGTAGGTCTCGTCGACGAACCAGCGATCACCGGCGACGTGCCAGCTCGGTCGGGCTGCCTCGATCAGCTCCGGGGTGAAGCGCTGAACCCATCGATACAGGGTCACGTGATCGACGTCGATGCCGCGCTGTGCCAGCAGCTCCTCGAGGTCCCGGTAGGACCGTCCGTAGCGCAGGTACCAGCGCACCGCCAGCACGATCACCTCCGGTGGGAAGCGGAAGCCAGTGAACGAGGACGGCCGAGCGGACGGGCCAAGACGGGCTGGACGCTTCACCGCGCCGTACGCACCGCCCTGACACGATGAGTCAACGCAGAAGTGCCCGCCAGCGCGACCGCGCCCGGGTTGAACTGGGCGCTGCCGTCGTCGCTGCCCTGGGTGACTCGACAATGTCGGGTCTGTCGGTGCTGACCTTCGTGTTCGCTGGATCGCGCTGGTTGAACACGATGGTCGCGCCCACCGACGCGGTGGCCTCGGCCTGGCCCGGCTCGACGATGACCGGTGCCGGGAGCCCCGGCCGTGCCGGATGGTGCTCCCGTGGACGCCGCCGGGCTGCCCGCCGGCTACGCGGGCTCGTCGGACGAGCAGCCAGGCAGCGCAGCCAGATCCAGCACCGCGACCGCTGCGAAGGCTGCAGTGCCGCGGGACGAGGTTCCGCGGATGTCCATGGTGGTCTCCTACCCGGCTCCGAGGCGCCCGTCCGGGGCCAGCGCCTCTATCATCCGCCCGTCCACAGCGGCACGCGTCACCGGGCCGGGTGAACCTGGGTCCGGGATCCTCGCGCACGACCTGCAGCTACCGGACGGCAGTCACGCGGTTGCTGACGGATAGTTGCAGGGCGAGCCCCGCGGATGGGCATGCCGAAGCAGGCGAGGGTGGACCGGGGACGAGTTGGGGCTTCGCACCTCCCGATGTGTTGACCCCGACATTGAGGCGTGCACGTTCCGGCGCGTCCCTCGACCACGTCGAGGTTGTCGCCGTCGCGGATCTGGACGTCACCGTCGCCGACTGGCTGTTCGAGGCGGCGGTCGGGTGAGCAGCCCTCGTCACGATCGGTGAGGACGCCCGTCGTAGCGGAGGCTGAGACGCCAGACAGCGACGCCGGGGCCGTCTTTCGGCCCTGGTGCGCTCCGGCGTCCGCTGGTGCCATAGATAGGGACAGCAGGGAGGTGTCGTCATGACTGTGCTGCACCACCCGCCGCGATCCGGTTCGGCGTCGCCGTCGCTCACCGAGCGCTACCTGGAGGTTGTCGCTCACGATGTGCCCAGGCAGCGCCGGGACGAGGTGACCGCTCGGGTACGGGCGACGATCGAGTCGGACGTCGGCAGGCGGGTGACCGAAGGCGTGCCCCCAGCGGACGCGGAGTGGCAGAGCCTCGCCAAGCTGGGCGACCCGAAGCGGGTCGCCGACGCCGAGGCCGGACCTCGATGGTTGATAGGTCCTCGCCTCTACCCCGACTACGTGCGGGTGCTGCGCACCGTCGCGGTGATCGTGCTGCCGCTGGTCGCGGCCCTGGTGGCGCTGGGCAGCGGCCTGGCCGGCGAGAACCCACTCGAGGTGCTGGCCTCAGCACTGAGCGCCGTGGTCGGCGCGGCCGTCCAGGTGGCGTTCTGGATCACGATCGTGTTCGCGGTCCTCGATCGGCGGGGCGTAGTGCTGGGCGGCGCCGAGGACGTGTGGTCACCGGCAGACCTGCCCGCCGCCGCGCAGACCGGTGTCACGCTCGGCGAGACGATCACCGGCATCGCCATCCAGGTGCTGCTCATCGGTGTCGTGCTGTGGCCGTGGGAGTACTGGCCCAGCGCTGACGCTGACCCGGTCCCGGTGCTCAACCAGGATCTGTGGCCCGCGGTCACCGCGCTGCTCGTGGCGGTGCTCGTCGCGGGCATCGTGCTGGCGGGTGTCACCTACTGGGTCGGACACTGGACGGCGGGTCTGGCCGCGGTGAACACCGTGCTCGACGTCGTCTTCGCCGGTGTGGTCATCTGGCTGGTGGCGACAGGTCGCCTGGTCGACCCGGCGTTCGTGGATGCGCTGGGTGGCAGCCCGGTGCTGGACCCAGGTCAGGCCGAGCAGGCCGTGAACGCCTTCAGTGTGCTCATCGGCTCGGCCGTCGGGTTCGGCTGTGCGGTGGACCTGCTCGACGGCTGGCGCCAGGCGCTGCGCCCCCGCGGATAGTGCTCGTGCGCCTACGGTGACGATGGACTCTGGCAGGGGTGCTCGATCCGCGCCAGGCTCAGGTGTGAGACGGCTTCTTGTCGGTGTGCTCCTCGCCGTGATGACGGTGTTGGGTGCGTGCGGGGGCGGCGACGTCACTGCTGTACCGACCGCGCTGCCCAGGCCCACGTCGTCACCGGAGTCGTTCGCCTCGTTGACACCGCCGAGGCCCCCGAGCCCGCCGACCACCCCGTCCCCGGCCGAGTCGGCACCGGCGCCACCGACGCCCGCGACGACACCGGCGCCCCCGGCGCCGGACGAACCCTCGTCGGCACTGCCCGCACCCCTGCTGGGTACGGACTGGACCCGCATCCCCACCAACGAGAAGGTCGTGGCTTGACCTTCGACGCCGGGGGCGATCCGGCCGGGCTGCCATCCATCGTGGCCACGTTGCGGGAGACCGGGACGCCGGGCACGTTCTTCCTCACCGGTCGGGCTCCAAACTCGAACCGCGAGCCATCGACCACGAGGTCGGGTAACAGGTATGCCACCGCGCTGAGCCAGCGACCGCGGCAGGCCGCGCTGCTCGTCAGTGAGCACACCCTGTTTCCGGTGCTGATGCCACCCCTCCCACGGCCACCATCAACAACCCGTTCCCGTAGGTAGCCCTATCTGGGCGGTGGGACGCAGGTATTTAGCGCCTCAGAAGACCCGCCGCGAACGCCCTCAACTCGGCATGGGCGGGTGTCGATCAGTCGAGGGTTACCGGTCGTAGACCTCGCGGCGGTGCCCGACCGTGACGACGACGATCAGCAGCACGTCGTCGGCGATGGTGTAGATGATCCGGTAGTCCCCGACTCGCACACGCCGTCCTTCGCGACCCTTGAGCTGGCGCGAAGCCGGGGGTCGAGGCTCGGAGGCCAGTAGCGCGATGGCGCCATGGATCCGCTCGCGCATCTGCGGGTCGATCTTCCGCAGCGCCCGCACGGCCGCCGGGCGTAGTTCGACCCGGTAGCGGGCTACTGCCACCCGAGGTCGGCCTTGACCTGCTCCCAGGGAATGTTGGGTCCCTCCTCGGACATCGCCTCGTCGAATGCGGCGACGTCCTCGACCTCCTCCAGGGCGTCCATGAGCTCCTCGTAGCGGGCAGGGCTGATCATCACGGCGGCTGCGCGGCCGTACCGTTCGATGACGACGGCCTCGCGGCTGGCCTGCTCGACGGCTTCAGCCAGCTGCTCCCGCGCCGCGCTCACGCTCATGGTGACCATGTCCATATGGTACAAGCATGGGTGAGTCTTGTACATGAGAGCCAGTTCGATCCCAGCGGCTTGAAGGCCCGCTCCTCGGCTGAGTGAGCGTCCCCACACATCCTGAGGAACTGCCACGGTGACCCGCGTCGCTCGGTGAGGGACGCACCGACCAATGCCTGATCGAGCGCCGGCCTGTGGCCGCGGGCGGGGCGGTTCGTCCTTGCCGGGTGGAGCGCGGTGGCGGCGGAGCTCCGGGGGCGGGTAGGGGGCTGGGTCGAAGCGCAGAACGGCCGCAGCGCTGGAACGCGAGATCATGGACGCCGGCCTCGACGTGCACTCTCGCGCTGAAGCCGTCGCCCAGGCCGGCGACGCGCTCACCGGCTGACACCCCCGTGCGGAAGCCGACGGTGGGCCCGGCGCCACGCGACGTGACCAGGTGGCCAGACGGCCGCCTCGCCGCCACCCTGGCGCCGCCAGGGCGGCTCGGTGGTGCTCGGTGTCCGACCTGACGGAGGCCCCCAGGACGGACATCGAGGGTCTTACGACCACTCTTCGCGGGATCCAGTGGAGCGTTTCCTGATCCTGGTGAAGGCGTCCAGCGCTCGCCGGTCGGAGTCGGGGAGTGCATGCAGGTAGTTCTGGGTGGTGGCGATCTGTCGGTGGCCGAGTCGTTCCATGACCGCTGAGAGGTCGGCACCGCCGGCGAGCAGCCATGAGGCGTGGGTGTGGCGGAGGTCGTGCATGCGCACGGGGAACCCGAGCCCGGAAGTCTTGATGGCGGGTGTCCAGACTCGGTTGCGGAAGGTGTCCTTGGTGACCGGGTGGTCACCACGCTGGTCGACGGAGGGGAACAGGTAGTCGTTGCGGCCCAGTCCCTGCTCCTGGACGCGGCCGGCGAGCACGGTGAGCAGGTCGTCGGTGACGCTGATGGTGCGTGGCTGAACCAGCGGAAGTCGCCGTACCGGCCGATGTCGGCATGGTCGAGGCGGGCCGCGCCGTCCACGATGAAGACCTGAGTCGCGCTGGAGAGGCTCGCCGCCCTGCCGCGAGACCTGTCCGAGGAGAACGGTGAGCTCACGGCCAGCCTGAAGGTCAAGCGCAAGTCGGTCGAGACCAACGTCGCCGACCAGATCGCAGCCGTGTACGCCGGCGACTGAGCGGCCGTGCCTACGTCGAGGCGGCCTCGGTGGCTGATCGCACGCTTGCATCAAGACGAGCGAGCAGGGGAACAGCCCCGAGGTCGTCGAGAAGGAGTCGGGCTGTCTCGACCGCGCCCTCGGGGACGAGCTCGGGCGGCAGTGCTGAGGCAGCGTCGACGGTGAGCACTGCGTGAGCGAAGCGGTGGCCCGTCGAGAGCCGGGTGGCAAGCAGCGAGTCGTAGGCGAGTGCAGCCTCGTCATGGTCTCCTCGCACAGCAGCCAACGCGGCTTCGAGTGCCCGAATCGCCTGCCGGCCTGAGCTACTCCAGAAGCCGGACGCGTCATGGCCGATGTGCATGACCTGCTGGAGCCGTCCGGGATCCCGTAGCCACAGTGCAGCTTGCCCCGCGTTGGTCACTGCCAGCATCGTGTTGGGGCCGGGGGGATCGGCCTGGATCGCGGTCACGGCTGCGTCGAAGGCCCCTTCGAGCCTTCCGGCCATCAGGTCGACGGCACCGCCAATGCGGGCGAGCCACGACCGTACCTGCGGATTGCTCGACTCGCGCGACCGTGGGCTCACCTCGGCCAGGGCCGCCCGCGCGTGGGTGTCCTCACCCCGATAGGCCAGCAGCAGCGCCTCCCCGAGCAGCACGGTGTCGAGCAGCTGGCCGGTGAGCTCGGACCTCAATCGCAGGTCGGCGATGATCTCGTCTGCGCTGTCCCAGCGGCCGATCTCGATGGCTGCCTCAAGCCCGTTGGTGAGCGCGCTGAGCTCGAGCTCGCCGTACCCGCCGCGGCGGGCGACCTCAGCGGCCTTCATGGAGTTCTCGAAGAACCCGATCTCGTCATCGCTGCGAAAAGCGAGTGAGTCGTAGGCGCGAGCGATCTCGTGCAGGTCGTCCTCCTCCAGCGCGACCGCGAGCCGTCCGCGGACGAGCAACGCGGCCTCTCGATGGCGACCGAGCATGGTGAGCAGGTTGAGCCGCGCCTGCAGCGCCTGGCTGAAGCTTCGCCATGACCGGGCCCGCTCGAACGAGCCCATCGCCCGGTCGATCGACTCAAGGCTGGCCTGCAGAGCCTGCTCGTGGAACTCGACCCAGGCGACCGCGTGGTTCAGCCTGCCCTGAGCAAGGTCGTCGGGATCATCGGGCAGTCGCGCTCGCATCCGGTCGACGATCTGACCCACTTCGCGGGCATCGTCGAATCCGATCGTGGCGGCAAGCGCGCCCAAGGCCGACACCTCGGCGTTTCGGTCATCGAGCTTCTCGAGTACGGCGATGGCCTCGCGGTGGTAGCGGGCCGCGTCATCGCGGCGCAGGGCATCTTCGGCGGTCTCGGCAGCCTGACCCAAGAGCGCGGCTCGCGCCGGCCCGTCCGGTGTCAGGTCCAGTGCCTGCTCGAGGTAGTCCAGTGACTGCTTGGGAGAGCCCAGTGCCCGGGCACGCTCGGCTGCTCGACCGAGCCCGTCCTTGGCGCGCGCGGCGAGCGCGTCGGCGTCGGGTCCAGGCGCTGTCGCGCGCAAGGCCTCCACGTAGTGCGTGGCCACCACGCCGGCCAGCTCGTCGTCGCCGATCGCCTCGAAGTGGTGGGCAGCCGCGAGGTGGTGGCTGCGCCGATCGGACCTCGACAGCATCCCGTAGGCGACCTCGCGGATGATGGACTGGACGAAGGAGTACTGGCCGCGCTCCGGCGATCGGGGGTCAGCCTCGACGTCAAGGAACTCTTTGCGCACCAGGTCGGCCAGACGCGGCTCCAGCTCGTCGCGAGTGACCCCCGTGACCGCTACGAGAGCGTCGATGGTGAAGCTCTTGCCCAGCACGGCGGCGTTCTGCACGACTGCGCGGTCCGAGGCTCCCAGTGCGTCCAGGCGCGAGGCGATGAGGGCATGCAGCGTCTCGGGGATGCCCATCTCGTCGAGGTCGCCGACGACGTCATAGGCGTTCTCGCCCGCACGAAGGACGCCACGGTCGGCCAGCATGCGGATCGTCTCCACCGCGTACAGCGGCATCCCCTCGGCCCGGGTCACGATGCGCTGCACCGACTCGTCGTCGGCTCCGGGGACCAGCCCCGTCACGAGGCCGGCCATCTCGGCAGCGCTGAGCGGTTCGAGGTGCATCCCGACGAAGCTGCGCTGGCCGACCCCCCACGTCTCGCGATGGTCGAGGATATCGGGGCGGGTGAGCGTCAGGATGTAGATGGGCTTGCTCCGAGACCACTCCAGCAGTGCCTCGATGAAGTCGAGCAGGCCCGGGTCGGCCCACTGCACGTCTTCGAACACCATCGCGACTGTGCCGTGATCGCTGATCCGCTCGAAGAACAGCCGCCACGCTGAGAACAGCTCTTCGCGCCCGCCTGCCGGACGCTCTTCCAGGCCCAGCAGGAACGCCAAGCGGGGCTGGAGCCAGTGCCGTTCGTCCTCGTCGGCCGCGTACGTTTCAACGGCCTCGGCGAGCTTGGTCCGCGACGCGGCGGGGGAGTCGGTCTCGGCGATGCCCGCGCGCATCCGCACCATCTCGCCCAGAGCCCAGAACGTGACCCCCTCGCCGTACGACGGGCACCGGCCGTGGTGCCAGTAGATGTCTTCGGTGAGGCCATCGACGTACTTCAGCAGCTCCCAGGCCAGCCGTGACTTGCCGATGCCCCCGACGCCCATCACCGAGACCAGGCGGGCGCGGCTCTCCCGGCCCGTGGCGTGAAGCAGGTCTTTGAGCAGACGTAGCTCTTCGGCCCGGCCGACGAACGGCGGTTCGATCGCCATGCGGTTCTGGCCTTGGCGCTCCCCGATGACGCGCAGTGCCCGCCAGGCTCGCACCGGCTCGCCCTTGCCCTTGAGGTCCAGGGCCCCCCGCGGCTCGAATGCGATCGCTCCGGAGGCCGCGCGCGACGTTGCCTCGCCGACGAGGACACCGCCGGGATCGGCGGCCGACTGCAGACGCGCGGCCGTGTTGACCATGTCGCCGGTCACCATGCCCTGGTTGCCGGCGTCCGGCCCGGTCGCCGCCTCGCCGGTCAGCACCCCGGCTCGCACCTGCAGCGGGAGGTCCATCGAGCGGCCGAGAGCGGCCACCGCGTCGACCAGCTCCAGCGCGGCGCGCACGGCGCGCTCGGCGTCGTCCTCATGAGTGACCGGCGTGCCCCACACGGCCATGACCGCGTCGCCGATGAACTTCTCGACCACGCCGCCGTGCCGGTCGATGACGGTGCGCGCCGTGTGGAAGTACTGGTCCATGAGCGCCCGCATGTCCTCGGCGTCGCGGCGCTCCGACAGCGTCGTGAACGAGACCAGGTCGAGAAACAGTACCGACACGAGGCGGCGCTCCGTCCCTCGCGCCGGCCCCGACTCGGGCGTCGCCGTCGACGGCTCGGCGGGAGCCGCAGCCGTCGCCGTCGACAGGGAGGAGCCGCACTCGCCGCAGAACTTGCTGCGTGGGGGGTTCGTGGTCCCACAGGTCGTGCAGGCCACGGTCAACGGGGCGCCGCACTCACCACAGAACTTGCGGCCTGCTTCGTTGCCCGTCCCACAGGCCGAGCAGTCCATCAGCGACCCCATCTGCCGGTGCGGCTCGCTCAGGCTTGCTGGGCGGCTTCGGCGGCGTGGATGCGCCGCACGAGCACGGGCAGGAGCGCGCGTGCGATCTGCGGGTGCTTGTCCATGATGGAGGAGAACGTCAGCGCTGAGATCGCGAAGGTCTCGGCTCCGTCCGGGCCGGCGATGATCGTCGCCGAGCGTCGCCCGTCCGGGTCGAAGAGTGAGATCTCGCCGAAGAAGTCGCCCGCCCCGATGGTTCCCCGATCAACGTCGTTGACCGTCACCGCGGCCGACCCCGAACGCAGGATCTGGAATCCGACGTCTGCGGCTCCCTGCTGCACGATCCTCTTGCCGGGGCTGAGTCGAAAGCGTGTGCCGGACTGGATGAGGTCGTCCAGCGCGGAGTCGGGAAGGGCTGCGAACAGGTCGATCCGCTTCAGCTCGTCTCGCAGTGCCATGGCGCCTCCTGCTCGTGTGGACCCTGCCCTGGGCTTGATCGGGCGTTCGGGAGATTAGCAGTCCGGGTTGCGTCAGCCGCGGGCATCACCGCAGACCGGCACCGACGACCGCGCCGCCCTGATCGTGGTCAGATGGGTGTGTGACTGCCCTCGTTGTCCCCGGGCCCCACTGGTTCGAGACCTGGCTGGAGTGCGTTTGCGACTTCGGTGAGGAGTTTCGCCACGGCTCCGGGGAGTCGATGGTTGCTGGTTTCGGGCCTGACCGTCGGTCGTTCGAGGCGCTGCTGGAGCTCATTCGAATCCAGTCCGACCCAGCGACCGTCCAGCCCGATCGGCTCGTGCCCTGCGACTACATCTGGGTGATGGAGGGGACGACGATGATCGGGTTTCTTGCGCTGCGCCACTCGATCGACACCGAGTTTCTGCGCACGCGCGGCGGACACATCGGCTACAGCATTCGGCCTGCTTACCGGCGTCAGGGACATGGCTCACGCGCGCTGGGCCTCGCGCTGCCGCGGGCCCGTGAGCTGGGACTCGACAAGGTTCTGCTGACGTGTGACGACGACAACCTCGGCTCAGCCCGCACCATCGAGAGCCAAGGCGGGGTCTTCGAGAGCGTCATGGATGCCAAGAAGCGCTACTGGATCGAGCTCTGACGACCGCCTCTCAAGAGCCGGGCGGCAGAAATGAAGAGCGGCTCGCGATGTGCGCTCCTGATCTGCCGGAGGAGTCTTGGCGCACTCCCGTCAGGAAGGGGCTCCGCCCATGCTCACCAAGGCTGTTCTTGCGGCCACCGCCATGGCAGTCGTCGCGGCGTGCGGCGCATCCGCCGACGATGAGTCGGCCGCCGACTCAACCCCGGATCAGACCGCCGAGCAGACCTCTTCCGAGGACCCCACGCAGGCCGTAGAGGGCACGCTGTGTTCTGAGGTAGGCGTCGCCAGCGAGGGCTTCGACGCCATCGCGCTCTACATCGTCGAGCAACCTGTCGAGGGCACCCTCGTCGTCGACCAAGGGGTGGCGTGCGCGATCGCCAGTTCCGTGAGCGGCGACGTCATCGTGAAGGACGGCGAGCCCTCGGTGGCCATTCTCAACCCGGGCGGCGTCGTCGCCGGAGACATCCGCGTCAGCGGCCAATGGCGGCTCGCGGGCCTCGAAGATCGCGAGGGCACGTCCGGCGAGCTTGGCCCGCCGACGCTGGAGGGCGACCTTCTGTGCGATCAGTGCAGTGGGGTGTTCGCCATCCCAGGAACCATCGCGGGGAACGTGGACATCGTCGGCCTCCAGACCGGTGGTCAGACCGAGTTCAACGGAGCCGCCATCGGCGGGGACGTGACGATGATCGACTCGGCAGGTGGGGCCTCGGTGGAGGGCGAAGCGCTCGGGCCGCAGTTCGTCAACAGTGACATCGCTGGGTCGGTCACTCTGACCGGGACGTTCGGCCGGTCACCGGTGCTGGACGGCAGCACGATCGGTGGCGACTTGTCGTGCGAGGGCAACACGCCCGCACCGATCGGCGCCGACGTGACCGTTGATGGCACGGCGTCGAGTCAGTGCGACGGCTTCGGCGGGTAGCCATCAAGGGGGAAGCAGGTCGTGGTCGCGTCCCCACGCGGCCGCCTCGCCACGAGCGGACGTTCCCGTCTTGGTCAGGATGTTGGAGATGTGAACGCCCACCGTCTTGGAGCTGATGAACAGGCGTTCGCCGATCTGGCTGTTGGTCAGCCCGTGCCCGACGAGGGTGAGGATCTCCACCTCGCGCTTGGTGAGGCCGGCCGGGGCGGGACGGTCCGACAGCCGCCGCCTGGCAGCCGCGATCCAGTCGAGCTGGGGTTGCGCGTTCATCGCCAGCGCATCGCGCTCAGCCGCGTCCAAGGTGTCTCGGGCCTCACCCCGGTCGGAGGTGATCTCGGCCAGATGGATCAAGGTGTCGACACGCCAGTAGACCGGGCCCTCGGCCTGCGCGAACCGCGTGCCCGCCGCACGCCACCGCTGGACGGCGTCCGCACCGTCGAGCTCGGCCAGCGTGGCGTCCAGCACCGCGGCAACCTCGCTGTCCGGCTGCTTGCGCGTGACGGTGTCCCTCGCGCGCGCCAGAGCTCGGGTCGCGTCATGGGCGGGGTCCTTCCCCGCACGCATCTGCCGGACGTACCGGGCGAACGTGAGCAGGATCTCTGGTTCGGTGAGCAGGTAGGTCTCTTTGCCGGGCTGCGTTCGCGGCTGCACGTCGGTGAGCAGGATGGCCGCGGCCTCGTCGGGACCGTCGTCGAGCCAGGCCAGCCACGACCGCACCCACGTGATGGGAGTGGTCCACTGGAAGTGGTGGATGGCCGGTGCGTCGGCCACGAACGCACGCGCCCGCGCCGGGTCGCCCCGGACGAGGTCACGCAGCGCCCGCGCCAAGTCGAGGTACACGTCCGTCTCGTTGCCGGAGCGCCAGCGCTCGGCCCGGCGCAGGTGGTCCTCGATCTCGTCCAGCCGACCGAGAGCGAAGGCACTCGCGGCCGACCAGATGTGCAGGTACGCAGCCTTGTGCTCCACATGGCGTTGCCGTGCCAGGCGGATGAAACCCTCGTTGACTCGGAGGGACTCCTCGTACCGGCCGAGCACCTGGGCCCGCCAGTTGTCGGAGTTCATCATGGCCGGGACCATCACGTCGTAGGCGTGTGCGCGGTCAGCCAGCTCGATCGCTTGAGCGGACAGCTCCAGGGACCGCTCTGGGTCGTCGATCGCGACCGCACCCGCCAGGCACTTCATGGCCAGGGCCTCGGTCGCCAGGTCGCCGGAAGCGCGAGCAAGCCGCATGGCCTCCGCTGCCTTGGGCCGCGCCTCGTCGGCGCGGAAGTCGGTGACCGCGTAGTCCGCCCACTCGGCCAGCACCCGTCCCCGAGCCCGGTCGTGGCCTTCTGCGGGCAGGGCGTGCAGTGCTCGCTCCAGAGCGGGCATCTCGGGATTGCCGCGTCGACCCTCCGCCGCGGCGCGAACGACGAGCAGCTCGACCAGCAGATCGACGTTGCCCGGGTCGACACGGCTGATGGCCTCGTCCAGCAGATCCACTGCCCCGGGGAGCCCGGCCAGGTCGGACGACGTAGCGGCCTGCCGCAGGATCTCTGCCTCATTGATGGCGGGAGTATCGACCTGACCCGTGGCGCTCAGATCGAGCACCCGCGTGAGCAGAGTGGCGCGGACGTCGTGCAGGTCGAGGGCCTCAGCCGCCTTCGCTCCGTCGAGTGCTGCCTGGAGCGCTGCGGCGGGGTCGCCGGCCTCTGCGCGGTGGCGTGCCAACGCCAACGCCGCGTGGGGGTTCAACGGCGTCGTCGTCCGCGCGATGCTGTCAGCCCAGGCCCGGTGCAACGCTCGCCGGCGGCCGGGGTCCAGGTCGACCCGAGCCGCCTCTCCGAGGAGGGCGTGCCTCAGCCGGAGCCGGTCAGTGCCGGACGTCGTGAGCAGGTGGCGCTGATGTGCTTCGGCCATCGCGTGGTCGACCTCGTGGGCTGATCGCCCACTCGCGGACACCAGGTCGTCGTAGCGGACGGGCTGGTCGCCCACCGCGACCAGCTCCACCAGGTCGCGCGCCGGCGGGGACAGTCCGTCGAGGTGGGCGTGCAACAGCTCCCGCAGGGACGAGGGAAGCTCCGAGCCTGCTTCCACGAGCTCCTCGACGTACAGCGGGTTGCCGCCGCTGCGCTCGGCGATCGAGGCCGCATCGACTGTGAGTCCTGGTCGTTCCTGGGCCAGCGCGGAGGCGAGGCTCTGCGCATCGGTTGTCGAGAGGGGGTCGAGCGCGAGGGTCGACGCCCGTGGCAGCCGCTGGATCTCGGTGAGCTCAGGGCTCCGTTGGACGCCGGCGCGCTCGGTGCCGAGGATCAGCACGGGTGACTCGTCCATCGTCGCCGCCAGAAAGCGCAGCAGGCTCAGCGTCGGCTGATCTGCCCACTGCAGGTCTTCGACCACCACGACTACCGGCGAGTTCGTGCCCAATGACTCGAGCACGTGTCGGACGGCGGCGAAGACCCGTAGCTGGTCGACCGCGGCGTCGGCAGTGCCGAGGGCCGGTTCGAGTGCGGCGATCTCGGGCAGGTAGGGGCCGGCCGCCTCGCGCAGGGCGTCATCGCCCAGCCGTCGGTAGGACCGGTGGATCAGGCCCTGGACCGGGGCGAGGGGCATCTCGGCGCTGGCCAGCTCCAGGCAGTGCGTGGCCAGGACGAGCGAGACCTCGTCGACGCCGGCCGCGAACTCCGTCACGAGCCTCGTCTTGCCGATCCCGGCTTCCCCCGTGACGAGAACGACCTGCGGCGCGCCGGACTCAGCCAACGCGTAGCGACTGCGCAGCACGCCGTACGCCTCGTCGCGACCGACGAAGGGGGACGGTGCGATGCCCGTCATGCCGCGCTACTCGCCGTCCTCGGTGACGTAGACGTCCTTGTAGACCGCACCACCCCAGGTGGGGGAGTACTGAACCCCGCCCAGCCCGGAACCCCACAGCGCCTGGCTTCGGCTGAACGACGTCGGGATCACCAGGCCCAGCTCCACGACCCGCGTGTTGAGGTCTTTCCACATCTCGGCCTGGGCGTCCCGGTCTGTCTCGCGGCGCGCTGTGTCGATCGCCTGCTGGAACGCGGCGTCCTCGAGGCCACCTTCGTTGACGCGTGAGAGGTTGAAGCCGCCGTTGACGCTGAACAGCGGCGGGATCACGGTGGATGCGTTGGCCCAGTCGGGTCCCCACCCCGCCCACGTCAGGTGGTTCTGGGTATCGGGCTGCAGCACCGTGCCGTAGTACTGCGCGGCGGCGATCGGGTTGGCGGTCACGGAGATGTCCGCACGCTTCATCGCCTCGATGAAGGCGGCGACCTCCCGTTCCTTCTCCAGCGCTGCGGGGAAGTCGTACACCAGGTCAGGCATCGGCTCGCCGGAGGCTTCGATCAGCTCGCGCGCCAGCTCCGGATCGCCCGTGGCGGGGATCTCGCGACCCAGCAGTCCGGACCACAGCCCGGTGGGGACGTAGTCGCGTTCCAGTGTCGGCTTGACCACCCCGTCGGCCTCGTCGCCGGCGAACTCGCCACCGAGCACGGTCAGGATCGCCTCCCTGTCCATGGCCGCCATCAAGGCGAGGCGATGCTCGAGCACGGGGACGAGTGCGGTGTTGACGGCGATGTAGAAGACGCCTGGGTCGAGCACGTCCCAGCGCCGGTCCGCCAGAGCGGGGT